>JBDHQD010000003.1:0-537533 GCA_039806835.1 Prosthecobacter sp. | reverse complement strand
GTTCGCGGTTCGCGGTTCGCGGTTCGCGGTTCGCGGTTCGCGGTTCGCGGTTCGCGGTTCGCGGTTCGCGGTTCGCGGTTCGCGAAATTGACGGGTCGGACTGTCAAGAAGCCGTTTCAATTCGGGAGGTTGAGAGTTCAGATCGCGCATTCGGAGCTTCAAACAGAGCCGTCGGACGCCCCTATGACGGCGTCGGGTGTCCAAACGTCACGGTTGCCTGCTCGAACGCGTCAGTGGTTGAGCCGAATGATCAGGTCGTCTTCTCCAGACACCCGGTTGTGCGCCCAAATCGCCGCGTCGGCAGCTCAAATCATCCCGCCGGAAGTCCAAACGTTCTGGTCGAGGACCGGAAATGTTCGGCAGCAGCTCCCAGCAAGGCGGGCAGGACAGGCATGCTGCCTATCACGAGTGCCTGGGGCATTTAAGCAGGCGCGGGCCAAATGCCCGCTCCACTGGCGACAGGTGGCACACCTGTCCTACTAACAACCGCGACAGAGAACCAAACAAGACCATGAAAGACGAATTCACCAACCGCCTCGGCGCCTTCCGCACCACGCTTGATTTTTTACAGGCTCCGGCCAACAAACCCAAGTGGGATGGCCAGCCGCCGCTGCGTTTCACTTCACGCGTAACAGAGGCGGTGGCTGCCCTGGCGGCGTTGGCGGAGTTCTGCCAGCAGCAGGGCGCGGTGATCAAGGGCGCGGCGGTGGACAAAAAGCGGGAGGAGAAGGAACTGGAGGATGCAGCCTATGTGCTGGGCCAGGCGGTGGGGGAGTGCTGCCGGGGCTTGGGAAACGCGGCGGATGCCGCCCGCTGCACCTTTTCCAAGAGCGCCTGGCGCGGCATGCGGGACGCCACGCTGCTGGCCAACGCACGGGAAGTCATCCGCATCGCCGAAGGATTGCTGGCCGGAGCGTCAGCCGCGGCTGCGGGAGAATGCGGCATCACTGCGGCGAGCGTGGCCGCTTGCAAGAAGGAGGCGGATGACTACGAGGCGGTCATCAGCGCCCCGCAGCAGGCCATCGCCGGAAGAAAGGCCACCACCGCGCAGATGCGGGACCGCTTCAACGCGGTGGAGGCCCTTTTCGCCAGCCTTGACGGCCTGGTGGAGCAGTTCGCCGACAAGATCTTCGTCGCGGCTTATCACGCCGCCCGCGCCATCCGCGACAACGGTGGCGGCCCCGGCGCGGAGCCGGTTTCAGCACCGCCCGCGCCGCCGCCTTGAATTGCCGGGAATCCTTCTGCCGATCCCTCCACCCCAACCTCGCCTTCCATGCCTTCTTCCAGCGAACCACCGCCGCAGACCAGCAGCCAGTCCTCGGAGCCGCCGTCGAGCACTCCGTCTTCGTACCCTTCATCGAGCAGTCAGTCTTCGGAACCGCCGTCGAGCGCTCCGTCTTCCCACCCGCCATCGAGCAGCCCGTCCTCGGAGCCGCCGTCGCAGACCAGTTCCTATTCCTCGGAACCGAGCAGTTCTTCTTCCGAGCCTCCATCCTATCCCTCAAGCTCCTCGTCCAGCAGCTCCAGTTCGAGTTTCTCCTCCAGCGAGTCGCCGTCGTCCGAGGAGGTGCCGGAGGACGATTGTCCGCCTCCCGACAGCAACGGCAGTTCGTGCTCCGAGGAGGAAACCGGCGGTGGTGCGACCGCCGACCCGGCCGCCGATGCGGATGAGTGTGGCTAAAAACCCGGCTTTTAACACCCCTTTCAATCTTGTCATTTCATTCGCCATGAATCTCTCCAGAAATCTCAAAGGAAAAGGCGTCGCCGAGCTGTTGGACGTGCGCATTCAATATGTCGCCCGCATGAACGGTCCGACCGCAAGCATCATCGGCAACAGTTGGCTGCTGACGACGCTGCCCTATCTGGTTTTCAGCACGGAGACTGTTGAGGGCTTTCCCGTGCAGGTGAGCCGGGTCACCTCCCTGAAGGGGACCGCCCGTTTCGCGCGGTCAGGTTCGGAATACATCGGTTTGAACGGCACCCGTCAGAAACTGACCGTTTCCGGCGACGATTATATCGTCACGGCTCCGAACGGTGTGCGCAGTTGGTTTTATGGCCCGGCTGCGGATGCCGCATTGCGGGGGCGGCTGCAAAAAACCGTGCAGCCCAGCGGCATCGAGTGTGTGGCCGCCTATGACGGGGCGCAGCGTCTGCAGAACCTCACGGTGGCGGTGCCCGGCACGGCGGACAATGCCGCGCTTCATTTTCATTTTGCCAGCAGTGGCGTCCATGCGGGACGGATACTGTCGATTGAAAAGCGGCTCTCAAGGGGCGGGGTGGAGCAGCCGGTGAAACGCTGGGTTTACACCTACCACACGGGCGCGGACGGCATGGGGCTGGCGAACGACCTGAAAACCGCCGCCACCGAGGTCTATGATGAATCCACCGGCGTCTGGCAGCGGGCCGGGGCGAACTTCTACACCTACTACACGGAGGACAGCGCGGCCGGCTTCGTGCATGGCCTGAAGTATGTGGTGTCTGGCGCGGACTTTGAGCGCATGGTGGCCGCCGGTCTTGATCCCGCGGTGTTCACTACGGTGACGGATGAGATGCTGGCGGCCTATGCCACCAGCTTCCGGGAATACGATGCCGCCCGACGTGTCACGAGTCTGGCGGTGTCCGCCGGGCAGCTTGCCATGCAGTTCACACGCCTTGATTCCAATGGCAGCGTGAACTGGACCCGGCGTTCGGTCGAAACCCGACCGGACGGGGCCACGGTCACGACGTATTTCAACAGCCTGAACCAGGCCATGCTGAAGGTGCTGGCAAAGGACAGTGAGACCTGGCCCACCTACTGCGAGTATGACGCGGACACCCACCGCGTGCTGGAGGCCGGGCCGGATGCCATCTCGGCTTTCACCATGCCCACGGACCCTTCCGTCAATGTCTCCGTCACCTTGCGTGAGTACGAGGGACTGGTTCGTTTTTGGGAGTTCTACCCTCTGGATGGCAGCGGTGGAGCCGGGTCCGCTCCAGGACGTTTGAAGCGTCGTTGGATCAGGAATGGAGGTTCTGGAGACGAGATCACCCTGGAGGCTCGTTCCTACACCTCCCACACCGTCGATGATCTGACGGTTTATGAACCGGCGGATGTCACGGTTTACCGCAGCGACAACGGCGGCGGCACGCAGCCTGCCACGACAACGATGGCCTGGGAGTGGCACGCGGGTCTGCCGGTGCCGCAGCAGAAGACCATCACCTTGCCGGTGGTTTCGACCGGCGAAAACGGCACGGGCACCGCTGCTGTTGTCATCGAGCGTTACGACACGCTGGGAAACATGGCCTGGCTGCGGGATGAGATCGGTGTGCTGCAATATCGTGTCTGGGACCGGCTGGTGGGAGCCGTGGCACGGCTGATTGAGGATGTGGACATCGCGCGCATGGACGCGACGGTGGTGCCGTCCGGCTGGACCACGCCCGCAGGCGGTGGGCTGCACCTCATCACGGATTATCAAAACGACGCGCAGGGGCGCTGGACGTTGGAGCTTGGGCCGGAGCATCCGCTGGATTTGCGCGGCAGTCTGGTCTCCGCCCGTCGTGCCCGCTACCGCGTGCATCTGGACAGCCGCTTTCAACGCTGGGACGCGGACGGTTATGCGGTGGGCAATGGCTTCCGCACGCTGGGCGCGGCCCGCATCACGCAATGGAACGGCTCCGGGCAGGTCACGGACGAGGTTTCCGTGTCGATTCCGGAGGAGGACCGCATCGACGCGGCGGACCCCATGCCGCAGAGCCGCTGGACGCGCTGGACCCGCACGATTTACGATCAGGCGGGACTCCGCCTCGCCGTGCGGCGTTATGTGAAGATTCCGTCCAGCGACCGGGAGGTGGACGGCCAGCCGGTGGAGGGTTTTGTGGGTGTGGATTATCTTCAAGAATCCCTCGGTTACGACAGCATGCTGCGCGTGAACCGCACGGTCAGCCCCGGCGGCACGATCCAGCGCAGCGTGTTCGATGCGCGTGCCCTGGTGCTGGAAAGCTGGGTGGGAACCAACGACACCGGAGCCACGGATGACGATCCGACCGGCGGTGGTGCCGCGGGGAACAACATGCGCTGCGTGGAGATCAACACCTGGGACGAGGGCCGCGCCGGGCAGGATGGCAGCCTCATCGAGCAGCGCCGCCCGGTCAATGATACCCCCGATGATGACCTGCTGACGTATCTCACCTATGATTTCCGTGGCCGCCGCATTGAGGCGTCCGCCCCGCTTGGCACGCAGACGTTGATCGATGTGAATGTGTGGGACAATCTCGACCAGTTGTTGTCCAACACCCGTTATCAAGACGACCTCACCGAAGCGGACCGCATCGCCCACAGCGAGACAGATTACGATGCCCTCGGTCGCGTGTGGCGGGTGAAGCAGTATGGCGTGGAGGCAAATGGCGATCTGGCCGCCGCCTTGACGGCAGAACGCTGGTATGATCCGCGCGGGCTGCTCATCAAGAGCACGCAGCCGCAGCAGGGCGGGGTGTATCAGAAAACGCAGTTCGACACGCTGCGCCGTCAGGTGGCTTCATACTTGGCTTATCCCGAAAGCGGCGGCCTGGGCGGCAACAGCAACAGCGTGGACGATGACATCGTGCTGGAGCAGGCGGAGAACACCTGGGATGCCGCGAGCAATCTCATTCTCGCCACCCAGCGCCAGCGCTTTGACGACGCCACCGGCACCGGGGCCTTGCTCGGGCCGGACACCGCCCAGCCACGCGCCCGTGTCACCTATCAGGCCGCATGGCAGGACGGCATCGGCCGTGTCATCGCCAGCGCGGACTACGGCACCAATGGCGGGGCCGCATTCACCCGTCCCGCGCTCATCCCCGAGGCCTCGGACACCGTGCTGGTCACGCGCACCGTCTATGCGGGCGATGGCGAGGCCAATCAAATCATCGCGCCAGACGACACCCGCACCCGCTGGGAGAACGACCGCCTCGGCCGCCGCATCAAGCTCATCGAAAACGCGCCCGATGTAGGCTCGTTCGCCAGAACGAGTTCTGGTAGCGTGTCCGATGGTTCCCGCATCACCGAATACACCTACGCCCCCGACGGCGGCCTCTCCCGCCTCATCGTCAGCAATCCCGACACCGGCGACCAAGTCACCGAATGGCGCTACGGCACCACGCTCGAAGCCGACGGCGTGGCCCGCAACGACCTCTTGAAAGCCAAGCTCTACCCGCTGGATGTGGACGCCACCGGACAGGTGCTCCGCCAGACCACCTACACCTATGACCGCCAGGGCCGCGCCACCGGCTCCACCGATGCCAACGGCACAACGCACGCCTACGTGCTCGACAAGCTCGGGCGCATGCTGCACGACCGTGCCACGGCGCTCGGCACCGGCATCGACGGCGCGGTGCGGCGCATCAGCCTGGAATACAACGCGCGTGGCCTCATGACCAAGGTGGGCAGCTACAACAACGCCACCATCGGCAGTGGCACGCTCCTCAACGAGGTGGCGCGCAGCTACAACGCGTTCAATCAGATGACGGAGGATGCGCAGAGCCACAGCGGCGCGGTGGACGGCAGCACGCCGAAGGTCACCTACACTTATGCGAACGGCAGTGCGAACACGACACGGCGCTTGAGTGTGACCTATCCCTGCGGCAAACTCGTGACCATGAATTACGGAGCCGCCAGTTCCGCCGATGACCGCCTCAGCCGTCTGGCAGGCGTGAGTTTGGATGGCGAGAGCGGTGCGCTCGGAGAGTTCACCTGGATGGGCGCGGGGCGACTCGTGGAACTGGCGATGCCGCAGCCGGGCCTCACCCTGAGCTACCGCCACGCCAGCGGGGAACCGGCGGGCGACGGCGGTGATCCGTATTCGGGCTACGACCGCTTTGGCCGGACGGTGGACATGCGCTGGAACAAAATCCTATCTGCGGAATCTGTGCAATCTGTGGATCGCATTCAGTATGGTTATGACCGCATGAGCCGCCGCCTGTGGCGACAAGACCTCGCCGCGCCAGCAGAAACCCAACAAGACCGCTTCTATAGCTACGACGGCCTCGGGCAGGTGAAGGACTCATCGCTCGGCAATCTCAACATCAACCGCACTGCCATCGCAGGCGTGCCTGCCGAAAAAGAAGCCTTCGACTACGACAGCATCGGCAACTGGCAGCACTACCTGCGCCAGGCGGAAGGTGTGATCACGCTTGATCAAACGCGCTGGAACAATCGCGACAACCAGATCACCGCGCTGGACGCGGATGCGGACGGGCTGGCTTATGATGCCGCCGGGAACATGACCGCCTGCCGCCCGGACAAGGACGGCGACTGGACGAAGGGCTGCACCATGGTCTGGGATGCGTGGAACCGTCTCGTGCAGGTCAAAGACGCGGACACCAGCGGTGTCATCGCCGCCTACGCGTATGACGGCATGACCCGCCGCACGACCAGCACGGTCAGCGGCGTGGTGAGGCACTTCTATTACAACAACGTGTGGAAGTGCGTGGAGGAGCGCCTGGGCAGTTCCACCTCTCCAGAGCGCGTGTATTACTGGAGCGCACGCGCCGGACACCGGGATGAGCTGCTGCGGCGAGACCGCGCCACCAGCGGCGGCGCGCTCAACGAAACGCTGTGCTGTTTGATGGACTACTTTGACCCCATCACGATCACCAACAGCAGCGGCGAGGTGCAGGAACGCTACAGCTACAGCGCGTTCGGATTGGCGAGCGTTCTCACGCCTGCGTTCGAGCCTCGCACAAGCAGCAGCCATGCCTGGAACTTCCTGTTCCACGGCCAGTTCCGGGATGTGGAGACGGGATGGGATAACTATGGCTATCGGTATTACCTGCCTTGGCTGGGAAGGTGGGCATCCAAAGACCCAATCGGAGAAAAGGGTAGCAGGAACCTGTATGTAATGGCTGGAAATCATAATCTAAATAAAGTTGACTTATATGGATTAATTACAATAAGCCCAAGTCCAGACGAAGTTGATCATATAAGGTTCCCAATTGGCCCGGGTCATAATGAAGGCGAGTGTTTGGGCGAGAATAAGTGGTTTGAAGAAAATTATTACAACTTAATCACAGCGGCGCGCACTCAATTCATGGCTCAGATAAATATCTGGGTGGTGGAGAATTGCGGTAAATCTCCATTTACGGACGAGCTTAGCATCGCAGTTTGGCCGCAAGTCAAAATAAACTTGAATAGCCCGTCAGTTTGGGCAGACACACAATTTGGAGACATGGGGCAGACCGAATGGGAGCAAACAAGCACGCTTGGGAAGTTTACTATAAACGCGAAAACTCCCATAAGTATTGAGTATC
Organism: Prosthecobacter sp.; assembly: GCA_039806835.1. Taxonomy (GTDB): domain Bacteria; phylum Verrucomicrobiota; class Verrucomicrobiia; order Verrucomicrobiales; family Verrucomicrobiaceae; genus Prosthecobacter. The sequence continues at coordinate 530,270 of JBDHQD010000003.1, read as the reverse complement.
AACCATCTGATAAAAATGGCATAGTTCGGTTTAGTTGGAAAACTACAATTTCAATTGGGGATACGTTAGGATTGCAATCAAATGAAGGCAATTGGTTCACGCGATTCATGTGTCCCAGTGTAAATGTAATCAGAGCTCAGTGGACATTGGAAGGATATGGGGCGTGTTGCAAAAGATAAAAGCAATTCTTATGAAGCGATTGTTGTTCTTATTTGCATTAACAGTGTCGTCACTCCAATGCACAAAATCCTCCGCCCGCTATCTAAAGGATAAGCTGGTGGCTGATGAAATCGTTGATCGCAGTGACCAAATTACCATCCTCGATGATTCCCAAAAAAAACGCGAGAACGACTATGTGATAAAAGTTGTCATTAACAATGTTAGAGACGGGGAACGAATTAAAAGAAAGTTTAAAAGAATAGAACCACATGCAAAGAATGATTTGGATCTGGTTAGGCACGTTTTCGGGAAATGGCTGCCGCATGGATCCGAATGGGAGAAAAGTGTTTATACCTGGATTAACAACAAAAACGGAACCTTATATTTCGTAGTTTTCTTATCGTCGGAAGAACTTGTTATATATGTTAGTCAAAGGTGAAAACGCGAAAATGGTGTCAGAGTGAAAAAATGACAGATGACCATGCTATTCAATCACGACATTAACCTCTCCAAGCCCGCGTGGATCGTCGTCTGCCGCCACAGTCGTGATTTCCATCTTGGGCAGGCGGCCTCGGTGAAGCGGCAGTTTGAGCGACAGGCGGGTGATGATTGGGACTTTGTGTGCCTGACGGACCGTCCCAGCGAAGACTGGCATCTGCCGCTGCGCACGGACTGGCCCGGCTGGTGGTCTGTCCTGGAGGCTTTCTTTCTTTCTGGTCTGAGCAGTGACCATGCAGATCAACCACGGAGACACGATGAGCACAGAGGCCAAACCAAACAGCGGCGGTCGTACCAGGTTGATGCTCTGTGTGTATCGTGTCTCTGTGGTCAACCAACTGCATCGAAACGGCTGACTCAGTTAGTGAATCAACCACAGACGACAGCGTGAGCGCTCGCGTCATCAATCATCCACACACGTCAGGTTGCCTTCGAGCATGTCTCGTGAAGAAGGCCACCAAGGGCGGAAGCTTGCGCTTGCAGATCGTCATCGCCAGCGCGGACTACGGCACCAATGGCGGAGCCGATTTCACCCGCCCCGCACTCATCCCCGAGGCCTCGGACACCGTTTTGGGCACCCGTACGGTTTATGCAGGCGATGGCGAGGCGAATCAAATCATCGCGCCAGACGACACCCGCACCCGCTGGGAGAACGACCGCCTCGGCCGCCGCATCAAGCTCATCGAAAACGCGCCCGATGTAGGCTCGTTCGCCAGAACGAGTTCTGGTAGCGTGTCCGATGGTTCCCGCATCACCGAATACACCTACGCCCCCGACGGCGGCCTCTCCCGCCTCATCGTCAGCAATCCCGACACCGGCGACCAAGTCACCGAATGGCGCTACGGCACCACGCTCGAAGCCGACGGCGTGGCCCGCAACGACCTCTTGAAAGCCAAGCTCTACCCGCTGGATGTGGACGCCACCGGACAGGTGCTCCGCCAGACCACCTACACCTATGACCGCCAGGGCCGCGCCACCGGCTCCACCGATGCCAACGGCACAACGCACGCCTACGTGCTCGACAAGCTCGGGCGCATGCTGCACGACCGTGCCACGGCGCTCGGCACCGGCATCGACGGCGCGGTGCGGCGCATCAGCCTGGAATACAACGCGCGTGGCCTCATGACCAAGGTGGGCAGCTACAACAACGCCACCATCGGCAGTGGCACGCTCCTCAACGAGGTGGCGCGCAGCTACAACGCGTTCAATCAGATGACGGAGGATGCGCAGAGCCACAGCGGCGCGGTGGACGGCAGCACGCCGAAGGTCACCTACACTTATGCGAACGGCAGTGCGAACACGACACGGCGCTTGAGTGTGACCTATCCCTGCGGCAAACTCGTGACCATGAATTACGGAGCCGCCAGTTCCGCCGATGACCGTCTCAGCCGTCTGGCAGGCGTGAGTTTGGATGGCGAGGTCAGCGCGCTTGGCGCGTTCACCTGGATGGGCGCGGGGCGACTCGTGGAACTGGCGATGCCGCAGCCGGGCATCGCTTTGAGTTATCGCCACGCCAGCGGGGAACCGGCGGGCGATGGCGGCGATCCGTATTCCGGCTACGACCGCTTCGGCCGCACCGTGGACATGCACTGGATCAAAATCCTATCTGCGGAATCGGTGCAATCTGTGGATCGCATTCAGTATGGTTATGACCGCATGAGCCGCCGTCTGTGGCGACAAGACCTCGCCGCACCGGCGGACACCAAGCAGGACCGCTTCTATGGCTACGACAGACTCGGGCAGGTCAAAGACTCATCGCTGGGCAATCTCAACATCAACCGCACCGCCATCGCAGGCGTGCCTGCGGAAAAAGAGGCATTCGATTACGACAGCATCGGCAACTGGCAGCATTACCTGCGTCAGGCGGAAGGTGTGACCACGCTGGATCAGACGCGCTGGAACAATCGCGACAACCAGCTCACCGCGCTAAACGCGGATGCCAACGGCCTGGCCTACGATGCCGCCGGGAACATGACCGCCTGCCGCCCGGACATGGAGGGCGACTGGACCAAGGGCTACACGATGGTCTGGGATGCCTGGAACCGCTTGGTCGCGGTAAGATCAGCGGGAACCAACGCCGAGATCACTGTCTGCACTTATGACGGGCTGACCCGACGTCTGACCAGCACTTCGCAGGATGTCATCCGGCACCATTACTACAACGACGTGTGGAAGTGCGTGGAGGAACGGCTCTGGAGTTCCACCGATCCTGAGAGTGTCTATTACTGGAGCGGGCGGGCCGGGCATCGGGACGAGCTGCTGCGGCGAGACCGCGCCACCACTGGGGAATCACTGGATGAAACGCTGTGGTGCCTGATGGACTACTTTGACCCCATCACGATCACCAACAGCAGCGGCGAGGTGCAGGAACGCTACAGCTACAGCGCTTTCGGTTTGGCGAACGTCCTCACGCCGACCTTTGAATCACGCACCAGCAGTGATTACACCTGGAACTTCCTGTTCCACGGCCAGTTCCGCGATGTGGAGACGACGGGCTGGGATAACTATGGCTACCGGTATTATCTGCCGCAGTTGGGGAGGTGGCCGAGCAGGGATCCGATTGGGGAGAATGAAGGTTTTAACCTGTATGAAATTACGAGTGACGATCCTGTTAATAAAGTAGATCTTTTTGGGCTGCAAAATCAAGGAGCACCAGCGCTAACACCTGAACATAATAATCCTTACCCAGGGAATTATCCCAACACGATGAACTGCGCAGGGTTTGCATTCTGCAATGCTGACAAATGGTACCAACCACCCAAAGGAAAAACCCCGCGACAAATGATGGGTGTCGCTGGATGCCGCCAATCAAGCGCCGGCGCATCATGCAACAAGGGTGAGAAGAAAGTTTATTTAGCCGAGTGGCAAGACATGAATGATCAAAGTGACAAAATGCATCTGGCAACCGAAACAGATCAACCGCGCGGCGATGACGGAAGAAAATGGTGGGCTCACAAAGCGGGCGTGGATAAACCTCGATACGCAACGACCGGCCAAACAGGAACCATGACCGCCTATGGTCCAAAGGGTGCGGAACCTAGCGTGCCGAATGCCGATCATCTGCGAGAATCATATTGGTGCTGCAAATGCCCAATGAGCGACGCGACCAAGCAAGCTCTCAAAGACCAAGGATACGAGGGTAAACCAATGAAAGATAAATGAAAATCGCCTTAATTATCTTTGGATCTACGTGCATGGCCATGAGCCAAAACACAGATCCTAGTTCCATCGTTGACGCCGCCTTTGACGATATTTATATTGAGTCGATCACACGACTTTGGAGTGGCGAGAACGAATTACGAAAATCAAAGCCATATCAGATATTGCGTAACTTGGGAACGGAGGCCATTCCCAGGATTCGGCAGAGGATACAGTCTGATTCTGCGCCTCCTCCATTTTGCAGAATGGTTCTTGCCGATATACTAAATGAAACCCCAGTGAGCGGGCGGAGTAGTTATCGTTCCTTGCCATCCTCAAAACAGATCAGCATATTGCTTGACCCATCTTTTGAAACGATGTTTTTGAATGAAACACCTTGGAAAACCGACCTGACCACTGATTGTCAGAGATCGATAATTAGGCTGCATGGCAATCAGTCAGTTAACTTGAGGACCGGAAGGATATATCAAGATTTCGAGGCAAATGAAAATGAATACTATGAATTGGCTTTCCAGGTTTATTTGCCCCGCGAATTTATTTCGGCAGAAATCAAAATGCAATTCGAGTGGCTTGTGGGAAGCGAGTGGGCCAAAGGATATGAACTTAAAAATACGTTAAAAAGACAATTTGAAGACTCTGTTGGCTGGTATCTCTCTAGTTGCAGTGACATCTCGCCTGAAAGGGCGACCCTAGGCAGAGTAAGCGTAACCAACCCTGGTCAGGATACCACGAGAAGTTCTTTTTTGGTTGATTTCGCATTTCTCCAAAAGAAAACGCGGGCTAAAACAGAATGAAACTGGTGTCAGTGTGCAAAATCTTGACCGATGAAGCCCGCATTCAATCAGAGCAACGTCGGCATTAGACTTGCCAAACCAACATGGATCGTCGTCTGTCGTCACAGTCGGGATTTCAATCTGAAGCAGGCAGCCTCGGTAAAGCGGCAGTTTGAGCGGCAGGCGGGGTCTGATTGGGGCTTCATTTGCCTGACGGACCGTCCCAGCGAAGACTGGCATCTGCCGCTGCGCACGGACTGGCCCGGCTGGTGGTCTGTCCTGGAGGCCTTCCGTCTGACCAGTCAGCCGCATGTGGCCTGTGACCTGGACACGCTGCTGTATGGCGACCTGCGCCCGATCCTGCGGCTGGCGGAAACCTGCCCTCCCTCGGTGCTCTACGGCATCCGCGACTTGGGCAAGCCCGCCCAATGGGCCTCCGGGGTGACGGTGTGGAACGGCGACTGGTCGTTCATCGCCGACCGCTTTGATCCAGCGGTGCATTCGCGCCGGTTTCGTGGCAATCAAGACTACACCGCGTGGGCCGTGAGGCAGGAGCCGGGCCGCCACCTGTGCTACCTCCAGGACAAGGTGAGCGGCATCGTGAGCTACAAGTACCATCTGCGGGGAAAGCATCCCCGGCCACCCGCAGGCACGCGGATCGTGTGCTTCCACGGCAAGCCGCGTCCCTGGAACGTGGGACCGAAGGAAGCGCCCTGGGTGGGGGAATTTCTTCGGGAGCATTCCGGGCAAGGGGATGGTCCGCCGACCGCTGCCCCGCCTGGGACAAAATCGGGGCTTGGTCTTTGGCAGCAGGCGCGTGCTTTGGGTGTCACGCATGTGACCATCGCGGCGCATTCGCCCAATCTGGGAGATGACATCCAGTGCGAGGCGGCCCGCCGCTGGTTCGGCGTGTGGGAAACGGTGCCGCGCGATCATCCGCGAAGCTGGCCGAAAGGCGCGTGCGTGGCGCTCTGCGGCTGGTGGGCCGTTGCTTTTCTGCCGCCGCCAGGGGTGCGTGTGGTGCTGATCGGCATGCACTGGGACGTGCGCTGCTGGCAGCGCATGACTGCCGAGCATTGGCAGAGGTTGAGGCGGCTCGTGGCTCGGCAGGGATTCCCGCTGGGCTGCCGGGATGAGGCGACGCTGGCCATAGCCCGCCAGCATGGGGTGGAGGCGGTGTTCAGCGGATGTGTGACGCAAACCCTGCGTCCCCAGGCCAACGGGCCGCGAAAGGGCCGTTACGCCGTGGACTGCACCCCTCCTGATGAGTCGTGGGAAAGGATGACGCACCGCTTTGAAGAGTTGCGCGGCAAAACTCCGCAGCAACGGCTGGCGCTGGCCGCCGAGCGCCTGGAAATGTATGCGCATGCGGAAGCGGTGATCACCAGCCGTCTGCACGCCTTTCTGCCAGCCCGCGCCCTGGGCGTTCCCTCCGTGGCTTGGCGGTTTGACCGGCCGCCGTCGAATCCCTCACGCCTGAGTGGACACTGCCCGGAGTTCCCGGTCGTGAGGCAGAGGCAAGCGGTCCACCCTGCCAAGCGCATTCTCGCAAGCCGTTCCCTCAAGACAGCAACCACACCTCATTTCACCATGATGAAAGCTCCCAGCGATGCGCTGACCCTGAATGCCGTGCTGTGGGAACGCGATGAGGCCGAGGTGCTGAAAGCGCTCAACGGTGGTGCCGGCGACCGGCTGCGACTTCGTGCCCGCCATGCCGGGGGCATGCTGGAAATGCGGGATGTCATCGCCGCCAACGATTTTGGCGCGGTGCTGCGCCGCCATGGCGTGAACCTGAGCGAGCCAGTGGACCTGGAGATGTGGAAGGTGGAGGGACGGATGAGGAGAAGAATTGAATCACACCGCAGAGTTGGGAATGCCGCAGGGAAAGGAGTGTCGCTGCAAAGCTCTGCGTTGCTACAACCTCTTGCGGTGGGTGCTGAGCCTGAGTTGATGCCAGAGAAGACGGCGGTTGGAGGCTCAGCCGCCCAACTTTTGCCCGCGCCCGAACCCGTGCGCCCGGTGCGAGTGGCGCCAATGTTTTTCCGCGCGGATGGCGGGACGGTGGATCTGGCGGACCTGTATCACGGGCAGACGCTCTTTCTGGTGCTGAACGGCAGCAGCTTGAAAGACTTCGACTGGGACAAGCTCAAGCGGCCCGGCATTTGCAGCTTCGGCGTGAACAACGGGGCGCATGGTTTCCGCCCGCAGTTCTGGACCTGCGTGGATGATCCCACGCGTTTCATGGAAAGCATCTGGCGTGATCCGGGCATCCTGAAATTCGTGCCGCAGGGAAATTTCGACAGGCCGGTATGGGATGCCGAGCGGAATGTCCTCTCCTCCCGAAAGGTGCGGGATTTCCCAAATGTGCTGGGCTACCGCCGAAACGAACGCTTTCAAGCGGCGCAATGGCTGCATGAGAACACAATCAACTGGGGCAATCACGCCCAGTACGGCGGCGGGCGCTCCGTGATGCTGGCGGCACTGCGCATCGCGTATCTGCTGGGCTTCCGCCGCGTCTATCTGCTGGGCTGCGACTTCCAGATGGACGAGCAGCACCGCTATTGGTTCGACGAGGAGCGCACGGCGACCGCCATCCGCAACAACACGAACAGCTACCGGATCATGACCGGCTACTTCGAGCAGCTCAGGCCGCAGTTTGAACGGGCCGGGTTCCAGGTCTTCAACTGCAATCCAAACAGCCAGTTAAAGGTCTTCCCCTTCACCGATCTGGACAGCGCCCTGCACGAGGCCGAGGTGCGCAGTGCCGCAGGCACACGCGGGATGTACGTGGACCGCTTCAAGCCGCCGCCGCCTCCCAAGAACGAATGCCGTGAGTTTCTGGAACCGCTGCTGGCGGCGGTGAACGGCGCGGAGGCGCGGACGGAGCCTTTCGTGCATCTTCACCTAGCCCAAGTGTTCTCCGCTTCTGTTTACCGCAGCCTGCTGGCGCATCTTCCGGAGGACCGGCATTACACCGAGCTGCGCCATGCGGACGCCATCCAGCCGGATGGAAAAAGCGCCCGGCTGCGTTTTTCTTTTGGAGACAAAGAAATGGCCGCCCTGCCGCCGGAACAACGCGCCTTCTGGCTGCGTGTGCTGACAGCGATGCGTGATTCGGCGCTGGAGAAGGCGCTGCGGGAAAAGCTCAAGGCTGGCCTGCACGAGCGCTTCCGCGAGAGCCTGGGAGACATCGTCTTGCATCCGGTGCTGGAACTGATCCGTGATTTACCGGGCTACCGCATCGGGCCGCACACCGGCATCTTCAAAAAAGTCATCGCGATGCAGTTTGACCTTCCGGCAGACGGCAGCAAAGCGTCTCCGGGCACCATTTTTTATCGAAGGCACGAAAACGGAAAGTTTGAGCCTGCGCTGCACATGCCATTCCTTCCGGCCACCGGTCATGCGTTTGCCGTTAACTCACGAAGCTGGCGCGGCGTGGACAAGATCCCCGCAGGCTCCCAGCCACTCAATTCCCTGATGCTGACTTATTGTCTTTCCAAGGCAGGCGCAGGTCAGGCCCAATGACTGGACCGGCGCCGGTGACAAGCTAGCGTGCGTGGAGCACTCGATCACTCAAGCAGCGTCTCACTGGCTCGAAGTCCGCACCTCCACCTTGCGCAGGATAATCTCGTGGCCCTCGCCACGCGACAAGACAAAACCGGAACGGCAGCTCTCGGTGACGCGGGGCTTGGATTTGCCGGGGACGGAATCCACGACGGCAATGCGCTTGCGCAGCTCAATATCCACCTCGGTGCCGGGCGGGATACTAAACTCGGCGACTCCATGCTGATGCAGGATGTCCTCAAAGGAAGCGCGCAGTGTGACGAGCTGCTGCGGCACGTCCCCTGCGGCGCCATTGAGGCCAGCGTAGCGCGCCACGAGTGCGTCGATGAGGTCGATGCGCTTGATGATGTCGTTCGCGAACATGACCACCGTGCTTTCTTCGGTCGGCAGACCGCGGCGCATGACTTCGTGTTTCTCCTCCAACTCAGCAAGCTGGCCACGCAGGCGTTTTTCGATGTCCTGCCAGTGTTTGAGCTGCGCCTCCGCCTGCGCAAATTCCTGTTTGCGATCCTCCAGCCGCTTGAGCTCGGCATTGGTCTCGTCGATCTGACTGAGGGAGCGCTGCTGCACCGTGCCGAGATCCGCGATGCGTTTCTCCAACTCAGCGATGCGCTTCTTCTGCTCCAGCTCGTAGTTTTGCAGTGTGGCGGCCTGCTTCTGGATGTCGGCGCTGAATTTCTTGAACTCTGCGTCTGCGGCTTCGCGGTCTTTGCGCGCTTGCTCGGCGCGAGCGTTCTCGCGGTTCAGCGCCTCCTGCGCGGCATTCAGCTTCACTTGGATGGCGAGCTCCTCCTCGGAGGCCTTGCGCAGTGCCTTGTTAATTTCCGCCTGACGTGATTCGAGTCCCGTGAGTGCCTGACCGAGGCCGAGAATCTGGCCGCCGATGCTGAGATAATCCTTCAACTCCGCCTGACGTGCGCCGATCTTCGTGTTGAGTTCCTTCAACTGCATGTCGGCTTCAGCGGAAGTTTGTTTTTGCCCTTCGATCGACTTCAACAGGCGCTCTTCATCGGCTTTGAGATTCTGCACGCGATCTAAGCGTTGGCGCAGTTCATCCTCGACCGCAGCGCTGTCCTTTTTCGCGGCATCTGCTTTCGCCTTGGCGTCTTTGACCTCTTTTTCGAGGCTGGCGAGTGCCGCCGCCGCCACCTGCGATTGCTCCTGCGCGGCTTTGAGGCGCGCGGCTTCGCGATCCACCTCGCTCTGCGCCTTCATCACACGTTCTTCGCGGACCTTGTGCGCTTCTTCCAGTTGGATGATCTGCTGTTGGAGTTCTCCGAGCTTCTTGTTTTGCCCATCCGTTGTGACGTTGAGGCGCGTGACGAACTGCGACGCCTCTTCGCGCTCTTTAGAAAGGCTGGTCAGCATAGCCCGGAGGCCAGCGACCTCGGAGTTGAGATCGGGGATCTGCTTCCGCAGGTTCTTTTCCTCCATGCGCGCTTTTTCAGCAGCACTCTCGATGTCCGCGCGTTTTTTATCGGCCTCCTGCTGAGCGGCGAGTGCTTTTTCAGCGCGCTTTTCAGCTTCGCCCGCTTTCGCCTCAGTGCTCTTGGCTGCTTTCGTAAGCTCTGCGAGCTGCGAAGTCGCACTTTTGACGGAGGCTTCCAGCGCGGCGAGCTCCTTCTTGAGCTTGTCTTGGCTGCGCGACAGTTCTGCGAGTGTTTTCTCCTCACCCAAGCGCTGCGTTTCGGTGTCTTTGAGCGCCTTGCTGGCCGTGGCCATGCGCGCATCGACATCCGCCAGTTCAGCGAGTCTCTTTTCCGCTGCGGCGATGCGTTCCTGGATGCCCTTGAGCCTTGTTTCAGCCGCCGTAGCCTCGGCGAGTTTCGTTTTCGTCTCTGCCTCCAGATGGCTGCGCTTGTCGTTGAGAATTTTGTCGAGATTGGTGGATTCGACACGCAGTGTCTCGACGGCAGCATCGTGTTTCTGACGTTCGGAGAGAGATTCTTTGAGTGCCGCTGCCGCAGTGTCTCGGTCTTTGACCAAGCCCGCGAATTCCGCCTTTAAGTTATCCAGTTCCGCCCGTGTTTGCGTGACGTTTGCGCGCAAATCTGGCAGCACACCATCGAGTTCCGAGCGCTCTTTGGAGAGGCGCTGCGTTTCGGCCAGGAGTTTATCACGCTCATGCGTGGCGGCGATGACGGCACTGGAGGTTTCAGCATGCTGCTTGCTGACAGCGGCCAATTCTTTAACGCGATCTTCCAGCCCCGCAGTCTGCTGCGTCAGTTCGGCCACGCGAGACTCCGCGCTCGCCACTTCTTTCTGCCGTGCCGCCAGACGCTCTTGCACATTCTGGTGGTCGGATTCGGCAGCAGAAATTTTTTGCTGAGTGGTGGCATGCGTGCTGGTGAGCGTGGCGATGACCGCCTCCAATCCACTGATCTTTTCCGTCAGTGTGAGTTGTTGCTGTGTGCTCTTTTCCGCCGCCGCCGCTGCCGCTGCCGCTTCCTTTTTCCGTTCGGTGGCAGCCGCGACTGCTTGTTCCAAATCCACTTTGGCCTTCTCAAGATGCCCGCTGACCGTCTTGTGCTGATCTTGCAGGGATTTGAGCTGCGCCTCGGCGGTGGAAGCCCGCTCTTCGAGATTTTTGGTATGCTGTTCAGCGGCAGCGATCTTGGCCTCACGCGCTTGGACATCAGCTTCGAGCGAGCGAAGCTGCTCGCGCACCTTGCCCATCGCCTGAGACATCTCTGTCTGCTGCTCTTCAACGAGGCGAATTTCCTTCTCTACCGCTTCACGGCGCTGCGTGAGCGTTTGTGTGAGCAACACCTGCGCACGACCATGCTCGGTGGCAGTCAGCAATTCCCGCGTGCGTTCATCGCGATCTTTTTCAAGCGCGGCCACTGCGGCATGCACTTCCGCCTTGTGGGACTCGATGGCCTTGAGCGCCTCGGTGGTGTCCTTCAGACGCACATCGGTTGAGGCAAGGTCATCGAGCTTGTTGTTGAGGTCGGCGACCTTGCTCTCCAGCGACTTCACCTCAGCACTCACTTCCGCATGGCGCGTCTCACGCTGTGAAATCTGCACCTGCAGCTCGGCGAGCTTTTTCTCCGCCTCCTGACGCATTGCCTCGTCGTGCTGACGGGCCGATTGCGCCTTCTTGTCGATCTCCGCGAGACGGGCCTCCGCATCCTTTTGCTGTTGGGCCAGGGAGGATTCCGCATCCGCCTTGCGTGAATTGAGTCCGCTGATCTGCTCCTCCAAAGCGAGGCGTTGGCGCTCCAACTCAACCATCTGAGCACGGATCGATTCCTTTCGCTGTTCTGCGGATGCCGTCTCGGCCTCGTGATACTGCTGCTTGCCCACGAGCGCTGCGATGGCGGCATCCAGCAGGCCACGCTGATTTTCCATCTGACCGAGCGTCTGCGTGACGACGTTCAAGCGCTCCTCATGGCCACGCAGGTCATTCACACGCGCGGCCACGACTTTTTCATCGCTTGCAAGCTGGGCGATCTGACCTTGCGCATCGCGCAATTGTTCCTGCGCCTTGGCGAGAGCCGCATTGACGGCCTCGGTCTCGTCCTGCTTCGCTGCTTTTTGCGCTTCAAGCTGCTTCAAGTCGCTGCGGCGTGCGTCGAGTTGCTTGTCGAGTTCCTGAAGCTCGGAGCTTCGTTTGGCGCGCTGCTCAGACTCCGATTTCTGCGCGTCTGCCTGCAAGGCGGAGAGGCGTTTGATTTCGGCATCAGCCTCGGCGCATTTCTGTTGAAGATCGGCGAGTTTCTTTGAAGTCGCCGTCTCGTCTGCGGTGAGTTTGGCGAGGGAAGCCTCGCGGGCCTTCACCTCATCGCCCGTTTTGCTGAGGGCGCTCTGCTGCGCGGCGAGATCGCTCTGCACCTTGGTCAAATCCGACTGCGCTTTGCCAAGATCCGTGGTCTTGGCGGCGATTTGCGCTTCGAGTGCCTGAAGATCGGCACCGCGCTTGCTCTTGATCTCGGCTTCCGACTTCTGCGCGTCATTGAGCGCCTGCGTGGTTTGGGCGAGCTTGCTCTCGGCACTGCTGATCTGTGCTTGCAACTCGGCGAGCTTCCCACTGGCAGCAGTGAGATCGGCGGTGCCTTTAGCCATTGCCGCTTCCTTGGCCTTCACTTCCTCGGAAACCTTCCCCAGAGAAGCCGTGATTTGCTCCAGCGCGGTGCGCTTGGCGGCGACATCTGCCTCCAGGGTCTGCAATTCGGCACTGCGCTGGGATTTCAGTTCGGCCTCAGACTTTTGCGCGGTGGCGAGGAGCAGATTGATCGCGCTGACTTTGGCCTGCGCGGCAGCTTCATCCGCAGTCAGCTTTGCGATGACGCTTTCGCGGTCTTTACGTTTCGATTCCGCCTCGTCGTGGAGCGACTGCAAACTCTTGCGCGCGGTTTCGAGATCAGATTCTGCTTTGGCAACGAGCGTGCGAGTGGACTCGAGCTTGCTTTCGAGGTTGCCGAGTTCTCGCCGTTTGGCGTCATGTTTGCCCGCCTCGATCTTGGCGTTTTCGATCTCGGCACGAGAGTTCTGCACCTGGTTGCGCAGTTTTTCGCTTTCTGCCTTGAGGCCCGTGATGTCGGTCTGAATCTGACCGATTTCTTTTTTGCGCGCGTCGAGCGTGACTTCGAGCGAGCGCACTTCATCGCGGCGCTTTTGCTCGACCTCGTTCTCCGTGCGCAGGATGTCGCGCTGGCGGCGCAGACTGTCGATTTCTTCGCGCAGCTCAGCGGCCTGCTTCAGCGCGGCGGGATCAGATGCGGGAGCGCCTCCAGCGGAGGGAGGAGGCTTTGGAATGAGCGACGCAGGAGGCGCGACGGAAGGGGCCTTCGGCGCATCTGCCGGAGCGCGCTGAACGACGGGCTTGGTGGTCTCGATCTTGCCGGTGTCTGGCCGGGCCTTGGGTGGTTCGGATTTGTCGCGCGCGGGGATGCCTTCGGTGTCGCCTTTTTTGCCATCTTCGCGGGAGGGTTGTCCTTTATTGGGAGGAGCCACCGCTTTCGATCCGGCATCGGGTGCGAGCCCTTTCGGCGCGCGCTCACGAAAGCGGCTCTCCAACTGCCCGAACATGATGCGGTCGCCACCTTTGACTTTGGCGCGCTCGACACGCTTGCCATTGACGAAGGTGCCGTTGGAGGATTTGAGATCGACGATTTCGTAGCTGCCGTCTTGCTGACGCAGGAACTCGGCGTGGAAACCGGAGATGAAGGTGTTGTCGATGACGATATCGTTGGCGGCATCACGCCCGATGGAGAGTCTTTCTTCGAGGATGTCGAAGACGAACTCATTTCCGTCGTTGAGATTGAAGGCCAGGTACGGCATGCCGGACGCGCAAAAAGCTAAGAGCAGGGAGGATAAGGGTGGAAAATCAGTGAATCAAACTTAATGAAACTGAAGGATGAACCGAGAATCCAGCCGAAACTATGGTTTCAAAAATCAGTCCGACTGGAAAGCATCAATTAAGATTTCTAAAATATGATGACGCGCCCCATTGCCAGCCTTTTCTGCCTCCTGTGCCTGCTCCTGACTTCGCTGACGGGGTGCGCGCAGCCGCCCATGGCCCCTCCTCGAGGCAGTTTGAGTCAGGCGCAAATCCAGCGCGTAGGACAGCGCATCTGGCAAAATGAGTGCGGCGGCACGGTGTCCGGGCTGACGAGCTGGAACAGCGGAGAAAATTTCGCCTCCTTGGGCATCGGCCATTTCATCTGGTATCCGCAGGGCCAACGCGGGGCTTTTGAAGAGAGTTTTCCACCACTCGTGGCCTATTTGCAGAGCTGCGGGGTGGCAGTGCCTGCCTGGATGAAGAGTGCCTGCCCTTGGCCGACCAAGCGAGCATTTGATGCCGACCGCAACGGCCCGCGCCAGCAGGAACTGAGGGGACTTCTCAGCCGCACAACGAGGCAGCAGACGGAATTCATCATCGCACGCATGCAGCGCGCGCTGCCTAAAATGTTGGCGCAAGCACAGGACGCCGCCGCCGTGCGTGAGCGCTTTGAAGGATTGATGGCCACCCCTGAAGGCAGCTTCTGCCTCATCGACTACGTCAATTTCAAAGGTGAAGGCACGAACTCCAAAGAGCGCTACCACGGTCAAGGCTGGGGGCTGCTCCAAGTGCTGGAGGGCATGCCAGCCTCGAAGACGCTGAACCTTTATCCTTTGAGATTTGCAGAATCCGCCAAACGCGTCCTCAGCCAACGTGTGGCGAACGCACCTCCCGAACGTGGGGAGGCGCGTTGGCTGGCAGGCTGGCACAACCGCTGCGAAGCCTACAAACGTCCGCTGTGAAGCAGGATGTCACCTCAAGAGGGCACGCTCTCTGAAGGCTCCACCGACTGCCTTCAGAGGTTGGTTCAGGGCCTCATTCCTCCTTCTTCTCGATCTTGATCTTTGGCATGTTGCCAAAAACTTTTTCCAGCGTGTCTGTGAGGATGTTGCCGTCCTTCTCCTTCATGTGGCGCAAAGCGATGCCCACAAAGAAAGCGACAGCGAACAAGCCGACGACAATGAATGCAGAGAGACATCCGCTCTCGGTCTGATCTGGATAGCCGCCGGGGGATTTTTTCGCATAGGCCCGACGCACAGGACTCAATGCGCGTCCACGCGGCGCGGAACGAGGCATCGGCGGTTCGTCGTTGATGGTCGGTTCCGGGGAAGGTAGGGCTTTCACCACGCGGTTGGGAGATGGCTCATCCTCCAAGATGGCGGGTGGGTCTCCTTCATAAAACACCGCTTGCACATCGCCGAAGCCCACGCGGTCGCCATCCTTGAGCAGTGCCTCCTCGATCTCCGCGCCATTCACGCGCGTCCCGTTGCTGGAGCCGAGGTCCTGCACGTAATAGCCGTCCTCTCGCTGCTTGATCACCGCGTGTCGGCCTGAAGCGGATGGGCAGGTCAGCTTCACCGTACTCTCAGGGTGCCGCCCAATGGCAACATCTTCATTTTCAAGCTTGTGGACGAGCGTGCTGCCATCCTCCATGTAAAATACAAACGATGCCATGAACTGAGTGATGTGGGAAATGAAGTCGGTGAACGTGCAATCCTAATAAAACACGAAAGCGGGAACAGAATCTTGGGATTTTCCTGATGCAACGTCTATGTTCGCGTGAGAGAGTAAAATCCTCTCCATCCTCCGCCATGCGCCCTACCGCCGCCTCTCTCCGTTTTGCGCTCGCCTTTCTTCTACTGCTAGCTTCTGCTGGACTACGAGCGAACGATCTCGAAGAGGCCAGCAAAGCAGCGCAGGCTCTGGCTTACGACCAGGAAAAAGAAGGCTACAACATCCGTGCGGGTGAATGGAACCGCGATCTCGGCGCTAAGCTCGGCAAAGCCGCTCGCATGCAACTCTACAAAGGAAACGAGTACTGCTTCTGCATCGCCGTCCCGAAAAAATCCGGAGTCCATATCACCGGTGCCGTCTTGGATCTCGCTGGCAGCCCCTCGGGAGAAATCCTGCCCGTGATTGATGGCTGGGGGTTCGTCCTGTTCTACAAACCGAAAAAGACCGGCATGTACATGGTCGTCGTGCATCAAACCGAAAACGGCAAACGCAAGGAAGTGCCCGTGGTCATGGTCACGGGGTACAAGTGATCGGCGCTTTCAGATCGCCCTCCCCACATGCGACTCGTCCTCCAGCGCGTCTCCTCTGCCTCCGTCACCGTCGATGAGCAGATCAACGGCCTAATCGGCACAGGCTTGCTCATTCTCGTAGGCATCGAAGGCGATGACACGAGCGACGACGCGGCGTGGCTGGTGCAGAAGGTCACGCAGATGCGCATCTTCGGCGATGAGGAGGGCAAGATGAACCTGAGCGTGAAGGACATCGGAGGCGATCTGCTGGTGGTGAGCCAGTTCACGCTGCACGCGAGCACGAAGAAGGGAAATCGCCCCAGCTTCATCCGCGCCGCGCGGCCGGAGATCGCGATCCCGCTCTACGAGCAGTTTTTGACGATGCTGGAACAGGAGATGGGCAAGAAAATCGAACGCGGCATCTTCGGCGCGGACATGAAGGTCGCGCTCGTTAACGACGGTCCGGTGACCATCTGCATCGATTCGCGCGCGCGGGAGTAAAGTTGCCCTGTTCCTGCGGAACAGGAGTCCCTTGTGGCACAGCACCATGATAATCATGAAAAAGGGCGGACCGGAGTCCGCCCTTCG
The DNA here is from genome assembly GCA_039806835.1 of Prosthecobacter sp. Classification (GTDB taxonomy): domain Bacteria; phylum Verrucomicrobiota; class Verrucomicrobiia; order Verrucomicrobiales; family Verrucomicrobiaceae; genus Prosthecobacter. Next base: position 514,002 of record JBDHQD010000003.1, on the reverse strand, counting down.
TGTTTGGTTCTGGGGGTGGAAATCAGGAAAGCCGCGGTTTCACCAGCGTCTCAAGGCGACTCACGCCACGACGGATACGCGCCTTGATGGTGCCGAGTGGCTCATGCAGCCGTTCGGCCACTTCGGCCTGGGTGAGGCCACCAAAGTAGGTGAGTTCGATGGCTTCACGCTGGTCTGCGGTGAGGCGCGAGACGGCATAACGCAGAATGGTGTCGCGCTCCTTGTCTTCGAGGTTTTCATGTCCCGAAGGTTCGAACTCGAACTGATCCTTCTTGTTCTCGGTCTCGAAATCGTCATTGAGCTTCGAGCGCCGCTGCTTTGCGCGGATGCGATCGATGGCACGATTGCGCGCCAGGGTGGTCAGCCAGGTCAGCGGCTTTCCTTTGCGCGGTTCGTAGAGGTGGGCCTTGTTCCAGACTTGCACGAGCACCTCCTGCATCACGTCCTCGGTGTCATGATGGTCGTTGAGCACATTCGAGATAGCGGCAAAAATGAGGCCGCCGTACTTCTTGTAGAAAGCCTGAAAACTGGCGGCGTCACGCTCGGCAATCCGCTTCAGCAAACGGACGTCCTCTTCAATGTTCGGGTCTGAGTCGATGGGGTTTTGGGTCTCACTCATAATCACTTCGATCTTCCGTGTCGAAGCCATATTTGCGACAAAACCACTTTCGTCAAAGTTTTAGCTCATTTTTGTCTAACTTTTTTCTCGATACGTCTGATTTGTCGAAAGATTTCCCCATCGCAGCCTTCACGCCGCTCAAAGCCCCTTCCCCACTATTTTGCTTCTTCAACAACGCCGACGAACTGACTCGGCACTTCCTTCACCGTGGCACGATGCTTTTCGACCGCTGCCAAGATGCGCGCGATGATCTCAGGATGCTCTCCTGCCACATTGCGCGTTTCCGAAGGATCCTCCTCCACATTGTAAAGCTCGGGTGGCTCCTGCACCATCGGCTGCCCAGCCCCATACGCAGGCTGTGTGATCATGTGCGCCTTCCACGGACCGACGCGGGCGGCAAAAACGCGCGCGCCGCGATAGTAGCAGAAGACTTCGTGCTCGACTTTGCCCGTGCCGAATAGCAATGGGGCGATGTCCTTGCCGTCGATTTCGCGATCTTGCGGCACCTTGGCCCCGCCGAATTTCGCAAACGTGGTGAACAAATCCATCGTGCAGGCCACGTCACGGCAGACGGACGGTTTGATCTTCCCTGGCCACCACGCGATGCCGGGAACGCGCATGCCGCCCTCCCAGGTGCTGCCTTTACCATCTCGCAGCAGACCGGCACTGCCACCCGTCGCGCCCATGAGGAGCCAGGGGCCATTGTCACTGCTGAAAAAGACGATGGTGTTCTCTGCCAGCCCGTTGTCACGCAACGCAGCGAGCACGCGCCCCACGCTCCAGTCCAATTCCTCGACGACATCGCCATAGATGCCGCGCTTGCTCTTGCCTTTGAATTCTCCCGACGCAAACAGCGGCGTGTGCGGAAAGGAATGCGGGAAGTAGAGGAAGAAAGGCTGCTCTTTCTTCGCGGTGATGAACTTCACAGCCTCCTCGGTATAGCGGCGTGTCAGTGTGGTCTGATCCGCCGGTCGCTCGATCAACTCCATGCCACGGTAGAGCGGGGAATTCCAGTATTCGGCCTCCTGTGCCACCAGCGCATTCGCCCGCTTCGGGTTGCCGGGATTCGGGTCCATGTCGTTTGAATGCGGCAGACCAAACTGGAAATCGAAGCCGTGATTCATCGGATGGTGCTTCGGATCGTTCGACCACACTCCGAGATGCCACTTCCCGATGCAGGCGGTGCGGTAACCCTGCTCCTTGAGCAACTCTGCCAGCGTCACTTCACTTTGCGGCAGGCCACCGCTCGAAATCCGCCGCAGCACGCGAAATTTTTCGTGGCACATCCCACTGCGCACGGGGTAACGGCCTGTCAGCAGTGCTGCGCGACTCGGAGAGCAGACCTCTGCCGCTGAATAGAACTGCGTGAAGCGCATCCCCTCCGCCGCCATGCGGTCGAGATTCGGCGTGCGGATCGTCGGATGCCCGTAACAGCCGAGGTCGCCATATCCGAGATCATCGGCATAAATCATGACGATGTTTGGCCGCGCTCCGAGAGCCGTGAGCGTGGAATACAGGGCAGCCATGAGGAGGAGGAAGCGTTTCATGATTTCGGTGAGTTTGTTGGGATGGTGACAGGATTGGCGAATGGAAAACTTCTATGGCTTGCGTTGCGGTTTCTTCTTTTTTGCTGCTGGGGAGCCGCGCCCGCTTGGCTTGGCAGGATCATAGGCGGGATTCTTCTCCGGCATGCGCGCCCCGACTTCTTTTTGCCACGCTTGCAGCTCGGCGAGCAACGCTTTCACACGCTCCGGCTCCTGCGCTGCGAGGTTCTTCGTCTCACTCAAATCGTCGCGCAGGTTGAACAACTCCGGAGCTTCGGGCTGCTCGAACCACTGGATCAGTTTCCAATCCCCACGGCGAATCGCTGCACCGGGAGCACCGCCTTGATTGCCGTAGTGCGGATAGTGCCAGTACAACGCACGCTCCGGCAATGCGCCGCTGCCACGCAATAGAGGCAGCAGGCTGACTCCGTCCGTTTTCTCCGTCGTTCCTCCTCCCGCAACCTCTCTCAGCGTCGCGAAAAAATCCGTGCCGCACACCGGAGTGTCGAGCGTTTGCCCACCTCTCACCACCGCAGGCCAGCGCAGTACGAGCGATTCACGGATGCCGCCTTCATAGAGCCAGCCCTTGCCGCCCCGCAGCGGGAGATTGGATGTCGGCGACCCCTCGCTCGTGCTGAGGCCGCCGTTGTCGGAGGTAAAAACAACCAGGGTGTTCTTCGTGAGGCCGAGCTCGTCCAGCCGTGCCAGCACTCTGCCCACCGCGAGATCCATCGCTTCAATCATGCCTGCATAAACGGGATGTTCCTGCACGAGGCGTACCTCGCGCGGCCCTTCGCGCCCCCATTTGGCTTCAAGGCCGAGTCTGCGCTTCTTTGCCTCATACTTGGCCTGCAAATCAGGACGCGACTGCAGCGGCGTGTGTACGGAATAAAACGAAAAGAAGACAAAGAAGGGATGGGCTTGGTTCGACTCGATGAACTTGCAGGCCTCCGTTGCTAGGCGATCTGGCAAATGCTCACCCGGCGGCCCATCAGGCAGACGCGGATTGGCATACGGCACAAAGTATTTCCCCGGACCATACGGGCCGCCTCGATCCACGCCTCCCTTATTGATGTCATACCCCTGATCTTCCGGCCAAAAGCCCTGCGACCCGAGATGCCACTTGCCCGCGAAAAAAGTCGCATAGCCAGCACCTTTCATCATCTCGCCCAGCGTCACCTCCTCATGCGCGAGCCTGTCGGAATACGACGCTGGCAAGAGAATCGTGTTGCGCTTCCATTGTTGCGGCTTCGACACGGCGCCGATGTAATCCGTGATGCCCGTTCGCTGCGGCCAGCGACCCGTCTGCAACGCTGCGCGCGAAGGGGAACACACCGGACAGGCAGCGTAGGCATTGGTAAAGAGCGCGCCTTCACGGGCGAGCCGGTCCACATTCGGCGTCTCATAAAAGGTACTCCCGTAGCAGCCAAGATCGCGCTGTCCGAGATCATCCGCGAGGAAAAAGACCACGTTGGGCTTCTCCGCGACTGCCCACGCCGCAGGCAGGCACCCCAAAATCAAAAGTGTTTTCCAGCCCATGCCTTCGATGAACGCACTGCGAGGTGTTCGCCTTGCCGGGAAACTGCCTCTGCCCCTCCCGCCTTCCCTCTTGCGCGAAAGCCGAATCCGCCGACTCTACGCGCCCTTTTTTCCGCCATGATCCCCAACGCCTACCGCACCCTCCACTGCAACGCCGTCCGCAAAGAGCACATCGGCCAGAACGTCACGCTCTGTGGCTGGGTGAACTCCGCGCGCGATCATGGCGGCGTCATCTTCATCGACCTGCGCGACCGCGAGGGGCTGACGCAAGTCGTGTTCCGTCCGGAGGAAAATGCCGAACTCGCCGCCATGAGCCACACGCTGCGTGATGAGGACGTGCTGCAGATCACCGGCAAGGTGGCCGCGCGTCTCGCTGGCACGGAAAACGCCAAGCTCGGCACCGGCGACGTCGAAATCGTCGCCACCGAGTGCAGCGTGCTCAACAAGGCCGACGTGCTGCCCTTCCAGCTCGACCGCGAGCTTTCGAACGAGGACATGCGGATGAAATACCGCTACCTCGACCTGCGCCGCGAGCGCATGAACCGCAACATCCGCACGCGCCACAAAATCACCAACGCCGCGCGCAATTACCTCGACGCCGCTGGCTTCATCGAGGTCGAAACGCCCATTCTCAGCAACCCGACACCGGAAGGCGCGCGCGACTTCCTCGTGCCCTCTCGCTTGAACCCCGGCAAATTTTACGCGCTGCCGCAGGCACCGCAGCAGTACAAGCAGCTCATGATGGTGGCCGGTCTGGAGCGGTATTTCCAGATCGCTCGCTGCTTCCGTGATGAAGATCTGCGCGCCGACCGCCAGCCGGAGTTCACGCAGATCGACATCGAAGCCAGCTTCATCCAGCGTGATGACATCGTGAAGCTCGTCGAATGCCTGCTCGTGAGCATGTTCAAGGCTGGCACTGGCCGCGCCATCCCCGCGCCCTTCCCGCGCATGACCTATCAAGAGGCGATGGACCGCTACGGCTCCGACAAGCCGGACACGCGCTATGGCAACGAAATCGTCGATATGGCCGATGTGTTCGCCAACAGCGGCTTCAAAATCTTCCGAAGCACCATCGAAAACGGCGGCGTCGTCCGCGCCATCAACGCGAAGGGCTTCGCCGGCATCACCACCGGCCAGATGATCCGCCTCAACGAGATCGCCACGCAGGCGGGGATGAAGGTGAAGCAGCTCGCCTTCATCAAGGTCGAGCGCGATGCGAACGGCGTGCTCGAATACAAATCCCCGCTGTGGAAGTTCTTCAGCGAGGAGGAGCAGAAGGCCCTCATCGCCAAGCTCGGCGTCGAGGAGAACGACATCGTGTTCTTCTACGCTGGCACCTGGCAGGAAGCCTGCGACATTCTGGGACGTGTACGCGTTGAGATCGCCAACATGATGGAACTCACGAAGGGCAGCACCGCGCTGAACTTCCTCTGGGTCGTCGATTTCCCGCTGCTGGCCCACGATGCGGAAACGCAGAGCTGGGTGGCCGTGCATCATCCCTTCACCCGCCCGAAGACCGAAGACATCCCGCTCATGGACGCAGGTGAATACGCCAAAGTGCGTGCCGAAGCCTACGATGTGGTGCTCAACGGCTACGAGCTCGGCGGCGGCAGCATCCGAATTCACGAAAAGGAGCTGCAAGCGAAGCTCTTCAACGTCCTCGGCGTGAATGAGGAGGAGCAGGCGCACAAGTTCGGCCACATCCTCGACGCCTTCCGCTTCGGCGCGCCGCCGCACGGTGGTCTCGCGCTTGGTCTGGACCGCATCGCCATGCTGGTGAGCGGCGAGGACAGCATCCGCGAAGTCATGGCCTTCCCGAAGAACAACAAAGGCGCCGACCTGATGACCGACAGCCCGACGCAAATCGACTTCAAGACGCTGCGCGAGATCTACATCCAGAGCACTTACAAGGAGAAGAAGCCGGAGGCGTAAAAAGTAGCCTTGTTGCTGTGCAACAAGCCCAGCCCTGTTCCGCAGGAACAGGGCTACTTCCCCTCTTGCGAATGGGCGGCTCCACCGTCAATATCGCGGCCGTCTTTCCTTGAGTGTTATGCGCTTTCCCGCGCTTCCAGCCACCCTTCTGCTTTTCATGTCGATCTTCAGTTCGTCACATGCCGCCAGTGTTGAATCCGTCGCCTGGGGACAAACCGCGGCGGGTGAGGAAGTGCGGCTGTTCACGCTGCGTAACGCGAATGGCATGGAGGCGAAGATCACCAACTGGGGCGGCTACATCGTCTCGCTCAAAGTGCCTGATCGAAAAGGAGCGTACGCCGATGTGGTGCTCGGATTTGACTCACTGGACGGTTATCTCGCGAAGAATCCCTTCTTCGGCTGCATCACCGGACGCTACGCCAACCGCATCGGCGACGCGAAGTTCAAGATCGATGGCACCGAATATCGGGTAACAGCGAACTCAGGCAAAAATCACATTCACGGCGGCAAGGTCGGCTTCGACAAGAAGGTGTGGGCTGCGAAAGAGATCGCCGATGGCGTGGAGCTTCGCTACACCAGTGCCGATGGCGAGGAGGGCTTCCCCGGCGAGCTGAAATGCACCGTGACTTACACGCTCGCGAAGGATAACGGCCTGCAAATCGCCTACCAAGCCAGCACGAGCAAACCCACCGTGCTGAATCTCACGAACCATGCTTACTTCAATCTCGCTGGCGAAGGCAGCGGCGACATCCTCGGCCATGAGCTGACCATCCCGAGTGAGCAGATCACCGCCACGGATGATGAACTCATCACCACCGGAGAAATCATCAGCATCAAAGGCACGCCGTTCGATTTCACCACGCCACACACCATCGGCGAGCGCATCGGCGCGGATTTCAAACCGCTCGTGCAGGGTATCGGTTACGATCACAACTACGTCCTACCGGGCAGCGGCCTGAAGCTGGCCGCAGTCGCGAAGGATCCCAAAAGTGGGCGCGTGATGACCGTGCGCACGACCGAGCCGGGCGTGCAACTTTACACCGGGAATCACCTCAAAGACGTGCGCGGCAAAGGCGGCCATGTTTATGCAAAGCGTCATGGCTTTTGCCTCGAAACGCAGCATTATCCCGACAGCCCGAACAAGCCCGGTTTCCCCAGCGTGATCCTGCGCCCAGGAGAAACCTTTCAAAGTACCACGATTTACCAATTTTCCGCCGAGTGAGTGCCACCACCGTTTTAACCGACCGAGTTCCCCTCTTCGAAACGCAGCCACCCGCCTTTGTGCAGGAGCAGGATTTTGCCGCGAGGCAATACCGTGGCCGTCGTGACAATCAGGAGGACTACTATGCTTTCGCCGATGCCGCCGAACCGGAAGAGCGCAGCCTTGAACGCTTGCTGCTCGTTGTCGGCGACGGCCTCGGTGCGCATGCGGGGGGCAGTGTCGCGAGTTATATCGGCGTCAATGCTTTCGTGCGCGCCTATCACGAGCAGGACGGCCCGCCGTCATGGAAGCTCAAGCACGCGGTAGAAACTGCGAACGAAACACTCGGCATCATCACCAGCCGCATGCCCGCCGTAGCACCGCCGATGGGCACCACCATGTTGGGTGTGCTCGTCACACCTCAGAGCATGCAATGGATCAGCGTCGGTGACTCGCCGTTGTTTCTCTTTCGCGAAGGTGCGCTGCTGCGCATCAACGCCGACCACAGCCTCTCCCCGCTGATCGACGCCCGTGCCGAACGCGGTGAGATCACGAAGGAGGAAGCCGAGAATCATCCTGACCGGCACACCCTGCAAGCCGCGCTGCTCGGCCATCCACTGGCCATGATCGATGCGCCGCAGGAACCGATGCCGCTGAAGTCAGGCGACATCGTCATCGCCGCCAGCGATGGCATCTTCACCCTCACACACAAGGCGCTCGAAGAACTGCTCAGCTTTGGCAAGCACACGACGGCGGACAAGATCGCCGACGCCATCATCTTCGCCATCCGCCGCATCAACAACGACCGTCAGGACAACACGACGGTCGGCGTGGTGAAGATTGCGTGATCAGAGGCCCAATTCGCGCTTCACGATTCCCACACCCGCGCACATGTTCGCCAGCTTCTTCTTCGCTGCCCAGCGTGCGGTCTGACTGAGGCCACAGTCCGGCGCAAACACCAACTTCTCCGCAGGCGCATGTTTCAAGCACGCGCGCACCGCAGCGGCGACCTGTTCCGGCGTTTCGATGTGATAGCTCTTCACGTCGATGATGCCGACCGCGACGTCGTAGCGTTCGGCCATCGGTTTGATCACCTCCAGCTCGGCGTATTCGCGGTTTGCCATCTCGACGTGAACCTCGTCGGCATGCAATTCGAGGAACGCGGGAAACAGCGGCGCGTATTTGCGCCAGCCGACGGGATGGCCTTTGAAATTGCCAAAGCAGAGGTGCGTGCAAATGCGCGCTCTGCCATAGCCGGATGAAACGGTGCGGTTGAAGATGTCCACGAAGCGCTTCGTGTCCTCGCGGTAGCCATAGCAGCTCATGCTGGGCTCATCGACGCAGATTTCCTCCGCGCCTGCGGCGACGAGATCGGCGATCTCCTTGTTCACGATCGGCAGCAGTGCCTCCGTGATGGCGTAGCGGTCCTTGTATTGCGCATTTGGCGAAAGACGACCGCTGAGCGTGTAAGGGCCGGGCACGGAGACTTTGAGCCGCTTGCCTGAATTGCCAGCAAGACGCTTCAAACGCTGAAATTCCTCCACCGCACCCAAGCCACGCGGCGCGCGCAATTCACCAACGATCTCATGTTTGCCACGCTGATCATGCGCAGGCGGGCCAAAGCGTCGTGGGCTCGCGGGTTCGAGCGCGATGCCTTCGATGAAGCCGTAAAAGCTCAGATTGAAATCGAAACGTGTCTGCTCGCCATCGGTGATGACATCCAGCCCGGCGGCGATTTGATCCTGAATGGCCACCTGCGCCGCGTCGTCCTGCATTTCCGCGATGTCGGCGCTGCCGAATTGATCGAGATGCCGCGCGGAAAATTCCAGCCACCCAGGAAACGGATAACTGCCAATAACGGAGGTGCGAAGCGGCTGGGATTTCATGGTGTAGCATGAAACGTCACGCTGCGTGTCTGCGCCACGAACGAGCCGCAAACGACAACCGCTCAAGCGGGAAGGTGCAACGCATCATGGTGTGAGCGCGGGAAACCTCCCGAACAAACGTCTCACAAAGACCAAAAGCGGCCAAATCAAAAGGCCAAGAAAACCTTCGACGAGCATCAATTGTGGTAACGCACCCAGCCATTGCTCTCTCCGCCATTTACTCCACCCGCCTGGCGGCACCGCAGAATCCCAAGCCATTCCATTGCTCGAAATACCCTCCCTAACAAGATCATAAGCTAGCCAGCACAGAGCAAACATAAACATCAGCAGCATTAGGGCTATGACGAGTTGCAACAGCCAGAAGATAATTTGTAGCGTCTTTTCCATTTGTTTAACAAACACCCAGCTTCGCATAATACCGCGCAATCCGCCGTGCATGCTCATCATACGCGGCTTCAAAGAGTTCGGTGGCTTTCGTGGTGCCCACGACGGCTCCGGCGGTCAGAACCTTCGGCGGTTGACCCGCTTTCGTGAGTCGATCCGCGACTTCCGCTTTGATCGCATTCACGAGCAAACAGCCTCCGACGGTGCTGCCAGGCGCGACGGGCGTTTCGAGGCCGTCGATCTTCACCATCGCATCGCCAACGGGCGCGCCGGTGTCGAGGACGATGTCTGCGAAGTCCTGGAGCTTTTTGCCGTCGCGATGACGGCTGGTGCTGGCTTCGCTGTGCGTGGTGCTGATGATGGCGACGACTTTGACGCCGCGTTTTTGAAACTCCTCGGCCATCTCGACTGGAACGACGTTGCAGCCGCTGCTGGAGATAACGAGCGCGCTGTCGCCGCTCTGAAGATCGAAGTTGCGCAGGATGCGGTTCGCCAGACCGCTCACATTTTCGAGGAACATGGCCTGTCGCTGGCCGTTCGCGCCGACGACGAGATTGTGAAACGTGAGCGAAAGTTCGACAATGGGATTGAAGCCGGGAAACGAGCCATAACGCGGCCACATCTCCTCCACGAGGATGCGGCTGTGCCCGGAGCCAAACACATGCACCATCTGCCCGGCGAGGATCGTCTTCGCAAACAAGTCAGCGGCCTGCTGGATGAGCGGAAGTTGGTCGTGGACGCAATGAAGAATGCCCTGACTGGCTTCGAGGTATTGGAGAGCTGGCGACATGCAGACACTCTGCGCCGGATGCCGGGAATCATAAAGGCGAACTTTGCCATGAAAGCATGGGAGAGCTTCTACGCCCCCCTGCTTCGTCACCGCAAGAAACACCTTCTACGCCTCAATATCCCAACCAAGGCCCGAGCCATTTCTCCGCCTCGGCGAGCGTCATGCCTTTGCGCACGGCATAATCCTCCACCTGGTCTTTGCCCAGTACGCTGATACCGAAGTAACGCGCTTCAGGATGACTGAAATAGAGGCCGCTCACGGCGCTGCCCGGATGCATGGCCATGCCTTCTGTCAGTTCGACGCCGGTCTTGGCCGTGGCATTGAGCAGCGCGAACAGGAGTGGCTTCTCGGTGTGGTCGGGCTGCGCGGGATAACCCGGCGCGGGGCGGATGCCACGGTATTTTTCCTTGATGAGATCCTCGTTGGCGAAGTCGCCGGGTTTCTCATAGCCCCAGGCAAAGCGCGCCTGCTGGTGCAGATACTCTGCAAAGGCTTCGGCAAGACGGTCTGCCACCGCCTTGGCGATGATGGAGCTGTAGGGATCGTTCTTTTCGGCAAACATCTTGGCAAATTCATCGCCGCCGTGGATGCCGACGGTGAAGCCGCCGATGTAGTCTGCGCGTCCGCTCTCCTTCGGCGCCACATAGTCGCTCAGCGCGAAGTTTGCCGTGTCCTTCTTCACCACCTGCTGGCGCAGGGTGTGGAAGACGGTCTTCACGCTGCTGCGTGATTCATCCGCATAGACCTCGATGTCGTCCCCCGTGCTGTTGGCCGGGAAGAAGCCCATGACACCGCGCGGCAGGAGATGCTTCCCGGAGATGACCTGATCGAGAATCTTGTTGGCATCCGCGTAGAGCTTCAGCGCCTCGGCTTCCGCCTGCGCCCGCATTTCCGCATCTTCATGCGCCGAAGAAAAACGGCCTTCCGCCGCGATCCAGCGCCCGCGCAATTCCCACGAATGGAAGAAGGGCGACCAATCAATAAACTTCCGCAGCGTGGCGACCAGATCGTGGCCTTCATAGACCTTCGTGCCAAGGAAGCCGGGTGTAGCGATCTCCTGCGATGCCCAATCCGATTGCAGCCGCTTCGCGCGCGCGTCGGCGATGCTCAGCAGATCACGCGCCTTCTTCCTGCCATACTCATCCCGGAGCTTCGCGTGACGCTCCTCGTTTTTCTTCACAAAGTCGGCGCGCTGGTCCTCGGAAAGCAGCGCGGTGGTCACCGGCACGCTGCGGGAGGCGTCGAGCACATGCACGACGCTGCCACTGTATTTCGGCGCGATCTTGATGGCCGTGTGCGCGGCGCTGGTGGTGGCGCCGCCGATGAGCAGCGGCAGCTTGAAGCCCAGGCGCTCCATTTCGGAAGCCACATGCGCCATCTCGTCGAGCGAGGGCGTGATGAGGCCGCTGAGGCCGATGACATCCGCGCCGAGCTCCTTCGCTTTTTCCAAAATCTTGTCACACGGCACCATCACGCCCATGTCGGTGACCTCGAAGCCATTGCAGGCCAGCACGATGCCGACAATGTTTTTGCCGATGTCATGCACATCGCCCTTCACCGTGGCGAGCACGATCTTGCCGCCACCTTGCTTCACCGCCTCGGCGGGGATCAGGTCAGCGGCGGTCAGGCCTTTTGCGGTGCTGCTTGGTAGGTCACCGGCTTCTCCATCATGAGATTGGCCTGACGTGAGGCGTTGTTCAGCGCTTCCAGCGTCGCCTCGTTGATCTGTTGAAACAGCTTCGCCGTTTCCGGGTCGAGTTTTGGCGAGAAATTGCGCCAGGATCCGGTCAAAAGCGGCTCTGTCGTTGAGGTGTTCATGGAGTTCTTGTTGGAGTTCAGTTTCACCGCTTTGCAGCAGTTCTTCAATGGATTTGTAGAAGCGCTCGTGTAGCCAGCCGAGATCGCGGAAAGCCGCCTGGCCGTGGAGGGAGTTGTCCACGACGACGACCTCGAAACCCGGCTGCTGGGCAAATTCTTCCACCAGGGCGATGGTCGTGCGAGGTGCCTGATAATGACCTTTCGCGGCCCGTGGCAGAGGGACGATCCGGCCGGCACCTTTGAGCGCTCGTCCGACCATGTTCCGCACGGCCTTGAGCCAGGGCGCATGAATAAACCGCACCTCGACACGGCATTCCGCGGCAAAAGCGGCCGCGAAATGCTCCCGACTGCGTGCATGATTCTGAAGCGTGCCATCCATCACGAGGATGAGCCGCGGATCATCCGGCATGTTCTGCGTGGCCGTCGTCTTGCCGCTTCCCTGGCCTCCCGCGTTGAAAACGATCACGTCACCAGGTTTTGCGGCCTGCAACGTGCGGGCGAAATACCAGTCCACAAATGCTCCGGCAGGCTCCAGCGTCGCCACGCTCCATTTCTGGCGGCTCTCACGCGTGGCGGCGTAGTCGGGGCTGAGTTCCTGGACGTTGTTGCGGTCGAGGACGTTGGCAAAACGGCGTTTGTACTCTGAGGCGGCGGCTTCGAGATCAGCCGCCAGCTCGGTCGCGAAATTCACTTCCACGCGGCGCTCTTCGAGGCTGAGGTCGGGATAGGGTGTGTAGGTGAAGCCTTCGACCGCCGTCACCTCACCGCCTGTTTCAAGCGCGATGACTGTTTTCTCCGCGATCTCGCTCAAAAGTTCGCGCTCGCGTGCCTTTCGGACTTTTTCGGCCTCCATGAAAGGCAGCAGATAGGCCACGCTCTGCTTCATCACGCGGGCGCTTTTCACGACCTGCGGCAGGAACATTTTCCCCGCGCCGAAGAGGTCGCCGACGACGCTCATGCCGTCCATCAGCGGGCCTTCGATGACGCTGAGCGGCTTGCCGAGCTTTGCCAGCGCCTCGGCGGTGTCTTCGTTGATGAAATCGGTGATGCCTTTGAGCAATGCGTGCTCCAGGCGCTTCTCGACGCCTGCCTCACGCCAGCTCAGATCAATCTCAGCCTTTTTCGCGCCGCCAGCCTGGCCTTTGAACTGCTCCGCATAGTCGAGCAGCACCTCGGTGGCCTCCTTGTTGCGGTTGAGGATCACGTCCTCGACCTTCACGAGCATCTCCTCCGGGATTTCCTCGTACACCTCGAGCATCCCCGCGTTCACGATGCCCATGTCCATGCCCGCTTTGATGGCGTGGTACAAAAACACGCTGTGCATAGCCTCGCGCACTTTGTTGTTGCCGCGGAAGCTGAAGCTCACGTTGCTGACGCCGCCGCTGACCTTCGCATGCGGCAGGTTTGCTTTGATCCAGCGCGTGGCCTCGATGAAATCCACGGCGTAGTTGTTGTGCTCCTCGATGCCGGTGGCCACGGTGAGGATGTTCGGGTCAAAGATGATGTCCTCGGGCGGGAAACCCACCTCATCGACGAGGATGCGATACGCGCGCTCGCAGATGCGGATTTTGTCGTCGTAAGTCGCGGCCTGGCCTTTCTCGTCAAAGGCCATCACCACAGCGGCGGCGCCGTATTGCTTGATCTTGACTGCACACTCCTTGAACTTCTCCTCGCCTTCCTTGAGCGAGATGGAGTTCACGATGCCCTTGCCTTGCAGGCACTTCAGACCGGCCTCGATGATCTCCCATTTCGAGGAGTCCACCATGACCGGCACCTTGTTCACCTCCGGCTCGGTTTGCAGGAGCGTCAAAAACTTCGTCATCATGGCGACGCCGTCGATGAGGCCCTCGTCCATGCACACGTCGATCACGTTCGCGCCGCTCTCCACCTGCTGGCGCGCGATGGCGACGGCTTCCTCGAGTTTGTTCTCCTTGATGAGCTTCGCGAACTTCGGCGATCCGGCCACGTTCGTGCGCTCGCCGATCATCAGATACGGCGGGCGCACCGCCGCGTCGGTTGTGTTGAGCACAAACGGCTGCGAGCCGCTGAGTCGCATCGTGTGCGGATCAGCGGGCACTTCACGCGGCGCGAGACCTTCCACCGCCTTGGCGATGGCGGCGATGTGATCAGGCGTGTTGCCGCAGCAGCCGCCCATGATGTTCACGAAGCCGCTGCCGCCGAAGTCCTTCGCGTAGCCCGCCATGTCCGGCGGCAGCAGATCGAAGCCCGTGGGCGCGAGCGGGTTCGGCATCCCGGCATTCGGATATGCGGAGACAAAGCAGTCCGCCTTGGCGGCCAGTTCTTCAAGGAAGGGCCGCATTTTGTCCGGGCCGAGCGAGCAGTTCAGGCCGATCGAAAGCGGCTTCACATGCCGCATGGCGTTCAGATACGCCTCCGTGACCTGGCCGGAGATCATCGTCTCACCACCCGGGCCGACGGCGGCGCTGATCTGCACCGGCAGCTCCAGCTTGTCCTCTTCAAACACCTCGCGAATCGCCACGAGCGCCGCCTTCGCATTCAGCGAGTCGAAAATCGTCTCCACCAGCAGCGTGTCCACCCCACCGGCGATCAAGGCGCGGACCTGGTGCTTATACGCGGCCTTCACCTGATCAAAGGTGACATAGCGGAAGCTCAAATCGCTCAAGTCCGGGAACTGTGACAGCGACACCGTGAGCGGCCCGATGGCACCGGCGACGTAGCGTTTCCGCCCCGTCTGCTCGGCGACGATGTCCGCCCATTTGCGGCACTGCTTTGCCGACTCGAAATTGATCTCCCAGGCCAGGTCGTTGAGGAATTGGTCCTCGATGATGCCCTGGAAGAATTCCGGGTTCTTCTTGCCCTCCCGGAAAAATTCCGCCTGCGCGATGCTCGTGGCCGAGAAGGTGTTCGTCTCGATGATGTCCGCTCCGGCTTCGAGGAAGCGCTTGTGAATGTCCTCGATGATGTCCGGACGCGTGAGGGTGAGGATGTCGCCGTTGTTGAGGATGTCCTTCTCGTTGTCGCGGAAGCGTTCGCCGCGCGCGCCGGCCTCGTCGAGCACGCCCCTGGCCTTGTACTCGCGGATGGTTGTGCCCATCGCGCCGTCAATGACCAGGATGCGCTGGCGCATGGCGGCTTCGAGTTCGGTGCGGCAGTTGGGGCGGGCGGGCATGGGCAGAACGTAGCGTTATCGTGGCAGGGGTCAACCATCACATCAACGCATCATGATTTGAATATGTGATCTAACTTCTAATTTACAAGACATTCATCCGTTATATCGACGCACATGCCTGCAAAACCTAAAAAGAACATTCCTGAGACCAGCCCCGAAGCAATCAATGAAAACCTCGGGAAGCGGGTGAAGAAGCTGCGCGCAGATCGCGGCTGGTCGCTCGAAGAACTGGCCAATGCCAGTGGCGTGAGCCGCAGCATGCTCAGCGAGATCGAGCGCGAGAAAGCAAACCCAACGCTCACCGTCACCTTCCGCATCGCGCGAGCCTTCGGGCTGACATTGCAGGAGCTCATCGAGAGCGCAGAGGCCAGCGCGTCGAAAATCCAGGTGATCCGGGCCAATGACCGCAATCAAGTTTATCGCAGCGACAAGCAGTGTGAAATCCGCACGCTTTCACCGCTGAACTTGGAGAAGGATGTGGAGTTTTACGAAGTCTCGCTCAAGCAAGGCGGCGCGCTGCGCAGTCAGCCCCATTTTGAAGGCACGCGCGAATTTCTAACCGTCGAAGAGGGCAGCGTGCGCATCGAGTCTGATATGGACAACGATGAACTGACCAAGGGCGATTCCGGCACCTACCGCGCCGACGTTCCTCACGCCATCGTCAACACCGGCAAAGGCGATGCGCTGGTGTTTCTCGTGGTGATTTACCGCTGATCTCATTTTCCCAATGCCATCATGAAACCAACCACCCTCATCATCTCCCTCCTGCTCTGCGCCATCGCACAGGCGCAAATGCCGCCCGCGCTCGTGAACGCGGAGCGCGCGAAAATTCTCGAAGGTGTCAAATCGGTGCCTAAGTCAGGTGCTCAGGGGCCGATCGGCATCTGGGGCAACATCGCGTTCCCGATCCTCTCCGCGCCGGACAAAGACGGCGTGGAAATCGCCGTCGCAGCTGCGGCTGGTTATGGCAAAGGGCGCATCATTCTCTTCGGCCATAACAGCTATCTCGGCGGCAACAGCGGCGGCGATCACGCGCAACTGCTCGAAAACTGCGTGAAATGGGCGGGCAACAAAGCGAAACCGCGTGTGGGCCTCAAAGGCGTGAAGGGCGATGTGCTGGCTCAGCGCGGCATCAAGGCGGAGGAATTTGGCACGGTGGAAAAGAAAAATCTCTCCGACTACGACGTGGTCATCATCAATATCCAAGGCATCACCGGCGCCGAGGAGGGAGTTGCACTGGCTGAATACATCAAAGGCGGAGGTGGCTTCATCGGCGGCATGACGGGCTGGGCGTACAGTCAGACCAGCGGCGGCAAGGATCTCGCCATCTCGCACGGCGTGAATCAGGCGCTAATGCCCGCAGGTGTCGCAATCACAGACATGACTGCGTTCGACCAACTTCGTGGTTTCGACGCGCGCGTCGAGCTGCCACAATTCATGAACGCCTCTGACGCCATCAGCGCGATCAAAAAGCAGCGCGATGGCGGCCCTGCGCTCACCGCCGAGCAGATGAAGCAGGGCATGAACGCGATCCAGATCGCCATGGCCGCGCAGCCGCCAGATCGCAGCAATTTGAAAAACGCCGTCACTGCCGCGCTCGGCAACGCTGGTGCCGACACCCCCGTTCCCACGGCGAAAGCACCGCTCACCGACACGCAGAATGCCGCTGCCCGCCTCCGCCTCGGCATGGAGACGCGCGTGCTGCGTCTCGCCGCCCCAGGGGGTATCAAGGCGCATCCTGCACACGTCGAATTTCCCGGCAAAGCGCCCGACAGCGCACCCCGCATCACAGGTGAGATTCCCATCACTCCTTCCATCCCCGGCTGGACCAGTACCGGTCTCTATGCTGCCGCAGGCGAGATCATCACCGTCACCATTCCAGAAAAATACGCGGACAAAGGTTACGCCGTGCGCATCGGCTGCCACAGTGACACGCTTTACCATCTCGACAAATGGCTGCGTGCTCCCGACATCACCCGCAGCGACACCTTGGCCACTGCAACGACAAAAACGGCCAGCGCCTTCGGCGGATTGATCTACATCGAGGTTCCAGGCCGCGCCAAGGATGACGAAGCCTTCGTCGTCACCATCCAAAATGCCATCGCCGCGCCACTCTTTGTGCTTGGGAAAGATGACGACGCAAAATGGAAGGAAATCCGCAAGCGGCCAGCACCGTGGGCAGAAATGGCCTGCGACAAGCTCATCATCACCTTCCCACGAGAACTCGCTGAAGGGGTGAACAATCCCACAGAGCTCATGACCTTCTGGAAAGCCGTGATCGAAGCGCAGGATGAAATCAGCAACCAAGCGGATGGACGCAGGCGCCCCGAGCGCATCGTCGCCGATATACAAATCAGCGCGGGCTACATGCACAGTGGCTATCCCATCATGATACCGACCAGCGCCGCCCCCAACATGATCACCTTCACAAAACTGAAGTACCCGGGCTGGGGTCTCTACCACGAGATCGGGCACAATCATCAGCGCGGCACCTTTACCTTCGATGGCGCAGGAGAGGTCACCAATAATGTGTTGGCGATGTACTGCTATGAGGCAGTTTTGAAAAAAGACTGGCTCATCGGCCACCCAGGCATCTCAGAAGAAGCGCGCAAGGAGCACATCCAAAAGATCAAGAAAGCCTCTGACAAATGGCAGGTGTGGAAAAACGATCCGTTCGTCGCTCTCACCACTTACATTCAACTCATCCAAGAGTTTGGCTGGGACAGTTGGCGCAAGTACCTGCACAGCTTTGGCAACAGCGACTTTGGCCCCGACCCCAAAGGAGTCGATGAAGCGCGCGATCAGTTCCTCATTCGCTACTCAAAGATCACGAACAAGAACCTCGGCCCGTTCTTCGACTTCTGGGGCATCCCCGTCAGCTCATCTGCCAAAGCCGAGGTGAGCAAACTGGAGACCTGGATGCCGAAGGGAACTTAAAAGGTCTGTATGACTTTCAATAGCAACGTTCCTCTTCAAAAACCGTTCTTGCTGCCTCCTACGAGAACAACAGACATTGCGTGGTCCAATCCGGCATCTATGGACTGCCTCCTCTCGCTAACGCTGTATCCTGAATAAAGGTGTCGGCAGATGCTCGCTAGTGATCCAGAGAGTGACACTGTCACCATCATAGCAAACAGCTTCGAGTTGACGGAGCAGCGGCGGTTCCAAGCGAATGGGGGGCTGCAACAGTGCTTGCTCCAGCGCAGTGTCCTTTGGCAAGCTCCATTCGTAGAGACTACTGTAGGTGGCAGCAACCATGCGTGTGCCATCTGGAGAAAAACATGCCGACGTCGCCATACAGTTGTCGCGTGGGCGTTTACCCGCTCGTATCAAAGTGGGGAAATCAAGTGCTGCGACCTTTTCCAAGGTCATGACTTGATCCTCCTGCAATTTCTCTGGGAAAACATAGAGCGCACTCCTGCCATCCTCACTTTTCGTTAGAATGTAGATTCGGCGTGTGAGCGGATGTATGAGCAAGCTCTCTGCGTTGTGCTTGCCGTCAGGATAGCTGGCGCGCCATACCTTCGGCACGCTGCTCAGTTTTTCCGCGACTGTGTCTCCCACTGCGGCCACCGCAGGTTCCGTGATCTGATACACTTGGATCGTCGGACGCAGCCGAAAATTGTCACCGATGTCTCCAATGAACAACAGAGGCTCACCATTCCCGTCTCTGCCGGAAGCGATGTCCTCCCAGTCAAAGTTCACCGCTTCAGGCAGCCGCACCTTGGCGCGGGTTTTGCCTGCACGATCCACCGCATAGACGCATGGCTCACCGCCTGAGTCATTGAGTGTCCAAAAAACCTCCGGAGTCCGAAGGCTGCGACAAAGACCCGAGCATTCCTTCAGCCGCGTGTCTTCGAGCACAGCCACGCGCTCACTGACACAGGACAGAGGTCGCTCCGGCCAGATGGGCGGCACCGCCTCCTGGGCAAAGAAAGATGCTCCGCTCAGCAGTGAAAAGAATATCGCGTGCTTCATGGCTCAGCCCAGAGGCGTCGCAGGGCCAGAGAGCATGCGGTTGTAATGAAAGTTCACCCGATTGAGAAACCAGCGCCATGTGGGGCCAGGGCGTCCGCGTTCCAAAAGAAAATGCGGACAGTCCTTATGCGGTGGTGTCACACCATGACGTGGCCAGTGATAATGCGGCACCACATTCCCAAGCGGGATGTCATAAGCTCGCATCAGATAGGCGGCGAGGCGTGCCGTGCGGTCGATGGTCTGACCAAGATTGTTACCGTGATGCTCACACATTTCGATACCGATGCTGTAGTTGTTTCCAGGTCCGTCAAAGTCGGCATGTTCTCCCTGTTCACGACAAGGGAGGTGCTGAATGGCGATATTGTCCTGCACTGTGAAGTGCCAGGTGAGGAAGCCGATACGATTCCCTCCTCTACGTTTGGGCGCGCGCAAGGCACCACGCTTCAGCGCCAGCGCATGTTGGTAGGCGTTGCCGGTGTAGTTCTGCGTGCTGTGAATGGTGATGTAGCGTGGCCTCATCGCGCGATAATATCGCCGCCCTGCCGTCCCTGGCGCGATGAGATCCAACTTCACCCGCGTCTCAGCCAGCAATTGGTCCGGTGTGATAGGGCCTTGGGGACCATCATTAAAACTAGCCTCCCAACGTGCGATGCGCGAACCATCGAGTGTGGCGCATGCCACCACGATCAGTGCGAGAGTCAGCGGAAGTAAGAGAACGACATATCTGCGCATGCGATTGATTAAGGGTACGATGCCAGGAGTCAAGGAGCGAGGCGGGGCTACACTCAGCAACCTGCGTCGCATGCGTCTGCAAGCTTATGACCTCGCATGGGGTGACTAGCTTGGCCCGTCATATCCAAAGAACTCACTCAAATGAAAATTTCTCGCGCAAAACATGCCGCCCTCCCAGTCCTTGCGCATTTTTTGCCGCGAGGTCCGCAGCGTATTGTGCGCACCGCTCCAGTGGCCAGCGCAGCATCCATCTGTGCAAAAACGCCCCGTGAAACACATCACCGCAGCCTGTTGTGTCCACCAAGGGCACCGCTTTGCTGGCTGCTTGATGAAAATAGCTTCCATCCGGTGCCCACACATGGCTGCCGTGCTCTCCCTCCGTGATGACGAGCAACCGCGCCGGGGGCTGGAGCAGCACACGGGCCATCTCCATGATCTCCGAACACTCCGAGGCCTTCTCTGCAAATTCACGCGACACGATGCGAACCTGACTGGCAGCAAACAGATCGCGAATCCCTTCGCGGTAGCGTCCCGCGCCGCCATCGAAAGAAATCTCGATGCCACGCTCCTGCGCGGAGGCAATCGCCGCGCGGCACGCCTGCTCATGCCGCCCGTTGATGTGAAGCAACCGCACGCCTTCAAGGTAATGAGGCTCAAACATCGGCTCCGGCGCGGACGCGGGCGTGAAAATGATCTGCCGCGCACCATCCCGCTGCCGCACCAGCACCACCGCACGCGCCCTCTGCGCGCTGTCCAGCAGCACACACGCATGCCCATGCGCTCGCAGCACTGCCAAAGCCGTAGCCACCGGACCACCGTGATCTTCCGCGCTGGTAGCGGCCTGCACCACGCACTCATGCGAATAAAACTCCGGCATCACAAAAAACACATCCTGCGTCTCAGCGCCAATGCCTAGAACCTTGAAAGAATGTCCCGCCATAGAGCGGCATGATTCCGCGCAATTTCACTATTGTCATCTCCTGCCACGTCATTCAACATCCGCGCTTCTCATGAGCTCCACCACCCTGCCCGACTCCTCGCTGCCTTGGTACAAACAACTCTCCGGTTACCACTGGTTTGTACTGCTCGTCGCCTCGGCGGCGTGGTTCTTCGACTGCTTGGATCAGCGCCTCTTCTCACTCGCCCGCGTCCCCGCGCTCGTGGAACTGATGAAGCTCCCTGCCTCCAGTCCAGATTTGCAGGCCTTTGGCAAAATCGTCACAGCCTGCTTCCTCATTGGCTGGGGGATTGGCGGCCTCATCTTTGGCTCTCTGGGAGACAAATATGGTCGCGCACGCATGCTGACGCTCACCATCCTCATCTACTCCGCCTTCACTGGCTTGAGTTACTTCAGCCGTACAAAGTTCGACTTCACGCTCTTCCGTTTTCTCACGGGCGTCGGTGTCGGCGGTGTGTTTGGCCTCGCTGTGGCACTGATCGCTGAGACCGTACCCAACGGCGCACGCACGCAGTGCCTCGGCTTGCTGCAAATTCTTTCCACTATTGGCAATGTCGCCGCCGGCTTTGCCAAAATCGGCATCGACACCCTGGAGGCCAATCACACCATTGCTGCCGGCTCTGGCTGGCGGTGGATGTTCCTCATCGGTGCCGCACCTGCGCTCATGATCATCTTCACGCGCGGCTTTCTGAAGGAGCCCGCCGCATGGCAGCATCTCAAAGACACCGACCAACTCCCCAAAGGCAGCATCTTCGCCCCATACAGCGGGCTGCTTTCTGACGCGCGCTGGCGGAAAAATCTCATCATCGGTGCTCTCATCGCCAGCACTGGCGTCGTCGGCCTCTGGGCCATTGGTGAATATGCTGTGGACTTGCAGAAGGTGGTCTTCAAACAGCACTTTGAGAAAGCCGGCCTCGCTGCGGATCAAGTTGCAGGCCAGGTCAATCATTCCATCGCCATCGCTTATCTCTGGAACATGCTCGGCGCGGCAGTGGGCATGACTCTCTTCACCAACGTCGCAAAGATTGGCCGTCGCTTCGCCTTCCTCACCGGATTCGGCAGTGCCTTGATCATCACCTTCATGGTTTACTGGAAGATGAGCGATCCCTCCGTCGCCAACTGGCTGATGTTCCTCATGGGTGCAGCGCAGTTGAGCGTGTTCGCTGGATTCGCCATTTATCTGCCTGAGCTTTTCCCCAGCAGACTGCGCAGCACAGGCACCAGCTTCTGCTACAACCTCGGGCGCTTCGCCGCTGCGGGTGGCAGCTTCTTCTCCGCCACGCTCACCACCAATGTCTATGGCAAGTTTGCCGCTGAAAATCCCGCTCTTCCTCTGCGCTACGCCGCGATGACGATGTGCGCCATCTTCCTCGTCGGCATCTTCGTCCTGCCATTCGCACCGGAAACGAAAGGCAAGCCGCTGCCGGAAGATTGACGCGCCATGACTGCCGCTGATCTCAAATCCGCCTCGCGTGCCGAGGCGGAGGCTCTTTCCCCTGAAGCGCTGGCCCTCTGGCACACCAAACAAGGCCACTGGGATGCTGCACATAACATCGCGCAAGACATCCACACCAAGATGGGATCGTGGATCCACGCACTGTTGCATGTGATCGAGGGAGACCAGTGGAACGCAGACTACTGGTTTGCCAAAGCAGGCAAGCCCTCCCGCAAGCCGGCGGAGATCGACAAACTTTGGGAAGAAATCGCTGACGTTGTGCTATCTTGAGGCTTCCCACCTTGAACAACGACCCCACCAAGCCCCAACCACGCTTCGACGACCTCCGTGGCATCCTGCACTACGTGCCGCAATTCCGGCAGCGTGTCTTCGTCATCGCCTTCGACGGTGCGCTGATGATGCAGCCCGTCTTTGCCAGCCTGCTTCAGGACGTGGCGGTGCTGCAGTCGCTGAACATCGAGGTCGTGCTCGTCTTTGGCGCACGCGCGCAAATCCGTGCCCTGGCGCAGAAACGCGGCATCACACTCTACAACGACGATGGCATGGGCCGCACAGATGCCGCTGGCATCGAAATCGCCACGGACGCCATCATGCGGCAGGCGAGCGACCTCGTGGCCGACCTGACGGCGCTGGAAATGCCTGTAGCTCTCTCTAACGCGCTCGCCGTTCACCCCGCTGGCGTGATCAATGGAGTCGATCTCGAATTCACTGGCCGCATCGCACGCGTGGATGACGAATCCCTGCGCGCTCTGCTCAAGGCCGACATCATCCCTGTGCTGCCGCCGCTCGGCTACGACGGCAAAGGAGCCACGCTGCGCTTGAACTCGGACGCCGTGGCCGTCGAAGTCGCCATCGCCCTGCAAGCCGCCAAAGTCATCTTCGTGGCCGAGTCCGGCCTCACTGCCGATGATGGTTCCCGCCTCGCGCAAATCTCCGTCGCCGATGCGAAGGAGATGTACAAAAAGAAAGACACCAAGTACGATGTGAGTCTGCTCTCCAAACTGCGCCACGCCGCACTGGCCTGCCAGGAAGGAGTGCCGCGCGTTCACATCGTCGATGGCACTCAGGACGAGGCACTGCTGGCTGAGCTCTTCTCCAATGAAGGCGTCGGTACCATGATCCATGCCGATGATTACCAGCAAATCCGCAAAGCCCGCGTCAGCGACGTGCCCGCGCTACTCTCCATGATGCAGCAGAGTGTGGACGACGCCGCCCTCGTGCCGCGCTCGCGCGATCAGATTCAGTCGCAGATCAAAGATTTCTTCGTCTTTGAGCTCGACGGTCATCCCGTCGGCTCAGTGGCCGTGCATTCTTACGATGAGGAAGGGGGCAAGATCGCCGAGCTGGCGTGTCTTTTCGTCAAACGCAGCCACAAAAACAAAAGCCACGGTCGGAAGCTCGTCGCCTTTGCTGAAGAAACAGCGCGGCAACGCGGCTGCGAAACCATCTTTGCCCTCAGCACACAGGCCTTTCGCTTCTTCGAGGAAAAAATGGGCTACTCCGTTGCTGGCGTGGACACCTTGCCCGCCAGCCGACGCGCCCAATACGACAAGAGCGGACGCAACTCGAAGATTCTGGTGAAATCGCTGAAGTAACTCAGCGCAGCGGTGATGCTGCGATGCCGTTCTCTGCGATCACGATGGCCTTGTCCTGCACTTTCTCTCCGATAAAGCGCTGTTGAAAGCGCACGCGGCAGTGCTGCTCTCCCTTTGAGAAGAGAATCCAGAAATCGGTCGATTTAATGTGGTCCGACTTCCCGGTGACATCCGCCCATGTGTAACGGCGCGTCTCGCCGAAAAGCTCCTCACGCACCCCACCCTCATTCAGAACGACCGAATAATTCTGCGCCTGCCAACCCGCCAGCAGCGCCGCCGCCCCGGACAGCAGCAACAACGTCCCCATCAGAATGAAAGGGGCGATGATTTTCACACGGCCCAAGAAACTGCCATTGCCGTACTCAAGCGCGAAGAATTTCACCCGGGTAAACATGATCTTCACCAGTGCCAACCCAGCGAGAATCAACAGTGGCCCTCCCCCAAGCAGCCCCCACACATACGTGTTGCCGATCTGCAATGTCACCCCACTGACCGTCTCTGCCCCTTTGGTGAGGTAGGCAGAGAAATCCGGCATGGTCAAAGCGGCGGCGAGCAGATGAGAGGTGAGATTCATGGCGGCAGGGTTGCTGGATTAAAGCAAGCCACCACCTTCGTCGTCAAGCTCTCTGCCTCGCTGCCCCGCAGAATGCTGTGCCAGCATGCTTACACCGCCACGGGTGCTGCTTGGAAGCGTTCCATGCTGAAACGCTTCAGCAGCGACCCTCCAGCGACGAAGGTGAAGCCTCCGAAAAACAACAGCAGGAAGGGAATGGATCCCCACTGGCCGCGCTGTGCTGCGAGAACGATCATCCAGCCGAAGTAACCCGCCAATAACACTTCCAGCCAGAGCGCGATGGACTTGCCCGCCTTGTAGCGTGATTTTTTCACGGCTGCCTGTGCCTGAGTGGCGACGCCATATTTCGGCGTGCGGACAAACTCACTCTCCTGGTTCAGCAGCGCTTCGATCACAGCCTTGCCATTGTTAATGCTCATGCCGATGCCGAGCGCGAGCAGCATGGGCACATACGGCAGTGCCTTCAGCCAGCCCCAGCGCGTCTGCGAGCCTTGCGCGGTCATGTAGAAAACAACGACGCTGAATGAGGCGAAAAAGAATACCGGCACATCGACGAAGACGGCTTTGTGCCAGGAGCTTCCCATGACGAAGTTCGCCGGATACATGAGCACCAATGTGCAGAGTGTGAGGAGATAGGCGAAGTTTGAAGTGAGGTGCGCCGTGGCCTCCAGCTTGATCGGCAGCGGTGCCTTACTACGCCACACTTCACCGAGGATTTTTTTGCACACCTGAATACTGCCTTTTGTCCAGCGATGCTGCTGACTCTTGAAGCCATCCATGTCTGGCGGCAGTTCCGCTGGGACGACGACATCTTTGAGATAAATGAATCGCCAACCGCGAAGTTGCGCACGGTAGCTGAGGTCGAGATCCTCAGTGAGGGTGTCGTGCTGCCAGCCGCCACTCTGCTCGATGGCGCTGCGCCGCCAGATGCCTGCGGTGCCGTTGAAATTCAAAAACTCACCGTGACGACTGCGCGCGGTCTGCTCCAGCACGAGATGCCCATCGAGGAACAGTGCCTGAAGCCGGGTGAGGAGAGAGAAATGCTTGTTCGCATGCCCCCAGCGGGCCTGCACCATGCCGACTTTCTCGTCGGTGAAATGGTGGACGAGCTTTTGCAGGTAATCCGGCTGCGGCTGGAAGTCCGCGTCGAAGATGCAGATGAGTTCGCCCTTGGCAGAAGGCATGGCCTCATCCAGCGCGCCAGCTTTGAATCCTGTGCGGTTCGTGCGGTGACGGTATTCGATGTCGAGCCCCTTCGCTGCATAGTCGGCGCTCAGCTTTTCAGCGTAGGCGGCTGTCTCGTCGGTGGAGTCGTCGAGCACTTGGATTTGCAGCTTGTCTTTCGGATAGTCGAGCGCGGCTACGCAGCGCAGGAGATTCTCGACGACATCGTACTCGTTGAAGATCGGGAGCTGCACGGTGACGACGGGCAGCTCGGTAAACTCACGCTGCGGCGTGGGCACATCCTTGCGGTGCTTCCAAAAATGGTACAGCACCTTGATCCTGTGGGCACCAAAGCCAGACAGGGCGGTAAAGACGAGGATGTAACTGGCAAACCAGATGAAATTATCCCACTGGAACATAGCGAGGCGCGGGAGAGAAAGGGGCGCATCAATCGCCATCGTACACGGCCGGTCAAGCCGCAAATCACGCGTGAGGCGTGGCGTGCGCGTCTCATCCGATGTCGCAGATGTTGTTACTCCTCTAGCGCGCGGCGCAAACCGCGCCATCATCCGCGCATGCCCACGGAGCAACGCGACTGGTACGATACACCTCATTATTACGACATCGTCTTTGACGAAGGCACCCGGCGTGAGGCGGATTTTCTGGAGGCCGCGACGCAGCGGTACGGCACCGCAGGCGGGCGGCGTCTGCTCGAGCCCGCCTGCGGCAGTGGCCGCCTTGCTCTGGAGTTGGCGCGCCGGGGCTGGGAGGTCAGCGGCTTTGATGGCAACGCCAGCATGGTCGCCTACGCTCGCGAACGCCTGCAACGTCGCCGAGGGATCACGGCCCATCTTTGGGAAGATCAGATGCAGAATTTTACACTGCCGCGCGGTGTGCATGGGGGGTTCGACATGGCGCACTGCCTCGTGAGCACCTTCAAATATCTCCTCACGGAAAAAGATGCCACAGCGTGCCTGCGCTGCGTCGCCGCTGCATTGCGGCCAGGCGGTCTATTCTTCCTCGGCCTGCATCTCACGGACTACCACCGCTGCGGCTTTGAGCATGAACGCTGGGTCGCACAGCGTGGAAAAACGGAGGTCGTCTGCAACACGCGCACCTGGCCCGCTGATTCGCATACCCGCTTGGAAAAACTGCGCACCCGCCTGCGCATCACCTCCGCCGGGCGCACTCACACGCAGGAGACGCACTGGCATTTCCGTACCTATGACGCCGCGCAGTTGCGCGCCCTGCTGCGCAAAGTGCCAGCACTCGAACTCATCGCCTGCCATGACTTCACCTATGATCTGGCGGCTCCGCGCGCACTCGACGACAGCTATGCCGATGTGCTCCTCGTGCTGCGTCGGCGTGCATGAGTCGCCTTTGCCTGCTGGACAATCCCCGCCCTCTCCGCTCCAATACGCCCCGCATGAAAGCGCCCTTCTTTGCTGGACTCCTCGCACTGGCCACCGCTGCGCCCCTCGCTGCGCAGACACCCATTGCGCCAGCTTCGTCCCCTCCCCAAGCCTCCGCCTTTGAATTTCGCGATGGCGACCGGCTCATCCTTCTCGGCAACACGGTCTTTGAGCGTGAGCAGCGCTACGGTGCTTTTGAGCCTCGCCTCGCCCTCGCGCTCGGCGACATGAAGATCAGCGTGCGCAACCTCGCCTGGAGTGCGGATACCGTCTTCGGCCATGCGCGTTCCTATTTCGGTCCGCCTGAGGAGGGGCTCCAGCGTCTCTCAGGCCATCTCGAAATGCTCAAGCCCACCGTCGCCATGCTCTGTTACGGCTCCGAATTGGCCTTCGAGCGCCTCGGTGGCCTGCCCGACTTCCTCACCGGCTACCGTCATCTCATCGACCTCATCCGCGCAAAGTCTCCCGGAGTCCGCATCATCCTCGTCACCCCGCCGCCGCTCGAAGATCTCCCACCGCCACTGCCAAATCAGGACGATGCCAATAAAAACCTCTCCAGCCTGCGCGATGCCTTGCACAAGTTCGCCCTCTCGCAAAACACCTACTTCATCGACTGGTTCGAGCTCATGGGTGGCCTGCCGCGTTCAGGTCTCCCGACCGCAAAGCCACTCACTGAAAACGGCGTGCATTACACACGGGAAGGCTATGAAAAACTCGCCGCCAAACTCATCGAAGGTCTGGGGCTGCACACGCCCGCCGTCCCACAAGCATCTCTGGAGAACCTGCGCCGCGCGGTGATCGCCAAGGACACGCTCTTTTTCAATCGCTGGCGCCCACAAAATGAAACCTACCTCTTCGGCTTTCGGAAACACGAGCAGGGCCGCAATGCCAAGGAAATACCCATGTTTGACCCGCTCATCGCGCGTGGTGATGAAGAAATCCAGCGTCTGAAATCTGCGGCACTGGCGCAACAACCGCATCCGTGAGGCTGGCTCTGAAGCTTGACTCTCTGGGTCGTTTTTATGTATCACGCGTGGCATGACCACGCGGCTGACACTTCTCCTGGCGGCAACCCTGGCCTGCGCTGCTTGCGCACCGATCCGCACGGAAACGGTGACTTGGCACAGCGCACGGCGTCTCTCAAATCACACCGCAGACTTCGGTCATGATGGCGGTGCGCTGCGCCCCGAGTTGCTGCGCGCACAGGGAGTGTCCTTGATCATTCATCGCGCAACGGCAGGCGGCCATGGAGATGCCGATTACACGAGACGAGAACGCGCCGCACGTGTGGCGGGTGTGCACTGGGGTGCCTACCACTATTTGAAACGGAGGATGGGCCTGGAGCAGCAGATCGCCATTTTCACGAGCACCGTGGCCAATACCGCGCGCCGCAATGGCACCGCCGCCTACCCCGTGCTGCTCGTACTGGACAATGAAGGTGCTGACCGCGTGTCATGGCGCGAGCTGGCGCGCGCCGCACGCCTGACGCATGCACGCTCTGGCGCATGGCCTCTCCTGTATTGCAGCGTGCCTTCGCCTGGGACGGCGGCCTTTGCGCGTCAGAGTCGCGAGCTGTCGGCTCTGAATGCCGATGAGCGCAGCGTGCTGCGCGCCTGCGGCCTCTGGGTGCCGCGCTACGGCGAGCAGCCATCCACACGCGCACAGTTCAGCGTGCCACGAGTTTTCGGTGACTGGACCTTCTGGCAATACTGCGGCGACATCGGCGGGCGACCGCAGACCGCGCTCGTCGGAGCTGAATTTTCGGGCAATACAGGTGCGGGCTTCACCAGAGATGGCGGTGCGCGGCGGCTCCGTCACTTCTGTGATCGCAGTCTGTTCAACGGCTCCCATCGCGAGCTTCTGGACTACCTCAGCAGACATTCGACCGCAGTTCGCGATTGGCGGTGATCTTAGCTGAGCCTTCCGCCGCAGACGCTGCCGCCGCCTGCTCATCTCGCTGTAAATCGCGCAAAAACTCCGTTGCCCTCCGCCCTTTGCTCTCTGCTATCAGCGGCCCGCATGTTTTACGTCGCCGAGGATCATGAAGAAGGCAGCCACGAGCCGCACCGGAGCCATCCGCCGCTCGCGCCGCGCATGCGTCTGGCGTTTTCTGAGGACGGAAAACTCTCCGAGTCGCCGCAGTTCGAGTATCGCCCACAACAACAGCGCATGGCCGAGCTCGTCGGCGCGGCGCTCGATGGCAATCACGCGCTCGTGTGCGAAGCGGCCACCGGCGTCGGCAAATCGCTCGCCTACCTCGTTCCCGCCATCACCTTTGCGCTGGAGCAGAAACGCAAGGCCATCATCTGCACACACACGATCAACCTGCAGGAGCAGCTCATCTCCAAGGATATTCCCAACGTCAAAAAAATCGTCGGCAACTTTCACGCCGAGATTTTGAAGGGACGCGGCAACTACCTCTGCCCGACGCGCCTCAAACGCGCGCTCAACGAATCCGGCGACTTGTTTTCCACCAGCGAAGCCTCCGAATTGAAGCTGCTGCTCGACTGGGTGGCCGAAACCGAGGGCGGTACGCTCAGCGATCTCAAGTTCACACCGAGCGCGCGCGTCTGGTCGCTCGTGTGCAGCGAGCCGCATGCCTGCACGCCGCGCCGCTGCCCGCCAGGCAGCCGCTGCTGGTATCAGGACACACGCCGCCGCATGGAGGCGGCAGATGTCATCGTGCTCAATCACACGCTGTTCTTCACCCTGCTCGCCTCCGCCGACGAGACGCTCGCCGAGGACTGCAACTTCCTTTTTCCGCGCGACTTCGTCATCCTCGACGAGGCCCACACCATCGAAAACGTCGCCGCGCGCGCCTTCGGCCTTCACATCAGCGAATCGAATCTCAAATTCGAGCTCGGTCGCCTGCACAATCCGAAAACGCGCAAAGGCTTCTTCCAACTCGTCGGTGACAAAGACGGCGTGCGCGAAGTGTTACAAACGCTGGAGAGCGTGGACTATTTTTTCCGCGCTGCTGAGGCGAGCTGCCAGTTCAACGCCATGGGCCGCGAGTTCCGCGTGCGCGAAGCTGGGCTTGTCGAAGACACGCTTTCACTTCCACTCGAACGCCTCGCCAAACGCGCCATCAAAGCCGGTGACGCCACGCCGAAAGAGGGCACGAAGCTCGAACTGCACGATCTCGCCAAACGTCTCGCCGCCATCCGCATCGGTTTGAAATGTTTTCTCGACCAGGAGAATGAAGATCATGTCCACTGGGTCGAGCGCACCGGCGCGGATCATCGCACGATCAGCTTCCACACCGCGCCCGTCGATGTCGCGCCGCGTCTGCGGCAGATTTTTTTCGCCAGTGGCAAAGCCTGCGTCTTCACCAGCGCCACGCTCGGTGTCGGCGATGACGAAAAGCTGAACTATTTCCGCAATCGCGTCGGTGCAGAGAAAGCACGCGCCGCGTGCATCGAAAGTCCGTTCGATTTCAAGAAGCAGATGAAGCTCTATCTGCTCAAGAAAATGCCACAGCCGTCCGAGCCGGGTTATCTCGACCAGCTTGAGCACTGGATCACGCATTTCATCGACCTCAGCATCGGCCGCGCTTTCGTCCTGTTCACCAGCTACAGCCAGATGACCTCGCTGGCGGATAAACTCGAAGCGCATTGCAAAGAACGCGGCTGGCGTTTGCTCGTGCAAGGTCGCGGCATGCCACGGCATCAAATGCTCGCAGAATTCAAGAACGACACGCACAGCGTGCTCTGCGGCACTGACAGCTTCTGGACCGGCGTCGATGTGCCCGGAGAATCGCTCAGCAACGTCATCATCACGCGCCTGCCTTTCGCCGTGCCCGATCATCCGCTCACCGCCTCACGCATCGAGCATCTCACCGAGCAGGGTCTCAACGCCTTCACCGAATACAGCGTGCCGGAGGCCATCCTGAAGTTGCGCCAGGGCGTTGGCCGCCTCATCCGCACCGCGAGCGACAAAGGCATCTGCGCCATCCTCGACAACCGCATCCTCACCAAGCCCTACGGCCGCGCCTTCCTCGCCTCGCTGCCGGAATGTCCGACGGAAGTGCTGGGATCACGGTAGCCTCGTTGCTGCGCAACGGGGTGTCCGGAACCTGTTCCGCAGGAACAGAGCTACTTTCGATTCACGCCTCCGAGCTACCTATTCTACGATCTCATAGCTCTGCGCACGCATCGCATGGTCATCAGGCAAGCCTGCGACACTTTCCAGCGGTCAAATTATTCTCGACGCCTGCTCAAGGCTTACGGTAAAACCCGTCTTGGCTCTGCAGCCAGCAGGACAGCTTTCCACTCATGCTCTTCTGCGCCCACCCTCAACTCATTCCACCATTCCAATGAGAAGTCTCACGCTCGCCACATTCGCCGCCCTCGCGACCTCCGCGTTCGCTCAGACCGGAGCATACAATACCGAGTATGAACGGCTGCAGAAAGCTTATGAAGCTGCAATCCAACGGGCAATCAAACCTATTCAAAGTCGGTATGCGGACGCTCTCGAACAACTTATCCGCAAAGCATCTCAGGCAGGTGATCTTGAAACCGCCGTCAAAGCGAAGGTGGCTTTGGAAAGACTCACCCCACCCGCGGTCGCAAAAACCAAGAACGCCACCACCGGCGCATCCAAACGCGCTGCGCTTTCGGCAAACCTGACTTCCGGCAAATGGGCAGTGTTCGACACGCCCACACAGAAACGCATCGACACGCAAGTATTCAATCCAGATGGCACCTGCTCAGGGCGACTCAATGGCAGGTGGGAGGCACTCTCAGACGTCGAGGTGAAGATCTATGCCAATGCTCAAACCTATTTGGGCAGCATCGATGGAACAGGGGCGAAGCTGGAATTTGTCCGCATCAAAAGGACCATGCGCAAAGAGTAGTGATGGGGCAGAAACCCTTCTCTCTCGACAATCGCATTCTGCGTCCCTGCCGGAATGTCCGACCGAAGTGCTGGGGTAACAGTAGCCTCATTGCTGCGCAACGGGGTATCCGGAACCTGTTCCGCAGGAACAGGGCTACTTTCCGTGTCCCCTGCTGAAACTCCCACAGTGCGTGATATTCTTTGCCTTCCGATAACGCCCACTGTTGCGGCGGCAGGTTTAGAGAACCGGCATTTGCCAATCACGGGAACAACCCGCGAATCGCCTTCGCCTCATGCACGCGTTTGATGCCGAGGCTGAGTGCGGCAAAGCGCATGCTCACGCCGCGCTTCTTGCTGAAGTTCAGCGTCTGCACGAACGAGGTTTCGAGAATGCGATAGAGCTTGCTCATCACCTCACCTTCATCCCAGAAGAAGCTCTGCAAGTCCTGCACCCACTCGAAGTAGGAGACGACCACGCCGCCCGCGTTGCACAGGATGTCCGGGATCACGAAGATTTCTGGCCGCTGCGCGATGATGGCATCCGCCTCGGGTGTCGTCGGGCCGTTCGCTCCTTCCGCCAGGATGCGACATTGGATTTTTGCGGCGTTTTCACCGGTGATCTGGCGCTCCATCGCAGCGGGCACGAGAATATCGCACGGCGTCACGAGCAGTTGTTCATTGGTGATCGCCTCAGCGCCATCGAAACCCACGATGCTGCGTGTTTTGGCGACGTGTTCATCCAGCTTTGCGAGGTCGATACCGTTGGCATTGTGGAGCGCGCCGAACGCATCGCCCACCGCGATGACCTTGAGGCCCATGCGCGAAAGCGAGGCCGCTGCGACGGAGCCGACATTGCCGTAGCCTTGCACGACGGCGGTGGCACCACTGGCAGCGATGCCGAGTGTGTCCATCGCCCGCGAAATGAGATATGCCACGCCACGCCCCGTCGATTCACGGCGACCGAGTGAGCCGCCAATGCTCACCGGTTTGCCTGTGACCACCGCAGGCACGCAGTGGCCGGTTTGCAGCGAGTAGGTGTCCATCATCCACGCCATCGTCTGCTCGTTCGTGCCCATGTCCGGCGCGGGAATGTCGATCTGCGGACCGATGAACGGGATCAACTCCTGCGTGTAACGGCGTGTCACGCGCTCGAGTTCACCTGCGGAGAGCTCGCGCGGATTGCAGGTCACGCCGCCTTTGGCACCGCCATACGGCAGGCCGGCGAGGGCGCACTTCCAACTCATCCACATCGCCAGCGCGGCGACTTCGCCGAGCGTCACGTCAGGATGAAAACGCACGCCGCCCTTCGTCGGGCCGAGTGTGAGATGATGCTGCACGCGGTAGCCCATGAAAACCGTCGTGCTGCCATCATCGCGCCGCACTGGCATGGCGACACTCACACTGCGTTTCGGGAACTTCAGCCGGTCGCGCGCGGAGTCGGGGATTTCGAGGAAGTCGGCCACCAAATCGAACTGCTGGCAGGCCATGCGAAAGACGGGCGTGTCATACACGGAGGGGATCGCAGAACTCATATCATCTTTCTACGCTGCGAATACGCGTTTTCCACGCGTAAAAATGCTGCTCCGCGCTTCACTCAATCGCGCATGATGATGGCGCGAAACGAAATCGCCAATTAACTCGTAAATTAAATCTGCTTTTCCATTTCTCACTTCACCCTTCGCGCTACACAAAATCCCTCCATGCCCTCGTCGAACGCTGAAACGCCACTCCCGCCTATATCTCAGCCTTCGCTCTGGCCGGACACCAACTGGGACAAGGTGCTGGCACTGCGCGATCCGGCAGCACATGCTGAAGCACTGGCGGAGATTTGTAACACTTACAGGCCCGTTTTCCTGCGGGTGCTGCGCCGCTGGAATGCCCAACACGCAGAGGACATGACGCAAGACTTCATCCTCGGATTGATTCAACACGAGCACCTCCAGCGGGTGGATCCCACACTGGGCCGCTTTCGGCAATATGTGGGGCGGATGCTGATGAATTTCGCACGCAAACAACACCAACGCGGCCTATGCCAGAAACGCGGTGCAGGTGCGGAGCATGTGGACATCACAGAGGAAGACGAATTGGGGCAACCACCGCCGGGGACGGAGATATTCGACCATGAGTGGGCGCGCGATCTCGTAGGGCGCGTGGTCACCGCCTTTCAGCAAGAATCCACCCGCCCAGAAATTCTGCGCATGGCACTGCGGGAGCTTTTATCCCACACCGAGAATTCAGCCATCAGTTATGCCGAGCTGGCAGCTGCCACTGGGCGCACCGAGTCCACTCTGCGTGGCGAGGTGGCGCGCACGCGTGGACGCTTTCACGAGCGACTCAAACAAGAGGTGGCGCTGACCACGGTGCGCAGCGAGATCGATGAAGAACTGCGCTATGTGCTGCGAGCGTTGGAAGCACAGCATGCAGACCTCTCGTAGCTGTACGCAATTTTTTCTGCCGCTGTGAGCATGCTAACGGGTACAAGCATCCGAACACACCCTGGATGAATCCACCTTCCACCACTCCTCCACCCCGCTGCGCACTCTGCGGACGCCCTGATGCAGAGATGGGTGTCTGGCTGAGCGTCTGCCTCTCCTGCCTAGCGCAAGCGGCACGCAAGGCGGAGGAGAGCGCGGTAGTGGAGACGGAGCCGGATGCCAATACGCCAGGCTATCGCCTCGTGCGCCTCATCGGGCGCGGCAGCATGGGCACCGTGCATGAGGCGGTGCGGGAAAAGGATGGCCTGCGGGTGGCGATGAAACGCATCCATCCTGAGATGGCCGGAGAGCAACGCTTTAGCGAACAATTTCAGCGCGAAGTCGAGGCGCTGAGAACTCTCACTCATCCTGGCATTGTGCGCATGCTGGGAGTGGAAGTTTTCGCCGATCAGAATGCGCTGATTTTAGAATTCATCGATGGCCCTGATCTGCGCCAAGTGCTCAAGCGTGGCCCTCTCACCGTACAACGCGCGGTGCAGATCGTCGCAGAAGTGGCAGAGGCGCTGAGCTCCGCCCATGCGACAGGGCTGGTCCATCGCGACATCAAACCTGCCAACATTCTCATCGCTCCAGATGGCAGGGCCAAAGTGGCCGACTTCGGCATGGTGCGTGCGCCGCGCCTGCAGCCCTCGCAATCACTTTCGCCAGACACTCTGGTGGCCGCGCCCGGGCACTACAATGCACCTGAGCTGGAGCGCCATGGCATCGCCGACGCGCGCGCAGACATCTACAGCCTCGGTGCCCTACTCTACCACCTGCTCACGGGAGAGCCGCCACGCGCGCACTATCTCCCCGCGAGCCGCATGCGGGCGGGGTCGCTCATCACTTCTCGACTGGATGGGATCATTGAACGCGCTTTGCAGACAGAGCCGTCCAAGCGTTTTGCCAGCATGGCGGAAATGGCCGCGCAACTCCGGCGCGAGGAAGCGCGCATCATGGAATTCCTTGCGGATCCCACTGCACGGCGACGCCGCTTCTGGCGCGGCGTCGCGCTGCTCGTGTTTGCCATCGCGGCGGCCTGGTTTGGGAGTACAGGATATCGTTCTCACCTCGCAGAACGAGAACGCCAGGCATTGCTCGCTCGCATGATCCCCGTTCCTGAAAATTGGAAGCCGGAGAAAAGGACAAATTCACTCGGCATGGAATTCGTGAGCATCCCGGAATGTGAAGTCATGTTTTGTACCTGGGAGACGCGGGTTAAAGATTTCGCAGCCTATGCAGCACTGACTCCTGCACAGGAGCGCACTTGGGCCACGGACACAGGCTTTGCCTTCCCTCAGAAAGAACCCTGCTTTGCGCTCGTGAAGGGTGCGTTCACTGCGGGCATTCACGATTGGCGCGAGCCAGGTTTTGCCACCGGCCCCACGCATCCTGTATGCGGTGTGTCTCTCTTTGATGCACAGGCCTTCTGCATGTGGCTCACCTGGAAAGAACGCAAGAGTGGTATGATCCGCCAAGACCAGACCTACCGCCTGCCTACGGATGAAGAGTGGAGCTGTGCCGCCGGACTGCGCAGAGAGCCTGGCAGCACACCCGACGAGCGGCTCGCCTCATGGAAGAATGGAAAATATCTTTTCGAGTGGGGAGAGCACCGCGACCCCGTCCCACCGGCTGTAAACGTGGCTGGCCGTGAAGTACACTCCTGGGAACACTGGCCCTGGCCCTGGGTGCGCGTGCCTCGGAGCGACCCGTGGCTCGGCACTGCCGCAGTGGACAGCTCACCGCCAACACCACGAGGCCTGTATCACCTCACCGGCAATGTGTGGGAATGGACGGAGTCTCCCATCAACTTAGAGAACCAATCACGCATCATCACGCTGCGTGGAGGCTCCTGGATGAACGCGCTACCGGAACACCTCTGCCTCATGGCGCGCGATAGCGACCGCGGCCAAGTGCGCATGACAAAGCGCGGCTTCCGCGTCGTGTTTCAGCCTTCGGGAGCACAAGGCTGGCACTACGGCGGGAAGCGATGATAGCCTGAGTTCACATTTGTCTTTGCTGTGGTTCGTGACTGATTGCGGCCATGCCAACCGCTCGCGCGCCCGCCAGCCTCCGCCGCTTGTTCGATGAAATCGGCACCGTCGATCATGTCGGCATCGAGGAGCGCGTGGCGAAATACACCACCCGCAGCCTCAAGAAGCAGTCGAAGGTCTTTGGCCTGCGCCTCGCCGTCTCGATGGTCGATCTGACCACGCTCGAAGGTAAGGACACGCCGGGCAAAGTCGCCTCACTCTGCCAGAAGGCACTCTGCCCGCACGATCAGGGTGACATCCCACAAACCGCCGCCGTCTGCGTCTATCCTGCGATGGTGAAGCACGCCAAGAAACACGTCGGCGGCACGCGTGTGAAGGTCGCCTCCGTCGCCACCGCGTTTCCCTCGGGGCAGGCACCGCTCAAGACACGACTCGCGGAAGTTCACGCCGCCGTGAACGATGGCGCGGATGAAATCGACATGGTGATCAACCGCGGCGCGTTTCTCAGCGGCGAGTTCGGTCTCATGCAGGATGAGATCGCCGCCGTGGTCGAAGCCTGCGGCAAAGCCACGCTAAAGGTCATTCTCGAAGTCAGTGAACTCGAAACCTATGACCACATCCGCGCCGCCAGCTTTCTGGCGATGCGTGTGCTCCGCGCGAACGACTTCATCAAAACGAGCACGGGCAAAACGTCATCGAACGCCACGCTCGGCAACAACCAGGTCATGATCGAAGCCATTCGCGATCACTTCCTAGCCACCGGCATTCCGATTGCGATGAAGCCTGCGGGCGGCATTCGCACCGCCAAGCAGGCGCTGCATTTTCTCATCGCCGTCAAAGAAACGCTCGGCGACGAATGGCTGAACAATCGCCGCTACCGATTCGGCGCATCCGCCTTGCTCAACGATCTCGTGCGGCAGCTCGAAAAAGAACGCACTGGCGCGTATCAGGCTCCGTGGCACTTCAGCGAGTCCACCGAAGGCTACTGACCGCATACGCACGTTCACGATGATGCCTCGTGAGCAAGGGTGTGGCCGCCGATTTTCTCTCACGCGTCAACGAAAGCGACGCAACCGCAGGCTATTCAAGATGACCAACACGCTGCTCAGAGACATCACCACGCTGGCGACAATCGGACTGAGCCACCATCCTGTGAACGGATAGAGAATCCCGGCTGCCAAGGGAATGGCCAGGCTGTTGTAGCAAATCGCAAACCCGAGATTCTGCCGCACGATCTTCTGCACCTCACGGCTGAGCGAGAAAACCTGAGGCAGCGCGCGCAGTTCCCCGTGTACCAGAGTGACCGACGCGCTTGCGGGCATACCCTCCGTGCTCATTCCCATGGCGATCCCGACATCCGCAGCCGCCAATGCCGAAGCGTCTTTGATGCCATCGCCCACAAACGCCACCTGACGTTCTTTGCCACGCGCCTGATACACCTGGAGCAGACGCTCTTTCTCCGGAACCTCGGCGGCCACTTCATCAATGCCGAGTTCTGTCGCCACACGCTGCGCAGTGGCTGCGGCATCCCCCGTGAGCATTTGCAGCTTCAGACCAAGCGCACGCAGTGCCGCGATGGCCTGTGGCGCAGACTCCTTCACCTTGTCCCTGACGGCGATGAGGCCCAGCGGCTTGTGATCGAGCACCACCATGACGACTGTGCATCCCTCCGCCTGAAGCTGCGCGGAGCGCGTGTGGCATTCGGCATCAAGAAAAACACCGTTGCGCCGCAAAAATGACGCCTGCCCCACAAAGACTTCATTCGCTCCGATGTTGCCAATCACGCCACCGCCTGTGATCTCCTGAAAGTCGGTGACCGCAGCGAGCGGGATGCTCCGCTCCTTCGCGGCACTCACGATGGCCGCGGCGACAGGAAGCTCGCTCATCGCCTCCACTGCAGCCGCACAAGCCAGCAAATCGCGCGCAGAGAGTCCTGGTAGCGGCACGATCTCTGCCACCGTGGGCATTCCCTCCGTCAATGGCCCCTCTTGGTCGAGCATGACGAGATCCGCCTGTCGCAGACGTTCGAGTGTCACCGCGTTTTTGATGAGCAGCCCGAGCTGGGCACCGCGCCCCAAACCAACCGCAATCGCCATGGGCACCGCCAAGCCAAATGCACTCGGAGAGGCGATGATCAAAACGGCCACCGCATGAAGGACGGCGAAAGCGAGCGAGGGCTGCGGCCCAAATTTCCACCACAGAAGGAAGGTCAACGACGCCACGACGACCACGCAAGGCACCAACCAGGACGCCACACGATCTGCAAACCTCTGCGCTGGCGCACGGCTGGCCTGCGCGCGCTGCATCGCATCGTCGATTTGTCTCAGTCGCATGCTCGCTCCCACGTGTTCCGCACGCATGAGAAAATCACCGCTGCCGTTCAATGTGCCTCCGAAAACAGTCGCATCGACCGCCTTCTCCCGCAGCAAAGTCATGCCAGCCAGCATGGACTCATCGACGCTGGAGCTGCCTTTGACAACGACGCCATCCACAGGAATGCGCGCGCCAGCTTTGATGCTCAGGATGTCGCCAGGCTGCACATCAGCAAGAGGCACCTCGGATTCCATCTCGCTTTGCACGCGCAGTGCTCTAGCTGGAAGGAGCCCCAACATGCTCCGTGATGCCGCACCTGCGGCCTGGCGTGCGCGCAATTCGAGGAGCTGCCCCAACAACACGATCACGGTGATGATGGCCGCGCTTTCAAAATGCAGCACCACGTCGCCATGTGCCGCCTGTTGCCCAAGGAGATGCGGTGCGAGAACAGCGACCGCGCTATACCCCCACGCGACGAGCATTCCCAGGCCGATCAGCGTGAACATGTTTGGACGCAGAGTCAGCAGTGACCTCAGTCCACGCACGAGCAATGGCTGCCCCACCCAGAAGACCACCGGCGTGGCCCACACGAGCTGCATCCAGGCAGCGGCCTCATTCGGGATGTGGTGGAGCACGGGCAGCTTCGCGCCATTTGAGAGCAGCACCACCGGAGCCGCCATCGCCGCACTCCAGCGCACACGCCACCAGAGATCCTTCACCTCGGCTTCTCCGCTATCTCCGCAGCATTCCGGTTCATTGCGTTGTGCCAGGGGATTCGGCACCAAGGGCATGCCACAGAGCGGACACGTCCCCGCCTTCTCCGCCTCCACGTTCACACACATCTGGCAGACATAGGATGCTGGCTTTTCCACCTGCAAAGCCGCCGCCTGCTGCTCCTGCGAAGAGCAGCTCGGACTGGAGATCGGTGCGTTCGGATGCATCGCGCATGTCCGGGATGGACGCTCATGGTACGCCGTCACTCGCTCAATCTTGGCAGGAGTATCTTCGCTAGGAAGTGTTCTTCCCCTTGTGGCGGTCTCGCCTGCGCTTCTCGCGCAGGATTTGCTTCTCAGGCTTGCGTGGGCGTGGCGTGGTTTCACGCTGGGTGACAAGTCTAAAGTCGATCTGCTTCTTCACACTGTCCACTTTGTGGATTTGCACCTGCACGGTATCTCCCAGAGAAATGACCCGCCGTGTGTGGCGGCCAACGAGCCTGCTGCTGGCGGGATCGAAAAGATAGAAATCATCTGGAATGGCTGAGAGAGGCACACCTCCGCTCATGCCGAGATCAGGCACATCAACAAAGAAGCCAAAGTTTCTCACGTCCGTGACGAGCGCGGCGTATTGCTGCGGTCTCTTCGATGAGAGCTGTGCCTTGAGGAAGGCGTAGAGCTTCACATCCTTGCTGTCGCGCTCCGCGTCCGCGGAGTTTTTCTCCGTGGTGGTGATGTGGTCGGCGATCTGCTTTGCCGCATTGAGATCGAGATTCGTTTTACCGAACAATGCGCGATGCACCACGAGGTCGGCATAGCGGCGAATCGGCGATGTGAAATGCGTGTACTTCGTCTTTGCGAGACCGTAATGCCCCAGCGGCTCCACCGCGTAGCGAGCGCGCATGAGGGAACGCAGGAAACCGATCTTCAGCGCTTCGCCAATCGGCAGCGTGGCCAGACGTGACAACAGCTTCTGCACCTCGGGGCGATGGTTCAGATTCCCGCACGGCACATGATGACTGAGCACGTCGTCGCGGAAATCGTTGAGCTTCTTTTCCTTCGGAGCTTCGTGAATGCGATACACACTGGGCCGATTCAAAGCCATGAGCCGCGCCGCGACAGCTTCATTTGCCAGCAGCATGAACTCCTCGATCAACTGATGCGAGGCATCGTTTTCCATGCGCTCGATGCGCAGCACGCGCCCGCGTTCGTCGAGGCGAATCTTGTT
Source organism: Prosthecobacter sp. (assembly GCA_039806835.1). Lineage (GTDB taxonomy): Bacteria > Verrucomicrobiota > Verrucomicrobiia > Verrucomicrobiales > Verrucomicrobiaceae > Prosthecobacter. Next base: position 473,711 of record JBDHQD010000003.1, on the reverse strand, counting down.
CTCCGGAAAATCGAGATCGAGCGAGCCGTTTTTGAAACGCAGCGCGCGGACTTTCTGCGCGATCTGATGGGCGTGGTGCAGCATCTGTTCGATTTCGCCCTGGGGCGGGCGTTGCAGCACGGCAAAGGCCTCCTGGTAGGTGTAGCGCCGCTTTGAATGAATGACGGCGGAGTAAAACTTCGTGCTGACGACCTGCCCTTCTTTCGACAGCACGAACTCCACGCACTTCGTCAGGCGGTCGATGTTGGGTTTGAGCGAACACAGCTCGTTGCTCAGTGCCTCCGGCAACATGGGGATCACGCGATCCACCAGATAAGTTGAGTTGCCGCGTTTCCTGGCCTCCGTATCCAACGCGCTGCCCGGACGCACATAATGCGACACATCGGCGATATGAACCCACAGACGCCACTGATCGCGTTCGCCTTTTTCGAGACAGATCGCGTCATCGAAATCCTTCGCATCGTCGGGGTCGATGGTGATGACTGAATGTGCGCGGCAATCAACGCGCTCCGCGCATTCCTCCGCGCTGGGTTGATTGTCAGGCCGCGATTTTGCAATCGTCTGCGCTTCATGCAGTACGTTTTTGGGGAAGCTCAGAGGCAGATCGTAATGGCGCAGCACGGAGAGCATATCGACCCCCTCCGCATCGGGCGGGCCGAGCACTTCAATGATCTCACCTTCGGGGGATCTTTGCCTCGACTCCCACTGCGTGAGTTCGACGACGACTTTGTCGCCGGCTTGAGCTTTGCGACCCACATCGCGCGGCTCCGACACATAGACGGCGCCGGGCAGACGGGGATCATCGGGCACGACGTGCAGGAGTTTTTTGGAGCGTTGCAGTGTGCCGACAAAGCGTGTGCGCTTTCTCTCCAGAATGCGCACCACGCGGCCGCTTTGCTCCTTCGCGCCGGCTTTGCGAAATCCCTGCGCGGGGACATCGAGCTGCACCAACACGCGGTCGCCATGCATGGCGGTGTTCGTCCCGCTCTCCGGGATGCTGATTTCACCGATGCCGCCTTCGTCCGGTTGGACGAAACCACGACCGCTGCGGGTGATCTGAATCACGCCAGGGATCAGGTCAGCCTCCTTGGCCTCGATGTAGCGATTTCCCTTGGTGCGAATGATCCGACCCTGCTTTACGAGCTTTTTGAGCAGACTTTGCAGCACCTGTTGTTGCTTGGGTCTCAGTCCGAGCTGAGAGAGAAGCTCCGGCACATTGGCGGGCGTGTAATCCGCGCTGCGGAGGAGGCCCATGAGTTGCGTTTCCATCCGCCATCCTGGCGCAGAATATGGAAAAGACGAGTGCTACATCATGCGGAGAGAGGAGGAGGTCGGAATTCGCGATTGATGACGAGCCGCAACCGCCGCATGGCATTTTCCAAGTCCTCGCGCATCGCCGCCAGTTCGGGCTCTAAACGAGCATCCACGGGCGTGCTCGTCAGACGCTCGAATCGTTCGATCAACGGCTGCCCATCCTCCCGCAAGCCACACTGCGAGATCAAAGCACGCACCTGCATGGCAAGCGCGCGCGTTTCAGTGATGCGCGCCAACACTGCGGCCTCTGTCGTCTCACCCGAAGCCAGCAAGCGAAGCTGCTGACAGGTGAAAAGTCGGCAGCGAACGGGGCGCTGGTCATAGATTTCACAGCGCTGGTTTTTCAATGCCGGGCAGGGCTGCTCCATGTGGAATTCTCCGTCCTTATGACGGATGCGCATGCCCAGCTTCGCCAGGGCTGCCGGATGATCCCCCGGCTGCATTTTTACGATCTGAAACATCGTGCCATCACAGCACATGCCACACGCCGTGCAGAGGCGAGTGGCCGCAGCGGTGAAGGCGGCGTCATTCATACTCGCTGACGCTGGCGGGCCGCTAACTCCAACACCTGGAGCGTGAGGCGCACATTGAGATCGAGATCGAGCGGCAGGCGCGTGCGCACTGCTTCGGCACTGCCACGCACACGCCAGTGATTGAGACATTGACCCAGGGCCGCGAAATCGCGCGGGTCATCGAGAATGTGGCCGTTGACGCCAGGATCGATCCATTCAGAGGCACCGTTGAACCGCGTGGTGATGACCGGAATCCCCGCAGCGAGTGCCTCACTCACGACATTGGCGCATGGCTCATAGATCGGCAGAAACACCAGCACATCCGCAGCGGCGTAGGCAGCTTCCACATCGTGCAAAGGACCGGTGAGAATGACATTGGGCGGCACCCTGCCACGTACACGATCGCGCGTGACCGCGAGCAGCTTGAGCGCGGGATCGTCGCTCTGTGCAGCCATGAAGCGCAGCAGCCACGGCAGTCCTTTGCGTTCCCAACCAGAGCCGACGAAAGCGAGCGTGAAATCCCCCTCCCGCAGGCCGAAGCGCGCGCGTGCAGCCGCGCGATCCACCTTTTGAAAGCGCTGCACATCGACGCCGTTGCGCACGAGATGGACGCGCTCTTGCGGAAAGTCGGGAAAATGCTGCGCGATCTCGCCGCGCACCATCTCTGAATTCACGATGATGTGGCCCGTGGCTGCGGGATCAAAGGTACGCGCCTCCAGCACCAGCATGCCGCGATGAAAAGCACTGGAGCCGAGGAGCATCCTCCGCCACCACGGAGCGAACTGCCGCCGACGCTCCAGCCAGACGCGATGCAGGCCGTCGCCCGCGCGATACACGTCCTGCTTCAGCGTGCGTTCGAGACTCAACACGCAGTCAAAATCTCCCTCTCGCCGCAGTCGATCCTCCACAGCTTCAGCAAAGCGCAATGCTCGTGTCGCGCGCGGAGCGGAGACAGACACCTGATGCATGCGCACTCCCGCCGCCTGTCCTTGCCACGATTCTGCAAAGAGATGCGTCTCGTGCCCGGCTGCTGCCAGTGCTGTCAGCAAGCGTTGCAGATAAAGCTCTGCGCCTCCCGTGGCAGAGAATTGGCGACGTATGAGGGCGAGTTTCATCGGCATGGCGCAGAAGCGCTCTAGGACTGTTTACGCCGCCACTCGTCAAAGCTGGCCTTCGCGGTGCGAAAGACTGCACCGCAGCGCGGGCAGGTGATGAGGGCCATGCCATCGGAGAAAATGTGATCGAGATCGTCCTGCGGCAGGCGCATGATGACAGGCAAGAGCCGCTCCACGGAGCAGCCACACTCAAACACATAACCGCGCGTCTCCAACAGCGTGAGATGCTCATGTTCATCGAGCGCAAGCACATCCTCCAGCGTGAGCGCGGCCAGCCAGGCCTCATCGCAGTCCGGCTCGGCGGAGATTTGCACAAAGTCTTCATCTGGCAGACGGAAGAAGCGCGTGAGGCGCTGCTCGCTGTCGGTGTAAAACTGCTCCACGGCGCGCAGCAGATCGCGATCGTGAAATTCGATCATGCTCTGGCGTGTGGGATGCTCCGGGCGCGTCGTCTGCGCAATGAACAACGCTTTGCCGTCCTGGCGAACATCCTCGGTAAAGACACGGCCGGTGACGCGACCTGGGCGTGTGCTGCCGGTGACGAAGAGATTCGCCAGCGGCTCCTTCACATGAATGGTCCACGCGCAGGTTTCATCCTGGGGACGCGAGCCAAGATGCAGCGTCAGCGCCGCCAGCACGTCTTTGAGCATTTCATCCAGAGTCTCCGCATACTGAATGCCGTGCTGCATGAGATGAAGATAGTAGTCGAGATACAGCGGGCTGAAACGTCCGCGCACGCACAGCGCATTGCGTTTGCGTACGAAGTAGGAGCGGAGTTCCACCGCCGAGAGTTCCGGTTCGAGCATCTGACTCATGGCTGTGCTTATCTCACTGGAGCATGCCGCACGCAAGCACGGCTACCGTCCAGCGACACCACGGAACTTCTGCCGGTAGGCACTGGGTGTGGTGCCCACGACTTCCCGGAAGCGGCGGTTGAAATTCGCGAGGTTGCGGTAGCCGCAGTCCATGGCGATATCGGTGATGTTTCCTGCATCCTCCGCCAGCATGCGGCAGGCTCGGCCGATGCGCACTTCGTTGATGTACTCCGGCACCGTTTTGCCTGTGCGTGAATGGAAGAAGCGGCTGAATGCTCCGAGGCTGAGATGTGCCAGACGCGCCAGACGCTCACGGTCGATCTCTTCGGTGAGGTGGCTGTGAATGAAGTCCACCACGCGCTCCATGCGGCCTTGGTCGGCGGATTCGAGCTTGGGTTCGTAGCCTGCGGTGGCGAGTGTGCGCAGCTCGGTCGAACGCGCCAAAGCGTCGAGGATGGAGAGCAGTTCGATGACACGGGAGAGCCCCTCGCCCTGAGCGATGCGGAGCATGTGCGCCGTCACCGCAGTGCGCGTGCTGCCACGCACTTCGAGGCCACGCGCGGCGCGTTGCAGCAGACGCCGCACGGGCTCGACTTCGGGCAGAGTGAAAAAATCGCGACCGAGGAAAGTCTCGTCAAAGCGCACGATGATGGCATGCACCTGCCGCGCTCGCGTCCCTGCATCCTGATGCCAAACATGCGGCAGGTTCGCACCGAGAAGTACGAGATCGCCGTCAGCGAGCGTGCCGATGTTGTCCCCCACCACGCGATGACCGCTGCTCTGAACCGCCAGCGTGAGCTGATACTCGGGGTGAAAGTGCCAGCGCGTACCATAGTCGGGGCCACGCACCACTTCGCAGTGGAAGGACTCCCACTGGCGCTTGGGGACTTTTTCAAAGACAGGCTTCATGGAGAATCGAAGAGCCCAGATACTAGGCGCGATTAAAAATGCTGTCGATTGTCAAAAGCAGCGACATGCACTCAGATCACAGAACAACACGCCGCAAACGCAGCGCGTTGGCAATGACGGAAACAGAACTGAGGCTCATCGCCGCGCCAGCGAGCATCGGGCTGAGCAAAACGCCGAACCACGGATAGAGCACCCCGGCGGCGATCGGGATGCCGAGCGCGTTGTAGAGGAAGGCGAAGAGCAGATTTTGCCGGATGTTCCGCATCATCGCGCGACCGAGGCGGATGGCATGGACGATGCCGCGCAGGTCTCCACGCACGAGCGTGACGGGGGCGGTCTCCATGGCGATGTCCGTGCCCGTGCCCATAGCGATGCCCACATCCGCCACGGCCAAAGCGGGTGCGTCATTGATGCCATCTCCCGCCATGCCGACGACGATGCCCTCGCGTTTCATCTCGGCGATGACGCTGTGTTTATCCTGGGGCGAGACGCCGGCGTGGAAGCGGGTGATGCTGAGTTCCCCGGCGATGCGCGCGGCGGTGCGTTCATTATCTCCGGTGAGCATGACAACCTGCACGCCGAGGGCGCGGAGCTGCGAGAGTGCTTCGGGTGTGGAGGGCTTGATCGGATCGGCCACGATGAGCACGGCGACTCCACGCCCATCCACCGCCACCAACACCGCCGTGCGCCCCTGCCCTTGCTGCGGCGCAGCGAGTGCTTCGAGCGCATCCACTCCCGCCACCTGCTGCGCGCGGAGGAAATCCGCTTTGCCGACGACGACGGCTCTGCCTCCCACCGTGGCTGTGACACCGCCCGCCGTCGTGCTGTGAAAGCCCGACGCATCCGCCGGCGAGAGACCGCGCGTCTGCGCCGCGTGAGTGATGGCGTGGGCCAGCGGGTGTTCGCTGTGCCTCTCCACACTGGCGGCGAGAGTCAGCACCTCATTGGCATGATCTTGAGCATCCGCAGGCAGCAGCACCTCCACCACTTCTGGACGACCCAGCGTCAGCGTGCCGGTTTTATCCACGGCGAGGGTGCGCAGCGCAGCGAGTTTCTCGATGGCAGCAGCTTCACGAATGAGCACGCCCATGCCAGCACCGCGGCCAATGCCGACCATCACGCTCATCGGTGTGGCGAGCCCGAGGGCGCACGGACAGGCGATAATCAACACCGACACCGCCGCGACGATGGCATGGGCCAGTGCCGGTGCCGGGCCAAACTGCCACCACAGGACGAAGGTGAGCACGGCAATGCCGAGCACCGCCGGGACAAACCACGCGGCCACCTTGTCCGCCAGCGCTTGGATCGGCGCACGACTGCGCTGCGCCTGCCCGACGAGCTGGACGATCTGCGCCAGCATGGTCTCCGCGCCGACGCGCTCTGCCTGCATCATCAGACTCCCTTGTTGATTCAGCGTGCCGCCGGTCACCTTGGCTCCGGCAGCTTTCACCACGGCATCAGGCTCGCCCGTGAGCATGGACTCATCCACATGGCTACTCCCTTCGATCACGATCCCATCCACGGGGATTTTTTCACCAGGGCGCACACGCAAACGCTGACCGACCTGCACGGCATCGAGCGCCACATCCACATCGCCTTCCGGCGTGACGAGCCGCGCTGTTTTGGGCTGGAGTCCGAGCAACTCCTGAATCGCTCCGCCCGTGCGAGCGCGCGCCCGCAGCTCCAGCACTTGCCCGAGGAGCACGAGCACGACGATCACCGCCGCCGCTTCAAAATACAAAGGCAGACGGCCATGCGCATCGGCCAGCGACGCAGGAAACCACGCGGGCAGCAGCAGCACCGCCGCGCTGAAAACATACGCCGTGCCCACGCCGAGCGCGATCAGCGTGAACATATTCATGCTGCGATGCCGCAAGGACTGCCATGCCCGCTCAAAAAACGGACGCGACGCCCACAACACCACCGGAGTGGAGAGGATGAATTGCATCCAGCGCGTGGCACTACCAGCCACCCACTCCGCATGACGCCACGCCGGCACGAGGTGTGCCATGGCCGTAATGAAGACCGGCAGCGTCAGCAGCGCGCTGAGCCACATCCGCCGCGTCATATCCCGCAGCTCGGCATCATCTTCACCCGCTTCCGCCGGGCCATAGGCTGGGTTGCGCTCCAGTGCCATGCCGCATTTCGGACAGGTTCCGGGCTTGTCCGACTCCACACCGGGGCACATCGGGCAGAAATATTTCGCGCCCGCCGAGGGCTTTACCTCAGGGTCGTGATGATGACCTCCGTGACCGTGGCAACACGACGGCACTGCCGGTTTCGGAGCAGGCTGGGAATGACAGCAGGAAGATGAGGAATGAGTGGCCATGGGGCGGTCGGGCGGAAGGACTCACGCGTAAAGTGAGAGGAATTGACAGCGGGAAATGACACTACGGCGCACATGCCGGGCACAGTTTCCTCTTTCACCTTTCCTCAAAGGAGATAGTCTCCCCGCCCCCATGATCAAAGTCGGCCTCGTCTCCCTCGGTTGCGCGAAGAACCTCATCGACTCGGAAATCATGATCGGCCACCTCCAGCAGGCGGGCATGGTCATGACGCCCGAGCCCGAACTCGCGGACGTGCTCATCGTCAATACGTGCTCCTTCATCGACATGGCAAAGAAGGAGTCCATCGGCGCGGTGCATGATGCCGTGGATGGCCGTTCGGCATCCAAAAAGCGGGCGAAGCAAAAGATCATCGTCGCCGGCTGCCTCTCGCAGCGCTTTTCACAGGAGCTGCCCAGTCTCATGCCGGACGTGGATGCCTTCATCGGCCTCGATCAGATCACCCAGGTGGCGCCGATCATCCAAAATCTCGTCGGCGTGAAGGATCACGAGCAGGAAAACCTCGTCACCAAACAGCCGAAGTACATCCCGGACTACGACACGCCGCGCTTCCGCCTCACGCCGCAGCACATGGCCTACATCAAAATCGCGGAGGGCTGCAATCATCCGTGCTCCTTCTGCATCATCCCGCGCATCCGTGGCCGCCACCGCAGCCGCACGCAGGAGAGCATCGTGCAGGAAGCCCGCCAGCTCGTGAAAAGCGGCGTGAAGGAGATCAACCTCATCTCCCAGGACACCACCTATTTCGGCATGGACAAATGGGAGGGCGAGCGCCCGAAGCCGCGCAGCGGTGTCGATTCCAACAAAGGCGAATCACTTTCCACTCTCATCCGCGAGCTCAATCAAATCGAAGGCGACTTCTGGATCCGCCTGCTCTACACGCATCCCGCGCATTGGAGCGACGATCTCATCGCTGCCATCGCTGAATCGCCCAAAGTCGCACGCTACATCGACATGCCGCTGCAACACATCAGCGATCACATGCTCAGCCTCATGAAGCGCGAAACCGATGGCACTTACATCCGCGACCTCATCAAGCGCATCCGCGCGGGCATCCCCGGCATCGCCATCCGCACCACCTTCATCGTCGGCTTCCCCGGCGAAACCGAGGCGGATTTCAACGAGCTGATCCAATTCATCGAAGACACCGGCTTTGAACGCGCTGGTGTCTTTAATTACAGCCGCGAGGAAGGCACCCGCGCCGCCAGCATGGAGGATCAAATCCACCACATGACACGCAAGGCACGCTGGAACGAAGCCATGCGCGCCATCCAGCGCGGAGTGGAAAAATACAATCGCTCGCAGGTCGGCAAGAAGCTCCGCGTCCTCGTCGAAGAACCGGGCGTCGCCCGCAGCGAAATCGACGCCCCAGACATCGACACCACGATCTTCGTGAACAAGAAGCTCCCGATCGGCTCCTTCGCGGAAGTCACCGTCAAAGACTGGCGCGGCTACGATTTGGTGGCGGCGTGATGCCTTGTTAAGCCTCTGCGCGACTCAACCCGCGCGCCTCCAATCCTCGCGGCTCACGCGGCTGCGCAGGGCATTGGCCTGCTCATCGTCGAAGGACTCCGCCTTCGGATCCCAGCGCAGCGGACGGCCGAGTTCCATCGCGATGAGGCCGAGGTGCATCGTGGTGCTGAGCCGGTGCAGAGCTTCGGCACTGTAAGTCGGCGTTTTGCCCGTGCGGATGGCGTCGAGGAAGTTGGGATGCTCGCGCTTCGGACGCGGCCAGAGCTTGTTCGCCGCCGGATCGATGGGGCGTTTGAAGATTTCCATGTCGCCGGCCAGCAACCTGCCATCCCAGCCTTCGACACCGACCCAGCCGTCACTGCCTTCGATGCGGATCGCGGGTTTGTCGGCGCTGACTTCCATGACGGCCCCGTTTTCATAGGTGTAAGTCAGATGATAAGTCTGCGGCACGGTGTTGATGGCATTCGGCGGAATCTCGCCCTTCCCTTCCACCTTCACGGGGCCGCTGTTCTCCGCGCCGATGGCCACCTGCGCGCTGTCGATGAGGTGCGCGCCCCAGTCCGTGAGCGAGCCGCCGGAGAAGTCGCGAATCTGCCGCCACACCTGATCGTTCGTGAGGCCGGGGAAGTAATCGCGCTGCGGGGCGGGGCCGAGCCAGAGGTCAAAGTTCAATTCATCCGGCACAGGCGCCGCCGCCTCCTTCGGAAACACCGGCTTTTTCGGAAGCGTGATGCGCATGTGCCGCACTTGGCCGATGCCGCCATTGCGCACGACCTCGCAGAGCTTGTGATACTTGATGAGCGAGCGGTCTTCGAGTCCGGTGGCGAACACGGCTTTTTTCCGCGCCACGAGATCCGCAAAGGCACGCCCTTCGGCGATGGTGAGCGTGGGCTTCTCACAAAACACATGCTTTCCTGCTTCGATCGCCATCGTGGCCATCGGAACGTGCCAATGATCCGGCGTGGAGATGACCACGGCGTCGATGTCCTTGCGCGCGAGCAGCGCGCGGAAGTCGGCGATGTCCGCGCAACCGGCATCGCCGTTCTTCTTGTTCACGGCCTCGATGGCGCGGGCACGGCGGCTCGTGAATGTGTCGCAGATGGCGATGACGCGGCAGCCGTCCTCCTGCAGGAAAGATTGCAAATTCACTCCGAAGCCATGTTTGCCCACGCCGATGCAGCCGAGCGTGATTTTCCCCGATGGCGCGTTCGCGCCGAGCAATCGCGATGGGATGAACTGCGGCGCGACACCGGCGGCGAGGATGCCGCCAAGGCCGGATTTGAGGAAAGAACGACGGGAGGATGTTTTCATGAGCCTGGTTACTTCTTGCCGCGAATCACCGGTGCGAGCCACTTGGCCGTTTCATCCGCGATGACGTTGTAGCCAGCGAGATTGGGATGCCGGTCGCCAGTCCAGCCGGGCAGATGACCGAAGAAGCCGTCGAGGCAGTTGTCGAGCACGGTGATTTTTGCGTCCTTGCCCTCGGGCACCAGATAAGGCGTGGCGAGCGGGCGCAGATTTTCCGGCACGCGGGAGACCGGGTAGCGGCGGTAGTTGAGCATGTCCGGGCCTTTTTTCATCTCGGCGGCGTAGCGCGGGTAGATGTCAAAGAGCGTGAGTTTTTCTTCTGCGACGACCTTGCGGATCAGCGCATTGACCTGCGCGTCCTTATCCTCGCCGCTGAAAGGAATGATCGTCATCGGAATGAGCATCGCCTTCGGATGATCCTGACGCAGGCGCGCCAGCAACTCGTGATAGTCCTTGGAGAAATTGGCCGCAAAATCCTGCCGTCTTGCCTGATCGTTGATGCCGTAGCGGATGAAGATGTAGTCGGCCTGCGGCTTCGTCTTCACCGCCTTGTCGTAGCGTGTGTCGAGCAGGCGGCGGATGAACTCGCCACTGACGCCTTCATTATAGACATCGCAGGGAGGCAGGTTGCCTTCGGTGGCCAGCTTGATGCGCAGCATGTCTTCAAATTGCGGCTCATCCGGCGCGATTCTCTTCGGAACGATCGCCTCGGTGGTGCTATCGCCGAGCAGGATGATCTGCAGGCGCTTCGCTCCGGCGGTGACATTGCTAAAAGAGAAGATTTTGCCATCGCCGAGGATTTGATCGGAGGTGATGGTCGGACAGATGAGACGCTCCACATGATGAATGAAGCGCTCCGTGCCCTGGACGTGACTGACGAAAGGCCAGCGCGCGGGATTGTACATCGTGTCCGTCATGTCGCGCATGAGGACGACGTGCCTGCCGTTCTTCGCCATCTGCCGCAGGCCAAAGGGGCGGCCTGAGACGCACATGTTGAGATGCACGCCCATGAGGATGACGTTGTCGATGTCACGCGCTTCGAGCAGGTTCCAGATCTCCACGCCGCTGTCGCTGATGGCGTCTTTTTCCTGGTCGATGCGCAGCACGTCGATCTGCTTCGTCCATGGCGCGCGTGGGTTGAGTCCCTTCGCGGTCAATTCGGCGGCCCACTTCGCGTGTTCCTGCGGATCGTCGTCCTCGCCGCCGTCGGTTTGATCGAGCGGATAGACGTTTCGCTCTTCGGCGGGAATGATTTTGCACCACTCGCCGATTTTATCCGGCAGACGCGCCGCGGCTGGCGCGGACTTCGCGCGTTCGCGCGCCGGAGTGCCTTCGTAGGGCTTCATGCAACTGCTCGGCGCGTGAATGATGAACACGCCGGCAGAGCGGGCTTTTTCGAGCACCTCGTTCATGCGCGGAGCCATCTCGCCTTCGCGGATCACCGCGTTTTTGCAGTGATGCAGGTCCCACATGTCGCAGACGATGATGGCCGTGCGGGAAGGCAGCCATGACTCTTTCACCAACACGGCACTATTGGAGCGTGTGCGCGATTGCAGGGCCAGAGCGAGCGGCGTCTCGGCGGCGAGCGGGCCGACCAGTGCGCAGGTCAAGAATGCAGAAAGGAAGCGGGCGTTGAGTTGCATGCATGGCTCATACGCCGCAGCCACACGCAATCGCACAAAAGAGCACTCGCGGTTGGTCTTGAAAATTCAGATTGTCACTTTGAAAACGCCCACAACCCGCTATCACACGATTCTTCCAAGCCGACATCTCATGAAATCCCTGCTCTGCATCTTCGCTCTGACCTCCTCGCTCGCAGCACAGGCACCGGCTTTTGTAAAACGTGACCTAAAACCAGGGGCACCTGGCATCTCCCTCGGCCCGACGGCGCACTATGATGCGTCTGCCAGCTCATTTAAGGTCACTCGTGGTGCCACCGACACCGCCATCGTGATCATGGACGATCAGCCGAATGCCAACGGAACCTCCTTCCAATTGCACGGCGAGGTCAAATACGAAGGAACCGGCGACAAAGCCTATTTGGAGATGCTCACGAGAGTCGGTGCAGCAAAGCTGACTTCTCAGACTCAGGGAGACCAAACCGTGTTGAGCAAATTCCTGGGTGGATGGCGCAATTTCTTTCTGCGAGTGACGCTGACTGGCTCCACGACTCCCGCAAAACAGGTCCAATTAAATGCCGTGCTTCCCGACGGTGGCACAGTTTGGCTGCGCAACCTCCGGCTGGAACCACTGACGACTGAAAAACAGTCAGCCACTCTTTCCATTGTTCTCGGATCGTCGGCGTTCCTTTTGTCGATCCTGCTGTGGTTCATCTGGCGAGCCGGAAAAAAGCAGCGCGCTGCCGAACTGAAGGCGAACAAAAAGTGATCGCAGCGGATCAGGGCGCGTGCGTGCCGAACACGCATTCCTTCCGCTGTTATTGAGGATCGCAGAATAGAGCGACATAATCTGGGGGACTCATCAGAAGCTTCGCAGTTGCCGCGACGAGGCGTAGCGGAATGCGTCAGCATTCCGACGTTAGAATCGCGCGTTGTATCCCTATTTCGCGAGTCTCAATAATGAGCTGACAGCTCCTTCTGAATCTTCCATGAAAGCGACTCTGCCCGAATGTCACTCGGGCCTGGCCTTCTGACCGGAGAAAGGGTGCTCCATTGGGGCCGCCGTTCATCTCTCTGGGCGTCTGCTTTGCAGCTTCGCGGGATCAGCTTTCAATTCGTCAGTTCCTGCACGATCTACGATTTCACCCCGTTGTTTCCCCCTCGTCTCATGTCACGCATCACCTCCATCGAAACCGCCATTCCCTCCGGCATCATGCCGAATCTGCTGCTCGTCCGCATTCACACGGAGGACGGCTTCGTCGGCTGCGGCGAGACGTATTACACGCCGCATGCCATCGCGGCGCTGATTCACGACTGGATGGCGGAGCGGCTGCTCGGCGCGGACGCGCTCGCCATCGAGTCACACTGGCGATTCCTCTACGAACGCTGCACGCCATTCGGACATCCCGGCGCGGAAATGCGCGCGCTGTCAGCCATTGACCTCGCTCTTTGGGACATCCTCGGCCAAGCATGCAAGCAGCCGGTGTATCGTCTGCTCGGTGGGCCGGTGCGCGAAGCGATTCCTGTTTATAACACGAGCGGCGGGCCTAGCTACGGCGCGGTCGCTGGAGCCACTGGCGCGCCGCGTCATCCAGGCTGGCCCGGCTACGGCGACATCGGCTCCAAAGGCCCGTTGCAAGATAATTGGGCCTCGCATTTCGCTGCCGGTGATCTGGCGGAGGAACTGCTCGCCGAAGGCATCACGGCGATGAAGCTGTGGCCGTTTGATCGTGCGGCGCACCGCAACGGCGGCTTGCACATCTCATGGGCCGATGTTGAGGAGGCCATGAAGCCGCTGCGCGAAATCCGCGAGCGTGTGGGCATGAAAATGGACATCGCCATCGAAGGGCACGGCTTTTTCCAACTGCCCGCCGCTGAACGCATCGCAGACGCGCTGCGTGAGATCAAGCCACTGTGGCTCGAAGACGTGCTGCGCGTGGACAACGTCGCCACGCTGGCTGATTTCCGCCGCCGCAGCGGGCTACCCATCGCCGCGAGTGAAATGCTGCTCGGGAGGAAAGAATACCTCACCCTGTTGCAGGCCCAGGCCTGCGACTACTGCATGGTCGATCCGACTTGGAACGGCGGCATCAGCGAGACGCGCCGGGTGATCGACATGGCGCAGACTTTCAACGTGCCCTCCACCATCCACGACTGCACCGGCCCGCTCACGCTCTTCAGCGGACTGCACCTCGCCGCGTCATCGGCCAATGTCGTGTTTCAGGAAACCGTGCGCGCGCACATCCGCTCGTTCTACGACAAACTGGTCGATACCCTGCCTGTCATCACGAATGGAAAGGCGCAACTGCCAACGGGCGTCGGCCTCGGCACGAAACTCAAGGACGAATTGTTCCGCGAAGGCGTGAACGGATGGAGAAAGAGCACCTGGAAAGCATGAGGCCGTTAGTTTGCATTGCTTGGTTTTGGATCGTCGCCTCTGCCTCCGCGCAGCAGGTGCATCGCGTGGAGGATGTTCGCATTTTTTACCACACGGAAGGTCAGCACGCCGTGGACACCACGGATGGAAACACCAACGGCATTCCCGATCAGGTGGAGGATGTCATGACGCAAGTGCAAGCAGCGCGGAAGCTGTTCGTCGATGTTCTTGGTTTCCCCGATCCACTCAAGACGGAGCGATTTCACGCAGCGCGTTTCATTGACATCAGCTTTCGCCACAAAGACGTGCTGAAGATGAATGGCGTGGCCTACGACGAACTGCAGCGCTACAACAGGCCCGGGGATCCGCTCGGCACACGCAGCATCGCCTTCACCCTGGCGTCGTCATTGAAAGCACCAGCGAATCTGTCGCCGGCACACGAGTTCTTTCATCTCATTCAATACAGCACCACCTACTTCAAAAATCGCTGGTTCCTCGAAGGCACGGCGCGCTGGTCAGAGCGTGCGCTGGGAGTCGGCGGTCTCGGCCCCGCCCGCATTCTGAACGCGTGGCCTCTGTCAGGCGAGCGAAAGCAGGCCATCGCCGCGATGTCGTATGAGGCCTCAGAGCATCTGTGGAATCCGCTGGCGGCAAAGACGGACAAAGAGGGCACGATCCCCGATTCGCCCGCTCTCCAAGCCGTGCAGGCGATGAAGTACACGGACGGCAGTGCCGCCTTAAAAGACCTGCGGCTGACAGGCTGGAAGTTCATTCGCGCTGTGGTGAACGGCTTGGGCCAGATGGATGACACCGCCTTCCGCGAACTCGGCTACGACAAATGGTCGGAAGCAAATCAACGCTCCGAAATGAACAACGCCTATCTGTTTCGTGTGATTGAGAACATCGTTGCGAAACAGCACTAAAGCCGCTGCTGAATATCAGCTTCGGGTGAGCATGGGCTCACTTCACCGTCACGCCAAGGATCAGCGCGGTGGCGGCGGCGTCCTCCAGCGTCCACGCCGCCTGCTGCACGGGATACCATTCGTTGTCGTTTTCCCAGGTGGCGAGGAAGAGGCGCGCCTTGCCGTCCTTGGACTGCCACACGACCTCCGTGCGGAAGTCTTTCGCGCCTTGGGCGAGCTTGCCGTCCCATGGACCGAGGCTGGGGCCGATGTTCCTGCCTGTTTCCCACGGGAGATTCACCGTCTGTCCGTCCTGCCGGGTGATCTTGCAGTGCAGCGGCTTCCCCGGATGGGGATCGATGAGGCCGATGAGCATGTGCATGGACTTAATGCCGCGACTGACCGCCAGCTCGGATGATTTGGCATCTGCCGTGAGCTGCAAGGCGGTGGGCGGTGCCGTTATTTGAAACGGAATGCCTTTGAGCAGGATGCCCGTTTTGCCGTCTGGCAGCTTGGTGACGGGCAGCTCAGCGGTCAAAGCAGTCGCAAGCTCTGCGAGCGCGGCGGGGAGCGGCGCGGTGCGTCCCAGCGGCAGCATCACGGGCTGACTGGGTGTGGCGGGCTTGACGGCGGGCAGGTATTTTTTGTCAGCCTCGAAGGGGCCTGCCGTGGCACGTTTTCCGCGCACGCGGTGCCTCGTGTCGGCATCGCAGACCATGCCCATGCGCGGTCTGGCGAAGAGGATCGCGGGAGATTTCTCGGCGGGATGGAAGTCATGCTTCGACGCGTCCACGAAAAGCGGCTCGGCGATGATGGAGTGCTTGTCCTGTCCTGTTTTCTCCTGCCAGTCGGCGAGGTTTTTGCAGAGATTGACGCCCCAGTTCCACCAGAAGGGAATGCCGCGCCCATCGGAGCGATAGTAGATGTTGTAGTCGGAGACGTTGCCGTGGTTGGTGGGGATGTTTTCATCCGGCATGATGATTTCAGGCCGGCCGGACCAGCCTTTGAGGGCGAGGCTGGGGTGGCAGTTGTCCATGAGGATGTTGCCCCAGATCACGTTGTTGCGCGCGGGGACGAAGCCTGTGTCGGGATCGGCGTCGGCCTCACCGGGCCGCTCCACGCCGATGACGGCGATGCCGCTCATGCCGTTGCGGTAGCAGAGGTTGAAGAGGATGGAGCACTCGGCGGAGTTGGAGATGTAAATGCCGCGCCCGCTGTTCTCGTAGCAGAGATTGTTGCGCACGATGGCGCGCTCTCCGATCTCATACATGATGCCGGCGGTGTTGCGGAAGCAGCGGCTGTTTTCGATGGTCACGCCCGCATTCGAACCATCGAACCAGATGCCGGGGCTGTTGAGGTTGCCCTCGGCCGTGCAGCCGCTGACGAGGGTGTCACTGGAGAAGTTTTTCATGCCGCCCGCGTGCCAGCTCGCGTTCCAGTTTCGGCGGTTGTTGAAGCGCACCTCGCAGTTCACCACGCGATGACCGCGGTAGTAGGTGCTGATGCCGGAGTTGCCGTTGTGGTTCGACTTGCAGTTGAGCAGTGTGTTGCAGGAGCCGCCCAGGCTGATGCCGCAGAAGTCGGCGTAGCTCACATCGCAGCCGTCCACGGTGTTGTAGGAGCCGTAGGTGCCTCCGATGTTGAGATTAGCGTGCGTGATCTTGAAGCCGGAGATGTCGTGGTAGTTCAAGTCGCTGAGCAGGATGCCGGCCACACGCGCCTGCGCCTCCACCGCATGGGCGGCGGGATCATCGCCCGCAGGCAGCCAAAGGTAGAGCTTCTTCGCCTCGCGATCGTAGTAGAACGATCCCTCCTCCAAATCCGCCCGCCCCTCGCCTTTGCGGCCCTTCCAGAACCTTTGCACATCGCCTTCGCCCACAAAACCGGCGATCTGTGTCAGCGGCTTGCCATCGCAAAAAACTTGCTGGGAGTTCACGGCCCAGTTCTCCCGCACATAGATGGCGCCACCGGATGCCACGTCTTTGTGCTTCATCCATCCCGTCACCAGGTCGCTGCCCTTGATCTCCACGGATTCACCGGGGCAGGCCATGAGACGGATGTGCGCCCCCGGTTTTCCATTCGCAGCGGTGGAGCCGGTCAGGCTGATGGTCTCGCGATACACGCCCGCGTGAACAAAGAGCGTGTCCCCGGCCTTCAATCGCTTCGTGGTGCCAGCGGCGAGCGTCTTGAAGGGCTTCTCCACGGTGCCGGGGTTCGCATCGTCCGCAGCAGGATGCTGCTGGGCGACGTGGTATTCCACCGCATGACACGGCGCTGAAGAAAGGGCGAAGACGAACAGCGGGAGCAGGAAGTGACGGAGCATACGGGCATTCAGTGCGTAACGAGCATACGAGAAATTTCGAACTCCGAAAAGAAAGCGGCTTTTCCGAGTCGCAGCCCTATCAAAGATCAAAGCACGATGCGCTGTGCGAAGAAGTGTGAATTAGCGGATCATAAAATGCGCATTGCTATGCGGCACGCTGCATCTGCAAAATAGGCAAACTCACCACCGCGATTTCATCCACGAGTAGAAGCTCGCACCGATTTGAGCGTAGCCGACGGGATTGGGATGGACACCGTTGTTGTTGGGATAGCCATCGACGGAATCGAGATTGAGTTCCGTGGGCACGAGGTGGATGCCCTCGGCTTCTCGATGGGCCAGACGTTCGAGCATGCGCTGCACGAGGCGATGCTGGATGCGCTTCCAGCCCCAGCGCGTGTATTTGTTCTTGTAGTTGGCAGTGAATGCCTCCTGCCGCGAGTTTGGCGGCGTGGTCAGGCCGACGGCGAGAATGGCCTTGGGCGCGGCCTTGTGAAACGCGGCGAGGAGTCGATCCGCGTTGTCGAGCACTTCGTTGATTCTGGTGTCGGGGGCAGCGGGGCTGGCAGCGAAGCAGTCGTTGATGCCGAGGAGGAAAGTGACGATGTCGGGCGGTTGATAGCCACAGTGTTCTTTGAAGTAACGCGGCAGATCGAGGACGCCGGTTTTGCCATCCGCCGAAGGAAAGATGAAGGGGCTGGTGGTTTTGCGTGCAAGCGGGCCCGCGGTCGCTCCCGGTGTGGGAGCGGTGTATTTGGTGAGAAAGTCGGCCCACTTCCAGCCGCCGTAACCTTCATGTGCGACGCCGGGTTTGACGGCTGCCGGTTTGTGCGTGCCGAGGAGAGTGAGTGTGGGATTGCCCGGGCGTGAGAACAGGCTGGCAATCTCGTTCGGGTAAATCGACGCATGCGTGAGGCTGTCGCCGACGATGAGGAGCCGCAGAGCTTTGCCTTCGCCAGATTTGCGCGGAGAGACGTGCAGGGTGGTCTTCGCCTGCTCCAGCACTTTGCCGGATGCGTCTTTGACAGTGATGGCGAGAGAATGATTGCCGACATCGCGATCTGAGGGCTTCACAGTCCAGCGGTGCTCTTCGTTCGTGCCGATGTCGCATTTAAAATCGAAGCGATAGTTTTGCGGTGCTTCCGTGAGGACGATGTTGTCGTGGTAGATGCTCATCGGCACCTCCGGGACTGCGTAAACGACCGGTGGGAGTGTGAGTTGGAGATCGTCTGCGAAAACGGAGACGGTGAGAGAGAGGCAAAGGCAGAGAATGCGATTCATGCCTCCCGATTACGGCGCGCGTTGGGGAGTTCGTTCCTTGCCGCAAAGAATATCAGCGCGCGCGGACTGCTTCGCGCTCGCAAGCGATGTCGTGAGTTTGTTGCACTGAGGGATGGCTTATCCCGCGATGGTAAAGACCTCGCGCGCATCGGCGATGCTGCCGGTGAGAGCGGCAGCGGCGACCATGACGGGACTCATGAGCACCGTGCGGCCTGTGGGACTGCCCTGGCGGCCTTTGAAGTTGCGGTTCGAGGACGAAGCGCAGAGCTGATCGCCGACGAGCTTGTCGGGATTCATCGCGAGGCACATGGAGCAGCCTGCGCCGCGCCATTCGAAGCCGGCTTCGCTGAACACTTTGTCGAGTCCTTCCTGACGGGCGAGCACATCGACGATCTGCGAGCCGGGAACGGCGATGGCTTTGACGCCGGTGGCGACTTTGCGGCCTTTGATGAACTTCGCCACTTCGCGGAAGTCGCTCAGACGGCCGTTCGTGCAGGAGCCGATGAAGGCGACGTCGATCTTGGTGCCTTTGATCGGCTGACCGGCGGGCAGCTTCATGTAAGCAAGTGCATCCTGAATGGAGACACGCTGCGCATCATTGGCGGCGCTGTCGGGAGTCGGCACATTTTCGGTGACGGAGATGCCCTGGTCGGGGCTGGTGCCCCAGGTGACGGTGGGCGGCACGTCCTCGGCCTTGATGTTCACGACGTCGTCATAGACGGAATCCTTGTCGGAGGCAAAGCCGCGCCATTTTTCGACGGTGGCCTCCCATTCCGCGCCCTTCGGCGAATACGGGCGGCCCTTGAGGTATTCGAAGGTCTTTTCGTCGGGATTGACGTAGCCGCAGCGGGCGCCGCCTTCGATGGACATGTTGCAGACGGTCATGCGCTCTTCCATCGACATGGCGTCGAAGAGGCTGCCGCCGTATTCGTAGGCGTAGCCGATGCCACCATTCGCGCCAAGCAGGCGGATGATGTGGAGGATGACATCCTTCGCGTAAACGCCGGGGCGCAGCTTGCCGTCCACATTGATGCGGCGGACTTTCATCTTGCTCAGCGCCATGGTCTGCGTGGCGAGGATGTCGCGCACCTGCGTGGTGCCGATGCCGAAGGCGATCGCGCCGAAGGCGCCGTGCGTGGCGGTGTGGCTGTCGCCGCAGGCGATGGTGGTGCCGGGCTGAGTGATGCCCTGTTCCGGTCCGACGACGTGGACGATGCCTTGTTTGCCGCTGCTGAGATCGAAGTAAGTGATGCCGAAATCGACGGCGTTTTTGCGCAGCTCTTTGATCATCTCCGCAGCGAGCGGATCGGCGAATGGTTCCGTCTGCACGTCGGTCGGAACGATGTGATCGACGGTGGCGAAGGTGCGGTGCGGATACGCGACTTTCAGATTCAAATCACGCAGCATGCCGAAGGCCTGCGGGCTGGTGACCTCATGGACGAGGTGGGTGTCGATGAGAAGCTGTGTCTGGCCATTGGCGAGCGTGCCGACGACGTGAGATTCCCAGACTTTAGCGAAGAGAGTTTTGCCCATGATGCGTGCGAATTGGTGGTTAGCGGGCGGCGAGCGTAGCACGCGGCGCGGGTGGTGCAAGAAAGCCTCTTGGCTTTTGCGGCAGACCTGCCAGCATCCGCGCCGATGAAGTGGCTGAAAATTCTCTATGTGCAGGTGATCTTGGGGGTCGTGTTGGGCGTTTTGCTGGGGCTGTTCTGGCCGGAAACGGGCGTGAAGATGCAACCGCTGGCGGAGATTTTCATCAAGGCGATCAAGATGCTCATCACGCCGATCATTTTCTGCACTGTGGTGTCGGGGATCGCCAACATGGGCGATTTGAAACGTGTGGGCCGCGTGGGTTGGAAGGCGCTGGTTTACTTTGAGGTGCTGACCACCGTGGCACTGATCATCGGCCTGCTCGTGGCGAATCTGGCTCAGCCCGGCGTCGGCATGGATCTGCACGCCACGGCCAAGGATGCCTCCAAGATCGGCGAATACGCCGCCAAGGCCCACGACACGAGCACCAAGGCCTTCATCATGAACATCGTGCCAAAGACCTTTGTCGGCGCATTCACGGATGAGTCGGTGCTGCCTGCGTTGTTTCTGGCGATCCTCGTCGCGGTGGCATTGTGTCAGATGGGAGAGAAGGGAGGCATCGTGCTGGAGCTGCTGCACGCGATCTCGGAGGTGATGTTCAAGCTGGTCGCCATCATCACGCGGACTGCGCCGCTGGCTGCGTTCGGCGCGATGGCCTACACCGTGGGATCGGAAGGGCCGCACACTTTGGTGAAGCTGGCGAAGGTGCTGGCCTGTGTGTATCTCACCTGCGGGCTGTTTGTCTTCGTGGTGCTCGGTGCGGTGTGCCGATGGAATGGCTTCAGCATCTGGAAAGTGCTCATCCACATCAAAGACGAGCTGCTGCTGGTGCTCGGCACGTCATCGTCGGAGACGGCTCTGCCGCAGCTCATGCAGAAACTGGAAAAATCCGGCTGTGACAAGTCCGTGGTCGGCGTGGTCATTCCCTCCGGCTACTCCTTCAATCTCGACGGCACCTGCATCTATCTCACGCTGGCCGCGCTGTTCGTGGCGCAGGCAACCAACACGCATCTCTCGATCTGGCAGCAGCTTGGATTGCTCGCCGTGCTGCTGCTGACCTCAAAGGGAGCCGCTGGTGTCACCGGCGCGGGCTTCATCACGCTCGCGGCCACGCTTTCCACCGTGGACACTGGCATTCCCGTCGCCGGATTGGCCGTGCTGGTGGGCATCGACCGTTTCATGTCGGAAATCCGCGCTTTGACCAATCTCGTGGGCAACACTGTCGCTACGCTGGTGGTGGCGAAGTGGGAACGCGAGTTCGATCCAGAAAAGGGCGCGATGATGTTGAAGTGATCAGCGCCCGAATTCCTTCGGCATACATTACGGCGCATCCATCATATTCGTGATCGCTGCGATCCCAGACAAAAACGCGCCGATAAAATAGATACCTGTGACCAACCAGAATGCTATTGGACTGGTGTGACGAAAATGCTCAGCTCCATTTGAATAAACCTTTCCGGTTTTGATCGCCTTGCATCCAAAAAAGATGAACACTGCGCAGAACGCGAGACTTGCCAATGCGATCGGAAAACTTGCGCGACTCAGAAAGATCATGACTCTCACAAGCCAATCTTCATCGGCGGCGGCGGTTTGAGCCGCAGCGGCGAAGACGTCGCTTCCGTCTCGATGGTATCCACTGGGATGGCTTTGCGCACCGGCGTTCCGTCATCGTTTACGGGACTGGCGTGTGGAATGGCCTGCTCCGAGTTGTAGGGGTCTTCACCGATGATAGTGAGTGCCCGCATGCGCACAGGCTCCACATGGGCCCACTTGACGGCGTCGGCGATGATCGGCGCGGCCTCAAGCCCTGCCGCAGGTGCTTGATAACGGAACTGCTCCATCTCCTTCGGCAGTCCTTCGCCCGTGTGTGCGATGCAGAATCCTTCCAGCGTGGTGCCGGGGCGCAAATACTCGTAGTAAGTTGCACGGACACGCTTCTCCACTCCGTCCGGCCCTTTCACTTTTTCGTAGCAGTAGTCGGTGGCACGCATGCCGCTGCGTTGGCAGATTTCCACACGCTCCGCCGTCTGCGGCGGCGTGATTTCCTCCGGTGCATAGCGTGTCACGCTCGCATTCATCATGTCCACCCAAGCTGGGAGGAGGACTCGATTGGAGAAAGCACCAGGATAGATCGTCTTGCTCTTATCAAAGCCCGCCCACACACCGCACGTCACCGTGGAAGTGTAGCCGAGGAACCAGAGGTCCTTGAACTCGTAATGCGTGCCCGTTTTGCCACCGGCCACATAGTCTCCGAGTTTGTAATCTGTGACTGCGCGCGCGCCCGTGCCACGATGCAGCGCATCCACGAGGCAGGTGTGCGTCTGATACGCGGCGATGGGGTCCATGCTCTGCACACTGCGCAGCGCCGACTCCGCGATCTGGAAGACCGCCTTGCCACTGTGATCAGTGATGCGTTGAATGAGATGCAGCTTCTGCGGGCGGCTGCCGAGCGTGGGGAAATTCGAGTAAGCCAGGCACATCTCACTCAGCCGCGCCTCACTCGCACCGAGGAAGGTCGATGGATAGTCGCGCATCTCGGAGCTGACGCCCGCCTTCTGCGCCACTTGCTTCACCATCGGCACGCCCACGCGCTCTCCGAGGCGCACCGTGGCGGAGTTACGCCCCAAGACGAGTGCCTCGCGTGCACTCATGGGTTCCTGCGTCCATTTCGGATCGTCCACTTCCGCGCCCCATTCGCCAAGGATGCCGGTGAGGCCGCCGATCATCACGCGGCGGTTGTCCAGCGGCGCGTCCTCCACCTTGGTGCCTGGATAGATGCCCGGACTGCTGAATGCGGCGGCATAAACAAAAGGCGTGAACGCCGTCCCCACAGGACGGAGGCCATCCGTCGCACGATTGAACTGGCTGTCGCCAAAATCCCGCCCGCCCACCATGGCCAGGATGCCACCGTCCCGATTGTCGATCATCAGCGCGGCGGCCTGGAGATATTCCGGCATCGGGCGCGGCGTCGCAGGGTCGATGTCGCCACGCTTCAAGCGGGAGCGGTAGTCGGAGATGATCGAGCGGAACTGCTCAAACGTCTGGTGCTTGTAGTCTGGCCGCGATTCGATCTCCGCGAGGTGCCGCCCCAGCGCATTCTCCGCGCCCTTCTGCAAATCGGGGTCGATGCTGGTGAAAATGTGGAAGCCACCGATGGACGCGCGCTCTTCCCCGACGAGGTCCATCACCTCCCGGCGCACCGCATCAAAGACGTAACTCAGGCGCGGATCACTGCTCTGAGGCGCAGTGACGAGTGGGCGACGCTTGATTTTTTCCGCCTCCAAAAGTGTCAGCGTGCCCTCGGCGGCCATGCGATCGAGCACATAGTTGCGCTCCTTCAATGCACGCTGCGGATGCTTGATCGGCTGGATGTTATTGGGGCTTTTGATGAGACCGACAATCGTGGCCGACTCCTCGATGCTCAGCTCTTTGACATCCTTGCCAAAGTACCCGCGCGCCGCGGCCTGCACACCGTAAAAATTCGCTCCGAAGAAAATGCGGTTCAGGTAGAGCTCGAGAATCTCCGGCTTTGAGAAATGCTTTTCGATGCGCTGTGCGATGAACGCCTCCAAAATCTTGCGCTTGTAGCTGCGCTCTAGGAGCTGGAAGGTCTGGCGCGCGAGCTGCTGGGTGATCGTGCTCGCCCCCTGAGTCACCTGGCCTGCAATGAGGTTCTCCTTCATCGCGCGGATGAGGCCGATGTAATCAACCCCATCATGCTTGAAGAATCGGCTGTCCTCCTGCGCCACCAGCGCGTCGATGAGATGCTGCGGCACATCCGTGATCGGCACCGGCGTACGGTTCAGCACATAGAGGCGCGCCATCTCATCGCCATTGCGATCGTAGATGATGCTGGCGGACTCCAGCTTTTTGAGCTCTTCGAGATCAAACTTCTCCGAGTCCCGCTTCAGCGGTGCCACCACCACGCTAAAGACCCCAAACGCAGCCACGATGCCGAGAATGACAAACGCCGTGAGCGCGCTGAACCACCCCCGGCGGTAAAACGGCAGCTTGAGTCCGGCTTCGCCGCGCCAGTTGCGCTCGGGTGGAGGGTCAAGATCATCACGGAACATGCTCGATGTGGAGGGTGGGGCGAGAGCCTACCCGCCCTTCGCAGACTGCGCCACTGGTTTCATGGATGCCTCTGCTGCATCACCTCGCGATGGAGCCTGGCAGCCTGATTCCGTTTTCTCTGTCGCTAAGGGGCACTGATTTAACCACGAATAGGCACCAATGATCACAAATGACGGACCGGAAGGCATTGATTCTATGGGTGTCCATTCGTGCTCATTCGTGGTTAAATTGAATTGTTCAGTGTCTCCCTAGCCACGGTGATTTCGTGCCATAGGCGGCTTGCTCTGCCTCGAATCACGCAGTGGCGACCCGCCGGATGTCTCCTTTCACGAGTGTCTGCGCTAGGATTCCTCCTAGCTTCAACTTCATGGCGAAACTTGTGTGTGCTGCTCATGCAAAAAATTCGACCGCTTCGCGGTGAGGTTAAAGGGTAAGAGCGTAAAAGGACAAAGGGTAATCAGAACCACTCAACGAGCCGACCCCGACACCACGACCACACAACGGAAGCCGTCGTTGTAGTCGCGATGCGTGGGCGTGCGGGGAAGGCGGGCGGACGAGAGCAGAGCACCGCGCTCATAGTAGTTGAACGAACCACCGCGCAACACGCGGTCTTTTTGCGCGGCGTTCCACCAGTCCTCCACCCACTCCCACACGTTGCCGCCCATGTCGTAGAGGCCGAGTTTGTTCGCTTTGAAGCTCATCACGGACGCGGTGGTCGGGAAGCCATCGTTGTATTTCTCGATCCACGGCTGCGTGGGAAATTTCTCGTACCAGCTCTCGTCGGCGTAGTTGCCCGCCTTGTCCTTGGTCTTCGGCGGGTAGTCGTCATCCCAGGGGAAGAGCGTGGTCTCTTTGCCATTGATCATCTCCGGCGTGGTGTCCTTGCCGCGCTTCTCCTTCCGCCCCAGGCCGACGGCGATGCTCCATTCCTCATCCGTCGGCAGCCGATACGTTTTGCCTTCCTTCTTGCTCAGCCATTCGCAGAACTTCTGCGCATCCTCCCAGCTCACACCGACGACGGGATGGTCGTCCTTGTCGCCGCAGGGGATGCCGTCGCGCTGTTGGTTCTTCCATGCTCCATTCACGCCGGGGACTTCCGCTGCGTAGGCCGCGTAGTCCTGGCGGCGGGTCTCGTGGATGCAAAACATGACCTCCGTGCCTTTCACAGGGAGGAACTTCATGCCAAGGCTGTTGGTGAAGCCGTCTTTCAGCGCCAAGGTGGCGGCGGGCCGTAGCACAGCCGTCCCGGCTGTGGGTGTGCCGGGCGTCGCGCCCGGTGCTGCGGCGGGCGAGACGCCCGCCTGACTCTCAGGCTGGAAGCCTGAGCTACTGAGTTCCTCCCGATACCCGCGCACCGTCTTCGCATCGGCCAGGCGGTCAGTCTTGGTGAAATCCGTCTCCATC
This sequence comes from Prosthecobacter sp., assembly GCA_039806835.1. Lineage (GTDB taxonomy): Bacteria > Verrucomicrobiota > Verrucomicrobiia > Verrucomicrobiales > Verrucomicrobiaceae > Prosthecobacter. Next base: position 448,353 of record JBDHQD010000003.1, on the reverse strand, counting down.
TGCGCCAGACGTTTGTCTAGCGGATCAAGCAGTGCCTTGAGCGCAGCAGCGCGGGCGGTGAGCAGCTTCGCGTGCTCCCCGCGCCAGATGGCGCGGAGTTTCTTGAGCGATTCGGGCGTCTTGTCGTCGTCGGTGTCGGGAACGGCGTGCTTTTCGCTGATGAGCTTCTTTTCATTTTCCAACGCCAGAATGGCATCGAGATGCCCGGCGGCTTTTTCACTGGCGATGGCTTTGTCGATGCCACCGAGGTAGCTGGTGTTCAGTTTGCTCAAGCCCGCTTCGTAAGGCGCGGTGACGCGCTCTTTTTGGAACGCCTGAAACTGCGCATCGAGCGCGGCGAGCTCGGGGGGAAGACTTGGAGAGGAGGAGGCGGAGTCCGTAGCGGAACTCGTCAGAGTTCCCGGTTTGGATGCTGGAGTGCTGGTTGATGCCTGGGGACGCTCGTCGGAAAACTCACGTTTTCCGCTACGGGCGGCGGAGTTCGTAGCGGAACTCGTCAGAGTTCCCGACTTGGATGCTGGAGTGTTGGCGGATGCCTGGGGACGCTCGTCAGAAAACTCACGTCTTCCGCTATGGGCTGCGGAGTCCGTAGCGGAACTCGTCAGAGTTCCCGGCTTGGATGCTGGAGTGCTGACTGCGGCTATCGCGGGCTTGGGGGCTTCTTTCTTCGGCTCGGCAGCGGGCGCGGGCTTCGCAGCAGCGGCGGGTGCGTCGCCTGCCGGACTCACCGGCTGGGAAGCCTGGGCCACGACGACGGGCTTCGGCTCCGGTTTCGGCGGCTCGACGGCTTTGACGGGCGGTGTAGGCACACTCGCCAGAGTTTGGGGCTGGGGCGCGGTGGCGCTGTTCGTAGCGGAACCCGTCAGAGTTCCCGGTTTGGACGCTGGAGTGCTGGCGGATGCCTGGGGACGCTCTTCGGAAAACTCACGTTTTCCACTACGCAGCATGACGAACGCGCCGATGCCGATCACCGCAGCAACGCCAATGCCGATGAACAGCGGTGTTTTGCTCTTCGCGGGCGGCGATGTAGGCGTGCTCGCCAGAGCACGGGGTTTGGGCGCGGGTGCTGCACCGGGTGCGGCGTTCTGGCGAACGCTCCTACCATCCTGCGGCTCGGTGGATACCTTCGCCATCCCGGCACTGCTATAACGCTGCAAGTCCGGCGCGGGCACCGCTGGCATCAGCAGCGTATCCAGATGCTGCCGCAGCTCCAGCGCGCTGTTGTGGCGTGCCTCGCGGTCATACTGCATGGCCTTCAAAATGATCTGGTCAAAGCGCGCATCAATCCCCGGCACCACCACGCTGGCAGGCTGCCAGGCACCGCGCGGAATCTGCCCGGTGAGCATCTGGTAGAGCATCACGCCCACCGCATACAAATCCGCTCGAGCATCCACCGGCATCCCTGGGATTAGTGCCTCCGGGGCCACGAAGTCCGGTGTGCCCACGGCCATGTTGCTCTGGGTGAAGCCGGTCTGCGCATCCACGGCCTTCGTCAATCTAAAGTCGGCCACTTTCACGCGGCCCTGCGTATCGACCATGATGTTCGCGGGCTTGATGTCGCGGTGGATGATGCCGTTGCCATGCGCGTAGTCCAACGCATCACACACATGCGCGACGATGGCATACGCGTGATCCGGCGGCAGCCGTCCACTGCTCTGGATCATCTGCTGCACATCCGTGCCCTGCACATATTGCATCACAAAATAGAGCAAGCCGCTGGCCGTCTCCCCCGCGTCATACACGGCGACGACGCCGGGATGATTCAGCCGCGCCATGCTCTGCGCCTCGGCTTTGAAACGATCCGCAAAATGCATCGCGCCATCGTCCTCCACCATCGGCGGCAGCACCTTGATGGCGACCTCGCGGTTCAGCGACTTCTGCCGCGCCCGATACACCGCGCCCATGCCGCCACGCCCTAAAAGCCCGAGGATTTCATACTGTGGCAGCTCCGGCGCGAGGTCTTCCGGTGCTGGTGGCTGCCAAGGTTTGCCAGGGGTGCTTGCGGAGATGGATGAGGACATGACGGCGCGGAGTTTGCGAAATAGGATGGCTTTTGACAAGGCCCTTCTGGTGCCTTTGAAGCATGGCCTAAAACGTGTTTGGAAGTCGCAGAGCGTAATGACTGGACTTCTCAAACTCAGCCTGGCTTTCGGAAAAAACGATGAGCTTGCAAAACCGCTGCTTTTCCCACGCGAATGAAAAACGAATCATCCGCGAATGAGCGCAAATGCTGCGAGGCACTCCGATTGAAGATGGCTCGGAGAGACACCTCTGGATTCGCGGGCATTCGCGGCCATTTTGCGCGGTTCGTATCCCACATGCCACCACTTGCCTCCATCCTCCGCGACCAACTCGCTGCCATCCCCGAAGGGCGGCTGTCTTTTGCGCAGGTGATGGAGATGGCGCTCTATCACCCAACGCATGGTTATTACGGTGCAGGCCCACGCAGGATCGGACGGGCGGGTGATTTTTTCACCAGCGTGAGCGTGGGGCCTTTGTTCGGCAAACTGCTCGCCATGCGCGCGCTCCAGGAGTGGCAGGCTCTCGGAGAGCCGGAGGATTTCACCATCATCGAACAAGGCGCGCACGATGGGCAACTCGCCGAGGATGTGTTGAGCGCGGTGGGTAATGCGGCGGTGCGCTATCTGATCGTGGAGCCGAATCCGCGCTACCGCCAAGCGCAGGCCGCGCGGCTGGGCGAGCGCGTGCAGTGGGTGGAAAACCTCGCGGCACTGCAAACCGGGCCGAAGCATGGATTTTTCCTCTGCAATGAACTCCCCGACGCCTTCCCCGTGCACCTCGTGCGCTGGGATGGCGAGTGCTGGCGGGAGTTGTTTGTCGAGGCCGATGGTGCGGAGGCGTTTCGCTTCATCGCGGAAGATTTTTCCCACGCCGCACTCGCCGAGGAGGTCAGGCATCTGCCACACGATCTCACGCCTGGTCACACCCTTGAGATCAATCTCGCCATGCTCGCTTGGATTCGCGATCTGGCCCACGCTGCATTTCGCGGGGGCATCTTCATCGCCGACTACGGGCTCGATGCGGAGGAATTTTTTGCCGACTCCCGCGCTGAGGGCACGCTGCGCCGCTACTGGAGGCACCGCATGGACGGGGACGTGCTGGATGGACTCGGCGAGTGCGATTTGACCACACACATCAATTTCACCCGCCTCGCGGATGAAGCTGAAAAGTATGGCCTGGCGCTGCGTGAATACGATCTCCAGGGCCGTGTGCTAGGACGCATGGCACTCAATTGGATGAACACGCTGGGAGCTGCGGAGGCAGCCGCCTTTGCGCGGCAGCTCCACTCCCTGACACACCCTGCGCTCATGGGGCGCTCCTTCCGTTGTCTTGTCTTCGACAAACACGCGCGGCCTTGAGTTGCCCGGACGATTTGTGGCGGCTTACTGGAAACCATTAGGCCCGGACTGCGGGAAAGGCGGACAGCACGAGCCGTAGCCGCCCACACTATCGCCAAGCACCGCGTGTGCCATGATCCGCATCGTGAACACGAACGAAAGACGTGACATGAACACCACCCACACATCCACCAGCGCAGCCCGCCAGCGCTTTATCCAGAACCTCGCCGAAAGCGAGCTCTTCCGCCACTACCAGAAGGCTTTTCATACCCTGACCAGCCTGCCCCTGAATCTGGAGGCCGTCTGCGAGGACTCCCATCCGGGGCAGACCACCACGCGCACCGGGATCGCCGGCGTCGTCGAAACCCAGGTGCCGGTGCGTGTCGGCAAAAACACCATCGCCGTCATGCTCACCGGCGGCGTGCGCCTGCAGCCCGCCAATGCGGACACCTTTGCTCCGGTCGCCAAGGCGCTGCTGGATGAAGGCCGCTCCGCAGCAGAAGTGCGCAGTGCCCGTGTGCAGTTCGAGCATGTGCCCGTGATGCAGCCCGTCCGCTATGATGCCGCTGTTGCCATTTTGCAGTCCTTCGCCCTCCAGCTCGGCGAGAGCGCGCACCGCATGCTCTTTGCCAATGCCACACACGAGCCTGAAGCCGTGCGCAATGCAAAGGCCTTCATCCATCAGCATCTCGCGGAGCCGATGTCTCTGGAAGCCGTGGCCAAAGCGGTGAACGTCAGCCCATTCCACTTCTGCAAGCTCTTCAAACGCGCGACGGGTCTGACCTTCACCGACTTCGTCAACCGCGCACGCGTGGAAAAAGCCAAGCGCATGCTGATGAAGCCCGCTGCGCGCATCACCGAAGTGGCCTACGATGTGGGCTTCCAGAGCCTCTCACACTTCAACCGCAGCTTCCGCCGCATCGCAGATGAATCTCCCACGGAATTCCGCAGCCGCATGAAAAACGGCTCCCCTGCCATGTTGGCCGCATAGACTGCCGGAAAAAAGCTTGTCGCCATGCGCATCGCCCTGCGATGTTTCGACGACACGGCCCCGGAGAGAACCCGAGCGCGTTGGGCATTCTCTCCGGGGTTTTTTGTGCCTTTGCGCATGCTCATGCAGACTTGACCGGCCTCGCCCCACCGCGCAAACTCGCCGCCCAATTCAGAACCAACAACCCTAAACAGGAGAGCATCAGATTTTTATGAGCCGGAAAATTCGTTATGGCATGGTCGGTGGTGGACGCGGCGCTTTCATCGGCGCGGTGCATCGCATCGCAGCAGCGCTCGATCAGCAGATTGAATTGGTGTGCGGAGCTTTCTCTTCCGACCCGCAGAAGTCCAAAGACAGCGGCGCGGATTTCTTCCTTCCTGCGGAGCGCTGCTACGGCAGCTATGCGGAGATGATCAAGGCGGAGGCAGCACTGCCAGCGGATAAGCGCATGGACTTCATCGCCATTGTCACTCCGAACCATGTTCACTTCCCGCCTGCGCAGATGGCACTGGAGCACGGCTTTCATGTGCTCAGCGACAAGCCGGCCACATTTGACCTCGCCGAAGCCAAACAGCTCGGAGAACTCGTCAAGAAAACCGGCCTGCTCTACGGCCTCACACATAACTACACCGGGTATCCGCTCGTCAAAGAAGCGCGGGACATGATCAAGGCAGGCAAGCTCGGCAAGATCCGCAAAGTCGTGGCCGAGTATCCGCAGGGCTGGCTGGCCACGCGCCTCGAAGAGAGCGGACAGAAGCAAGCCTCCTGGCGCACCGACCCGACCAAGTCGGGGGCCGCTGGCTGCGTGGGAGACATCGGCACGCACGCCGAGAACCTCGCCGAATACATCACCGGCTTGAAAATTTCCGAACTGGCCGCCGACTTGACCACCTTTGTCGAAGGCCGTCTGCTTGATGACGATGCCAACATCCTCCTGCGCTTTGAAAATGGAGCCAAGGGCGTGCTGCACTGCTCTCAGATCAGCGTCGGCGAAGAAAACAACCTCAACATCCGCGTCTATGGAGAGAAAGGCGGCATCGAGTGGCATCAGAAGGAGCCGAACTCCATGCTCGTGAAATGGCTCGACCAACCCATGCAGATCTATCGCACGGCCAATGGCTACCTCGGGCAAAACGCCGCAGCAGCCACACGCACGCCGCCTGCACACCCCGAAGGTTACCTCGAAGGCTTTGCGAACATTTACAAAAACTTCGCCGGAGCCATTCGCGCACGCCTTGAAGGTCGCGCGCCGACAGAAATCGAAAACGATTTCCCCAAGATCGAAGATGGCATCCGCGGCATGGCCTTCATCGAGTCCGTCGTCGCCTCCAGCAAAGCCAACGCAGCCTGGACCAAGTTAAGCGTCTAAGCTGCCCACACTCCATTGGCACGACATTCCGGGCTGGCGAACGAGATACCCTCTGCAAAAACATGCCTATCTCGCTCCGCGCAGCCGTGCTCGATGATCTGGTCGCCATCAACGCGATCTACAATCACTACGTCGAGCACAGCACCTGCACCTATCAAACCGTGCCGAGCACTCTGCCTGAGCGGCGAGCGTGGTTTGACGCTCACGGCCCAGAGCATCCGGTGATCGTGGCCGAGGAAGGCGATCATCTGGTCGGCTGGGGTTCATTGAGTCGTTTCCATCTGCGACAGGCCTACTGCCACAGCGTTGAGGATTCTGTTTACCTTCATCACGAGCATCAGGGCAAAGGCATCGGCAGCCTGCTGCTCGGAGAGTTGCTGCGGCTCGCCAAAGACATCGGGCATCACACCGTGCTCGGTGGCATCGACGCAGAGCAAAAAGCCAGCATCGCTCTGCATAAAAAATTTGGCTTCGTGCAAGTCTCCCGCCTCAAAGAAGTCGGGCACAAACACGGCCGCTGGCTCGACGTGATCTGGATGCAGAAAATGCTGTGATGCGTGTAGCGCGCAGCGCCTAAGTGAGGGCATGGAGGGGGGATTGCGTTGTCTTTGTGACAAAATTGTAACAAAAGAATATTTGCCATCGTTCCAATTCACCCTCGCGCAATGCCTCCTCTTAACGCACTCCCTCCCGAGCACATTTCACTCTCTCGCACCCTGCGGCGGCTCATGCTCGCGCCGCTTCTCCTTCTCCCATCCCTTGCTGCGGCCAATGACGCGCCAACCGTCGCCGTGGTGCCTGTGATACGAGGGGAAATCTTCAAAGAAGTGTCCTTCGACGCGGAGCTGCGGCCCTACAAAGAGATCGAACTGCACGCGCGTGTGACAGGCTATCTGGACAAGATGCTCGTGGATGCTGGCGACGTCGTGAAAGAGGGGCAATTACTCGCCCAACTGGACGTACCCGAATTAACCTTCGATCTGCTCAACGCCCAGGCCTCTGAGCGGCGCGCTAAGGCAGATGTGGATAAGGCGGTAGCAACCTACGAGGAAGCGCGCCTCGCCCTCACCCGTCTCGAAGCGGCGGATAAAGCCCAGCCAAATCTCATCGCTAAGCAGGACATCGACTCCGCCAGACTGCGGGCGCAAGCTGCCAAAGCCGCGTGCAGTGCCTTTGAAGAAACGCACACCGCTGCGGAAGGCAGTGTGAAACGCTTTCAGACCATGTTGGACTTCACCCGCATCACTGCCCCCTTCGAAGGCGTCATCACGCGCCGCTACTCGGACCCCGGTGCCTTGATCCAGGCCGGCACAAGTTCCGGCTCCATGCCGCTGGTGCGTCTTTCACAAGTGGATCTACTGCGTGTGGCCTTCCCGATCTCCGTCTCCTATGTGGCTGGAGTGAATGACGGCGATGCGGCGGAAATCCTCATCCCTTCACTCGCCAAAAAAATCACGGCGAAGATTTCACGCCTCTCGCAAAAGGTGGAAACCTCCACGCGCACCATGGAGGCGCAGATCGATCTGCCAAATCCCGACGGCAGCCTCATCGCGGGTGTTTATGCGACCGTCACCTTGAAGGTGGGCCGCAAAAACAACGTGCTCACCTTACCGGTAACTGCCGTGGCTCAAGACAAAGGAGCTGCCAGCGTCTTCCTCGTCAGCAAAGATCACAAGATCGAGAAGCGCGACGTTCAGGTTGGCCTGGAGTCGCCCACTCATGTGGAAATCCTCAAAGGGCTGGTAGAGGGCGACCTCGTCATGATCGGCAGCAAGGCGCAATTCAGCAACGGCCAGAGTGTGCAGCCGAAGCAAGTGGCACAAACGACTCCTGCGAAGCCATGAAGAAAGCCATTCCTGCCGAAATCCTCAAAGCCTTGTCGGCGCTGGATACCTGCACGGTTTCTAACGCGATCGACGCTCTGCGTCTGCGCCTGCGCAATGAAGGCTACACAGACACCTCCATCCGCTGCATGAGTCCATCACTCCCACCGATGGTGGGCCATGCAGTGACGGTGCGCATCCGCTGCTCCAATCCACAACCTGAAGGTCACGCCTACATCGACCGCACCGACTGGTGGGCGCACCTGCGCAGCATCCCAGCACCGCGCGTGATCGTGATCCAGGACATGGACGCGCATCCAGGCACGGGTGCATTCCCAGGAGAAGTCCACTCGGCCATCTGGCGTGCCATGGGCTGCGTCGGTGCCATCACCAACGGAGCGGTGCATGATCTGCATCAAGTCACTCGCTCGGGCTTCCATCTCTTCGCTTCAGGACTCACCGCCTCTCATGCTTACGCTCACATTGTCGGCTACGGTGAGCCGGTGGAAATCGGCGGGCTGATGATCACCCCAGGTGACCTGCTGCACGGAGATGTGAATGGCGTCGTCTCCATCCCAGAAGCTGCCGTTGCGCAGATTCCGGACATTGCCGCCAAACTGCTGCGCCGTGAGCGCAGCGTCCTCGATCTGTGCGCGTCGGAGGGCTTCACCCTCGAGGCATTGCTGAAGGCCGTGGAGGCACCTCTCGAATAAACCCGGCTCTCTCATCTTTGTCTCATGTCCCGTTTCGCTCTTCGTTTTCCATACCTGATCATTGTGATGTGCTTGATGACTGTAGTCATCGGCGTCTCCATGCTCGTGCGCATGCCGGTGGATTTGTTTCCGCCGATCAATATTCCCGTCGTCGTGGTCGCCACCTTTTACAGTGGCATGCCGCCAGAACAAATTGAGAATGACATCACTCTCCGCCAGGAACGCTTCTTCACCCTGGCGAGTGGCATCGACCACATGGAATCACGCTCGCTGCCCGGAGTGAGCTTGATCAAAATCTACTTCCAACCCGGCTCGAACGCCGACGCCGCGGTGAGTAGTATTTCCAACCTCGCGGCGGCGGAAATGCGGCGACTGCCGCCTGGCACCCTGCCTCCGGTGGTGTTGAAGTTTGATGCGTCGAGTCTGCCGGTCTGCCTCATCACTCTCAAGGGCGAGGGATTGAGTGAAACGCAACTCCGCGACACCGGCCACTACGTGGTCCGCAACCAAGTGGCAGGCGTCTCCGGTGCGTCGGTGCCCTCACCTTACGGCGGCAAGTACCGCCAGATCATGATCTATGTCGATCCGCTGAAGCTCGAAGCTCATCAACTCAGCGCCATGGATGTCGTGCGCACCGTCAACGAGTCTAATCTGATTCTGCCTTCTGGCGATGTGCGCATCGGCCCTTACGACTACAACCTCTACGCCAACAGCCAGGTGGATACGATGGAAGACATCGAGCACATCCCCCTCAAGACTGTGGGGCAGTCCAGTGTGCTCGTGGGGGATGTCGGCGAAGCCAAAGATGCCGCTCAAATTCAGTCCAATCTCGTCCGTGTGGACGGCCAACGCTCCGCCTATCTGCCCGTTCTCAAACAAGGCGGCGATGTGAACACCATCTCTGTCGTCGATGGCGTGAAGGACAAAGTCGCGCACCTACTCGACGCACCGAAGCAGCTCATCACCAAGGTTGTGTTTGATCAGTCGGTCTTCGTCAAAACCGCCATTGAAAACCTCATTCACGAAGGAGCCATCGGTCTTGTCCTCACAGGCTTGATGATCCTCATCTTCCTAGGCAGCCCCAAGGCCACGATCGGCGTATTCCTCTCCATTCCGCTTTCCGCGCTGGCCACCTTCATCGCCCTCGCAATGGGTGGCGGTACCATCAACAGCATGATGCTCGGCGGTCTCGCGCTGGCGTTCTCTCGACTGATCGACAATTCCGTTGTCGTTCTGGAAAACATCTTCCGCCACATGGAATTGGGTGAGACTCCCGAAGTGGCCTCGGAAAAGGGCGGCTCAGAGGTGGCTCTACCCGTGTTGGCTGCGACACTCACCACGGTGGTGGTGTTCTTCCCCGTGACCTTCCTCTACGGCGTCAGTCGCTACCTCTTCGTCGCACTCGCCATGGCGGTCATGCTCTCGCTCTTCGCCTCTTACCTCGTGGCGCTCACGGTGGTGCCGCTGTTTTGCGCCAAATACATCAAAGCAGAAGAGGCTTCACACGACGGTGGACATGAGCACGGTGGTGGCGTCATGGCCTCCTTCCGCCGGTGGTTCAATCACTGGTTCAACGCCATGCTGAATCTCTACGATCGCCTCCTCGGCTGGTCGCTGAAAACACCCAAGCTCACATTCCTCGCCATCATGGGTCTCTTTGCAGCCAGCCTACTGCTCTATCCGATGATCGGCACGGCTTACTTCCCGCGCACCGACCCAGGGCAGTTCGTCATCAATCTCAAAGCCACCACCGGCACCCACCTTGATGGCACAGATGCCCTCGTCGCCCGCGTTGAAGACATCATACGCAACGAGGTTCCTGAAGATGAACTGGAACTCATCGTCTCCAACATTGGACTCACGCCTGACCTCTCCGCCATCACGTCGAGCAACTCCGGCCAGCACACGGCCTTCATCCAAACGAGTTTGAAGGAACACCACAAAGTCAGCAGCTTTGACTACATGGAACGCGTCCGCAAACGCGTACGTGAAGAGGTTCCTGAAGTCGCCACTTACTTCCAGACCGGTGGCCTCGTGGATGCCGTGCTCAATCTCGGCCTTCCCGCTCCCATCGACGTGCAAGTCAGCGGCAAGAATCTGGAAGCCATGCACGAACTGGCTGTCGAAATCGCCGCCAAAGCCCGCGCCATTCCGGGTGTCGGCGACGTGCTGGTGCCGCAGGATATCGACTACCCTACGCTGCGTTTTGAGATCAATCGCAAACGCGCCTCCGAACTCGGCCTCAGCCAAAAGGAGATCATGCACAACGTGATCACCACGCTCACCTCCAACGGCATGATCGCACCCAGCTTCTGGGCCGACCCCAAATCAAAGAACGACTACTTCCTCACCGTGCAATACAAGGAAGCCACGGTCAAAAGCATCGACGACCTGCTGGCCATCCCACTGCGCGGGCCGGGCATGACCAAACCCACCCGCCTCGACTCCGTCTGCCATATTTCCAAAGTGACCTCCCCTTCGGAGATCGACCACTATCAGCTCCGCAAGGTGATTGATGTCTATATCTCCCCTGCCGGAGAAGATTTGGGCAGCGTGTCTGAAGCGGTGAAAAAAATCGTCGCCGAGACGCATCTCCCCGAAAGCGTACGCATCGCCATCAACGGCAGCGTCAAAGGCATGGAGTCCTCCTTCAGCAGTTTTGGTTACGGGCTCATTCTCTCCGTCGTGCTGGTGTATTTGATCCTCGTCGCCCAGTTCAAATCCTTCCTGGATCCCATCCTCATCCTGCTCGCCGTTCCCACCGGACTGACTGGCGTGCTCGTCACACTGGCACTCAGTGGCACCACCTTGAACATCATGTCCCTCATGGGCATCGTGATGATGGTCGGCATCGTGGTATCGAACAGTATTCTCATCGTCGAGTTCGCCAATCGTCTGCGTGAAGACGGCATGAGCGTGCGCGAGGCCATCTCCACTTCGTGCCGCGTTCGCCTCCGCCCCGTACTCATGACCTCTCTGGCCACGCTCATCGGCCTGATCCCGATGGCACTCGCACTCGGTGCAGGCAGCGAAGCCTACGCACCACTCGCCCGTGCGATCATCGGTGGCCTCGGCGTGTCCGTCGTGCTGACGGTATTCATCGTGCCTGCGGCCTACCTCGTCGCGCATGGCCGCCACGAGACCGTCGTCCCCGCCCCCGTCGCTGCTGCCTCATGAAATCTCCACTCCTCATCCTTGCCTTTCTCCCGCTGCTGACTGTCGCGCAAGCTGGAGACAAACCGCGATCGCTCAGCATCAGGGAAGCGCGTGCGCTTGTGCTCCAGCGTCACCCACGTGCCACAGCTGCTGGCCTCAACGCCTACGCCGCTGAGGAAATTGTTCGGCAAAACCGCGCTGCCTACTTGCCACAAGTCCAGGGACTCTTGGGGGGAGTCATCACCAGCGACAACACCGGTGGCGTCAAAGCGGCCACGGACGGCCTCCAACTCGCCGGGGTGTACAATCGCGCTTCAGGAGCACTCACCGTCTCACAACTGATCACCGACTTCGGACGCACCAGCAACCTCACAGCCAGTGCGCGTTTACGCGCCGAGGCCGAAGCAAAGAACGCCCAAACCACACGTGCGCAGATTCTTCTCGAAACCGATGCTGCCTGCTTCGCCATTCTCCAAGCGCGGGCACTTCTTGGTGTCGCCGAGCAGACCGTCAAAACGCGCCGCGTCCTGCGCGACAACACCGTCGCCCTTCAGAAGAACGCTCTGAAATCGGCCATCGACGTGAGCTTTGCCGAAGTGAACGTCAAAGACGCGGAACTGCTGCTCTCCAAATCGCAAAACGACCTCAAGTCCGCCTATGCGACACTGGCACGGCTGCTCCTGGAATCCGAGGGAACCGAGTATCACATTGCGCAACCGGAGCAGCCCGTCCCTCTCCCTCCGAACGCAGAAGGGTTGACCAAAATGGCATCCAACCTGCGGCCAGAACTCTCCAAACTTCGCCTCGAGCGGGACGCTGCGCAGAAATTTCTCAAGGCGGAGAACGCACTGAGCCGTCCTCGTCTCTTGCTCCAAGGCACGGTAGGGACGATGCCCTGGTATGACCGCAGCGCGAGCCAGAACTATGCTGCTGGTGGGCTCCTCTTGAGCTGGCCCATCTTTACTGGCGGCCTCAACAGTGCCCGCCAGAAAGAAGCTGCTCTGCGTGCCGAAGCCGCAGAGCAAACACTCCGGGACATGGAGGCTGGCATCACCAAAGATGTACAGATCGCCTGGCTCAATGCTTCAAACGCTCTGGAACGCTCCAACATCACCAGGCAAATGCGCGAGCAAGCCGCACAGGCCTACTCGCTGGCAGAAGCACGTTATGATGTAGGCAGCAGCAGCGCTGTTGAACTCAGTCAATCCCAGCTCTCTCTGACCGCCTCAGAAATCAACGCCACGACCACGCATTACGAATACTTGCTGCGCCGCTCCATCCTCGATTATCAGACGGGAATCATCAGCACCACAGGCTCAAGCTCATCGGTGAAGCACGATCACTATTGAGGACTCTGAATAGAGCGACAAAATCTGGAGGAACCCGTCAGAAGCTTGGCTGTTGCCTCGACGTGGCGTAGCGGAATGCGTCAGCATTCCGACGTTGGAATCGCGTGGTGTATCTCTATTTCCGAGAGCCTCGATAAGTCCTCAGACATCGAAGCGGAGACCACGGCTCATACGGATCGGTACTGAAAATCCGTATGCAGCCGTGATCTCGCTTTTGTGTCATGCAAAACTTCGCTCACTCAAACTTCACTGGCCCGCTGCCGAGCCCCCAGTTTCCGCAGGCAATGATTTGCCGTTGAGCCAGACATATTCCTTCCACGCGCCTTCGTAGAGGCGCACTTTCGGATATCCGGCGACGTGTTTGAGGTAGAACAACAGCAGGCTGCCTTCGCGTGAAGTGCCGCAATAGCAGATGATGTCTTTGTCGGGAGTGATGCCAGCTTTTTCCAGCTCGGCCTTCACTTCAGCGAGAGGTTTGAACTTGTGCGTGTTGTCCTTCTCCATCAGTCGCGCCCAGTGAAAGCTGATCGCGCCGGGAATGTGGCCTTTGCGCAGCCAGATGTCGTCCTCGCCACGGAACTCATTGAGCGGACGAGCGTCGATGAGGAGATTGCCAGGTTTGCCGACGTGTGCCTGAACCTCGTCGATTTTGACGGCGGTGCCAGGATTGCCCTGCTCAGGCAGTGTGCCGGTTGGATTGCCAAAATAGTCTTGAGTGGCCGCAAAGCCCTGCTTCTTCCATTCAGCGAGGCCACCATCGACGATTTTGATGTCTTTGACACCGAGTTTCTCCAGCACATGCACCACCATCGTGCTGCTGAGAATTTCGTCGTTGGGGAGCACATCGCCGGTGGCATAGACAAGATGCAGGCGGTCTTTATCCACCCCCGCGCGGATGAGCAGTGCTTTCGTCAAATCGTCCGGGAGATATTGCACCGGTACGGCTTTGTCCGTGCCACGCAGTGTGTCGAACTCCAAGTGATGCGCCGTGGGCAAATGTCCGCGAAAGTAGTCTTTGTAGCCACCACGCGTATCGAGCACGATGGGACGCTTCGACGCATCAGGATTTTCAATGAGAGCCTTGGCTTCAGCACAGGAGATGAGGCCGATGTCTGCACGCGCACCCGTGGCAAGCAGTCCGATGGAGAGGATGGATAGGATGGTTTTCATGTTCGGTATGGGTTGGGATTAAAAGGTGAAAACGAAGTTGATTTTCGCGATGAAACTCACGCGATCGCGGTCTGGAAAGTTGGCCCAGGTTTCGAGCACGATGTGCTTGCTCAGGTCGTACTTGGCTCCCACCGCAGTGATGAGGCCGCGCTGATCACGCGACTGCACGAGATCCGCGTTCAGGTTAAAGTTGCGTTCGAAGACCTTCCAAGTGCGGTCCACACCAAAAAGAAAGCTGCAACCATTCGTCTGATAGCCGTAACCAGCATGCAAGCGCGCGAAATGAAAGTCGTGCCACAGCATCGCATAAGTGAAGGGATCACCGGAGCGTGCTTGGTCCGTGAGTGCGACACCTGCGACGCCCACGGCAAACATGCCGTCTTCCCAAGGCGCGATGCGTGCTTTTGTTTGAAAGAGCAGCGGACCGCTCAAGCCAGTGCCCAGCGCACTATCAAGCCCCCATTCGAGGTGAAACGGATTGAGGTCCCATCCCGTCTTGAATCCCGTCCACTGGGAAGTCTTTCCCGGCCCACTGGTGGCGAATTGATTCGCTCCGCCAAAGCTGGTGAAATACTGCCATGCCACCGTGCGGTGCGGCACGGTATCCGCCGTGGGGATGTTGTTGAGACCGGTCGGAGTGCCGAGGGCGGTGGAAACAGCCGCGATAACGACCGCTGCGAGGATGCGTGGGTTTGTGTGTGTGTTTTTCATTTTGGGATGATTAAATAGAGCAAAGCCGCCGTGAGAGCCGAGACGGGCAACGTGATGACCCACGCTGCCAACACCGGCAGTACCGTCCGCCATTTCGCCTGCCGTGTAGTGATGCCTATGCCGAGGAGCGCGCCGACGCTCACATGCGTCGTGGAAACTGGCAGTCCATGCACACTGGCTGTCGTCACCAAAAGCGCCGTTGCAAAGTTCGCAGCAAACCCCTGCCCCGGATTCATGCCAGTGATCTTGTGCGAGAGTGTCTCCGCGACTTGTTTGGCACTGATAAGACCACCAGCGGCCATCGCCGCTGTCACCAGATAAAATCCCGCGTCTCCGCGCAACCACGGGAGACTCAAGAGCAGCGCAACTATCTTTGGCGTATCATTGAGCCCACGCGCGAAGCACACCGCACCTGCGCTGAGGAAGTGCAGCGCATCTAGCCGCCTCGTCCGATGATCCGGCGCGAGGCGCATCCCTTTCAAAATGAGATAAAGTACAGACCCCGCGGCCACGGCGAGCACGGGACTGAGTAACAGAGGTTTCAAAAACGTCTCCCACAGCCCAGTCATGTTCACCTCTCCGGCGACCATGCCAGCCCCCAGCAGCGCCCCCGTCAGCATGTGCGTCGTAGAAACAGGAAATCCATACCGCGTCGCCAAAATCCCTGCCACCCCAGTGGCGACAGCCACCGCAGCCAGAAAAGGGGGCTGTGCGATCAATGCCTCCGGCACCAGCCCCTTCCCTGAGAATGCCTTCAATAAGGTCGCAGCGAGGAACGACGCCGCGATGCACCCTGCCGCAGTTGTCGCCGCCGCCCAAAGCACTGCCGTGCGGTAGCTCGTCGTGCCACTGCCGAAAAGTGAAGCCACGCCTTTGAAATTCGCATTCGCGCCGTTGGCGTAAGCGATCAGTAGGACTGCGGCGAGGAGGATGAGGGATGGCATCGGGCGTGACGGCGCGTTTATTTGCCGATAAGCGCAAATACGCAAATAAAATCTACACCTTTCTCCACCTGCTCTTGAAGCCCTTAATATTGCCCGATCCATTCACCACAGAAGCCACGGAGAGCACAGAGAACTGATTCCTGATTCTCCGATCTCTGTGCACTTCGTGTCTCTGCGGTTCAATCCTCTGATGTGACAACGACACACTGAAATCAGCGCCTGCGGGAGCGCGGCTCTCCGAAGCCGCAGCATGCCGCTCGCAAAACGCGTGCTGCATGTCCCAAACTCCGACCTAGCGAGGATCACTGTGAATGCGTCTCGTCATGGCTGATTCGTTGGCTCATCACGGGAAGATCCTGCTGCGGGCTCGGAGGCCCGCGCTCCGTTCCTTGCCGTTCCGTCGCAAGCAGGGGGCGAGCCAAACCGTGTTTGGAAACGTACTCGTCAGTCGCAGAGCGACGAGTGTGAGGTCACGCATGGATGCTGGGTGGCATCATGAGAGGAGGACGTGTTCGAGGACGAGCCTTTCCTCATGGGAGAGGAGTGGTGGTTCTCAAAAGAAAAGCACTTGGCGGTCGTTTCTAAGGAGCCATGAAGTTCCTGACTTGTCTCCTCGTCTTCGCGTGCGCACTCGCTGCGCACGCTCGCCTGCCGAATGTGATTTTCATTCTCGCCGATGATCTTGGCCCAGGCGATCTCGGCTGCTACGGCCAGAAAATCATTCGCACGCCGAATATCGACCGCATGGCGGCGGAGGGGATGCGTTTTACGCAGATGTATGCAGGCAATGCCGTCTGCGCGCCGTCTCGCTGCGTGCTGATGACGGGGCTGCATCCAGGTCATGCGTTCATTCGCGACAATCGCCAAGCAGACAATGCCATCGGCTTGCCGAAAATCGGAAAGCCTGAGCACGAAGGCCAGTTTCCCATTCCAGAGAGCACGATCACCCTTGCGGAGATGTTCAAGTCGATGGGCTATACGAGCGGAGGCTTTGGCAAGTGGGGGCTCGGAGGGCCGGGCTCGACGGGAGAGCCGCTGAAGCAGGGTTTTGATCGCTGGTTTGGCTACAACTGCCAAGGCGTGGCACACAACTACTACCCGACCTATCTGTGGGATAATGATCGCACGATCGACCTGAAGAACCCTGCGTTTCTCTCCAATGACAAGCTCGGTGAGGGTGAAGATCCCACGAAGCCGGAGAGTTATCGACGCTTCCAAGGCAATGACTACTCGGCTGATCTCATTGCCGAACAGGCGCTCGCCTTTGCGCGCAGTCACAAGGATCAGCCGTTTTTTCTTTTCTGGCCGACCACCGTGCCGCATGTCGCGCTGCAGGTGCCCGAGGACTCGCTCCAGGAATACATCGGCAAGTTTGACGATCCGCCCTATCCCGGTGGCAAGGGCTATCTGCCGCATTTCAAGCCGAAGGCTGCGTATGCGGCGATGATCACACGCATGGATCGCGAAATCGGGCGCATGATGGCGCTGATCTCCCAGCTCGGCCTCGATGATGATACGATCTTCATCTTTGCCAGCGACAACGGACCGCTGACCGGCACGCATCAGGGATTGGCGGGCACGGACTGTGCTTTCTTCAACTCCAACCAAGGGCTGCGCGATGGCAAAGGCGCACTCTACGAGGGCGGGATTCGCGCTCCGGCAATCGTGCGCTGGAAGGGCAAGATCAAAGCCAGCTCCACGAGCGACCGTGTGTGTGGATTTGAGGATTGGATGCCCACGCTGGCGGAGCTTGTTGGGAAGGCGGATAAAACACCCGCGCGCACCGATGGCATCAGCTTTGCTCCCACGCTCCTCGGCGGCGATCAGCCCGCCCGTGAGTTCCTCTACCGTGAATTCCGCAGCTACGGTGGACAGCAGATGCTGCGTCAGGGAGACTGGAAGCTCGTGCGGCGCAATCTGGTGCGCATGGCGGCCAAGGGAAAGGCCAAGGCCAAGGGCAAGCCGACGACTGAGGAACTCTTTAACATCGCCACTGATCCGCAAGAGACGCACGATGTCGCTGCCGATCATCCTGAGATCGTCGCTAAAATGAAAGCCGTCATGGCGGCACAGCACGAGAACAGCGCGGACTTCCCGCTGCCAGCGCTGGATCACTGAGCTGACTCAAGATGAGCTTACTTCGGATTTGCTTGGGGAGGCATGCCGGGTGGTAGCGGATCGCCGTGGCTGACTCTCCAAGCATTGAGCTTCTCACGCAGAGCGGTGCGCACATTCTTCACGGAGGCTTCGCCACTCAGGTCGTGCATCTCCAGCGGATCATTTTGCAGATCAAAGAGCTGCTCACGTCCGATTTGCGGGTAGAGCACCAGCTTCCACCGCTCATCGCAGATCATGCGCTGCGTGCGAGTGAACATGCCGGTCACAAACTCATGCACGCGAGTTGATTCATGCCGCAGCAGCGGTGCCAGGCTTTTTCCAGTCACAGTGTCTGGAGTGGAGATGCCGAGGAGGTCACAGAGTGTCGGGAAGAGATCATGCAGCATCACCAGTGCTGTGCAGCGCTCGTTTTTCGGCAGCCCTGGGCCGCAGATGATCAGCGGACTGCGGATGCTGTGTTCATATTGATTTTGTTTGCCGAGCAGACCGTGGCTGCCGAGTGCCAGCCCCTGATCGCTGGTGAAGATGATGATGGTTTCCTCCTCCGCAGGCAGGGCTGCGAGGATGCGCCCGAGTTGGGCGTCCATGTCGGTGATCATCGCGTAATAGAGCGCGAGTTCCTCACGCACGGCCGCCTCGGTGCGCGGTGTGGAGAGCAGAAGTTCATCGCGGCCAGTGAGGTTGCCATGCTCAAAGGGATGCTGTGTGGCAAAGTTGCCTGGTAGCGGCATGCGTGCGGCCTCGTAGCGATTCTCCAAACCTGCGGGCCACTGACGCGGATCGTGTGGGAAAGCGAAATTCACATGCAGGAACCAGGGCCGATCTTTGGGAGCTTGCTGAAGCGCGCGGATGGCTCCGTCTGCGATGTGGCGACTGTTGTCTGGCTGCAAGCCAACTCCTTTTTCGAGTTCGGGCTGATTTTGCGCGTCTTTGAAAGTCCATCCGCGATAGCCGGTCAGCGGGCGTCCGCGTGCATCCACTTCAGGCTGTGTCACCCCTTTCCCGCCGCCGCTGGAAAAGAGAGCGCTGGTGGTTGTGTAGCCGCGTTGCTGCGGATGGCCGTCGCTGTGCCACTTGCCCGAGTAACAGGTGTGCCAGCCAGCTTTTTGCAGCGTGCCAGCCAGTGTCGCCAGTCGTGGATCGATGGCTCCTCCCGGATATTTCGGCAGTGCTTTGAAGGCGTGCGTGCCGGTGAGCATCTGTGCGCGGCTCACATAACAAATGGGGTAGCCTGCATACGCCCGGGTAAAAGCCGTCCCGCGCGCGACGAGACGATCGAGGTTCGGTGTCGCGACCACCGCATGACCCAGAGCATGGAGCGTGTCGGGTCGTTGATCGTCACTGACCACGAAGAGCACATTCGGTGCCGCCTTTGCGGTGACACCCCAAGCAAGGAGGAGGAAAACAAAGCGCATGCCGATGCAAACGTGCGCAACGGCGGCATTACGTCGAAAAAAATTTATCTACGGCACTGGGGCGAGAGAACGACCATGAGGGTGCGAGGAATCAGGGTCGGGCATGAGAATCACTCGACTTTGCGCAGCTCGATCCGTGTCACATGCCGCACCCAGCGGAAGTGGCGTTTGTCTGTGTTCGTCACGATGCGCAGTGGACCGATGTCGGCGGGCAACGGCGCACCATTCATCGAATCACACAGAAGCACGGGATGATCTGTATTGCGCGGATCCAGTTCCGGCAGTGTAAAGACCACCCGGTAACCATCCGGCGCGGAGATCACCACATACTGTGCCAGTGACGCGCCACGCAGAGTGTCGCCAAAACTCACGCCTGCTTGCTGGAGCACCTGATAGAGCGGCACGCCCGACCACGCAGCACTGATGCCATTGTGATCCTTGGCCTGCAGCGTCTGGTGTGGCAGCAGTTCCAAGTCAGACAGTGTGAGTTTGATGGGCTGCCCAGAGTTCACTTGCACCACGAGATCCTCGGCGGCAGCTCCAGAGGAGTGGATGACGAGCAGGAAGAGAATGGGAAGGAGGCGGCGCATGGTTCAAAATTTGAGCTGAAGGTTGGCGAAGAGCGTGCGGCCGGCTTCAAAGTAGCCTTCGGCGATGGCGTAATTGCGATCGCACACATTATTCACGCCAAAGCTCAGTGTGGCCTGGCCGGGCAGGCGAATGACGGCTTTCAGATTCAGCAGCGCATAACCGCCGACCTCCGCACCCGTCGTGAGGCCCCAGCGTGAGCTATTATACTCGGCACTCGGGATGATGCTCAGCCAGCTCACCGGGCGGATGTCCGCCCAAGTGAAAAGAGAGTGGCGTGGCGTGTCGATGAGCTTCACCTGCGGCTGGCTGAGGTTTTTGCGATCGAGGTAGGTGTAGTTCAGTCCGAATTGGAAAGCGTCACTCGGTTTATACGTGCAGCCGAGTTCCGCACCGAGGTTGCGCGATCTGCCGACGTTCTGAAGTTGGAAGACGCCCGGCATCACATTGTCCACTCGCTGGATCGTATCCTCCACCATCGACGCAAAGAGGCTCGCGCGGATTTCCAAATCGTCACTCAGATTGCCCTTGTAGCCGAGGTCATAATGGACGGCGCGCTCTGGCTCAAGATTAGGGTTCGGAATGGCGGCGCCGAGGCGGTAGGAGTAGCGGTCTTTGATCGTGGGGAAGCGACTCTTACGCGCCACAGTCGCATGAAAGGTGCCGTGCTTGGGCAGTTTGTAGAAGAGGCCGATTTGCGGATTGAAGGCAGTGAAGCTGTCTCCTCCAAGAGTGTTTCCCGTGTTGGTGTCCACGGCTTTCAGAACATCCCGGCGATCGTAGCTGGCACCCAGGATCACGCTGAAGCGCTCCGTGAATTGGTGAGTGTCCTCGATGCCGAGGGAGAACGTGCGGTCCGCGAAGGAGTAGAAAGGAGCACCCTGATTATGCTCCGTGTGGCGATCGTACTTGCCGTGCAGAGCCGCCTTCAGGGTGTTTTTGCTGCCAAACTTAGTGCCGATTTCAAGACTACCGCCAAAGGTGCGGTCAAGGTAGTAACTCTGAAAACCTGCCGGTGGGTTCTGGGTATTGAAGGCTTTGTTGTTGTAGGCAAAGAGTGAGTTTGTGAACTGGTCGTAGTACAGCCGCTCTTTGATCCAGGTGTTCTCCCCGACCTGGGTGTTGCCGATGAAATAGATCGTTTGTTTGTCCCATTGCGGCCAACGCCAATAACGACGCGGCTGCTGCGCAGGTGGCAAGCTGCCGGCGTAAGTGGGGTTTCCCTTGGAGCCGCGTTGAAGGATGTAACCCAGGGCATATTCATCGGTCTTGTTGGGCATGTAGCCGATTTTGGCACTGACCCGCCAGTCATTGCGGTAGGCATTGTCGCGAGTACCGCCGTCCTCCGTGGTCGTGGGCTTGAAGTCCTTGGACATGCGATAGCTGTCCACATTAGTGATCGAGCCGCCGAGTTGGAGATACCAATGCTCGCTGCGAAAACCGAGATTGCTGGCACCGATGTAGCCGCCTTCCTGCATCCAACCACCGAGAAGGTCTCCTTCGAAGGGCTTTTCAGGTTTGCGAGTGACGATATTGATCGCTCCGCCGAGGGTGTTGGGCCCATAAGTGGCTGAGCTGAAGCCTTTTGAGATATTGATCTCCGCGACGTCCGCCGAGGAGAAACGGCCTAGATCGACATAGCCATCGTAGGGCACATAAACAGGAATGCCGTCGATGAAGATGGGTGTCTGCCGTAGATCAAAGCCGCGCACATACACGCCCGCTTCGTTGCGCGGGCCGTTGTTGCTGCCAGAAACTCCGGGGCTCAGGCGCAGTGCTCCCGCCAAATCGGTCCGCTCAAAAGTGCGGATGTCCGCAGCGCTGACGCGGGTGGTCGCTGCTACCAGACTGCCTGGGGCATCTGCGGAGACAACCACCTCTCCCAGTTCAAATGGCTGTGGCTCGGCGGCGAAGGAGAGGAGTGGGAGGGATAGGAGTATGGCCGTACGTTGCATGATCGTATCCTGTCACAGAAATCTATGATCATGTCAATGATGTGCCCGCAGCCATTCGCTTGATGGATTGACTCCCGCAGGATCGCGGCCACTCATATCCACATGTCGTCTGCAAGAAATGAGCCGCACCCCGTCGCGCAACGCCGCGCTGCCCTCGGCTGGTCGCAGGATTCGCTCGCTTCACGCGCAGGCATTCCGCGCAGCTCGATCAGTGCCGTGGAGGCAGGGCGCCTCACGCCTTCGGTCACGACGGCACTGCGGATAGCCGCCGCGCTGGATTGCGGTGTGGAGGAGCTTTTTGGCCAAAGGCAGGTCGGAGCTTCCAGGCATCCCCAGTGGGCTTGGGAACCACATCCATCGAACTGCCGCTATTGGGAGGCGGAAGTGAATGGCAGGCACATGCTCTACCCGGCGGAAACTCTTTCAGGTAGCTCGTGGGCACACGACGGGATCTCCCGCAGAGGCGTGCTGCATGAGCGCATCGCGCGGAACCCGACGCGCACTCTCGTTTTGGCAGGGTGCGATCCCGCAGCCGGTCTGCTGTCAGCAGAATACGCCGCAGCATCGGGATTCAGATTGCTCGCTTTCCCGCGTGGCGGAGGGGCGGCGCTGGACTTGCTCAAACAAGGAGCCGTTCACGTCGCGGCATTGCATCGCTCCACAGCGCATCTGCCGCAGCGCAATCTGGAGACCGTGCGCAACCAACTCGGCGCGGGCTTTCGCCTGCTGCGCTGTGCGGATTGGCAGGAGGGCGTCGTGCTGCCTAGAGACAGTGCTGCGCGCACTGTGAGTTCCTGTGTGGGGAAGGTGCGGCACTGGGCTGCGCGCGAAATCGGTTCCGCTGCGCGCGAGTGCCTGGATGAATTGGTACACCGCCGCATCTCCAGCAGATGCATTGTCCATAGCCATCAAGCGGTGGTGGATGCCGTGCGCAGTGGCTGGGCGGAGGCTGGGGTGTGTGTGCAACTCAGTGCCGTGGACGGCGGGCTGCGTTTTTTGCCCGTGCGGAAAGAATCTCTCGATCTCTGTTTCCCCGCATCTCTGGAGCATGATCCACGGCTTCAGGCTCTCATTCGGTTGCTCCGTAGTCGCGCTTACCGGAAATTGATCGACGATTTGCCAGGCTATGAGGCCCGCCATGCGGGGGAAATGGTCGGCGTGGGGTGAGAAGCTGCACTTTCCGAACGGAGGTGTACAAGCATGGCACACGTTCTGCGTGGTGGACATTGATGAAAGCGCTGCGGATGTGGCGTATCCTGCACACCCCCAAAAAACAGAAATGCTCGTCCACACCCGCCAGATTCTCGCGGGCGGCCTTGCCGCCTTTGTCATGCCCCATCTTCACGCTGCTCCTGACTGGAAAGCAGTGGAGCCGATGCTCGCGGCGAAGTGCTACTCCTGCCACGGTGGGGAGAAGACCAAGGGAGATGTCGATTTGAAGCAGTTCGCCGCCGATCCAGGCGTGACGGAGAATTTCGACCTCTGGTCCGACGTGAAGGAATCCATCGAGAACGGCGATATGCCACCGCGGAAGGCGAAGCAGCTCACTCCAGGAGAAAAAGACGGCATCACGGGATGGGTGCAAGGCAGCCTCGATAAACTCGCTGAGGCGAAGGCTGGCGATCCTGGCCCTGTAACCATGCGCCGTCTCACCAACGCCGAGTATGACAACACCATTCGCGATCTCGCAGGCCGCGATTATGCGCTGGCGAAGGAGTTTCAGGCCGATGGCGGCGGCGGTGAGGGATTTACCAACACTGGAGATGTGCTTTTCATCAGCCCGGCGTCCATTGACAAGTACTTCAGTGCCGCGAGAAAGCTCGCTGACCACGCCACCATCCTCCCGGGCACGGGCATCGTGTTTCATCCCCAACGCATCGGTTTGCGCGGGCCAGAGCAGGTCAAGGCGCAGGCGCAACAGGGGCTTTATGTGTGGTATCAGCAAAAGGCAGCGCCGTATTTGCCGAAGGACTTCGATCCCATGCGTGAAGGGGACTACATGCTCGCCTGTTGGAAACACAAGCACAGCAAAACGCCGCTCGACCAACTCGCGAAGGACATGAAGCTCAGCACCTATTTCCTGAGCAACTGGTGGAATCTCGTGAACTCCACGCAGCCGGAAAGTCGCTTTCTCGATCTTGTGCGCGTGGCATGGCGTGAGCTGCCCGCCGATGAAAAAACGACGCGAGAGCGGATCAAAGCCATCGAGGCCGATTTGCTGAGCTGGAATAATCCGAAGAAACCCGGCAGCGGCGTGCAACGTCGTCAGCAGGACAGTGACGGCATCCGCCCCTATCCGATGCAGGGCGCGGTGAAGGGAGCTTCACACGTGCATCTCTGTTTTGGCGACATCGGCGACGGCAACAAAGGCGACATCGCGCTGGTGACAAAGATCGAGGCCAACATTGGCAAGAGAAAGGTCGATTACTTTCAGTGGCTGAACAAAGCGCTGGAAGAAACGCGCAAGCAAGCGGCTGCCAATCCACCGCCGCCCAACCTTGGCGTGCTCAAAGCGCGCCTTGCCGAACTGGAAAAATCACGCGCGCTCTACGGCAAGCACCCGCAGCCGGGACGCACCATCCCGCCCCAGACTCTCGCTTTCGCCGCGCCACAGGTGGTCACTTTACCTGTGCCGGAGGGAGCTTACTGGCTCAAGGTGGACACTCGCCTCGATTTGGAGAACCCCGAGGCCGAGGAGGCAACCATGCAGTGGACGATGACCACGGAAAAGCCGCGCGATGTCACGCGCATCATCCCGGGCGTGCTGACAGTCTGGAAGGTCAGAACTCCCGCTGCACGTCGCACCATGAGTGACTTCAACAAGATGAAGATCGCTTTCCCTGATATGTTTGAGCGCCGTCTCGAAGAAGTTGCTGACAATCTTCATCGCGGCGGCAAGCCGAACATCACGGTCTATTATTACAGCGATGAGCAACTCGGCCATCTCCTTGGCAGCAAAGATCGCGCGCAGCTTGAGGCCATGAAGCAGGACTGGGCCTACGTCTCTCCCGGGAGGTTAAATGCGCAGCAGGAGAAAGCCTATGATGCGCTCATGTGCGGTCATTTGCACCACTTTGCCACGCGTGCCTGGCGTCGTCCGCTGACGGCGGAGGAGAACGCAAAGCTCGATGCGCTGTATGCCTCTGGGCGACAGAAGGAACTCGATCGCGAATCTGCCGCGCGTGAGGTGCTCGTGCGCATCCTTGTCTCACCAAATTTCATCTTCAAGGCCGAGACACTGCCGCAGATGGCCAAGGGGCAGAGTGATGAAGCCACGCTGGGTGCCTACGATCTCGCTTCGCGCCTCAGTTACTTCCTGTGGGCGTCCATGCCGGATGCGGAGCTTCGCCGTGCTGCCGCAGACGGAAGTCTCCTCAAGCCTGAAGTGCTCGCTGCGCAGACACAGCGCATGCTGCGCGATCCGAAGTCCGCCGCGCTTGCAGAGCAGTTCGCGGGGCAGTGGCTGAAGTTCAACGGCTTCGACGCGCACAATCTCGTCGATGAAAAAATCTTCCCGCAGTTCACGCCACAACTGCGTGCGGATATGTATCGCGAGATGACCACATTCTTCACCCGCCTCATGCGCGAAGATCGCCCTGTCAGTGACATCATCGATGGCGACTACACCTTTCTCAACGAGCGGCTCGCGAAGCATTATGGCATTCCCGGCGTGACTGGAGATGCGTTCCGTGAGGTCAAAGGCATTGCCGCCTACCATCGCGGAGGCATCCTCGGGATGGCAGCGCTGCTGACCAAAACCTCACGCCCGAGTCGCACGAGTCCCGTGTTACGCGGCGATTTCCTTTATCAAGTCGTGCTCGGATTCAACAGTCCACCGCCGCCGCCCAATGTGCCTGAACTCAAAGAAACCAGCAAACCCTCAAGCCTGCGCGAAGCACTGATGCAGCACCGCACGGACTCCGCCTGCGCCGTCTGTCACGAGCGCATCGATCCACTCGGTTTTGCACTGGAGGGATTTGATCCCATCGGTCGTTTCCGCTCTGCGGACAACACGGGTGGTAAAATCGACGACACCGGGGAAATGCCTGACGGTGCCAAATTTCAGGGCTTCGCAGGACTGCGTGCCTACCTGAAAAAGAACGAAGCACAGTTCGTCGCGCAATTGACGCGCAAGCTGCTCGGTTATGCGCTCGGACGCCAGACTTTGCCCAGCGATAAAAAACTTCTTCAACAGATGCAGTCATCTTTGAAGGCACAGCACGGTAAATTTTCTGCCGCCGTACTCGAGATCGTGAAGAGCCGCCAGTTCCTCAACCGGCGTGTCGAGCCTGCCGTGGCTGCTGCGCCGTGAGCGATGCTTGATTCCAGTCGAGACAGCGCGTCACGGTGCTGCTTGGAGGAGTCCCCTGCTCTGCATCCACTCAGCACAGCGTTGTGGCCAGTCGTTGATGGGGTTTCCGGCTTGGCGCATGCCGAAACCGTGGCCGCCTTTAGTGAAGAGGTGCAGTTCGCAGGGGATGTTGAGTTTTTTGCACTCCAGATAGAGCACGGTGGCCGCAATGGGGTTCTGACCATCGTCATGGGCGCAGGCGAGAAACATGGGCGGCATGTCGGCAGGCACGGAGAAGCCATGCTTGAGCTTGGTCGGCTCTTTGAATTCAACAAAACCGCCGCCGTAGATCATGATGCCGAAATTGGGCAGCTCCGTTTTTGTGATGCGATCACAGGCGAGGTGCGCGAGCAGATTTCCTCCCGCGCTGAAGCCGAGCAGGCCGACGCGCTTGGGGTCGAGGTGCCATTCTTGGGCATGCTCGCGCACGAGGGCGAGGGCCTGGGAGGCATCCTGGACGGGCTTTTCATGGGGTGCGGCCTCGTCGCGGGTGGGCGTGCGGTATTTGAGCAGGATGCCTGTGACGCCGATGCGATTGAACCATTCACAGACCTGCGTGCCCTCATGCACGGCAGAGAGAAAGACGTAACCGCCGCCCGGTGCGACGATCACGCTGGCACCGTTCGGATGATCGGGGCGATAGAGAGTGATCGTCGGCTCGTGAATGTCGGTGATGGTGTTTTTGCCGGCCTTGGTGCGGATGAAGTCGTCGGTAGCTTTGGAATGTGGTTGCATTTTTCCTGGAGCACCTTCAGGCCAGAGTTTGAGCGTCAGCGGCTCGGCGGCGTGGAGTGCCTGCGTGATGAGGAGAAGCAGAAAGATGTTTTTCATGATCGGGGTGGAGCCGCAGTGTTTTTAAGCACGGGGGGGATTCTCCACCGCCGCGGGCCGATGGCAAGGAGGGCCACATCGCGGTTGCATCTGACTGACGACGCGTGTTTGAATCGCTCATGCTCTCGTTCCGCCTGCTTTTCTCCCTCGCTTTGTGCGTGTGCGCCATGGCGTGCGGGCGTGAGGTGGGGCCGAATGCCACTCAGGAGAAAAAAGGGGCGAAGGGATTCATTTCCGATGGGGATGGAGATGGCAGCGTGTGGGTGGTCGATGGGCCGAATGGCGGACGGTTGTTCCTTTGTGGCACGATCCACATCTTGCGCGAGCAGGACTACCCGCTGGCTCCTGGCTATGAAGCGGCTTACATGTACTCTAAGAAGCTCGTGCTGGAATTGCCGCCTGGCGCAGCCACGGGGCCAGAGCTGACCAGCCGCATGACGCAGCTCGGCATGTACTCGGCGGATAGTTCACTGGAGGAAAATGTGAGCAAGGAGACGTGGGAGGCGGTGAAGAAGTGGGCGGAAAAACGCAAGCTCGAGGCCTCGTCGATGAATCGCTTTCGACCTTGGTTTGTCTCGCTGGTGATCACCTCCACCGAGTATGCGGCACTGGGAGCAAAAGCGAATCAAGGAGTGGACTCCTACTTCGAGGCGCGCGCAAAGAAGGACGGGAAGCCTGCGGAGGGGCTGGAAACGGTGGAATTTCAAATCCAACTCTTCGCATCACTGAGTGACAAGCAACAGCGGGAGCTGCTGGACCAAACTCTGGGAGAAATCAGCAATGTGGCAGAGGAATACGAAAAGCTGATCCTTGCCTGGAAACGTGGTGATCTGGCTTCCTTGCAGGAGATGTTGTTTCGCGAGGCCGAGAAATATCCCGACTTGCTGAACCTGTTCCTCATCGCGCGAAACCGTACATGGGTGGATCGGCTGGATGAGATGCTCAAGAAAGGAGAGAAGGTCATGGTGCTCGTAGGCACGGGCCATTTCACCTCGGACACCGGTTTGATCGAGCTGCTGCGCAAGCGTGGCTATCGCGTGCGGCACTATCGTGAAGTCACGGATTTCTAAAAGCCTCGAAGGCAGGCGCTAGACGAGGCGCAGCCGTGTGAGGTCCTGCGTATCGACCATGCCGACGGGTTTCCCCTGGGCATCGACGACCACAATGTCATCCACTCGGCTGTTTTGCAGGGTGGCGAGCACTTCGGTGGCGAGCTTGTCCTCCTGAATGCTGACAGGACGTGGCGTCATGAATTCACGCACTGCTTGATTGGCGATGGCGCTGTTCTTCTGAAAGGCGCGGACGAAATCGCCATGCGTGAAGACGCCAGCGAGTGTGCCATCGGCATTCACCACGACGGCGGCACCGCTGCGGGCCTGAGTCATGGCTTGGAGAGCCTCACGCACGGTGGTTTCAGGTCGAATCGTCGCAAGCTGATCGCCGCGACGCATGACATCGCTGACTCGCGTCAACAAGGCACGCCCGAGAGAACCGCCGGGATGCAATTTGGCAAAATCGGAGGACTGGAAGCCGCGAGCCTCCAACAGTGTCATCGCCAAAGCGTCGCACAGCACCAACATCGTCGTGGTGCTGGAGGTGGGAGCGAGGTTCAGAGGGCAGGCTTCTTGGGTGACATGGGTGTCGAGCACGATGTCCGCATTCTTGGCCAGCGTGGACTCTGCGCCTCCGGTGATGGCGACTACGGGAATGCCGAATCGTTTCAGATGTGGCAGCAGATTGAGCAGTTCGCCGGTTTCGCCACTGTAACTGAGCAGGATCGCGAGATCGCCAGGGTCGATGACGCCGAGATCGCCATGGAGTGCATCGCCCGCATTGAGCAGCACGGTCGTGGCACCAGTGCTGTTGAGCGTGGCGGCGAGCTTGCGGCCGATGTTGCCGCTTTTTCCCACGCCGCAGACGATCAGCTTACCACGCGTACGCAGGCAGGAGAGCATCGCCTCAATGGCGCGGCTGAAGTGATCATCCACACGTGCATGCAGCCGCTGCAACTCGTCGATTTCGAGCTGGATGACGCGGCGGGCCTTCTCCGGGTAATTCATGGGCTGAGAATGTAGCGGGCTGTGGCAGATGCAGCAACCAAGTGCTTGTGTCGGCAATGTTTTCCTATCATTATCAACGCATAAAGTTCTATTCACTGCTCCGCTCATGACCCCCGGTTCCATCGGTTCTCATCGCGCTTTTATGGGCGTGAGCCTTGTCATCTGTCTGTGCTTGTGTCTGACCTTATTGGTGGGGTGGCAGTGGTATTTTGAAACAGTGGCTGGACGCAAGGTTCTGATTGAAGCTGCGAAGAAAGCAGAGACCCGGGCACGCGATTTGGCGAAGATGGGGCTTTCGGTGGTGCCACCGAAAATGACTCAAGAAGCCCCCTCTCCAACCGCATCGCCGCGATCTATAACAGCAAACCTAAGTGCGTCACCCGAGGTGACACCACCAGCCGCGCGGACGCAGCATCCTCCCCCATCTTCGCAGGTGCGCAGCCTGCCTTTGCAAGAATCCAGTGCGGAGGTGGTGGATGCCATCGCGCTTCTGGATCGCTATTGGAAAACGACTGCTTGGAAGGACCGCATTCCGTTGGTGAGGAATCCCAGTCGAGTGGCACCTTTGATGGAGAATTTTTATGAGCATCAAAAGGGCAAGGATCCGGTGCCGGGCTCGCTCAAGGCCAAAGCGCGCTACCAAATCGACGGCGTGGAGATTCTCTATTTCAGCTACGACAGCAGCCGCCCTCTCGGTTTGCTGGAAGTGGCGATGATGCGCGGGGAAGATGGGAGATTCCTCCTCGATTGGGAGAGTCTGGTGGGGTACGGCGAAAAGTCCTTCGCGGCGTTGCGTGAGGAGCGCCCGGCAAAACCGGTGAAGCTGCGGGCTTACGTCAGGCAGTTTGATTACTACGAGTATGAATTCGCTGACTCTCAACGCTATCTGTGCGTCAAGATGATCTCCGAGAATGGAGAGAACGCAATCTATGCCTACTGTCAGAGAGACAGCGAACTTGGGCGATGGTTGGAGAGTGATCTTTCCACGACGGGCCCTTCGAGTCTCAAAGGCTACACGGTGCAAGTTTCCTTCCCGCTGGATTCCGGATCAAATCACTGCGTGAATTTAGACAACGTCATTGCCTCACGCTGGATAACGCTGCCGTGAAGTGTCCGCAATGGTTGGATCACTCGCCGTCGCGACCGATGGCCT
Source organism: Prosthecobacter sp. (assembly GCA_039806835.1). Classification (GTDB taxonomy): domain Bacteria; phylum Verrucomicrobiota; class Verrucomicrobiia; order Verrucomicrobiales; family Verrucomicrobiaceae; genus Prosthecobacter. The sequence goes on along the minus strand of JBDHQD010000003.1, from coordinate 418,297 downwards.
CTACTGGGCAGCCGGCAAGCGCTTCTTCGCAGAGATTACGCTCGTCGTCATTTTCCGGCTGTTTGAAAACGAATGAATGGCCGCCATCGTCATCACGCTTAAAGTTCGCCGGGGCAGTCTCGCGGCACAGGTCGCAGTCGATGCATTGATCATCGACATAATAAGCTCCGGGGGCGTTTTGGGCGTATTTGTTTGCTGCGTCGGCCATGAGGGTCAGGGTTGGGGCGGCGACAGTAGTGCCCGCCCCCTCTGTTTCAATCAATTTTTTGCCTTAGAGCGCGTCTCTCAAAGTCCGCGTCCGTTTTGAAACTACAATGATCCCAAAACGCGTTTGATGTCTTCAGCCTGTTTGTCGGTGGCTGCGGCATGATCCTGCCACACGACTTTGCCGTCCTTGATGAGGAAGCAACTGCGCTTGGCAAAGTTCAGCAGGCCACGCGCCATTTTCTCCACCTTGAACGCGGCGACGATTTTTCCTTCGGGATCGGCGATGAGGTCGTAGGGCAGAGTGAATTTGTCTTTGAACGCCTTTTGCGCATCCTGCTTGTCAAAGCTGACGCCGAGCACCTGCACGCCTTGTTTGGAGAGATCGGCGAAAGCGTCTCGCAGTGAGCAAGCCTGCTTGGTGCAGCCGGGTGTGTCGGCTTTGGGATAAAAGAAGACGACCGTGGGGCCTTTCTTATAGACGTCCGCGAAGTTGACGGTGGCACCGTCCTGATTGATGCCCGAGACGGCGGGCGCGTCGTAGCTGACTTTTTCCCCTTCGCCCGCGTGAGCGGTCCCGAAGATGGCGTTGAACATGGCGGCGAGCATGAGGAGGTGTGTTTTCTTCATAAAGTGATCAGTGGTTCATTCAATACTGGCTTCGATTCCTGGGATGGCTGCGGCGAGCTGTTTCACGCCCGCTTTGGTGGCTTTGGACTGCCAGAGATAGACATGCTTCAGTGATTTGATCTTGGCAAGATGTCTCAGGCCAGCGTCGGTGACCTCGGTGCCGTAGAGATTGAGGGATTGGAGCTTTTTCAAGCCGGTGAGTGCCTCAAGCCCCGCATCGGTGATCTTGGTCTGACGCAGATCGAGATTCACCAAACGCGGAAGCTGCGCGATCGTTTTCAGTGCAGCGTCTGAGATCACGGTGCGCCCCAGGTCGATCTGCACGAGATTCTCTTTGAGTGGCAGCAGAGCGGCAGCGACTTTGGCATCATCGCACTTTGAGACGCCGGTGAGGAAATCTGCGCGCAGCAGATGGCCATCGACTTTTACGGGTGAAACTTGCGCACCAGCCTCCTTGGCCTTGGTCAGCGCGGCCTCTGAAGGGGCTTTGACCTCTTTTTCAAGGGCGGCATAAAAAAGGTCGTGCTGACGTGGTTTCTGCGTTTTGGCGGCACCGGTTTGCGCGTCGGCGGGCATGCCCTCCTTGCTGCCGATCCAACCGCCGAAGTCGGCCCCCTCCTCGATCCATTTTTTCAAAAGCGCAATCTCTGCTTTTGTCAGGTCTTCCCCCTTCGATGGCATGTGCGCATCATCATCTTTTGGCAGCGTGACGGACTCGTAGATGCTGCTCTTGTTTGGTGCGCCAGGGGTGAGCACGGGGCCGTTCTCACTGCCTTTGAGGATGGCCCACGATGCATCGAGACGGAGGTCGGCTTTGGGCTCTTTTTTCTGTCCGTTGACGACGCTGGGAGCCTTATGGCAGTCCACACATTTTTTGATGATGAAGGGGAGGACTTCTTTTTCAAAGTTCACCGCGCCAAAGGTGGCAGAGGTGATGAAACAAAGAAGGCCGGACGCAATCAAACAACGGTGGGAGACGGCTGAGGGCATGGGAAATAGAGGCGTGATGGGATGGCGTGTTCTGCGGGGCGCGTCACCCGCCAGATATGAGCAGGGATAACGCTTGCACCCTCGCCTTGTTTCAGGGAAATAGCAGCACTCTACCGCATCCCATGAGCACGCCATCCAAGGACAAGATCGAGGCTGACACATTACTGCGCCGCAACACTCTAGCGATCGTCATGGGAGGTGGAGCAGGTACACGACTTTTTCCGCTGACCGGCAATCGTGCAAAACCCGCCGTGCCGCTGGCTGGCAAGTATCGCATCGTGGACATCCCGATCAGCAACTGCATCAACTCGGGCCTGCGCCAAGTTTACGTCCTCACGCAGTACAATAGTGCTTCACTCAATCGCCACCTCGCGCGCACTTATCACTTCGACCAGTTCACACGCGGCTTTGTCGAGGTACTCGCCGCGCAGCAGACTCTCGAAGGAGAGCGCTGGTATCAGGGCACCGCTGACGCAGTTCGCCAAAATCTGCGTTACTTCCTAGAGGGAGACTTTGACTACTTTCTCATTCTCAGCGGCGATCAGCTCTATCGCATGGATTATCGCCTGCTCATGAGGCAGCACCTCGCCACGGAAGCGGACATCACCATCGCCACCATCCCGGTGGATGCACAGGCCGCCACGGCTTTTGGCATCATGCACTCGGATGAAAACGGGAGGATTTACGAGTTTGTCGAGAAGCCGAAAGATCCTGCGGTACTCGAGACGCTGCGCATGCCTCCTGCCACCCTTGAGGCACTTGGCATCCCTCCAGATGCTGCGCGCTTTCAGGCATCCATGGGCATTTACCTCTTCAATCGTGAAGTGCTCGTCAACTGCCTCGACAACACGCTCAACGACTTCGGCAAGCACATCATCCCTGCTGCGATCAAGAACAGGCGCGTACATAATTTCAACTTCCAGGGTTACTGGGAGGACATCGGTACCATCCGTAATTTCTTCGATGCCAACCTCGACCTCTGTCGCTTGGTACCACAGTTCGATTTCTTCGACAGCTCAGCGCCTATTTTCACGCATGCGCGCTTTCTGCCTGCCACCAAGGTCAATGGGGCCACCATTCGCGGCGCACTCATTGCGGACGGCGGGATCATTACCGATGCCCATATCGAGACTGCGGTCATCGGCGTGCGCGCAAAAATCGAACCCGGCACCACCATCCGTGAGTGCATTCTCATGGGGGCGGACTATTACTCAGGCGCGGCGGGTACAGATACCTCCCGCCCTCCGCCCGGCATCGGGCGCAATTGCCGCATCGAGCGTGCGATCATCGACAAAAATGTTCACATTGGAGACAACGTGGTCATCACCCCTGAGGGCAAACCCGAAAATATGGACGGCCCGAACTACTACATCCGCGATGGCATCGTCTGCATTCCGAAGGATGCGGTGATTGAGGCCGGAACGTGGATCTGATCTCCTCGCAGGAGAAGTTGCTAATCAACGGCGGGTTGGCTCGTTTTACCACCTGCCATGAAACTCTTCATTGTCGCTGCCCCCGTTCTGTTCTCTGTGTCTTCGCTGATCGCGCAGAATGCAGAACTCCGCACCTTCACCAACAACGCAGGCAAAACGATTCAGGCCAAACTGCTCAGCGTCAGTGGAGCAAACGTGACTCTTCAGACTGCCAACGGTCAGACCTACACCTTCCCCATCGCGACACTCTCGGCGGCGGATCAAGAATACGTCAAAAAAGCACCAGGCAGCACCTCCTCTGCTGCTGCATCCGCAAAATTCACTCCGGGTCCCAACGACAAGCTGGCACCAGCGGCCCTCAATGAGGCAGCCGGGCAGCCAGTATTCACCGACACATCTCTCTGGGACTCCTCTGCGGAAGAAGTCGCTGGGAGGCTGGGCATCCCTCCCGAATCAAAGACAAAAACTTCAGCCAGCTACCGCTCCTACACCAAGGATGGCTACAAGCTCTTTGGCGCGCATCCCTACTCGGTGGCGATGTATGCGGAAAATGACAAGGTCACTGCGTTCTCCCTGGTGTTTGCCAACAAGGGCGATCTGTTCAGCGCCAAGGGGGGCGGCGAAATGCACTTCGATAAAGATACGCCGCCAGCCCAGGCAGCGCAGATCGTGAAGAAAGCGATGGATGTCGATTTAGGAGCCATCACAGAAACCCTCACCAAGACACTGGGCGAACCTAGGAAAGAACGTTTTGGCGAAGGAAAATCCGGTCGCATGAATATGCGCCGCTGGGATTGGCGCGGACACTCCATCCTTCTCGCAGAGGCAGAAGGTGAATACGTCGGCCTGCAAATCGTCACCACCGCCTTCGCAGACGCAGGCGGCAAGGTGGCTGATACCACAGACACGGTCATCCGCGCTCGTGCACTCGCCAATGTCGAAAAACGTGACAACGGAGACATCGTCATCAAAGACATCCCCATGGTGGACCAGGGCCCAAAAGGCTACTGCGCACCGGCTACAGCGGAGCGCGCCATGCGTTACCTTGGTGTGCCAGCAGACATGTACATCCTCGCCAATGCAGGCCAAACCGGCTATGGCGGTGGCACCAGCGTCTCCATGCTGCTCGAAGGCATGGCTGGGCAGATTCGCAGCAAACGTCGTTCTTTTGATTCCTGGAATGGTGAAATGAAATTGCGCGAGCTCACCAAATACATCGACAAAGGCGTGCCCGTGATGTGGTGCCTCTTCAGCACCGAGGAGTTTAACAAAACCGCCAACAAGCGCACCGAAGCCCGCAAGGGTGTGAGTGACTGGACTGCGTGGAAGGAAAAGGTCACTGCAGAGTCTGCGGCCAATCGGCTGCCGCCAGACCAAGAGACAGGGCATGTCGTGCTCATCATCGGCTACAACAAAGACACGGGTGAAATCGCCTTCAGCGACAGTTGGGGGGAGCGCTACCAAGAGCGTTGGATCACCCTCTCCGAGGCTGAGCAGGTTTCGCAGAAGCGATTCTACGTCATCGGTTTCTGAGTCACGGCGCGCTCTTCATCAGATACGCGAAGAAGTCTTTTAGATCCTCATCGCTCATCCCGGTGGTGAGTCCCTCTGGCATCAGGGACACGGGAGATGCCTCCATCTTTGCGATGTCCGCCTGTTTGATCGCAGTTTTGTTTCCTGCGATGTCTTTGATGACGATGCCGTTGGCATCTTGAGCGTCCATCAATCCGGTGAGAATTTGCCCGCCCTTCGTGCTCACGATGTAGGCGCCAAAGCCTTCGCGGATTTCCAGGCTGGGCATGAATAGATTGTCGAGCCAGAAGTCTGCATTCGTGCGGTCATAGCCGGTGAGGTCGGGGCCGGTTTTGCCGCCTTCGCCAAAGAGTGTGTGGCAGACAGCACAGCGTGCCATGAACTGCAATTTGCCTTTCTCAGGATCGCCGAGGCCGCTCTTGATGACGGCCTTGATGCGCGCTGCTTCTTTTTTCTTCTCCGGCGTGGGGCCGGTGGCCAGCAGGCCCTTCCAGTGCTTCTCGATGGCGGCGTCGATCTCCGCGTCTTTGTACAAGCTGAGTTGGCGCACGATGTCGATGCTGAAATGCTTCGCGGGCACCTTCCATTCGTTGACGAAGTTCATCAAAATCTGCGCCCACTCTTTGCGTCCTGCCATGACGCGCAGAGCATCCTCACGCAGGGCTTTGTCCCCGGCGATCTGAGACTCGTAGCCCAGCAGCAGTGCTTCGGGAATGCGCTTGTCGTCAAATTTGGCCGCTGCGTGCAGAATGCCGCGTTTGAGGCTCGCAGGATTCGTTGCCTTCAAAATGGCCACCATCGGCATCACCGCCTCCTGCTTGCCGAGTTCGGCCAGCGTATTCGCGATGGCGATGCGCGCAGTGTTGCTGGCCGTTTTGTCGGCGAGCAGCTTGAGTGCCTTTTGCAGCGCGTCGGCATTGCCACTGCGCAGCGCGAGCGTGAGATCGCCGCCGGAGTTCTTGGCGATGTAATCGTTCAACGCCTTCGATAGCGAATCCGGCAGCTTCGGCATCTCCGCGCCTTCAAACGCCGAGGCAATGCCCGCAATGAACTTGCCGCGCAGGGCTTCGTCGTTCGTCAGCGCGAGCAAATCGGCACACGAATTGAAATTCTCTTCTCCACCCGCCAGCGCGTAGCGTTTCGCGAGTTTCTCCGCGAGGTGATCGCGGAAGAGCTTCGTCTTCAAAAAGGCTGCGTCTGACTTCAGGAAAGCGAAAACGGCTTCGCGTTCTTTTTCAGCCTTCGATTCAAGTGCCCACCAGGCGAGCAGTGGCAGGTGGCCGCTTTCGTCATGGGGTTCCGATGATTCGTCGCCACTCCAAAGGAGCGGTAGAGCGCTCGAAGCAGGGAGGCGTTTCGCGGTGGCGAGGATTTGAGCACGGACTTCGAGATGCCTCTCTTCTTTGGCGAGGTGGATGAGTGCCTCGGCATTCCTGTTTTCCTCGCCGATCATTTTGACCGCCCAGCGGCGGATATAGGGATCTTTGGATGCAAGCGGCGGCTCATCCACAGCATCGAGCGCATCCAGTGCCCAGAGTGTGTCCATCGTCAGCGGCATGTCTTTGAGCTTCGGCACGAGGTCTGTCATGTGGCGCCAAGCGATCTCATGCACAGCTTGCTTGCGGAACCACTCATTCGGATGGCTCAGGTAGCCGAGCAGCTCCTCACCGCTCGCCTTGCTCAGATCAAACGGCTTCAGCTTCGGCGCACCGCTCGCGGGACGCACACGGTAGATGCGGCCGCTCGTTTTGTGCCAGTCATCGATGGGACTGACGTGGCTGAGGCGCGTGTCATACCAGTCGGCCATGTAGAAGCCGCCATCGGGGCCGACACCGCACCACACAGGGCGAAACCAGCGGTCGGGAGTGCTGAGGAGATTTTCTTCATCCTTGGAGCGGAAGGTGGAGCCGTCGGGGATGCGCTCGCTGACATAGACGAGGTTTTGCAGCGCGTTCGGCGCGATGATTTTGCCTTCGTAGGCACTGCCGAGCAAGCCGCCTTCATACACGGTGAAAGCCTGCGGAAAACGTTTGTTGTCGCCTTCATGGCGCATGTGCTCGAACCAGCCAAAAGCATACGGATTGGTCAGCGGACCGTGTTTGCCCCAGCCTTTGATGCCGTAGCTGCCCTGCTCGTAGTGCATGCCGCGCGTGGCACCGTTCGTGCCGGAGAAAATTCGGCCCTTGCTGTCGATGTCGAGGCTGAAGGTGTTTCCGCCTCCCTCGGCATAGATTTCGAAGGTCTTCTTTTTGGGATGATAGCGCCAGATGCACTGCCCTTCCCACTTCACGTTCTTGGAGTTGGCACTGGAGACATTGCCAGTGGTGGTGCTGCCATTCGCGCCGTAGAGCCAGCCGTCCATGCCCCATTGCAGATTGGTGGCGACGCTGTGAGTGTCCTCCAGTCCAAAGCCGCTCAGCTCCACCTCGGGCGTGTCGTTGTCGGGCTTTGCATCGAAGTCGGCATCGGCATAGCTCAGCAGATACGGCGGATTCAGCACCCAGATGCGCCCCATGCCATGCAGCGCAGCGCTGGCGATGTTCAGGCCGGTGATGACATCCTCGTGCTTGTCGAAAAAGCCGTCGCCATCGGTGTCCTCGAAGACGGTGATCTTGTCCGCACCTTTGTCACCGCGCGGCGGTGGCAGCGGCACCTTGTCGAACTTCGCGCGCAGGTGTTGATCGTAGCTGATGATTTTCAAACCGGCGGGGAACTGATACTGGCGGTATTGCGTGACGTAGAAGCGTCCCCTGCTGTCCCAGGAGCCGTAGAGCGGCTGCTCCACCACCGGCTCGCTGGCCATGAGGTCGATGGCGACATCGCTGCGCGTCTTGAATTTCTTCACGGCCTCCAGCGGTGGCGTGGGCGGCGTGTCATCGCGCATCACACCGCGTCCAGGTCGCGTTTCCATGATCTTTCTCACAGCTTCGTTTCCGGCCACGGCACTTGGCTGGACATTGGGGGCGGCAGCCAATGCCGGTGCGGCCAGGGCGAGGAAGAACAAGCGCGTACTCATGATGGAAATGAGATTAACAAGTCCTGCCTACATCCTTTCTTGCCGACTTGTCACGCCTTCTGATATTTTCGTGCGACACCCTTGCGACGCACGTTTCCGAGAGTTGCCCAAGTCGCGCCGTGTGCCACAGTTCCCCATCAACGATGCAGATCGCGAGTACAACCCGACCCTCCGCCACTGTGGTGACGCGCACGCCTCCACCGACGGCCCACGAACTTTCTGCGATGATGCCGTTTGGGCGCTACTCCGTGCAGGCTCAGGTGGGCATCGGCGGCATGGGCACCGTTTATCGGGGCACCCAGCTCAGCCTCGGGCGCCCGGTGGCGATCAAAGTGCTGCGCGTGAGCGATGGCTACGACTACGCTTTTGAAGATCGCTTCCGCCGTGAGGCGCGTGCCATGGCGGCACTCAATCATCCCAACATCGTCGCGATCTACGATTACGGACATCTCGGCAGTGAGTTCCTCTTTTTTGTCATGGAGTTCGTGGATGGCACCGATCTCGGCGAGATCATGCGCCAGGGACGCATGACACCGGAGCTGGCACTGGGGCTGCTGCCACAAATCTGCGCAGCGCTCGAATACGCGCACTCCAAAGGCATCGTGCATCGCGACATCAAACCGGCGAACATCATGCTCACCCGCCAGGGAGAGGTGAAGATCACCGACTTCGGTCTCGCGAAAGACATCGCCCATGCAGCATCGATGGTGACAGAGACCCACATGGTCATGGGGACACCGGAGTATGCAGCTCCTGAACAATTCAATCAGCATCGTGAAGTCGATCACCGCGCAGACATTTATGCGCTGGGCGTGTTGATGTATCAGATGCTCACGGGTGCCCTGCCACGCGGCTCCTGGCAACCACCCTCCTCGCTGCGGCCTGACATCATCGACGCTCGCTTGGATGCCGTTGTTGTCCGAGCTCTGATGCAGGATCGCCAGTGCCGTTACCAGTCTGTGACAGATATGCGCCGCGCCATCGAGGCGGCGCTCGTGCCGGTGACGAATTCTCCCAGCAAATCGCTGCGTCCAGGTGTCAGTAAAGCCGCGCGTATTCTCCTGCTGGAAGATGACCTCATGGTGCGCGATCTCCTACGCCGCGCGCTGGAGAAGGCATCGTTTGAAGTGGTCGAGACCGGCGATGGCAAAGACACCCTGCGTCTTTATCAGGAGGCGATGCAGCAGGGGCATCCCTTTGATCTCGCCATCCTCGACCTCACCATCCCCGATGGCATGTGCGGGCGTGAGACGATGCTGCACCTCCGCCGCATTGATCCCCGCATTCTCGCCATCGTCTCCTCGGGCTATCGCGATGATCCAGTGATGAAAGACTGCGCTGCCTACGGTTTCGCCGCCGCGCTGCCGAAGCCCTATCAAGTCGAAGGCATGCTGCAAATCGTGAACGGCGCGCTTGCCGTCGGCCGCCGCCGCACGGCGTGAGTCACATCACTCGTGCCGCTGCTTGGCTTTCCATCGCCTGCCATACGGCATGCACCACACGCATGTAGAGCATGCCTTCGTTGAAATCGGGTTTCGGGCGCGGCGCGGCAGGATCACGCACGGCGGCGATGAAGTCGCGCTCCACCGTCCAGCTCCGTTGCATTTCGGTCGGGATCGGGAGGGTCTCCATCTTGCCACCGCGTTTGCCGAGCTGAAGCTCATCCGTGACGAAATCATAGCTCAGTGTGCCTTCGGAACCGAAAATCCACAGCTTGTCCGTCGGTGCATGTGCGGCCACACCACTGAACATCAGCGTGGCTTCGATGCCGTTGCGGAATTTTGCCATCACGTTCACGAAATCAGGGATGTCCACCTCCACGCCGGCACGTTCAGGGATGACGATACTGCCGCGCGCTTCGACCTCGACGATGTGGCCGAGCCAGCGCTGCAACACCTCGGTGTAGATGCCTAGCGTGAGCATCTGGATGCCGCTCAACTCGGATTGCTGCCGCCAATGCGATGGTTTCGCGGGATCGAGCCACGCATCGTTGAAACTGTGCAGCATCGCCTGATGCGGCGTGCCGATCGCACCTTCAGCGAGCAGTTGCTTCACTCTCTCGCCGCCTTTCATCCCCTGCGGTGCCGGACAAATCGCCGTGACAAGCTCTGGATAACGGATGGATGCCTCCCACATCTGATTCGCTTCGGCGAGCGATGCCGCCATGCGGGCCTGGGTAAAGACGTGCTTGCCGTGTTGCAGCGCGTAGCAGGTGATCTCCGCGTGCATGTAGGGATGCGTGCCGATCCACACCACATCCACATCGCGGGATGAGGCCACCTCCTCCCAGCGCTCCACCGCCTGTGCTTCTGGTGCGTATTCACGGCAGAATGCCTGCGCGCTCGCCAGAGAACGATTCGTCACCTGCACGATCTGTACATTCGGAATCGCCCGCAAGCCGGGCATGTGGCGTTGTTTCACGATGCCGCCGGCTCCGATGATGCCGACGCGGATGGGTTGCTCTTCTTGAATCATAGGCATTGGCATCGTGACACGTTTGCGCCAACATCCAAGCGACGCATGCAAATCTTGCACCTCTTCATCTCCCCGGAGCACAATTTCTTCGGTCATCACGGCCAGCCTGCGGGCACGGCACCTGTGATCGAAGTGTCGCAGGCCGAGTGCGTGGCCGGAAAGGGCATTGTGGGGGATCGCTTCTTCGATTGGAAAGAGGATTACAAGGGGCAGATCACCTTTTTCGAACACGAACAGTATGAGCGGCTTTGTGAAAAACTGGGTGTGATGGGTGTCCCACCTTCCGCCTTCCGCCGCAACGTCATCACCAAGGGCGTGGATCTCAACACGCTCATCGGCACCGAGTTTGAAGTGCAGGGCGTGCGTTTTTTCGGCACACAGGAGTCAGCGCCCTGTTATTGGATGAATCAAGCCTTTGCCGAAGGTGCGGAAGAAGCGCTCAAAGGCCACGGTGGCCTACGCGCGAAGATTTTGTGCGGCGGCGTCCTCCGCACATCATGAACACGCCTTTTGCAGTTGCATTGCTTGCCGGTGGGCACTCCACCCGCATGAAACAGGACAAGGCACTGCTGCACTGGCACGGGCAGGAGTTGTGGCAGGCGCAGCTTCACAAGCTGCAATCTCTCGGTGCTGATCGCGTACTGCTTTCCTGCCGCAGTGAGCAGCCGCTCTTTCCCGGCGACGGTGTGGAGATCGTGCATGATCCCAAAAACGTCGATGCAGGCCCGTTGGGGGCCATCACGCGCTGTCTAGAACGTGTGCAGATGCCGCTGCTCGTGCTCGCCGTGGATATGCCGTGGATGACTGCCGCGTTTCTGCGGGAGCAACTCGGTAAACACGAGCATCCACAGCAGGGCTGGTTTTTTCGTGGAGTGCATGGCGATGAAGCACTCGCCGGCATGTACGTTCCCGCCATGCTGCCGCACATGCGTCAGGCACTGAGCGATCAGAAATTCAAGCTCCAGCACGTGATCGAAACCTGCGTGCATGCTGGCTCAGCCATCACCCACCCGATTGAAGAAGCTCAGGCGGTGTTCTTTCACAACGTGAACACTCCAGCAGATTTGAAATAGTGCGCCGCGCCAGTTCAGCGCAGTTCATACCCCAAAATCGCCAACGTGGCGATGGCGGCGGTTTCGGCGCGAAGGACGAGCGGGCCGAGTGTGATCGGCACAAAGCCTGAGGCGAGGGCTAGCGCTTCTTCTTCGGGTGTGAAATCGCCTTCGGGGCCGATCAAGACCGCGACGCGGCTAGGCTTCGTGGAAGGCAGTGCTTGTTTGAGCGTGCGTGTGTGTTCGCTGAGCGCGGGAATCAATTTGAGGTCGGCGTCGATCTTCAAGCTGGCTGCGAAAGAGACGGGAGCTTTTAATTCCGGCACGAATGGCGTGTGGCATTGCTTGGCACTCTCGATCATGTGCCTGCGCCACTTCGCGAGCTTCTTTTCGACTTGTGCGGCATCGAGATGGATCACCGTGCGCTCAGTGATGACGGGTTGGATACTCGCTGCGCCGAGTTCGACTGCTTTTTCGAGCAGCCACTCAAACGGTTCGGCTTTGATGAGCGCGGGGAGCAGATGAATCGCGGTTTGAAAGGGCGCGGTGTGGGTTTCGGAGAGAAGGTGGGCTTGCACCTCGGTTTTGGAAACATGCGCGATCTCGCAAACAGCTACGCGGCCCACGCCGTCGAAAATTTCAATCACGTCGCCTGGCTTTTTGCGCATCACCCGGCTGCAATGCTGGGCCTCGTCGCCACCGAGAGTGAGATGCGGGCTGGACCATTGTGCGGAAGGAAGATGAAATCGAGGCAGAGACATGGCGGCGCAGAGAGTTCATTTCACGCGATGCGGCAAAATTTGAAAGCGCATCTTTCATGTTTTGTGGAGGGCGGCAGTCTGTGTTGCAATGAGAGGAGGTTTGCGGCACTTGGGCAGAAGCACTCCTGAAATATCAGGCATTCACGCAACTTCAGTGGCGCAGCATCAGTATTTGCGGGTGCGCCGGTGGAGTGGCAATCGCGCCGCGTTCGCCCGCTCCGCTGAGCGCGCGACGATTATTGCCAGCCTGCTTTTTCATTCACGGATCTCACCAACCATGCGTTTCACTCTCATCTTCCTTGTTTGCTTGGCTCACTCGCTCATCGCTTCGGCAGAGGACTTCACGGGCCCGCGCGATCTCGCACTCACGTTCACCTCGCCCTTTGATGGCAGTCAGCAGCCCTATCGGCTCTATCTACCTTCAGCCTACGATGGAAAAGAGAAACTGCCGCTTCTGGTCGCGCTGCATGGCACCGGCGGGGATCAAAACAAATACTTCGACCACAAGGACTATCTCAACGGCATCTACAAAACCGAGGCGGAAAAACGTGGGATCGCTGTTTTATGTCCGCTGGGGACAGACTCGCAGGGATTGCCCACCGAATGGCGGGGCGAGGCTGAGATCCATGTGCTGGCGGCCATCGACGATGTTCTTCGCCGCTTTCGCATCGACGCGGAGCGCATGATTTGCAGTGGTCAGTCGATGGGAGGCACCGGCACGACTTATCTGTGCTGCCGTTATCCTGATGTCTTCGCTGCGGGCGCGCCACTGGCGTCCACCTATGGCCACCTCAGCCTCGTGACCAATCTGCGAGATGTGCCGATGCTCTATGTGCAGGGAGGAGAAGACTGGCCGATCTACGCAGCCACGGGGCCGATCCCACTCACACAGGAAATGAAGCGCCTCGGCTATCGTGGCGAACTGTGGATGATCCCTGGCAGCAAGCATAACACCTTCGGGGTGAGCACGCCGCGTGTGCTCGATTGGGCGATGCAGCAGCGGCGCGTGGCGCATCCACGCCGCATCACGCATCGCGCCTATTTTCCACCTCATGGCCGCGCATGGTGGGTGGAGATTCAGCAGATCGAGCGTCCAGGCTGGTTTGCGGAGGTGGATGCACGTGCCGAGGAGGGAAACCGCATCTCATTCACGGCGAAGAATGCCGTGCGCCTCGTGCTGCGCCCAGATGAGACGCTGCACGATTTGCAAAAGCCGCTCACCATCGCCGCTGATGGCCGCGAGGTGTTTCAAGCACCATGCGCGGAATCACAAGAAGTGCTGCTCGTGCGTGAAAACAACGTGTGGACTGCGAAAGTGCAGCCACGTCATCTCACCGCACGCACCGAGTGGAAGAACTTCATCCTGGGCACGGTGGACGAGCCGCCCACCTGGGAAGGTGGCCCAGAGACGACGCTGGGAAACTGGCTCAATGACGCCATGCGTGACATCACCGGCGCGGACATTGCGATCTGCACGAAGGGGCACTTTCGCTACGAAGGAAAGATGCGTGGTCATGGCGTCTCAGCCGGACAGACGCTGCATTTGATGGAGGCCATCAACTGGCTGCGTCCACTGGATACTGCCCTCGCCACTTTCACCCTGAAAGGCGCAGACCTTCTCTCGATCATCGAGGCCAATCTCATCGACGGCCCCAAGGGAGAGATGTTTCTCGTGCAAGTCGCTGGCTGTCGCTACCGCTTTGACCGCAGTAAACCTCTGGGGCATCGCGTGATCGACAGCGACATCGACCCTACGCGCAACTACCGCATCGTCTGCAACTCCTCCATGATCACTCGCGGCGATACGCTGCGGCTCGGCGAGTTCTTTGGAAAGCTCCATCATGAAATGCTGGAACCCAACATTCTCTCTGCGGCATGGCGCTTTGCTCTGAAAAAGAACGGGCGCATTTCCGCGAAGCTGGAAGGCCGCGTGAGTGAAGTCTCGCGATGAAAGGCGCACGCGTGCTCAAAATTCGCTTTGCGAAGCACAGAGGCATGCGCGGCATTTCCAAACATCAAAGCGGCATCATCCATGGAAAATGGCCGACGACTCCGCGTTATCCGTGAGTCATGCGCCACTCCATCTGTCCTCTTCTGGCCTGCCTGTGGGTTGCGGGCATTCACGCTCAGATCACGAAGCCAGTCGCTGCGGCAAAGATCGGCAAACCGGCCAAGCTAGAACTGGCGAACATCACGCCGCGTGCTGCCTACATCGGAGGTGAATTGTGGGTGACTGTGGCAGGAAAGAATTTCACGGAGGACATGCAGGCGGTGGCTTCGCATCCGGGGCTGAATGCGCAGGTGGCAAAGGACAGCGTGAAAGCAACGAGCGCTCGTCTGCGCATCACCGCCAGTGCGGGCGTGCCGCGCGGAGCCTACGAGGTGTGGTTAAAGAATGCTTCGAGCGAGTCTGCACGACTCAAAGTGTATGCCGATGACCTCAAGCCGGTCGTGACGAGTGCGGCGGACTTCAAAGCGGCACCGGTGAGCCTCGCGACGCTGCCCGCGAGTGTGTGGGGCGTGCTCACGGAGACAGGACAGCATGATGCGTATCGCCTTCACGCGAAGGCGGGCGAGGAACTCGTGCTCGATCTCGCCGTGGCTCAGATCGGCAGCGCGGCGAAAGCGCCAACGCTGGAAATCGTGGACGCAAATCGCACCGTGCTCGCGGTGAATCGTGGACTCGACAGCGGCAGCGATCCCTTTCTCGCGTGGAAAGCACCCGCAGATGGCGATTACCACATCCTCGTGAGCAACACGACGATGGATGGCAGCGCGCGACATGGATATCGCCTCACCATCGGCACTTTACCTTATGTCACCGGCTGGTCGCCACTCACCGCGCAGTTGGGGAAAGAGACGAAGGTCACGCTCATCGGCCATCATCTCGGCGACAAGGCCACCGTTCGGATGAAACCAGACAAAGAAGGCACCGCCAACGTGCCTCTCGATGCAAAAACGCTGCGTTTCCGCACGCCGCCATCGCTGCGTGTGAGTCACCTGCCACAAGTCAGCGAGATCGGAAGTGAGGGGGAGGTTGCCAAGGCACAGCGTGTCCCTGCGCCGACGGTCATCCATGGCTGTCTCACGAAGGCAGGCGAAGCCGATTTCTTCGCCTTCGATGCCAAGAAAGGTCAGACGTGGATCATCGAAACAATGGCTGCGCAGGCAGGTTCGCCCGCTGACACGAAACTCGAAGTGCTGCGCAGCGACGGCAAACCGGTCGCACGTTTGCTCATGCAGGCCGTGCGCGACAGCTACAACAACTTCCGCAGTGTCGATGCAAACAACCCGGACATCCGCCTGCAAAACTGGGAGGAGATGGAGCTGAATGAGTATGTCTGGTTCAATGGCGACGTGATGAAAATCTTCCGCCAGCCACGCGGACCTGATGGCGGCACGTTTTTCTATGTCAGCAATGGCAAGCGCCGCACTTACTTTGACACCAGTGCCACCGCGCATCCGTTCGACGAGCCTTGTTACATTGTGGAGCCACATCCGCTCGGCAGCGAGTTGCTGCCGAACGGCCTGCCGATCTTCACCTTGAACTATCAAAACGACGACAGCGGCGACCGCAAACTTGGCCGCGATTCGCGCCTCACCTTCACCGCGCCTGCCGATGGCCGCTATGTCGTGCGCGTCACCGATACACGCGGCTGGGGTGGCGAGCGCTTTGTCTATTCACTCGTCATTCGTGAGCCGACACCCGACTTCAGCGTGAAGCTCGCTGGTGCAAATCCAACCGTGATGCCCGGTGCCTCCATCGGCTTTTCTTTTCGCGCCGACCGGAAGGATAACTTCGACGATCCCATCCAAATCGACATCACCGGCGTTCCTGCGGGCTACTTCGTTTCTTCGCCGCTGCTGATTGAAGCCGGGCACGATTTGATCAGCGGCAGCCTGCATGCTGCGCCAGATGCAAAAGCTGACGCCGACTGGTCAAAGGTGAAGATCACAGCCACTGCGAAGGGGATCACGCATGACGCGGGCAGCTTCGGCAAGGTCACGCTCGGTGCGCCGCCGAAGTTTGTCATCGTTCTGGAGCCCGATCTCGGCGGTAAAGCGGTGATGCGCGAACTGAAGGACGAAACGAAGCCGCTCGAGCTCACCCTCGTGCCAGGCCAGACGGTGAAAGCCTGGCTGCGTGCCGTGCGCATGAAGGACAATGGCATCATCAATCTCGACGTGCATGGCCTGCCGCACGGCGTCATCATCGACGACATCGGACTCAACGGCGTGCAGATTCGCGCCGGAGAAAATGAGCGCCCCATCTTCTTCCGTGCCGCCAAGTGGGTGCAGGATCAGGACAAGCTCTGCCACGCCGCCATCAGCTCTGCGAGAAACGAACACGACAGTGCCGGACTTCAAACAAGCTTCCCGATTCTGATGAGGGTGCGGAAAGCAGGCGTGGCGGCGAGGTGAAACAGACTCATTGCAAGCAGCATAGATTCGAGCACCTTTCGTCACACAAACTCAGAAGACATGGACACCTCACCTACTCTCGATTCGTTTTTTGCCGAAGCGTTGCAGTTTGGGCCTGAAGGCCGCCTGGAGCTGGCGGAGCGCCTTGTGGCAAGTGTTCCAACCGATGCAGAGATCGAATCCGCCCAACTTGACGAGGTACATCGTCGGATGGAGGCTGTTCAAGCCGGCCGGATGAAGGTGATTGCCGGAGAGGATGCTCTTCGACAAGTTCGCGGAGCAGTTCTCGGTCGCTCATGAACCATGTTTTTACGCTAGCGGCTCTGAGGGAGTATCAGGAGGCGGCGGAATGGTATCGCGAGCGGAGTCTTTTCGCCGCCGACCGGTTTATTGGCGAGGTCGAGACTGCAATACATGCGATCTGCAAAGATCCGCAGAGATACCAACAGGTTCGTGGAGGGTTCAGAGTCTTCCGTCTGCGCCGATTCCCTTTCAAAGTGATCTACTCCTCCACAGATCGCCTGGTGACCATCTACGCCGTGTTTCATGAGCGTCGCCGTCCTGATGTCTGGCGGGAACGTTGAACGGGGAGAGCTTGATGCGAGATGCGCCCGTGTCTGTTCGTTTCTTGCAGCCTCATGAACCGCCGCCATTTCCTCCAGCGATCCCTCGCCGCCTCTGCTTATGTCTCCGCGCCTGCCATCCTGAGCGCGAAGTCGCCAAACTCGATGTTTCAGGTCGCTTCGATCGGTGTCGGGGGCATGGGAGGAAACACGATGATGAGCGTGCTCCAGCATCCGAAAGTGCGCATTGTGGGCATGTGTGATGTGGACGCGAAGACGCTGGCACTAGCGACGAAGGGCATGTCGGCGCGGCGAAAAGAACTCAAGAATCCAGAAGCAAAAGCGCGCCTGGAAGATGCGGCGACCTTTCGCGATTACCGAGAGATGATTGCGAAGCTGGGCGACACGGTGGATGCGGTCACCATTGGCACACCGGACCACATGCACGCGGCACAGGCGGTCACCGCGTTGCGGGCGAAGAAGCACGTCTATCTCCAGAAGCCGCTCACTCACCACATTCACGAGGCGCGTATTCTCAGCGCCGAGGCGGCAAAAGCCGGCGTGACGACGCAGATGGGCACGCAGGGGCATTCGAGCATCGAAACCTCGCTCGCGGTCGATTTGATCAAGAGCGGTGCCATCGGCAAAGTCAAAGAGGTCATCTGCTGGGAGAACAAGAAGGCGAACTGGTGGCCGAAGGTCACGCAGCGCAAAACGGAGGCCGATCCGGTGCCGGAAAATCTCGATTGGAATCTCTGGCTGGGCGTCGCCAATGAAGTGCCTTTTCTCGACGGTGCCTATCATCCGTCCATGTGGCGTTCGTGGGTCGATTTCGGCGTCGGTATGATGGGCGACATGGGATGCCATTATTTCGATGTCGTGTTCGCATGCCTCGGTTTGCAGGCACCGAAGCGCGTGCGCTGTCTCGATGAAGGCAGCAAGGGCGATCTGTATGCGATGAAGCGCCATCTCGAACTCGAATTTCCCGGCACGTCTCTCACGGCGGGTGACACGATCAAGATGACTTGGACGGATGGCGGCTACGCGTATGACCAGCGTGTGATCAAGCCCTCCGTGCTCACCAAAGACACGCCGAGCGGCATTTTCTTCATTGGAGAGAACGGCGGCATCTTCAAACCGCATAACCAGCGCCCGTGGCTGGTGCCAGAGGAGAAATTCACGGGGCACACATATCCAAAGACACGCATCGCGAATCATTACACCGACTGGGTCGATGCGTGCATGAAGGGTGAAAAAGCAGCCACCGACCTGCCGACCTATGGCTGCCCAGTGACAGAGGCCGTATTGCTCGGCGTGCTCTCCGAGCGCAATCCGGGCGACTGGATCGAATGGGATGCCGCTGCGGGTAAAGTCACGAACAAGCCTGAACTCAACGCCCAACTCACGCGCAACTATCGCGACGGCTGGAATGTTGAGGGGGTGGGCTGAGCGGAGACAAAACATCCGCGCATCAAGCACAATTTTCAGCGCAACTTCTGCATCGCCGGAGTTGCGCGCCGCGACAGCCATCGTAGCATGCCCAGTCTGATGAGCGCGCACGAGAACAAACCGGACTCACGTCTGAAGCAGGCGGAAAAAATCGCCACCCACCCGGAGCAGTACAAAGTCTGTGAAGGCTGTGGCTCCATCGTGGTGACGCGCGCTGTCACTTGTCCGAGTTGCCACGCCTACCTTTTCGATAACACCCCCGTGCGTGTGATTGCGCAGGCGAAGGAGCTCGCCCTCCGCGCCGCGAACTCGGTGCTTGCGTCGGACTTGTCGTAAACTGGCGCGGTTGATTCAGCGTTTCGGCATCTCATTGCCGATTTCACCGCGCAGCAGTTTACCGAGCCTGCCAGTGAGCCAGAGGTAGTGATCGTTGGGCAGATCAGGTTCGGCGAGGAAGGGGCTCGTGCCGACGGGCGGATGGTTTTCGGTTTTGAAAATGGCGGTGCCCTCGTCCAGCTCGTCAAACATGGCGACGTAAAGCATCTGCGCGCCCGCATGTTTGGCGGCGAATGCCTGCGACCAGAGGAATTGGCCGCCGAGTCGCGGGATCGCGTTGAACTTCGCTTCCTGGCCGCGCGCTTTGGAGAGGTTTTGCCAACTGAAGCCGGGGAAGATCACAGGCAGGTAGTCGATCTTGCGCTCGGTGCACCAGGCGATGTCGGGCTTCAAAAGTTTCTCCCCGTGGCTGGCGGCTTGTTGGAGAGTGCCGAAGCGCCCCACGGCCCAGGGGCTGACGATGTCGGCACGGGCGATGAGTTCGAGCAGCTTCGGATCCGCGATGCAGTCGCGGTCGAGTGTGCGCCAGTAATACGGCACACCGAGCATGATGGCGCAGCCGTCATTGCGTAGGAAGTCGATCAAGCGCGACCATTCATCGAGCATCGGCGCGCGATCGTTGAAGCCGAGTCCCCACAGCGCGACGAGCGGTTTGCCGCGATGTTTGAAATAGGCGGAGCTTTGGCAGTCGATGCGTTTTTCGCTGACGAGGCGTTTCCAGTCGTCGATCACGAGTTTGATCTCGCCTTCCTTGAGGCCGCTGAGGTCATACATCAGCGTCCAGCCGCGCCCGGTGGCTTTCGCTGCGGACTGGCAATGCGCGAGCACTTTGTCCATTGGCTCGCGAAAACGTGGGTCGCGCGCCGTGGTGGCGAAACGTTGCAGAAAAGCGCCGTCGATGCCGTACTCGCGCATCCATTGGAAATGCAATTGTGTGGTGGACTCACGCACGGAGCTGAAAACCTCGGCGGTGCGGCCATCGGCATATTTGAATGACGTCGCCACGCGATCCTGCGGCGGCAGTTCACTCACATCCGGCCACAGCTCGATGTGGGAGTGACCCGGTTCGAATTTCCCGTTCGCGGCGTAGTGATGCCAGCCGTTGTTGCTCCCATCGCCTTCACAGCGGAACCAGCCCTGATAGCCGCACACGACCTTGCCGATAAGCGTGTTGGTATCGACAACCTGCGCGCTGGCGCAGCAGAGGAACAGGTGGAGCCAGGCGATGGCGCGGATCATGCGGTGATGTTTTCATTGACGGAGGCGAGGCGTCAAGGTGTGTTGCTGTTCCTATGAAACGTCGCACATTGGTGAGTTCGCTGGCTGCTTGGCCAGTCATTGCGGCCATGCCGGAGAAATCGGCAAAACCGTCGATCCGCGACATCGCCGAAGGCTTTCTTCGCGAGCACGGCATCCACGGCCTGTCGGTGGCTTACGGGCGCGATGGCGTCGTTGAGTTTGAGCATGGCTATGGCTTTGCTGACTTGGAAAATAAAGAGCCTGTGACCTCAGAGCATCGTTTCCGCATCGCCAGCGTGTCAAAACCGATCACAGCCACGGCGGTGATGATGTACGTCGAGCGAGGATTGTTGAAGCTCGATGACCGAGTGTTTGGGCCGGAGGGGATTCTCGGTAACGCATACGGCACAAAGCTGCCGGAGTCCGTGCGCGCCATCACGATGGATCATCTGCTCACGCATCGCAGCGGCGGCTGGGCGAATGACAAAGACGATCCCATGTTCAAACACACGGCGATGAAGCGCGACGAACTCATCGCCTGGACGCTGGCGAACCAGAAGCAGACGCACAAGCCGGGCGAGCACTACGCCTATTCGAACTTCGGCTATTGCGTTCTTGGGCGTGTGCTCGAGAAGCTCTCAGGGCAGCCCTATGTCACACTGATGGAGCAGCAGGTGCTTTCGAAGTGCGGCATCACGAGCATGCGCATCGCTGGCAACACACTGGCAGAGCGGCAGCCGAAGGAAGTGATGTATCTCACGGAGAAGCCGGGTGCAGCCTATGGCATGAATGTCGCGCGGATGGACTCGCACGGCGGCTGGATCGCCACGGCGGGCGATTTGGTGCGATTCGTTTCGCAACTGTCGAAGCTGCTCAATGAGGAGTCGATTCGCACGATGACCACGGCCGTCAGCGCAAACTATGCGCGCGGATGGAGCGTGAACAAGGTGCCGAACTGGTGGCACACAGGCTCGTTGCCTGGCACCAGCGCGATCATGGTGCATACCTCGAAAGGCATGTGCTGGGCAGGACTCATGAATGGCCGCAAAAAAGGCATCAGTCTCGCGCTGGACAAGCTGATGTGGCGGCTAGGCCGCGAAGCGAAGACGTGGAGTTTATGAGGAACGCGGGCCTCCGAGCCCGCAGCAGCCATGCAAACAAGATCAGGACACGAATAGCCCCAACGGTGCTTTTCCCTTCGGCGGCGTGCTGCGGGCTCGGAGGCCCGCGCTCCTTCATGGCTTTCTCACTCGGATGACCAGCACCCAGTCCTTGTCTGTCGCTGGAACGAAGGTGTGAGAACCCGAGGCCGGGTCGATCAATGAAATTTCCGCACCTGTCTTGGGATCATATCCATGCGCTTCTATGGCGGTGCTGCGCAGTTTGGACAAATCCGGACGCACGGGGGCGCGGCTGGGTGAATACACGACTGCAAAACTGCGGTCATCGGCCACTGCGGCCAGTTTTTGATGTTCCTTGGGAAGATCGGCGATTTTTTGCACGAACGCGACATCCCGGCGCAGCTTCGTCCATTCGAGTCCTTCGATGAACTTTTTCATCACGCCCATCTGCGTGGCTCCGGGGAGATCCATTGCTTGTATCCACGGGGTGCGGGCGTCGGTCTGCTGCTTGCGTTTTTCGAGATCGTGGAACTGCCAGATGCTGTGCGTGCCATAGACATGGCCACAGGCACCGCTGAGAACACTCCACCACGCGGCGCGGCGTACGTCATAGTCGTCGAACCATTCGGTGGGCTTCTTGTTCTTCATTAAACTGCGCACGGGATGATCCTCGTAGCAGGGTTCACCGTCGAGCGTGGGTTTGAGGGGCTTCAGCGCGAGGTTCTTCGCGTTCATGTCATAGTTCGGTGTCGCGCGACGGCTGTGGCCGCTTTGGAACATATGGAAATCGAGCCACGGTTCGTCGGGCCAGTAGTCGGAGGAGTTGGCACCACCTTTCGGGTGATAGGTGATGAGATGCCTGCCGCCGTCGCCTTTTTTCAATCCGGCGGCCATGGCGCGGATGATGGCGCGATGCGTGTCGTTCTCGATTGGGCGGTCGCCGCCGAGAATCCAGATGATCGGCTTGTCCTTGTAGCGTCTCGCCAGCCACTCGCAATAAACGGCCGCGTTCTCGGGCGTGAAGATTTCCGGTCCCTTGCCCCACTTCTTGTTCCATTTGTCGCCCCAGGTCGGCAGCAGCGCGGTGTAGAGGCCCATCGACTCTGCCTTGTTCACGACCCAATCGACGTGCTGGAAGTAGGCGTCGCGGGGCTTGGTCGGGTCGTTGTTTTCGAGTGGCACTTCGCCATACGCGTTCGGCTGGTCGAACTCAAATTCGGCCAAAGCGACGGCGAGGATGGTGTTGAATCCTTTGTCGGCCCGGTTCTTCAAATACAGTTCCGTTTCCTCACGCGTGAGCCGGTGAAATAGCTCCCAGGCCGTGTCGCCGAGCAGGAAGAACGGCTTTCCTTCGCTGGTGACGATGTGGCGATGGTCGTCGGCGATTTTCAAATCCGGCAAGGCAGCCTGGAGAGGCATTGAAAGGGCGCAGAGGGCAAAAAACAGGCGTTTCATGGTTTCGGGAGTGAAAACTGGGGACTGAAAATTGAGAACTGAAAAATGGTAAAGCTCGCCAATATCCTTTATCAAACGCCCCCAAACTCTGAACCTTGAACCCCGAACCTCAATCGACCCCATGACACCCCAACAAAAAGCAGAATCCCTCGGCATCACCTTCGCGAAGCAGACCCCCGGCTATCTCAATCTGTGCATTCGCAGCGGCAACCAACTCATTACCTCCGGCCACGTGAGCGACCTCAAAGGCAAGCTGGGTGCAGGCGTGGCGACGGAAGATGGCTACAAGGCCGCGAAGAACTGTGCGGAGAAAATTTTGAACTCCGTCTGGAACACACACGGCACGCTGGACGGACTGAAAGTCATCAAGGTGCTCGGCTGTGTGAATTCGACGCTCGAATACAGCGACCAGCATCTGGTGATCAACGGCTGCTCCGATCTGCTGCATGAGATTTTCGGCAAAGAAGGCGACGGCTACCACGCCCGCAGTGCGCTGGGCTTTGCGCAACTCCCCACCGGAGCCGCTGTCGAGGTGGAGGCGATCTTTGAGATCAAAGGCTGAATGGAAAACTGAAAATGGAGGAACTGGAAATGGTAAAATGGCTGTGAGTTGCAAATCGCAGCCGCAGGCATGTCGGGATATTTTGCCATTTTCCATCCTCAGTTTTCCATTCCTCCATTTCTGGTTCTCGCTGCTCCTTGCGCCCTCTCGTGCGGGAAGCTATCCTCCGCGCCCCCAACATGCCCCGCGTTTACATCAAGACCTATGGCTGCCAGATGAACGAGCGCGACACCGAGCAGGTGTCGCAAATGTTCACTGAGCGCGGTTACACCATGACGTCGTCCGACGCGGACGCGGACGTGGTCTTGATCAACACCTGCTCGGTGCGCGACCAGGCGGAGCAAAAGGCGCTGGGCAAAATGGGCATGGTGAAGCGCCGGCGCATCCCGCTGGTGACGGGCTTCATGGGCTGCATGGCGCAGAGCCGCGGCAGCGAGCTGGTGGACAAAGCGAAGGTCGATCTCGTCGTCGGCACGCAGAAGTACCACCGCGTCGTCGAATACGTCGATGAAATCATCCGCGCCAAAGAGGCGAAGCAGATGGACGACGAGCGCTTCTCCATCGTCGATGTCGAGGAGGAGGAGCAGTCGCAGAACACCATCCGCGATCACGCGCTGAAGGAAAAGCAGGGCAGTGCCTTTGTGAGCATCATGCAGGGCTGCAACATGAAGTGTACCTTCTGCATCGTGCCCTACACACGCGGTGGGGAGCGTGGACGGCCCATCGCAGAGATCGTCGAGGAAGTGAAACGCCTCGCCGATCGTGGTGTGAAGGAAGTGACGCTGCTCGGCCAGATCGTGAATCTTTACGGACGGCACGAATTTCCTGCGGTGGATGGCAAAAGCCCCTTCGTGCAGCTTCTGGAAGCCGTGCATGAGGTTCCCGGTATTCAGCGCATTCGTTTCACCAGTCCACATCCGATTGGCTACAAGAAGGATTTGATCGAGGCCTTCACCTACCTGCCGAAGCTCGCCGAGCATGTGCATCTGCCGGTGCAAAGTGGCAGCGATGCCATTCTGAAGCGCATGCACCGTCCGTATTCGACCGCGAAGTTCATCGAGCTCATTGAACGCATCCGTGCGGCGCGCCCAGGCATCGCGGTGACGACGGATGTGATCGTCGGATTTCCAGGCGAGACGGAGGAGCATTATCTGGAGACGCGCGCGTTGTTTGAGAAGCTGCGCTTCGACAACGCATTCATCTTCCGCTATTCGAAACGCCGCGGCACGCCCGCTGCGGAGATGGAGGATGCCATCCAGGTGCCCGAACGCGTCAAGGAAGCGCGCAATCAGGATCTGCTCGCGCTCGTGAACAGCATCGCACTGCCGATGTATGACGCGCTCGTCGGCAAGGAAGTCGAGATCCTCTGCGAAGGACCAAGCAAGACGAACGAGGAACGCCTCACCGGGCGCACGGGTTCCAATCGCATCGTCGTTTTCGACGGCAACCCCGCCCGACACACCGGCGAGATTTTCAAAGTGCGCATCACCGAGGCCGGGCACTTCACCTTGTTCGGTGATCCGGTGTTGCAGGCATGAGTGCGAAACCGCAGATCGATCTGCGACCTCTCACGCGTGAGCATGCGGCTGCGTTTTGCAGACTCGTCGTCGGTTTGGCAGGATATGAGAAGCTGCCGCCGCCGGATGAAGCAGCGCAGGCACGGTTGATCGAAGATGCCCTCGGCGAAAAGCCGCGCATCGAGGTGTGGCTGGCGTTTGTGGACGATGAAACCACTCCCTGCGGCTATCTCATCTTGGTGGAGACGTATTCGAGCTTCCTCGCGCTGCCGACGCTGTACATCGAAGATGTGTTTGTGCTGCCGGAGCATCGCAAACGCGGCGTGGGCGGCGCACTGCTGAAGAAAGCCGTGCGCCTTGCGCATGAGCGCGGTTGTGGCCGCGTCGAGTGGACAGCACTCGATTGGAATGTGAACGCCCAGCGCGTGTATGAGCAACGCATGGGCGCGAAACGCATGAACGAGTGGTTTCTCTACCGCATGACCCGCGCGGAGATGGAGGCATGCCTTTCCCGCGAGTGCCGTCAGAGCGACACGGTGGGCGCATCGATCAACGAATAGACTTCGACAGGCTCTGGCTGTCCTTTCACGGGATGGATGCCGGCGTTTTGGTAGATTTGCAGTCCCTCGGGCCAGCCCTGGAGGAAGGGAGCTCCTGCGAGCACGGGCACTTGCAGTTTGCGCGTCAGGCTCTCGATGCGGAAGGTCACATTGACTGCTTCGCCGACGGCGGTGTTGTTGCCTCGTCCCATGGCTCCGAGAGCCACATCGCCGATGTTCAGGCCGATGTGGCAGTGGACTTCCAGGTTCATGTTCTCTTTGAGCCACTTGCGCTTGGCGGATTCGCCTGCTTCTGGCCCGCTGAGCAATCTGGCCGCTTCCGTGGCCTTCAGTCGCGAGGAAATGTCATCGCCAGGCCAGTAGGCGAAAACACCGTCGCCAATGAATTTGTCGATGATGCCATCTCGGCTTTTGATGACTCGTTCGCAATCAGCGTACCATTCACGCAGCATAGCGGCGACCTCCTCCGCGCTGAGTTGGGCAGAGAGGGAGGTAAAGTTGCGCAAATCGCCAACGAGCAGGGTGGCGCGCACTGTTTTCACCGGCAGGGCGATGGTGTGGAGTGATGTCGTGCTGACGTTGCCCGTGTCCGCGCTCACGCGCTCTTCTTCCTTGCTGTCGAAAACAAAGATGCTGGCACCAAACTGCACCCGGTCGCCATGCCGCAGTGCGCGTGCCGTGGTCACGGCCACATCGTTGACGAAGCTGCCGTTCGCGCTGCCGAGGTCGGACACCCAGTAAAGTGCTCCATCACGACGGATCGTGGCATGCTGGCGCGAGACTCCACCATCCAGCAGGCGGATGGACGCGTCTGGGCTGCGGCCGATCAGGTTGAAATCCTCAAGGGAAATCTCCTGACCTTTTTCCAGTGATTTGAGAACAGCTCCCATGCCGGGGATAAAAATAGTGCAATGTCTTTGAAGCAAGACGCGCGAGGCAAGTCAAGCGCGGGCAGAACACCGTCACAAGGTTTTTCGTCGGTTCTTTCCGGCAGGCTGCGCTTTCTTTTCTTTGAGGACCGGATTCTCCGCCAAGAAATGGGCGGCTCTGGTGCGACGATTCAGTTGCCTTCACTTCACATGTCTTCACCCTGAACCGATGCCCGCGTCCGCCCTCCGTTCCCGTTTATCTGGTGCCTGGCTCCTCGTCTCGGTGCTCGTGACGACAGCCGCCGAGGGACATGTGGTGCCGAATATGACGCTGGAGGCGGATTTCCCCGGCGAGGATGCCTACACGCTGCGCATCAATGTCGATCCACGCACCTTTCTGGCCGCAGATCCCACCTCTCTCCCACCGGTGCCCGCATCCTGGTATCGAGAGCAGACGCCGGAACAACTCACCGCCACGCACAAGAAGGCGGGCGAATATCTTTCCCGGGCACTGGGTCTGCTTTTCAATGGCAAAAAAAACACCCTGCCAACCTGTGAGGTGCAGGCGATCGATGGCGCGGACAACACACCGTTGAAGCCTGAGACCCAGGAGATTCACCTGCTGGCTGTGGCCAAGGGGAAACTGCCGCCGGGAGCCACGGAGTTCCGGCTCGACTTTGCAAAGGACGCAAACACCACGCTCATCCTCATGGCCAGTCAGGCCGGACAGGTGACTCCACGGCCCCAGGTGATTTTCCCTGGCGAGACGAGCCGCCCTTTTCACTTGGAGCCGCGAAAGCAGGCCACTCCTGAGCCGAGGCATAATGCGGCTGCAGTCAGCATGTCGCCATGGGAGCGCGTGCTGCTCGGGAGCACCCTTGGGGTGGTCGGCATCTTGCTGCTGGTGGGCTGGCGCATGTTGGTGCGCTACCGGCATCGCCACCGCATGCACCGCCGACCCGGAATGGAGGCGTGATTGAATCTCATCGCAATTCGCCTTTCCAAGCGGTCAATCCTGCCCCAAAAAATTTCCCTGCATGTCCGATTCCTTCGTCCATCTCCATCTGCACACCGATTACTCGCTGCTCGACGGCGCGGTGCGCATCGACGCGTTGATGAAACGCGTGAAGGAGCTGGAAATGCCTGCTGTGGCCGTCACGGACCACGGCAATCTTTACGGAGCGATCGACTTTTACATGGCCGCGAAAAAGGCGAAGACGAAGGCCATCCTCGGCTGTGAGGCCTATCTCGCGCCGGGGTCGATGCACGACAAAAACGAGGTCGCCGGACGCAAGCGTGCCTCGCATCTCACGCTGCTCGCGGCGAGCAATGAGGGCTTTGAAAATCTCTCCAAACTCATCACCAAAGGCCATCTCGAAGGCCAGTGGTATCGCCCGCGTGTGGACAAAGACGCCCTGCGTGCGCATGCGAAGGGGCTCATCTGC
The DNA here is from genome assembly GCA_039806835.1 of Prosthecobacter sp. Taxonomy (GTDB): domain Bacteria; phylum Verrucomicrobiota; class Verrucomicrobiia; order Verrucomicrobiales; family Verrucomicrobiaceae; genus Prosthecobacter. The sequence goes on along the minus strand of JBDHQD010000003.1, from coordinate 390,665 downwards.
CTCAGCGGCTGCATCAACGGCGAAATCAACGAACTGCTGCTCTCCGACCGCAAGGACGAGGCGGAGAAGAGCCTGCAAGAGTTTCGCGACATCTTCGGCCCGGAAAATTTCTTTCTCGAAATCCAGGATCACAACACCGAGGCGCAGCGCAAGAGCACCCGCCAGATGATCGAATGGGCCAGGCAGTATGGCCTGCGCAACGTCGCTACCAACGACGTGCATTTCCTCAACCGGGAGGATCATGAGTCCCACGATATCATGATCTGCATCGGCACGGGATCGAGCATCTACGACCAGAACCGCATGACCTACTCGCCAGAGGTCTATTTCAAGACAGCGGAGGAGATGCGCGCCCTTTTTTCCGAGGTACCGGACGCTTGCGATGCCACGCTCGACATCGCCGAGCGCTGCGATGTCAAAATCCACCTCGATTCGACCTCCATCGACCGCTACCCGCAGTATCCGATGCCCGATGGCGGGGATCGCAACGAATACCTGCGCAAGCTGACTCTGGAAGGCCTTGAACGCCGCTATGGGCGCGACCGTGCGCTGAATGACGACGCGCTGCATCAGCGCATGGAGGTCGAATTGAAGCTGCTGAAGGAAAAAAACTTCACCAGCTATTTCCTCATCGTCTGGGACTTCATCAACTGGGCGCGCGAGCATGACATCCCCGTCGGCCCGGGCCGTGGTTCTGCCGCTGGTTCGCTCGTGGCCTTCTGCCTCGGCATCACCGACATCGACCCGCTGCGCTTCGAGTTGGTGTTCGAGCGCTTCCTCAATCCCGAGCGTGTATCGCCGCCTGATATCGACATCGACTTCTGCCAGACACGCCGCCCGGAGGTCATCCAATACGTCCGCGAAAAATACGGCGACCTCAGCGTCTGCCACATCATCACCTTTGGCACGATGGGGGCGAAATCCGTCATCCGCGACGTGGGGCGTGTGCTCGGCTGGAGCTACGGCGACAGCGACGCGCTGGCAAAGATGATCCCCAACGAGCTGAACATCGATTTGGACCAATCGGTGAAGAAGAATCCCGATCTCGCGGCGAAACTCGAAGCCGATGGCAATGCGCAGGAGCTTTGGCGGCACGCCACATTCCTTGAGGGACTCACGCGTGGCACTGGCGTGCATGCCGCCGGTGTCGTCATCGGCGACCGCTCGCTCGATCACTTCATCGCTCTCACGCGCGATAAGGAAGATGCCGTCCTCTCGCAATACGCGATGAAGCCGCTCACGGAGTTGGGCATGCTCAAGATGGATTTCCTCGGGCTCAAAACGCTCACGGTGATCCACGAGGCCGAGTATTGGATCAACAAACGCGTCAAAGGCTTCCTCGTGGCCGATGCGCCGCTCGACGACCTCAAAACCTTCGAACTCATCAAGCGCGGCGAAACAGTCGCCGTCTTCCAGATGGAATCCGGCGGCATGGTCAACACCTGCAAGCAACTCGGGCCGGACACGATCGAAGAAATCATCGCTATCCTCGCGCTCTATCGTCCCGGCCCGATGCAGTTCATTCCCGACTACATCGCGCGCAAAAAAGGCGTGCAGAAAGTCGAGTATCCGCATCCGCTGCTCGAAAAGATCGCCAAGGAGACCTACGGCATTCTGGTTTATCAGGAGCAGGTCATGCAGGCTGCGAACGTGCTCGCCGGATTCTCACTCGGTCAGGCGGACTTGCTCCGCCGTGCGATGGGCAAGAAGGACGCCGCCGAGATGGCCCGCCAGCGTCTCATCTTTGTCGAAGGCTGCCTCAAGACGAACAACATCTCTGACAAACAGGCCAACGCCGTTTTCGACCTGCTCGAAAAATTCGCCCAATACGGCTTCAACAAATCCCACTCCGCCGCCTACGGGATCGTGACGTATCGCACGGCCTTCCTGAAGGCGAACTATCCGGTCGAGTTCATGGCCGCGGTGCTCAGCTATGAAATCAGCAATCCCGATAAGATCGCGAACTTCGTCAGCGAGTGCTTCGAGATGGGCATCCGGGTGCTGCCGCCGGATATCAACAAGTCCGCGCTCAAATTCGCTCCGGAATTCGTGCCGAATCCCGATGTCGATCCTGCCACACAGGATCCCAGCGTGCCGAACTCGATCCGTTACGGCCTGAGCGCGATCAAAAACGTCGGCGAAGGTGCCATGGAAGCCGCGATCGCAGAGCGCGAACAAAACGGCCCCTTCACCAGCCTCGAAGACTTCGCCGCACGCATGGACAACCGCGCGGTGAACAAGAAACTCATGGAGTCACTCGTCAAAGCCGGTGCCTTCGATTTCACCGGTGAACTGCGCGCTGTCATGTTTGCGAAGCTCGAACAAGTGCTCGCCTCCGCTGCGTCGATGCAGAAAGATCGGAAAGCAGGACAGGGCGGCTTGTTTGATGATTTCGATCTCGGGAAGCCAAAGAAGTCGAAGAAGAACGAACCCGAAACACCCGTCATCGTCTGGAGTACTGACGAAGTACTCGCCTTTGAAAAAGAGCTGCTCGGCTTCTATGTCAGTGGTCATCCGCTCGACAGCTATCGCGGCCATTTCGACAGTCCGAAGCTCACCAAGATCGCCGCCATCGAGGAAATTGATACGAAGGAGAAGGCCAGCACGCACACCATCGCCGGCATCATGAGTCAGCTTGAGGTGCGCTACTCCAAGAAAGACAACCGGCCCTTTGCCACCTTCAAGGTGGAAGACTTCACCGGCGTGCAGGAGATGATGTGCTGGAGCGACGACTACGAGAAGATCAAAGACGTGCTCGCCGACGGCGCGGTGATGGCCTTCCGCGTTCGCGTCAGCAAAGATCAAAAGACGGACGGCAACCGTGTCACCTGCAACGACGCCAAACCGCTCAAGCCGAAAGCCGCCAAGCCGCGCAACGCATCGGGTGCCGCCGCTGAGACGCCCAAGCCGCCAGCGCCGCCGAAGCCCATCGTGCTGCGCCTCAACACCCGTCAGCATGACACCACCGACATCGAGCGCATCCACGAGGTGCTCACGCAGTTTCCGGGGACACTGCCTGTCTTCATCGAATTTTCCAAGAACGGCCACAAGGTGCGCCTGGAGGTGGATGAGACGCTGCGCGTCACTCCCAGTGCCGAGTTGCGTCGTGCGCTCACCTTCTGGCTCTGATGCCTCTGGCTCAGAGTGGGGATGGTCTCTCAGTGCGCTGTAATTTTTTCTGCACGTCGGGAGTCTTTGGCGCGTTAAACACGGCACGCGGTTGATTCACAGGTCACATGTCCGAAATGCGCTTCAATCCCATCACGCTCGACTGGGTCATCATGGCCCAGGAAAGAGCGGCTCGCCCAGATGATTTTCATAGTGCGGCTCCGGTGCGCCCTGTGCGGCCAACTCATCGAAAAGACTGCCCTTTTTGTCCGGGGAACGAGCACTTGTCTCCGAATGAGATCACCCGTGTGAGCGCGGCAGACGGCTCTTGGTTGTTGCGCGTCATTCCGAACAAATTCCCCGCCTTTGTCCATGCTGCGGAGGTGAAACGCAACAGGCAGGGAGTCTTTCGTTCCATGACTGCCGCAGGTGCGCATGAGGTCGTCATTGGGCATCCGCGCCATGATCTCGATCTGGCGGAGATGGAGGCAGCGCATCTTGAACTGCTGCTGCGTGTGTATCGCGAGCGCTATCGTGTTTTGCGCACAAATCCGGTGGTCGAGAGCATTGTCATTTTCAAAAATCACGGTCTTGCGGCAGGCAGTTCGCTGGAGCATTCGCACTCGCAGATCACGGCGGCTCCAGTGATTTCTTCTCAGGTGTGGGCTCGCTTGCAGGAGGCGAGGCGCTATCATGAACTCAACGGAGGCTGCCTCTACTGCGCGGTGATGAATGAAGAGATGGCCGCGGGTGAGCGCGTCTTGGAGTGCGGTGAGGAATTTGTGGCCTTCATGCCCTACGCCTCGCTTTCCCCCTTTCACACCTGGGTCTTTCCGCGCAAGCACGAGGCGTCTTTTGATCAAATCAGTGATGAAGACATTCGTGCGCTGGCAGGCATGCTCGCCCATTTGTTGAGCCGCCTCAGAGTGGCGGCGGCAGATCCCGACTACAACATCACCATCCGTTCTGCTCCGGTGGGAGAGATGAGTTCTGGCTGTTTTCACTGGTACCTCGCGCTGGTGCCGCGCATGACGCGGCTGGCGGGTTTTGAACTCGGCAGCGGTACCTACATCAACAGCATGCGACCGGAGGCATGCGCAGAGCGATTCAGAGCCGCAGTGCCGTGATTCCGCGCAGTTAGGGGGGAATCAGGACAGGATTTGTTTGATCACTCGGCAGGGCTCCACGCCGGTGAGTTTGTAGTCGAGCCCGGCTTGCCGGAAAGAAAGCCTCTCGTGATCCATGCCGAGCAGATGGAGAATGGTGGCGTGGATGTCTGCCACGTGTACTTCATCTTCGACGACATTGAAGCCCATCTCATCAGTCGCTCCCAAGGTGACTCCGCCGCGGATGCCACCTCCGGCCATCCACATGGTGAAAGCCTGGGGGTGATGATCGCGTCCCATGCTTCGACCGAGTGACACACTGGCCTCCACCATTGGCGTGCGGCCAAATTCGCCGCCCCAGATCACCAGGGTGTCGTCCAGCATGCCGCGTTGTTTAAGGTCCTTGATGAGGGCGGCACTGGCTTGATCGGTGTTCTTGCAGTTGTTGCGCACGTTGCCTTCGACGTTGCTGTGCGCGTCCCAGCCTTCGTGGAAGATATTGATGAAGCGCACGCCGCGCTCAACCATGCGCCGGGCGAGCAGGCAGGCGCGGGCAAAGGACGGCACTTTCGGATCGCAGCCATACATTTTTAGCGTGGCGGCACTTTCGTGGCTCAAATCCATCAGCTCAGGCGCGGAGGTTTGCAGTCGATAAGCCATCTCGTAATTGGCAATGCGCGCCGCCGTCTCGCCATCGCCATCCAGCGCGAGGCGGCGTTGATTCAGCGCGTTGATGAGATCGATCGTGTCTTTTTGCGTGGCTTCGGAGATGCCTGCGGGCGTGCTCGTATGCAAAATCGGATCGCCCGTGTTGCGGAAGCGCGTGCCGGCGTACATGCCTGGCAGCACGCCATTGCTCCAGCACGCAGCGCCGCCGCTGATGCCGCTGCCGGTGCTCATGACGACAAAGCTCGGCAGATCCCGCGTCTCTGCGCCCAGTCCGTAAGTCACCCATGCACCCATACTGGCACGCCCAGGCTGTGGGAAGCCGGTGCTCATGAAAATCTGCGCCGGCGCGTGGTTGAACTGCGTTGTGCGGCACGATTTCACGAAGGCGATATCATCCACGACGCCCGCCAAATGCGGCAGCACTTCGGAAAGCTCCGCGCCGCACTGCCCATGCTTGGCAAATTTGAAGCGCGGGCCTAACACCGCCGCGTCAGGTCGAATGAAGGCATAGCGCTGACCGCCGATCACCGAAGGCGGCAGCGGTTTGCCTTCATACTTCGTCAGCATCGGTTTGTGATCGAACATCTCGAGCTGCGAGGGCGCGCCGGCCATGAAGAGATGAATCACAGCCTTTGCCTTCGGTCGGAAGTGGGAGGTGGTCGCCAGATTCGGACTCCGCGCCGCACCGTGGGCGGTCTCCGCCAGCAGGGAGGCCAGCGCGATCTTCCCCGTGCCGACGGCGCAGTCGTGAAAGAAGTGCCTGCGAGTGAGGAAGGTCGCATCCATACCCCAGCACATACGTTCTTCAGAGGGCGGATCATTTGCAAAATCTCACCCTGCCACGGCGAGAGAGGGCAGGCTTGAAGACGCAGGTGAGCCGTGCCAAGGAAAGGCATGGTCTTCGACACCCTCACCCACGCCGCCAGCTATCAATCGCTCAACTCGCGCTTTGCCATGGCCTTTACCTTTCTGCGCACGGTGGATGGCACGCAGGAGCCGGGCAGGCATGAACTCGACGGAGATCGCTGCTTTGCGCTGGTGCAGAGCTATGACACCAAGCCGCAAGAGAAGGCGCTCTTTGAGGCGCATCGGAAATACATCGACGTGCAGTTCGTCTTCAGCGGCCAGGAGACGATCCTCTATGCGCCGCTGAAGTCGATGCAGGAGGAGACAATGCCCTACACTGAAGAAAAAGACGCCGCATTGTGGAAGCTGACGCCGGACGCCACGCCGCTGCACCTCGGTCCTGGCGACTTCGTGATTCTCTGGCCGCAGGACGCACACGCCCCCTGCGTCGAGTGGGAAAAATCGCAGCGCGTCCTCAAGGTCGTGGTGAAAGTGGCGGTGGAGTGATTCGCAGGCAAAATCGGGGCTTCATCCAACGTAGGTTTGTGGCCCCCACCCTGATGAAGTTATCCTCTGCCGTTCTCCTTTGCTCTCTCGTCGCGTCTGCCCGTGGCGCGGAACGCATGCTGACGTTTGAAAAAGACGTGCGTCCCATTTTGAAGACGCACTGCACGCACTGCCATGGTGAGGAGGAGAAACCGAAGGGTGGACTGGATCTGCGCCTGCGCCGCTTCATGGAGAAGGTCGTGGTCACGGGTGTTCCCGCCAAGAGCAAGCTGGTGGAGATGATCCGCAGCGGCGAGATGCCGGAGAAAGGGAAGCCGCTTTCCGAAGCGGAGTTGGCCGTCATTGAAAAATGGATCGCGCAGGGCGCGAAAACCGCGAAGCCAGAGCCGCTCGCGCTGGCACCCGGGCCGATCATTTCGGACGAGGATCGTGAGTACTGGGCCTTTCAGCCGGTGAAACGGCCTGCCGTGCCACAGAAGATCGACATGACGCGAGTGCGCACGCCGGTGGATGCGTTCGTGCTCGCAAAGCTCGGTGAGAAAGGCCTCAAAATGGCACCGGATGCAGAGCGCCGCGTATTGATTCGCCGTGTGACGCTCGACCTCACCGGTCTGCTGCCGACACCGGAAGAAGTGGAGGCGTTTGTGAATGACAAATCGCCGCTCGCTTATGAGCAGCTCGTGGAGCGCCTGCTGGCCTCGAAGACTTATGGTGAACGCTGGGCGCGGCATTGGCTGGACGTGGTGGGCTATGCTGACTCAAACGGCTACACCGAGGAGGACAGCGTGCGCCCACAGGCTTGGCGCTACCGCGATTATGTGATCCGCGCAATGAATGAGGACAAACCCTGGGACGAGTTCATTCAAGAACAGATCGCGGGGGATGAACTCGCTCATGCGACACATAACGATTATCAGCAGGCAGTGCTCGATCCCAAACGCACGGAGCAACTCATCGCCACCGCTTTTCTGCGCATGGCCCCCGATGGCACGGGCGACAAGGTGGACGACGTCAAGCTCGCGCGGAATCAAGTGATCGCCGAGGAGATGAAGATCCTCAGTTCCTCACTTCTGGGAATGACCGTCGGCTGCGCGCAATGCCATGATCATCGTTACGATCCCATCACGCAGGTCGATTACTATCGTCTGCGCGCCATTTTTGACCCGGCTTATAACTGGGAGGCATGGCGTGCTCCCAACAGCCGACTCTACTCTCTCTACACGCCGGAGGAACGCGCGAAAGCCGCCGAGATCGAGAAGCAGGCGAGCGAGATCAACCGCGAGGCTCAGGCGATGACCAAAAAATTCCTCGACGAAATCTTTGAGGTCGAGATCAAGAAAGTGCCGCAGGCCGAGCAGGCCGCATTCCGCGTGGCGCGCAACACTCCCACGGCCAAGCAGACGCCGGAGCAAAAAGCGCTGATCAAAAAATACCCCTCTGCGCTCGCCACCTACTCGCTGAACCTCTACGACCAGAAGAAGCAGGACATCGTCGATGCGAAAGTGGCAGAGGCCACCAAGCTGCGTGCCACCAAACCCGCAGAAGGCTTTGTGATGGCGCTCACCGAGGTGAAAGGACAGGTGCCGGTGTCGAAATTCTTCAATCGAGGCGACCACGATCAGGCAAAGCAAGTGGTGCAGCCAGGAGTGTTGAGCATTCTCGCCAGCCCGCAGATCGAGCCCTTCAAACCGGTGCCGATGAGCAGTGGATCGAGCGGACGCCGTCTCGCCTACGCACAGTGGCTCACCAGTGGCAAGCATCCGCTCGTCGCGCGCGTGCTGGTGAATCGCTTTTGGCTCAACCACATGGGACGCGGCATCGTGAATACACCGGGAGACTTCGGCCGCCTCGGCGAACTGCCCACTCACCCGGAGCTGCTGGATTACCTCGCAGATGAGTTCGTAAAAGGCGGATGGAAGCTCAAACCGCTGCATCGCCTCATCGTGCTGAGCAGCGCTTACCGCCAATCTTCGGTGAATGAGGCTTCGCTGCAGAGCGATCCTGAAAACCGCTATTACGCTCGCTTCAAACTGCGCCGCATCGACGCAGAAACGCTGCGTGATGCGATGCTCGCAGCCACCCATGCCCTGGTGCAGGACAGCTACGGACCACCCAGCGGGGTCGGGCGCGATCCACAGGGCAGAGTGGTGACCGGCATCGACAAAGGCACCATCACACTCAACAAAGTCGAACCTGCCGGGGCCGCCGACTTCCGCCGCTCGATTTACGTGCAAATGCGCCGCAGCAGACCGCTCACCGTGCTCGACACGTTCGACGCCCCGGTGATGCAGCCCAACTGCGAAATGCGTGCTCAAACCACCGTGGCTCCGCAGTCGCTGCTGTTGATGAACGACCGCTTCATGCTGGAGAACGCGCGCCGCCTCGCCGATCTCGTCGAAAAGCAGGCTCCGAAGGATCGTGCGCAGCAACTGCGCCGTGTCTGGGATCTGCTCTACAGCCGCCCGGCGTCGGAGGCGGACATCGCCAAATGTCTGACTTACCTCGATGAGCAGACCAAGGCACTCACTCAATATCATCACGACATCCAGCATCCGAAAGGAGTCGTCCCCAACCCGCCTCAAGAAGCCATGGCCAGCCTGTGCCAGGTGCTGTGCTCCTCGAATCGTTTCCTCTACATCGAATGAAAAACGCCAGTCTCTGTTCTCGCCGTCACTTCCTGCATGCCAATGGCTACAGCCTTGGCACGCTGGCACTTGCTTCGTTGTTGGAGCGGGATGGTCTGCTCGGTGCGCCGGTGCAGCCGGAAAGCATGACGGGTGATATTCGTTACGACCTCACGCCGAAAAAACCGCACTTCGAGCCGCGGGCAAAGGCGATGATCTCCCTCTTCATGATGGGCGGGCCGTCGCAGATGGACTTGTTCGATCCGAAGCCGACACTCACGAAGTATCACGGCCAAAAATTCCCGGGTGAGATCAAGTATGACAATCTCGCGCAGGCTTCATCGAAGTGCTTCGGCTCACCGTGGAAGTTTGCCAAACACGGCCAGTGCGGCATGGAGCTCAGCGAGCTGCTGCCCAATCTCGCCAAGGTCGTCGATGAGATTACGCTCATCCGTTCCATGACCTCCGGCGTCAGCAATCATGCGCAAGGTCTCTACGCCATGAATGCCGGACGTGGGCTGGCCGGACGCCCGGCGATCGGCTCATGGCTGACCTATGGCCTCGGCAGTGAGACGGACGAACTGCCCGCCTACATGGTGCTCTCGCACCCGAATGGCCTCCCCACCTTCAGTGGTGAGCATTACACGAATGGCTGGTTGCCTGCGCTGTTTCAGGGGACGCTCGTGCGCGCGACCGAGCCGCGCATTTTGAATCTCGACCCGCCCGCCTCACTTGCCGGAGCACCGCAGGCGCGCCAACTCGCACTGTTGAAAGCCTTCAATGAAGATCATCTCTCGCAACATCGCGGTGAGCTCGATTTGCAGGCGCGCATTTCCAGCTACGAACTCGCCGCCAAGATGCAGACAGCCGCGAAGGAGGCGCTCGACATCTCCAAGGAGCCTGACCACATCAAAAAACTCTACGGCGTCGATAATCCAATCACGAAGGACTATGCCACGCGCTGCATCATCGCGCGCCGTCTCGTCGAGCGTGGCGTGCGCTACGTGCAGGTGCTGAACGCGGGCCAGTCCTGGGATCAACACGGCTCGCTCATCAGCGCCTTGCCAAAAAATTGTGAAGCCACCGACCAGCCGAGTGCCGCGCTCATTCTCGATCTCAAGCAGCGTGGCCTGCTCGACACCACCGTCGTGCATTGGGGCGGCGAGATGGGCCGTCTGCCAGTGCTGCAAAACGACGCGGGCCGTGAGAAGTGGGGCCGCGACCACAACACCTACGGTTTCAGCATGTGGCTGGCCGGCGGCGGCTTTAAGAAAGGCTACGTCCACGGCGAGACGGACGAATTCGGCCACAAGGCCGTCATCGACGAAGTGAAGCACTACGACTATCACGCCACGCTGCTCAAAGTCTTCGGCCTCGATCACAAGCGGCTCACTTACAAGCGCAACGGTCTCGCCGCCTCGCTCACCGACAATCAGGGCGCAAAGGTCGTGGATCAACTGCTCGCCTAACGTGAGAGAATCATTCGCGCGTGCCCGTGCCGCAGCCATTTGCATGAGAGCCTGACTCTCACTCCGGGGTGGCGAGTGGCAGGCGTAGGCAGGCCGCTTCGCGGTCGTTGCGCACTAGCAGCAGGTCGCCGGTGAGCGCGATGGGATTCCAGGTCTTTGAGTTCAACACACGAAAGCGGGCGAGTTCATTCGGCGCGGCGCGTGTGGGGCGCAGTAGCACCAGTTCGCCGGATTCAGCCATCAGCAGGTAATGAGCGCCAATCACGAGGCCCTGACCGTGGCCGTAGCGCCCATCGCGCCAGCATCGCGCACCGTCTTTCAAATCAGCGCAGGCGAGGATGCCATCATCGAGGCCGAAAACGCAGCCATCGCGCACGAAGAGATGGGCAAACTTGGCTTTCATGCGAGTGGAGTGCCACAGACTCTCGGCGCTCAGCGTCGAGCCGGTGCGCGTGATTTTCAGCAGTTCGGCACCGACTCCGTAACCACTGGAGAACAGCACGCAATCAGCACCCACCACGACGGGCGATGCGCACAGGGCATTGCCCGTGCCCCATGGACGCTCCCAAAGGGTGGCACCGCTTTTCACATCGTGCCCAGCGACAGCTTTGTGATGAAAGGTGACAATCTGCGGCACGCCAGCAAGTGTGGCGAGCACTGGCGTGGCATAACTCGGCTCCTTGCCGCCTTTCCAAACGACTCCGCCATCTTCGGCGCGCAACGCGATCAATGAGTGGGCACCGTGCTCGCCGCCATGCACGATCACGAGATCATCCACGAGCAAGGGCGAACTCGCCGCGCCCCACTCGGGCACTTTCCCACCCGTTTCCTTCACCACATCGCGCTGCCAGATTTTTGCGCCGGTGGTGAGATCGAGGCAATTCAGCAACCCGGTGGAGCCGAGGGTGAACACACGTGAGTTTGCCACTGTGGGCGTCGCGCGCGGACCTTCACCGCCGATGGTTGTGTCGTAGTGTGCCACGTCATGATGTATCCAGCGCTCTTTGCCAGTCAGGAGGTGATATGCAGTGACGCATTCCTGTTCTCCGCGCTGCTCCTGCGTGATACACACATCCCCCACGATCGCAAAGCCCGACCATCCGGCCCCGATGGCGTGTTTCCAAATCTGCTGTGGCGGGTGCTGCTGCCAATCGGACGCGAGTTTCGGCCCTGGCAGCACGCCATTGCGATTCAGCCCGTAAAATTGCGGGAAATCGCTGCGTGGCATGGCTGAGATCGCGGTGGGTGTCGTGAGAGTGGAAAGCGCGGGCGATTCACTCTGTTGCGTCCATCGCCAGGCAAAGGCAGGCACCAAGTCACCACTAACGCCGGTGATGCGCAGCAGAGAGGCGGCAAGCAGCACAAAGCCAGTCACCACTGCGGCCACGCGCCAACGCAAAGCCCGCGATGCGCGCGAGAGAAACATCCACCAAACTCCCAGCGCGGCGGAGGTCACGAGTGCGATCTCGTAACTGAGGAGATTGCGTTTTTGAAAGGGCCACTCTTCACGCCCACGCACCCATGCGATCGCCGCGATGCCGATCAAAGCGATGCGCAGACCGACTTTCCAGCGCACCGTTGGGTGGGAATGATTCATTGAGCGAAATTAGGACAGCCACTACGCAGCGCAACCGTGAGGCATGCACGGCAGGCATGTGAACGCGAGCGAAGAGCCACGGATGCTGTGAAGAAAGATCATAGTTTCACGGCATGCGGTGCGTTTCGTTGTGCATGAGAATCCTGGCCGCCCTGCTTTTGCTCTCTGTCAGTGCTTTCGCCGCAAAGCCGAACATCATTGTCATTTTCGTCGATAACTTCGGCAATGGCGACCTCGGCTGCTACGGCTCGAAACTGCACCGCACGCCGAACGTGGACAGGCTGGCATCCGAGGGAACGAAGTTCACGAGCTTCTATGTGGCGAGCGGCGTGTGTACGCCGAGTCGCGCAGCATTGATGACCGGCTGCTATCCGCGGCGTGTGAACATGCATGTCAGCGCCATCGGCGGTGCGGTGCTGCAACCGGTGGCACAGAAAGGATTGAATCCAACCGAGGTGACAATGGCGGAGGTTTTGAAGAGTGCGGGTTACGCGACGATGTGCATTGGCAAATGGCATCTCGGCGATCAGCCCGAATTTTTGCCGACGAGACAGGGCTTCGATGATTTCTTCGGCATTCCCTACAGCGATGACATGACGAAGGACAAGAAGCCGGAGGTATGGCCGGAGCTGCCACTGATGCGTGGCGAGAAAGTCATCGAAGCACCGGCGGATCGCGATCATCTGGTGAAGCGCTGCACGGAGGAGGCGATTCGTTTCATTGAGGCGCATCAGAAGTCGCCCTTCTTTTTGTATCTGCCTCACACGATGCCTGGCTCGACGGCACATCCGTTTTCGAGTGAGAAATTCCACAAGAAAAGCGCGAATGGCGATTACGGCGACTCGGTGGAGGAGCTCGACTGGAGCACGGGCGAGATCATGGCCGCGCTGAAGCGGCTGAAGCTGGAAGACAACACGCTGATCGTGTGGACCTCCGACAACGGTGCGGTGAGGCGCAATCCGCCGCAGGGTAGCAATGCGCCGTATCGCGGCTTTGGCTACGACACCTCAGAAGGGGCGATGCGCATGCCGTGTGTGATGCGCTGGCCTGGGAATATCCCTGCGGGTGTCGTCAATGATGCGCTGTGCTCCACGATGGACATGCTACCGACCTTTGCCGCGATCGCGGAGGCAAAACTGCCAGCGCAGAAGATCGACGGGCATGACATCACCTCCCTCCTGATGGATGCCAGGAACACGAAATCGCCATGGGATGACGATGGCTTCTTTTTCTACCGCATGGATCAACTCCAGGCCGTGCGTGCGGGCGACTGGAAACTCTACCTGCCGTTGAAGGTGAAACACATCAATCTCAAACGCACGGGCGCGCCGACGAAGGCGGAGCTGTACGATGTGCGCCACGATGTGAGCGAGGAGCACGAAGTCTCCGCAGCGCATCCCGATGTGGTGGCACGACTTTCCGCGCTCGCGAAGAAGGCGCGGGCGGATGTTGGCGATGTGGACCGTGCCGGGAGCGGCCAGCGCGCGGCTGGCATGGTGAAGGTGGCGCGTCCGCTCTTGCCTTGAAGCGAGTACTGCGGCTGTGTGTCTGCATTCATGAAACCGGGCAGTCGTGCGCTTCTCCCCCTGGTGCTCGTCATTGTGGCGGGCATCCTTGTGCCGTTTGTCTTGTGGGGAGAGCACTTTGATCAGACGCTGAGTCTGAGTGGCGCACGCCAATGGATGATGGGGTTTGGTGATCGGGCCTGGGTGGCCGGGGTCGTTTTGCTCGTGGCAGACATCGTGCTACCGGTGCCATCCACGGTGGTGATGTCGGCGCTCGGACTGATTTATGGCTGGTGGTGGGGAGGATTAACGGCGTCTTTGGGTTCGATGAGCGCGGGCATCGTGGCCTACGCGGCATGCCGCTGGCTCGGACGCGGAGCAGCGCGCTGGATCGCTGGAGAGGAGGGCATGCGGCGCGCGGAAGAGATTTTTGAAAAGCGTGGGGGATGGCTCGTGGCGATGTCGCGTTGGATGCCCGTGCTGCCAGAGGCTGTGGCCTGCCTCGCGGGGCTTTCGCGCATGCGCTGGCGTGTGTTTTTACCAGCACTGGCCTGCGGTTCCATCCCCACGGGCTTCGTCTTTGCAGCGATCGGCCATCTGGGGCAGAGCGCGCCAGGGCAGGCGATCGCGCTGAGTTGCATCTTGCCTGTTTTGTTGTGGTTGGGCGCGTCGCGCGTGCTGCGGCGCTAACGCATTTCCACCAGCCCGGCATCCTTGGCTGCCCGGCGTGCCTGCTGCCGCATTTCCCGCCGCGCGTGCAGGAGATAGAGCGGGACGCAGAGTGCGAGCACGGCTGCCGTGGTGCTGCCGAGGAGCACCAGCGTGTGCAGTCCGGCAGACATGAGGATGGAAGCGAGCACGAGCCAGAGAAAAAGATTCCAGCCGAGGCCACGCCGCACGCGCAGCAACAAGCGCACATGCGTCAGCCTCCGATGCGCATCGTGGTATTCCGTGACGCTGAGCCATGCGCGCGAAACGCCGGCCCAAGGCCAGGCTTCGAGATCGAACCAACGCCAGCCGTCATCGTCCCGCACAGTGATGTGCTGTGCTTTCAATGTCCTACGCAGTGAGTCGAGCCAGGCGTCGCGCGTGATGCCGGTTTCACTCCAAAAACGCAGCGTGCCGAGGCTGAGGGTGATCTTGTGCGGCTTTTCCGGGGGAACGATCTCCGGCAGCATGGGACGGCAGCTCGGACGCGCTCCGAGAGCAATCATGCCACGCAGTCGCGCGCTTTCACGGACGATGGGTTGCAGCAGGCAGAGCCACCACGCGAGCAGTCTATCGCGCAAGCCGTGCAATCGAGCAGCGGCACGCGCACTCACGCACCACGCTGCAGCACATGCCCAGACGGCGATGAGACCTGCAAGCCAGAACTGGCGACAGAGCAGTGCCACGAGCCACAGCGTGATCCAACACACACCGGTGAACCATTCCCACCAGCGAAAGCGCGAGGGTGCGTAGATGATCTGAAAAGCGCCGAGACCAAAGGGGCCGTGATAGATGCAGCCTTCGATCGGTTGATCCGTGGGAAGGCTGTCTCCGTAGATGCCGCCGCGCCAGCGTGCGCCGCCGAGGGTGCCAAAACGCGCCGGGTGCGCTTTCATCAACAAGGCTTCGGCGTGACCATAGCCGCGCTGCTGACGCAGATAGGCGCGCACAGTGCGGCGGCGATGATGCCAGACCATCGCGCCGGGGACGAAACGCAGTGTGCCCAGCTCACGCAGTCGCCAGCACACATCCACGTCATCGCCTGCGGCTTTAAATTCACTGCCGAAACCGCCGATGCGTTGCAGCGCCTCTTTGCGGATGGCGAGATTGCAGCCTGGGAGGTGCTCCGCCTCGGTGTCGCTGAGCAGCACATGCGCAGGTGCTCCAGGTGCAGCAGCGACGACACGCTCGACGCGATTGCGCGGCGGCGGTGGGATGTTCGGCCCTCCTGCGGCGACGACATCTGATTCAACAAACGCATGACTCAGATGCCGCAACCAATCGCGCTGCGCCTGGCAATCGTCATCTGTGTAGGCCAGGATCGTACCCGTGGCGTGGTGCATGCCGCCGTTGCGCGCGACTCCGAGCCCGGCGTGTTCCTGGCGATGATACCGCACCGAGGGAAACTCCTGCGCGATCTCCGCCGTGTTATCCGTGGAGCCATCGTCGATCACGAGGATTTCAAAGTCGGGATAATCCAGTGCCAGCAAGGACTCCAAACACGCGCGCAGTGTGCCTGCGCCATTGCGAGTGCAGACGATGACAGAGATGCGAGGAAACGGCTCAGGCGCGGGCAAAGGGTGACTCAGCGTGCGCATGGCTTCGCAGGCACTGCGCTCGTGGCGTTCGCGATCGACCAGACCGAAGCACCAGTCGGTGACATCCTGCCCGCCGCGAAACCATTCGTCTGTGTAGGAAAACCACACGCCGCCTGCCGCGCCACCGCGCAGCAGACACTCATGCTGCCAGCGCACCGCTTCTGCCTGCGTTTGCACTCCACAGGCATTCACATCCATGCCGAACTCGGTGATGAGCAAGGGTTTGTCTCCCGCGAGGTTCTGCAGCCGTGCGACACAGGCGGTGAAGGCAGCGGGAGACTCGAGATAGACGTTCACCGCGAGGAAGTCCGCATTGCGCGGCACGAGATATTCTGTGGACGGATAGGTGGCGTAGCTGACGAGCGTGTGCGGTGCGCGGCGGCGTGCGGTTTCGATCAGCGACTCGATGAAATCACGCACACGCTCCGGCCCCATCCAGCGCACGAGCGTTTTTTCGATCTCATTGCCCACCAGCAGTGCGGCGACACATGCGTGCTCGCTCAGGCGTGCCGCAGTGTCTGCGACACGGTGCTCGATCTCGCGCCGCAGCGCGCGGTCGGAGAGGAAATCGACATGCTCCGCCCAGGGGATGCCGACGATGAGCCGCAGTCCTGCCGCCTGCGCCTCCTGCCGCAGTGTGGGACTTGGCGGCTCGTAAATGCGCAGGCCGTTGAAGCCGAGCTCGGCGATGTGGCGGAGATCCGATGAGAGACGTGCATCCTCTGGAAAGGGTTCGCGCCGTGCATTCGGTTTGAATGGGCCGTAGCTGACTGCGCGCAGGAAAAACGGTGCTCCATCGCTGAGTTGCAGAAATTTACCCGCCGTGACGACACGCCGCTCGTAGTCGATGGAGCTTTGAATCGTGGGCGTAGAGGCAGAACTCATGCGAGGGACTGAAATAGGCAACTGGGACGCACACAGGGCATCCCGGATTCACAAGTCGCCGCTCACGCCTTGTCAGACGGATTTTCTTCTGCGGACTGCTCCGCGCCTTCCGGCTTTCGCACTTCCATCACGACCCAGCCGTCTCCCTCGCGGGCTTCGCGGCGACTATTGATGATCAGCACAAGGCTCAGGCCGATGAATGCGACGGTGGCCTCAAGGACAAAGGGCGTGGTGATGAAGGTGAAGAAATACGCCAGCCCCTGAAGCGTGACTTCACGCACCGTTTCATCGAGGCAAGCGGCGGTGATGATGGCGACGATGAGGCCGGCACTCCAGAGCACCGGCTCCAGCCATCCGCGGGTGTTGCTGCTTTTCTCGGTCTCAGGCGTCATGTCAGTTTACGGGAGTGGCTTTGCGCACCGAGACAGGCGGCGCGGCGGGTGCAGGAGGCCGCGCTGCTGCGGGGAGAGGCGTCACCTTTGCCGTGGAAGTCTGCTTGAGAGAGGCGTCATCCTCCTCAGTGATTGGGATGGCCTTCAGTGCGGCAGGCTCCACTTTGCGACGCTCCTCCGCCACATGCTTCCCCCACATGGCTGTGCCCGCCAAAATCAGCACAAACACCGCGATGCCTGCTGGGAGCGGCGATTTGATGGAGCGGACGCGATTGGCCGAAGGAGCCGTGATGCGCTCGACATGCGTGTCGCGTTCACGCAGCCACGCTCCCTCGGAGCGAGTGAGGTAGCGGTAATCACACTCGCCACCGAGCACGCCGCCGGGGAGAGTTTCGAGGATGCTCGTGGCATCCACGCCGAGGAAATCGCTGTATGAGCGCACGAACGAACGTGCATAGGCCATGCTGCCAAAACCCGCGAGATTTCCGGCTTCCAGCAAATTCAGTCGCTGCACTGGAATGCGCGTCGCATGGGCCGTGTCCTCCAGGGACAATCCGCGTGCTTCGCGGGCGGCGGCGAGCTGTTGTCCAAAGGCGGCGGCTGACATGGGCCATAGTGTGACACCAAAGACACTTTTTGCGATGTCTTTTTTCGCCCGCTTCCCCACACCTCCGGGCTGGAGAAAGCCTTGCTGGGAGATGCGTGATCCACGCCTGTGCTCCTGCACTGGCTCGGACAATCGAGCACATATTCGCATGGAGTCACCCTGATACCGCCATCCGCAGAGTGTGAAATCTGCTCAGTTGCCGCCATTTGGATTTCATGCACCAACGGATGAAGTTTTGACGGAACGGAATAGCCCATTTACATCCGCGCATGTTCAGTTGGGTTCCCCTCTACAAAGAAGCCGCCGAGAAGCTGCGCTCCTTCCGTGATCGTCAGTCCGAGTTGATCGGCCTGCTGGGGAAAAATTCATGATGCGTGAAATCGCTCCCTTCACCTTCCTTGGCCATGGTGTCCTTTTTAATGAGGCACCGACTCTCCATTTTTACCTTGGTCTCTCCCCCCTTCGGTGTCCTTTTAATGAGTCACTGCGGACACTGGCAATGAAAGCTTTGGCTGCTTTTCTTTCGTTTCGCGGTCACAAAACAATAGATTTTTTTGATCTATTGGCGAAAATTAAAGAAACAAGCCTGTTTCTTTAATTTGTGAACCGAGGACTTACCGGCCGTTTTGTACCTGTCTCCACCTTGGGGGAGGCTTGCCGGGCTTTTGTGCCTGCGCCACTGCCTCCGTCGCCTGCGTTGGTGCTCGATGATGCGCTGCATGAGCAGCTTCAGGACACCTCGCTGGCTCTCGGACGGCTGGACGGTCAGGCGGACGTTTTGCCGGACCGGCAGATCTTTCTGTATTCGTATGTGCGGAAGGAGGCGGTACTGTCCTCGCAGATCGAGGGCACGCAGTCGTCGCTGAACGACCTGCTCATTCATGAGATGGAGCTCGCCCCCGGCGTGCCATTGGAGGATGTGACCGAGGTGTCCTGCTATGTGGCCGCTTTGGAACTCGGCATGACCCGGCTGGCCGAGGGGCTGCCCATTTCCCTGCGCTTGTTGTGCGAGCTGCACGGGCATCTGCTAGCCAGTGGTCGCGGCAGCACCAAGCAGCCGGGCGAGTTTCGTCGCTCGCAAAACTGGATCGGCGGCACGCGGCCCAGCAACGCCCGTCATGTGCCGCCTCCGCCGGACATGTTGCTCGATTGCATGGGATCATTGGAGAAATTCATCCACAACGATCCGGTGCGCACCGGCGCGCTCATCAAGGCTGCGCTGGCGCATGTGCAGTTCGAGACCATCCACCCATTCCTTGATGGCAATGGCCGCCTGGGTCGGCTGCTGATCGCGCTCATCCTGGCCGCAGAGGGCATGCTGCGGCAGCCCATGCTCTACCTGAGCTTGTTCTTCAAACAGCACCGCTCCGACTACTACGCGCATCTCCAGCAGGTGCGGGAAACTGGCGACTGGGAGGCGTGGCTGTCCTTCTTCCTTCGCGGCGTGAAGGAGACCGCTGATGACGCTGCCACTACTGCAAGGCGGCTGTGGGCGATCTTCCGCGAAGACCGCGCGAAGCTTCAGGCACTGGCCGGAGCCACGGGATCGCTCTTGCAGGCGCACGAGCAGCTTCAACGCGTGCCGCTGCTCTCCGCCAGCAAAGCGGCGGCGAAGATGAATGTCTCGCTGCCCACCGCGACAAAAGCACTTCAACGTCTCCAGACTCTCGGCATCGTCCGCGAGACGACCGGTGGCAAATATGGCCGACTCTACGCCTATGACGCTTATCTTTCGATTCTCAGCGAAGGCACGGAGCCGTTGAGGTGAAGAAATTTACCCGATTGCGAATTGGATGCCGTGAAACCAAAGCTAGAAGAGCTGACAGTCGGGTAGAAGAACGCGACGCAGGTGAAGCGGCTGGAGGCTGCTTCAGCCAATCCGCTCATCGAGCTTGTCGGGGCGCTTGGGGGATGAATTCCTGGCCGAGGTGGCCGGTGTAACCGGTTTCCTGAATGGCCTTGATGATGGCGGGATAATTCAGCTCCTGCGTTTCATCGATCTCGGCACGACCGGGAACGCCGCCAGTGTGATAGTGGCGAAGGATTCGTGATGCTCGATACGGTTCCAGCCTTTCGGAATGGGGCCGATCTTCACTCCGTCGTGGCCTTCGATGGTGGGAAAGCTGACCATCGCGCAATGCAGGCAGTGTTTCTTCATCGTGGCAAAGTCCTTCGGGTCGAGCAGCTCGATGGATTCGAGGCCGATGTTCTTCGCGGCGAGGGACATGTCCTGACTCTCGCGCGGGTGCCGAACTGACGACGGGAAAGATTTTGCGGAGTCATGCGCGGAGCCTACTCGGATGCCGTGCGGGGTTCCAAGCAGAGAATGCCGCTCACTCATACTTCAGCCATGCCGTCGCCGTGCAGGCTTTGTCTGCGGTGACGCGCAGCCAGCGGGCTTGCACGGCGGGTTCGAAGGTGAATGCGGTTTCCTCGCCTGGGGAGGCTTCGTGGTGTTTGTAAGTCACCCACAAGCCAGTGCCGGTGAGGTCGAGTTCGATGTGAAAGCTCACTGGTTCGTTTTGATCGTGGCTCAGCGTCAGGGTGCGCTGGTCGTAGGCCCAAAGGAGATAGGGATCGCTTTTCTCTCCCGCCTTGACCTTCGTGTTCTTCCACGGGCCGCCTTCGCCGCGCGGTTTGCCGAGCTTCCAGAGGTCGTCGATGGCTCCGGCCCAGAGCGCGGCCTTGCCGTCGTCGCTGCGGAGGATGTGCTCGCCCGCCTTCGCGTCTGGCTTGATGCCGCTCATCAAAAAGAGGCCGCGATAGCCGCCGAAATCGGTCACGCGCAGATCGTGCGAGCAGACCGGGCGGATTTTCGCGAAGCCGTCGGCATTTTCAGCGGGCAGCTCGAAGAAGGTGCCGCAGGCGCTGAGCATGTCGCGCTCGGTGGCGACCTCGCGGCAGATGCGCAGCTCGCCGGCGTTCGTGGCGTCGTCGTAGGCTTTGGAGGCGCGCGGCAGACGCCAGCGGCGACCGCGATCATCCACGACGAGAATGCTGGCCTCGTCGAGCGTGATGACATTCTTCGGAATAGCGACGGCGTTTTCGACAAAGGCGCGCTCTTTGGCGTCCTCGACGCGTTGGAGCTTCAGATCGGCTCCCATCTCGTAGTAGCCGTCTTTTGTCGCGAGACTGAGCGTGCGCATGTTCCCGCCGCGTGGGCGGAAAATGCCCGTCGAGGCGGTTTCATCGCCGATGCGGGCGATGCCATCGAAAATCGCGTCTGCCCTGCTGCCGCGAGCATCGCCATTCGAGAGCGTGATGAGCACAGAAAAATCAGCGCAGTCCTTTTCAGCCTTCACACGCAGCCATTCGTCCTCGCCGCTGATCTCGACGCGCTTTGTCTCGCCGGTTGTGTGATTGATGTGCCACACGCTGCGATGCTTCCATCCGGCCACGAGGAAGGGATCGCTCATGTCGCCTGCCTTCACGCCGTCATGCAGCCACACCGCGCCGCTGGCATGAGCCGGGCCGAGCTTGCCCGGCGTCTCCGGGCTGGTGAACCACAGATTGCTCTGCGATTGGCCGATGCTGTTGATGCCGCCCTTCACCTTGCGCTTGTTGAGGAACTCGGACTTTGCCGAATCATCGCAACCAAAGACGAGGCGGTTGTTCCAGTGGCAGAAGTCGCCGATCACTTTCAAGTAGGCGCTGCGCACGCGGATGCCGCTCGTGTTGGCGGCGGAGAACGTGCGCGGGAAGCTCCAGAACGCGCCGTGCATGGTCATGAGCAAACGGACCTCGCCGATGTCACGGATGCGCGGCCACTCGGTGTTCCAGCCGTGCGCGCCGTCGTAGCTGTGACTCACCTTCGGCAGACGAAACGCCTGCCATTTGCCCTCGTCGAGCAGCATGAGGATGAGCGACTTCGCATCCCAGCCGATGCTCCACACGGGTGCGTTGGAATCGCTGCCGCGGATGCCGCCAGGGCCGGTGACTTCGGTGAATTGATTGCGCCGCACCAGCCGCCAATCCTCGCCGGGCTTGCTCCATTCCGCGAGCGCACCGCTGGGCGTGGTGGGGTCTGTCCGCACTTTCGGATCCTGATCACCATTGTTGGCGTAGATGACGCGGCCTTGGGAGGAATAGAGTCCCTTGCCGTGGTAGCCGGGCAGTTTGGAGCTCAGCTTCGAGAGCCGGGACTCGTCGGTGACACCTTTGCGGATGCCGTTGGCATCGCGGATGAGGCCGGTCACTTCCAGCGTCTTCACATCCACTTCGTACAGCCCTTCCTCCATCGTGGCGTAGTAAATTTTGCCCGCTGGATCGGTGAGGTGCCGCGCATTGCCGGTGAGGCGGCCCGGCATGCGTGTTGGCGGGATCACGCGCACTTTTCGCTCCGCGTCGATGATGTAGGGACCGATGAAAAGCTGCCGTGACTCCGGGTGGATCATGCGGTTCGCTGGTGTGCCGCCGACGCTTTCCGGTCGCACGATCTGCTTCAGTTCCGGTGTGATCTCGTAGAGCTTGTCACTCGATCCGAAGGGAAGATGCGGCCCGTAAGTGATGACCCACAGGCGGTCCGCCCACGGCACCACTGCGCCGGTGCCGCACTCGCCCTCGTTGTTAAACATGGCCAGCGACGGATAGATGCCGCTGATGCTGCGCGGCTCCTGGGCCTGGGAAATGACCACGGAACACACGAAATACACGGAAAGCAGAAGGCTCGTCTTCATCGTCGCAGGAAAGCAAAGACCGCGAACGCGGCAAATGCTCGTTGTTATGCGAGATGGAAATCGCTTATGAAGATCCTGGGCGGAGAACAGAGTTACGAACCGCTGATATGACGCTAATTTGACGCTGATGGAACCTCTGAATCAGCGTCTTATTAGCGTCATATCAGCGGTTAAACTCGTCTTCGTTTCTTCAGCCCATCATCCACATGCACCGATCCCCCGAAATCACCGCCGATGCCTGGCGCGGTCTGCGCTGCGAATGGCTGTGGGTGTATCGCGGTGCGGTGCCGGGGTGCGGAAAATGGTCGGCGGAGATTCCGGTGCCGGTGGGCGTGTTTTTTGTCGAGCAAGGGAGCGGACGCATCCGTGCGGATGGCAAAGACTTCACCGTGAAGCGCGGCGAGGCCTTTTTCTCCGCACCCGGGCCGCGCAGGCATTGGTTTGCGCCGGGGACGAAATTGCTCTCGGTCGGATTTCGCTGCCTGTGGCCGGATGGGCGTCCGGTTTTTCGCGCGGGGTTGAATTTCACCGCAAAGTCGGCGCAGCTCCGCGATGCAACGCTCGCGCTCTATCATCGCGTGCATGGTGGGCGCAAAACGGTGACGTTTCGCGAGGCGGTGAAGCCGAGCACGCACTCGCTGGCAGCCTGGGCGTCTCACGAGTCGGCGTTTCAGACGTGGTTCGCCGTGTGGTGTGAGGCGTTGCGTCAACAGGGCATCGCAGCCGAATCGCAGCGGGTGAATGCGCGCCGCAGTCGTGTCGATCAGCTCGTGGAGTGGCTCGATTCACGTCCGCTCAATGCAACGGTGCCGACCTTGCCACGAGATTTCGCTTTGGGTCTGCGGCGTGCGGATCAACTGCTGCAACAGCATCTGGGCATGAGTCTTCGCGGTTATCTGGAGCGCCGTCGGCTCAATGCCGCATGCGAGCGTGTGCTGGGTGGAGAAGACACACTGAAGGCGATCGCCTTCGAATTGGGCTTTCGCCACGCTTCGCATTTCACTGCGTGGTTTCGCCGTCATGTAGGCATGTCTCCTTCGATCTACCGCGCGCATGGTGGAGCCGCAGTTTGATCCACTCATCGCCGTTGCTTTTTCTGATGAAACCTCTCGTCCTCATCCTCTGCACTGGAAACTCCTGCCGTTCTCATCTGGCCGAAGGGCTGCTGCGTCATCTCGCAGGAGATTTTCTCGAAGTCGCCAGTGCTGGATCAAAGCCTGCGGGCTATGTGCATCCCCTGGGCATCAAAGCGATGGCGGAAATCGGCATCGACATCTCGGCGCACACGAGCAAATCCATGAACGCGTTTCTCGACCGTGATGTGGAAACGGTCATCACCGTCTGCGGCAACGCCGATCAGGCCTGTCCGATATTCCCCGGCCAGCGCAATCGCCATCACTGGCCGTTCGACGATCCCGCTCACACCAGCGGCAGCGAGGAGGAGATCATGGCCGTCTTCCGCCGCGTGCGTGATGAGATCAAAGCGGTGTTCACCGCTTATGCGGATGGCAGGCGCGATCAGGCCAAGAGGAAGTGATCACTTCTTCCCGCCCTTGATAAATTCATCGCGACTGAGAGTGCCGCTGCCGTCGGTGTCGAATCTGGGAAAGCGCTTTGGGGCTTCGTCGGGATCGGGTTGGCGCAGGAGGAACTCCTCCTTGGTGAGCTGGCCGTCATGATTCTTGTCGCGCTGGTCGAACACTTTGCCACGATCTTGCGCGGGCTTTTTGGCTTTGGCCTTGGGTGCGTCCGGCTTGTTGGAGAGTTGGGGTTTGGCCTCGGGATGAGTTGCGAGCATTTTGCGCAGCTCGGCGACGACATCCGGTTGTGAGTCGGCGAGGTTTTTCGTCTCTGCGGGATCGGTCTCGTAGTCGTAGAGTTCGAGGATGGCCGACTCCGCTGGTGCGCCCGGTTTTTTCCATTCCACGAGCCGATAGCGTTGCGTGCGGATGGCGCGGCCAATGCGGCCTTCGCCACGCGGATAGACGTGAATGGCGTGATCGCGGATGCTGGCGGACGGATTCTTCAAAACGGTGGCGAAGCTGCGCCCATCTCCCTGTTTCGGCGCGGGGAGCCCGGCGAGCTCGACGAGCGTGGGATAGATGTCGCAGGTCTCGACGAGTGCTCGCGTGCGCTGTCCGGCGGGAATGCCCGGCGCGGCCACCAGAAGCGGGATGTGCGCCGCCTGCTCGTAGTTTGTGTGCTTGCACCACAAGCCGTGGTCGCCGAGGTGCCAGCCATGATCGCCCCAGAAGACGATGATGGTGTTTTCGGCGAAGCCGTTTTGGTCGAGCGCATCGAGCACCTTGCCGAGTTGCGCATCCATGTAGCTCATGGCTGCGTGGTAGCCGTGAATGAGATGCAGTGCCTGCTCCTGCGCCAGCGGGCCTTGGTTCGGGATGCCTTGATATTGACGCAGCTCTCCCCATGGGCCTGGAGCGAACGGTGGCGCGCCTGCGGGTGGCGATTGCTGCTCCGGCAGTTTGAAATCGGATGGGCGGTAGAGATCCCAGTACTTCTTCGGTGCCACGAAGGGGAGATGCGGTTTTAAAAAACCCACGGCGAGGAAGAAGGGTTCATTCGACTTCGCCTTGGCCGCTTCGAGGCGCTTGATGGCTTCGTCGGCGATCATGCCGTCGCCGTAGCGATTGTCGGGCACATCGGCGCTCTCCGTCGGGGCACCGCGCGGCAGCTTCCAGGCTTCCTTTTTGTTTTCAAACAACGCCTGCTCGCGCGTCGATTCGGGCGGGTTGTTTTCTTTTAGCGCATAGCTGATCGTGCGCGGGCTGAAGTGTGGCACGCTCCATGTGGCCACGTCGTTCACGTTGCCATGACCGACGTGGAAAATTTTGCCGACACCCTCGGCGCGGTAGCCATGCATCTTGAAGTGCTGCGGCAGGGTCACAGCATCCGGCACGGCCTTGCGAAAGTTGGTGCCGAGATCGTAGATGCCGAGTGTTTGCGGGCGCAGGCCAGTGAGCAGCGTGTTGCGTGAAGGCGAGCACACGGCCTGGTTGCAGTATGCGTTTTCAAAGAGCACGCCACGAGCGGCGAGGCGGTCGATGTTTGGCGACTTCGCCGTAGAGGCGCCATAGCAGCCGAGCAGCGGCTTCAAATCGTCCACGCAGATGAGCAGAACATTGGGCTTTGCCGCCGCGTTCAGGGAGACGGAGATGAACAGAGAGAGAAAAGCGGAGCGAATCATGGCGCGGTGGGAACGGAGCCCGGCGCGGATGCTTTCGCGATAAACGCTCACTCACTCAGGCAGCTTATCGAAATGAAACTGGCAGCAGCCGAGGTCGAGCGTCATCGAGTTGCGTGAGAGTTTCTCACGGAAGGCGGCGGCGAGGGAGTGTGAGTGATGTTATCATGGTATTGGATGAGTTGGGGGGAAGGAGTGCTGTGGAGTGAATCAGAAAAAGCGATGACTGAACTCAAAGTAGGCGAAGTCGGTGTCGCCGCTGCGGACGCGATTTTGGATGAAACTGCCGTCTTTGAAGTAGGCGTAGCCAACTGTGATACCGGTTTTCGGGCTCAAGGTATAGCGGGCACGGATGTCGAACTCGCTGCCGATCGCGCCACCGCTATTGCCGGTCGCATCTCGTGCATTGTTGGCAGTCGCGAAGCGATCTTTTGCGCTGGCGAGCCAGTACCAACTGTAACCGAAGTCGATCCGCAGGTTGTGGCGCGGCTTGAACTCCACGCGCACCTTTGGCGTGCTGATGTTCTCATAGACGATGTAGTCATTCGCCGACCATAGATGTCCGGAACCGAAGAAGGGCTCGAAGCGGTTGTCCTTGTTGTCGTTCGGATCGCGGTCGCCACTGGCATAGGCGTAGAAGGCACTGAAACGCGGTTTCCACGGATGTGAAGCCCAGGTGTAGCCGACTTCACCCACGCAGGCGAAGGCGCGCACGGAACGACTGCCATTGCGGACGAACTGATAGGTGAAGCTCGTGTCGTAATCGAATCCGGAGCTGCCGACGATGCCATAGGCACGCAGACCAGGCGAATGAACGAAGCGCTCAGCCACGCCGGCATATGCGGATTGATTCAACGCGAGGTAATAGGGCTCCAGAGTGACGATGTCAGACCACTTACGCCAGTGGCCGATGATGCCGTAAACCCATAGCTGCTCCACCGGACGATCCACATTGTACTGGCTACGGCTCAAAGGTTGCAAGGCAAGCAAGTCGAGCTGCCAGTCAGTGCTTTCTTGGCCGAGGCTGGCATGGAAGCCAAGAAAGGTGTTCGTGGTGTTGCGCCACGGGCTATTGCCGAGCAGACGCCGGTCGAGGAATTCAAAGTTGTGAATGCCGTAGCGTATGCTGAGTGGACGTGGATTACCGATGGCATCGTGGCCGAGCAGATCCTTGAAGTACAACTCCGCATATGCGCGGATGCATTCGCATTCGTTTACGTCGCGGTTGTCGCGCGGATAATTGCTGTGGTAGCGGCGAGAATCCTGCAGCTCGACTGCAAAACGGAAGGGATCGAGAATTTCCTTGATGCCGATGTAGGCCCGCGTGCGGTGCAGCCAGGGCTCGTCGCGGCCCGACTGGGCGCGGCGGATGTCGTCGTCGCGATACTCGTAGCGGAATCGGTAATCGAGGCCCACGTCGAGCCAGTTCACGTTCAGCAGCCAGTCGTTGCCGTGCTCGCTCGCTTTGCGCGCATACTTCGGCGGGTCAGGATTACGCGTAGTGCTGTAGCTGAGCGGGTTTTGATAATAGGTGCCTCGCGTGAGTTTAGGCGAGCCGTCATCTGTCGCGAAGGCTGACGCGGCGATGAAGGAGAGCGTGGCGAAGATGCGGCCTTTTTTCTGTCCGGGGTACGGGGTGTTTATTTTCATGTCCTTGCGGGCGTCGGCGTCCGGTGGTCCGGTCGGCGTCAGCAAGAGTGTTTTTTGGAGGCCCCTGCGTGTGCAGTAGGCAAAGGGTTCAATGCCGCGTGGCGCGGCTTGTGGTGGCTGATTCTTCGGCGGCGAAGCGGGTCTTCTCCGTGCTCTCGATCTGCGTCACGCGTCCTTCGTGGACGACGATCTGCACGGAGCCAAAGCGCATGGCAGCGACTTTTTGGCGGACGACTTCGAGCCAGGGCTCGATGGGAGATGGGGCAAGGGTCTGGCTCATGGCACATCAAGTGGCGGGTGCGAGCAGCGCGGCGAGGAAGCCGTCGGCGGGATCAGCGTGAAGGGATTTGGAAGTTTTCTTTTTGGCGGTCTTGCGTGTCGCGGCGGCTTGCTGCTCCTGTTTTCGCAGGGTGACTTCGACGACGTGGTCGAGCGTGTAGCGGTCGAGGATGTTCGCGATGGCGTTGCGCACATCGATCATGAGCATCCGAAGGCCGCAGTGTTCTTCATCAGGACAAGTGCACTTCTCATACTCTGTCTCGCTGGCGCAGCCGATGGGTGCGAGTTTGCCGTCGATCAAACGCACGACATCGCCCATCCTGATGGACTTCGCCGGTTTCGCCAGGCGTGCGCCACCGTGCTTGCCACGCAGGCTTTCCACATAACCGGCCTGTCGCAGTTCAAACAGGATGGCTTCGAGGAACTTGAACGGCAGCCTTTCCTGCTCCGCGAGCGTGGAAACCGAGATTACGCCCTCGCCCTGCCGGTCGGCGATGCCGAGCCGGATCAGGGTGCGCAGTGCGTATTCTCCTCGTTTGGTGAGTCTCATGCCAAATACATGCACAACTAATATACACTCATCAAGTAGGAATTAAGAGCGAGCGCAACTTTTCGCGTGGTTAGCCCTGTGGATGTGGGTGGTTGAGCGCATTTACGCTCACTCACTCAGGCAGCTTATCGAAATGAAACTGGCAGCAGCCGAGGTCGAGCGTCATCGAGTTGCGTGAGAGTTTCTCACGGAAGGCGGCGGCGAGGGAGTAGATGCGCTGCTGGCCCTGTTTTTCGACTTCGAGCAGTCCTGCCTCCTTCAGCACGCGAAGGTGCTTCGAGACGTTGTAGGGCGTGGCACGCAGGCTGTCGCAAAGCTCGGTCACCGTTTTCGCGCCGCCGATGAGTTGACGGATGAGGCGCAGCCGTGTCGGCTCGCCCAGTGCGCGCATAGCGCTGAGGCAGTCGAATGAGCGGTTCGTACTGCGGGATGGCATGGCTGACGAATAGCAAAAGGTGAAGCAGGTGCAAGAACCCTAGTAGGTGAAAAATAATGGAAAATAATTGCCAATTTGCGCAAATAAGATAAAACGCCCGCCGTGATGCTCCCGACCCAAGCCAAACGCCATATATTGCTCCTTTCATTGATCGGAGCAGTCCTCACTCCGATCTGCTCTACCCAAGCACAAACGACCGAAAAGAAAGATGTGCCTGGTACGGTCAAGCCCGTCGATCTCAATGAGATCGTCATCTCCTCGCCGAAAATCTCGCAGGATCTACTCCGTGCTCCCTTGAGTGCCACAGTGACGACGGGCAAGACGATTCAAGATG
The DNA here is from genome assembly GCA_039806835.1 of Prosthecobacter sp. GTDB lineage: Bacteria > Verrucomicrobiota > Verrucomicrobiia > Verrucomicrobiales > Verrucomicrobiaceae > Prosthecobacter. The sequence continues at coordinate 361,917 of JBDHQD010000003.1, read as the reverse complement.
CGGGTATGCAGACGGTAAAGGACGCGGCGTTTTACTCCCCGAACACTTTCTTCACTGAATTCAGCGCGCGCAAGCTGAGCACCCCGCGCATTCGCGGCATTGGTGGTTCGCCATACAATCCAGGAGTAACGACGTACATCGACGGCGTGCCACACTTCAACACTTACTCCTCCAGCATCACACTCATCGACATTGATCAGGTGGACGTGCTGCGCGGGCCGATGGGGCCGCTTTTTGGCCGCAACACGGCGGGTGGTCTCATCAACATCACAAGCCGCCGCCCTTTGATGAAGGGATGGGAGGGAGAACTGCAGAGCACGATTGGCAACTACAACCTTCAGGACTATCGCGCGCGCGTGAGCGGTGCGCTTATTGATGATGTGCTCGGTTTCAGCTTCATGGGTGGCTATAATCAGCGCGATGGATACACAAAGAACACGGTGAACGGTCAGCCGATCGATAATCGTGGTTCGTGGTTTGGTAAGACACAGTTTCTCTGGACTCCGGACAAGCGTACGGAAATTCGATTGATCATTGCTGGGGAAAGTGCGCGCGATGGCGACTATGCGCTGAACGATCTGGCTTCACTCCGCAACGCGCCGAGGCGTTCGGCCCGTGATTTTGGAGGTTTCACGAAACGCGATGTGCTCATGCCTACGCTGCAATATAAATGGCATGGCGAGTCATTTGATTTTAGTTCTACCACCGGCCTAGTCTGGTGGAAGACGGAAGATTCCACCGATCTGGATTACTCGACCTTCAATTTTGTTCCTGGGCGCAGCTTCCTCATCCGTAACAACAAGGAACGTCAGACCACCTGGACTCAGGAGTTCCGCTTTTCGAACCCTCAAGGCACCCCAGTCACGATTTCTGATTCCGCCTCTCTTGCCTGGCAGGCAGGAGCGTTCTTCTTTGATCAGACCTATAAGCAAACGACTCTGCAGGATCAGGACAATGTCTTCTTCCCTTTCTTTATCCCCGGCAATGTCACCAACACTCGCGCGGCATTGCATGATCGAGGGATGGGTCTTTACGCCCAAACCACGCTGACGCTTTGGAACAAACTGGATATCACAACAGGGCTACGCTGGGATTATGAATACAAGCGCGCCAATCTCTCAGCCGATCGGACACCCATCGCACCGCCGTTCCTGCCTTCCTTGGATGCGGCCTCGCGCACATCGCGCTCATTCAGCCAGGTCACTCCGCAGACTTCATTAGCCTACCGCTTCACACCAGACTTCATGACCTACTTTGCGTTTGCGGGTGGTTACAAAGCGGGCGGCTTCAACACCGCCTCGGTCACGGGGCGCACTACTTACGATCAGGAAAGAAGTTGGAACTACGAGTGGGGGTTCAAGGGGCGCGCATTGAAGGAGAAACTTGGATTCCAGTTTGCCCTCTTTTACACCGACTGGAGAAACCTTCAGTTGAACACCCCGAATGGCGCTTCGCTGGCTACTTTTGATATTGTGAATGCGGGCAATGCGGCTTCCAAAGGCATCGAACTGTCCCTAAATTATCAGGCGACGAGCAATTGGACTCTGTTCGGCAGCGCGGGCATTCAGCGCGCGCGCTTTCTATCTGGAAGCATGGATAACAATCCCTTCCTCGGCGGTGGTCTCGGGGCTCAGGTGGGGGTAAGTGGCAACAAAGTCCCCTACACGCCTGACTACACGGTGGCAGTCGGCAGTCAATATCAATGGGATCTCGGCGGGGGGTGGAGCCTTTATGCCCGCGGTGATGTGCAGTTCATGGGTGGGTTCAATTACGACAGCATCAATGGTGCTGCGCAAGATGCCTACACGTTGGCCAACTTCCGTCTTGGCGTGCGCAATCAGCGTTGGTTTACCGAAGCATTCGTGAACAATGCCTTCAACACCAAGTACTATCCAACCGCCATTCCTTTCCCAGGTTTGGCAGCATCAGGTTATGTGGCTGAAACCGGTGCGCCTCTGACTTTTGGTGTGCGTGCTGGAGTGAAATTTTAGTAATCCCGTTGGTTTGGCGGCAGTTGGTGGTGATAAAACGCCGTCAGTCGCCGTTGTGCCTCTCTCCGTCACCATGCCTCTTTCCCCAGAACAGTGCGCCAACTATCATCGCGATGGCTTTGTCATTGTTCGAGGTGTGTTCACTGCGGAAGCCGCTGCTTTGCAAAACGAGGCAGTACGACTCATGGGGCAAAAGCAGTTGATCGACTCGAATAACATCCGCTGCCGCTGGCAAAATCATGCAGAGACTGGGGAGTGCCGCTTCGACTGCTTTGATCCCGTAAGTGACATCAGCCCTCTCTGCAAGCAAGTCGCGCATGATGCGCGTCTGAGTGACATGGCTGCGGCACTTTACGGAGAGCCGGCATTTCTTTTTAAAGACAAGCTTATCTTCAAACCACCTGGAGCCAAGGGCTACGACCTGCATCAGGACTTCATCTCGTTCCCGGGTTTTCCAGAATCGTTTCTCACTGCGATCGTCGCGATTGATCCATCCGATGCCCAGAGCGGTGCCACAGAGGTGTTTCCAGGTGCCCATCAAAGAGGTTACCTCAGTCCGCGTGATGGCGAATATCACCAGATGGATGAAAATCTCGTCGATTTGACCACAGGCGTCATGTTAGAGCTTCAGCCGGGTGATGTGGCTTTCTTTAGCGGCTTCACGCCTCACCGTTCAGCACCCAATCATTCGCCGCATTCGCGGCGGTTGCTTTACTTGAGCTTTAATGCCGCGCGTGATGGCGGCGATCTCCGTGCTGCGCACTACGAGTTCTTCCACCACTGGTTGCAGGAGAAGTATGCTGAGTACGGCAAGACAGAGACTTATTTCCGATGAAGCATGCGGTACTCAAGCCGCCAGCCGTGTGGACGCAGGTCATCGCGGGAGCACTGCTGATGCTTGCCACGTTGCCTGGGCGCACACAGGGCCTCGGCCTTATTACTGAGCCGTTGCTCGCGGATTTGCAGCTTTCTCGTGGAGCCTACGCTCAGATCAATCTATGGGCCACACTCGGCGGAGCACTCGCCTGCCTGCCAGCAGGGGCATGGATTGATCGATTTGGCCATAGAACAGGAGCGTTGGTGCTTTTGCCTGCGCTCGCCTTGGTCGTTTTCGCGATGAGCCATCTTCAAGTCGCTGCGCTGGGGCTATTCGTTCTCGTTTTGCTCACGCGCGCGCTCGGGCAGGGAGCGATGTCTGTGCTGAGCCTCGCTGTTGCTGGGCGTTCATTCAAAAACCACTCCGGCGCGGCTGCGGGTGCTTATGCGGTGTTGTTGTCAGTATTGTTCGCCTCCGCCTTCGTCGTTGTGGGAGGTGTGGTGACAGCATCCGGCTGGCGTGCGGCATGGGATTGCCTAGGCGGCAGTCTGCTGATCATGATACCGGTCGCTCTGTGGCTACGAAATGCGGGTGTTGAGCATCAAACAGTGACAGGCACAGAAGATGGACTCACCTTGTCTCAGTGTCTCGGTGTTCCAGCATTCTGGGCATACAGCTTTGGCATCGCGACGTTTGCGGCGATTGCCGCTGGCACCGGACTTTTCAATGAAGCATTGCTTGCCGAGCGTGGTTTTGATCAGAAAACGTTTCACCATTTTCTTGCTGGATCATCGTTGATCGCCTTGATCGGGCAGATGATCTGCGGTGCGGGTATGCGTTGGCTGTCGCTTCGCTTTTGGTTGGGAGGTGCATTGATCCTGCAAGCCGTGGCACTGGCGATGTTCAAGTTTATCAGTACGGGCGTGGGCTTGTGGACCGTAGCCGCGCTCATGGGATTGAGCGGCGGCGTCATTACGGTGGCCTTCTTTGCCATCTGGGGGGAAGCGTTTGGGAAACGCCACCTTGGACAGATTCAAGGGGTTGCCCAGATGTGCAGTGTGGTTGCTTCTGCGCTCGGCCCGGTGTTGCTGGAGAGTGGTGCTGGATTTTTGCGTGGATATGCAAATACTCTCATAATCGCAGTGCCATTCTGCGTTTTACTTGGCCTGTTGGTCATGGTGCTGCGCCCTCACCCAAGTTCATGAGTGATCCTGTCCGCAAATTTCATATCTCTCTCAATGTCTCTGATCTGGATCGATCCGTGGCATTTTATCGCGTGTTGTTTGGCATCGCACCCGCGAAACATCATGTCGATTACGCCAAGTTCGAGGTTGAATCTCCGCCTGCGGTTTTTTCGCTCATTCCCGGTCGGACAGGAGTGGGGGCTCTCAATCATGTTGGTCTTTGCCTGCTGAGTTCAGAAGAGCTTGTCGCCATTCAAATTCGGATGGAGCAGGCTGGACACAAGACTTTGCGAGAGGATGGCGTGGCCTGCTGTTATTCACGCCAGACAAAGTTCTGGGTGCGTGATCCTGACGGTGTGCTGTTGGAGTTGTATGTGTTTCACGAAGATCTCGATGAACATGGTGATAGCCATGTGCCTGACAGTGATCTGCCTTCGCTCATGGGCGGTGGGACGGAGAAAGAGATGCCCGTTATTACATGGACGCATCGCTTGGGTGAAAATCTCATGCTGCCGCTACCACAGGAGGCAAACAGCATTCATGAAGTGGTGCTCGAAGGCACCCTCAACGCCGAAGGAGTGAATTTACCTGCTCTGCTCAAAGAGTCACTGCGCATCCTGAAGCCTGGCGGCACGATCACACTGCATGGCCTGGCCGGAGATTGCCCTCTCTCTGATCCGGCACCGAGTTTGCCCGGCCCTGCGGCGGCGGTGCAATGTGTTCCCGATTTCCCCAGCCTTATGCCGTTGCTGCAAGCGGCGGGCTTTAGTCATGCGCGCTTTACGAAGCTGTCAGAAAAAGGATATTTCGAAGTGGAGGGGGTTCCGCTGCGCGAAGTTCTCATCACTGCGGCCAAGCCTGGTTTTCGTTCTTCAAAGAAAGATCAAACACTCGTTTATCTCGGGCCACAGAGTGCGGTGGAGGATGATTCTGGCAATCGCTTCGTCAGAGGCGTGCCTCAGGCCGTGAACATGCACGACTGGCAGGTGTTGCAAAAAAATGCACCCACCTTTTTTACTCGATTGCAAACCGCTATCGAAACCAATCATCTTCCCACCATTCCTATGCCCAAACCTTCACGTTACATCATGATCGGCGGCTTCCTCGGAGCCGGAAAAACAACCACGGTAGGCCGTCTAGCGAAGCATCTCACGGATCAGGGTCTCAAAGTGGGACTCATTACGAACGATCAGGCGGGTGGTCTCGTCGATACGAAGCTGCTGCGCGGACAGGGCTTTGCGACGGAGGAGATCGCGGGCGGGTGCTTTTGCTGCCGATTCAACACGCTGGTCGATGCTGCTGCTAAACTCAACAACACCTCGAAGCCGGATGTTTTCATCGCTGAACCAGTCGGGAGCTGCACTGACCTTGTCGCCACGGTGACGTATCCGCTGCGCCGGATGTATGGCGATGCTTTCACCATCGCGCCGCTGGCCGTGCTCGTCGATCCGGTGCGTGCGCGCCGTGTGTTTGGCCTCGATCAAGGCGGCACATTCTCCGCGAAGGTGGCCTACATTTTCAAAAAGCAGCTCGAAGAAGCCGATGTCGTCGTCATCAGCAAAAGTGATTTGCTTGATGATGCGCAGCGGGAGGAACTGCGCGCCGTCTTGGCAAAGGAGTTCCCGCTGGCGAAGATCGTCACCGCCTCCCCGCGCCATGAAACCGGTCTCGACGAGCTTTTCAGCCTGCTGATGAGCGGCGAGCAGGCGCGGCGCAATCCGATGGCGGTCGATTACGAAGTCTATGCCGAGGGCGAAGCCCTGCTCGGCTGGCTGAATGCGACGGTGACTCTAAAGGCCGACGATGAGTTCGATGCGAATGCGTTTTTGAAACAGTTCGCCACGAATGTGCAGGGCCGCTTGCAACGTGCGGGAGCGGAGATCGCGCATTTCAAGATGACCTTCAGCCCGGATGATGGCATCGCGGGTGAGTTGGCGGGCATCAGCCTCGTGCGGAGTGATTATGTGCCGGAACTCGGCATGGAACTCGACGAACCGACCACGGGCGGGCAGTTGATCGTCAACCTGCGCGCCGAGACGGATCCGGCGTCGCTCGTCGATGCGGTGAAGGGTGGTCTCAGTGAGGTGAAGGATGCTTTCTTTGGCTTGCAGGCCACGCTGGATCATGAGGAGCACTTCCGCCCCGGCAAACCGGTGCCGACGCATCGGGATGAGCAACCTGTCTGACGAGGCGCACAGCTTCTTGCGATTGTTTGAGCCGCTTTTGTGCGGGGATGCCACTTGCGCTGATTCCAAGCAATTGAGAGCAATTGTCGGGCAATCGAGCAAAAGCATCGGTGGGGAAGGAGGGCGAATGCCGCGCCCTCAATGAGAAAACAAATCTGCCCGTATATCCTTTCGCTGCTTGTCACCGCTGCCTGTGCCAGCCGTGCCGCTGATCCTCAAACCACGCCAGTCAAAGAAGGCGCGAAGCCTGCCACAGCCAAGCGTGAACGTGCCACGGCGGGCGGTGCGGTGCTCCCTGAGATCGTCATTGTGGAGACGCGCAGCGCTGCCAAGGGCAGCGAGGTCGCGGCTTCGGCGACGGTGCTCAATCAGGATGCCTCGGTGTTCTCGCTGGCGACTTCCATGCGGGATTATCAGCGCTACGAGCCCGGGGTGAGTGTGCCGTTTGGCTACAGCGGTGCAGGCAGTCCTAGTGCCAGCTCTCGTGCAGGCACGGGGAGCATCAACATTCGTGGTTTGGACGGGAACCGCGTGCTCATGCTGACCGATGGCATCCGCCAGGCCAATCAATTCACGTTCGGCGGCACGTTCAATGTCGGTCGTGATTACACCGATGTGGACAGCCTCAAACAGGTGGAGGTGCTCAAAGGATCAGCCTCCTCTCTCTACGGCAGCGATGCGCTGGGTGGGGTGGTGTCCTTTGTCACGAAAGATCCGGCGGACATCTTGAACGGGAAGAATTGGGGGATTGATTCGACGACGCGCTACGATACGCGGGATCAGAGCGTGTCGCAGACCCTGGCGACAGCGATGAAAAATGGGCCGTTGGAGTGGCTGCTGCTGCACACTTACCGTCAAGGCCATGAAATGGACAATCGCGGTGACGTCATTCCTGATCTGAGTGACTACACGGTGCATAACACGCTGGCAAAACTGCTGTGGCACGCCAACGAGCACCACGTTTTCAAAATCACGGGCGAGTACTTGGAGCGTGAGAGTGAGAATGATCTGCTCAGTTCCCGGCGCACGTTTAATAGTGCGGGCTTCAACTACCGCACGAACTCGATGTATCTTGAGGATGCACTGACGCGCATGCGCTTCAGCGTGGGGCATGAATACAATCGTGGGGACGACTCAGGCATCGTGGATCGCTTCAACTGGCAGGTGTACTATCAGGAGTCGCGTACGGTCGAGGATGTGCGCGAGGATCGCGATCGTCTGACGCCGACTTTTCGTGATCGTCTGCGCATCCGGCACAATCTTTATTGGCAGAATCACCTCGGCGCGCAGTTCAATCTCGTGAGCAACTTTAACGTGGGTACGATCCAGCACTCCCTGAGCTACGGTGGGGAGTGGGTGTCGTCCTTTAGCCGGCGCTACCGCGATGCGACGGAGTATGATTTCACGACGGGCACCTCCACCAAGGTGCTCACTCCAGACACCTACCCGCTCAAGGATATTCCAGACAGCCAGGTCACGCGGTTTGGGGCTTATCTGCAGGATGAGATCAGTTGGGGACCGGATCGCAAATACATCCTCACACCCGGTGTGCGTTTGGAACATTATGCGATCAGCGTGGACAATGATGCGCTGTATCTGGGAGCCAGTGGCGGCACAAACGGAACGGGCTTTCACAAATTCTCCGTCGTGCCCAAGCTGTCATTCCTCACGAAACACGACGAGCATCACAGTTCCTATTTTCGTTACGCGATGGGCTTCCGCAATCCGACGCCAGAGGATTTGAATGGAACGATCACGAACATTCCTTTTGGCTACATGACTGTTCCGAATCCTGGATTGGCGAATGAGACGAGCCACAGTTTCGAGCTTGGTACGAGGGGGAGCTATGACAAGGCCGCATGGTCACTCGCCGCCTACTACAACTACTACGAGAACTTCATCCAGACCTTCGCTCAGGTGGGGGGGACGGGAGCACCCGGAAACCCCATCATCTTCAAGAGCCAGAACCTGACCTATGCGACGATTTGGGGTGTGGAATTCAAAGGAGACACATGCCTCGACTTCCTCCATCCCTCGCTGACCAACCTGGCGATCTTCGGCAATGCCGCCTACTCGCAAGGCTGGGATGGGCAAAATCAGCAGCCGCTGAACTCGATCGACCCGCTCAAGGTGGTGCTGGGACTGCGCTACACCTATGAACGCCTGCAGTTGGAGCTGGCGGGCTCTTACTTTGCGCGGCAGACGCGCGTGCCGACCAATGTGGTGCCTGGGCAGTTTATTCCGCCGTCTTTCTTCATGCTGGACCTGATCGGTCGCTGGAGCATCACGGATCATGTGACGCTCACCGCTGGGATCTACAACCTGACCAATCAGAAGGCCTGGCGCTATCAGGATGTGCGTGCAGTCACGACGGCGACGGCGGGGATCGACCGCTTCACGCAGCCTGGGATCAACGCGCGCTTTGCGCTAAACATCAAATTCTGACCTGTGAGTCATCAGGTTGGTGGTTGAGATGGAGGGCGGCCCGTTCACGCGGGTCGCCTTTTCATTTTCCACTGAGCTTCTTCACCCACTGGGAGGGAGGCACGCCTTTTTCTTCCGAGAAGGCACGGCTGAAGTGAGAGAAACTCTGATAGCCCACCTCCAGCGAGGCTTCGGAGACATTGCAGCGGCCGCTGGCAATCAGGGATGCTGCATGATCAATGCGAGCGCGTCGCAGCCAATTGGACAGCGTCATCCCTTCGACTTGAGTGAAGGTGCGGCTCAGATGGCTGGGGGCGCAGCCCGCGATCACTGCCAACTCATCCAAAGTAGGCGGTGATTCCAAGCACTCCAGCAAGGCGTCCTTCACCCGTTTCACTCGTTCTTGCGAGGTGCGCATGGTGCGGCTGATGACCTCTTGGGAACCCGCTGGGCCTTGCTGCGGTTGAAACAGCACATGCACGAGGTGCTCGGTGAGGCGCGCGGTTTCGAGAATTTGCCGTGCCTGGAGGCAGAGCTGCGGCTGCATGGCACCACGCGCCCAGCCTTCATCTTCTTCACTCAGTGGCAGGCGCAGCATGATTTGGCCTCCGGGCTGTGTCAGAGGGCGGACGGACTCGCCCATCTCGTCCTGAAGATGGCCGAAAGTGCGGGTAATCCACGCGTCGGGATACACCAGCGTCAGGCATTCATGCCGGTCGCGGGCTGCCAGCCTTCGTGCGAATCGCAATCGCTCTTGGGGGAAACGCAACCAGCAGACCGTCCGCGATGGGATGAGGGTCGTGGTACCATCCTCCCAGTTGAGCTCGCCTTCTCCCCGCAGATTCAGATGCGCCACGAGCGCGCCCTCCACCAAGGCCATCGGCCAGTCGCTCTCAATGCGCTCTGGCGTCGTCAGCCAGAGGCGGTAGGGGTGCGAGCTGGGAGAAGGAGGCATGCTGGAGCTTTTCTTGATACACAGTCTCAATACAAATGCAAAAAAAAGCGTGCAGGAGTGGATCCCTCACCTCTGCATGAGTCGCAGGCGGCTTCTCCCATGTTCCAGGGATGACTTGCCGCCTGCCTTTCATGTTGGCCGTTTTGGCCCTCTTATTTCGTGCGTTTTCCGTGAGGATGATGGGCCGCCTTCAGCGAAGCTGTGCTGGGCGTTTTTTCACCTTCATCGACGATGGGCTTGGAGTCCGCTTTGGGGAGGGAAATCACTTCGGGAGGGGATTTGGCTCCCTCCCGGTTTTCACCGCCGATGGCGATGAGCTTGCCACTGCCGCCGCTGAGCAGGCGATGGAAATAGCGTGGATGCGCCAGCTTGGCGACACTGACCCAGGCGTTCCCGCGCAACTCCAGCAGGCTGCCGTGGAGTCCGCTGGCAAACAAGCGCCCCTCATGCGCTACGGCGGCAAATCCGAAACCGCCGATCTTGTGCGCCGGGAGGGCGGGACCCTCGCTCCAGGTGCCAGTCTTGGTGTCGAGCACGGAGACCGCAGAGGTGGTCTCTTCATCATCGTTCATGCCGCCGATGGCATAGACCTTGGTGCCCACGGCCTGCGCGGCCAGCGCGCGCCGCTTGAAAGGCTGCGGGTGGCTCTTCCATTCCGCACCGGCTTGGTTCAGGTCGAGCGTGAGGTAGGTGTCGTGCCACACAGGCTCTCCATTGCCCTCCAGTCTCCAGCCACCGATCACATAAAGCACGCCGTTGCAGATGATGCTGTCGTGGCTGGAGCGGCGCTGTGGCAGCTTGGGCAGCGGGTGCCATTTGCCATCCGCAGTGCGGAACTGTGCGGCAGTCTCGCTCGACCACAAATCCTGCTTTGCACCCTTTTCATTGCGCGCAGCCATGCCGCCGATGCGGATGACGCCATCGGCCGTCGCCACCAACGAAGCACCCTGCGCAGGTTCGTCTTTTGCCAGTGTCTCCCAGGAGGTTGCGCCAGGCTGCCAACGGAAAAGATCGCCATGCACTTCATCGCGGTTGTAGCGATGCCGCTTGCCGCTGTGGCCTCCGTAAAAATACAGGGTGCCATCTTCCATGCCTGCCGCACCAAAGCTCGCCACAGCGATCGGCATTTCCGGCGGCACGATGGCCTCCGCATGCAGATTTGAAAAACAGGCGAGAAGAAACAGACAGTGGAGTGCTTTCATGGGAGCGGTGCCATACACCGACAGGCGCGGGGTGCTTGTGTTGCCTTGCTCAAGATTGGCGAGGAGTTGCCATTGCATGAGGCAGTGGATCTAAAGGCAGGAAACGGTGCTCAGGCGATCTGATCGTTTGAGAAATGTCACGCACGAGCACGCAGGAGATTCCCTCTCAAATGAAAGGCCAGCCTCTCAAGCTATCATCAGGCCAATTTCTCCACTCAGCACGCCCCTTCGCGCAGCCAGTAGTTCCATTGTTGGCGATGGAGGGCGTGTGCTTCGTGGCGCAGCCCCAGACCAGCGCGGAAGTTCCCGCAGCAGTCGTACACTTCCACAGAAAGGATTTCTTCCCCATTGACCATAAAACGGACGGCCCAGACTTCCGATTCGTTGATCTCGTGACGCAGCGTGACTTGTGCGGTGCTGGCAAAGAAGGTGGTTCCGCAGCAGCAGTCCGCCCAATGAGCCGGGTAGAGTCCTGCGGGCAAAAACGCAGCATCATTGCGCACACCGAGGCCCAGCGGAGCATCAGCCAGAGTCATGGCGCGGATGAGCGGCAGCACCGCATCCTCCCGCACACGCCAGGCATGCTCCTGGCCTGCCGCCGCCAGTGCGCTGCGTCGCGAGACGCCGTCCAAGCCTGGAAACGTATTCGTCGGCAGCGTGCGGCGCAGCCCATTCCAGAGGCGGCGCACGCTGTGGGCATCAGGCTTCTCCTTGAGTGCCGCTGTGGGAGCCGCGCCGCTCTGCGCGAAACGAGCGACATGCTGCGGTGTGGCATGTTTCAGCACTAGATGCTCAAAAGCGGAGAGATCACTGCGATTGGTGAGCATCAGCTTCAGGCAGCCTTCCCCCGAGCGGTCAAAGAATTGCAGGGAGGCAGCATACTGACCGCCATGCAGAGGCTCCAGTGCGGCCAACACACCACCGAGATTCGCAGGGCACAATTCGATACCGCTTTCCAAACAGACCCATTCGGATGAATCAGGAACTGGCTCGAAACGCAACCTCGGCACCGCGACGGCTGCTGTCACCGGACCGGCGGGAGCACACGCCATCATGAGGTTGCAATGAGACAGCATGGGCAGCAGCCGATGCCAGCGAGTGCTGAGCTGCACATGCGCTGAGCCGCTTTCCTCATCGCAGTCCCAGAAGGCGGGTTGCATACGCTTGATGTCAAAGATGCCAGGCGGGAAACTGAAGGCGATACGCTGAGAGGTGTGTGCCATGAGCGGGATGGGATCGGATCAAGTGGTGCGGGGTGGGCTGTGCTCATGCCGCCAGCAACGCGCGCTCTTCCTCGAGCGCGGCAAAGACCGCCTCGATCCAACGCTCTGCTCCCTCATCATAGTCAGTGTCGCAATCGACGCGGGGGCAGATGCGTGTGGCACCGGTTTTCTCCAACACTTCATCATAATCACGCCCACACTTGCAAAACTGATCGTAGCATGAGTCTCCCAGAGCGAGCACGCTGTATCGCAGACGCGTGGGCATCACACGTCGTGCGTTGACCACGGCTTCGTAAAAGTCCTCCGTGCCATCGGGTGGCTCACCGTCGCCATAGGTGCTGGTGATGATGAGTGCGGTGTCAAATTGCGTCAGCACTTCCGGCTCTGTGGCAGCCATGCTTTCGATGACGGGATCGTAGCCGCGTGTGCGCGCCATGTCCGCCGCGCGCTCGGCGCAGATTTCAGCGTTTCCTGTGACGGTGCCGTAAAGAATGAGAATGGGTTTGGGCATGAGGAGGCCGTTTAACGCACCGCCCTCACCTGATCGCTTTGGCTGTGTTGATGTGAACTAGTGCTCATTTTCGATCCGCACACAGCCACCACAATTCAGAGCCAGTTTAAGATAAATGAAACGCAGCGTCACTGATGCGTGGTGATAACAGCGGGCATCCATGAGCAGCCGCCTCGACATCAAATGCCATCAGCTTGAAGAACTATTCGCCGGAGAGCGCTCGCGAGATCAGCATGACACCGTGGCGCGCCCTCGCGGGACGTGGGCGGACGGAGAGATGCATTTCCATCAGGTGAGGCCATGGGCGGCGATGCACTGGGGCCACGGGCGCTTTGACAAGGAGCTGCGGGTGCGTGACACAGCAGACGGCCCGTCGATGGTTTTCATGGCCTTCGCCTTGGAAGGTGCGTGGCGTGAGGAGCATGCAGGCTGGAGCGGAGATTTTGGCCGCGTGGGCGGGCAGATGAGTCTGATCCATGGGCCTTCGGTGAAGATGCACAGCGCACTGCCCAGTTCGTCCTCCGTGCATCTCACCGTGGCGATGCGGCAGGACCGTCTGCTGGAGCAACTGGCGGATGATGCGTCCGCAGGTGCGGAAAAAATGCGGCGTGTGGCCTGCGGCGTGGGCCGTCCAGACATCACGGTGCCGCTGAGCACTGCGGCGCTCAATGCGGTGGAGCAGGTGCGGCGCTGCCCGCTGCAGGGACTGATGCGCACGCTGATGCTGGAGGGACGCTTTGCCGATCTCCTGCTGGATTTCGTGCATGCGCTCGATGGCGGAGTGGAAAAGCCCCGCTCCCGCCTGCCGCGTGCAGACGAGGAGCGCATCCGCGCCGCTGCTGACCTGCTGGAGCGCCGCATGGAGACACCGCCGTCGCTGACGGAGCTGGCGTGCGAGGCCGGATTGTGTGAGAGCAAGCTCAAGCGCGGTTTTCAGCAAGTCTTCGGCACCACCGCTTTCGGCTACCTCAAAACACGGCGCATGGAGCAGGCGCGGCGGCTGCTGGAGTCCGGTGATTGCTCGGTGATGGAGGCGGCGCTGAGCGTGGGCTATGCGAATCCGAGTCATTTCGCGAATGCCTTCCGCCAGCAGTTCGGCCTGAATCCGAAAAAGCTGCAATTGACCGCCAGCGGGCGGAATCACGCCGCCTCAGGGTGGATTTCAGCAGCGTGAAAAGTGGAAGGTGGCCGCCCATGATGAAGAAAAAAACCTTACCACACAGATCGAGCCTCCGCAGGCTCCCCACCGCGCGCGTGGCCGCCGCGCTGCTGGGCCTCGCCACTGCCACCAGCCTCTCCGCGCAGGAGAAAAAGCAGAGCGAATCCAAAAAACTCGCCGAGGTCGTTGTTGAAGCGGAGAAAGACGCGCCCACGCAGGTGACCATCAAGGCGGAGCAGATTCAAAACACGCTGGCCATGGACCTCGACGATCTTTTCGCCGGAAATCCCCAGGTGCTCGTCGGCGGCGGCATCCCCGCCGCGCAGAAAATCTATGTGCGCGGTTTTGAGGACAAGCTGCTCAACGTCTCCATCGACGGCGCGACGCAGGCCGGCTACCTGACCCACCACCAGAGCCAATTCATCATCGTGCCGGAGCTCATGAAGCAGGTCACTGTCAGCGCCGGCCCCGGCGCGGCCACCAACGGCCCTGGCACACTGGCCGGCAGCATCCGCATGGAGCACAAAGGCGCGTCCGATTTCCTCAAAGATGGCCAGGACTTCGGCATGTTCCTCAAGAGCGGCTATCACAGCAATGGCGACGGCTTCCAGCAAACCGCCGCGATCTACGGCCGCATCTCCGAGACATGGAGCGCGCTCGCCGCCTTCACCTACTTCGATGTGGGTGACTACAAGGACGGCAACGGCAACACCGTGCCGCTCACCGCGCACACGCAGCGCACCGGCTTTGTGCGTGTGGACGGGCAGCTCACCGATGAGCAAAAACTCTCGCTCACCTACGAGCGCGCGGAGGATGATGGCGTGTACTTCCACCGGCCAAACTTCACCGGCTTCTTCGCCCACCCGCGCGCCTCCAACGTGCCCGTGGCCAACCACACTCTGCGCGACACCGCCACGCTGAAATACGAACTCGATCCCGACAGCCAGCTCGTGGACCTGAAGGCCACGCTCTTCTACTCCCACTACCGCATCGACCGCGAGACGCAGTATGAGATGGGCGTCGAAAGCCTCGGCTTCGACCTGCGCAACACCTCCAAGCTAGGCCGCCACGCCATCACTTACGGCATGGACTACCGCCGCGACTTCACCGAGTTCACCGGCAAAGGCCGCAGCACTGGCTTCGTGCTGCCCGTCACCTACACCACCGCGCCAGACGAGGTGCTCGGCATCCTCGGCCTCTATTTCCAGGATGAATGGCAGATCCTCGATCCGCTCACGCTCTCCTTCGGCCTGCGCTACGACAACTACGAGTTCACCGACTTTCTCGGCCAGAAATTCGGCGACAGCGGCTTCAGTCCGAATGTGGGTGTCACCTGGCAGGTCACGCAGCCGTTGGCACTGTATGCCCGCTACGCGCAGTCCTTCCGCGGTGTCACGCCGATTGATTCGATCACCCGCTCCGAAGGCGGCACGACCAACCGTGCAGGCACGCATGGCGAGACCGCGCACAACGTCGATGGCGGCTTCCGCTATGATGACGGCACGTTCTTCGGCACCGGCTCCGTGTTTCATCAGGCGATCGATGATGCCATCGTCACCAGCGGCGGCACGCGCGGGAACGGCGGGCATCTGGAGTCCTGGGGTTACTTTGCAGAAATCGGCGTGCGTCACGGCGGGCTGCAGGCGCGCCTCAGCGTCTCGCAGTCCTTCCCGCGCTTCAACGGTGCCGCGCTTTCGGATGTGGACTTCGGCTTTGGCACGTCCACCGGCCGCGCCTGGCGCGCGGCGGTGGACTACACGTTTGAGCCGTGGCGTGTGAGCTGCGGTTACGAGCTGTCCTATGTGGAAGGCTTTGACGCCGTGCCCGCAGGCATCCCCGGCAAATCCCCCTACTGCGTGAGCAATCTCTACGCGAACTGGAAGCCTCTCAAAGGACATGACCTGACCCTCCAGCTCGCCATCACGAACCTCTTTGATCGCTTCTATGTCGATCAAACCACCTCCGGCTACAACGCCGCGCTCGCCCGCGTCTCCGGTCTGCCCGCGCAGGGATTCGGGCTGCGTCTCGCGGTCGCCTACCAGTTCTAAAACCTCATGAGATCGCTCGCCCTTTGCCTTCTCCCGCTCCTGGCATTCGCCGCCCACGCGGCCCCGCTGACCGATGTCACCGGACGCGTGGTCGAACTGGAAAAGCCCGCCACGCGCGTGCTGCTGGGCGAGGGGCGTTTTCTCTCCGCCATCGCGCTGCTGGAGCGCGATGACCCGGCGGCGAAGATCGTCGGGATGCTGGGTGATTTTCCGTTGGTCGATCCGGATGGTTACCGGCACTTCGTCACCGCCTTCCCGGCGGTGGCGCGGGTGCCGGTTTTCGGTCGCATCACAGAGGACACGGTCAGCGTGGAAAGCATGGTCGCGCTGCAACCGGAGGTGGCGGTCTTTGGCCTTAGCGGCCACGGACCGGCGGCGCATTCAAAGGAAACGATCGAAAAACTCACCGCTGCGGGCGTGAAGGTCGTCTTCATCGACTTCCGCAGTGATCCGCTGGTCAACACGCCGAAGAGCATGCGCCTGCTCGGGCAGCTTTTCGGTCGTGAGGCCGAGGCGGAGGAGTTTGTCCGCTTTTACGAGGCGGAGCTGAGCCGCGTGGCCTCGCGCATGAAGGACGTGAAGCGCAAGCCCACCGTCTTCATCGAAAACCGCGTGGGTTTGAGCGATGACTGCTGCGGCACGATGGCGCATGGCATGATGGGCCGCTTCATCGACTTCGCAGGCGGGGAGAACATCGCCAAGGCGCTCATCCCGGGCGAGTTCGGCACGCTGAGTCTGGAGCACCTCCTCGCCACGCAGCCGGAGATTTACATCGGCACCGCCATCGGCTCCCAGGAGAGCGCCGCAGGTGCCTCCATGCGCATCCACCTCGGCGCAGCGGCGGATGCGGCCAGCGCGCGCGAGTCCCTGCGCCGCGCTGTGTCGCGCACGGGCATCGACCAGCTCGCGGCGGTCAAAAGCGGCCGCGCGCATGCCATCTGGCATCATTACTACAATTCGCCGCTCAATGTCGTCGCCGTGCAAACCTTCGCCAAATGGCTGCATCCAGAACTTTTTGCCGATCTGAAGCCGGAAGACACGCTCAAGGCGCTGCACACGCGCTTTCAAAAACTGCCGCTGGCCGGCGTGTTTTGGATTTCGCTCACGCCATGACCTCACCGGGCGTCTGCTATCGCGGCCTCGTGAAACGCCGCCTCGTCTGGCTCTCCGCCGCTGGGGTCGTTCTACTGGCCGCTTTGCTCGTGGATGTGGCGTGCGGACCGTCCGCCTTTGCCTGGCAGGATGTACTGCGGGGACTGCTGGCGCACGCATCACTCACACCGGCGCAAAACGTCATCCTGTGGGACATCCGGCTGCCACAGGCACTGCTGGCCGTGCTCGTCGGCGCGGCGCTGGGGCTGGCAGGAGCGCAGCTCCAGACCGTGCTGAACAATCCGCTGGCCAGTCCGTGCTCGCTGGGCCTCACCTCCGCCGCCACCGTCGGCGCGGCGCTCGCCATCATCGGTGGCTGGCATGTGGGCGGCCTCGGCCAGCACGTCATGATCCCGCTGCTGGCCTTTCTCTGCACGCTGGGCGCGGCGTGGCTCATCCTCGTGCTGGCGCGGCTCTTCGGCGCACGTCCGGAGATGGTGGTGCTCTTTGGCATCGCGCTGTTTTTTCTCTGCAACGCGCTCGTGGCGCTGCTGCAATACCTGGCCGCCGCCGACGCGCTCCAGCAGGTGGTTTTCTGGACGATGGGCAGTGTCACCCGCGCCACCTGGATCAAAAACGGCATCCTCGCCGCCGCTGTGCTGGTGCTGCTGCCGTGGATCATGCGTGATGCATGGCGGCTGACCGCGCTGCGCGCGGGGGAGGAGCACGCGGCCAGCCTCGGCATCGCCACGGAGCGGCTGCGGCTCGTCTGCCTCGTGCGTGCCAGCATTCTCGCGGCGCTGGCGGTGTCGTTCGCGGGTGCCATCGCCTTCATCGGGCTGGTGGGGCCGCATCTCGCACGGCTCGTGTTTGGGGAGGATCACCGCTTTTACCTGCCGGGCAGCGCCGTGGCGGGAGCGCTGGTGCTTTCACTCGCCGCCATCGCCAGCAAGGCGCTCGTGCCGGGCGCGGTGCTGCCCATCGGCATCGTCACCGCGCTGGCGGGCATCCCGCTGCTCGTGGTGCTGCTGTTTGTGCAAAGGAGGCGCTCATGAGCGCGGAGAGGGGACTGCACATCACCGGATTGCACGCCGGGTATGGTGCGCGTCGTGTGCTGCAAAACATCGACGTGCCGCGCATCGCCCCCGGCAGCCTCGTGGCCGTACTCGGCGCCAATGCGGCGGGAAAATCCACCTTTCTCAAAGCCGTGGCCGGACTCATCCCCGCGCAGGCGCAGATCGACCTGCATGGTCGCGACTTGAGCCTGCTGACAGTGCCGGAGCGCCTCTGCCGCATCGGCTACCTGCCGCAGACGCTACCGCAGCCGAGTGCGCTGCTGGCCTACGAACTGATCCTCGGCTCCGCGCGCGCCGCAGGACTCGCGCAGGATGCGAGGCTGGAAAAACACATCGCCGAGGTGCTGCAAGACCTCGGGCTCACCGAACTGGCCATGCGCCCCGTCGCAGAGCTTTCCGGTGGCAAGCGCCAGCTCGTGGGCCTGGCGCAGCTCTTGGTGCGAAAGCCGGAGCTGCTGCTGCTCGACGAGCCCACCAGCGCGCTCGACCTGCGCTGGCAGATGGAGCTGCTCACCCGCCTGCGCCACGGCACGCGTGAGCACGGCAGCCTCGCCCTCGTGGCCCTGCACGACCTGAATCTCGCGCTGCGGCATTGCGATCTCGCTTTGATCTTCGCCGAAGGCCGCCTGCTCGCCTGTGGGCCGGCGGCGGAGGTCATCACCCCGGCAATTCTGCGCCGCGCCTGGCACATCGAGGGCCGCGTGGAGCGCTGCAGCCTCGGGCATCCCGTGCTGCTCATCGACCACCCCTTGCCTGCCTGAACCACATCCCACCCATGACCCGAATCGAAACCCGGATCGAAACCCCGCTCGCCAGCCGCTATCTGGAGATGCTCTGCCGCCACTTCAGCCGCAAGGTGCCCGCCGAGTGGGACGCCCTGCGCGGCAAGGTGGACTTCAAACCCGGTGCCTGCGCGATGCGCGCCGATGAAGCCGCGCTGCACATCACTTGCGAGCATGAGGAGCCGCAGGCCGTCACACGCATGCGGCACATCGTGGAGGATCATCTCACGCGCTTCGGAAAGCGGGAGGGCGTCGTGCTAAAGTGGATGGAATCAACGCCGGACTCTCTCCTCACGGATTTCTGAAAAGAGTTGATCGTTTGAGATAAAATGTCGTTCGCATGCGCTCGGTGGAATCCGGCTCAAACAAACGGCAGTTCCCATCAAGCAAGCTCAAGTCGGCGCAGCGCGTCTGTGGCTGAATCAGCGCTGCCATGCACTACACGAACCTGCACACCCGCATGCCCTCCCGGCTCCGTTTGAATCATGGACTTCAGCAGCGCATCACCGACTGCCGCGCGCGCAGTCAGAAGGCGCGCACGCATGCTGAAAAAATCGCCCTCGCTTCACGCCTAAGCCGAAACACGCCGCTCACGCCATGAACCGCCTGCCCACAGCCGCGAGCCAGCGCTGCCTGTTTCATAACGACTGTGTTCAAGCCCATCTCCTGGGCTTGAATCGGCAGTGTCCGTGCTTCGAATCCTGCGTGCCCTCCGCGACAACGGTGATCGTCACTTATGGTGTAGCGCGCGCTTTTCTCGACGGTGCCGAGACTCCCCTGTTCAGTGGCAGGCCATTGCATGTTCCTCCAGCCTGCCCACTGCGCCTGATCACCCGCGGAGAAGCCGATGTCCTGCTCCTCCAAGGCGTGGCTGATGCCTGAAGCCCTCCCTCGCAAATCAGACCTACGCGAGGGCCAGGTGCCATGATGGAGGAGGCCCGCCTTTGCATCCATGGCCTGCACGGCAAAAGAACGACGATTCTAGGCAAGTGGGCACAGGCAGAGCGTGACGGCGCATGCTAGGAGCACACCCCCAATCCTGCGCACATGAAAAAACACCTCTGCCTTCTGCTAGCCTCCGCACTCCTGCCACTGTCTGCCACCGCGCATTCTCTGTGGATCGAAGAACTGCCAGGAGGCTCCAGCCTCGGAGTGCGTTTCGCTCAGTGGGGTGACGACTTTGAGACTTCCCCCGGCCATCTCGATTCATTCATCTCCGTTTCCGCATGGACTCTCGACGAGAAAGGGCAGCCGCAATCCGTGGAGGTGACGAAAAAATCAGACCACTTCCTGCTTGGCAGCCTCGACCTCAAACGCCCCGCCTTTGCGCAGGCACAATTCACCGTCCGCCAACTGCATGCGGACAAACCCGCGCGTGCACCGATCTTCTACTGCCGCTGGCAGCCTGAAACCTGGGTGGAGGGACGCCCAATGATGGACATGGACATCGTGCCTACGGCCAAACCCGGAGAAGCGCGGGTGTTCTTCCGCGGCAAGCCATTGCCAAACGTCGAGATGCTCTTTTTCTCCCCCAAAGTCAGTGACCAAAAAATCAAGGCCGATGCCGACGGCTACGTGCGTGCTCCAGACATGTCGAAGCCCGGGAACTACCTCCTCGCAGTCGCGCGCTACTCGGAGAACTTGCCTGGATTCTTTCGCGGCGTGCCTTTTGGCATCACCAGCCACAGCGCTTCGCTGTATTGGTATGTGAAAGCCAAGTGAGCGCGGCGCAGAGATCAGAAAACAGGGAGCCAGCCTCTGTGCCCCCTGTGCCCTCCGTGGCCTCTATGGTGAATGAGTCGGAGATCAAGAGGACAGCACTGAAGAGTGTGAGTCATCCCTTCCAGGATACTCCACTCCCCACCCCAGGTTGGCGCGGCATCCCGGCATGGAATGCCCGCCACCCCAGCCCGGATAGAGCACCAGCCGACCCCGGGATTCCTCACATCCTACCCCGGTGTGCCCAATACCCCAGCCAGGATAGAGCGTCACCCGACCCCGGATTTCTCACATCCTACCCCGGTGTGCCCGATACCCCAGCCAGGATAGAGCACCACCCGACCCCGGATTTCTCACATCCTACCCCGGTGCGCCCGATACCCCAGCCCGGATAGAGCACTACCCGAGCCCGGAAATGCCAAATCCGACCTCGAAATCACGAATTCCGACCTCGGAAACACCAAAACCGCTCCCCGGATCATCCCGCTCCGCGCAAACGCCATGCGCGGCGGAGCGGCAGGAAGGGAGCGCGGGCCTCCGAGCCCGCAGCAGGATCTTCCCGCGATGAGCCAACGAATCAGCCACGACGAGAGTCGCAATCACGGTGATCCCCGATGAATCGGAGTCTGGCGACATGCAGCGCACCTCTTGCGAGCGGCACGCTGCGGCTTCGGAGAGCCGCGCTCCCCGGATCATCCCGCTCCGCGCAAGCGCCATGCGCGGCGGAGCGGCAGGAACGGAGCGCGGGCCTCCGAGCCCGCAGCAGGCTCTTCCCGCGATGAGCCAACGAATCAGCCACGACGAGAGTCGCAATCACGGTGATCCTCAATGGAGCAGAGTCTGGCGACATGCAGCGCACCTCTTGCAAGCGGCATGCTGCGGCTTCGGAGAGCCGCTCTCCCGAAAACTCTGATTTCGGTGAACCGGATGGAACCGCAGAGACACGAAGTGCGCAGAGATCGGAAGACGGAGAATCTGTTCTCTGTTCTCTGTTCTCTGTTCTCCGTGCTCTCCGTGGCCTCTGTGGTGAATCATCTGTTTCCTCACGACGGATTCATGCCTGCCCATCTCCTGCCCGTGGCACCGGAAGCGTAACCGCAAGGCAAAGGTCGTGTGGCATGGGAAAGCAGAGCCATCAGATGCAGCATGACTTCTCAGAAGCGGCAGCCGGAGCGGTTTCTCGCTTCGGTTTGTGCTTTGACAGCACATCGAGCTTCCATTGCATCCACAGTGTGAGAAGCAGCATGGCGGCGATGAGCAGCGCGATCATATAGAATGCAGGACGGGAAAGAAACTTCATGAGGATGGCCGAAAGAGGGCGAAAAACGCCGTGCTCGCAGCGATTGAATCACTTCTTCCGATCATGAGAAAGTTTTTACTCCTCCTTTTGCTGCTGGCTGCTTTTCATCCGGCATCGGCGCTCACCGAAGCGGAGATTCAGAAGTTCATTGATGATGCGATCAAGGCGGGCGGTGGTGAGGTGGTCATCCCACCGGGCACGCATCTCATTGAGCGTGGCTTGATGGTGAAGGATGCAAAGAAACTGCGCATCACCGGCCTGGATGCGGAGGAGACCATCCTGATGCTGCCGCCCGTCACCTACGCCACGGCGGCGGGTGCCGCGGAGGCTGGCACCACGCGCATCGCGGTCACAACGCAGCGAGGCATCAAGCCGGGCATGCGATTGAAAATCGAGGCGGATGGCGAGATGGATTCGTTCACCAAGAAGGCGCGGCCTTATCATCTCGCCATGGTGAAGGCGGTCGAGAAAGACGCGATCGTGCTCAGTGCGCCGCTCAAATTCCCTGTTCCCGCCGGAACCATGATCCGCCACGAAGACGCGCCGAATCTGATCAACCTGCGCGGTGCGTGTGAGGGGGTCAGCATCGGGAAACTGACGCTCGATGGTGGACGCCGCGAAGGCGACCCGCCGATTCGCGGGCACACGCAACTCTGCGCGATCCTTGCCACAGGGAGTTACAGCTATGAAAAAGGGCCGACGGGGCCGAAGCCGAAACAGATCTCCATCTCACGCTGCTTCATCCAGAATTGCCACGGGCGCGGCATCGCGCTGTATTCCGTGGAGGATGCGCAGATCGACGACTGCACCCTCCGTGATGGCTCAGATGAGGCGATCGACTTCGACCACTTCACCGTGCGCTGCGTGGCCACGCACAATCACATCGCCCGCTGCCACATCGGCGTGGAGTTGAACGACGCCACCTCCTGCCTCGTGGCTGGCAACGATGTGCGCGAGTGCGGCACGGGCATCAATCTATGGCGCTGGTGCAAACAATCCGGCCTCAACGAAGGGAACATCATCGCGCAAAACGTGATCGCGGCCACGAAGGGCAACGCGATGCAGATCGGCGCGAAGACGCGGGGAAATTCGGTGCTGCAAAACGAGATCGCTGGCTGCGGCAAGAGTGGCATCACCCTCGCCGGTGAGGCGCAGATCGTGAAGGCGAACCGCATCAGCGGCTGCGGTGGCAAGCCCATCGCCGTGCAAGAGGGCAAGCACCAGATCGAGGAGTGATCAGGTGCCGTAGAGCGCGCGCACGAGACCCTGCACTTTCTCACCGGGCAGAGCCCCCACTTCCATCTGATTCATGACGTAGGCGAAGGCGATGCTGTTTTCAGGATCGGCGAAAGCGAGGCTGCCGCCGGCACCGGGATGGCCGTAGGCGAGTTTGCTGGGGCCGTAGAGCTGGCGCAGCTTGCCGCCATCGGATTCAGGGTCTTCGTTGATCGGATCCTGCATCATGCCCGTGGCAAAGGCGATCGGCGTGAGCAACACGGCATCGTTCTCTTGGGTGAGCGTCCGCTCAAAGTGACGCGCCACGGATTCAGGGATGAGTTGCGCGTCATTCCAGCGGCCACGCTGCGCGAGCATGCTGTAAAAGCAGGCGAGTCCGCGTGCGCTGCCCACGCCGCCCATGCTGGCGTAGCCGCGCGCCCAGGTCTCACTCTGATTGAAATCGCTGACGGCATTCAATCCGAAGGGCGAGGCAAAGGTGCGCTGTGTGAGCGTGCCTGCGGTATTGAAGGCTTTGATGAAAGGCTGGTCGCTCCCGGCGATGCTGATTTTCCCTGGATACACTGGAGAGACGCGCTCCCACTGCGCCGAGGGCAGACCGATCCAGAAATCGAGCGCCATCCGACTGCCGAAGACTTCGCGGAAGTATTCGCCGAGTGATTCCGCCTCCGTGAGCCGACGCACGATCTCATCAAGCAGGAATCCGAAAGTGCGCGCGTGATACCCTTGGCGCATGCCCGGCTCCCAGAGCGGATGCTGGTGCTCCAGCGCCTCGATGACAGCGTCGTAATTGTAGATCGGCGTGCGTTCATCCAGCGCGCAGAGACCTGCGGTGTGCGTCAGGAGATGGAGCAGGGTGAGGCTCGATTTACCTCCGCCGACAAACTCCGGCCAGACCTCGGCCACTGGGCAATCGAGTGGGACACCGGCCTCCTCCAGTGCCAGCATGCAGCAGACGGCGGCAGGCCCCTTGGTGGCAGACCACACGGGAGCGAGGGTATTTTCATCCCAAGGACGCGAACGCGCGCGGTCGCAATACCCCTGCGCGAGGTGGAGCAGCTCCCGCCCATGCTGCCAGATGGAGACGGATGCGCCCATCTCTCCGCGTGTGCGGAAGTTTTCCTCGAACCAAG
Organism: Prosthecobacter sp.; assembly: GCA_039806835.1. Taxonomy (GTDB): domain Bacteria; phylum Verrucomicrobiota; class Verrucomicrobiia; order Verrucomicrobiales; family Verrucomicrobiaceae; genus Prosthecobacter. Next base: position 337,879 of record JBDHQD010000003.1, on the reverse strand, counting down.
CGCGCACGGCTTGCAGGTTGGCGGGACTGACGGGCGTGCTCATGCGTGATGGAGCGCCTCCAGACGATCACGCAGGCATTCGAGATCGCGGTCTTTCTTGGCATGCTGGCGCAGCTCTCCATCCATCTCGAACGCGCGCTCAAGGTAAGTGAGCGACTTATCCACCTGACCGAGGCGTGCGTGGTAGCAGCCCATGTTGTAGTAATAAACAGGCTTGGTGCGCAGTGTGCCGGGGCCGCGCGAGAGGAGGTCCATCGCCTCAGCAGTGCGCCCGAGTTCATGCAGGCAGTAGGCGGCGTGGATGAAGCCTCCCGGCTCCGTAGGCTCCAGCACGCAGAGTTTTTTGGCCAATGCTAGCGCCTCATCCCAATTTTTCCCGCCCATGAAGCAGAGCATCGTGATCTCGATGACATCGCTCCGCTCCTGCAAGTCTGTCGGCAGGCATGCCAATTCCGCGCGAGCCTCGTTGAAGAGATTCAGCTCCACATAGCCCTGCGCGGCGATGATTCTGCGTTCGGTATCGGTCATGTTGGTGCGGCGTGGCAATGAGAACGCAAAGCAGACACGGGAACAAGATTTTTTCCTGCCGGAGAATTGCTTCTCACATAGCCTTGGCAGCCTGCGCTCGTTTGACAGCCTCCAGGCGCGCCGCGATCTCCCACATTCCCCAAGTCAGCACATAGCCCAGCACCGACATGGCCGCGCCGAGGATGACGCCGCCGACGAGCATCACCGGCGCGTGTTCTTTCAGCACCATCCACGCATCGACCATCGAATCCGGCAAATGCTTCGGAAAGGGTGTGGTCGGCACATGGGTATAGAGCGCGAGGAACCATTTGCCGACGACATATTCCAGCCAGCCGATGACGGGGAAAGTGAACGGATTGCTCAGCCAACAAAGCACAATGGCGACTGGAATATTCACTCGAAAGATGGCGGCCAAGATCGTGGCCGCAGGCATCTGAACGGGCAGCAATTGCAGCGTGACGAACAAGCCCACGGCCACTCCGCCGGAGAGCGTGTGCTGAGTGGGTTTCCACACGCGCTTGTCGAGGAAATGTCGCGCGAACCAGCGCATGACAGGCCGCTCCCGCAGCTTCCGCGGATGCTTCAGATAACGGATGGTTTTGAAAACCGTCCGGCGAAACCAGCCTCTGACGAGCGCGAGCATCTCAGTGCCCTCCTCCCCCATAGACCCACGACAGCAAGACACCGCCGAGCAGGATGCGATACCACGCGAAGCCGTTGAAGGTGTGGCCCTGCACAAATCGGATAAGCCAGCGTACCACGATGAACGCAGACACTGCGGAGACGAAGGTGCCCAAGGCCACCATGGCCCAGTCTTCGTTGCCAGCCTCGCCATCCTTGATGGCAGAGAGGATTTTAAAACCGCCCGCTGCGATCAACGTGGGGATGCCGAGCAAAAACGAAAATTCCGTGGCCGCAGGTCGCGAGACACCCAACGCCAGTGCCATGAGAATGCTCGCTCCCGAACGCGAAGTGCCAGGAAACGCCGCCGCGAGCAACTGCGCCAACGCCACAGCGACGACGACCGACCATGGGATCTGATCGCTGCCTTCCCTGCCCCGCTGCCGAAATTCAATGAGCAAAATGATGACACCACCGATGAGCGTCGCCCACGCCACAGGAGGCAATGTCTCTGGCAACTTGATGCCGAGTTTTTTGATGACGAGCCCGCCGACAGCCGTGATGAGGAATGACGCGCCGAGCTTGATCAAATAATCGCGCGTCTCAGGCTCCCCCAGCGTGGTGGCAAACTGACGCACGCGCTGCGTAAAAACGATCAGCACCGCGAGCACCGCTCCACTTTGAATCACCACATTGAAGAGATCGCTCTTCTGCGGCAGCCAGTGCAGCGTCTGCGGGATGAGCAGGTGCCCTGTCGAGGAGATGGGCAAAAACTCCGTGACGCCTTCAATGATACCGAGGAGGATGGTCGCGAGCCAGTCAGGCATAATCAGAAAAATGGGAGAGAGCGTCCGAATGACGAGGGAGTGCCAGTTACGAGAGGAGTCTGGGGTGCGCAAGCATGACACGCTCCACTCGCTGCAATGGCTCTGGAAATTCCGCAGATCACCCCCCTGCTCTTGCATGTCAGGGTGTTTTCAGACTGGCGAAAGAGGCGTTTGAGGCTACCATCGCTCCCCCTTCTAGGCATGCCTGCATCTCGCGCCCAACGCCACATCACGCCCCATGCCGCCACAGTCCGGCGCTTGCTGCGTGCGAGTGCCCTTGTGCTGCTGCTTGTTTGCGGCACGGCGCAGTTGCACGCGCAGGCGGGATCGACCATTCGCGTGCGTTTGGCAGACGGCTTTGATTTTCCTGTCGGCAAGCCGGACGCCGATGGTTATTACAAGGCGCGTGGCTACTGGCCCAATGGTCATCTCGGCGAAGATTGGAATGGCCGCGGCGGTGGCGACAGTGACCTCGGTGCCCCCATTTATGCCATGGGCCGTGGCGTGGTGATTTTCTCTCAGAACATCGGTGTCGGCTGGGGCAATTGCATCCTCGTCCGGCATATTTTCCGCGAGGCCGACGGCCGCCTTGCCATGGTGGACTCCCTCTACGCCCATCTGCTGGAGCGGAAGGTGAAGCTGCACGATCTCGTGGAGAAAGGCCAACTGGTAGGCACCATGGGCGGCAACAACGGCATGTACCCGGTGCATCTACACTTCGAGGTGCGCAAGAATCTGCACATCGGCATGAACCGCTCGCAGTTCGCGCGGGATAACTCGAACTATCTCAGTCCCACCGCTTTCATCAATGCACGTCGCCAACTCGCCTCCAGCACCCAGAAATACGACGTGCCCGTGAACAACTTCGCCCCTTATGGCCGCTCGCTGGCAGACCTCGGCAGTGACAGCTCCCGCAGTGACGGTGTCAGTGTGCCCTCCTTCAGAGGAGGAAACACGCTCGACGCCACCGATAACGCGGCCAAACCTGGCGGTGATTTCTGGTCGCGCCTCAAAGCGAAAATGCGCGCCGGGCAGGCCGCCTCAGAAACGTCCATCAGTCCTCAGCCACGGTGAATTCTCAGAAAGGCCTCACAGGCTGCGGCGCACGCTGATAAACGATGGAGTCCATCGCCTGCTCGAGTGCCAGTGTCCGTAGAACCGGGGCGATGTCGGGGTGGTTCGCCGCAGACTCCACCTTCTTCATTTGCATCAGTCCTGCAAAGTCCTGCTGCTCGATGGCTTTGCGCACTTCAGCATCATAGCCGAGCTCGACGATGCGCGGGTGATTCAGTGCCTGAGCGGTGGAAGGACTCTGCAAGGCAAGACGCTGCCACATGCTGCCCTCCGGCCACAGGATCAGCAGACGCGCCAAGTTTGCCGTCGCCTTGAGATCGTAGGGGTCGAGTTTGACTGCCAGTTTGCCGATGGGCGTACCATCCATGCGTTGGCTGAGGCTGTACCACCAGGACTTTGCCTGACTTTCGAGTGCGCCTCCTTTTTTCATCATTTCCGCCGCACTCTCCATGCCCTCGAGATTGCCCACCAACCGCAGCGTGAGCGCAGCGATCCACAGCAGCACGCCTGAGGGCAGCACACTCACGAGCATGCCTTTCCACCCAGCCACACCACCCGCGAGCCGCATGAAGCCGACGCCAGCCAGCAGATACAGTCCGCCTTTGCAGAGAAAGTAAGTCAGCAACCCGACCGCAGCGCACAGCACCAACAAATGATCCGTACTCATCTGCGAGGCACCGAAGAACTGAGTGCGATGTCGAAACGCATAGTACGCCACCCCCACGGAGATCGCCAGTGTCAGCACGCGCATGATCTGCTGCATCACTCCGCGCACGAAGGCGACTCCCGCCGCGAAAAACATGAAGGCGATGGTGCCCCACGTCACCCAAGTGCTGGAGGGCACTTTCTGGACAGTGTCGAGTACGTCGCTGGCAGTCGAAGGCAGAGGCACGGCAGGCAGAATGGGCGCATCGTAACACCTCTCGCCGTGCTGTCTCGCACGAAAATGATCTCAGCACAGATCCTGCATCGCGCGCAGCTTTGCATGCGCCGCGCCGCGTTGGAGCAGCTCCTCTGCCAAAGCTTTCCCCGCAGGCATATCGGTGGCTTTGCCAGTGATGACAAAGCCCGCTGCCGCGTTCAACACGGCAATGTCACGTTTCGCGCCCTTGATCGTGCCCGCGAGGATCCCTTCGAGGATCGCCGCGTTCTCTCCGGCATCGCCCCCAGCCAGCTCTTCCAACTTGGCTTTGCCGAAGCCGAGTGCCTGTGGATCGACCCGCAACTCGGCGAGCTTCTTGTCCTTGAGCACGCACACTTCATTCATCCCGAGCGTCGAGAACTCATCCATCCCCCGCCCTGCGCCTGCGCTTCCATGCACCACCCAGGCTCCCTGACGGCCGAGCTGCATGAGGATTTCTCCAAACGCATGCGTCAAACGGCCATCAAACACGCCGATGAGTTGGTACTCCGGCTGCGCAGGATTCATCAGCGGTCCCAGCACATTGAAAATCGAGCGCTGTCCCTCGGCAGCGAGCATCTTGCGCGCCTCTGCCACCGCTTTGAATGAAGGATGATACAGCGGCGCAAAGAAGAATCCCAGGCCGATGCGTTCAATGCCGCGCACCACCGCCTCAGTCGGCAGGTCAATCCGAACGCCAAGTGCCTCTAGCACATCCGCACCGCCAGCCTTCGAGGTGATGCCCCGGTTGCCATGCTTCGTCACACACACGCCACCTGCCGCCAGGATGAACATCGCCGTGCTCGACACATTGAAAAGATGCAGTTGGTCGCCACCCGTGCCGACGACATCCAGCATCGGCCCGGGCAGATTGGCGCGATTGATGTGGGGATCGACCGCCAACTTCAGAAACTCGCGCACAAAGGCCGCGATCTCCTGCGGCGTCTCCCCTTTCTTCGCCAAGGCACGCAGGAAGTCCGCCTTTTGTTCCGACCTCACTGCGGGATCGACCAAGCCAGCCGCCGCCAGCGCGACTTGATCGGCGGCAAGGTCGATTTTTTTGCGGAGCTGCTGTGTCAGTGATTCCATGATTTGATTTTGAATGCCTCACCGTGTTTAGCAACCCTCGAACTCGAAACTAATCACCTGGAGCCTTGAACTCGGAACCCATCCTCGGCATCGACCTCGGCACGACCAACTCCCTCGTTGGCGTCGTGGACAGCGGCTTTCCGATCCTCCTCGCCGATGAAAACGGCAGCCGCAGCACCCCCAGCGCGGTCTGCCTTGCCACCGACGGCAAAATCGTGGTGGGCGCTCCGGCGTTGAGGCAGCGGGCGCTGCATCCCACACGGACGATCACCTCGGTAAAGCGCCTCATCGGACGCCGCGCCGGAGAGGCGGAGTGGACGCCGCCTTACGCGCTCCGTGAATTGCACACGACGCCCATCGAGGCATCCGCTCACCTTTTACGGCATCTGAAGGCTGTGGCAGAACACGCGCTGGAACAATCCGTCTCAAAGGCCGTGATCACCGTGCCCGCATTCTTCAACGATGCTCAACGTGCTGCGACCAAACGCGCGGGCGAGATCGCCGGCCTGGAAGTCGTGCGCATTTTGAGTGAGCCCACCGCTGCGGCACTCGCCTACGGTTTAGACAAACTCGGCGAACAGAAAAAAATCGCGGTTTACGATCTCGGCGGCGGCACCTTCGACATTTCCGTGCTCGAAATGCGCGAAGGCGTGTTTCACGTCCTCGCCACTGCCGGCGACACTCAGCTCGGCGGCGATGACCTCGATCGCCTGCTCGCGCACTACCTCGCTCAAAGGCTCAACCATCCTGCGAATGACATCCGACTCCTGGAAGCCGCTGAAGCGGCCAAAAAACGCCTCTCAAGCGAAGAGACCGCGCGCATTGAGTTGCCGTTCGTCGGCAGCATGGATCTCACGCGCAGTGATTTGGAAAAAATCGCCCGCCCGTGGATCAGTCGCACGCGCCCCCACTGCCTGCGCGCCTTGGCCGATGCCGCCGTGACTCCGGCGCAACTCGATGCCGTCATCGTCGTCGGTGGCAGCACGCGGATGCCGCTGGTGCGCGAGTATGTGCGTGAGATTTTCCAGCGCGAGCCCGACACCTCGCAGAATCCTGATGAAGCCATCGCACTCGGAGCCACGATCCAGGCGGGCATTCTCAGCGGTCATTTGCAGCAGGTGCTGCTGCTTGACGTGACCCCGCTTTCCCTCGGCATCGAAACCTTCGGCGGTCTGATGAACATCATCATCCCGCGCAACACCACGATCCCCGCCAAGGCTGGCGAGATGTTCACCAACGCGGTCGCCAATCAGGACACGATGCTCATTCGCATCCTGCAAGGCGAGCGAGAGTTGGCTAAAGACAACTGGGAACTCGGGCGCATCGAAGTCCCCTTCCCGCCGGGTGCCAAGGGCAGTGCGCGTGTCGGCGTGCAATTCAGCCTGGACGCGAATGGCATCCTCAACGTCCTCGCACGCGACACTGCCACGGGCCGAGACACCACGCTCGAAATTGCCGGCACTGCGGTCGATGTGGAGGATGAACGCGTGGAGCAGATGATCGCAGAGAGTGTCGATTTCGCTTTTGCCGACATGAATGAGCGCATCTGGACGGAGGCGGGGCTGAAAGCAGCGGAGCTGCTGCCCGCCGTCGATGCCGCACTCGCGCAATTGGGTGATTCCCTCAATGCCGCAGAGCGCGCCGCCGTGCTCCAGCACGCTGCGGAGGTCAAAGCACTCCTCGATTCGCCGGATCACGATGCGAGAGCACTCAAAGCGGCCACGCAACGCCTCGATGATGCCACCCAATCACTCGCCGTGATGCTCATCGACCGCGCTGTCGAAGAATCGCTCGCCCGGCGCGGCCTGGAATCCTGAACGCATCAAGCCGCAAACTGGGCGAGGAAACGCACGTCGTTCTCGATGAGATGACGAATGTCGGTGATGCTGTGGAGAATCATAGCGAGGCGGTCGAGGCCGAGGCCGAAAGCAAAGCCCGTCGTGGTTTCGGGATCAAAGAGAGTATCGCCGCGACTCTTGTTCACGGCTTCAAAGACGGCGGGATCGACCATGCCGCAGCCGGCGATTTCGATCCAGCGAGCGTCTTTGCCCTTCGCTTCGAGTTTCACATCGATCTCAAAGCTCGGCTCGGTGAAAGGGAAGAAATGCGGACGGAAGCGCACAGCGGTGTTGGGGCCGAAGATCTCGCGGAAGAAAGCCTCCAACGTGCCTTTGAGGTCGGCGAGGCTCACGTCGTTGGCGACGTAGAGACCTTCGAGTTGATTGAAGACGCTGAGGTGTGTGGCGTCGATCTCATCACGACGATACGCAGCTCCGGGCGCGATGATGCGGATGGGAAGCGACTTAGCAGCTTCCATGGTGCGAATTTGCACGCTTGAAGTGTGCGTGCGCAGCAGGCGGCCATCGGGAAGATAGAAGGTGTCCTTCTCATTGCGCGCCGGATGATCGGCGGGCGTGTTCAACGCATCGAAGCAGTGGAACTCGGTCTCGATCTCCGGTCCCTCCGCCAAAATGAAACCCATGCGGCGCAGCGTGCGGATGGCGAGATCGCGGATCTGCGTGAGTGGATGCAGCGCTCCGATGCCCGAGCCGGGGCGACCGGGGAGCGTGATGTCGATGCCTTCGACGGCCTTCGCGTCCTGCGCCGCCTGGATGGCGAGTTTCTTGGCCTCGATGCCGTCCGTGATGGCAGTGCGCACTTCGTTGAGCTTCGCGCCGACTTCTTTCTTTTGGTCAGCAGGCACGTCGCGCATGTTCTGGCTCAGCGCAGTGACGCTGCCTTTCTTGCCGAGGAAATTCACACGCACAGCTTCGAGCGCAGCTTCATCCTGCGCGGCGGCGAGCGCAGCGATGGCTTCGGTTTTGAGAGAATCGAGTTGGGAGAGCATGGGAATGAAAATGAAGAGTTCAGGCCGGGGAACGATCGAAAGCCGAATGGGAATGCCTCAGATTTCGCAGGGGCCTTCTTTGCTGTCGAAGAAGGAATGGAGTGATGCAATCAAAACATCCAGATCGGAGCCACTGGCGGTGCGCCAAACTTGGTCGATGTCCACATCGCCGTAATCGTGGGCAATGATGTTTCTCATGCCTCGCATCTGGCGGAAGGGTAGTGATGGGAACATGTCCCGCAGCAGACCGTGTTGTTTCTCACTGAGCATACACGGTGACAGGCGCAGCGAGGATGGCACGGCGGCGGTAGGGATTGCGACTGCGTTCGACAGCGTGGCGGCTGAGCAGATCGACCGAGTGGCCGAGTTTGACTTCGAGATCCTCCTTCAAGTCGCCCATTTCAAACAGCCCCGCCTTTGCGCTCGGCAGAAATTCCACCAGAAAGTCGAAGTCGCTGTCGGTGCGCGCTTCTCCTGAAGCGCGCGAACCAAACAACTGCATCCGCGCCACGGCATGACGACGGCACACCGGAGCGATCGCCTCGCTGAGACGCTGCAAGTCGAATTGTGTCGGCGGCAAACTCACGGTGGAAGATTAACGGGGTGGCGCGGGCGATGCAACCATGCAGGCAAACGACACCCAATCGCGAAAAGAAAACAGCCGGGACGTGATGCGCCCCGGCTGCGGTGAAAGGCTTGATGTGCCCTGCAATGTTACGCTTTCGCGGCAGACGCCTTGGCTTCCAGCGCGGATTTGGCCTGCTGGACGAGGGCTTCGATGGCGGCGGCGTCTTTGACGGCGAGGTCGGCGAGGACTTTGCGGTCGAGGGTGACACCGGCGGCTTTGAGGCCTTCCATGAATCGGGAGTAGCTCAGTCCGAGCGGGCGGGTGGCGGCATTGATGCGCTGCACCCAGAGGTTGCGGAAGCTGCGCTTCTTGGCCTTGCGGTCGCGGGTGGCGTAGGTTTCGGCCTTGCGGACGGCGTCCTTGGCGTAGCGGAAGTGGGTGCTGCGGAATCCGCGGTAACCTTTGGCTTTGGCCAGCACGCGCTTGCGGCGCTTGCGGCTGGCGGGGGAGTTGGTGGCTCTTGGCATGGGTTCTTATCAGTGATCAGGCTGTTGTTGGGAGAGAGTGCGCCGCCTCACCTGAGCGAAGGCTCCGTGCGACGGGAGCCAGGCGGGCGCATCTTGGTTCCATTTGGGAACCGGTGAGGGAGATCAATGGAACGGGAGGTTCATCTTGATCGCCTTCACATCGACTTCCGCCACGAGGGCGACTTTGCCGAGGTTACGCTTACGCTTGCGATTCTTGTTCTGCAGGATGTGGCGCTTGCCTTGTTTACGGCGCAGCACTTTACCCGTCGCAGTGACTTTGAATCGTTTGGCGACAGCTTTTCTCGTCTTGGCGATGCCAGCATTTTTGGACATAGGGGCGCGGATGCTAGACGAGAACCCTTGAGAGGCAAGGTGTTTTTCACTGCGCAGCGAGGAGCGCGTGAGAGCCACTGAAAATACCCGTTCTCAAATGTGGGAGTCAGAAAAACACAGAATATCAAAAATTAAAGTTGTATTAAATATCGCGATTGTCTAAATGAAGCGGAATTGCGCGAATATTCCATGATGTCCACCCCTTCAGCCACCTCCAGTTCACCTTCAGCCACCGAGCTGGAGCAAAGTCTGGAGCATCTGAAGGTCGCCAATTATTACCTCCGCGTGGCACTCGATCAGGTGAGTGACGGAGTGGTGATCGTAGAAAGCGAGGCCCGCGATCCACAGGCTGGGCCGGAAGTGATCTTCAGCAACGCTGCGGCAGCCATGCTCGCCGGTGCTGACCCCGTCGCCGGATTGCGCGGTCGTAGCATCCGCGATCTGGTGGCCGCAGAGAGCGACGCCGCAACTCTGCAACAGAGCCTCCGCCTGGCGGAGCAAAACGGCGGCTGCCATGAATGCGAATGCGCCATGCGCAACACGCGTGCCCCGCTGGCACCCGTCATTTGCAAGTGGCGCGTGCGCGCTGTCTTCAACAGCCTGCGCAAACTGCTGAACTTCACGATCCTCATCAGCCCGGTGCCAGCAGCGGCACCGAAGATCGAAGCCAAACCCGCGAACGACGATCTCGATGCACAGTCCGTGCAATTGCGGAAGGAAAATCTCGCCGCCCTCGCGCAGGGCATCGCGCATGATGTGAACAATCTGCTCGGCCCCGCCACAGTGCGCCTCTCCGCACTCATCCAGCAGATGCAGGATCATCCAGCCCTCGCGCAAGAGCTGCAGGCGGTGTTTTCCGGCCTGAAACGCGCCAAACAATTCACCTCCCAAGTCGTCACCGCCTCGAAAGGCGTCCCGCGCAAACGCGAGCCCACCGATCTCACAGCACTGATGCGCGACACGGTCGAATTCGCCGGTGCTGGCTCGAACGTGCATGTCTGCGTGCGCCAGGATGACAACCTACACTTGGTCATCGCCGATCCGGTGAAGCTCAGCCAGGTACTGCAAAATCTCGTCATGAACGGCATCCAAGCCATGCCACACGGTGGCTACATGGATGTCGAAGCACACAACACCAAAGTCGCAGACACAGGCGATGGCACGTTAAAGCCCGGCCCGTATGTGCAGCTCGTCGTGCGCGATCGCGGCTGCGGCATCGCGAAGGAAAATCTCCACCGCCTCTTCCGCGAATCCTTCACCACCAAGGCCGACGGCAACGGCATCGGCCTCACCACCTGCAAGCGCTTCATCGACGAGATGGATGGCGACATCCGCGTCACTTCCACACCAAACGTCGGCACGGAGTTCCGTGTTTTCCTGCCTGCCTCGGAAGGCTCCGGTACCACCAAGCCACTCTCTCACGTCGATTCCGCACCCGTGCCGCTCAAGCATGGCAAAGGCAAAGTACTCATCGTCGATGACGAGGACGATCTGCGCAAAGTCGCGCACACGATCCTCAAGCGCTGCGGCTACGAAGTCGTCGAGTGCGACAACGGCCAGGACGCCGTCAAAATTTATCAGAGCCTCTTCCGCAGTGGCACACCACCCGATGTCGTGCTCATGGACCTCACGCTGCGCGGCGGCATGAACGGCACCGAGACCGCCACGGAAATCCTCCATCTCGATCCTGACGCGCGCATCGTCTGCACCAGCGGCAGCGTCACACAGGAGGTGCAGATGGTTTTCCTGGAGCGCGGCTTTGTCGGCGTGCTGCCGAAGCCCTACGAGGCCGGCGAACTCACGCAGACTGTCCACCACATCGCCACCATGATGAAGCGTGGCTGAAAACGCACAGGCGACAGGGTGCATCCACCGCGCCCAGCTCCCACACCACCGTCGGCAATGAAATACCTCACGATCATGCGCCACGCCAAGTCCAGTTGGGCCGCGCACGGACTCGCCGACCATGAGCGTCCCCTCAACGATCGCGGCAAACGCGCTGCACCCGCTGTCGCCACCTTCCTCCATCGCACCTACTTCGGCGGGAACGGCACCCCCGCCCTGCTGCCGCTGCCAGACCGACTCGTCAGCAGCACGGCTCTGCGGGCACTCACCACGGCACAGATCGTACGCGAAACCCTCGCCATGCCAGTCGATCACCTGCTGCTCGAATCCCAGCTCTACCTCGCTGAAGACGAGCGCATCCTCACCGTCATGCGCGGCTTTGAGGAAAGCTGGCAGCACGTCATGATCTTCGGTCACAATCCCGGCATGCACGATTTTGCGGAAAAAATTCTCGCGCGTGCTGACATCCCGAAGATGCCCACGGCCACTGCTGTCATCATGGCCTTCCCGCACGAATTCTGGGGCCTCGCCGATTGGTACGAGGCTCAACTCATCGGCTACATCACCCCGAAATCCCTCGAACGCCGCTTCCCCGAACTCTACGGCAACATCTCACAGGGCGACGGAGACGATTAACGCCGCAGAGCTTCGTCTTGGAGTGCTTCACTTCTTCACTTCAACGACACACCGAAAGCCGAAAGCCGGCTCGCGACGCCCCGGCGGTGTGTGGTCACGATTCGATGAGAGCAACTCCGCCTCCACGCGAGTCGTCCATGCGCCTCCACGCGACACGCGATCTACCTTCGCTGCATTATACCAATCCTCGCACCACTCCCAGACGTTTCCGCCGAGATCGTAGATGCCTAATTTGTTTGGCGGGAAGCTCATGACCGGCGCAGTGGAGACGAATCCGTCTGAATAATTTTCGATGCATTCAGCCGACGGGTTCTTCTGTTTAAAACTCGCATCAGCATAATTACCAACACTCTTTGTTGGCGGGAAACGCCCACCCCACGGAAATTCACCCGCCACTTTTTTGCTCAGCGCATCAGGCAGCATTTCTTTTTTCTCTTTTCGCCCAACGCCAACTGCATAGCTCCATTCGCGATCGGTGGGCAAGCGATAGACACGCCCCTCCTTTTTACTCAACCACTCACAAAACGCCTTCGCATCCGACCACGACACACCCACGACTGGATGATTGTCATCCATTCCCGCAGGGATTCCCCCACGACTTTGATTCTTCCACGAAGCATCCACGCCAGCTACCTCCGCCGCGTAAGATGCATAGTCACTGCGGCGCGTCTCATGGATGCAAAATTGCACGTCGGTCCCTGGCACTGGCATGAACTTCATTCCGAGTGAGTTTGTGAATTCAGACTGACTGCTGACATGGACACCACCCGTCAACCCAACTGCCGCACTCATCCTTTCCTTCTTTTGCTTCACCACCACTGCGTCATCCAAACGCCCTGCCTGGGTCAAGGTCGCAACCAACTGGTCAAGCGAAGAAGTAAGGGCTTTGGTCAGCGGGGCCACCGCTGCATTCTTATCCTGCTCGATTCGGGCGAAACTTTGTTGGTAAATGGCACGCAAATTCTTGAGTGAAGGTGGAGCACCTTCGTCATCAGTTGGCACTGATCCACCACCGTTCATCAATTCTGATTCGCCTTTTATCGCCAGTGCCTCCTCCAACCGACCTCCTTCTTGAGCCTTCTTTAGCGCACGCTCAAGTGCTGCAACATAAGTCCGGTTCAATTCAGTCAGCGCGCTCTCATGCTTTGCCCCTACGTTGATCCGCACCTCCGCTTCATACTTTTTCAACAACACCTCAAGCTCGGGCACCTTTCGTTCCTGAGCGGATGCGGAAGCAATAAGCAAAGTCACGAAACCAATCGTTCTCACCAAAGTATTCATGGCAGGAGTGATGGATGTCACAGGATGTAGCCTTTCCACCACTCTCAGATCAAGAACAATGTCTTCTAGCCAGCACTACTCAAATCTCCCACCCATTTTTCGATGAATTTGCTCTCGGCAGTCCCATTTACGGGAGTGCTCAATGGAGATAGAAAAACTCGTTCGTATTCAGCAGCATCTGGCAGAGATCATTCATGGCTTGGCGGAGAGGATCCGTATCCTCTGAGAACTTCACGTCCGAACCGCTCCAGGCAAACTGTGAGTTCAGCGGGTCAGCCGCACGCCACAGCACCAGACCAGCATCCCATTTCTCAGGGTCGGCACCCTGTACATGATCTGCGCTGGAGCCAACCGCGATGCGCGCTGCCTCAATCCGCCCATCCCATTGATGCGCAGGCTGGCGTTTGCCCAAACCACCGATCACCAGCGGCGACGCGCCCTGGCTGAGCTTCGCACGGATGTCCAGCGGCACCACGGCAGACTGCGTGGATGCCCCCGGCGTATCGAGATCACGCACGGTGAAGGTGACGTTTTTCCCAACACAGGAAACGCGCGCCACGATGTGATAGCGACGCCCGAGTTCGATGTGGATGTCGGAGGGCACCACTTGGTAGCCGATGTTCGTGTTCTCATCTTCACCGACGACTTGCATGATGACGTTGTGCGGTGTGTAGCGCGACTTTTCCCCTGTGACACCGAGGCTCCAGCCAAATGCCTCCAGGCTGTCTTTGCCCAAACTCCAGCGTGAGACGAGCGTGCGCACGGCCGCATGCGCATCCACGCTGTCGAGACTGGCGATCGCCTCGACCGTGAACTCATCCCCCTCGCGTTCCCGACTGCTCCGCACCAGCAGACGCTCCTGCGCGGTGTGCTCTTTGAAGTCATCGCCTGCCGCATCCTTCGCTCCGGCATGCACCGCAGGCTGAGCGACGGCTTCGACCCGCTTCTTTAAAAAGGCCTCTGCCACTTTGCGTTCTTTAGCCGATGGTGGGCGACCGAGTGCCGCGAGCCAAGCTCCATCGAGGCTCTGCGAATGCGCGGCCAGTTTGCGCGCACGATCAAGCATCCACTCACCATTGAGCAACAGCAGTGCCTGCGTCGGCGTGGTGGTGCTCTGACGCTCTGCGGTGCTGGAAAAGCCAGCGGGAGCATCCAGCGCGCGCAGCAGCTCATTCGGATTGTTGCGCTTCTTCATCGTATAAATGGAGCGGCGAGTGCCTGCGCCATCCCCAGACGGACCACCGGCACTCAGATCCAGCTCGCCACTCGCCGCGAGCAACGCATCGCGTACCTCCTCTGCATCGAGTCTTCTTGGATTGAACTTCCACAGGTAACGATTGGAGGGATCTATTTTCGCGATGGACGGCGTCGGTTCACGCCTTGCGGTCTGCCGGTAGGTCGCTGAGAGCATGATCGCTCGGTGCAGCGGTTTCAGACGCCATCCCTTCTGCACAAACTCCCGCGCCAGGAAATCGAGCAGCTCAGGATGCGTGGGAGGCTCTCCCAGTTTTCCGAAATCACTCGCCGTCGCCACGATGCCGCGCCCGAAGTGGTACTGCCAGACGCGATTCACGATGACTCGCGTGGTGAGCGCGTTGTCCGGGCGAGTAATCCAGTTTGCCAGCGCCGTGCGTCGCCCTGTGGACGTGCCGATCGGTTTGATATCTGGCTTGCCTGCATGAAGAACGGAGAGATAGCCGGGCTCGACCTCCTGCTCGCCTTTCCGCGTCTTGATCGTCACCTGTGGCGGCTTCCCGACAGCGTCAGTGGCCACAAAGGCCTCCATCAAAGGTTCAGGCTTGAGGTGATCGAATTTTTTCAACTCCTCCTGCAAAGCTGCATACTCCGCCTTCTGCTCCTTGCTCTTGAGGCTTTTCATCGGATCAAAGGAATCGCGCTCGCGCTGCATCTGGCGCTCGCACAAGCCAGCGAGCTGGTCTTCCAGTGCATCGCGTTTTTCGGGAGCCTTGCGCACCATGTCTTGCAGATCATTTGTGAAGCGCCCCAGCGCACGCTCGACGCGCGACTCTATCGTCGCTTTCGTCATGGCGTCCATTTTCGCGCGGATGCTTGCCGTCGCCGCCTCCCATTTCGCCTGCTTCTCGTCGTATTCCCGCTTCTGCGCAGGCGTGGCCAGTTTCATGTCGTCACGCCATTTCACCGGCGCGAGGAAGGCACGCAGCCGATAGTAGTCCTTCTGCAAGATGGGATCGAACTTGTGATTATGGCAGCGCGCGCAGCCCATGCTCAGCCCCAGGAAAAGCTCGCCCGTGGTGTCCGTCATGTCGGTGAGAATGATGTCCCACTGTCCGCGCACATCGCGCTGATTGTATTCGTACACTGGATGCCGCAGAAAGGCTGTGGCGATGAGCACCTCGGGATCATTCGGCGCGATCTCATCCCCGGCGAGTTGCTCGCGCACAAAGCGGTCGTATGGCTTGTCGTCATTGAGAGATTTGATGACGTAGTCGCGATACGGCCACACCGAAGGGCGATACGCATCGGCATTGTAGCCATCGCTCTCCGCATAACGCACGAGATCCAGCCAATGCTGCGCCCAGCGTTCGCCATAGCGTGGGGATGCCAGCAACTCCTCCACCAGCTTCTCGTAGGCGAGCGGATCGCGGTCATTCACAAAGGCGTCAGCCTGCTCCTTCGTCGGCGGCAATCCGTGCAGGTCATAATAAACACGACGCACCAACTCACGCCGATCCGCCTCGGGCGCAGGATCGAGTCTCTGCTCATGCAGCTTCGTCAAAACGAAACGGTCGATGTCGTTGCGCACCCATCCTCCACTCACACGCGGGGGAGCGACCTTCTTCAATGGCTGAAAAAACCAGTAGTCGCGCTGCTCCGCCGTGAATCCATCTTCTGAAATGACCTTCTCGCCCTCACTCGGCCACGGCGCGCCCATCTTGATCCACTTTTCCAACACGGCGATCTCGGCATCGGGCAGTTTGCCACCACCATTCTTCGGCGGCATCTGAAAGTCCTCATTCCCATATCGCACCGCTTCCATCATCGGAGATTTCTCCGGGTTTCCCGGCACCAGCGCGGGGCCGGTTTCCCCGCCAACCTTCAGGTAGCCGATATGATCGACCCGCAGCCCGCCTTTTTGTTTCGTCTTGCTGTGGCATTCAAAGCAGCGCTTTGCCAAAAGCGGGCGCACCTTGTTTTCAAAAAATTTCATCTCCGCCAGCGGGTCTTCTTCCACCGCTGCAAAAGCGTGGTTAAATGCAGCCAGGCTGCACAACAAAGGCATGAGGTGAATAAAGCGAAAGCGGCTCATCGGTGAGTGTTAAGTACCGAAAGAAACGTCTTTGGACGCAAAAAACTCGCGAAACTGCTCCAAGCCAATGCGCACGCGATCCAGCCGCCACTGCGCAACCCACATCAAGCGTGGACACGAAGAATGGTCTTCATGGCGTGAATGCCAATGGCCAGCGGCCCTGCGGTCCAAAAATATGACCCAGGCAAGCGTCGAGAAGGCCCGCACGGACAGCCACATCGAGCACCGTGAAGCGCCGACGGATGAAAAACGCGGAGACATAGGTTTCACGCAGCCGACTGCGTGAAATGCCGATCTCCTCCGGCTCCGTGGCCGCGCCGACATCGCGCAGCTTTTGTCGAAGTTCCTCGAAAGGCACGAGCTGATTCTGCAAACGCACGCGCAGCTCTCCCCAGCATGCTTTCAGCCGCTGCAGTTGGCGGCGCACCTCCGATGGCTCGTTGTACTTTGCAGTGATTTCACGCCCGGCGACTGCCCGCAACTCCGCATCTTCAAAGCGCGCTTCAGCGCGTCTCAGCCACTCGCTTTCCGACGGCCATTTCGCGACGGCGGCCTCCACATTGAGCTGTTCGACATCCATGGCCAACAGCACCTCATACAAAGCCGTGATCGCCAGTGTGCCGATGCCCACTTTGGCACCGTGAGAAGGCGCATGGCCTTCATGCGTGTGATGCTGCATGTCCCACAGATGACTGAACTGATGCTCCGCTCCCGAGGCAGGGCGACTCGAGCGCGTGGCCTGCATGGCAAAGCCGCCGAGCATCAATGCCTCAACGAGATGCCCC
Source organism: Prosthecobacter sp. (assembly GCA_039806835.1). Lineage (GTDB taxonomy): Bacteria > Verrucomicrobiota > Verrucomicrobiia > Verrucomicrobiales > Verrucomicrobiaceae > Prosthecobacter. The sequence goes on along the minus strand of JBDHQD010000003.1, from coordinate 320,727 downwards.
ATCGCGCGTGTTTCTCCACGCAGCACCCCCGCCGGATCTCCCAATGCCAACCGCAAACTCCCCTGCGCGATGTTCCAGGCCTGCTCGCCAATCGGTTCCACTCCGAGTGCATCGGCGAGAATCCAATCCGCACCCGCGGTGATCTTAGCAGACATGTCCGCGTAACCCCAGCCGCTCATTTTGGGCGGCGCAGCACCGATCACCTCAAGATCGGCGATGACCGCGAGCGGCGCAGGGCAGTCAAAGGTCTGCTTCGACCCGAGGTAGGTGATGGAGGAGCCAAACGCAGTGTAGCCATCCATCGATGCCGCCGTAGCCACGCAAAACGAAGGCCGCGCGCAACGATGCGCCGCGAGCTTCGTCAGGTCATTGATCGTACCAGAACCCACCGCCACGGGCACGGCATCATGATCGCGCAGCGCAGCGGTGACTTGATCCACGAAACGCATCTCGGCATACAGTGCCGGATCGTCGATGATGAATGGCGCGCGAGTACGCATGCCCGCCGCTTCAAACGCCGCCTGCACCCCCTTCCCCGCTGCCGCATGGGTGTGTGCATCCGCAATGATGATGGCCTCGCGCTGCGGGCAAAGCTCCGCAAAGAGCACTGGCGTGCGTGCGAGGATGCCGCGCCCGATCTCGAGTCTGCGCGTCTCACGCGCAGCGGCGAGTGCTTCACTGACTGTGAGAGGATGGGGGATCATGGCTTCTTTTTAGCTGCGTAATACTTCGCCACGGCGGCTTTCGTCACGTCGGGATGATCGCTCGCAAAGGAGGCAAAGCCGAGATCGAGCAACGCACTGTAGATGGATTCGTCCTGGGCACCGAAAGGCAGGGTCTGAAACAAAATGCCACGTCGGGCGAGCTCCTGACTGACCTCGATCAAAAAAGCCCGCGAGGGAGTGAATGGCTCCCCAGGAAGAATATCTTTTGCTTCCTTGTCCCCAGGAAGGCGGACGTGAATCTGAAGCTGCGTGATGCCTTGGAATCCATTCTTCTTCAGTGCCTCAAATCGCTCGCGCTTGGTTTTTTCACTCCCTCCCATCCAGAGCAAAGTCTGCGCTCCTGGCACGAGGCGGCTCCACTCAAGATGAATCTCTTGCTTCGGTGCTGCGAGGATGACTTGGGATGCCACCCCGGCGGCGCGAACTTCCTCAGCGAGTTGTGCGAGGTTCACTTGCTTGAAGTCGAGATACAAGCGGCGCTCCGGTTTGCCGCGCATGAGCGCAAAGATTTCACTGAGTCGGGGAATACGATGCCCGGCGAATTCGGCACCTTTCCAAGCTCCGACATCCAGAGTGCGCAACTCGGCGAACGTGAGGTCTTTGATCGGCTTCCCTTTCCATTCCTTCGGCAAATCTTTGACCACCCGGCCAAGGTCTTTGTCATGAAAGGCGATGATGATGCCATCCTTGGTCGTGCTCACATCCGCCTCGGGAATGGTGCCGAGCTGCCAGCCTAGCGTGAATGCCTCGCGCGTGTTGTCCGTGGATAATTCGCCTGCTCCGCGATGACTCTGGATGATGAAATCATCGAGCTTCACATGCTGCGTGACATTCCATGGAGAGATCAGAGGCTCTGCGGCGAATAGAACACCGGAGAGGGCCAGGAGTGTGGTGAGGAGTTGTGTTTTCATGGCAAGGATAAAAGCGCGCGCGCACCGATGTCGTCGATGACGAGCGATTTGAGCAAGCCGCCACGGATGGCGGCGGCGAGTGCGATGGAACGATCCGCGCCTGAGACCACGCCGATGACCTGCGGCACCTTTTTGAGCTGATCGAGGCTCATGCTGATCACGCGCTCACTCCACGGAGTGGCGCATTCGCGACCACGAGCATCAAAGAAGCGTCCGAAAATCTCCCCGATGGCACCGCTCTTTTTCAACGCGGCGATGTCGCTCTCGGCAAGCACACCGCGCTCGACGAAAACAGAATTATCCAGGGTGCCGACACCGATGAGCGCCACATCGACCGTGCGAAAGCGCTGCCAGACAGCGCGGAGTTGATCCAGCGCGAGGAATGCGTCACGCGTGCGCCTGTCTGGCACGAAGGCGGGCGTGTTGAGCGTGATAAACCGACCTGCCCAGCGCTGCGCCATGGCACGCCCTAGCTCCAACGCATCCACCGCAGTGATGGTGGCATCAATGCTGCCCATCGCCTGAATGACGGTGAGATCATTCACGGGTGCTTCTGGCAGCATGGCCACCAGCTCGCGCATGGTGCGTCCGCCTGCGATGGCGACGGTGCTGCCCGCAGGGATGAGAGACTGCACAAACGCAGCGCCAAAGTAACCCGTGGCACGCCGCGCGTCCGCACTTGTGACGCCAGGCACCGTTTTCATCACAGCGACCGAGTCGAGGCGGAAGGATTTGCGCAGCTTTTTCTCCAGCGCCGCATCCCGTGGTTCGTACTCGGCCACACTGATCTTCACAATGCCACGCTCACGCGCCGCCGTGAGCAAGCGCGACACCTTCGCCTGGGAAACCTTCACAAAACGTGCCACCTCTGCCTGCCCGAGGCCGTCAAGATAGTAGAGCCGTGCCGCAAGGCGGAGCTGGTCGTCAGTGAAGGCGGCGCTCATGGGATTTGCAGATAGCGCGTGAGTTCTTCCTCCTTTTGTGCGGCACTCCATCCGAGGGCAGCCTCCATCCACTCTGCCGCTTGGCGCGCCAGCGCGGCTGCATCGCGGTGATAGTAATGCCAACTCGTGCGGCGAATCATGAGATCATCGAGATGCCGTGCCCACTCATTCTCACAAAAGTGCCGCACTGCTTGCTCACCGAACATCGGCGGCACGATGCCGCTGTATTCCGGCTGGGTGAGCAGCGGCTCTTCCGCAGTGCTGCACGGACGCGCACTCAAATCCGCAGCGCGCACAAGTTTGTCCACCGTTTGCTCGGCCATGAGGCGGCAAGTGGTGAGCTTGCCCCCAGCCACATCCCACCAGCCTGGCGCGGGGCTTTTGATCTCATGCGAACGGGAAATATCCGAAGGACGCCCTTTCGGATCAGCGATCAAAGGTCGCAATCCGGCCCAGGTGCGAATGACATCTCCGCTTTCGAGTTTCGCCGATGGGAAATGTGCATTCGCGATGCGCAGCACATAGGCGATGTCGTCCGCATCAGCCTGCACACGATCAAGCGCGCCGTCATAATCCGTATCCGTGGTGCCGATGATGGTGCGCTCTCCCCACGGAATGGCGAAGAGGATGCGCAGCCCTTCAGTCATGACCACCGTGTCCTTCACCGGCAGACGCGCATGATCCACGACCAGGTGGATGCCTTTTGTGAGTCTCAGTTTCACCGCACTATGCGGCAGTCCGTGCGCCCAAGGGCCGGTGGCATTCACGACCGTCTTGGCGCGGACAGAAAGGCGCTGCTCCGCCTCGATCTCGCAGTGCCAAAGACCGGCCTCGCGATTCGCATTCACAAAGCGGGCCTCATTCAAAACAGCCGCGCCATGCTGTGCTGCGGAGCGCAGGGTGTCGAGCACGAGGCGTGCATCGTTCGTGAAACCATCGAAGTAGCGCACCGCGCCTTTCAGGCCATCCGCCGAGAGTCCGGGCACGCTGCGCTGTGTCTCCGCCACATCCAGCCAGCTTGAATGTCCCAGATTGCGACCGCCGCAGAGCAGATCGTAAATTTTCACGCCGATCATGAGTTGCCAGAGCTTCCACTTCGGATTCTGGCGATACGTCGGAAAGACAAAGGGGAGCGGCTCTGCCAGGTGTGGCGCGATGCGATGCAGGATGGTCTTTTCCACGCTCGCCTCATGCACCAAGCCCACGCGCCCTTGCGCCAAGTAGCGAATACCACCGTGCAACAACCTGCTTGAGCGCGAGCTCGTGCCAAAGGCAAAGTCGCGCTGCTCCACCAAGCCCGTGCGCAAACCGCGCATGGCCGCATCACGCGCGACTGAGGAGCCGACTATGCCGCCGCCGATTACGAGCACATCGAGCGGTTCGCTTTGGAGAAAGGAGAGGGTGGAGGTTCGATTCATACAGATAAAAGTTCGCCAAACGCCGCGAGGTCACGCAGCACAAAATCGGGTTGATGAGCAGCGGCATCCACATCTGCCTGCGTGGCCTCGCCGCTGAGCACCAACACACTGAGCACACCCGCACGCCGCGCCATCTCCATATCCGTGTAGAGACGGTCGCCGATCATCACCATCTCCTCGGGACGCAGCCCGAGTCGGCGAGTCAGTCCGTGCAGCATGCGCGGATCCGGCTTCCCAAGCACGGCTAACGGCGCGCAGCCCGTGGCCGTGGTCAGCGCCGCACAGACGGCACCACAATCGAGAAGCACGGTGGGCAAATCGGTCGGGCACACGCGATCAGGATGCGTCGCGAAAAAGGGCTTTCCTTGTTTGATCCAGTAAGCGGCACGGCACATCGACGCATAGCTGAGATGCAGATCAAAGGCGACGAGCACTGCGTCCGGCTCATCATCCGCGCTCTCCGTAGTCAACACGAAGCCCGCCGCACTCACCTCCGCCGCCAGGCTCGGCGTGCCAATCAAGAACAGTTTTTTCACCTGGGGATGTTCCGCTTTCAAGTAGGCGTAAGTCGCATGCGCCGAGGTGTGGATTTGTTCAGGCTCCACGCTCACTCCCATGTCATGCAGATGCCGCGTGTAGTCAGACAACGACTTCGAGCAGTTATTGGTCAGGAAGGAATAACCGATCCCCTGCCGTCGCAACTGCGCCAAAAAGCTGTTGGTGAACGGGAATAACGTTCCTCCGCTGTAGATCGTGCCATCCATATCGAGGGCGACGTGTTTGATGCTGCGGAGGCGCGTTTCCATGTCCTGCGATGCTGCCGCACAAGACTCGGCAATCAATCATCTTTATGCTGAATATTTATTCACGCGATGCTGAAAATAAGTTCGCGCAGTCCGCATTCCGATGAATGCACGCATGGATTGCCCGCGTTCATGCCGTGACATGAAGACCCTTTTCTTATTGCTCTCTCTCGCCTCTGCTGCGGTGGCAGCGGACAAACCCAACATCATTTACATTCTGGCCGACGATTTAGGCTATGGTGACATCGGCTGTTACGGGCAGAAGACGCTGACGACGCCAAACATTGACCGCATGGCAGCAGAGGGAATGAAATTCACCCGCCACTACGCAGGTGACACGGTATGCGCGCCGTCGCGCTGCGTGTTGATGACCGGCTTGCACACGGGGCATTGCCGTGTGCGTGGCAATGATCCTTGGATCATTGGCGACAACGACCTCACCGTTCCCAAGCTCCTGCGCTCTGTGGGTTATCACACGGCCTGCCTCGGCAAGTATGGCTTGGGAAAGCCGCTGCCACTCGATGATCCGCAGCGAAAGGGCTTCGACGAGTTCTTCGGCTATCTGGGCACCAGTCATGCCCACAACTTCTACACCAAGGCACTGATTCGAAATGGTGCGATCGTCCATCTGCCAAACACGGTGATCCCTGGCTCGTTCAAAGACGCCAGGGACTATGCAGACAGTGACCTCGTGGGCACGGGTGTGGCTCCGCTGGAGGGACGCAAGGCGTGGGCACCTCAGCTCATTGCGGACGATGTGCAGCGCTATCTCGGCGAGCGCGCGACTGCGAAGCAGCCGTTCTTTCTCTACTATGCGCTGAACATCCCGCACACGAACAACGAAGCAGGCAAATCATCGCCACTCGGTCACGGTATGGAGTGCCCTGATTACGGCGAGTTTAAGGACAGAGACTGGCCAGATGTGGAGAAGGGATTTGCACAGTTCATCCGCTTTCTCGACAACGAGGTGGGTCGCGTCATCGCGCGTTTGAAGGAACTGGGCATCGCCGACCACACGTTGGTGATGTTTGCCAGCGACAACGGCCCTCATCATGAAGGTGGCCATGACAGTGCCTTCTTTAACAGCAACGGCGACTTCAAAGGCATCAAGCGCGACATGACGGACGGCGGCATCCGTGTGCCCTTCATCGCGTGGTGGCCGGGCAAGATTAAAGCAGGCAGCGTGAGCGAGCATGTGAGTGGATTTCAGGATTTGATGCCCACCGTGGCCGATTTGAGTGGCGCGCAGATCACGGCGGAGACAGACGGCATCTCTTTTGCGCCGACACTGCTCGGCAAAGACGGGCAAAAACAACATTCACACCTCTATTGGGCCTTCAACGAACAAGGCGGCAAGACAGCCGTGCTGCGTTGGCCGTGGAAACTGATCCACCTCAACACCGGCGCGGCTCCAAAGAACGCGAAAAAGCAGGCGAAGCCCAAACCGCTCATCAAGCTGCTCTACAATCTCGAAACCGACGTCGGCGAGGAGAAGAATCTCGCTGCTGAAAAGCCGGGGCTCGTCGCAGAGCTGGAAAAGCTCATGCAATCATCGTGGCGTGCGCCGTAATCCCAAGAGGTGCGCAGGCAACTCTTTCGCTCAAGCCATCTTGCGGCACTTCATCGCGCCGCGCAGCATGCCCAGCCCCCCGACAACAAACAGCAGCGGAAACCAGATCGAATAGAGTGCGGCGCGTGTCGCATGCTCCAAGATGGCTTCATCTGCATTCGCCGGATTCACAAAGCAGGTGCGCATGGCTCCTGGCGGATAATTCATCTGTTTTTCACGAGCATCCGCGAGCTGTGATGTGGGTGCCGCTTCGACCTGGCGAATGCGCGTGCTGCGGTGCCGCACACCTTTGATCTCATATTCGTAACGCACCTCCACGCGATGAGCGGGTTCCGAATGCGGCGTGGGCTTCTCACTGACGACCTTTGATGAAACGATGTGACATGCAACCGGTGTCCATCCGCGCGTGGCCTGCGCTTTTTCATACGACAACCACATTCGCCACACAAAGAATGATCCAGCACCGATGAGCAACAGGCCCATGACAGCAAGCCACGCTCGATCGGAGTTGTGAGATGATGCTTGCGGCGACGACATGTGATTTGGAGGCGCGGTTTGACTCCGCTGCATGCGTGTTCCATACAGAAATGCGCCATTCGCGCAAACCTCTGCATGTCCGAGCCATCTCCCATCTCTGTCCGTCCACCGCGCTGGCTGCTGAAGCCTGCGGTGGAAGGCGCTGCCGAGTTGGCGGCGGACACGGGCGTCTCGCCTCTGATGGCACTGCTGCTGGCACAGCGCGGCATCGTGACCGTGGAGCAAGCGCGCGACTTTCTGGTGCCAAAGCTCGCCACACTTGGTGATCCGACGGCACTGCCGGAAATGAGTGCTGCCGTGCAGCGCATTCTGCGCGCCGTGGATGAAAAGCAAAAGGTCGTGCTCTACGGCGACTACGATGTCGATGGCGTGACGTCGATGGCGTTGATGCATCTCATCTTGAAGGCCTATGGCATCGACACGCATCTGTTTCTGCCCACGCGCATGGAGGAGGGCTACGGCCTGAGCCATGACGGCATCGCGCGCTGCTACGAGCAATTTGGCAAGCCGCACCTGCTCATTGCGCTCGACTGCGGCACGACATCTCTCAACGAAGTGGCGAAACTGCGCGAGGATGGTGTCGATTGCGTGATCATTGACCACCACGAGCTATCGCCGCTTGGCCGCCCGGAGTGTCTGGCATTGGTGAACCCGAAGCTGGGTGACTCGTATCACTATTTCTGCACGGCGGGACTCGTCTTCAAAGTCTCGCACGCGCTGCTGAAGGCACGCATGATCGAGCATTACGATCTCAAGGAAACGCTCGATCTCGTGGCGATGGGCACCGTGGCCGATCTGGTACCGCTGGTGGATGAAAACCGCCTGCTGGTGCGACGCGGACTCGAGGCACTCGCGCAGACGCCACGCCCAGGGCTGCGCGCACTCAAACAAACTGCGGGCGTCGAAGGTCTGGTGCAGACTCATCATGTCGGCTTCCGACTCGGCCCGCGTTTGAATGCGGCGGGCCGCCTCGACACCGCCGCCACGGCCTTGCAGCTCCTGCTTTCCTCCGATCCAGAAGAAAGCGCGATGCTGGCAGCGCTGCTTGAGGCGCATAACAAAGACCGGCAAAGTGTAGAGCAGCGAGTGCATGCCGAAGCAGAAGCGATGCTCGCCAGCCTCGGCGACATCGAAAAAATCTCCGCCATCGTACTCGGATCGCGCAACTGGCATCCCGGTGTGATCGGCATTGTAGCCTCACGCATTTCGCGTTTGTGCCACCGGCCCACGATTCTCGTTTCATTCGATGAAAACGGCGTCGGCAAAGGCAGCGGGCGCAGCATTCCCGGCTTCTCGCTCGTCGAGGCCATCGACATCTGCCGCGATCATTTGCTCGGCGGCGGTGGGCATGCGATGGCGGCAGGCATCTCGGTGGAGGAGACCAAACTCGACGCCTTCCGTACCGCGTTCCAAAAGGCTGCACGTGAGGCCTTGAGCAAGGAGGCGATGACGCCCGTGCTCGAACTCGATGCCGAGGTGAAGCTGAGCGATCTGTCGCTGAATTTTTTTGAGAGCTACAAGCTGCTTGAGCCTTTCGGCCAAAAAAATCCAGAGCCGCTATTCCTCTGCCGCCGAGTAACCCCGCGTCTCCCCGGCCGTGTGATGAAGGAAAAACACCTGCGCCTCATGCTGACTCAGGACGGCGCGTCGATGGAAGCACGCTGGTTCAATGCGCCGATTGGCAACCTCCCGCCTGCTCCGTGGGACGTAGCCATGCGCGTGCAGCGCGGCTGGTTCCGCGGACAGGAACAATGGCAGCTCACCCTGGAAGCCGTGCGCACGGCGGAATGATCACTCCGTCTGCGGATGGAACCGGTAATGGCCGGTGAGCGGGAATTCGAAGAGGCGGTTCTCGCATTGCGGGCCGCGGCCGATGTTGTGAACGATCCACGGCGTTGTGCCGCCGCCGGGCGCGGGAACGACGATGGCGATGTGCGGCAGATGCGGCGGTACCGTGCAGGTGATGAGATCGCCTGGCTGGTAATCGGCCGCGTTTTGCGTGACGGGCAGCGAGGCACCGCGACGCTTGAAGAATACCTGCAGATTCGGCACGCGGCGGTGGTCGATGTTCTTGTCGGGCGATTTGAGACCCCAGATCTTCGGATAGGCCGAAAACGAGCGCTTCATGTCCTCGTGGACGAGCTTTTGCAGATCGAAACCTAGGGCGCGGTAGATGCGGATGATTTCATCGGTGCAGACACCGGTGTCGGCGGGCACATCACCACCGGGATAGTCGAGACGAACATAATCGGGCGTGTAGCGCACCGTGTGCGTGGTGCGTTCCATCGCGGCTTTGACGAGGCGTTCAGCGAACGACAATGACGTTTGCGCCTGGCTGGCTGAACCGAGGACTAGGCAGAGACAATAGAGAATCTTGAAACCACTCATGGGCACTAATGGAACGCTAATGGCCGGATCAGAACATTGGATTGGAATGAGTGAACATCAGTGGTTCAAAAATCCAACCTCCAACTCAATCACGCGGCACTTCGACACCGCCGATGAAGGTGCGTTGCACTTCCAGTTTACGATTCAGCACGAGAAGATCCGCCTGCTTGCCCTTTTCGAGGCTGCCGTGGGTTTTGGCGATGCCGGTGCGCTCGGCAGGGGTGAGGCTGGCCATGCGCACGGCCTGCGGCAGCGTGGCGGAAGTGTTCTGCTTCATGTGGCGCATCATGTGATCCATGCCGACGACAGAACTCGCCAATCCATTGCCGGGAACAAAGCCGACGGTGCCATCGCTCTCAAAGAACGAGCCGTCGTCCTCGGAGCCGAAACGGTAGCGGCCCGGCGGCATGTCGAGCGCGCGATTGCAGTCCGTGACGAGGCAGAGCTTCTCCACGCCCTTCATGCGAAAGGCAAAATCGAGCAGCTCAGGAGACAAATGTTTGCCATCGGCGATGACTTCCGTGCTCATGTCGGTGGTGGCGAGCACAAACTGCTCCATCGACGCTTGCATGGGCGTGCCGAAACGCGAACGCAGCGAGGTGACACTGCTCATGGCGCACCAGAAGTGATCGACGTGGCGCACGCCGGCTTTGAAGGCGCGCTCCATCTCCGCCCAGTTTGCGTTTGAGTGTCCGCAGGTGACGAGGCAGCGGGCTTTGCGTGCGACTTGATAAAATTCCTCGGCACCAGCCAACTCGGCGGCGCATGTGGCGATGCGCACGAGATCATCGCGGAACCAAGTGGCGTATTCGGTGGGATTCGGCGCACGGCGGCCTTCACGCGAATGACAGCCGACTTTGTCGGCGGCGAAGTAGGGGCCATAGACATGCACGCCGGCGATGCGCGATCCGTGCGCGGCCTGCCAGGTGCGTTTCGCTTCGCGACAGGCCATGAGCATGCCCATGATCTGCGGTGGCGTGCCTGTGGTCGTGGTGGGAAAAATCGTCGTCGTGCCGTGCAGCGCGTGCGCCTTCAAAGCAGTGCGCACCGCAGGCACCGTGGCGTCCATGAAATCGGCCCCGGCTCCGCCATGCACGTGAATGTCGATGAAGCCAGGGCTGATGTAGCCGCCTTTAGCGTCGATCACCGCCGCGTTCTTCGGCACAGCGACGCGCTTGCCGAGCGCGGAGATTTTTCCGCGTTTACAAAGCACCGCACCGGCCTCGATCAACGCGTCTGGCAGGATGAGCGTGCCGTTCTGGACGAGCAGCGGAGGGGGCGCGGACGTTTTCATCACCAAATCTGCCTGATGGTTCGTGCGCCTCTGGGGCGCGAGCGTGGGAGGAAGGAAATTGTCTAAAAACGAAGCAGAGAGATCAAGCGTAGAGATTTGCCTGACAGCGGAAAGGTCTGCCAAGGCATAGCCTTTTGAGTTTGTCTCAGCAGCTTTTGTCGGTTGATTGTCACAGCCAAACCATGTCAGGCCCCCAAGAGCAGTCCGCACACGACTCGGTACCGGAGCTGAGGCAGCGCATCCAGGAACTGGAGGGCATGCTGCACGCCTACCGGCAACGCTTGGCGCGTGCCTTGCCGCCAGGGCAAGCACATGAGCCTGACAGCCCTAGCAACCCACACGAACGTGCGCGACTGGAAACGGAAGAGCGACTCAAGGCCGTTCTCGACAACACCACGGCGGTCGTCTTCATGAAGGATCTGGAGGGGCGCTACCTGCTGGTCAATCAGCGATGGGCGAAGCTGTTTCACACCACGCCGGAGGAGACGATCGGCAAATTTGATCACGATATTTTCCCTCCCGCCATGGCGGCTGCGTTTCGGGAGAATGATGCGCGAGTGGTCGCAGCCGGTGAGCCTTTGCAGTTGGAAGAAACCGCACCGCATGCGGACGGACCACACACCTACCTCAGTGTGAAGTTCCCGCTGCGCGATGCTGCCGGACGCATCCACGCGGTAGGAGGCATCGCCACCGACATCACCGAACGCAAACGCGCAGAGGAGGCACTGCGTCAGGCGCAACAAGCAGCCGAGGCCGCCAACAGCACCAAGAGCACTTTCCTGGCAAACATGAGCCATGAGATTCGCACGCCGATGAGTGGCATCATCGGCATGAGCGAATTGCTTCTCGACACCAATCTGGATCACTCCCAGCGGTATTATTTGAAGATGCTCAAGCAGTCGGCGGACTCCTTGCTCGAACTGCTCAATGATGTGCTCGACTTTTCCAAGATCGAGGCTGGGAAGATGGAGCTCAATCTGCATGAGTTCGATCTCGGCGTGCTCGTGGCTGAGGCATTGCAAGGGATGGGCGTACGCGCGTTTCAAAAGCGTCTCGTGCTCCAACACGACATCAGTCCCGCAGTGCCCACACGACTCATCGGAGATGACGGACGCCTGCGGCAGATTTTGCTCAATCTCGTGGGCAATGCCATCAAGTTCACCACCAAGGGCAGTGTCACCATCGAGGTGGGGATCGAATCCGAGACGGCAGACCAGATCGTTCTGCACTTCAAAGTCCGCGACACGGGAGTCGGCATTGCCTGGGACATGCACGAGCGCATTTTTGAAGCATTCACGCAGGCGGAGACCAGCACGGCAAGGCGCTATGGAGGTACCGGTTTGGGCCTAGCCATCTGCCGCGACCTTGTGGCGCTGATGCACGGGCGCATCTGGGTGGAAAGCAGTCCGGGAGCAGGCAGCACTTTCCATTTCACTGCCGCCTTCGGACGTACCAGTGGCATCACCATCAAGCCGCTGTCACCGCGACGAGATCCCGAGGTCACTGCGCACGCCTCTCTGAAGGTGCTCGTCGTCGAGGATGGTCAGGTGAATCAAGTCGTCAGTGCCCGCATGTTGGAAAAACGCGGCCACCATGTCACGCTCGCCTCCAGTGGAGAAAAGGCGGTCGCACGTTGCAAAAAAGAATCCTTCGACGCCATCCTCATGGACGTGCAGATGCCAGGCATGAGCGGCCTGGAGGCCACGGCGGCCATTCGCAAACTGGAAGCGACCTCCGGCAAGCATGCCCGCATCATCGCCATGACCGCCAATGCCATGCCCGGCGATCGCGAACTCTGCCTCGGTGCCGGGATGGACGATTATCTCTCCAAACCCCTGCATGCAGCAGAACTTTATCAAGCCGTGGAAAAAGCGACGCCGCAGAAACTCGCGGTGCCTGGCGCGCTAGAGGAGGCGGCACCGGCCAACGGCATCGGAGGCGAGAGCTTTAATGCTGCCGCCTTCCGCGACTCTGCGGGAGATGAGAAGCTGATGCGCAAACTCGTGGCGATCTTTCCCGAAGACTCGCGGAAATACCTCAGCAAAGCGGAGAAGGCATTGACTGCAAATAAGGCACGCGCGTTGTATGAGGCCGCCCATTCGCTCAAGGGCATGCTGGGTGTCTATGCCATGCCGCGCGCACTACGCCTAGCCTCAGAGCTGTGTGAGTATGCCCACGCAGGAGACTTGAAGGGTGCGCAGGTCATGCTCCGACAGCTCAAAGAAGAGTGCGCACTCGCGCAGCAGGCGCTCAGCGGCAATTTTGACCCTGCCATCTGAGATCAGCGGTACTCGGTCATGCCATCAAAGCCATGCGTGACGGGAACAGCGCAGCCTGTCTCACGCAAAATTTGCCGCGTGAGGTCCAGCTTGGCATGCAGGGTCGTGTCGTCGTGATCTGGGTCATGATGCACCACGATCCATTTCCGTACGTTGGCGATTTTTGCCAGAGCGCATGCGGAGGCGAGGTTGGAGTGGCCCCAGCCGATGCGGCGCGGATAGTCTGCCGGGAGATACTGCGCCTCGTGGATCAAAAGGTCCACGCCGTCGAGGAAGCGCACGATCGGCTCATATGGGACGACCAGATTGTGATCTCGTGTCAGCGACGCGGGAGAACCCGTGTAGCCCTGCAAGAATTCATTGTCGGGCACGAAGGCCGCATGCCATCCCCCGTGCTCCAGTTTGAATCCGACGGTTGCCCCCGGGTGCTGAGTGAACTCGCGTGTCACGGTCACTTCTCCGATTTTCACAGGAGCATCATCGAGAAAGACGAAATTGATCTTGGCACTGAGGTCTTCGCGTTGGATGGGAAAGTAGTCGCGATCCATCTGGCCGCAGAGCAATGCCTCAATGTTTTTGCCAAAGCCGCGCTCGCCGTAAACAGTGACCTCAAAACCAGGCACGTAGATGGGTGCGAAAAAGGGAAAGCCCTGGATGTGATCCCAGTGCGTGTGGGTGATGAAGAGGTGGATGTGGCAAGGGCCTGCGGCCAAAAACGAGCGCCCGGCATCCCGCAGACCGGAACCGGCATCGAAGATGATGCGGTGCGTGCCGCTGTGGTACTCAAAGCAGGTCGTATTGCCGCCATGCTGTGCGTAGCGTGCGCCACTCACCGGGATGGAGCCACGCGTGCCCCAGAGACGCACATGCGGACGCGTCGTATCGAGCACCGGTGCGTAAGGTGCTTCCGCCGGCGAAGTGCGTACCTCGCGGTGCGCAATGCCTGATGCCACAGTGGCGTCATTCTGGAAATACTGCGCGAGTTTTCCCAAGAGGAGGTCTGGCTCGAAGGGCTTGATGAGCACATCCACAGGGCCTGTTTGCTGGATATGCCGCAGCTCCGTGGAGTAGTCCTTGGCCGTACAAACGATCACTGGCAGGTGTTGCGTGGCCTGCTGTGAGCGCAAGTGCCGCAGCACTTCCAGGCCATTCATCTTTGGCATGATGAGATCGAGCACGAGCAGATCGGGCTGGAATTCAGCAAGCTGCTCCAAGCATTCCTCACCATCCTGTGCGACGCATACCGTGTAACCGTGGCTCTCCAAGGCGTGAGAGAGCCGCATGGAAATGGCGCGCACATCCTCGGCGAGCAGTATTTTTCTGGAGGGGACGGGAGTCGCCATGTCTAGCGTGCGTTGCTTTCACGCACGCGGCACTCTCCCGCCCATGGAGATGGATTCAAGAAAAAACACGCCTCCGGTGCCACAAGGCATCAAGGGCGATACGTTCGCGTGCGGCCAGTCACGGGATCGATCTGCACCGTGTAATAGTTGCCTGGTGGGGTGTTGAGATTCTGTTTGTAGTCACGAATTGAAATGAGGGTGACGTAAGCGCGGCTGAGAGGAACGCGCAGATTGGTACTGCCATCAGGGAAGAAGAGCACGCGCTTGAATGTGGCTCCGAGGTTGGCAAAGGGCTTGATCGTCGCGTTGCCTGAATCGGTGGAAGTGAATGCGTTGGAGAATAGCGGAGAAAGGTCGCCCTCAAGCAGTACTTCGCGCCCGTTCTGCCAGAATACGGGTGCCTCTAATGGTGTGGTGGTGTTGGTGGCAGGATCATAGGCCACCAACTGGATCGCGTGACACGCAGTGATGCCCTCATTCGCATAGAAATAAAAGGTCACGCCCACTGGACGGTTCTCCGTGGCAGCGCGCTGCTGCGCCAGGGAGAGTTTCTGATTCACCGTGTCCCCTGCGGAGGTGAGGCTGGAGGCCTGGATGGCAGAGATCGTGTAGGGCGCAGCGAGCATGACGATGATCGCCAAGATCGCGACGACGACGACCATTTCGATCAATGAGAAGCCCTGCCGTGCAGCGCGGCGGCAGGAAGGTGCAAACGAGGAGACAGGAGTGGCAAGGTTCATCGGAGCAGGCCCCATTTGGAGTTACGCATGCTGATAGATGCAGTGAAAATGCGGTAGTTGAGATGCTGCGCGTTGAGCTTCGTCTCCAGCGTTTGGAGATCGGTCTGGAAGTTGGCGCATTGAGTGAAGAGATCGGGCGTCACCAACTGCGGCATGGCACCGCCAGCACCACTTTTCTCCGCCAACGTGCGGGCAGAGCCTTCATCAATGGCAACGAGGGTGACGACCACACGTGGCGGCAGCATGTGCTGAGTGCCCTGGGGGCTCTGCGCGGTGGTGTTGGTCTGCGCGGTGGAGTCATAGGAATAGTTGGGGGCGATCCACCAAGGCTGCTTGCCCATGTACGCTGCGTCATCTGCTGTGACCTGCGGAGAAACGATGAG
This sequence comes from Prosthecobacter sp., assembly GCA_039806835.1. GTDB lineage: Bacteria > Verrucomicrobiota > Verrucomicrobiia > Verrucomicrobiales > Verrucomicrobiaceae > Prosthecobacter. Next base: position 305,392 of record JBDHQD010000003.1, on the reverse strand, counting down.
GGCGATGATGTTTTCCGCTACGGGCCGGGTATTCGCGGGTTGGTTGACGCTATCACTGCTGGTGACGGCCTCCACGGGTGCCTTCACAAACCACTGTCCTGGATTCACCGCATACACACTGTTTGACTCCGACGGTGGACGGTACTCCCACATCCGAAAGCGCGCGCGCTGAGCTGTGACGTGCGCAGGGCGGAAGCCATCATCCGTGCTATACATGATGAAGTAGCCGCGGCCACAGAGCAGATTATTGAGCGCTTCGTAGCCGGGGCGATCACTCAAACCGAGACGAGCCTGGAAGAAGATCGCGTGCGAAACCAGGCTGGAGGCAGCTCCGCCAGGCAGGAGTTTGGAGGCCTGTCCGGTGACGAACTGCAGCTCCGACTGGCGCATGTAGCGCAGTGGCGCTTGGTTCTTGGAAGAGGGCACGGTGGGTGTGGGGCCAGTGTTGTATTGAAATGCCTCGTAAGTGTTGAGCACCGCCTGACGGACGCTCTGAGTGATGCTCTCAAACGCCATGCGTGCTTCGCGGAACTGCTCCACACGCGTGACACCCTGCTTCCAAGTGCGCTGGGTTTGATTCAGCACCTGCACGGAGACCAGCAGGATGAGGGCGAGGATGATCATGGAGATCATCACCTCCACCAAGGTGAAGCCGCAGCTAGTGCGCGCGGATCTTCTGAAGTTCATGGATAAGTTCATAGCTCGGAATTCAGGCATTAGTTTCCTGTCTCAGCGATGAGCGCGTTGGCAGAGGTGATGCGCATCGGCGGGGCTGAGGCAAAATTAAAAGAGGGATCGCTGGTGGCAGCGACGCAGATGCGCACGCGGCGCAGATAAGGCTCTGGCGTGCTGGATGAGCCTGCACCACCGCCTCCACCTCCGCCGCCCCCACTTCCGCCTCCACTGCCACTGCCGCTGCCATTGGCGGGCAAGATGACATCCAGCGGAGTATCCGGCACATAGACCGAGGCCACATAGCTCAGTGAGGTGGCCAGGCTCTCCCCACCTGAGGATGAGGACGAGGCTGTGATCTCCGTCCCCTCACTGTCAAAGTAGCGGTTCTTGCCGTAACCTTTCCAAGTGATATGCGACCATGGGATGGACTGCATTTCGCCACTGAGTTTCTGGATGATCTTGGCACCGATGGACATCTGCGCGGTGTCACGCGCCATGTGAATGCCCTGCGGCAGCAGGCCGAGCAGAGTGATGAATCCCAGCGCGGCAATGGCCACGGCGATCGTCACCTCGACGAGGGAAAAAGCGGAAGCATGCGAACGAGTGAAGAATGTTTTCATGACAGGGGCAAATGAAGATGCGCTCACGGATCAAAACGCTTTTGTGAAAGCACACGGAAACGATGGTAGGTGTCGAGCGAGGGCTTGGAGAGCACCCCGCTGGAGGCGTAATCCAGCGTTTTCGCGGTGAAGACCGGATCATTCAGATCGAGATAGCGCTCGACGACTGCTGAGCCGCGATAGTCAGAACTGATGGAATCCACGCCAGGAACAAACTTGGTAGGATCGCTGGAGCGGGCCTTGCGGATGGTCTGCACGCGCATGTGAACCTGGAAGGTATTGGAGCGTGTGGTGAGACGCGCATACATGTTCGCGTAAGGACGCTCTTTCAGGTTCTCCGCCGTGACGGCATTGTTTTCCCAGTAGGCCAAGATGCTTCCTGTGCCACTTGCCGCCAGAAGGTTCTTGATCTTATCGGGCCATTTGGTCGGCACCAGCGTGTCGGAGCCGTTGACTTGCTTGGGCAGGAGATACATCTCGCATATCTGCGCTGGCGAGATGAAGGCGAAGCCCGATTCAAAGCGTTCGTCAAAGAGCTTCAAAGTGGCATCCGTGTCGATTTGATGGTGCCAGAACTTCCGCCCTTTGGAGCTTGTATCCTCGGACCAGAACCACGTTTCGCTGTTGGTGCTGTTGTATCCGCCCGGTCTGCGCAGGTAATCGTAGGCGTCTTTGTGCGCCACGGTGGTCATGAGCTCGCTCTTGAGCACGGCTGCCAAAGCGGTGCCTCGGCGGATATGGCGGAATGGTGCCATCTGATAATTGAGATTGATCTTCCCTGCGGTGGAGCCTGGCTCGCTGATGGCGTATGGCTCCACGACGGGCATCCAGAAGAAGTCCATGAAGAGGTGGTCAGGCGGGTCGATGCCACGAATGGGAAGCCCCGTGGTGCCGTAGCCTTTGAGCACCCTCGGTGCGCCGATGTGTGGCTGCTGCCCCTGCTTGGTGCTCCAGGTTTGCGGACGGAAAAGCAACGTGCGCCATGGCTCGCGCTTCTGCCCTCCAATGCCACCAGACTGATGCACCCCGGTGGGCAGTGAGCCCAACATCCCCGGAGAAGAGATTTGGCGATTCGGCGAGAAATACGTGGAGCCGCCGAGATAGGTGACCCAGGAGTTGGAGAAGTACGGTACCAGTTGCTGCCCATTGCTGGTGCTGATCACACTGTAAGTATTCCCCTCGTCTGGCTTGTTGATGTAGGCACCATCCGTTTGGTTGGCGATGCCGCGGTCAAAGTCTCCATACTTTTGCAATCCAGCACCGGTAGCTGGTGTGTAGGGGTGATCGGGAAGGAAGGCGCTGTGATAGTTGGCGTTTTTCACTAGGCGCCAGCCTTTCTTATCATCTCCGCGATCCAATCCCGGCCCCTGGCTCCAGTTGAGCAGTACGATGTTGTGGGCCAGCCGTTGACTGCCGTAGTAGCGGTGCTGCTGGAACTCGCTGGCGGGCACGATGAACTGTCCCATCGTCAGGCGCGGGTCGCCGTGGCGCAGCACGAGGGATTGGATGGTGTCATCTGGCACCGCAAGGTTGCCGCGGAAGTAGGTGCCCGTGCCTGGCAAGTCCCCGTAGCTGCTCATCTCATTGCCGATGTAACGGAATCTTCCCCCCATGCGTGAGCCAGGGATGGCTGCGATTTTCGTGATGCGTCCCGTCTTGTCACGACCCAGCGCGCCGTCCGAGTGGAAGGACCACCAGTACGGCGCGGGCACCGGCTGATAGATGTGCCAGGAGCCATCTGCATTTTGCGCCCAATTGGTGTCTTGATTTTGGCGCACCAGCAGCGGAGCCGGGAAGGCCGCAGCAGGGAACTGGAAGTTGAACGTTTGCAGCAGTTTCGGAGAGGCATCATTGGTCATGATCTTCACGGTCACGGTGCCCCCTGAGAATGGGATGTTGCCTCCGGCCGGAATGTCGAAGAAATCACTGACGAGGTTGTATTGATTGCACTGCCTCAGCTCACCCGACCTGCTGGCGTAGTAGCTATAGTCCGGCGTGCCAGAACCAGTGTAAGGACTCTGACTGTCGTTCGATGGGACGTTGGTGTCGTTGAAGAGAATGCTGCCGCTCTGACAGCCATTCACCCCTTTGGCCACCGCAGGCAGCTTGCGATTCTGCAGGAAGGCGCGGTAGGAAACCGTGCCACCGCGCATGTACACGCCGTTGGCGTTGCTCATGTGCTGATAGGGGCGAACCTGCGTACGCCCGCCGTTCACAGGGAACATTTTCTTGCCGCCGACAGACAAGGCGCTGGCGTCCACCTCGATCATCAAATCCGGATTGATGAGCGTCCAGCCCGCCGAAGGGCAGAACCACTCCAGCAGGAAGGTGGCCTGCACACGCTTCACGCCTGCTTGCAGTGGTGTGTCCTGATCCAGCGTCCAGTTCCAATACATCGGATTGTAGCCGGGATGCATGGGATCGGTGCCATCATAACCTTCGAGTGCGTGAGCCGTCGGATAACGATTCTTATAGAAACCTGATACATTCTTCACCGGCACTTGGTTGCCCGCACTTAGTGGAGGGAAGTTGGAGTACCAGTTGTTGTAATTTCCCCACACACCGCCGCGCCAGTTTGGCGGCACGTAGCCGTTGGGCGCGGGTCCTCTGGGATTGATCTTGATGGCCGACTCACCGCCCGCTTGATTGTTCCCTTCAGCACAGCAGATGAAGTGCAGCCCCGCTTCACTGATGGTGAAAAACCGCCCCATGCCGCGATACACTTCGTTCTTTCCTTTGGGCAGCACCGTCGGCATCACCTGTCCGTGACCAGGATAGCTGCTCCCTGTATCATTTCGCATCGGCGTGAACGTGTGCGCCTGCATGCCTGCCGAAGTGGCTTGGAGGCGTGCATCAGGCAATCCTTGAATGGAGGGTTTCACCCCCACGTTCTGCTCCGCGAGATTGTCATCGTACAAATTTGTGCAGCGGATGTAGTCAAAGATCTCCACGAGAATCTGCTGCAAATTGGTGCCGTATTTTTGGGCGAAAGTGGCATTCGAGGTGCCAAAGCCGGGCACCGGCTGGCTCATGAGAGTGAGCAGGTAATCATAAATCTGCCTGTTGCGTGTGATGGCGGAGAGCTCGTTCTGGCTCGTGTAATCTCTGCGAGCGAAGAAGTAATCCTTGCCACCGATCTGCGAGCAATAGGCAATGGAGCGATCAAACACCGTGCGGAAAAGCGGTGAGTTGGTCATGTGCAGCGGCCACATGCTAATCTTCGGGTAACCAAAGGGATTCAACTCCGGTGCGCGGCTGCGCGGTGTCAGGAAAGGGCGCAGGCGCTCCACCACTTCGTAGGTCTGGAGGCCACTCCAAAGCTGCCCCACACCGAGATTGATCTCAGGACGCGTACCACCGCCACTGACCGAGGAACGCAGTAGAAACTCATCCACGCTGGGGAAGAGTCGCTCTGCCAGTGCTGTCTGCACTTGCTGGAAATCGGTCGGCGTGAAATTCCTCCCCGCAGGCACCAGAACGGAACCCGCCTTCGACCCTCCAGGCAGAATCTTCGGCATCAAATCGTAGATCGCCTCCTTGAAGGTGAGTGCCTTATTAAACGCCGCCGTATCCGAGATCGCCGGCTGCATGTTCTGATTGGGAAAGAGCACCGTGCTCATGCACACGGTGGCCGGATGTCCGGGATAACGCTGGTACTCGTAGGCCATCGGCTGGAAGCGTGCCCAGTCACGGTCGCGATCATGAAACAGGCGCGGCGTGTCCCATGCCGTGCCTTCGCCTGCGGTGTTGATGTTGATCTTGCAGCTTTCGTCATCCGTCCAGAAAGCGACTCGGGAGACGATGGGATTGCTGGCCGATGCCTGCTCGCCATTGGCGGCGGTGAACTTACCACTGTTGTCCACGTAGCCGATCGTGCCGTCCTTGAGCATATAGAGCCACTCCACGGGCATCGGCACGCGCTGCTTGGAGTCGTCACTACCAGTCGGCAGCACCACACCATTGATCGCCTGTCCACCGGCGCTGCCATTCGCATTGGCACTGTAGCTAAAACACTCCACCGAACGTGAGGGAGTGGTGGAGTAAGCGCGTGGATCAATGATGGGGAAATAGAGTCGAGGCTTGCTGGAGTCGAGCGGATTGGCGCGCACCACCGGTTCATTGAGATCGACATATTGCGCCGGATGCTTGTCCCAGTCCCCTGGCGGAGTGTCTGTGGCGATTTCTTTGTCGGTCCTCGCCACCATTTTGCTATCCGAGTAGAGCTTGAGGCCACGCAGGAGCGTGCCGTCCTGCTTATACTGACGCACCATGCCCGGCTGCGAGGTCCATGTCTCGATTCCGGAATTGCTCGTGTCCTGCTGCGCCGCACGCTGAATCTGGCTGATGACCATGTTGATCACCGAATCCGCATTGAGGCGCGCTTTCGATCCCTCGACCTGTGCCATGGTGGAATTGTACTCGACGCGAGTGGCACTGAGCATGGCCGTAACCAACACGAGAGCCAGACCCAGCACACTGATCACCGTGATGAGTGCCACGGCCTGACGACGGCGCTTGGTACGCTTCGTGGATATGCTTTGTATGGATGATGTATTCATGATTTTGGAGAAACACAGCGGGGAGTTGCGATGATCCCGCGTAAATTCGCCCTCATTGTGACCAACTCGCGGTTTTTAAACCATGAGGCCGCGGTTGATAAATAGCTGCGCTAGTTGCGTGCCGTAACACCGCATTGAGCTTAGTTAATGTAAAGGTTTTACTAAACCCGTGGGAGACATCCACAGACTACCATGTGGCAGCGCGGTATCATCCTTCACCCATGATGAGATACCTCTTATGAGGATCAAGTTTTCTCACAGCTTCTGACCAGCCTGAGCTAACTCACACGCTTCTTTTACCAAGTCACTACACGCAATGACACTCGACACGAAACGCGCCGGTGAAACCTCTCGGCTTCGACCGGCGCGCGTGACAACCCTCTCAACTCTATTCAAAACAACCTACGACGACGGCGACGGAAGATCAACAGTGCCAAGCCAGCCAGAAGCAGGGAGGCACGGCCTGGCTCAGGCACCACGACGACAATGCCGTAGGTATTGAACAAGCTCGTGTCCCAAAGCAATCCGCCGGGCAGGCTACTGAGATCAGGCAGTCCCAAATCACCAAGCAACCCGCCAGCGCGGAAGCCACCGGTTCCGCCATTGTCGAAGCCATTCACACTCACTGTGGTCCAGTCGATGAGATTGAACACATCCCCGATCACCGGCTGATAATCCGATGGTGTGCTGGTGAACTGGATGTGCGCACCTGCATTCATGCTGAAGTCGCCGTTGACCACGAGGCGATCATGATTGCCCCCCGTGTTGCTGTTATAGGTCGCTCCCTGCCCCGTAATCCACGTCGAGTAGCTTCCATCGCTCAAGTGCGCGATGATGTTGCTGGCATCGTTGAGGTCAGCACCCGCCGTGGGCCCCATTTGAAGGGTAAGGCGCGTCACGCCTGTGGTGTCTGCGGCGAGTTCAAGGTTTCCATTCACCGTGAGCACGCCGATCTGATCTCCCGCCGTGGAGACGCTAGACGGATCCGAGGACATGCCAGGCTTGAGGGTGCCAGGACCACCGTTGGTGCCGATGATGATCTTCTGCCCTGTGGGGGAGACGAGCGTACCTGCGCCACTGATAGGCCCGTCATAGGTGAAGTCACCGCCTGCGCTGTCTGAAAGGTCGAGACTGGCCCCGTTGTTGACTTCAATCCAGTTCGTATTGTCAATAGATCCCGTGCCACTTACGGCCAGCGTACCCTGCGTCACCGTGGTCTTGCCTGTGTAGGTGTTTGCTCCCGTGAAGGTCACCGTGCCTGCGCCGATCTTGTTCACGCTCAGCGTGTCACCAACTTGATCTTCGCTGATGACCCCCGAGAAGATCACTCCATCTTCGCCTGGGGTGCCGGAATTGTCATTGGAGGCAGAGGTAAACTTGATCTCGCGCACATTGTCCACACCTGGCAGCGTGCTGTGTTGCAGCGTCACGTTGCCGGTAAAATAAGAGGCTCCGGTGGCGAACGTTCCACCCAAGATCGTGCTGCCCGTGCCGTTGGTGTCGTTCACGTCGATGTCATTGGCAATCGTGAGAGTATTCTCGCCTGCGAGCAGTGACACATCGGGATTGTCATGATCGACCAACCAGTGAACAGGATCCGTCTTCGTGGTGTCATTGTTCACGGTCGCGACATCCTGTGATCCCATGAAGTAGCGCGTGCCAGCCTGCGTATTCCCACCGGTGACCGCGATGCTGGAGCCATAGTTCATCTCACCGGCAGCATCAAAATCCGTCGCGCGCACGAGGTTCATCTCGTTGCAGGTGGTATCCACACTCACCACGACATAGACGCCGTTGCGCTCTGGGTGGGTGCTTTCGTTTTTCACGAGGATGCGCTTGCCCACATCTCCGGCACCCAGCACCACGCCATCAATGGTGTTGCTGACCTTGAGGAAGGCTCCGTTGCCTGCACCGCCTGCCCCATTGCTGGCAGGATCAAAGGTAGTGGTGCTTGAGGTGATTAGCGAGCTGGTTGTCGCCCAATCCGCAGCGGTCAGGTCCGTGCGGGTGTCGCCCAATTCCACGATGGTGTTTGAGAGCGCAGCGTCATCAAAGACGCTGAGGGCACCGTGACGCACCACGGTACCGCCGTCGATGCCTGCGCCCGCCGCCCATGTCCCAGTTGAACCGTAGGTGTTTGCTGCATGCAGTTCCACGGTACCCGTGCCGATCTTGGTCATGGAGGTCACGGCCGCACTGCCGCCATCACTCACCACGTCACCAAACTGGAAGGTGGAGGTGCCATCCGCCTCGAAGTACACTCTCGTCGCCATGTCTTGATAGAGAGCCACCGTGCCACCGACACCGAATCCATAGGTGCCGCTGCTCTCCTGTGTGCCGATGAGGGTGATGCCTTCATCATTGCCGTCAAAGTTATTCATCGTCACGGGATTGACCACATTGTTGGCCGTTCCAGCCAGCAGCAGCCCCACTTGCGCATCGAGGGGATGCGTGGCCGCGAAAGCGATCCCTCCGAGGGAGATGGTATTCATCGCATCACCAAAGGCAGCGTTGTTCGCCCCGATCAGGGTTCCTTGGGTCACGGTCACATCGCCGGTGAAGGTGTTGGCGCCTGAGAGTTTCTGTGAGCCACCGCCCATTTTGTCGAAGCTGCCCGCGCCACTGATCACCCCTGCGAAATCCGCACCCGTCGTATTGTCTCCCCCCACACGGAGAATGGCCCCGTTGTCGATGTCCGCCGCTGATCCCGCTACCCCCACCAGAGAGCCAATGGTCACGTCAAAACCCGTGCCCGCATTCGCCCAATTCGGACTGAGTGTGGCTCCTGCGCTCACGATGAAGCGTGAGTAGGGAGAGAAGGAATTGTTCGAGCCTGCGATGAGCTTACCCGCCTGCACCTGCGTGTCGCCGGTGTAATTGCTGAAGGTATCGACGTCGGCACCACCACCGGTGCTGGCACCGAGCACCGTGTCACCACTGCCGATTTTGATCACGGAGAGGGCCGCATTGCCGCTGCCAAAGAAGCCGGAAGCCTGGCCGTCTTTCAACCCGACACCGATGTCTTGATAGGTCACTCCCGATTTAGTGCCCGAGTCAAAGGTGACCGTCGCTGCGGTATCCGCAGCATTCATGAGGCTTGCAGAATAGCCCATACCACTGCCGCCGGTGAAGAGGATGTTTTGAGTGAAGGTACGACTGAGGCCGCCGAGTTGCAGGGTCGCCCCATTGCGCAGTCTCACCTCCTGAGTTCCCAATGCCGTCAGACTACCCAGACGCACATTGGCATGTTCACCACTATCAGCAAACGCACCAGCAGTCTGATCCAAGCCGATGGTCAGCGTGCCTGTCCACGCGGAGTTATCCCCACGCAGCAACACGGTTAAATCGACACCTTTCTGACCACTCGCCTCATCAGCTTGCACAAAGATGTTGTTGGAGCCACTGATGTTACCACTGACGTCAAACTGGTAATGTTCTCCGTGTCCGACCAAGGCCGGATCCAGCGTAACGCTGTCATAGACATAGAACAACACTGGATAGGTCCCCGTGGAGCCGTTGCCGACATTGATGCTATTCGTGTAATGCACTGTGGCTCCCGCAGGCATGTAGGCGGTGCGGAGGTACACACTCTGCTTTAGCCCATCGCGCACAATGATGTCGCGATTGAAGGTGTAGTCATAGGTGGGAGCGTCGATGCTCGTGGTGCTGTCGCCGTACCAACGGTTTTCAAAACCCAAAGTGATGGTCGAGGTCTGCGTGGCGTTCGGGTCACCAATATAAACTGTGCCGGTGGGATTGAAGACATTGCCTTGTGTCTGGTAGAGTGCAAGATAGCCATCCTGCACATCGAGATCACCCGTCCATTCAGCCAGCGACGTATAGAAGCGCAGATTGCCATCGCCGAGTTTGATGATCTTACCGCTGCCCATGATGCCCCCTTCATTGGGATTGATGAGGAACTCGGAATTGCCCGTGCTGCCAGCATCGCCATAGCGATTGCCCTGTGTCTGAAAGGTCACGTCACCGACGATATTAAGAATGCCATCCAAGGAAACCTGCCGCTGAGTGCTGCCATCAAAGAGAATCTGATCTCCAGCCTGTTCGCCGATCTGGAACCACTCGCGGAAGCGAATCTGGTTGTCGCGGCTGGTATCTCCGCGCTTCATGGAGAACTCGATGGTGGCGTTGTTGCGCACGATGGTGGCATCCGCCCAGGACTCGGTGGTGCCAAAGACGGTGTACTGCGCGTTGTCGTTGCCCTGGCCCTGAATATCGAGGTGGATGGCGTTGGTGCCGTCCCCGACGATGGTGAGGCCGGTGTAGTTGCTCTGCACCCCCAGGAGATCCTGCGTGGCAGCCGCCGCACTGCGGTCGCCAAACTGCACGGTGCCAGCACCGGTATAGATCAGGCCGCCGCTGTTCGGATTGTTCGTGCCATAGGCAGCGATGATGTTCGACTCGGAGGAGAATTGGTTCGTGCTCGAAGAGCGCAGCACCAACCTGCCCGCTGCGTTGCTGACATTGATGATGCCGTTGCCACTGCCGAGAATGCCCGACTTGGTGAACGGTGTGGCCGTATAGTCACCGGTAAAGCTCAGCGTACCACCGTTGAGGTAGAGTCCACTGGTGCTGCCCAATCCTTCGATGGCATTGAAGGCCAGTGTGGCTCCGCCCACGACGCTGGTTTCCCCTGTGTAGGTATTCACTGGCGTGATGGTGCGCGTTGTGAAGGTGAGGCTGTTCGTCGCTGAACCGGTGGGAACATGAGTCAACACGACATGGGTCGCATCCGTAATGCTGACGATCTTGGTGCCCACAGGAATGTAGGTGCCGCTGACTTCCATGCCCGCCGTGAGAACGGAGGAGTCGGTCACCGTCAGCGTGGTGTTTGTGCCGGTGGTGGAACTCTGCGCCAAATTGGTGGTGCCCACGCCTGCATTGAAGGCGAGCGTGCCCGAGCCGCCAATCACCACCTTCTGCGCTCCCGTGATGGTGCCATCAAAATTAACGGTGCCGGTGGCAAAGTTATGGATCAGCAAATCGGTGCTAGCCGCCGCCGTGGTCACGGTGACTCCTGCGGCTACGGGTGTGCCGCCCGTGTAGTTGCTGGTGATGAGGATGCCGCCATCATCCAGCGTCAGCGCGCCAGTGCCGATGCTGCCCGCTGCCGCGTTAAAGCGCACCGAGTTCGTCGTACCAGCGGCCAGCGCGGCCGTGACGACATCCGTATTCACTCCAGCACCAAAGGTGTCCACACCATAACCCGTGTAGGCGACGACATTGCCCGAGGCATCCGTGGCCGCCCAGTCCGTGGCAAAAGGATTCGGCGCAGCGTTCGCTCCATACGTAGCGTAGGAGCCGATGCGCGCGACGTTTTGCATCGCAGCGTCGGAGAAATGGATGATGCCACCCCCGATGGACTGCAAGTGCAGCGTGGCACCTGCCGCACGTGTGATGGCAGAGGTCGAAAGCTCCACCGTGCCAAAGGCACCGATGCCATTGCCCATCGCAGCGATGGCACTGCCGCCTTGGTTCAATGTGAGTGCGCCGAAATTCTCCGTGAACGAGGCGGAACTGCCATCCATGACCAGCAAGCCACCGGCGAGTGTGAGGTAGGCTCCGTTGCCGACACGGCGATTGGCATACGTGCCATAGTTGTCCATGAAGAGGAGCCCACCCAGCACGTTGACTCCCTCTACCGTGCTGTCGCCGTAGCTGGAACCTTTGAGATGCACTTCACCACCACCGATTTTGGTGATGGAGGAGATCACATTGTTACCGCCGTCCACCAGCGCGGCATTGATATTCACCGTGCCGCCATCCGCAGCGGAGAGGCGCAAGTCACGCGTGTAAGAGGTCGTGCCCTGAGTGAAGGTGATCGCCCCCGCACCCGTGCCGAAGTTCACCGTGCCACTGGTGTTCACACCACCGATCGTGCTGTTGCCCGTGGTGTTGCCTTCGCCGTAGAGACTGTTGCCAGCAAAGTTGTCCGGATCTTCGAGGTCCACACCGACACCCCAGGAAGACAGATTGAAGGTGGTGCCACCGTTGAGCAGGAAGAAACCCAAGTTCGCGGCACCGCGACCACTGTCAGAGGTGACGGAGCGTCCACCCATTTGCAAGCCGATCATCGAATTGGCAAAGTTGGCGTTCACCGTGGCAGCGGCTGCGGCGGTGTAGAAATCACCCGTGCCTGCATAGTAGAGTGCCCCGCGTACCAGATTGATGCGCCCAGCGGCATCATACTGCTGCGTGAGCTGCACGGCAGATTCGTTGTTGTTCGCAGTCACCTCCATGCGCAGCACGCTGGCTTGATTGCTCCAGTCGATCGGTCCCGTGATGGCACCGGCGGCGGTATCCCTCACTTGGCCCGTGATATTGAAAAGCCCATAAGCTCCGGTGTAGGTGCTGAACATGCGGGAATCCGTCGCTCCCTGAGCCAGTGGCGTGGTGCCGCCGTAGATGTTTCCCTCGATGGTGGCGAGGCCCGTGGTGTTGCTGAAGATGCGCGGTGTGAAACTGCGGCCATAGCTGGTACCGCCCGCATTGTCCACGTTGTCGATGATGACATTGCCCGCCCACACCGCGTTATTTTCGATCTGCAGTGCGGTGCGATTGTCGGCGATCTTGCCCACATAGAGGTCCACACCGCTGATCCTCGCTCCAAGTCCGATTACAAAGGTACCGTAACCGGAGACATCCACCTTGGTGCTTTGACCGAGTGCCAGATCGTGACGCGCGTAGAGTGCGCCATAGTTCACATAGGTGTCCCCAGTGTAATAATTCGGGGCATTCATGGTTAGCGAATTTCCACCCGTCTTGATCAGATTCGTCGCGTTGGTGATGCTCGTGTTAAATTGGAGGTAGGCATTGCTGGTGTCCGCACCGCGGTAGGCATTCACAGCGTCAGTGGTGTTATAATGCGCCCAAACACCTCCGATGTTGAAGATGGCCTCCTTGCCATTGAAGTCGAGTAAGCCGCCATTGATCGAGGTCATGGCGTACATGTTGACGTCATAGTTTTGGGCAACCCCACCACGATTCAGCACGCCTGTGTTGAAGAGATTGACCATGCCGGAGTTGATCCGCAGCGTGGCGTTCTCTTCGAGGTCCAGCACCGTCCAGTTCCCATAACGACTCCCGCTGCCGGTGCCCGTATCAAGCACAAAGCTCTCCGAAGCGAAGGTCAGAGAGTTGACGGTGAGGTTGATGCCCGCCGGCTGGTCGCATTCTGGGGTCAAACTCCCCAGAGTGAGAATGGAGTTGTAGCGACTGGTCAACTCGCCAGCACCAATCCCAGTGTCCGTGATGACACCGACGATTTTCAAGTTCTGCTCCGCAGAGACGCCCTGATCCTCCAGCACGATGGAGGTCGTCGTCTCAGTGTCTGGGCTTGAGACCACCTTGTATTCGGAGTCCGTCAGCGGGCGCAGGAAGTGCTCGCCTGCCGTGTTGGTGTCCACTGTCATGAGAGAGCTAGCGACATAGTCTTCGCCGAAAATCTGACCCGTGCCTGCCACATTGATCCAGCCCGGGCGCACGCCGCCAAAGAAGCCCACGATGACGGGCGCATCACCATTGCTGCCATCTCCTGAGCCGATGAGGGTGGGCAGGGTGTCCACCTGCAACACCGCACGGTTGGCGTTGTTCGGGCTGGCGATGGCGGCGTTGAAGTCTTTGTCCGCAAAGGACACGCCGTAGTCAAACGCACGTACTTTCACCACCGAACCCGGATTGCGCACGATCTCACTGAAGTGCCAGCCTACATAGTCTCCCTGGAGGCGGGCCGCGCCGCCGATCAAATCCGCACCCATGTCGTACTCAATGTTGGTCTGACCGTCCACTGCGGTCAGGACACCCACTTTCTCGATCCCGGAGAAGACCCCAGCGGGCGCCTCCATGCGCAGGCGGACGTAGCCGTTCGTGAAGATCGACAGCGCATCCGGCAGGCGATCGCGGAACTCGTCAACGGTGGTGCTGCCTGCCCCGAAGCCGAGGTAACTCTGGCGGTCTAAATACATGCCCGTCATGCCTCCGAGAGACGACGTGCCATACAGCACTGTGGTGGAGGCACTAGAATAGTAGGCTCCTTTCCATTCAGGGGCATTGGTGTAAAAGTAGAACGTTCCTGTGCCCAGCTTGTAGATGTCTCCAGAGCCAAAGGTGGTTCCGCCGTTTTCATTGAGACGGAAGGCACTGCCGTTGCGCATGTTGAAGAGCACATCGGACTCAAAGTTATTTTGTCCATTGAGGCGATAGGTGCGTGAAGAGCCAGTGGCGGCAAAGGTGCCCATGCCGTGATAGCCGGTGCCGCGCGTCGTGAACCACTCGTAGATGTAGGGGTCTGATGTGGTATTGAAAAGCAATGTGCCTGCCGCGCCGATGATGGTGCCATCCACAAAGGAACGCTGCGTGCCAAGGATGCCGCCTGCCGTACTGCCTGCGCTGGCGATACGCAGCACCCCTTCATTGATCCAGGTGATGCCGCCGTAGCTGTTGTACATGTTTGCACGGGCCGAACCATTGTCCGGCGCACCAGTGAGCATCACCGTACCACCGCCTTGGATGATCAAGTCGCCGATGTCAGGATTGCGATTGCTGGCCTGCTCATCCGCAGCACCGACCTGATTGGCGGTGTAGCCATTGGAGGAATTGATATGGCTCTGCTCAGAGGTGATGTAGCCGTTGATCGTCAGCGTGGTGCCCTCAGTGACATTGAGTGTGGCTCCATTGGCTCCAAGGAAGAGCGTGCGCCCGCCATCGAGGGTGACATCCGCCGTGGTTTTCAGGGTGCCGCCATTGAAGTGCAGATTGCCACTGTCGAGGATGGCCCACACGCCACCTTTGTTCTCAGTGGTTTTGCTCAAATCATCCAGATCCAGATAGACCCCCGTGGTGTAGCCGGAGCCGCCGTCGGTAAGCGCGGTCGCTGAGATGTAGAGATTGGAATTGAAGGTACCAGTCGCTACCGCAGCAGGCGCGTTATTCGTCACAAAGCTGATGGCGGCCCCAGACAAGCTTGAATAAGCACCGGTTCCCGATGAGGCACCGCCATTGCTGACGCGCGAGATGCGCGCGATGGAGCCGTTGATGTCCCCGAGATTGCTGTCGCTGGAAATGCTCAGTACACCGCTGTTGAGGTAAATGTCCCCGGTATTGGTATTCGCAGCCGTGAGCGTGGTGGTGCCAGGGCCACTGAGCACGAGATTCAACCTATCCGCCCCGAAGTCGGTGAGCGTCGCGCCGAGTGTCAGCCCACCTGATCCATAGTTGAAGATCATGAGATCGCGCGCCGTGCCGGAACCGCCGAGATCGGCATCAAAGCCA
The DNA here is from genome assembly GCA_039806835.1 of Prosthecobacter sp. Lineage (GTDB taxonomy): Bacteria > Verrucomicrobiota > Verrucomicrobiia > Verrucomicrobiales > Verrucomicrobiaceae > Prosthecobacter. The sequence continues at coordinate 290,250 of JBDHQD010000003.1, read as the reverse complement.
CTGGTCAGCGTGCCACCACTGATGCTATTGGCACCCGTGTTGGCGGTGGTGATGAGCAGACCACCTTGATTGAGGGTCATGGACTGAGTATCGAGACTCAAGTCTGCTGCCGTATTGAAGCGCAGATTGTCCGGAGCTGCTGCAGCCGTAAATGCCACGTCCGCAGAGACATCCACGGTGTTGCCTGCAATGAAGTCCGTCTCTGCCACGCCAGCCGTATAACCCGTGAAGGCAGAGATGGCCCCACCTGTGCCGTTGCTGGCAAAGTCAGATGCCTCTCCGACCGCCGTACCGTAAGCAGCCCAGGGCATGATGCCTGCGCCGGTCAACCCGGTGGCCTGGAGGGTGATGTTGGCCGTGCCGGGACCTTCCTCCACGAAGGTGAGCGTACCGCCCTGATCCTTCGTCAGCGTGGCCGTCGTCGCACCGAAATTCAGACTCACTGTGCGGCCAGAGGGTGCATTGAGGCGAATGACGGAGTCGCCATTGAGCACGCGCACATTGCCCGTGAGGCTGAAGCTGCGATTGGTACCCGTCTCTCCCAACAGCGAGAGCTTGCCACCGCCGAACATCGCCTGCGCTGTGGAAATCGCAAAGCGGTTATCTCCCAACAGCGAACCATCCGAAGTCCGCGGTGCCCAGATGGCCTCACCGCCCATGAAGTTCCACCTCTCCACCGTCGATGCACCATGACTATTGGCATCAAAGCGAATGGTGCCTGGGCCGATGACCGAGACGCTGGAGTTCACGGACGTGCCATTGTCATAAAGGCGCGCCTGCACACTCAGCGTACCACCTCGAGTTTGGAGGAAGCGCAGATCGCGGTCGCCTCCCTGGTTTTCAAAGATGATCGAGTAACCCGCGCTGTTGTTGGAGCCGATGTACGCCGTACCGGACTCCGCTTCGTTGCCGATGCTCAGGGTGCCGTCGCGGTTATTGTTGTACACATAGAGGTAGTTCCCCCAGTTGAACACCTGATCCGCCTTGGTCAGCATGAGGTGGGAGTGATAGGTGCCTGTACCTGAACCGTCCGGCCCCAAGGTTGCGCGTGTCCAGTAGTCATTGCCTTGGATGAGTGCGTCGGCACTATCGGTGAGGAAGCCGGTGCCGTCGTTGCCCGCAGCCGCTGGGTCATAGAGCAAGCGGAAATAGCCGCGGTCCAAATCCAAGCGCCCCGTGGCATCCCACTGCTGGAAGGCATTCACGTTCCCCTCATCGTGGCCCGTCATGATGAAGCGCAGAGAGTGGTTCGGGTCCAGCCGGGTGGCGGAATCTCCGGTACGATACAAGGAGGTGATGGCCGCATTGAGGGGATCCGTGGCGAGATTTCCCGTGGCCACATCCCGCACCTGCCCGCGCAGATTCACCGTGTAAGCTTCATAAAAACTGGTGGAGATGATCGGCGGGTCATTAAGGAGGTCGCTGTCCGAGTAATTGCCGTTGTTCGCCGTGTAGATGTTTCCGTAGATGGAGAGCGTGCCATTGCTGCGCGCCGTGATGATGGAGTAGATGCCAAGGGTGGTGCCCGTGATGTCAGCGTAGTCGAGGATCACGTTCCCGCCCCAAGTGGCATGGTAGGCACCCTCAGTGCGCAGCGCGTAGATGGTTCCCGCCAAGGAATTGGTGACACGCACGTCGATGCCGGAAACATTCGTGCCGTAGTCAAGCAAGAGACTGCTGTAACCGCCGATCTGAATCTCACGCCCAGCCGCACCCGCCCCCAGTGCTCCGGGATGCTCGACATAAATGGAACCCTGTTCGCTGTTGTAGATGTTGCCCGAAATCTCGTTCCAAGTGTTGAGGACGAGACTGCTGCGCCCCGTCTTCACGAAGTCGGTGATATTGACCAAGTGAGAACGGATGTAGATGCTATTCCCTGCCAGGTAAGTACCCCAGTAGGTGCTGCCGTCATCCAAATTGTTCCACGTCGGAGCGGAATTGAGGTAGGCCCGGCCTCCATTGAAGTCGATATTGCCACCACGAATGTTGGCATCAAGGCTAGCCGAGTTGGCCTCAGCATAAGACACCGCATTGAGAATGCCGGAATTGATGGTCAGGGTCCTGCCCTGCTCAATGATGATGATATCGCGTCCTGCCGTCTGCAGAGCTTGCCCCGAAGAGGTGGCATCAAAGGCGATGGTGAGGGAATTCACCGCGATGTCAGAGGTGACGTTGCGCCCGGCATAATTCGAGCGGTCAGCATAACCTCCACCCGCAGGGGAAATATAGCCATCCACACGCCAGTTCGTCCCTGCCGTGGGGAGAATATCGGTGCTGTACTCCGCAGCGGTGAGCGGGCGCAGGTAGCCCCCATCCAAGGTCATGAGCCCGAGCCCCGAACCACCAAAGGCGTAGGTATTCTGCATGTTGTAGTCCGAACGGAGCGCGCCAGCTCCGGTGCGAGCCGCAAAACTGGCCGGCAACACACCGCCAAAGAGGCCGAGCACCACACGCTGATCAGTACCACCTGGATTGTTCGCACCGACCATGTTGAGGCCCGTGGCATCATTGAGCTTGATACGATCCTCTCCGGCACCAATGCCAAAGGTGTGCGCGCCATTCATGTCCATGATCTTCAGCACACCGCCATTGTTTGTGGTGAAGGTTTGGAAGGAGCCGTCAAACTGCCCCCCAGCGCGCGTGTCGAGGAACAGGTAGTTGGTGCCAAAGTCAGCCACCACGTTGCCGAAGTTTTCGTGGTTGGCCGTGGCGGTATCTGTCTCCAACAGGAGGTGACCATTGCGCAGGTTCAGGAAACCTGCGTCATTGAGGCGGTCATCGTTGTTGGCACTGACATAGACGGGATTGGCCGAATTGTTCAGCAATGCCAACGACCCCCAGCGCGAGACGGTGATGGTGCCCGCCCCAGCAAGACGGCCACTCGCCCCAGCAAGCGACATGCTGAAGTACTGCGACTCCGGCGCACCATTGCTGCTGTTGTAGCCCAATGCCATGTAGCGACTCGTGTTCTGCTCCACATACACATCGCCGTCAAAGGTGGTGCTGTTATCGCTCGTCAGACGCAGCTCACGGTTCCCGCGCTTGGTGAAGCCCGTGCCGGCATTGCCGCCTGTGGTGTTATCGAGCACGCCCTGAAACTCCGTGACCCCAGGATGGTCGTAGGCGGCATTGGTGCTGTTGTAGTTGCCTGAACCTCCAGTGAAGTCGAATACATTGCCGCTGCCATTGGCATCCCGTCCCATGCCACCGCCCACAAAATTGATCGTCACATTCGGGCCAAAGATTTGGTCAAAAGTCTGTCCTGTTTGTGCCGTACCCGAATACCCCTCGCGCTGCCAGATGCCATTGTTGATGTTCACCGTGAAGTTATCCCAAGAGTCGGTGACCTTGGTGTTGAGTGGCAGCGTCCCCCAGTAATTGCCGAAAGAGAGGCGGGCATCGGCAATGGGATTACCGCTAAAGAGGCTCTGCGCTACGTTGACATTCCACGGATCGGAAGTGCGCGAACCGATCGTGGGATCGCTGCCGTCATAGGCATTGCGGTTGTAGGCGAGGTTGATGACCACGCCATCGAGGTTGTTGCCGTAGGTGGTGCCATCGATGGTGCCGCCCTGCGACAAAGCTCCGTTGTTTTCAAAGCGAAGCTCTCCTTCGTAAATGTTGAAGCCACCGCCCGTACGGTTGCGGATGTCGGCGTTGTGAATGACAAAGTCGTAAGTGTTCCCCAGTTTGGTGAGGAAATGGTTGCCGAGGTCCACCACGGCCGCCACGTCATTCGCGGACGCATCGGTGTGCCGGTTGATGTCCGTGCGGCTGTAGCCACCGACCGTGGCATCCCCAGTCAGTTGCAGATAGGAGATCGTAGCGGTGCCTGATGTGTTGCGCAATGCCCCGAGGCCATTGGTGCCGGCACCTTCGATGAGGAACATCTCCGTGTCGTTCACGCCATTGATATTGAAGTCGCGGTCGCGCAGGTCAATAGACCCCCCATTTCTGGCGATGGTTTCATTGCCGACGCCCACCGCGCCAGCGACACTGTTGCTCCCCTCCAAGCGGATCAAGCCCGAATTGGCGATCAACTGACCTTGAAAGGTATTCGCATCATTCAGCAACAACCAATTCACGCTTTGAGTCCCCGTGGAGAAATCATCAAAGAGGATCGTGGTCGTGGCATTGGTGCCACCGCTGATGATGCCACTCAAAACGACTCCTTGGCTATTGCTCGTGTCGAAAACAGAAACATCCAGCTCATCGTTCAACTGAATGGCGGTATCGATCGTAAAATTGCCACCCCCATCGTTCATTTGCAGCGCTGCAACTCCGGAGGAGACATCAAACGTCAGTGTCTTGCTGCCAGAGATGGTGTAACTCGATCCGCCCGAAGAGTCTCCAACGATCATACTGCCAACGGTGGCATCCACATCGAGAGTGACGGTGCGATTGGTGGAGATGTTGAAGAGAAACTTCACGATGCTATCGATCGCGCTCGGATAATCCGTGCTAGCGTCGAGGTTCGTCCAGTTCGTGGTGGTACTCCAGTTGCCGCTGACGTCTTTATTCCAGTCCCCCTTCGTGCTATGTTGCGCTTGCGCGCTCATCCCACCGAAGAAGAAAAGGCCGGACAGCAAAGTCGCGAAGATGCCCTTGGCTCCTCTCTTCACGCAGCCGGATGCTCCGGGTGATGTGCTGCGGGAGAACAAAGTAAGTGCGATATATGGCTTCATGAGTTGACGTAGCTTGGGTGTCACAGAGCCGCCGGGCACAGCTCTGTTTTATTCCCCGCCATTCTGACTGAACGGCATTTTCTGCCTATCGGGCCGGGACTTGCGCTTCACTGCGCAGTGGCCGTGTTGTTGAATAAGCTATTAACCATTAGCTAATAAAGCTATTGCTTACTTTACTAAGACTTGTGTCAGAAAAGTAATTTGGCATCTCACTTGCGTGAACAAAGTGCCGCAGCACTGCCGTTGCCGTTGCTCAGCCGAAAACAATCTTCACACCGCCATCAACTCATGCGCCACACCTCCGCGCCACCCTTCTCAAACCCGCCCTCCACTGCCAATCGTCGGCGTTTTATCCTTTCAGGGATCGGCACCACCTTTGCCTCCCTGCTGACCGCGCCGAGTGCAGAGGGTGGCCCAACTTCTGAGAACACGCGAGATCTGAAAAAAATCGCTTCCTGCGCACCAGGGCCTTGGGGGCGTTTGAGCTACTACTATTTCTTTTTAGAAGCTCCCGCTCACGTCGTCGAGAAATTTCCACTGCCCAACACCACCCCGCGTTGGATTTTTGACCTCGCAGACTACGAGGTCATCGCCGCACAGCTCAAGCAGGCGGGGGTGGACGCTTCGCAAGTGGATCAGTTGCTTCAATCTCGGCGCATGGCACGCGATGATCGCCGCGTCTATGTTTTCCCCACGGCAGGCATGGTGGAAAATCTCTCGCCAGAGACACGCTCCACCCTCTACGCCATACTCGCGCGCAATCCAGCCAACACTTTTTACCACTCGCCCGTGTTCTTTCTCACAGACTCGGTGGAGGAGTGGGCCAAAGACTCCGAGCTGCCACAAGCCGTGGTGCAGCGCATCTCGCGCCTAGCCTACAAGTCAGGCAACGCCCTGGTTTTTTCCGACATTCCACTGCTGCTCGGTTACGCATCCTCCATCGCCGAGGCGCGCTTTATCATGCAGAAGCTCACGCGCGTGCGCACACTGCTGGCAAGGCTGGATCTCGGCCCGGAAGATTCGATTCCCGACCTCCTGAATTACTGGTCCACCGGACTCGGCCTGCGGCGCAAGGAACTGGAGCCTCTGATGCGCGCCGTCGTGCGCACAGAAGGCGTGGCACATCTGGACATCCTCCATCTCCTGCCGCCACTGCCGCGCAAGTTGCTCTACACCTTCCCTGATCTGACCTTTGCTGTGGAAGGACGCATGCCTGACTGCCACTGGACAAGTCTGAATTTCTTCAACATGCGGCCACAGTCCTATCTGCTCGATTCACGACTGGCGACGAGTCTTGTGAAGCAGGATTTTGACAAGGTGGAGCCGCCCTATCGCTATGGCGACGTGCTCATGTTCATCTCTCCCGACGAGCGCGCGGTGCATTCGGCGACTTATCTGGCAGGAGACATCGTGTTCTCCAAAAACGGTGCGAACATGCTCACTCCCTGGCTGCTCATGCGCCTGCCTGACCTCGAAAAACTCTACGACGTGGCACCGGAAAACACCCGCATCGTCGCCTTCCGACACAAGGCATCAGCGGAGAGCCTCACGAAGCACTGAACTTGCGAGATTCCACCCAACGGATGGCGTAGCGTGTCACCGCTGCGCCGTCTTCCAGCTCCAGCTTGTTGCGAATGTTCATGCGGTGCACATCGACGGTTTTTGGGCTGATGCGAAGGGCCTCAGCAATGTCGTGCGTGCCACGCCCATCCCCCATCATCTGGAAGATTTCAAATTCGCGATCTGTCAGTGCATCAAGCCCGCCGTCCATGTGCGGTTTGATGCCCGTGGTGTAAGCGCGCACGATCTGCTCTGAGACCGCTTCGCTGAGCCAACTGCCGCCGGATGCGATGCGGCGCAGGGCGGTTTCGTAAACCTCATGTCCAGCATTTTTCATCATGTAGCCCTTGGCACCCGCCTTCAGCGCCCGATGCGCATAATAGGACTCGTCGTGCATCGATACCACCAGCATGGAGAGCTGCGGGTGCAACGAGTGTACGTCCTTGATGAACTCAAGCCCATTGCGGTCTGGCAGCGTGATGTCCACCAGCATGATGTCTGGCACATCCGTTGCGAGCTTTTCCATCGCCGCCTTGCAATCTCCCGCCTCCCAGCAGCACTCAAAACCGGGCAGACTGTTGATGAAAACACGCATGCCTCCGCGCATCATCGTGTGATCGTCGAGCACAGCCACGCGTTTGCGTTCATTCAAATTGGCCGGAGTGGAGGAAGTCTGGTCGCTCATATGTTTGTGAAACCCGATTTGTCAGGGACGCGCAAGTGGTATTTCACAGACAGCGCGCGTCCCGCCCTCCGCGACGCCACGCGGACGAATCACAAGCGACGCACCGAGCGCGCTGGCGCGCTGGCGCAGCAAATGCATGCCCATGCTTCGCTTTCGGGCAGGTTCCGTAGGATCAAAGGGGACGCCGTCATTGCTAACCTCAATGCGGATGCTCTTGGCATCATAAGTCACGCTGATCTCAACCCAGGTGCCGTGCCCGTGTTTGGCAGCATTGATCGCCAGTTCCTGGATGATGCGAAATCCCTGCGCCGCCGCCTCCGTATCCAGCGCAGGCGGTGTGTCTGCGCAGGAGAAATGACAGCGAACATCAAAAGCGCGCTCAATGAATCTGCTGAGATCATCCAATGCGTCCGGCAATTCCGCTGCACGGAAGGCTACGGGAGCCAGCCCGCGGGAGAAACCACGCGCTATCTCTGAAGCCTCTGCAAGCTCGTGCGCAACATCCTCCGCCAGCTCCGCTTGAGCGTGGCCCTCGCGCTTGAGCGCGCCTCCCAACACACCACTTTTCAACTGCGCCGCAGCAAGCCGCTGGCACACATCGTCATGCAGATCCTGGCCGATGCGGCGCCTCTCCTGCTCTGCCGCCTCCAGCACCCGCCTCTGCATCTCTTTTTCCTCGGTGATGACGGCGGCCACACCCGCCACCTGGAGATGCCCCGGCACATCCGCCGGACGTTGTGTGGAAAAACCACGGCAGCGCAGCCACTCCACGCGACCCTCCACCTGCACCCGTATCTCGATTTCATGCTCCCCAACCTGCCGCCGCAACTGCCGCAGCATCTCCAACGCGGGGCGCACATCCTCACGCTGCACCGCCCGCAACCAATCCCAGCGATGGCCACTGAGGCGTTCTGCCGGTTGGCCAAACAGGCGCACGTAAGCTTCGTTCACATAGATCGGCTCAGCTTCACTCGGCGGTGCCACCCAAAAGACATCGCGCATGTTCGACGCAATCTGGCCAAAGCGCCATTCTGCATCCCGCAGCCTCCGCACAGCATCGGCGATACTCTCTGAGATCACCGCCAGCTCGTCCCCGCCGCCTAGCGGTGTCTGCAAGGCGCCTTCCGTACCGATCTGCTGCGTCTGCCGCACGATCATCGTCACTCGCTCAGTCACCAGCAGACGCAGCAGAGACCACAGCAGCAGACAACCACCGGACAGCAGGCAGGATTGCGCTGCGCATTCATTCCATGCACGCCGCATGGAGGCAGCCATGCCAGGATTCAAATCGTAGCGCAGCACCACCACGCCACTGTCCATGCGATCCATGATGTATTTGAAGGGAAAAACCGCCGTCAAGCGCCCTTGCTCCAGCGATTCATCGAGGATGCCTTCGGGTTTTTCTTTGGCCTGCGTCACGAGCGGCTGCACTGCCGCCAGGGGGCTCTCCCGCAGCGGAACTCCGCGCCACTGCTTCTGTGTCGTACTGCGGATGATGTCTCCGCTGTCACAGACAACCCCCAGCATGAGATCGGCGTCCACAGATGCATAACTGATCACAAGGTCCGCAGAACGTGGAAGACGCCGACGGAAGAAATGCTGCGCAAGCCCCGCGAGCCGTGTGCCTTCCTGATACGCTTGGAGGCGCTTGCGCTCGAGTCTCGACTCCATATCCCGCTGGTACTGCCGATACACACTCATGCCTATCATCACGAGGCCGAAGGCAAACACGGCTGCTGAGAGCCGGAACTGCAGTGAGTTGAAGCTCATGGCGTCCCTCCTGTGGCAAACTCCGCGCTCACCAAGGTGCGCACGTCCGTGCTGCGTTTCAACATCCCCGCTTGCAGCATCTGACGCTGCACATTCTCCAAGCAATCCACCACCCCATCCTTCCCCGGACTCAGGAGTCTGCGCTGTTCCGCTTCAGCCGGAAACTCGATGCCCCCCAACACTCTGCGCCACTGATCTTCGTTGAGTCCTTCGCGTCGTAAGATCGCACCCAGTCCATTCGCTGGACTGAGGTCTGCCAATTTGGACACATAATTGAAGTGGTCGGCAATGATCCCCTTCAATTCATCGGGATAGGTCTGCATGCCGTGCTCCTCCGCCACTAAAAGTCGGCACATCTCCATTCCCATCGCGCTCGAATCAAAAAGCACCGCCGCTCCTTTGTCGCGCAGACGAATACGCCACGGATCAGCAGTCACCACAGCATCCACCTCTCCGTCATCGTAGGCATCTTCCGTCTCGGCAATGTTGAGTGGAACGACGATCACATCCGCCATGGTCATGCCCTGCGCTGCCAGCGCACGCGCCAGCAGGTACTCTGCAGCACTGCGCTTCTCCACCCCAATGCGGTGCCCTCGCAACTCCGCCATGGTTTTGATCCCGGGTCGTGCGAGCACCGCGTCTGAACCGTGCGAGACCCCCAAGACCGCGAGGGCACGCGGGCTCGCGCCCTCATCCCTCAGGCGCAGCAATTCATCAGGCGTCACGACGATCGCATCCACCACATGTCTGTGAAAAAGACCCATCGCCGCAGTGGACCACGACATTTCAACATAGTTGACATACGGGTCGCGCTCTTGCTCCGCGCCTGGGGAGAGTAGCAGGCCCTCCACTCCCGGCCAAATGTTGATCGCCAATGTGAACAGCCGGGGCGCTTCCTCACGCGGCCAAAACACTCCCGCCACGCACAGCAACACCCCTGCGATCACAAGAGGATAAGTTCGATGACGGCGGGCTATCTTTTCCATGGGCATGCAGGCCACACCTATGCGGCCTTGCTGTTTTATTCTGGCAGTGATGCCGCGTGCAAGCCCACTCTTTTTTCTGCGTCAGCACGATTGCGTGCTTTTGCCTCCACTTGGAAAGTGCTGAACGCTGCCGTGACTTAGGGCGCTCCTGCCACCTGCCGCATCTTCACGTTGTCGATGAAAAACGCCGTCTTTGTCGTGCCGAGGGCGCTGAAGAGCAGGTAGCTGGCACTGATCCAAGCGGGCTTGCAATTGAGCTTGGGAAAAGATTGCTTCTTCCCATCCTGCCGCGTGAGGTCGAGACTCCACTGGCCGCTGCCGGTCGTGGCGGTGATGGCAACTCGAAACCATTCACCAGCGGGAATCTGGGTGAGCTGCACTTTGCCATCCGTGCTGGCCACGAGTCGGCCTTTCTGCCAGCGCAGATACGGCCCGTTGCCAAACTCGCTGTTTTTACCGCGCATTTCGAAAAACCAGTCGGCACCCTCCTGCGCCATGATGTCGAACTCGATGCGGAAAGTGCCCGCGTCCCAGGTGGTGGGGTAGAGATCGAGCACGGGATCAAAGCTGTGCCTCAAATCGGGCGCGTCCTGCACTTTGAGGCAGCGTTTGCCGCCAGGTGTGAAGGGCGAGGAAATATCAGCGATGACGCCGATGCTCTCGCCTTTGTCTTCGCGATCATACTTCGCACCGCGAATGCCGATCATGCCGAGCGAGGTGTGTTCAAAGTCCTGATCGATCTGGTAAGACGGCGCAGGCCAGGGCTTGGCATCGCTGTCCCAATTTGGATAGCGATGGCCTTGTGCAGCGAGGGCGAGCCACGCCGCGTCTTGTTTGCGCACACCCGCCAGCGTGAGATCCCAGGGCTTGAAGCCGATTTTTTCAGCGGGCGATCCAGGCTTGAGGCGGAAGTCGCGCTGCGCGAGATTTTCAAACATCGGATCAGCAAAGAGACTGCCGTTGTCGCGGCCCATCTTACGCCAATCGCTCCAGGAAAAGTGCGCCTTGGTCAGCAACGCGGGAATTTTGCCGTTGGTGGGCCAGTAGAGATTGCTGCGGAAGACGAGGCTGTCTTTCGGATCACCGCGGTCGGGTTTGTCGAAAAACTTCCAGTTCCACTCGCCGCCGTCGAGCAGTGGCGACGCAGGATCCCACACGACGATGTTGTGCAGGTAGCGAAAGCGCAGGCGAGGCTCGTTGCGGCTGGCCTGAATCTGCGCGCTGTGGCCGAAGGCGAAGATGTTGTTCTGCACGGTGTTGTAGTAGCCGTAGTGCTGGTGGAAACCGGCATTCCAGGTGTCATGCACGAGATTGTTTTCCATGAGCACGGTGCTGCTGCCTTCATCGTTGTAGAGTCCCCAGCCGCCGTAGCGATGCGCCGCCACATGATGAATGTGATTCCCGCGCACGACGGTGCCCGGCGAAGTGCCCAGGCCGTAGAAGCCGCCCATGTCGCTCAGATACGCCCAGCCGAGATGATGGATGTGGTTGTTCTCCACGCGCGTCGCACTGGATGCGGTGTCGCCATAGCCCCAATTCCACCCTGCGCTGACGCCGGTGTAAAAGAAGTCACCGATGTCGCAATGCGTGACCGCACAGTGCTGCGTGTGCGTGAAGACCACGCCGCAGGCACTGGGATGCAGCCGACCACCGTGCTGGATGATGCAGTCGTCGATGACGATGTGATGATTCACGCGCGCCTCCCCTGGGCGCTGTGTTTCGCCGACATAAACCCCGCCGCCGCCGAGGTCGTGCAGGTGACAGTGCGTGACGGTCGAATCCGCGCAGCCGTTCTTGAACCAGATCGCGTGCAGGCCGGTGTGCGTGATCTCGCAGTTCTCAAAATGGATGCCGCGCGAGTCCTCAATCTCAATGGCTCCGTCGCTCGTCATCGCCGCCTGACCGTCATGCAGGCCATCCGCAGGATAGAGATGGTTGCTGTATTGAAATGAGAGGCCTTCGAAACGCACCTCGTGAGCGCCTTTCATGACGATGAATTTGTCCACCACGGGCGCGATGACCTCCGCCTTCGTCATGTCTTCGCCGGGCAGCGGCTGGTAGAGAACTTCGCCCTTTGCACGATCGAGAAACCATTCGCCTGGCGCATCCAGCGCAGCGCGGAAGTTTTCCACCCACCAGCGTTGATCCGGCTCGAATTCGACAAAGGGATAGCGCGAGCGGCCTCGAATCTGCACGGCGCGCACATCGTCGTTCAACGCTTTGATGCGGCACTGCCCCACGGCCCACGCATGAGTGACGGTCAGCAGCACCTGGTCGCGCTCGGTTTGCGGGATCGCTTTGAGCATCGCGTAGTGTTCCTTGGCGATGCCGAAGGCGTGGAAGTTCATGTTCTCGTTCAAGTCCGGGAACACGCCGGGACCAACGGCCTCGGTGATGTGAAAGAAGCCCTTGTTCGGTGATCTGGCGAGCGTGGCGCGGTGGCCATTGATCCACAGTTGCTCAAACTTCCACGCCTTGTCTGGCAGTGTGGCCTTCCAGAGTCCGTTCTCGGTTTTCGTCCATCCCGTGATCGACTTTCCAGCCATGAAGACCGCGTTTTTGCCACTCCACGTCACCTGCGAATCGTCTTTGCCGAGCGTGATCGTTTCGGTGATCGGATGCACGCCCTCCTCGACGACGATGCGCACAGGTTTCGCTGCCTTGCGAGCTTGATCCAGCACCGCAGCGAGGTTGCCGGGCTTGAGCAGGATGTCTGCGGCGAGCGCAGTCGAGGTGAGTGCGAGCAGGAGAGCAATGCGAAACATGAGAACTGAATCCACACTTGGCAGCGCGATGCAACGGCGCAAGCAGCGACGGCGTTTTCAATGCGCATGAAATTCCTGCTTATCTTGTTTCTTGTCACTTCCATCGCGCACGCGCAGCAGCGTGTGGAGGTCGCACGTGATCTGTGGATCTCCGCTTACTCGAAGGAAGTGGAGGGGAGCAACGGTTCATCGCCCAAGCTGAAGCTCAAGGGCATCCAGGAGTTCTTCCTGATCGACTTCGATCCAACGCCGCTGCGTGGGAAGAAAATCACCAAGGCGCAGCTTCATGTGCATCTGCTCTCGCCGGAGGCGCCACTGCGGCGCACGACGGTATCGTCGATCACCCAGGAGTGGGTGGAGGGCACGGGAAGCAGCTATGCGAAGACTGCGGGCGCTAGCTCCTTCGTGTGGGCAAAGACCGGCGAGCTGCGCTGGGGCAACAACGACCCGGACATCACCAGTGTCGTGTGCGGCGAAGGCGGCTCCGTGTGGGGCTTTGGCGATACCTCCGCGCCGGATGCGGAAGGCTGGCAGATCATTCCCATCGCGCCCGAAGTCGCGCAGGCGCGGCTCGATGGTCGCTCGCATGGCTTTTACGTCATCGACGACATCGGGAATGAATACACGCGCGGTGGGAATGCCGTGAAGTTCACGAATTTCGTGAACCGCTACGTTTCGAGCCGCGAGGACAAGCGCATTCACAAGCCCTACTTCATGCTCTGGCTCGAAGATGGCACCGCAGAAGCTCCCAAAACCGTCCATCCGGTCATTCAGATCAATCCGGCCACCCTCCCGCCAGTTCCCGCTGTTTCGTCCGAAAAGCCCACTTTGCCCGCGAAAGACCTCTTCGGCTCCGAGCTGGCCTCCACACACTTTTTTGCCGCGAAGGGCGAAACGATCGGCTTTTCAGTCGCTGGCAAAGCCAGTGTCAATGCACCGAAACTCAGCGTGAAGCTCTACTCGATGCCCAAAGTCGGCGGCATGCATGATCCACTCGTGCCGGGCACGGGCGATGACACCTTCATCGAGCTGCATGTGCCGAAGAATGCCGCCGCAGGCGATGTGAAGGGCACGGTGGCCGTGAATGGCAGCGTCATGCCCTTCACGGTCACGGTTTGGAACTTCACGCTGCCGGATCGCCTGTCGTTCTTGCCGCAAATGAACGCCTACGGCCTGCCGGGGCATGTGCGCGACTACTACCGGCTCGCGCATGAGCATCGCGTGGTGCTCAATCAACTGCCGTATGGCTGGACGGGCAAGGTGGACGAGCCCGCGCCGAAACTCGGCAGCGATGGGAAGTGGGACTGGACGAAGTTCGATGCCGAGTTCGGCCCGCTGCTCGATGGCAGCGCCTTCGCCGATCTGCCACGCGGCGCGGTGCCGGTGGACGCGTATTACCTTCTGCTGAACGAAAATTGGCCGATGAAGCACGACGAGCACTTCAAAGGCAGCTACTGGATCGAAAGCGCGTTTGATGACGCCTACTGGACACAGTTCCGCAGCATGGCGTCGGAGATCGCGCGGCACTTCGAAGCGAAAGGCTGGACGGAGCCGATGTTCGAGTTCTACCTCAACAACAAGGTGTACTTCAAAAAGGACGACTGGCGCAAATGCACCGCAGCATGGATTTTTGACGAGCCGGTGCACACGCAGGACTTCTGGGCCATCCGCCACTACGGCCGCGAGTTCTGGAAGGCCGCTGCGCCATTCCAAAACATCCATCTCACCTACCGCGCCGACATTTCCCGCCCGCAGTGGCAGCGCGAGCTGCTCGACCACTGCGTGAACGTCGAAGTCGTGAGCGGCGTGCTGCGGCAATACTGGCCGCGCGTGCAGCGCCGCGCGAAGGACTGCGGCAATCTCTACTACATGTATGGCAGCGCGAACGCCATCGGCACACCGAACATCGCCAACGCCGCGTGGTGCGTCGAGGCCTGGGCACTCGGTGCCGACGGCGTGGTGCCCTGGAACACCATCGGCAAAGCGGACGCCTGGCAGACACCTGACGAACTCTCCGTGCTCTACCCCACCGACAACGGCCCCGTTCCCAGCCTGCGCCTGAAAACCTTCCGCGCCGGTCAGCAACTCATCGAGTATCTCACGCAATACTGCGCTGTCTCCGGCGTGAGCCGCGAGAGTGTCATGGCCGCGCTGCGTGCCACGCCGGGCCTCAGCGCCAAGCTTGTGAAGAAAAACGAAGAAGATGCCGGCAAATCGCAGTTCGGCAAAGACACCCAGCCCGCGTTTGAAGCCCTGCGGATGCGACTCGGTGCTTATCTCGATGCCAAAGCGCCTGCGCCCAAAGAGCGCTGGCACGACCCACGGCCCAAGCGGCCCGATTTAAGCAAGGCGCGGGAGATCGTGCCGTTGGCAACGCCATGAATTTCGACGCCTTATGGAAGGCAACTCTTGAGCAAGGAGAGTGTTTCATTTTGATTTTACTCGCTGAGGACGTGCGTTCAGGTACCGTCCGCCGCTTTTCCCATGCCCGAAGATTCCCCCACCACTCATCAGCCCCCCTTCGATGTCCCCAGCGTCGAGGAGATGGCTGCGCTGCTGCCGCAGTATGAGTTTGAAAAACTCGCGGCCTTTGGCGGCATGGGCGCGGTGTATAAAGCGAAGCAGGCGAGCCTCGATCGTCCCGTGGCGATCAAGATTTTGCCGCCGGAATTCGGCGTGGAGCCCGCATTCGCAGAACGCTTCAAGACCGAAGCGCGCGCGATGGCGAAGCTGAACCACACGCACATTGTCGGCGTGATCGACTTCGGCGTCACCTCCCGCGGCCACTTTTACCTCGTGATGGAATGGGTGCAGGGAAAGACGCTGCACGAGATCATCCATCAAGGCAGTCTGCCGGTGCGCAAGGCGGCGAATCTCGCCGTACAGCTCTGCGATGCGCTGGCCTACGCGCACGATCACAAAATCCTCCACCGCGACATCAAGCCGGGCAACATCATGGTCAATGAAGAGGGCCAGGTGAAAGTGACAGACTTCGGCCTCGCGAGGCCCATCACAGGTGAAGCGGAGGAAAACCCGTACGGCACACCTGACTACGCTGCACCGGAAATTCTCGAGAAGAAGGGCGTGGATCAGCGTGCGGATATTTTTGCCGCAGGCGTGGTGCTCTATGAAATGCTCACCGGCCGTGTGCCCCAGCACCCACGACGTTCCGTGACGGAATACGCGCCGCTGTCGGCACGCTGGGATGAGTTGATCGCCAAAGCCACGCATTCCGATCCCGCGCAGCGCTTCCAGGACGCACGCGATTTCCGCGCGCACATCATGCTGCTGGTCAATCAAGCGGCACAGGCGACGGCAGTGCCCGTGGCGGTGCCAGTGGATGAAGCGGAACAAGCGGCGGCGTCAGCCACCTCCCCCTCACGACGGCTGCTCATCCTCGCTGCTGCCGCTGTGCTCTGCCTTGGAGTGCTCATGGCCGTCCTCCTCCGATCTGAGCAGGAGCCTGCGCCCAAAGGCATCTCCCGCAAGCCCTCTGCTCAAACCAACCGCACCGCCGAAGCGGAAGAAAAATTCTCACCAAGGAAGAAGCCAAAAAGAGTCGGCATCCGCGACAAAGAAAAATCAGAGCCTGCGAACGCCGCCCCTACGGTGCCAGAAAAGGCTGCGCCCACACCTCCAGCAGCGAAGGAAATGGCCGCTGCCCCCACGCCCTCTCCCGCTCCTGTGACTCCGGAAATGCCACAGCCAGCGACTGCGCCGCCGCCTCCTAAAGTGACTGCACGCGATCTCATTCAAAGGCTGGAGGAGTTGGATCCTGATCTGGTTCAACTGGTGACCAAATTCGCGGATGAATGGGCCACGAACTCAGACATCGGCACGGAATCACGCATCGATGATCTGAATGCCAAGTATATCCCCGCACTGCAACGCTCTCTCAACGGTCTGAAACCTGAACAGCGCGACCACATCCTGAGTGAAATCTCTCACATCGCGAACCGTGAACCGCTCAATGAGCCCGCTCCTTCCTGGCCGCCCGCGCTTGAAAACCTGCGCAAGACTTATCGAACACAGGAGAGTGCGATTCAGACTGCTGCCTCCGAAGCAGCGCGAAGGCTGCGTGAAAATCAATGCAACACCATGCTCGCGGAAGCGCGCAAGCGCGCAGAGGCCGGGAAGAAGGAAGCTGCTGAACTCGCGGAGGCCGTCGCAGCGGAGTTGGCAAAACTCACCGAGCCCCCCTCCCTGCCTGCGCTGAAGAAAAGCGCGGCTGGAAAATCCAATGGTGGTGTGAGCGAAGCTGATGCCCTGCGTTGAGGGTCTTTTCTCCGCCATTCACACTTCAAACACACCACTGCCACCGGCGAGAAAGACCTCCCAGTCACGCACCTTGTGATGATTCTTGATGAGATGCGTCACCGGAATTTCCCGCGGAATGAAGGGACGACGCAGCAGCTTCAATCCGGCTTCCTCGGGTAACTTACTGCCTTTGCGACTATTGATCTTGCGATCCGCCAGCACGCAGTTCTCCCATGTGCTCGTCCCTCCACGCGAGAGGGGCACGACGTGGTCGATGTTTCCTTCATGCGGACGCAGCTTGCGTCCCGTGTACTGGCATACGCCGCCATCGCGCTCCCAGATGGCTTTGGCACAGAATTTCGGGCGGCGCTTCGGCACTTTGTCAAAGCGCGCCAGCACCAACACCGAAGGCACGCGCACCGGACCATGCACGGTGCCGATGCTGTGATCCTCCTCACGCACGGACAGCGTCAGCCATTCCTCCCAAGTGACAGGGCGCATGTCTCCCGCACCGTGAATGTCCAACGCCGTGGCATTTCCCGCCGCCATCATTCCGAAGGCCTCAACGGGAGTTTTGGTGTCAATGGCCTGCCAGTGCCGGTTCAGCACCAGCACCGTCGATTTGGTCAGCACTTCGTTCATGCGCAGCTCCTTGCTTGGAATTTCGGCACGAAGAACAGCTCGTTCCCCGGTGTTGGACTGCCATGCTGCCGAAAGTTTGCCGTTTGCCAAGTGGCAAGATTGCCCACCTCTCACGAAAACGGCACAAAGAGCCTCCCGCACGCGAGCGAAAGCTCAGCGCTGAAGGAAAACGAACACGCCCTTCTTGTTGCCGACGATCACATCAGTCTTGCCGTCTTTGTCCACGTCACCGGCGGAAACCTGGGTGCCGACACCGCTGTCATTGTCGATCTGATGCGGGATCAAATCCGCGCCGCCTTTGCCATCGCGTTTGATCTGAAACCAATAGAGAACAGCGGGTGCTCCCGGCTCGGCATCTTTGTTCGGGCCATGCGCCCAGTAGCGTTTGCCCGTGATGAGATCGAGCACGCCGTCGCCATCGACATCCGCCATCGTGGTGGCGTGGGTTTGCGTGAACTTCACGCCATGCGGACTGTCCTCCGGCTTTTCCCCGAGAATCTGATGCATGGCAAAGCTGCCGTCCGGCTTTTGCTCATACCACGCAAAGCCGTAGCCATGTGCGTCCCAACTCGTGAGCACATCGTTGCGACCGTCGCCATTCACATCATAGACCTGCATCTGCGAGCCGCCGCGTGCGCCTTCGGGCGCAAAGGGCACCGCATGAAACACCCATTCTTCCGAAGGAGAAGCCGGCTGCTCACGCCAGCCATCCTTGTCGAGGATGTCGGGACGCTTGTCGCCGTTGATGTCGCCAAAGCCGTAGCCATGCGTGTAGCGGAAGTAGCGCTTGATGTCGGGTTTCGAGATGGCGTGATACTTTGCTTTCGCTCCGGGATTCGCCCAGTCGAGCGATGCGTAGCCGAGACGCCCGCCGGTGTGGCAGATCAGCTCCGGTTTGCCATCGCCGTCCATGTCGCCGAGCTGCGGCGATTCGTTGTCGGTGACATCGAAAAGGATGTGGCGCTTCCACGCCTCCTTCGTGCGCTTGCCCGGATTCTCATACCACGCGGTGATGTCGCCCGGCCAAGAAAAGACGAGGATGTCCATCTTGCCGTCGGCATTGAAGTCATGCGTGTAAGTGAGGAAATAATCCGAGTAGCCGTGCGGATCTTTAGCCTTGCCTTGGTAGTCCGGTGCCGCGGCGATGAACTTCGCGTGATTCGGCGCATACTCCTCATCCGTCAGCGGCTTCTTGCTGTCAGGCTTCGGCGCATTGTAGGCACTGCGTTCTTTGAAATCCGGCCCCCACCACACGAACGGTCCGGCGCAAATGTCATTCTTTCCGTCTTGGTCAAAGTCAGCAAAGTGCGCACCCTCGCACCAGAACTCATTGGAGAGCGTCAGTTTTTTGAATTTCAAATCCGCCGCGCAGAGTGGCAACACAAGCAACAGAGTTGGAAGAAGCAGTTTGGTCATAGTGGTGGCAGGGAACAGGTCAGCGAAGAGCGATCTTACAGGCAAGAGGCAAATGCGCACGCTGTGTTCGCCCGTCTTCTTTGCGATGATATGATCCGTCTCTGCGTTGAGCACGCGTGCAGCCTTGGGGTCTCCGTGACGGAATCATGCTGCCAGCAGCGCTTTGAAAACGAAGACCGATGCCCCGTCTGCCTTATCTTTGCCAAAATCAAGCCCCGCTCAGTCTCAGCCCTGGCCGTGAATTTTTGGGGGAAATTTAACCATCGCCCTGCCAATGTCCCACCCCTTATGAGAGAATGCGGGTGATTTCACCACTTGCATGCCCACTCTTCCCTCTGGCATTCACATCGCCATCAATAGCTCCCCTCTTGCCAACCTGCTTCGCGAAGTGGAACGCGGCAACGGCCTGTTCATCCCAGATGTGCTCTTGATCCACCGTCCCGATGATCTGCGTCGCTACATAGGTCTGGTGTGGCTGTTGCCAATAGGGGCTGATTGCGCCGTAGATCAGCCATTCCACCGGCTGACGCCACCACTGCCCACAGGACTAACCCAAGTACAAAGCGAGTACACGATGCTGCACCTACCTGAGTACTTCGATGAACGCGATCGTGATGCCATCGAGCAATTCTGGCAAAGCCCACGCTGCCGGGCTTTCATGGATGAAGAGATGGAGAAGGTGCGTGCGGTGCAAAGAAAAGTGTTCGCCTCTCCCGATCCGGAGAATTCTTACCTCAGCGAGTGGTTTTCAGCACCATGCCCTCCCTGCTCGACTCCACCTCCAGGGATTGTTCAGGAGGATTCGCCCGCAGACTATGCTGGGAGATCTGCGGGAAAACACAGCCCCTGACCAGCGCCCCCTTCCATTTCAAGAACGGGGCTGGATGAGTTTCATCAAGAGGCCCGGCAGCGGCAGGATGAATTTCATAGGCTCCCCGCTTTCGGGATGCGTGAAGCGCAGTTCGCTGGAGTGGAGGGCGAGGCGCTTGGCGGGATCCGTCTTCGCGCCGTAGGGAATGTCGCCGACGATGGGGTGGCCCATGTCGGAGAGGTGGACGCGGATTTGATGGCGGCGGCCTGTTTCGATTTTCAATTCGACGAGCGTGCGATCGGCAAAGCGCTGGAGCACTTTGAAATGGGAGATGGCCTCGCGGGTGTCGTCGCCGGGCGGGACGCTGCGGACGCGAAGAGAGAAGGCCTCATTCACATGGCAGCGCAGTGTGCCGGAGTCGCGTTTGATGACGCCTTCGGCAATAGCGAGGTATTTTTTCTCAAAGCGATGCCAGTTCTGCTGCAGCACGCGTTTGAATGGCTCGGTTTTGGCGAAGACGATGAGCCCGGAGGTGTCGCGGTCAAGGCGGTGGACGATCCACACGCGGTTGCGCGGGTTTTGCGCGCGGACGTGATCGGTGAGCGCGGCGTAGGCAGTGCGCCCTTTGCCGGAATCGAGCGCGATGCTGAGCCAGCCCGCGCCTTTATTGAGGACGATGATGGCGTCGTCTTCATAGACGATTTCCAGTCCTTTGGGCAGCGGCGGGGGGGCTTTGCGCTGGGCGCGGTCGATTTTGATCTCGACCTTGTCACCGGGGCGCAGTTCGTGATCGTGACGGGTGACGGCTTTGCCGTTGATGCGTACGCTGCCGAACTTGAGCCACTGTTTGATGCGGGTGCGCTTTGTCTCCGGCCAGTTCGCGAGGAGGAATGGCAGCAGCGTGGCGGCTTCAGTGACCGTGTGCCTAGGTGTCATGGCCTTCATTCGCACGAGAAAATCAGGCTGGCTAAGGAAAAGCGGCATGGCACGTTTCGATGGCTCCCACGCGCGCTCATGTCTCTCCTGCCACGCATTTTGCTCATCACCGCTGCTGCGGCCGCTATGGCCTCAGCCGCCGACTTTAAGAAGGATATCCAGCCGATTCTGGAGAAGAACTGCTACGAATGCCACAGTGAGAAGACCGGTAAAAAGAAAGGTGGCTTTGTGTTTGATGACTTGAACACCTTCAAACTCGACATCGCCGACAATGATGTGGCGCAAATCCGCCCGGGGAAACCCGATGAGAGTCATTTCCTCGAAGTGATCGTCAATGAAGGGCACGAGCGCCACATGCCGCCGAAGAAGATGCTCTCCAGCTCGGATATTCGCAAGATCACCGACTGGATCAAGGAGGGTGCGGCCTTTGATAAGAATGCGCCAAAGCTGGCTGAGGCGTCCGCACCTGCGAAGAAATCTCTGCCGCCGATCATGAGCTGGACGAATGCCGAGGGGAAAACGATCAAAGCGGGCTTTGTGCGTTTGGAGGGCGCCAATGTGGTGCTGCGTCTGCCAGCGAATATGAGTGAAGTGCCGTATCCGCTGGAGAAACTCTCCCCGGAGAGTAGAAAGCAAGCGCAGGAATGCGCCGCGCCGTGAGGGGCATCACCATGCCGCCAATGCGGCGCTGACGGCGGCCTCCAAAGGGCGTGGGCCGCTGCCGCCGAGGCGTTCATCGAGTGCTTCGAGTCGCTGGATTAAATCCGCCACGTGTTTGCGAGGATAGATGCCTCCTGCTTCTGCGCAGAAATGGGTGCGGCAGCCGAAGGGACGGTGCGAGTAGATCGTGCAGCGACCATCGCGCGCCAGCAGAGGGCAGGCTCCGTCAGGATCGGGCTTGATCCCTTTGCGCCCGCTGCGGCGCACTCCCTCCGCAGCGTAGAGGGCTTCACCGAGCGTCAGCATCGGCGTATGCCCGGCGAGGCGGAAGTGACAGCAGCCCGTGCGTGCCTCGCAGCGGCGCGGCAGGGGGCGGCGTTCGAGATCGGCATAAATGGCCTCGATCTCTGCCCTGTGTGCGTCCGTTCTCGCTTTTCTCATGCGTATTGTGGCCAGCATGCACCGTGGCGGGCGCGTGGCAGGTGGTTTTTTGCAAAGCTGCATTTGAGATTTCATTTTCCGCCCCCATCGTACCGCCCCTGCCGCTCCGGGCGCCAGGTTGTCATTACCTTAGAGATCTACGAAGCGCGCATGAGTCTGCCAGAAATCGCCGGACACGAACTGCAGGACTTGGTCGGCAGTGGGAGATGCGGAGCTGTGTACCGCGCGGTGTCCTCCGGAGGTCGGAGCTGTGCCGTGAAGGTCTTCAGCTCCATGGCTGTCAATCGCAAGGCGCTGGCCACGGCCCTCCGCGCGCTCCAGCAGATGCCGCACCATCGGGGAGTGCTGGCGGTGGAAAACTTCAGCTTCGACAAGACGCCGTATTTCTGCGTCATGCCCATCGTCGGGGTGATGACGAAAGACAGCCACGGTCGCCGTCAATGGCAGACGCCGACACTTGAGGCTGCCTGTGGCGGGCTGCCGCCGGAGCAGAGTTGGCGGCACATCTATGAGGTGGCTGATGCCCTGGCATGGCTGCACAAGTACGGCATCCCTCACGGCAACCTGCGCCCCTGCAACGTGCTGTTGGAAGATGACGCGGAGTCTGCGATCCGACTCACCGACATCGCGCAGGGCTGGGTGGGCGGCATTCACCATCTGGAGCTTACCGATCATTTCGTTCATCTCTGCCCAGAGCAGGCGGAGAACCCAGATGGCGTCTTTGCCGGTTACGGGCCGTCGTGGGATGTGTACAGCTTTGGTGTTCTGGCCTATCGCCTTCTCAATGGCGTATTGCCACGCGGAGCGGAGGCGTGGCAGGCCGAGGTGGAGCGCGTGCAAAGCCAAGCTGCGGCAGGACTCGCGGGACAGATCAACAGCAACGCCCTGCTCGCTGCGGTCAGAGCGCAGCCGAAGATCCTCTGGCCGCAGGGAGCGCAGTCCAAGTGGGAAGAACGCCGCCGCAGCATCATTGAGCGTGCCTTGGACCTCAATCCCGCCGCGCGCTGGGCGGACATGCGCGAGGTGGTGCGCGAGTTTGAGGTGCTGGAAAGTGATTACCTTCTGGAAGAAGCCCGCGAGCAGACCGTGCGCGAACGCCAAAAGCAGGCGGCCAAGGTGCTCACTCTGC
Source organism: Prosthecobacter sp. (assembly GCA_039806835.1). GTDB lineage: Bacteria > Verrucomicrobiota > Verrucomicrobiia > Verrucomicrobiales > Verrucomicrobiaceae > Prosthecobacter. The sequence goes on along the minus strand of JBDHQD010000003.1, from coordinate 267,507 downwards.
AAGCGACCGCGATCACACTGCTGACCATCTTTGCGCTCTGCACGATCTATGCCTTTGTCACACTGCGCCGTGCGCGCAAAGCAGAGACCACCATCGACACCCTCACCGCGAATCACAAGATCGAGATCGACGCGCGCGAGGGGCGCATCGCCACGCTGACATCTGAACGCGATGTGGCGCGCAGTGCCAAAGTCGTCGCCGACCAAAACCTGCGCAACTCACAGAATGCGACGGACCAATTCCTCACGCAGTTGCTGCAAACGCCCACTGGCAACGAGATGGAGGCAGGCTTTCAGAAAGAGCAGTTGCGCGATGCGCTGGCCTACTGCCTGCGTGGTTTGCCTGCGCTAGAGCAGTCTCCCTCCCTCGGCGTGGAGCGGCTGCGCGCGTATGGAAACATCGGCCAACTCCACTTGAAGCTGCGCGAGACAACACAGGCCGTCACCTACCTCATGAAGGCGCGAACTCAGGCGGCGGAGTTGATTGAGAAAGGTGGAGTTGAGCCAGCACAAATCGCCCTTTATCAGCAATGGCTCGGACGCTACAGCCTGCTGCTCTCCGACATCCGCGGACGCGAAGGGCGGCATGCCGAATCCCTCTCGCTGCTCAAAGACGCCACGACGAACCTCGACAAAGGTCTCGCGGCTGATCCCAAAAACCGCCTCGCGCGCAACGAGTGCGCCCGTGCCTGGCTCGAATACGGCCTGCGCACTCTGCGCAACGGAGACACCGCAGTCTCAACTCAAGCGCTCGCCCGTGTGCCTGAAATTCTCGATCCACGGCTCATCGGACACGAGTTGGTCAGCGACGAAAAATTCCTCCTCGCCCGTGCCAAGTATGCCAAGGGCATCAGCCTGCGTGAGGAGGGCAAGACGGAGGATGCGCTCAACACACTCATCGACTCCGTCAAAGACATGGGCGAGCTCGTGCTCGGCAGCAGCCCACGCAATCAAGAGCAGGCACTCCTTCTTGCGGAGGCCTACACAGAGCTTGCGGAGCTCATCGGTCGCAGCTTCAGCGGCACCGATGCGAAGGAAGCGCACAATCAGGCACTGCCCATTCTTTTGGAACTCAATCGCCTCATGCCAGATTGGGCCGAGGTAAAATATCTCCTCGCCAGAAACTACGGCGCGCTGGCCTCACTCGCGCGGGATGCGGGTAGCCCTTCGGAGGCATCCAAAAAGAAACAGGACGCCATCGAGCTCGTGAACGAGATCCTCGCCGACAACCCCGAGAATGCGCGCTACGGCTTCCTCCTCGCCAAATTGCGCGGCGAGTATGCCGAGCTGCTCGTGGATGCTGGCAAATCGAATGCCGCGATTCCGATTGCCAAGCAGGCAGTGGAATCTTTGGAGGCGCTGATCAAAAAACTCCCTCCGTCGGATCGAATCACCCCAGAGCAGCGCATGTGGTCCTCACAGCTCGCGCAACTCTACGGCTCCCTCGGCCACACCTGTGAGAAGTCCGGCAAGAAAGCGGAGGCGAAGGTTGCCTTCGCCAACGCCGTGACGATGTGGGAGAAGCTGGCCGCTGCCGGTGCTGCCGACGAGACCGTTCAGGCCGGACTGACGTGGTGCAAAGGCCGCTTGGCGAAAATCAAATGACCTTGGCGGAGAAACAGCAGCTTCTCATCGACGGCCTGAATAGTATCCACGATGTGCAGGAGCGTCTGAGTGTCGCCGTCGCGCGCAGTGCAGCGATGCAGCTCGCTGCCGAACAGAAGACAGCGGAAAATCTCGTCCCTGGTTGTGTGTCCCGCGTTTGGTTGCACAGCACGCTGATTGACGGACGCACTCATTTTGTCTGTGATGCAGAGTCTCCACTGGTCAAAGGCTTGGCTTCATTGCTCTGCGAAATCTATGACGACAGCGATCCTGCCGAGGTCGTTGCCGTGGAGCCAATGCTGTGGGAGGCATGCGGCTTCACCAAGCTCCTCTCCCCAACGCGGCTCAATGGTCTCGCGGGAATGCGAAAGCGCATTCGCGAGGCCGCAGAGCGTTTCAGAGCGCAGGTGATCCCCGCTGCGTAACAGCACCTCGCGTCTGCCACCGCTTATGCCGCCACAGGCGCATCAAACCAGCGGTCGTGCTCTTTGAGCAAGTCGATGAGGCGCTCCACCGCTTCTTCTTCGGGGATGTTGAACTTCACCGCCGTTTTGCCGACGTAGAGATTGATCTTGCCAGGCGCTCCTCCGACGTAACCAAAGTCCGCGTCGGCCATCTCCCCCGGGCCATTGACGATGCAGCCCATCACGGCGATGCGCACGCCTTTGAGATGGCCCGTCGCTGCGCGGATTTTTTGTGTGGTGGTTTGCAGATTGAAAAGCGTACGCCCACAGCTCGGGCAGGCGACGTAGTCCGTCTTGAAAATGCGCACGCCGGCGGCTTGCAGGATGTTGTAACTGATGCGCAGCGACTGCCCGGGTGCGGCTTCGCCGTTCACGATCACCGCATCGCCGATGCCATCGCAAAGCAGGGAGCCGATGTTTGTGGCGGCAACGAGAAGATTCTCCGTGAAGTCATCACCACTCGCAGCGCGCAGAGTGTCTTTGAGGAGGATCGGGTGCTTTTGGTCGAGCTTGGCCGCGAGCAGTCGATAAGCGGCGATGACGGGCAGATTGATTCCGTCTTTGACGGTGACGAGCTGTGCGGCGTCGCGGCGGTTGAGTTGGCTGATGGCTTCATCGTCACGCGGATCGAGCGCGATGACGCCGCTGTCTTCGAGAACGATCTCGGGCTTGTAGTCGCCGAGCTTGTCGAGCTTGTGTGCGACGGCATCCCACTTGGCGCGTGTGGTGAAGACCGGCACGGTTTCATGTCCGCCGAGGCTCACTCCATTGAGGGTGATCACCTGCGATTCGCGACGCACATAATCAAACGGATCGTAACTGACGGGCGGAGCGTTTTCGATGCGTTCATATTCCGCTGGAGTGCCTTCGTTGTAGGGCTGCACCAACTGCTGCGCCACGGGGATTTCAAAGATCGCGTCTTCGGTCAATGAAACGCGCACGGTGTCGCCGATGCCGTCAGCCAGAAGCGAGCCGATGCCGATGGCGCTCTTGATGCGCCCATCTTCACCGTCACCGGCCTCTGTGACGCCAAGGTGGATGGGATAGTTCCAGTCTGCGCCGAGCTTGTTCAAGTGTGCGACGAGCAGACGATAAGCCTCGATCATGACCTTCGGGTTGCTGGCCTTCATCGAGAAAAGGAAATTGTGAAAGCCCTGCGCGCGCGCGATGCGGGCAAACTCCAGCGCGCTCTCCACCATGCCGAGAGGAGTGTCCCCCCAGCGGTTCATAATGCGGTCGCTCAATGAGCCGTGGTTCGTACCGATGCGCATGGCGCGATTCAGGCGCAGGCACTCCTTCACCAGTGGGATGAATTGCTCCTCCATCTCAGCCACTTCGGCGGCGTATTCGGCATCCGTGTATTCTTTGACCGCAAATTTTTTCTTGTCGGCGTAGTTGCCTGGATTCACGCGGACTTTTTCCACCCATTTCACGGCCTCCATCGCGGCATCCGGTTTGAAATGGATGTCCGCCACGAGGGGCACCTCGCAGCCAGCGGCGCGGATGCCAGCGCGGATGAATTCGAGATTTTCCGCGATGATGCGCGTCTGCGCCGTGATGCGCACGATCTGGCAGCCAGCCTCCGCGAGTCCGAGTGCTTCCTTCACACAAGCGGCGGCGTCTCGCGTGTCGCTGGTGAGCATGCTCTGTACCACCACCGGCGCGCCGCCGCCGATCTGCACTTTCCCAACCATGACCGGACGCGTTTCACGGCGCTGGTAATTGTAGAGGTCGGGGCAGTAGCGGAGTGGGGAGGTCATGGTGGGCGGCTAGAATGCCGGATTGATGGCTGGGCGCAAATGAGAAGGGAGCAGGATGGCACTGGGACAGAAGGCGGCACCGCCGTTCAACCCGCAGGACATCCTCCTTGCTCATCTGGACAGCGCATGTTAAAAGTTTACTCAATATGGCTAATATCGTTGTTATTGATGATCACCCACCCGTCCTCAAGCTGCTGACCTCGCTCTGCCGCGCTCAGGGGCATGATGTCATGGCCTATGACAACGGGCGCGCGGGACTCGATGCCATCCGCGAAATGAACCCTGACATTGCACTCGTGGATCGCCGCTTGGGGGACATCGACGGACTCGACGTGGTGCGTGAGGCGCGCGGCGCTTCCCCCACCACACGCCTCGTGATTGTTTCCGCCTGCACCGAAACACGCGACATCGTGACGGCGATCCGCCGCGGCGCGTGCGACTATGTGACCAAACCCTTCCAGCCCGAGGAGATTCAGGACGCTGTGTCGCGTGCGCTGACGGATGAGCCCGCCACGCCACCACTGCCGCGCCAGAAACTCGTCATCATCTGCCCGAAGCAAGCAGCGTGAGGCTGCGCCTGCGGGAAGAGGAAGATTGATCTTGGAAGAAGCCGGGCGCTGACGCATTGGTACACGCATGGAAAATCTCCGCCGACTCCTGTTTGCCCTGCTCATCTTCATGCTGGCTGCCGTCGTGTTTGGCTTTTGGCGCCGCAGTGGCGAGGAGTACGGCGTGCTGGATCTGCTGCGCGGCGTGAAGCCTCCCCAGGCGTCGAGTTTCACACCGCAGGAGAAGCCACGGCTCGATCTGAAGGACATGTCCGTGATGAGCGCGATGAGTGCGGAGTTTTCGAAACTCTCCGCCGCCGTGCTGCCCTCGGTGGTGAGCGTCAACACTAAGACCGTGCGCCCCGGGCGCGTGTTGTGGGATCCGTTTTTTGGCCTCGTGGGCCAGCGCCCGCAGGTCGTGCCCGGCCTCGGCTCCGGAGCGATCATCAGCAAAGAAGGCCACGTGGTAACCAACTACCATGTCATCGCCGATGTCGCCGAGATCCAAATCATCACCAACGACAACAAAAAATATCCCGCCAGCGTCCTCGGTGCGAATCCAGACCGCGACATCGCGCTGTTGAAGATCGAAAGCCACCGCGTGGACTTCCCGGCACTGAAGTTTGCGAACTCAGACGAGACACGCGTGGGCCAAATCGTCTTCGCTGTGGGCAATCCCTTCGGCTTGAGCGGCACGGTCACACAGGGCATCATCAGCGCGCGCGACCGTCATCTCAGTGACAGTCAGATGGACTACCTCCAGACCGACACGGTCATCAATCCTGGCAACTCAGGCGGTCCGCTCGTCAATGTGCTTGGCGAGATCGTCGGCATCAACGTGGCGATTTATCAAGGTGATGCCAACGTGCATGCCTGGCAGGGCGTGGGTCTCGCGATTCCTTCCAACAACGCCAAGCTCGTGGTGGATGGCATTCGCGACAAACTCAAAGCAGGTGCACAAAGCAATGCCGGACTCTCCACGGGCAGAGGTTTCCTTGGCCTCGAAGTCAGCAGCGAGCCTGTGGAGATCGATCCCGTCTGGGGCACTTCCCGACGTGGTGCGCTCATCACCGACATCAGCCCGCGCTCGCCAGCACTGGAGGCTGGCTTGAAGCCTGGAGATGTCGTCACAAAATTCCAAGGCATGGCCTTCCGCTCCCCGGGAGATCTTTTGCAGATCATCCGCACTCAACCGCCTGGCAGCGAGGTGAAGCTGGAGGTCATTCGCAACAATAAACTCGGCGACATCATCGCCCGCCTCGGTGAACGGCCAGATGCGGGGCCTTGAGGGTCATTTAGCCGTTGGGCTTCTTCAGCACAGCACCGCGTTCACGGTACTGCGCAGTGGCTTTGAGAGTGTTCGGTGCAAAATGCAGCTCAATGCAGCCATCGCGCCAAGTGTCGAAAAGAGGGATGTGCATCTCTTTGGCATGCTGAATGAGAGAAGCGGGCAGGCGTGCATCGCTGCTGCGCGCGTCGCTGCCACAGAGGATGATCTGCGGTGCGGCCTTCAGCAGAAAGCGGCGTGACATCTCGTGATCTTGTTCGTGCTGACTGCGAATGAGCACATCGCAGCGCAGATCGGCAATGCCATCAGCGAGCAACTGCTCCGTATTCCATCCTGCGTCGCTCATCCACAACACACGCCATGGGCCGACTCGCAGTAGCAACACCATGGCGCGCTCATCTCCGCGTGCGTCGGCCACTGCGAACGAAGGATGAAGCACCTGCGCGGTCACACGGAAGGCGACATCGTCGGAGAGATCGATCGTTTCATCGACACTCAGTTTGCGCAGAGTCGCGGCCTCCGCCAATTGCCGCAGGGATGAGAGCGATGAATCGTGTCGTCCCGGCTCCTGCACACTGCAATACAAGCGCGGCGTGCCAAAGGTACGGCTCACGCTTTCAACGGCACCGACATGCGCAGCGTCGTTGTGGCTGAGGAAGACGCCACGGATCGTGTTGATGCCCTGCCCATGCAGATATGGCCGCAGCACACGACGGAAATGAGCCTCATCCCCAGTGTCGAGCAGCCACTGGGAGCGACCGACGCGGAGATGATTGGCAGCACCACTATGAGGCAGCGCGAGCATGCGCCACACGGCAGGTGTGGCGTTGTCAGCACTCATTCGCAGATGAAAATGACTGCCCGGCAGACCTGCAAACCACGCCGCGCTGGCGATCATCGCCTTTGCCAAAGCCCAGTTGGCGTTATTGAGGATGATTTGCACGCCAGACAAGTGCAGCGCGGCGGCGCACAGGCTCAAACTCGTGGTGCCGAGACAGAGGAACGACAGCGGCACTAACACGCAATTGGCCACCACCGCCACTGGCGTGACGGAATGAAAATGCCCCAGGATGAATGGCAGGCTGCCAATCCAAGCCGCCGTGGAGACACTGACTGTGCGCACCAGCCAGAGACGCACTTGCCATCCGAGGCGCTGGTGCCAATTCGCAAGCTGCGGCGGCAGAAATGGATCGATCTCGGTGAACGGCACCAGCCGTTGCAACAGCGGTACGGAGCCGATGACGCTGAGCCAGAGCACCACGAAGGAAAGCTGAAACCCAGGCATGAAAAGCTGATGCGTATCCACCGCGAGAAGCAGCAACGCCGCCACACCGAGGCTGTTTTGCAGAGAGGATTCCTGATCCGCCAAGGCACCGCAGGAGAAAATGGCCACCATGAATGCCGCGCGCGCAGCAGAGGGACGCCAGCCCGTGATGAATGCGTAAGCGAACACCAGAGCGAGCATGACCCACAGCGACGCGCTCCGCCGTAGCCCTATCTGCCGCAACAGTGCCAAGGCGATGACTCCGAGCAGCCCCACATGCAGGCCACTGACGGCAAAGACATGCAGAGTGCCGCTGTTGCGGAATGCATCTTCGATTTCTTCCGCCGCCTCACTTGAAACACCCAATGCCATCGCACGGATCACGGCGGTGGTTTCTGCATCATCCTCCAAATCCAGAGTGAGGCTGGTGCTAATCCAGCGTCGGCAACGCTCCGCAGCTTCGAGAAACCGACTCTGCAATTCCTGCCCGCTATCGCCGATTCTACGCAAATGACGCGCTTCAAAGCGCGCGACACGACCACTGCGCAACGCGTAGTCTCGCGCATCGAAAGTGCCGGGCGCAGCCGCTGGTCGAGGGAGAGAAATCTCACCCCTCATCTCATACTCGCCAGCACTTGGGAAAATGGCTCCACGCGGCAGGCGCACGAGCAGTACGGCAGGCTGCTCACAGGATGTCCCCAAAGATGGCATCTCGACGTGCAATGTCGTGCAAAGCGCATGCGCGCGCCCATCGTCCGTGCTGTCAAACTCCGGCAGCAGCCTGCCGCGCACCACCGCAGAAAGCGGCTCATCAAATTCCTGCAACAGCAGGTGCAGCGGATGACGGTAGGTTTCAGCGATGCGCGTTTCGTGGATGAACGCGAAAAGCAGCATCGCGCCTCCGAGCAGAGACCACACCCAGCCGCGCCACAGCGTGGCAATGAGGAGAGCAGCGGCACTCACCGCGACCCAGAACCGGTGGAGAGGCAGCGCACTTTCTGCGACAAGGATGCCGGCGACTGCGGCCAGTGCCACGACCATGAGCGGATTTGCCCGTGCCCAATGCTGGAGCTTGGCGAGCATGTTCCGCAGTGGGGCGAGTTAGGCAGCAGGAGGAGTGTCGCCCCCTTGGTTGGCTTTGGCACGCAGCTCCATCAGCAGCTTGTATTGCGCCTGCTCGATTTCGCTCATCTTATGATGCGCGTTCGCGCTATGGCGCGTGTTCGGGAAGTTCCCGATCACCTGCTCCAGCATGTCCCGTGCGGCTTCGAAGTCATGGCTGTGTTTCAGATGCACATCAGCGATGCGGAACATGATGAAGGCCGCGTCGTCCACAGGCCAGTCCTTGCTTTGCAAATGTTCCTCCAGCACGCGGAGTGCTGCTGCGTTGTCATGCAGACGCTCTGCATACACCTTGGAGATTTCAGCAACTGGGAAGGGATCGTCGGGTTTGTCCTCCAGCATCTTTTCGTAGTGACGGATGGCTCCTTCGTAATCTCCCTGGGAAATGCAGGCGGCCGCTTTGGTCATTTCATCCTGCTCACTCTTCTCTCCCGAAGAATAGAGAGACTCTCCCATGGCATCGCCGATCCACGGAATCACAAACTTCACGACGAGGATGCCGCCGATGACACCCACCACGATGACGAACACCAGCTTCATCCCGTCCCCCGCGTTCTTCGCCATATTCCAGAGCAGCATGAGGAGCAAAACACCGAGAAGGATGAGGCAGACGCGGATGATGAGCGTTCGGTCGAGATTCATAGATGAATGATAGCGCGCGCACGCTATCAAAGTGCTCTCTCGCCGCCAAGCTCGAACTTGAGCCTTCGCAGGAATCCCGGCCTACTCTCCACGGAGATCGAGACAAAGGATGCGCTCGCCCGTTTTCTGCATCAGGTCTTTTTGCTGCTGCCGCAGATAGAGCAGCCCGTGACTGAGCGCAGGCAGGCTCCAGGTGTTCAGTGCATAAAAGGGCTGCGCCTGCGCGATGATGCGCACACCTGCCGGACTGAGGTCTAGCCAGTGCAGTGAGCCGGTTTCACCGAGGCAGAGAAACGCACCATCCACCTTGAGCAAACTGGCGCGGAGGATGCTCAAGCGAACGGGAGCAGCGCGACCGAGCATCTTGCCCAGAGCTTCATCCTCCCATTCAATGCGTTGCTCCCACACTTCAGCCCCCGTGTCAGCATTGACGCAGACGAGGCGCGACTTGGATTCTGTCTCGCCGTCGATGGCGTAGAGATGACCTTCGTGGTAAACCGGATTCATCCAGTGCGTCCCGAGTTTTTTTGACGTCCAAATCTGATGCGGCTGGAAGTCGCTATCATATTCCACCATCGCACCGCCGAGCGGTCGTCCCTTGGGATAAGCCGTGGAAATAAAAGCGCGATTTTTCCCGCGGATGACCACGGGAGACGAGCCGATAGCCTGGATGTAGTCGTCTTTTCGCCAAGGGAACTTGGAATGCAGCCGCCCCGTGACCGGATCGAGGCACATCAGCCCGCCTGTGGCTGGATCGCTCTCACCACCTGCGTAGATGAGCACCTTGGTCTGCCCGTGAAGCACGGCGGGGACGGGAGAAGCGTAACTCGCTCCCCACGCATCCTCGATCGTCCAGATCACTTTGCCTGTGTGCAGATCGAACGCAGCCACGCTCACCCCCGCCTCGGCGAGACGCTCTTTGCGATCTCGCAGACCTTCACTGTCTTCGATGGCAGACTTTTTCCCGCCGACATTCAAGATGACGCGTCCATCGAGAATCAACGGCGTACCTCCCGCGCCGAAAAAATCCTGCGGCACATGCATCTCAGCTCGCAGATCGTGCTTCCAGAGCACCCGCCCGGTTTTCAAATCAAAAGCGCGCAGTTCTGAAGTGACCCCGTAAGTCACGACGATATCGCTGGCGATCACCGGACTGCCGCGCGGACCGTTTCCGAAGCCGTAGCGATCCTGATACGAGATCGGATAATCCGAAAGCCAGAAGCGCTTTCCTGTCTCGCGGTGCAGGCATTCCACCGTCTCCCGATCTTCGAGTGCATGAAAAATCACGCAGTACTCTCCGCTGATGGCGGGAGAGTTGTAGCCTGCTCCCATGCGTGCTTCCCACACGGTTGAAGGGGCTTGGCCGCTCCACTTTTTCAGCAGCCCTGTTTCAGGGGAGTTGGCATCGTGATTCGGCCCGAGCACGCGCGGCCAGTCGCTCACCTTGGCATCCGTGCGCAGCGGTTTTGCCTTTGCATGGAAAGTCAGGCGGTCGAATGCCTCCTGCGCACAGCATGCTCCACAGGCAAAAAGCAGCAGAATCAGTCTCGACGGATTTTTCATGTCGTGCCAGACTAGCCAGCGTCATGAAGTACGCCACCCTCATCCTTGCTGCCGCCCTCGCCTTGTCCTCTTGCACCACCTGCCCGTTTGGCTGCGGGAGTACGGCCAAGGGTCGAGTCGATCACATTGTTCTCGTCTGGCTCAAGCGGCCAGGCAACGCCGCAGATCGCGCAGCACTGATGGCTTGCGCGCAAACCTTCCGCGCGGAGATCAAGCAAATCAAACGACTCGAAGTCGGCACGGCGGTGCCGAGCGACCGCCCGGTGGTCGATGACAGCTTCGATGTGGGCTTTGTGATGCGCTTTGCCAACAAGGCAGCCATGGACGCCTATGAAAAGCATCCCGTGCATGCCAACGCGGTAAAGACAACCCTCCTGCCACTGGCGCGCAAGGTGCTCGTTTACGACATCGGCTGCGAGTGACCTCACTCCCAGTCTAAACCGCACGCGATTCTGTCCAAAGACGCCACGAGGCTGCCTTTGGCTTCCTGCGCGCTTCCCTTGAGAAGCATGCAACATTGCATGCCCCAAGTGCGTGTTTTGAATACCCCCATTAGATGAAAACTTCCCGTCGTCACTTCCTCCGTGGCACCGGCGTGGCCCTCGGCCTGCCGTGGCTGGAGTCGTTCTGCGCTTTCGGAGCCGAATCGGTCAAAAACAACACCGCGCCGCGCCGGCTCGCCGTGTGCTTCACCGGCAACGGCGTGAACCCGCATCACTGGGGTGCCGAGACGACCCCCGGCGGCATGGTTTTCAAAAAATCGCTCACTCCGCTCGAAGGACTCAAGAAGCATGTGAACGTCTTCCAAGGCCTGTGGAACCCCACCACTGTCGAGGGGGAAGGCGGCCACTACCCGAAGATGAACGTGCTCTGCGGTCTGAAAGTGAAAAAGACCACCACCGATGTCGAGGTCGGCACCACGATGGATCAGCTCATCGCCGCGCACACCGGCAAATTCACGCCCGTACCCAGCGTTGTACTCGGCACGGAGCGGCCCAGCTACAGCACCGACAGCGGCTTCACCTCCATTTACTCTGCCTACATCTCCTGGAGCACGCCCACCACACCCGCGCCAAAGGAAATCTTCCCTCAGCAGGCCTTTGACCAGCTCTTTGACGACGGCAGCCGCCGCAAACGCGACAAGAGCATCCTCGACCTCGTGCTCGAAGACGCCAGCAGCCTCAAGCCCAAGCTCAGCAGCCGCGACAAACAAAAGCTCGACGAGTACCTCACCTCCGTGCGCGAGATCGAGCAGCGCGTCGAGCTCGCCGAAAAAATCAGCCAGGCCGAGACCAACGGCCAGGGCTGGCAGCCCACCGTGAAGACCGTCACGCTCGGCCGCCCCGCCGCTGGCATCCCTGCCAGCAGCGAGGACCACCTGCGCCTCATGTTCGACATCATGCTCCTCGCCTTCCAGATGGATCGCACTCGCGTCGCCACGTTCATGATGAACAACGACCTCTCGAACATGCGTTTCCCCAGCCTCGATGGCATCAGCGGCGGCATTCACGAGCTCTCCCACCACGCCAACGATGAGCACCGCCTCAGCATGTACCAGCGTGTGAACGAGCATCAGGTCAAACTCTGGGCCGAATTCCTCGCCAAGATGCAAGCCACGAACGAAGGCGAGCGCACCCTGCTCGAAAACAGCATGATCCTGCTCACCAGCAGCCTCTTTGACGGCAACGCGCACGACTCGCGCCAGCTCCCTGTCGTCCTCGCCGGCGGAGGCGGCGGCACCATCCAGGGCGGCCGCTTCCACGACCTCAGCAAAGACCCGAACCGCAAACTCTGCCGCCTCCACATCGCCCTCATGGACCGCATGGGCGTCCACACAAGCCACTTCGGCGACGCAGAGAACGCGCTGGCGATTTGAGCGGACTGTTGAGAGTGCTTTGCTGAGGTCAAAAGCGGTCTTTGACGACGACCGGTTTTCGATCTTTATTGGTCGCCGTGAAAGACCAGATCAGAGAGGCCATCAGGGAAAAGCTCGGCGATGCCGTGTCGCGCCCCTTTCCAGTTTTCACGCCACGAGAGGCGGACACATCCGTGATATCAGGAAAAGCACGGGCGGTAATCGGCATGCGACGGGCCGGGAAAACGACCTTTCTCTACCAATGTCTCGCTGAACGACAGGCCCAAGGAATACCCAGGGAGCGTTTAGTGTATTTTAACTTCGAGGATGAGCGGCTCGATGGTCTTGAGGCTGGTGATCTCGGCCTGCTGCCGGACGAGTATTACCGCTCTTTCCCATCCTTCCGCCAAAGTCAGAGCGTGACGTGGTGCTTGGATGAAATTCAAATCCTGCCGGGTTGGGAAAAGTTTGTCCGCCGCATGATGGACAGCGAGAAGGTCGAGATCTTTCTCAGCGGTTCATCAGCCCGCATGCTGAGCCGTGAGGTGGCTACCACGATGCGTGGAAGGGCGCTGGAGACGGTGATTACGCCTTTCAGCTTCCGCGAGTTTGCTCGCTCACGTGGTTTGACCGTTCCTGAGCCGGAGCGGCTGCTCAGTTCGGCGCAGCAGTCAGGCTGGCTGGCCTGCTTTGACCAGTATCTCGACTGCGGTGGCTTTCCTGAAGCCGGCCAGGACAGCATGAAGCCGCATCGCATCAGCCTTCTGCAAGGTTATGTGGACACGGTGATCTTCCGAGATGTGGCGGAGCGGCATGGCATCGTAAATCTGCCTGCCCTTCGCGCCTTTGTGCGGCAACTGCTGCGGCAACCGGCAGGCCTGCTCAGCGTCACGAAAATCCATGCGGACTTCCGCTCCCGTGGCATCAGCATCTCCAAAGAGACGCTGCTAGCCCTGCTGGCACACTTGGAGGACGCCTTTCTCGTATTCACCGTGCCAGTGGCCAGCCGTTCGGAGCGCCGTCAGCAGGTGAACCCTCGCAAGCTCTATGTCGCCGATCACAGCCTCTCCGCAGCTTTCAATCCAGCCACGGTCGCCGATCGCGGCCATCATTTGGAAAACCTCGTCGCCTGCGAACTGATGCGGCAGAGCAGGACGCTTGCCTATGTCAAAACCACGCAAGGCCACGAAGTGGACTTCCTCGCCACCGCACCCGATGGCAGCACCCAACTCATCCAGGTGGCTGCTGACATTGGCAAAATGGAAACCTTCGAGCGTGAAGTTCGCGCCCTGCTCGGTGCCACAGCCGAATTCCCCGAAGCTCAAAAAATCCTCATCTCCGAAACTCAACCTCCTCGCGGTGCCATCATTCCGCAGGAAGTGAAACTGCTGCCTGCCTGGCGCTGGCTGCTGCACCCAAGGTGTACCGAGGATTAAACATCCGGGCTGTCCTCGTCAGAATGGGCTGCTACTGACGGATGATCTGCATCTCTCGGGAAGCCGTTTGTGGCGAGAGAACGCGCACCATCCAGGGCGGCCGCTTCCACGACCTCAGCAAAGACCCGAACCGCAAACTCTGCCGCCTCCACATCGCCCTCATGGACCGCATGGGCGTCCACACAAGCCACTTCGGCGACGCAGAGAACGCGCTGGCGATTTGAGTCGCCTGCCTGGAAATGCTGCCGAGATGGAGGCGAAGCCTGCGGCTGACGTGCAGAGCTTGTTGCTCGCTTCAGTAAAAACATGATTCACAAACATTATGTTCATGAAACATAATGTTTGATGTGATGCAATTGTGTAACTATACTCCGCCGCATGAACCTGGATTTCGTCAATCGCATCAAAGAGCAGGCGGAGCTGGCCTCTGCGGCCCGTAAAGGCGGGCTGCTGGTCATCTTTGGCCGCAGGCGCGTGGGGAAGAGTCGCCTGCTGCGTCATTGGATCGCGAAAAACAACGGCATGTACAGCCAGGCCATCGAAGGCCCGCAGGACATGCAGATCAGGCAGGTGTTTGAGGACATCAAAAAACGGCTTGGCACGCAGATCACGCCGAAAACTTGGCCGGAGTTGCTGGAGGTGCTCGCGCTGCAAAAGAAGCCCTGGACGCTGTGCATCGACGAGTTCCCCTACCTCACGGCGGTGGATGCCTCGCTGCCGAGTCAGCTTCAGCGCTGGATCGACCAGTCCATCCCGAAAGGCTGCCTGCTCATCCTCGCCGGATCGAGCACGCGGATGATGAACGACCTCTTCCTGAATCGCGCCGCGCCGCTCTATGGCCGCGCGCACAAGCTCCTGCATGTGAAGCCGATGGACTACGCGGCTTTTTGCCAGGCCTGCGGTCTCAAACCGGCGGACATGGCCTCCTTCGAACAGTTCTCGCTCGTCGGGGGTATTCCGAAGTATTGGGAATTCGCTGAGAGGGGCGCGGATGCCATCGCCTTGGCCGAGGCATTGTACTTCGACTTCGCTCCTTACATGGAGCAGGAGCCGCAGCGCATCCTGCGCGATGAGGGCGTCATCGGCGCGAACGCTGTCTCTGTGCTCGAAGCCGTGGGCCGTGGTGCCGAGCGTCCGTCTGAGATCGCCACACGCCTCGGCACCGCACAGACAAATCTCTCCCGCCTGCTCCAACAACTCCTCGACGCCTCCGTGCTTGAGCGTGAGCTGCCGTATGGCGAAAGCGTGCGCACCACGAAGAAGATCCTCTATCGCATCGTCGATCCCTCGATGCGTTTCTGGTTTCGCGTCTATTCACCGCATCAGAGCCGCTGGATGACCTACACGACCGAGGAAAAACAAAAACTCATTCACGATCACGCCGCCTCCGTCTTTGAGGACGCCTGCCGCGCCCGTTTTCCCGCCGCCACGCGTTACTGGGAAAAAAATCTCGAACTCGACCTCGTCGCCCCTGATCCCGAGGACACAAAACGTCTGCTCGTGGCCGAAGTGAAATGGCGCAAGCTCAGCGCCGCCGAGCGTCGTCAGGTGCTGGCCCAGCTCGAAGGCAAATGGCAGCGCTGCGCCCTCAGCCAAAAGCATCCCAAGGTGCGGTTTGAAGTCTTTGATGCAGCGGAGATCAAGAGCATGTGACGTGCCGTCACTCCTTCGTGATCGTTTCGTCGAGATTCAGCAGCACGCGGGCGACGAGCGTTTGTGGTGCAAGCTCGCCTTGTTTCCGCTCATGGCGATGGAGCATGGCGATCAGCAGATTGCTCTCCTTCGTCGTCGAGGCACGACCGGTGCAGAGCTTGAAGCCGTAGGCGATGCGCGAGGCATCGTCAGTGCCACCTTCTTTCCACATGCGTTCACCGAGGGCTTTGGCGGCTTCCATGCTCATGGTTTCGTTGAGCGTCATGAGCGCCTGCAGCGGTGTGTTGCTTTTCACGCGGCGCACACAGGCAGATTCGCCATTCGGCACGTCGAAGGTGCTTAAAAACGGATACGGCGTGCTGCGTCGGCGGAAGACATAGATGCTGCGGCGATATTTTTCCGCGCCGGTTTCCACCTTCCACGGAAAGGGAGCGTAGCTGGCGGGTTTCTCAAAGAGGTAGGCAGGTGCTGGCGGCATGACGGGACGCCCACCGATCTCCGTGTTGAGCAAACCACTGGCGGCGAGCTGGATGTCGCGCACGACTTCGCCTTCGACACGGAATCGCGGCCCGCGCGCGAGCAGTCGGTTGTAGGGATCGCGTTCGAGAAGCTGCGGCGTGACCTTGCTGGACTGTTGATAGGTCTCGCTGGTGACGATGAGTTTGAGCAGGTGCTTGGTGCTCCATCCATGCTCCATGAAATCGACAGCGAGCCAGTCGAGCAACTCGGGATGACTCGGTGGCGATCCTTGAGTGCCGAAGTCTTCCGCAGTTTCGACCAATCCAGTACCGAAGAGGGCTTGCCACACGCGATTGACATAAGCACGGGCGGTGGTGGGAGATTTCCTGTCCACGAGCCATTTCGCGAAGGTGAGGCGTGACCCGTCGGCATTCTTCGGCAGCGGATTGAGTACGGCGGGGACGCCAGCCGTCACCCGGTCGCCGGGCTTGGTGAAGTCGCCGCGTTTCAAGATGGTGGTCATACGCGGCTGCTCGCGCGCGTCGAGCACGAGCGTGGTCGTGCCTTCGGGATGTTGTTTCCACAGCGACTCGATTTCGTCATTCACCGACTTCCATTCGGGAACGGTCGTGCGGAAAACGGCAAAGGCGTTGGTCTTACCGTAAAGCGGATCGGCTTCAGCGTTCGCGGCATCCGTGCTGCTGATGCGATAGCGTCCGAGATTCATCGTTTGCAGATCATCACTGTTCCAACCGCCGTGCTTCATGCTGAGGCCGAGGGTGAGATCGGAGTCTGCTTTCACTTCGACGGGTTTTTCGAGAACGAAAACGGCATTGCGCGGCACGTTGCGCCGCCCAGGCCCGGCATCGATGCCCCACGCGGTTTTAGCATCATTGTCGATGGCGTAGCTGACAGGGCCGGTGACGCGCTTGTCTTTGTCGCTCTCTTTGTCGCGGGCAAAAGAGACCAAAGGAGTGTTCTTTGGCTCACCGAAGTCGGCGGTGGCTTTGACAAACTTCAATTTGGTCATCTTGCCGCCGATCTTCATGGATGCGTTGAATTCCGTGAGCGCAGCGGTGCCTTTCTGTGAACGTCCGGGGCCGTAGGCAGGCAGATTCGGATCATTCATGAGTTCCAGGCGAAAGGCGGAGATCGTTTGCGCTGCAGCGAGCTTCACGACGAATTTCACCTCACTCTTCGTGGGCGCATAACCTTGCGCGAGGATGCTGCCATCGGATTGGCGCAGCGCTTTTTCGCCACCGGAGGGATCGTCTTCAAAGTGCAGCACGCGCCACGTCGGTTGAGTGGATTTAATCTGCTTCGCCCACGCATCCATGCGCTGTTTCCAGCCGGGATGATCATGCTTGAGCTTGCGTTCGAGATCCGTGATGCGCGTGAGCAGTTGCGAGCGTCGCATCTGTTCTCCGGCAGTGTACACGACACGCCAAGGCTCGTTGTCGTTGTTGAGGAAAGCAAACATGCGGTAGTACTCCTCCTGCGAGATGGGGTCGTACTTGTGATCGTGGCACTGCGTGCAACCGATGGTGAGCCCGAGGATGCCCCTGCCGATGACATCCATGTGGTCGAACATCGCCTCCATGCGAAACTGCTCGGGATCGACGCCGCCTTCTTCATTCACCATCGAATTGCGCAGAAAACCGGTGGCGACGATCTGATCCTGCGTGGCCTTGGGAAGCTGATCACCGGCAATTTGCTGGATGATGAACTGATCATACGGCATGTCCTTGTTGTAGGCATTGACGACCCAGTCACGGTAGAACCAGATGTAGCGCATCGGGTCTTTCTCATAGCCATTGCTGTCTGCGTAGTGTGCGCCGTCGAGCCAATGACGAGCCCAGCGTTCGCCGTAATGAGGGGATTGCAACAGCTTCTCCGGCAAAGCGGACAGGTCAGACTTATCCGCCGGGTCGGGAGGCAAGCCGATGAGATCGAGATACATGCGGCGGCGCAAGGTCTCGGGTGCGGCTTTGGGGGAAGGCCGCAGTCCTTCTTTTTCAAGACGCTCACGAATAAACGCGTCGATGGGATGTTTGGCGTTCGTCGGCACTTTCGGCTTCACCGGTGGCTTGAAGGCCCAGTGATCTGACTTTTTCTCCAATCGCACGCTGGCGCTGTCGGGCCACACAGCACCGGCATCGATCCAGGCTTTCAGCTTGCCGATTTCATCTGCGGTGAGTGGATCGCCTTTGCGCGGCATGCGCATCTTGGGGTTCGTGCCGAGCACAGCGTGCATGAGGCGGCTGTCGTCGGCTTTGCCAGGAATGATCGCGATGCCAAAGTCGCCGCCCTTGAGCGCAGTGGGCTTGTGGTCGAGCCGAAAGGCGGCCTCCTGCTTGTGCGGGCCGTGGCATCGGTAGCAGTGTGTGCTGAAGATCGGCTGGATGTCCTGCACGAAATCGACCGCCGCAGCGCACGGCGCGGCAAGTGGAAGCAGGAACAAACCGACGAATGGATTTCGCATCGCGCATAATAACGCGCACGACGCATGCGAAATCGCCGCAGCACGCATGGAATATGCAGGCGACGATCAGCGACTGTCGGGCCTGAGTTCCAGACTCGGTGAAGGCGCGGGGAGATTCTTTTTCTCCCACGCAATGTGCAGGCGCGAGGTGATCACCTTCACGGTGAGATTTGCGGCCCGTTCACTGCTTTTTCCATCCGTGCGATTCCAGATGACGATTTTCTCCAGAGGAAGATCGCTCTTCAGATCCACCTGCCACCAGGGATCGCGCTTGCCTGTCTGCGTGCGCATGACGCTTTTGCCTTTGGCGAGATCGCCATTGGTGCGGCCGTCGATCGCCAGTTTGGCCTGCCCGTTTGGAGCGACGCTGCTCTGACTGGCATCTCCTTTGAGCGCCACATTTTTTCCGCCGCTGAAGACTTGCACCTCCGCGAGATTGAGCGGCGCGCCGCCGGGTTGCTCGATGCGAATGAAGCGGCCTTTGACGGATTGAACCTTGGCATCCGGCAGCGGCGCCGCGTGCATGGATGACTGAGTGGATGCGGTGACGCTCTTGGTGGGCGAAGTCGAGTGACCGCTCTCGGTTGAAATACGCCAGCCCGCGAGAGATTCGTAAGCGAAGGGCCAGAGAAAGAAACCCACGATGCCGAGTGCGATGAGATTTAAGGTCACAGCGATCATCGCGCGCTTGCGGGAGGCTTTCTTGACCGGCGGCGGTGTGGCATTGCCTACCGGAGGTGTTGTGGTGGAAGCCGTAGGTTGGGCACCGGATGGTTTCGCCGTTGGAGGTTTCGCTGCGGGAGATTTCGGCGTGACGGGTTTCGGTTTGGGTGCGTTGGGATGAGCGGCGGCTGGTGGGGAGAGCGGCGTTGTCTGCGCACCAGGCATCATTTGCGGAGGATGCAACGGCATCGGGATGAAACCGGTGTGCATCATCGGCATGAGCATGTCGAGCGCTTGAGAAACCGAATGCGGACGCTGTCGTGGATCGCTGCGGGAGAGCCAGACGAGCCAGTCGATCAGCGGAGCATCGAGATCAGGACGCAGTTGACGCAGTGCATATCCCATGTCGAAAGCCTGCCATTGCCGAGTGAGATCGCCGGGGTCATCCCCTTGAGCAGGTGCAGAATTTGTTGCGAGGCAGAACAGGCTCGCTGCGGTGGTGAAAAGATCACTCTGGCTGGAAACATGGGCTCCCGCGTGCAACTCCGGCGCGCGAAACCACAGCGTTTCTGATGGCAGCGCAGCGCGCGTCACCCCCAGCCCCCAGTCCTGCACCTGCACAAACAAACCGCCTCCTGGATGATCGGCGATGATGAGGTTGCTCGGCTTAGGATCGCCATGCGGCGCGCGGTGTTGCTCTCCCACAAGCAGCGCATGCATGAGCTGCACAGCGAGTGCGCGCAGATCAGCGGCGGTCACTTGGCGTTGCGCAGCAAAGGCGCGCAGACTCATGCCCGGCATGAAGTCGTAAACCAAGGCGAACTCATCTTCCGTAGGCACCAGTGTGATCAATCCCGCGATCTGCGGATGCCGCACCTGCATGAGCGTCGGTGCGAGGAGCTGGAGCTGCTCGCGATCCAGCGCATGGGGAGACTCGCGCTCATTCAGCAGAGACTTGAACAACACTTTGCGCCCGGTGGCCATCTCCACTCCGCGATAAACTTTGGCCGCCGGGCCACCGGCGAGAAATTTCTCAGGCTGGAAATGATCGGACATCGTTTGTGCGCGCTTGTCAGCATGAACCGAAGGCCCCACTTTTCGCAAGAGAAGATTGCCGCGCTTGCACAGAGCCGCATCCACCGCACAGTCAGCGTATGCTGAAACTCGGACTCATCGGATGCGGAAAAATGGGCGGCGCGCTGCTACGCGGCGTGGAGCAGGCCTTGGGCAAAGGCGGCCTCAGCGTGGCTCTGAGTGACGTCGTGCCTGAGGCCGTGAATAGCCTGCGCAAATGCCTGACCTGCAAATCCATCACTGGCAGCCCTGCGGAGGTTGCCACTGCTTCCGACGTGGTGATCCTCGCGGTGAAGCCTGGAGACATGAAGGCACTCTGCACGACGCTCGCCGAATTGAAAGGCACCCGGCTTTATCTCAGCATCGCAGCGGGTGTGAATCTCGCTCATCTGGAGTTGTGGCTCGGCACGCGCCAGCGGGTGATTCGCAGCATGCCAAACACGCCAGCCCTCGTCGGCATGGGTGCTGCGGCCTTTGCCCGCGGCAGCAAAGCCACCGCAAAAGACGCGGCACTAGCGACCAAGATTCTCGGGGCTGTCGGCACGGCGGATGAGGTGTCGGAAAAACTGCTCGATGCCGTCACGGGCCTCTCTGGCAGTGGCCCCGCTTATGTCTATACCGTGATCGAATCCTTGGCCGACGGCGGTGTGCTCATGGGCCTGCCCCGCGCCACAGCCCTGCGACTCGCGGCACAAACCGTGGCGGGAGCCGCTGAGATGGTGCTCACCAGCGGCAAACATCCCGCCGCACTGCGTGATGAAGTCACCAGCCCAGGCGGCACCACCATCGCTGGACTGGAGAAGCTGGAACAAAACGGCCTGCGCCATGCCATGATCCAAGCCGTGCGTGCCGCAACGGAGAAAAGCAAGGCGCTGGGTGCCTGACACATGCGCATGCGGAGGGAAAATCGCTTCATTTCGCATCGCGAGAATCACGCGCTCTGATGTCTGCCATCTTCGTTCCACCCGACTACTTTCGCGAGTTGCGACGCGAGGAGATTTTTCCTGATCCACTGCGCCCATTGGAGATCGAGCTCGGCTGTGGTGATGGCACCTTTCTCACTGAAATGGCCGCGCACCACCCGGAGCGTGATTTCCTCGGCGTGGAGCGCATGCGCGGGCGCGTGATCAAGACCGCGCGCAAAATCGCAGCGCGCAGCCTCGATCATGCGCGTGTCATGCGTTTGGAGAGCGCCTACACTGTAGCCTGGCTGCTGCCATCTTCCTGCGTCAGCCGACTACACCTGCTCTGCCCTGATCCATGGCCGAAGAAGAAACACGCAGCACGCCGCCTCGTGAATCAGGATGAATTTCTCACAGGCTTGGCACGCGTGTTGGCACCAGGCGGAGAGTTTTTGCTCAAGACAGATGACTTGCCCTACTTCGAGGATGCTTTGGCCAGCCTAGAATCCCGTGCCTCTTCATTTGAGCGGCTCGCATGGGAGGAAGATGCCTTTTATTACCCCACCACAGATTTCGAACGAAGCTGGCTCGACCTCGGACGCGTGATTTACCGTGCGAGATGGCGCTTGCGGGCGCGTTAAGGCATCATGCTTCGCCGCTCTTGGTTCATTCTCGCTCCCGCTCTCACAGCCGCCTGGTCTGCAACGCCCAAAACCCGCATCGCGCTCGCTGGAGATTCGACCGTCACTGATAAAGCCGGCTGGGGTGCAGCCTTTGCCAAACTGCTCGTGCCCGAGGCGGAGTGCCTCAATTTCGCGGCGAGTGGACGCAGCTCGAAAAGTTTTCGCGATGAAGGTCGCTGGCAGAAAGTGCTCGCGTCAAAGCCTTCCTTCATTCTCATCCAGTTCGGCCATAACGACATGCCGGGCAAAGGACCGGAGCGCGAGACTGATCCAGCCACCACCTTTCAGGAAAACCTCAGTCGCTACATCGACGAGGCGCGCGCAGTGCAGGCACAGCCGATCCTCGTCACCTCACTCGCCAGACGAGTCTTTGAAAATGGCAAACTGCGCGGCGAGCTGCGCCCGTGGGCAGACGCTGCGGCCAAGGTCGCGCAGGAAAAGAAAGTGCCGCTCGTGGATCTTTTCGCGCGCAGCATGGCACTGCACGAACAACTCGGTCAGGAAAAATCAGACGCCTTCAATCCGCCCTCCCGGAATGGCAAGACCGACCGAACGCACCTCAATCCATATGGCGCTCAAATCATTGCCCAACTCATCGCCGAGGAGCTGCGGAAAGTCGCGCCAGAATGCGCCCGACTGATTCGATGACTGGCCACATGCAGCGGCATCAACAATGCACTCACATGAACCGCCGCGCCTTCATCGCCTCCACCCTTGCCGCGTCCGCTTTTCGTCCGCTCGTGGCTGCGGATGCCGCGACGGGCGCGGAGCTGGCGCATCGCGAGATCTGGCGGCGTTTCATCGACGACCACGGCATCATGATCGACTTCACCGACATGGACGGCAACGTGTCTCTGCCCACGCCAGAAGAGTGCAGGCTAGGCAAACCGAACGCGCTGGGCTGGTGGGCTCCGATTGAGAACGGGGCGATGTTCAACGGCCTCTACTTGGACGCGGCGCTCCTGCGCTGGAAGCGCACGAAGTCGGCGGAGGATGCCACGAAGGCGCGCAAGCTGATGGAAGGGCTGCTTTTGCTCAATTCGATCAGCGAGGTGAAGGGCTTCGTCGGACGCGGTGTGAGCACGGACGGCAGGTCGCATTACCCAATGGGATCGAACGACCAGACGATGCCGTGGTTTCTCGGCCTGTGGCGCTACTGGGAGTCGGAGCTCGCCACCGCGGCTGAAAAGACACGCATCGCAAAGCATCTGGTCGAGACGGCGGAGGAAATCGTGCGGCTTGGCTGGCAAATGCCGGCGGAGGAGCCCTTCAAGGTGCGCGGCAGTTTCAAGGGCTTCCATATTGAAGAAGCCGCGCGGATGCTCTTTACGATGAAGATGCTGCACCGCGTCACTGGCGATGAAAAATGGCGCGCGATGTATCTGGAGGAAGTGGAGAAGCGCGGTGGCGAGAAGCAGCTCTCGAAACGCGAAGTCTGCGCGGGCGGCATGGTCTTCTGGTATTCCAAGAACCACAACTGGACCTCCAGCGCAGAGGTGGGTGGCCTGCGCGGCCTGTGGGAGCTGGAAACGGATGCCGCATTGAAAGCAGACTTCGCAAAGGGACTCGTCGCCAGCGCGAAACTGGCCGCAGAGTGGCTTTCGCTCGCGCAGAAGTTCGACAACGCGGACACGAGCCATTTTGAAATGGACTGGCGTGTGATGAACAAGGACTGGAAACCCCAGATGACCGAAACGGAGGCGCAGGATCTGGCCCAGGCGCAGATGCGCGTCTTCAGAAAACTGGCTCCACGTCGTGGCAAAGAGACTGCCTTCGTCCGTGAACCGACTGCGGCGGCGTGGATCGTCACGCTCACGCCTGACAAGGATCAATTGAACGAACTGACACCCGCCATCGAGAGCGTGATCACGCACTACGACTACGCGAAGCTCTACTACTCCCAGTTCTTCTGGGCGGAGATGGCCTGGGAGCGGCTGAAGGATGCGCGCCGGACGGACGTTTCCATCAGGCCATGAAACACCTCTTTGTCATCCTCGTCCTCGCAGCTTCATCCGCCCCGGGGTTGGATGTGTCTGTGCAAAGGAAAAACGTCATCGACTTCGCGGCGAAGAACCAGGTCGAACTCAAACTCGATCAGCCTTACGCCGACAACACCAATCCCAAACAGCGAGTGGATGTGTATCTGCCGAAGAAACGCAACAGCGACAAACCGCTGCCGGTCGTGGCGATGATTCATGGCGGCGGCTGGGTGAACGGCGACCGCATCGGCTATGGGGCGCTGGGCATTCAACTGGCGCGCACGGGAGACTACGCCGCTGTCGCCGTCGGCTACCGCCTCAGCAAAGAAGCGCACTGGCCGGCGCAGGTGCATGATTGCAAAGCGGCGATCCGCTGGATCCGCGCGCATGCGAAGGAACTGAATCTCGATGCTGACAAAATCGCCGTGTGGGGCAGCTCGGCGGGCGGGCATTTGTCATCGCTGCTCGGCACCAGCGGCGATGTGAAGGAGCTGGAAGGCGATCTCGGCCCGAACACGAGCTTCAGCAGTCGCGTGCAGTGTGTGGTGAACCTCTGCGGCCCGGAGGACTTCACGCAAGCGATGATGTTTGATAAAAATGGCAACCCCATCTGGAAGGATGCCGCCGTCAGCGGGCTGCTGGGCGGAAGCGCGCAGGAGAAACACGCGGAAGCCGTCGCCGCATCACCGGTAACGCATGTGACCCAGGACGATCCGCCTTTCATCACCTTCCACGGCACCCAGGACCAGCGCGTGGCCTTCCGGCATGCGGAGACGATCCATGCCGCGCTGAAAAAGGCGGGTGTCGTCTCACTGCTCGTGCCGATCACTGGCGGCGGCCACAGCTCCGTCGGTCATCCCGAGGTCAAGGTGCGTGGACAGCAGTTCACGGATAAAATCCTGCGTGGCATCGAATCCACCATCGACATCACACCGCTCCAAGCGCCGCCGAATCCAGCGCAGAAGAAATAGCGTCGCAAGACGCGTGGCCACGCGCCGTTTTGCAGGCCATGAAATCCATCATCCTGTTCATGTGCGGCGCTTCGCTGATGTTCGCCGCAAGCCCTCCGCCGCAAAAGCCGAAACCGGTTTTTCAATACGAGTCCGGCAGCATCAAGGTGAGCATCCCCACCCCGGACGAGCCACGCGTGGCAAAGTTTGGCGCAGAGTCCGTCAAAGCAGCGGTGAAGTATCTGGACGACGGCGCGACCTGCTGGGTGCGTGAAAAAAGCTGCGTCAACTGTCACACGACAGGCCCTTACCTGAGCGAGCGGCCCGCCTTGATCCCGCAGCTCGGCAAGCCGAGCGAAGAGATCGTGGCAGACTTCATCGAGTTCGTGCCGAAGGACGTCAAGGAGGTCAAGGAGAAGACCACGAAGAGCGGCTACAAGCACAAGCCGGGCGCGTTCTCAGCCGTGTGGCGTTCACTCGGCCTCGCAGAATGGGATAAACACCTCACGGGAAAAATGAGCGAGCACACCGAGCGCTCCATCTGCGACATGTTTGAGCGCCAGTCAGACAGCGGAGCCTTTGTGAGTCATGGCGAAGTGGAAATCCCGCACATCACGACAGACTTTGAGCTGTCGCTGCAAGCCGCCCGTGTCATCACAGCAGCTCCTGGATGGCTGGCAGGACTCAAGGACGAAAAACTGATCGCAAAGGTCGCAAAGCTCAAAAACTGGCTGCGCGATGCGGAGCCTAAAAATGACTGGGATCGCGTTTTGCATCTGCAACTGGCCTTTTACCTCCCGGAGCTTGTCCCCGTCGAAAAACGCAGTGCGGCACTCCAGTTGCTCTCCTCCAAACAACACGCCGACGGCGGCTGGAGCACGCGCGATTTCTCCGCGCTCGATGACTGGCACTTTGAAATCAGCGACACCGTGAGAAATCTCATCACCGGACTGCCTGATGCCGCAAAACCGGAGAGCGACGCCTACATGACCGCGCTCGCCGTGGTGCTGATGCGCCAAAGCGGCGTGCCGGCCAAGGACGAGCGTGTGCAAAAGGCCGTGGCCTGGCTCAAAAAAGAGCAGCGCGTCTCCGGTCGCTGGTGGATGCATTCATTGTATCGCGGCAACTACTACTACATCACCTACATCGCGACCTGCCAGGCGCTGAAGGCTCTGGCACTGTGCGGCGAGCTTGATGCCATCAAAGTCTCAACAACCTCCCGCTGATTGTTGCCGATACATGGCAGCACCATTGCCTCAATTCATTGATAAACATGAAACCCATCGTCCAAATCTCGCTCGACCTTACCAACATCGACGAAGCTCTCGAAACGGCCGCGCTGGCAATGCGCGCCGGGGTGGACTGGCTGGAGGCGGGCACGCCGCTGATCCTCGCAGAAGGTCTGCATGGCGTGCGTGAGCTGCGGAAGGCGTTCCCGAGCACGCCCATCGTTGCCGATTTGAAAACGATGGATGGCGGCTACCTCGAAGCCGAGATGATGGCCAAGGCCGGTGCCACGCATGTCGTGGTCATGGCGCGTGCGCACGCCGAGACGGTGAAATGCGTCGTCAAAGCCGGGAAAGACTTCGGCTGCAAGGTCATGGGCGACAACATGATCAGCGACGACATGGTCGCCGGTGCGAAATGGCTCGAAGACCTCGGCTGCGACTACGTCATCCATCACATCGGCTACGACGAACGTCGCGGCATCGCCGCTGCGGGCAAACGCATGCCGAGTCCGCTGGATCAACTGCGCGAGGTCGTGCAGGCCGTCAAAGTGCCGGTGCAGGCCGTCGGCGGCCTCAGCCTCGAACAAGCCATCCAATGCCCGAAGTATGGCGCCCCGCTTGTTGTGCTCGGTGCGCCGCTCACCATCGACGCGGATGCTTTCAAAACCGCCGACGGCAATCTCGAAGCCTCGCTGCGTTTGATCTGCGAGGCCGTGCATGCCCAGGACGTTCCTGCTTTTGCATGATGGCGAATTGCTTTCGCCATTCGCGCTCATTCGCTTCTTAAATCCCCGCCTCCAACCATGGACTTCAAAGACGGCACATATGCGATCATCGGCAGTGCCATGCGAGTCCATAACGCGCTCGGCCCCGGTTTGCGTGAGAAACCTTACGAGAACGCATTGGTCATCGATCTCCAGCAACAGGGGTTTCGAGCAGAAGCGCAACGAGCCTATCCCATTCGCTATCTGGGTCAGGTGGTCGGCGACTGCATTCCTGACATCACGGTTCATGGCACTGTCCTCGTCGATGTGAAGTCCATTGATGCCATCGGAGAAAACGAAATGGCCCAAATGCTCAACTACCTGCGCATTTCACGATTGGAAGTGGGGCTGATCATCAACTTCAAGAACCCAAAGCTTGAGTGGGCGCGAAAAGTCCGAACCCAAAATGAGTAGGCTGTTGGTTATGATCTCTTTCAACGCGAATGCACACGAATGGCCGCGAATGCTCGCGAATTCAGCCATGATTGATTCGAGTAGATTCGCGGGTATTCGCGGCCATTCGCGTTAAGCTTCCCTATCCAACCCCAACACCATGAAATCCGCCGCCGTTGTCAATTACGCGCCTGAAAAAGGCTCCGTCGAAGTCCGTGAGATCGAAAAGCCGGTCATCGGCGCCGAGGACGTGCTTCTCGAAGTCGCCAATGTCGGCGTCTGCGGCTCCGATCTGCATCAGTGGACGGCGGATCATTCCTGGCCGGTGAACTATCCCGTCGTGCTCGGGCATGAGTTCGGCGGGCGCATCGTCGAAGTCGGCAAAGAGGTCGAGCATTGGCAGGAAGGCGACCGCGTCGTCTCCGAAACCGCCGCCATCATCAGCCACGACAACCCGATGACGAAGCGCGGCCTCTACAATCTCGATCCGACGCGCAAGGGCTTCGGCTACGGTGTGAACGGCGCGATGACGAAGTATGTGCGCGTGCCCTCGCGCATCCTGCATCATGTGCCGGATCATCTTCCCTTTGAGCAGGCCTGCCTCACCGAACCCTGCTGCGTGGCTTACAACGCGGTGGTGAAAAACGCGCGCATCGAGCCTGGCGACCGCGTCGTCGTGCTCGGCCCCGGCACCATCGGCATCCTCTGCGCGGCGATGGCGAAACAGTGCGGCGCTCAAGTCGCCATCGTCGGCCTGCCGCAAGACGCGCACCGCCTTGAACTGGCCCGCCAGCACTACGGCTGCGAGGTCATCATCGGCGATGCGAAACCCTGGGCACAGGAGCGCGACGGCCTTGGCTGCGATGGCGTCATTGACGCGGCGGGCGCGAGCATCACGCTGAAGATCGCACTCGAACTCGTGCGTCCCGCTGGCTGGATTTCCAAAGTCGGCTGGGGCCCGCAACCGCTCGGTTTCAACATCGACCCGCTGGTGCAGAAGAACGTCACGCTGCAAGGCAGCTTCAGCCACAACTGGCCGGTTTGGGAGCGTGTCATCGCGCTCCTGAGCAGCGGTCAGTTTGACGTGAAGCCGATCATCGGCGGCGTGTGGCCCGTGACCGAATGGCACGAAGCCTTCGAGAAAATGCACAAGGGCGAGGTGGTGAAAAGCGTGCTGCGGCCGGTGTAGCCCGCGTTTTTTCAACGCGCGCTTTTCTCCTTCGCATCAGCCGACGCGGGCTTCACCTCGAAGTGAATCGCCGCAGGCCGCGCATACTCGCGCTGGAGTTTTTCGAGCGCGTCGAGCACCACCTGCGTTTGCGCACGCACGGAGTCCGTCGCGGCGTGAGTGCCGAGATAGCGCTCGCGATAACGATCGGAACCGGTGATCTCCGCGCGCGCGTCCGTCACCATCTTCAGCGCCGCCGCCTGCGCGTCCCACGGCCCGCCGGGTTCCCAAGCATCGGCGGTCATGGAGGAGATGTTCATACCGGCAGCGAGTTGTTGTGCGGTGGCGGTGCCGAGCAGGCGTCCACCCGCGCGCAGCTCGTATTTGCCTTTCGCCAGTCCGTTCACGGCGAGCGTGTATTGATTCAACTCGGCAGGCACGGGAACGAACCTGAAATTCAGCGCGCCAAAGGTGCCGAAGTTCAGCGGATAACCTTCATCGAGCCGATCAAACGTCACGCCGCCGTTCGCAACCTTGAGATTCGACACGGTGCAGCCCTCGACATTCGTGACCTTCAATACCCTCGCGTCGATCTGCGCGGCGGACACCTCGGCGGGAGCGCCGAGACCTTTGAGGATCGCCACCGCCATCGCGAGCTGGCCCAGGTCATTCAAATGCACGCCATCCTCGACATGCAGCTTCGTGTGTTTCGCCTTGTCCTTGACCTTTTCATTCACCGCCAGCACACGCCGCTGCACGGCTCTCATCGAGCGCTGGATGTCAATGGTTTCCGCGCCCAGGCTTTTCGCCAGCGCCAGACCTTCGTCGCTCATCTGTTGGAGAAATCCCTGCTCCGCCTTGTCGGGATCTTCGCTCGTGATCGCGGGCGAACAGATGAAGACGCGGATGTGGTGCTCCTGGCAACGCCCGATCAGCGTGCGCAGCGATTTCAAATACGCCTCCTTGTGCTCCGCGTCCGCCTTCATGCCCCAGCCGATGTCGTTCACGCCGAAAGCCACTGTCAGCACCGTCGCCTTGCGGTCGAACACCTCGCGCTGCAACCGCTCCAGCGCGCCAGTCATCGTGTCGCCACCCTTGCCCGCGTTGAAGAATGTCACGCGCCGCGTGGGAAAGCGCAGCAGCGTGTAGTTCTCGATGATGCGATCATAGCGACGTGCCGCCGTGATGCTGTCGCCGAGAAACACCACCGTGTCCCCATCCTTCAGCGCAAACTCCGCAGCGGCGGACGAAGCAAGACCCAGCAGGCAGACAGCGAGGAGCGATTTCATCCCCCGAATACGCATTTACAGGAGCAAGTCGTGCGATGCATGGATAGATTGCTGCCCTCATGAAACTCGGCACACCTCTCTCAATCTCCATGACACCACCGCACACGAACCCTGAAGCGGACGCTCGCGCATTCTCTTGCCGAAGCCGCGCGAAAAGAAAGGCGCGTGCCCGCGTTCATTCTCGCATGATGAAAACGATCACTGCCCTCATGAGTTTTGCTTTTGCCCTCCACCTGTCTCCTGCCCGTGGCGAGGAGCCGCTCGTTTTTGTCTCCGCTTTCGCGTCTGGCGAAAAGGCCGGGATTCACGCCTTTGCCTTCGATTCGGAAAACGGCGCGCTGAAACCGTTGAAACGCACGACCGGTGTGCAGAATCCCTTTTTCATCGCGCTCTCACCAGACAAGCGGCACCTCTACGCCATCGATGCGGCGAAGTTCGGCGGCGAGGAAAATGAATTCGTCGCCGCGTTTGCGATCGAAGGTCGTGACGGCAATCTGCGGATGCTGAACCGTCAAAGCACGCGCGGCACGGCCTCATGCTACCTCGATGTCACTGCCACAAGCAAATGCGTGCTCGTGGCGAACTACAGCAGCGGCAGCGTGGCCTCGCTGCCGGTGAAGGATGACGGATCACTCGGAGAGGCCGCGTCGTTTTTCCAACACAGCGGCTCCAGCGCCGACCCACAACGGCAGAAGGGGCCGAATGCGCATTGCTTTGTCGTCAGTCCGGATGGCAGGCACGCGCTCGCCGCCGATCTCGGCATTGATAAGATTATGATTTACACCCTCGACGACGCCAGTGCGAAGCTCGCACCCAATACCGCGCAGCCTTTCGCCAAGCTCGCGCCTGGCAGCGGCCCGCGCCATCTGACCTTCCACCCGAACGGCAAACTCGTGTATGTCATCAACGAACTCGCCAACACGATCACCGTCTTCGACTGGAACAGCGCCGACGGCACGCTGAAAGAGAAACAAAGCATCGCCACACTGCCGAAGGATTTCACCGGCAAGAGCTACACTGCCGACCTGAAAATCACACCCGATGGCAAACATCTCTACGGCACCAACCGCGGTCACGACAGCCTCGCCAGTTATCGCATCGCCGAGGATGGAACACTCACGCTGCTGAACATCCAACCCAGCGGTGGCAAGGGGCCACAGAATCTGCTCATCACCCCCGATGGCCACTGGCTGCTCTGCGCCAACATGCCCGGCAACAATGTCGTCGTTTACCACATCGACCGCGCAAGCGGAGCGATCACCGCAAAAGGCGATCCCATCGAAGTGCCGATGGCCTCCTGCATCCGGTGGCTACCGTGAGCGCACTTCCCACGCGGGCGGCAGGTCTTTCGACTCGGGACCGTAAGTCTGCGAGACGATGAAGCCGCTGGCCTGCGAGGTGTAAAAGATGCGCCCGTTGCTCACCACGGCGCCGAGACACTCGCGCGAGTCGATAGCAGGGCCAGTGGAGACGAGTTTGCCTTCCTGGCTGAGGTCGATCATGTCCATGTTCGCACCGAGCACATAAGGCTCGCTCATGGTGAAGCGACAGCAGGCGTAGTTCGTCTGGATGCTGTAAACCACCTTGCCGGTGGCGCTGTCAAAGATGTTGCCCTTGCCGCGCAGCGCGTTGGAAAAGATGAACCGCTTGCCCACGCTGACGACATTGAGCGCGGAGGTCACGGCGTCGCTTTTCCAGATGAGCTTGCCGGTGTTGGCATCGAGGCACCAGACGTAGCGATCATCTGTGCCCGCGTTCGCCTTGTTATAGCCGCCGATGTAGAGCCTGCCATCGCGGGCGCTGAGTGTGCATTTCGCGGTGACGTAGTAATCGTTCGTCTGCCAGAAGATTTTGCCCGTCGCGGGATCGATGCAGCAGGTGAAGCCGTTGTTTTCCACCGGCAAACCGCGGCGACGCTTCGTATCCGTGTCGTAGCCAAAGAAGACGCTGTAGTAGAGCCTGCCATCGAGCACGCAGATGCCGCAGTCATTGCCGCCGCGCCCCTGATCGACGAAGTCCTTCTCCCACACGATCTTGCCCGTCTCCAAATCCCAGGCCCAGAGACGCGGATGATGATTCTTCGGGTAATACGGGTTGTCGTTCGAGTAGATGAAGCTCATCACCTCGCGTCCATCCGCAGGCTTCACTGGCTCGCCGCCGAAAGTCCACGGCTTCTCACTTCCCTGCACCGCATAGTCGCCGGTGCCGCTCGCGTAAATCGCCACCTTGCCCGCGACAACGGGCGGGAACTGGCGACTCCAACTCGGGCTGCCGGTGAAAGGCGCTTCCCAGAGCAAATTGCCCGTCGCGGCATCGAGACAGCGCACGAAGGATTGTTTGATGCCCGCCTGCGGCACCAGCAGCTTGCCGTCGATGTAAAGCGGCGAGGTGAAGCTCAGATACACATCGGGAAACCACTTCCGCCAAAGCAAGCGCCCCGTGTCCTGCTCACACGCGATGATCTGGCCTTCCGCCGTGTGTGTGTACATCCGCCCGCCTCCGCAGACCGGCAGATGCTTCACCGTGCCTTCGAGACGACGCGCCCAGCGCATGCGCAGCGGCGGCTTCAGGTCCTGGTTGTTCGAGTTCTGCCCCGCGAAGTTGCCGTAGTTCGTGTACCAGTCGTATTTGGCGTCAGCGAGCGGACCTGTGAGCGGGGAACGGACGGGCGCGATGTCTTTGCGGTCATGGCGGCTGTAAGACCAGTCACCCGGTGCGTAAACATAAACACGTCCGTCTTCGCTCGGCACATAGATGCGTCCGTCTGCTATCGCCACGGGTGCGCTGATCGCGACATCGGATGCTCGTTGGCCAGAAGCCAGACTGTGAGCGGGCGTGATCGGCTCGATGTGCAGCCAACCATGCGTGTCTCCAACGATCAGGTGGTTTTTAGTCAAAACCGGTGGTGCAATGTAGCCACCCATCGTCAGCAGCTCACCCTTGTCATCTGCGGATCCCACACGATGCCGCATCACACCACGTTCACTTTCTGGCCTCACTCGATAAACATCCTTCCCACGAATCGCCACGGGGGAAAAGCTCAGCAGGCCGTCCATGCGAATGTTCGTGTCGGTTCCGGGCACGAAGTCGCCGGTTTTCAGCGTGTCACCTTCGAGGCGCATGATGTCCACGCGACCGGCGTTGTCGCGGCGGTGCCATTGGACATAGACATTGCCGTCGTCATCGGCGCTCTGGCCGAAGGTGGCAGGGAACTCCTTGCCGGCCCACTCGGGGATCTCGCCGGTGGCTTTGAGCTTCGGCGCGGTGCCGGTGTCTTCGAGAAAGAGCGTGCGACCACCGGCGGGAATGACGACGACGTTGTTTTTGATCAAACAAATGTCCCGCGAGCACACGAAGTGATCCTTCCACGTCACGCGGCCATCGCTGGAGGTTGGCTTGGTGCCGGGTTTGAGCGTAGCGAGCATGCGCTTCTCGCAAAACGCGGCCCAGGACTCGCCGCTCCAGCGATTGCCATCGAAGCCGATCACCTCCTTCACAAAATCCCATTTCCAGAGTTGCTTGCCCTCAAACGTCATCGCCAGCACCTGCGCCCCGAGCGTGGCGGCATACACGCGATCCTTTGCCACGACCGGCGTGCTGAAGATCGGCTCGCCGCAGTCGATCTCGGCCGCCACGGCACCGCTGTCGCGATCCAGCACATAGTAAAAACCGGCCGTGGTGCCGAAGTGCAGCCACTTCCCGGCGATGGCGGGCGAGCTGACATTGTTCACGTTTTGCTTCCCGCCTTTGCTTTGGAAGCGCCAGAGTTCCTTGAGCGTCTTGGCGTCAAAACACGCCGCGCAACCGCTTCCATCCACGACATACACCTTGCCGCTCGCGACCACAGGCGACGTGTAAATGCCATCCGTCATCGCCACCGCGCCTTGCAGGTCGAGTTTCTCGACATCGAGGTCAATTTGCGCCGCATTGCCCGAATGCGCGGCATTGTACATGAACTGCGGCCAGTCCTCAGCGGAGGCATTCAGGCTCACAACGAGGGCGAGAGGCAAAATCAGGCGTTTCATGGGATGTGAATACGAAGGATCGTACGTTGTTCACGCTTTAGCGTGTCAATGAGCGTCCGAAACGCGCTAAAGCGTGAACGACAAGCCTCGACAAAAGCGTTTCGAGCACATGTACCGCTGGAGGAAGCTCTCGCAGGATGATCAAGCTGCCCTGCTGCAATGGCGGCAGGGCTTGAAACGCCCGTGGCACAGCCCGCCGCATTTCGTCGAGGGACCGGCATTGTTTCACCTCACGGCGGCCTGTTACGAGCATGCTCCCCTCATTGGAAAATCTGAGGCGCGCATGCAGAATTTCAGCGCCGACCTGCTCGCGACCCTCGACGAGGCAAAATGCATCACCCACGCTTGGTGCGTGCTGCCCAATCACTACCACCTGCTTCTGCGCGTTCCTGATTTGAAGAACACCATCCGCGAGCTGGGACGCCTGCACGGACGCACATCTCACGCATGGAATGGTGAGGACGAGCAGCGCGGACGAAAGGTGTGGAGCGCACCTGCGGATCGTGCGATTCGCGGCGATTCCCATTTTTGGGCTACGCTCAATTACATCCATCACAATCCGGTGAAGCACGGCCATGTGGAAAGGTGGCAAGACTGGCCTTGGAGCAGCGCCCAAGACTATCTGGAGACTGTCGGGCGAGAAGAAGCGGCTCTGCGGTGGAGGCAGTATCCTGTGCTGGATTACGGGAAGGGTTGGGATGATTGAGGAGTATGTTGTTCACGCTTTAGCGTGTGATTGAAGCTTCTTTGAACACGCTAAAGCGTGAACAACGTACAACCTGTGTCATGCCCAACCGCCGCCACTTTCTCTCGACGCTCGCCCTCGCACCGCTCGCCGCCCGCAGCCAGGAGTCGGCAAAGTTCCCGCCGACGCGCAAGATCACGAAAGGCCCCGGTTTTCACTGGTTCGGCTACTACGACAAGCTGCAGTTCTCTCCGGACAACCGCTTCGTGCTCTCGAACAAGGTGAACTTTGAAAGCCGCTCGCCGACGGCAGAGGACGTGATCGAGGTCGGCATGGTGGATCTCCAAGACAACAACACCTGGATTCCGCTCGGCAAATCGAACGCGTGGTGCTGGCAGCAGGGCTGCATGCTGCAATGGATTCCCGGCACCGAGTCGAAAGTGATTTGGAACGACCGCGAGAAGGACAGGTTCGTCAGCCACATCCTCGACGTGAAGACGATGGAGAAGCACACGCTGCCCACACCCATCTATGCGCTGGCACCGAATGGCAGAGAAGCCGTGTCTTGTGATTTTTCGCGAGTGGCCGATTGCCGGCCCGGCTACGGCTACGCGGGCATCAAGGACCGATTTTTCGATGACATGGCTCCTGCGGGCAGCGGCGTGACGCATGTGAATCTCGAAACGGGTGCTGAAAAACTCATCGTCAGCCACCAGACGCTCGCAAACACCGGCACGGTGATGGAAAACCACCCGACATCGAAGCATCATGCGTATCATCTGCTCGTGGGGCCGGATGGGAGGCGCTTCATCATGCTGCACCGCTGGACGCAGCCGAAGGGCGGCCATCTCACACGTCTCATCACAGCGAACCTGGACGGCAGCGATTTGCGCATCGTGATCCCGAACGGCTACGCGTCCCATTTCATCTGGCGGGATGCCACGCACATCCTCTCACAAGCGAAGGGATGGCTCGGCAACGCGGACTGGGGCGATTTTCTCTTCGAGGACAAGGACAGCGGCATCATCGAGGAGATCGGCCACGGCATTCTCGACAAGGGCGGCCACCTCACCTACCTGAAAAACAACGAGTGGATTCTCAACGACACCTACGCGCAGGGTGTGCGCCGCATCCAGACGCCGCACCTGTATCACATCGCATCGAAAAAGCGCATCGACCTCGGCCACTTTATTCAGCCGCCGCAGTATCAAGGTGAATGGCGCGTGGACTGCCATCCGCGCAGCAGTCGCGATGAGAGGCTCGTGTGCATCGACGCGCCCGACGGTGCAAATGGCCGCCAGCTATTCCTCATCAACATCGAGGGGCTGATGAGTTAGCATGGAGCCTTCCGTGCAGCGATCAGCGCAACGTGAGCGTGTGTTTTCAGATGCGATTTGCAGGAGCACCTGTTTCCATGCCGTATTGCCTGCCCCCTTATGATGAAATCACTCCCTCTGTTTTCTGTCCTCCTGGCTCTGCTGTGCGGAACTGCTCACGCTCAGAATGCCCTCAAGCCATTGCGCGCGGGCATCGTCGGACTGGACACCTCGCATGTGCCAGCCTTCACGAAGCTCTTCAACAAAGGAGAAACCGAGGGCGAGCTGGCGGGCATCAAAGTGACCACTGGCTACACGGGCGGCACGGACATGCCTGCCAGCAAAGATCGCAAAGAGAAGTTCACGCAACAACTCCGCGATATGGGCGTGGAGATCGTGCCCACCATCCCGGAATTGCTCGCGAAGGTCGATGTGGTGCTGCTGGAGAGCGTGGACGGGCGCATCCACCTTCAAGAAGCGCGGGAGATTTTCAAAGCAGGCAAGCCGGTGTACATCGACAAGCCCATCGCAGGCACGCTGGCGGAAGCCATTGCCATTTTCGAACTGGCGAAAAAGCGTGGCGTGAAAACATGGTCGAGTTCCTCTTCACGTTTTGGCGAGGATCTCATCGCACTGAAGAACAACCCAGAACTCGGCGACATCATCAGCGCGACGACTTGGGGCCCATGTTCCTACCAGAGCGGCACGCCGGATTTATTTTTCTACGCCATTCACGGCATCGAGTCGCTTTTCACCCTGATGGGCACTGGCTGTGAAACCGTGTCTCGTGTGAAAGGCAAAGCCACGGATCAAGTGACGGGTGTGTGGAAAGATGGCCGCGTGGGCACCTATCACGGCATCGTGCGAGGGAAATCCGAATTCGGCGCGATGGCGTTTGGCAGCAAGAGTGTGCAAGGCGGGGCAAAGAAAATCAGCTACGAAGCACTGTGCCGACAAATCGGTAAATTTTTCCGCACCGGTGTGCCACCTGTGAGCGAGGAAGAGACCCTGGAAATTTTCACCTTCATGGAAGCCGCCGACGAGAGCGTGCGCCAAGGCGGCAAGCCAGTCGCGCTCTCCGAGGTGCTCGCCAAAGCCAAGGCAGAA
The DNA here is from genome assembly GCA_039806835.1 of Prosthecobacter sp. GTDB lineage: Bacteria > Verrucomicrobiota > Verrucomicrobiia > Verrucomicrobiales > Verrucomicrobiaceae > Prosthecobacter. The sequence continues at coordinate 231,140 of JBDHQD010000003.1, read as the reverse complement.
GCCGCAAAGCTGATCCACTAGCCACCACGCAACGATCCCATGTCCGCGCGCATTCATCACACAGGCAGCAGCGCACCGCTCACGGAAAGGCGACGGCATCAGGCACTCACGACGATCTCGTGCTGCCTGTTGCTCAGCGCCGCGTCGCACGCATGTCAGGTGCCGGTGTTTCGCTACGCGCTCGAACGCTGGGAACCAGCCTCCTACAAGTTGACCATCACTCCCGGCAGCGGCGGCCTCACCTCCGCTGAGAAGGCCGCTGTGCAGCAGCTTCAGCATCCGCCAGTGCCAGCCAACCTGAAAGTCGATCTCGCTCCACCTAGCGATGGTCCTCTCATCACTCTCCACGATCCACGCTCGAGCGCGGCCTCAGAGATCACCTGGCAAGCACGCCAGATCTCGCCTGAGAATGTGGAGACTTTGCTCGAATCACCCGTGCGCAAAGAACTCAGCAAGCGATTGCTTAGCGGCCAGACCGCTGTGTGGTTGCTGCTGGAATCGGGTGACGCTGCCAAAGACAACGCGGCCTTTGCCACGCTCCAGTCGTCTCTGAAAACGCTGACTTCGCAGTTAAAACTCCCCGACGGCGTGACCACGCAGGAAGAGGCTCTTCGGGCGCAAAGCGCAGGGCGACATGAAAACGCCGATGTCTTGCTGACGGATCTACCACTGAAAATCGAGTTCTCGATCCTGCGCGTCAGTCGCCGCGATGCGCGTGAAGCCGTGCTCATGGCCATGCTCATGCGCCTGGAACCTGATCTCGGTGATTTCATCCACGAGCCCATGGCCTTCCCTGTGTTTGGTCGTGGCCGCGCTTTGGAACCACTGATCGGCAAAGGCATTTGCGATGACAACTTGCTGCAGACCGCCAGCTACCTCTGCGGTGCCTGCTCGTGTGAAATCAAAGAGCGCAATCCCGGCATGGATCTCCTGATCTCAGCGGACTGGGCCACGCTCGGCACACTGCCCGCAGTCGAAACCGTGCGCATTGATCCCTCGCCTGACGACACTCCTTCTTCTGACTCGCTCCCACCTGCCTCATCCATGCTGACCCGCATCCAGCATCCAGGCGTGGTGGTGGCGTTTGCCTTCTTGCTGCTCGTCTTCGCCTATCGATATCGCAAATCCAAGGAGCGCTGATCGCCCGCCACTCTCCCCGCTTGCCTCTTTCATCATGTCACGCTTCGCCTTCTGCCTACTTACTTTCTCTTCGTGTCTGCTGCTACAGTCCGTGCTCGCCACCGAGCCGCCGAAAGTGACCGTCTCCCACATCCGCCGCATCTTTCACAATGGCGAGCACAACGCCTTCACCGATCTCGTACGCTTCAAGGGACAACTCTATTTAACGTTCCGCAGTTGCCCGGACGGTCACATGGTCTTCAACACGGCCTCCACGATCATTTTGCGCAGCGCAGATGAAGGCGCGACGTGGCAACAGGTGCATCGCTTCAGTGTAAAGGACCGCGACACGCGCGATCCGCACTTTCTCGTCTTCAATGATCAGCTCTTCGTCTATACCGGCACCTGGTGGACTGGCCCCGGCCTGCTCGACCGCAAGGACTACGACATGAACAAGATGCTCGGATTTGCCGTGTCATCGACCGATGGCACCAAGTGGAGCGAACCGACGATGCTGGAGGGCACCTTCGGCCACTACATCTGGCGCGCAGCCACGCACGGCGGCAAAGCCTTCCTCTGTGGCCGACGCAAGCCCGGTTTCGACATCGCAGCAAAAGGCGAGGGCGAAAAAGTGCAGTCCCTCATGCTCGAAAGCGATGACGGCCTCATCTGGAAGAAGCGTGCCTACTTTGCCGAGACCGCGGGCGATGAAACCGCCTTTCTCTTTGAGAACGACGGCCGCCTCCTCGCCATCGGTCGCCATGGTGGTGGCAAGGAAGCGTTTCTCATTCGCTCCAAACCACCCTTCACCGAATGGGATCGGAAGTCGCTCGACCGCGCCATCGGCGGCCCGCTCGTCTCGAAGTGGGGCGCGCACATCCTCGTCGCCGGACGGCACACCACGATGGAAAAAGGCGCGAAAACCTCCCTCTGCTGGCTCATCGGCGAAACGCTCCACGAGTTCGCCGAACTCCCCAGCGGCGGCGACAACTCGTATCCTGGTTTCGTCGAGCTCTCACCCACCAAGGGCCTCATCTCCTGGTATTCGAGCCACGAGAAAGACGCCGCAGGCAAGACCATCACGGCGATCTACATGGCGGATCTGAACCTTTCCAACTGACTCCACCATGCTCACACCCACCCGCCGACGCTTTTTTGGAGACTCGTTCATGGCCGCTGCGGCGGTCGCTTTGCCGGAATATTTGCTGAGGTCAAAGACTGCAGCCCCTCTTCACTCGCGGAACAACTCCTCCGCCAGCACCGAGTTTGTCACCAGCTCTTTGGCATACGCATTGTCCACGATGCCGAAGGTGGTGACCATGGTGAGGAACAGGTTTTTGCGCGTTCCAGTGATGCGGCGGAAGGTGTCGCGTTTTTGCCGCAGTTTTTCAGCATACGCTTTGTCGATGGTGAACTGCGCCTCGGAGAACTTCATCTCACAGAGGCTGATGGTGTCGTCGGCGCGGTCGATGAGCAGGTCGATCTGGGCGCCGGGAGCAGCCTCGGATGCCACATGACGCCACGGCGCCTCCGTGGTCTGCACGCCGCTGATGCCGAGCGCGGCCTTGATGCGCGAGGCGTGTTTCAAGCAGGCTGTTTCAAAGGCATAGCCCGACCACGCGCGCCACCTGGGTGTTCCTCTTTGTTTGAGCCAATACCCTTCGTCCGCAGGCTTTCTGCCGAGTGGTGCGATCCATGCATAGTGAAAAAACGAAAACTCGTCAGCTAGCCGAATGACTGCGTCCTTGGCTCGCTTTCCAAATGGAACGCTCATCTGGATGAATCCAGACTCCGCCAGTTCTTCGAGCCGTGCTGTGGCTGTTCCGCCTGAGGACAGCCCGGCGGCTGCGAGCAGTTCGGTCCGCGTGATGCCACAGGTTTTTGCAGCGAGAGTCTTCACGATGGCTAGGTGTTCGCCCGGTGCATCGAAGAGCGAGGCGTAAAGGTTCTCAAACTCCGTCCGCAGCTCCCCGTGTGGATGAAAACAGGTGCGATCGATGATCTGGGCCGCTGACCAGCCTGGCTCTGCCATCTTGAGGTAATGAGGCACTCCACCGAGCGCCATGAAAAGCTCAATGACTTGATAATCGGTGAGATCCACGCCGCGTGAGCGCAGAAATGCCCGCGACTCACCCAGCGTGAACGGCAGCAGGCGCATCTTGCGCGTCACCCGGTTGTGAAGACCTCCTTTGGCCTCGAGCAGATTCCTCACCATCCACGAGGCAGCCGAGCCGCACACCACCAACAGCAGGTCCCGCCGCTTGGATGCCAACTGTTCCAAAAATGATCCAGTGCGGGGCAGAACTTGGACCTCGCTGTGTCCAGCCACGGCAGCTCATCGAGAAAGATCACATGCTTGCCACCTTCGGCAGGTGCTCCGAGGGACTCGATGTGGCGCTCGAGCTGAGCGAATGCCTCCTGCCAGCTCGCCGGGGGCTGGAGGGTCTCGGTCAAGCCTTTGGCCTTCGCCAAGGCACCTGCGAAATTGACGAGTTGATCGCGCAGGGAAGCTCCTTGCATGCCGGTCAGCTCAAAGCGGATCGCCTGATCGAAAAACTCGCGGATGAGAAACGTCTTCCCCACCCGCCGCCGACCGTAAACCGCGATAAACTCCGACTCTCCGGAAGCCAGAGCCTTGCTAAACTTCTCCTGCTCGTCCTTCCTCCCGATCACGCGGGGCGTCTTTGTGACCTTGCTCATATTCGGCCAAAACATAGCGTGTTTCTTTTGTTTTGGCTATGTATAATATCCTATACTCAGCCAAAACTAGTCGAATAGGCCTTGTTTTGGCCGTGTTTGAGTCGACTCCGTGCGAGGGAAGCCTGCCTCACAACCCAGCCAATGGCAGAAGGCTCGTGGAAGCGGCGTACTCTCCTCCACCATGCTTACACCCACACGCCGACGCTTTTTTGAAGACTCACTCATGGCCGCTGCGGCGGTCGCTTTGCCGAAAACTTTGCTCGGGGCCGATGCGGCACCAGTTTCGGCGAATGAGAAGCTCACCGCCGCGATCATTGGCTGCGGGATTCGCGGGAAGGCGCATGCGCGGGAGCTGGCGCGGTTGGCGGATTGCGATGTGGCGTGGGTTTGCGATCCTGATCTCGACCGGGCGGATGAGGTGGGCGCGTTGCTTGTCGAGTTGAAACGTCCGATGCCAAAGAAGGCGCAGGATTTGCGGAACGTGCTCGAAGACAAGAGCGTGGATGTCGTTTTCATCGCCACACCGAACCACTGGCATGCGCTCGCAGCGATCTGGGCCATGCAGGCGGGCAAGGACGTGTATGTCGAGAAGCCGGTGAGCCAGAATGTCGAGGAAGGCCGCCGCATCGTGCAGGTGGCGCGCAAGCTGGGGCGCATCGCGCAGACCGGCACGCAGAACCGCTCGCGCGGGGCGCTGGCGGAGGCGGTGAAGTTCATGCGCGAGGGCAAACTGGGCGAGGTAAAGCTGGCGAAGAGCATCATCTACAGCGGACGCGGCAGCATCGGCGGCCCGGCGGAGTGCGTGATGCCTCCGCGCTGCGATTACAACCTCTGGGCCGGCCCCGCGCCGATGACCAAGCTCACGCGACCAAAGTTTCACTATGACTGGCATTGGTTCTGGGACACCGGCAACGGCGAGATTGGCAACAACAACGTCCACTCACTCGACATCTGCCGCTGGGGCCTCGGCGTGACCGGCCTGGGCCGCAGTGTGCTCAGCTACGGCGGCAGACTCGGCTACACCGATGTCGCCGAGACGCCGAACTCGCAGGTGGGCATCTTCGACTTCGGCGACAAGACCATCGTCTCCGAAACACGCGGCCTCAAGACCGCGCCGTTTCATCCGACGATCAAATCCATGTGGTTCTTCTACGGCAGCGAGGGCATCATCGCCGACACGAGCCTCTTTGATCCGAAGGGCAATCTCGTCCGCGCCTTCGAGGGCAAATCGGAGAACCATTTCGCCAACTTCCTCCGCGCCGTGCGCAGCCGGAAGCGCACCGACCTCACCGCCGACATCGAAGAAGGTCATCAAAGCACTGCGCTCTGCCACATCGCGAACATCTCGTATCGTCTCGGCTCGAAAACTTCCGCGAACGACATCTCAAAGCATCTCAGTGAGATCAAAGTCCACGAAGATGTGCAGGACACGCTGGAGCGCACGCGCCATTACCTCGCTGAGGCCGGAGTCGATCTCGACAAGACGAAACTCACGCTCGGCCAGCACCTCCGCATTGACGACGGCAAGGAATCTTTCCTCGACAACACGGCCGCCAACGCCCTACTCACCCGCGAATATCGCACTCCCTTCGTGGTGCCGAAGCTGAGCGAAATCTGAGCATGTTCATCATTCGCCATTCTCCTTGCTGCCTGCTGGTCGGGCGAGCCGCTCTCGCGGTCGCCTGGCTTTGTCTGGGGAGCACATTGACGGCTTCGGAGACGGACAGCGTCACCCTGCAATCAAAGCGGCTGCATCTTGGCAAAGCCGGAGACTTCGAGTGGGAGAGGTTCAAAGACATGCCGGTGGATGCGGAGAAACTGGAGCTGAAGTTTCCATCGCACGCCAATGCCACCGAACATGCTCTGCGCATCTGGCAGCGTGATGTGAAACAAACTTGGCCCGTGCTGCTCAACGGTCAAAAGCTCGGTTCACTGACGCGGGCGGAAACCGCGCTCGAATGCGTGTTCGCTGTGCCTGCCGGAGCCTTGCACGATGGTGAGAACGTGCTGGTGATCGAAGCCCCTGCGAAGCTCGACGACATCGAAGTCGGCCCCGTGATTCTTGACTCGCGCCCAGTCGCCGAAGCCCTTGCTGGCGCGATGATCCAAGTGTCCGTCATCGACACCGCCACGCATGATTCCATGCCATGCCGCCTCACGCTTACGCGCCCTGATGGCACGCTCCAGCCGCTGCGAGCCGAACCCGTCGGCGACGTGGCGGCACGAGCCGGTGTCGTTTACACCAAGGACGGCAAAGCGGTGATCTCCGTGCCTCCGGGCGACTATGTGCTCTATGCAGGACGCGGTTTTGAATGGAGCGTGGAGAAACGCGAACTGACGCTGAAAAAGGACGCAGCGCGGAAGGTGAACATCGAGTTGCAACGCGAAGTGGACACGAGCGGTTGGATCGCCGCCGACAGCCACATCCACACACTGACGCACAGCGGCCACGGAGATGCCAGGATCGAGGAACGCATGATCACCATCGCCGGTGAAGGCATCGAGCTGGCAATCGCCACCGATCACAACCATCACACGGACTACGCTCCGATCGCGGCGAGTGTCGGTGTGGTGGATCGATTCACGCCTGTGGTCGGAAACGAAATCACGACGAAGCACGGACACTTCAATGCCTTCCCCATCCAGCCCGGAGCGGCCCTGGTGGATCACAACGAGCCAGACTGGGCGAAACTCATTCCTGCCATTCGCGCCACGCCGGGCGTGAAGGTGATCACCCTGAATCATCCACGCGATCTTCACCACGGCTTCATGCCATTCGGCGGGCTGCAATTCAACCCAGCGACCGGCAAACATCGCCAGGCTGAAGCCCTCGACATTGATGCCGTGGAGGTCGTCACTTCCGGTGCGCTTCAGTCGGATGTTCATCTTCTCTACCGCGACTGGTTCGCGCTGCTGAATCGCGGGCATCGCATCGCCGCCATCGCGTCGAGCGACACGCATGACGTGAGCCGTTTCATCATCGGGCAGGGCCGGACTTACGTCGCCGCAAAGGATGCCAATCCCGCCGGGCTCGATCTCGATGAAGTTTGGCGCAGTTATCAGGAGGGACGCCTCCTCGTGAGCCTCGGATTGATGACCACGCTGAAAGTCGATGACCACTTCACCATCGGCGATCTCGCCACCGGCCTCGGAGACGAGATCAAGGTGGAGGCAACCATCAGCGGCCCGGCGTGGGTGAAAGCGGATCGCATCGAGCTTTACGCCAACGGCATCCTGATTCGCGAGCAGCCCATCGCAGATGAAAATCGCGCGGGTGTGAAGGCGCGCATCGTCTGGAAAATTCCGAAACCGGCAAATGATGCGCACTTGGTGGCCATCGCCACAGGCCCAGGCGTGAAGGAGGCTTTTTGGGAAATTCCGCGGCCTTATCAGCCATCGAGCAAGGCATTCGCTCCACGCGTGATCGGCTCCACGAATCCCATCTGGCTCGACAATGATGGCAACGGGTCGTTCCAGTCTGCCTTTGCCATCGCCCAATCCCTAGTGGCCAAACACGGCCATGATCTCCCTGCCTTGCGCGAGGCGCTGAAGAAGCACGACGCCGCTGTTGCGGTGCAAGTGGACTCCATCCTGCCAATCGCCCCCTGATTCACGCGCCCAACCGTCGATGCGCTCCAGTTCATCGAAGCTGGCGAGACGGGGCATCATGCGCTTAAAACAGAAATGCGGCTCTTGTTTGCAGAACCCCTGTGACAATGGCAAATCGCAGCTAAACATGCGGGACACCGCTCTGTGACGATCATGGAAATGCAGCTCACCTTTCTTGGCACCGGCACGTCCGTGGGTATTCCGGTGATCGGCTGTGGCTGCGCGGTGTGTCTGGGGACGGACCCGAAAGACAAACGCCTGCGCAGCTCCGTGTACCTCCACACGCCAGAGGCTGCGTGGGTAGTGGACACCGGGCCTGACTTCCGCACCCAGTGCCTGCGTGAGAACATTCGACACCTCGATGCCGCGCTCTTCACTCATTCACACATGGATCATGTGACGGGGTTTGACGAATTGCGCCGTTTCACGGTGGATGTCGATCAGCACATGCCCGTGCATGCCACGCCGGAATGCCTCGCGGTGCTCGAACGCATGTTCGTGTACGCCTTCAATGGCGAAAATCGCTACCGTGGGTACCTTAAACCGCTGCCGCAACCTGTGACGGGGCCGTTTAAAATCGGAAAGACCACCATCACTCCACTGCCTGTGCTGCATGGCAAAGTGGACACCATCGGCTACCTCTTTGAACGCTGTGGTAGAAAGCTCTGTGCCTACATCCCGGACTGCAAAACAGTGCCTCAGGGAACCGTGGAGATGATGCGCGGCGTCGATACGCTCATCATCGACGCGCTGCGCCACACGCCTCACCCGACGCATCAGAACTTTGCCGAAGCATTGGCCGTGCAGCGCGAGATCCAGCCTCGGCAGACGTGGTTCACCCACATCCAATGCGAGATCATGCACGCTGTGGAGGATGCAAAGCTCCCGCCCGGCGTGAACATCGCTCATGACGGCCTTAAACTCGAATGGTCATGAGATTTCCTGCCTACGCATTCCTCGGGCTGACTGTGTGTCTCACAGCGCACGCGCAGCTCGTGGCAGAATGGGATGCCGCAGCAGAGACGGCGGTGGTGTTCAATTCGAATTACCCAGGCTCGGCGGAATTGGCCAACCACTACGCAAAAGCACGCGGCATCCGCAAAGAGCGCATCATCGGCCTGCCCTGTTCTCAGGAGAATGCGATCTCTCGCAGCGAGTTCGAAGAGCAACTGCGCCGCCCGCTGCTGAAGCTCTTTCAAAGCAAAGGCTGGTGGATCGCCAAGCCGCCTCTGCCGAATGAGCCGCTCACGGGCGCAGGCATCCGCGCACCGACAGCCATCGTGCCGACGGTGCGCGTGCTGGTGTTGATGCGCGGCGTGCCCTTCCAAGTCCGGCGCACGGCGCAAAATCCCAAGCAAGCGGAGGAAGACGAAGCCAGCGTCGATTCAGAACTCACTGCACTCGGGCTCAGCTCCCCGCCGGTGAAAGGCGGCATGCGCAATCCTTACTTCAACCAAGCGGCGCGTTTCCCACACGCGAGCAACACTGCGGGATTGCTGCTCGTCGGTCGTCTCGATGGCCCCGATGACGCGACCGTGCGGCGCATGATCGACGATGCGCTCGCAGCCGAGAAAGACGGCCTACTCGGACGTGCGGTGATCGACCTCGCGCAAAAAACCGGCCCCTACGCGCAAGGCGAAGACTGGCTCAAACACAGCGCGGACACTTACAAGCAAGCAGGCATTCCCGTTTACATCGACCGTGAGGCTGGCCTGATTCCAGACCACTGGCCGCTGCCAGACACGATCCTCTATTTTGGCTGGTACACGGATCACATCACGGGCGCATTGGCTTCACCCTCATTCCGTTTCAAGCGCGGTGCCATCGCCTGCCATCTGCATTCATTCAGCGCCAGCATCATCCGCACCACCGACAAAGCATGGGTCGGCCCGCTGCTCGCGAAAGGTGCGGCAGTGACGTTCGGCAATGTGTATGAGCCTTACCTTTCGCTCACGATCCACTTTGATCTCTTCAACAAGCGACTGTTGGAGGGCTTCACCATCGGCGAGGCGTCATGGAATGCCACACCTGCGCTCTCATGGATGAATGTCGTACTCGGCGATCCACTCTATCGTCCCTTTGGTAAAGGAATGGGTGCCGTGATGGGCGAAGGTGCCGAGCGTGATTACACGCTCTATCAGGGCATGATTCGTCGCATGGCGGCAGAGAGTGACGCGCAAGTGAAAACCGCGTTGGCCAACTATGCCGAAAAACGCAAGCGCCCACGCCTGCTGGAGCTCACCGCCCTGCTCTCTGAACTGCAAGCAAAGCACACCGAGGCCGCCGATCTGTTCGAACACGCAGGCGTCGGCAGCGAGACTGCGGCTGAACGACTGCGCCTGCGCCTCTATCGCGCCGAAATGCTGCGGCGCGCCGGGAAACCAGGCCCCGCACGCGATTTGCTGCGGCAGACACTGGCAGATGATCGCTTCCGTGATCTGGCAGCTCGTGCCGCTGTCGAGGCACTGCTCACCGCGCTCGGTGGATGAGAGATACTTCCCGCTAATGGAGGCGCGAGATGCCCCGTTTGGATTCTCAGAACACTCGAACCCGAACCACTGATCATGAAACACACCATCACCACAATCCTCACCCTCTGCTTTATTCACTCCGCGCACGCCGAGTTTCGCGTTTGGAAAGACGCTTCCGGCACTCATGAGATCAAGGCCGAGCTCGTCCGTGTTGAATCAGGCAGAGTCACCTTGAAGCGTGAAAATGGCACGACGCTGACACTGCCCGTGACCAGTCTCAGCAAGGCCGACCAAGCACTCCTGAATGGAACGAGCACCGGAGCTGCTGCCGCAACTGGCGACTGGCCGCAGTGGCGCGGACCGAGGCGCGATGATGTCTCCACCGAAACGGGATTGATGAAAAAATGGCCAAAAGATGGCCCGAAGCGTCTATGGGTCAGCGAGGACGCAGGACTCGGCTATTCCGGCTTCGCCATCACTGGGGGCAAACTTTACACGCTCGGCCTCTACGATACCGAGGAGAAAATCATCTGCCTCGACACAGCCACGGGCAAGAAAGTGTGGGAGGTCACCATCGGCTCCATCTACAATAACAACTGGGGCAACGGCCCGCGCAGCACTCCCACCGTCGTCGGCGGAATGGTTTATGCACTGGGAGGCAATGGCGATCTCGCCTGCGTCAGTGCCGTGGATGGCAAGAAAATCTGGAACAAGAGTCTGACCAAAGATCTGGGCGGCAAATTGCAAGGCTGGGGTTACACCGAGTCGCCTTTGGTGGACGATGGCCTGGTCATCGTGACTCCCGGCGGCAACAAAGGAGCCGTCGCCGCTCTGGATGCGAAGACGGGCAAGGTGAAATGGCAGACTCAGGAAGTCCCCGAACCCGCGCAGTATTCATCGCCGATCATCGCCGAAAACGGAGGCCAGAAACAGTATGTGCAGTTGCTGATGCAATCCATCATCGGCATCTCTCCCAAAGACGGCAAACTGCTGTGGAAGAGTGAGTTCCCTGGCCGCACCGCCGTCATTCCGACACCGATCTATAAAGACGGCCACGTCTTCGTCGCTGCCGGTTACGGGGCTGGATGCAAGCTGGTGAAACTCAGTACCGATGGAGCGGCAGAAGTGTACGCCAACAAAACCATGACCAACCATCACGGCGGCGTCGTCCTCTACGGCAATCATCTCTACGGCCATTCCGACGCTGGTGGATGGACGTGCATGGATTTCCTCACGGGCGAAGAGGTTTGGAAAAATCGCGGGCCAGGCAAAGGAGCACTCACCATCGCCGATGGCATGATGTACTGCCTCTCTGAAAGCGATGGCACTGTCGTGCTCGCCGAGGCCTCGCCCAAAGCATGGAATCCCACGAGCCAGTTCAAGCTGGAGGCCCAATCTTCTCAGCGCAAACCCCAGGGCCGTATCTGGACACATCCTGTGGTCGCTGGTGGCAGACTCTATTTGCGCGACCAGGAGTTCATCTCCTGCTATGACATCAAAGGCTGATGCAACACGCCTTTAAACACTTGGGAGGTGGAGCCGCAGTGCTCTGCCTCCTTTTTTTGCTCACGCACTGCAATCCACCACGCCGCGCAGAGTGGCAGCTGCTCACTCCTGAATTTGCATCGCTGTGGGAAGCCGCGGGCATTTCTGAAGAAGGCACGGTGCAAATCCAGCACGGCGAAATCTCTCTGCCGCCCGGCCAGCCGATGACAGGCGCGCGCTTTGCGGCCTGGGACGCCGCCGGCTTGCCGCGCACTCGCTATATCATCGAGTACCAGGCCATGCGCGTCGCAGGAAATGACTTCTTCGGCACCGTGACCTTTCCGGTCGAGGACGCGCATCTCTCCCTCGTCATCGGCGGCTGGGGCGGCACGCTCGTGGGCATCTCCTGCCTCGATGACATGGATGCCAACGAAAATACCACGCGTGGCAACGCCCACTTCGAGAACCATCGCTGGTACCACGTGCGAGTCGAAGTGCGCAGCGACGAACTGCGCGTGTGGATCGACCACCGGCTTTTCGTCAATGTGAGTCTCAAAGGCCGCACCCTCGGCCTACGCGCGGGCGACATCGAAAAATGCGTCCCCTTTGGCTTCGCCAGCTACGCCACGCAGGCACGTGTGCGTGAAGTGGTCGTGCGCAGACTTCATTGAAGATCGCACAACCGAGCGGCAAATTCGGAGGCGCGAGATGTCTCTCTTTCCGCGAGTCTCCGTATAAGCCAGCGCACACTCAGTGCGGCATGCCGCTGCCATGCACGCGTGCGAAATAAGTCGCGATCTCTCGCGCACCTTCCACAAACGCACGTCCCTTGGCATGCTGCACGGGCACATCGGCTGGCAGATTCGGCGGCACGCTGTGCAGCACCAGCACAGGACAGCTCTGATTTTCCTCTCCAAGCAGCGGCACCAATTCTGGCCGTGGCCGCTGAAAGCCGATGTGATGCACGTCCACGGTTTGCTTGAGCTGCGGATACATCTCCAGCAGTCCCACCAACTCGGCGCATCCCGGGCAGTACCAGAGATGCGGAGCATTGTCGGAGAAGTCGTGTTTCAGAAGGAAAAGTTGATCGCGATTCATGGGATGAGGGTTGGTTGAATGAGATAACGCGGGCTGAGAGCCGGAAGACTCCAGATCATCAAACTCCGCGAGGTAGCAAGGTGGGCTGGCATAACTCGCTTGTCCTGCCTGTGTGGCTGGCGCTTGTTTCCGCTTCTTCATCGACATCTTTCTCCTGCGTTGCCAATCGCAGACATGGGGGGTGGACGAGTCATGAGCAGGGTCAATGTAATGGGCAGCGACATAAGTCAAGATCACCCGCCTGTTCCGCTGTCTTCGCTGGGGAAAGCACTACCAACCGCGGCGGGGGCTAACCGGCGGCGAGGATTTGCCCCAACGCCTGCGAATCATCCTCATAGAGCCAGTGAGCCAACGCTGCACCCGTGCGCGGCCATTCTCCGTCCAACATGGCAAACCACGCGGTATCGCGATTCTCTCCTTTGATCACCATGTGCTGGCGAAAGATCCCTTCGAAAGTGAAGCCGAGTCGCAGCGCGGCCCTGCGGCTGCGTTCATTGCGCGCATCACATTTCCATTCCATGCGGCGGTAGCCGAGGGTTTCAAAACAATGTCGCAGCAGCAGATAACACGCCTCAGTGTTGACCTTCGTGCGCTGCGCCGCCGGGGTGTACCAGATATTGCCCAGCTCAGCCACACCATGAGCCGCGCGGATACTCATCAGCGAAATGCTCCCCAGGCAGCTCTGTGTGTCCGCAGCGCGCACCGTGAAGGCCACCACATCATCGTGCGCCACCCACTCTCGTAAAAACGCAGCCTGCTCCGTTGCATGAGCAAACGGCCCGCACGGCATGTAGCGCCAGAGGGCGCATGCCTCATCAGGCAGATGTGAAATCGCGTGCAGCTCCTCGACATCACGCTCCACATCCATCGGCATGAGCGCGACGAAGCGGCCCACAAAACTCCGGGGCGAAGGATGCGCGCGCGTTATTTTCAGACTCATGACAGCCTCAGCACGGAAGCCACACCCTACGCGCCCGCAAGCTGCGTCTTGCTCCGGCTGACACGGGACGATCCCCATCCCCTCTCACCGCCCTTGCAAAGCGTGGCCGATGCAGCGAAGAACCACGCACCCAACCCGCCGCTCGTGAACTCCCAACCCAAACCCAAGATCATGTCCACCTGGCTTCTCTATGCCTTGCTCACAGTTTTTTCCTGGGGCGTCTATGCCGTCATCCTGCACAAAGGCCGCGCGCTGATGCCGGGCATCAATCCGCCGGGCCCAGAAGCAGCGCATGCGAGCTTGAAGGCCTTCCTCCTCGTGTGCTTCGCCTACGCAGCCATCGGCATCATCACTGCGATCTTGCTGAAAGTGCGCGGCTCGGATTACAGCTTCACCATGAGCGGCATCTCATGGAGTTTCGTGGCAGGCTTTGCCGGCGCGCTCGGTGCCTTTGCCCTCGTGCTCGCACTCGGTGCAGCGGCGATGCCCGTGGCCAAAGGTGGCGGCGGTTTCGGCCTTGCCGCAGCAGCAGCCGTCGCGCCGATCGTTTTCGCCGGAGCGCCAGTGGTCAACACCGTCACCTCCATGCTGCTGCATCCGCCTCCCGGCGGACTGAAAGCGATCCCCTGGCAATTTCTACTCGGCTGCGTCCTCGCCGCATCGGGTGCCTTCCTCGTCGCAAAATTCGCCCCTTCCAGCAATCCTGCCGCCGCGCACAAGCCTGCCGCTGCAGAAGCCAAGCCGCACTAATACATGGCGCGGCTGCTCCTCTTTGACATCGACGGCACGCTGATCGACAGCCACGGCGCGGGCGGCTCGGCGATTCTCGATGCCGCAGAACAACACTTCGGCATCAAGCGTGATCAACTGCCACCGCTCCAGCTCGCTGGTGCCACTGATCCTGCCATCGCCATGGATGTCTTCGATCTGGTGAAGCGTCCACACACCCGCGACGACGTCTTTGCCTTCCTCGACTGCTATCTCATTCATCTGAAACGCCGCCTGCATGCCGAGGACTTCAGCGGGTTCACCCTGCCAGGCGTGGTCGAACTCCTCGAAACGCTGCGCACTCGCACGGACGCCCATCTCGGCCTGCTCACCGGCAATGTCCGCCGCGGAGCCGAGATCAAGCTCACGCGCCACGGCATTCATCACCACTTCATCGACGGCGGTTTCGGCTGCGATCATCACGACCGCAATCAACTCGGCCCCGTGGCACTGCAACGCATGCAAGACGCCACCGGCATGACTTTTGACGCGGCGGATGTCATCGTCATCGGCGACACTCCGAAGGACATTCGCTGTGCTGCAGCCTTCGGTGCGAAATGCCTCGCCGTCGCCACCGGACAGTATTCACATGCTGAATTGAGCGCGCTCGATCCGTGGCGCTGCGTCGAATCATTTGCCGATGTGCCTGCAATCGTCGAATTGCTGCTGCGGGCCAGTTGATTTTAATCGCTGATACGACGCTAATATGACGCTGATAAAAAGGACTGCTGCTATGAGCGTCAAATCAGTGCCTCATTAGCGGTTAGTTGCCTCTCGGCATCCTCATCGCACCCCAGCGAATTCAACCATGTCCAACATAGCTTCCGACGCCACCCGCGCCATGCGGCTCTCGCTTGCCGTGGGCTACCTCATGCTCGTGCTCAAAGTGGGTGCCTATGTGTTCACCGGATCAGCGGCCATCCTCGGCGATGCCGCAGAGTCCGTCGTGCATGTCGCCGCCGTGATGTTCGCGACCTTCAGCCTCAGCCTGCGGCACAAGCCCGCAGATGACGACCACCCTTACGGCCATAGCAAAGTCACCTTCTTCTCTGCGGGCATCGAAGGCGCGCTCATCATCACCGCCGCACTCTTCATCATCGTGGAATCTCTGCGGCGCTGGATTCAGCATCTGCCCCCCGCTCATCTCGATCTAGGTCTCACGCTCACCGCCCTCACCATTGCCATCAATGCCGCGCTCGGCCTTCACCTGCTCCGCACAGGCAAGCGCTCCGGCTCGCTCATCCTCGAAGCGAACGGCAAACATGTGCTCACTGACGTGTGGACGAGTCTCGGTGCCTTGATTGGCCTCGGCCTGGTTGCCCTCACCGGCTGGCATGGTTGGGATCCACTCTGCGGCCTCATCATGGCAGCCAACATCATCTGGACGGGTTATGGCCTCATGCGCCAAAGCGTCGGCGGATTGATGGACACCGCCGATCCTCGCCTGCACGCCGAACTCGAAGACGCTCTTCGTCGTGAAACTGAGATTCACAGGGTCAAATTCCACGCCCTGCGCCACCGGGATGCTGGCGGAGTCCTCTACGCGGAGGTACATCTGCTGTTCCCGGATGACATCATGCTGCGTGATGCCCACCGGATCGCCACCGAGATCGAGCATGCGGTGCAGACAAGTGTGGAAAGCCCGGTGCTCATCACCACGCACCTCGAATGCCAGGGAGATCACGATGAACTCCACATCGACGGCGAAGCCAGCGAACCCAAACGCGCATGATCCCGCTCGATGCCGCCGCTTTGAATGATTCTGCGCTGCCGTGGCGCGTCGTCGTTCTCGATGAAGTGACCTCCACCAGCGATTGGCTCAAACAACGCGCCTCTGAAGTCCCCGTCGGCACCGTCGTCTTCACGGAATCGCAGACTGCGGGCCGTGGCCGCCGCGACAACCGGTGGATCGCCCCGCGTGGCAAAGATTTGATGTTCTCGCTGCTGCTGCAGCCTGCCGCCACGCTCGCTCAATGGCCGCGCATCACCACCCTCGCTGCGCTGGCCATCTGCAAAGCCATCGAAGCAGAACTGCCTCTGCAACCGCGCATCAAATGGCCGAACGACATCTATCTGAGCGATCTCAAAGTCAGCGGCCTGCTCGCAGAAACCACCACCAACTGCCTGGGCACGTTCCTCATTCTGGGCATCGGCCTGAACGTCAACACGCTCGACTTCCCACAGGACATCGCGGCCACTTCCCTCCTCAAGCAGCTTTCATCGCCGCTGTTGCACGAGATCGACCGCAACGCACTTGCCAGCCGCCTGCTGCTTGCGCTGCACGACGAGTGCCAGCACCTCGACGACGATTTCAGCGCGGCCATCGCCGCCGTGCGCGAGCGAAGCTGGCTCCTCGGACGCCAAATCCGCGCCCGCACACCGCAGGGAGAAGTGTTTGGCCGTGCCATCGACCTCGATGAAGAAGGCCACCTCATCCTCGAACTCACCGATGGCAGCACCCACACGCTGTCCAGCGCTGAGGAAGTCCGCCGGGTGTAATTCCGCGTTCGACATTCGCCATTCGGCATTCAAAATGCGCGTCCCCCATGTTTCGCGCACTGCTCACGTCCCGCCTCCAAGCCGCCTTCTCCGCAGCCGGCATCAGCCTGCCGGAAGGTTTCACGCCGAGTGTCGTCATCGCCTCCGACACGCGCTATGGCGACTACCAGAGCAACGCGGCGATGATCCTGGGCAAGCAACTCAAGATGAATCCGCGCGCACTGGCGGAGCAGATCAAGGCAGCGCTGCAAGTGGACGATCTCTGTGAAAAGACCACGGTGGACGGCCCCGGCTTCCTCAATTTCACACTCAGCGCACAGGCACTCACGCAGAAGCTCTCGGCCCTTGTCAAAGACGATCATGTCGGCGTCCCGCAGGTAGAAAAGGCCAAGACCATCGTCATCGACTTCTCCGCACCGAACATCGCCAAGCCGATGCACGTCGGCCACATCCGCAGCACCTTCATCGGGGATTCGCTGGCACGCGTGGCACGCTTCATCGGACACAAAGTCATCACCGACAACCACGTCGGCGACTGGGGCACGCAGTTCGGCATGATCATTCACGGCTGGAAGACGCAGCTCGATCATGACAAGCTCAAGGCGGATCCTATTCACGAATTGGTGAGCGTGTACAAACGCGTCAACGCTGCGGCCAAGGCCGATGATGCCGTGCTCGAAGTCTGCAAAGGCGAACTGGTGAAGCTGCAGCAAGGCGACGCTGAAAATCTAGGCATCTGGAAGGAATGCGTGCGCCTCACGCTCGAACAGCTCGAAAAAGTTTACAGCGCGCTCGACATTAAATTCGACCACTACCTCGGCGAGAGCTTTTACAACGACGCGCTCGCTCCGCTGGTGGCCGACATGCTCGCAAAAGGCATCGCCACGATCAGTGACGGAGCCACGGTCATCTTTAGTGATGGCAGCGTGAAGCCAGAGAACGATCCCTTCCTCATCAAAGAGAAAGACGAGTGGAAAGCCGCGCCGTGCATCATTCGCAAAGGCGATGGCGGCTTCCTCTACGCCACCACCGATCTCGCCACCATCGACCATCGCGTGAAGGAATGGCAGGCCGATGAAATCTGGTATGTCGTCGGCGCGCCGCAGCAGCTCCACTTCCGCCAGGTCTTCGCCGCTGCGCAACGTCGCGGCGTGACGACAAAGATGATCCACATCGCCTTTGGCAGCATTCTCGGGCCGGACGGCAAGATGTTCAAAACCCGCAGCGGCGAAACCGTCGGCCTGCTCGAAGTCATCGACGAAGCCATCGAACGCGCCCGCGCTGCTGCCGATGAAAAAGAACAGGGACTCAGCGACGCTGAAAAAAACGAGATCGCCAAGATCATCGGTGCTGGCGCTGTGAAATACGCCGAACTCAGCCAGAACCGCCTCACCGACTACAAGTTCAGTTGGGACAAGATGCTGTCACTGCAAGGCAACACCGCGCCCTACCTGCTCAACGCCTACGTCCGCACGCGCAGCATCTTCCGCAAGCTCGACGGCGCCGTCACGCTCACCGGCGATCTCACGATCACCGAGCCCGCCGAGCGTGCCCTGGCGATGAAACTCGCTCAGTTCGCTGAAAACGCGCACGACATTCTCGACGATCATCGCCCGAACCTGCTCGCCAACTACCTCTACGAACTCGCCAACACCTACCACAGCTTTTACGAAGCCTGCCCCGTGTTGCGCGCGGAAGGCGCGGTGAAAAACACACGCCTGACCTTGTGTGAAGCGACCAGCCGCGTGCTCAAGACAGGTCTCGGCCTGCTCGGCATCCAGACCACGGAACGCATGTAGTTCACGACTTTCTCCTTCTGCTCGACCCACTCCACCCTTCTTCGCGCCATGCCAGTTCCTCTTCTCGACGTCAACGCCCAGAACCTGCCTCTCGAATCCGAACTCCAAGCTGCCTTCACGAAAGTGCTGCACCACGGGCGATTCATCATGGGGCCGGAGATGGAAACCTTTGAACAGGAAGTGGCCGCCATGACCGGTGCGAAGCATGCGTTGGCCGTTTCCTCCGGCACCGACGCGCTACTGCTGGCGCTGATGGCACTGGACATCAAACCGGGCGACGAAGTGCTATGCCCCGCATTCACGTTTTTCGCCACGGCAGGCGCGGTTTCGCGCCTCGGTGCCGTTCCCGTGTTCACCGATGTGTGCCCCGTTCACTTCAACATGGATGTGAATGATGCGCGGAAGAAGATCACTGCAAAAACGAAGGTCATCATGCCTGTGCATCTGTTCGGACAATGCGCGGATATGGATCCCATCCTCGCGCTGGCGAAGGAACACGGCCTCAAGGTGATCGAAGACACTGCGCAGTCCATCGGCGCGCAATACAAGGGCCGACAGGCCGGCACGATGGGAGAATTCGGCACTTACAGCTTCTTCCCGAGCAAAAATCTCGGCGGTTTTGGCGACGGCGGCATGCTGGTGACAAACGACGACGCACTGGCCGAATACGCCCGCGTGCTGCGCGTACACGGTGGCAAGCCGAAGTACTACCATCACTACGTCGGCGGCAATTTCCGCATGGACACGCTGCAATGCGCGCTGCTGAGCGTGAAAGTGAAACGCTACGCGCAATACACCGCCGACCGTCAACGCAATGCGACGCACTACATCGCGGAACTTGCCAAACTGCCCGGCGTCGTGCAGGCCGAGCAGGTGCACTGCCAATGCGTGGCGACGCAGGACGCGTGGCTGTCCGCGCAGAACGCGAAGATCGTGCTGCCAATCTCCGCCGCGCACAACTCACACATCTGGAACCAGTTCACCCTGCGCGTGACCGGCGGCAAGCGCGACTCCCTGCGCGATCATCTCGTGGCAAAGAAGATCGGCTGCGACATCTACTATCCAGTCACGCTCGATCAGCAGAAGTGCTTTGCCACTTTGCCCGCGAACTCGCGCGTGGGATGCGATGTGTCGCATCATGTAGCCGGTGAAGTGTTGAGCATTCCGATCTACGGCGAACTGACACAGGCGCAGCGGGAAGAAGTCATCGCCGCCATCGCGGAATGGCTCAACAGAGGCTGAAGCGCCTACGCCAGCAGCCTTGTGAAAGGATTTCCCTCGTTCTGGTCGATCCGCTCCGGCAGTCCTTTGTGGTTGTAGGTGAGCTTGGTGTGGTCGATGCCGAGGAGGTAGAGAATCGTGGCGTGCAAATCATGCACATGCAGACGGTCTTCCACCGCATACAGGCCGAGATCGTCCGTGGCACCGTACGTTTGCCCGCACTTCACTCCTCCACCGGCCATCCACATGGTGAAGCCGGTTGGATTGTGATCGCGCCCGTCGCCTTGTTCAGACATCGGAGTGCGGCCAAACTCACCGCCCCAAATCACAAGCGTCTCATCGAGCATGCCGCGCGCTTTCAGGTCAGTGAGCAGCCCAGCGATGGGCTTATCCACCGCATGGCAATATTTGCCGTGATTGGCCTCGATGCCCTTGTGCGCGTCCCACTTGCTGCCAGCGCCGCTGTAAAGCTGCACGAAGCGCACGCCATTCTCGACCAGTCGCCGCGCCAACAAACAGTTGCGCCCGAAAACAGCCGTCGCCTCTTCGTCCATGCCGTAGAGCTTCTTCGTGATCTCGCTTTCCTTGCTCAGATCGACGGCCTCCGGTGCCTCGGCCTGCATTTGATAAGCAAGCTCATAACCTTTGATGCGTGCATCCAGCTCCGTGTTACTCGCGCGCGTGGCGTTGTAATCACGATTCAGCGCGCCCAGCAAATCCAAACGGTCGCGCTGACGCTGGCGATCGACCCCCTTCGGGTTATCGAGGTATTTAATCGGTGTTCCCTCGGAGCTGAACTCCACGCCCTGATACACCGCAGGCATAAAGCCGCTGCCCCAGTTGCGCACGCCGTTGACCACTGTGGCTTCACTGTCCTTGATGACGACGAAACCCGGCAGGTTGTTGTTCTCCGTGCCGAGGCCATACTGTGCCCATGCGCCCAGCGAAGGGCGACCGCCAAAAACAGAGCCCGTGTTCATCGAGCACACCCCACCGGCATGGTTGATGCCGCTGGAGGCACAGGAATGGATCACCGCGAGATCATCGGCATGTCTGGCGACATGATTGAACCAATCCGAAATCCACAAACCACTCTGCCCATGCTGCTTCCATGTGCGCTTGCACTCCAACAACGGAGATTTGGATTCGCCCATCGCAGTGATCGGCGCTTTGAAACTCGCGGGCAGCGACTGCCCTGCGAGTTGGTTGAGCAACGGCTTGTAATCGAACGTGTCGAGGTGACTCGGCCCACCCTCCATGAAGAGGAAGATGACGCTTTTTGCTTTGGCGGCACGATGGGTCAAGCGGGGCGGCGCAGCGATCGCCTGTGTCTCTCCCATGAGGGCCGCTAAGGCCACCGCGCCAAAGCCGCAGCCAGCGGTTTGCAGAAACTCGCGGCGAGAGGTGGGATAGTCGTAACGATTGCAGCGCATATTCGCGGAGGATGGTCTGTGAGTATTGATACGTCGGGAATAGCCCCTTCCTCACTTAGAGGCTCTCATTGCCCGCATTTGGACACTAAAAAATCATGATACGCTGAGAAGGCAGCGCAGGCCGATTTCATCCCCCCTCCATCCCGCGGGCAGGCCTCATCGTTGAGTGCTGTACACCTGCCATGAGCCATCAACCCGCCCGGCGATGAGCTGCGACTTGTCCGTGAAGGCTAGAGCGGAGGTCCAGTCGGGCTGCTTTTCAAAGTGCCTCACTTCCGTGAGATCGGCGGTGTTCCAGATTTTGAGCGTCAGATTTGTCGAAGTGGAAGCGAGCAGCTTGCCATCTGTCGAGAGAGCAAGATTCAAAATGCCGCCTTCATGCGCGAAGCGGCTGGTGAGGATCTTGTTCGTACCTTCCTTGGCCGTGGCACTGATGCTCCAGGCGCGGATGCGATTGTCTCCGCCCGCTGCGAAGAGCGTTTTCCCATCGGCGCTGAAGACGACGCTCGTTTGCTCCTTCGTCGGCTGCGAGAGCGTGTCGAGCCGCTGACCACTCGGAATGCTCCACAGCTTCACCGTGCGGTCCGCGCTCGCGCTGGCGAGCACACGGCCATCCGCACGGAAGGAAAGGCCGGTCACCGCGCCGTTGTGCCCTTTGAGCAGCGCGATCTCTTTCCCTGTCGCGGCATCCCACAGACGGATTTTTTGATCGTAGGCACCTGTGGCGATGCATTTGCCGTCAGGAGACACCACGAGCGCATACGCGGCATCCGTGTGGCCTTCAAATGAGCGCAACGCTGTGCCGTCGCTCGTTTTCCAGCTCCGCACGATGCCCACGATGCCCGCCTCTCCACCAGCGGCATAGACCGTTTCACCATCGGGCGAGAACGCGACCGCGTTCACCTTGCCCGTGAAGCCGGTGAGCTTCCGAACGGTGACTTGATTGGCCGGATTGACGAGTTCGACCTCGCCGTAGCGTCCCGCCGCGATCATCTGCGCCTTCGGCGAAAAAGCCACCGCTTGGATGGACCGCTTCGGCGGCACCGTGGGCGCGATCTTTGGCGTGATGACCTCTTTCCGCATCGGCTTCGTCTCCGCGACGAGCGGGCCTTTCGCGCCCGCGTTGATCCACGCTTTGATCAGCGCGATCTCCTCCGCTTTCAGCTTCTCCCGCTTGCCCGGCGGCATGAATTCATTCTTCCCACCGCGTCCCGAGCGCCCTTCGAGGAACTTCACCAGCAGCGACTCCTCCGCCTTCCCAGCCACAATCGCCGCGCCTTCCTCACCGCCCTTCATCAGCGCCGCGAAGGTATCCAAGACAAATTCGCCATCAGGATCATCCTCTCCATGACAGTCGATACAATATGCCTCCCACAACGGCGCAATCTGCTTCGTGTAGTCCACGGTTTGGGCGTGGAGGGTGGCGAGGGCCAGCACGAGAAAGAGGACGGAACGAAGGAGGTTCATGAGGCGACGGACAGTGGAGAGCAAGGTTGCGAAGGTGCTAGAAAACCAGATGTGCGGACATGAATCTGGCGGTACCCATAGAAGGCGAAGGCGGCTCAAACGAAGTCACCGAAGCCGAAAAACGTGAATTGGATATACGGTGGGAGCGTTTTGAGCGTGATCCGTCACGAGCACTCACGATTGAACAATTTCGAGCATTGATCGAAGCCAAACGAGGTCTGAGTGAAGCGAACGCATGATCAGTGGTCTTCCGTTCAAGCCCAACGGGCTTGCGGCTTATAGCCCAGGGGTGGAACAACCCTGGGTATGCCGATTTACCGCCCGCGATACTGACAACCAACCTCAACGGAGTTGCGTCCATGCCGCGAGAATTCGATGAAGTGGTGGAGGTATGGAAACATTCGCCCTTGGACGGAACCCCGTTGGGGTTCGGCGAGATTAACGTGCGGGGTGACTCGATACCCAGGGTTCTGCGAACCCTGGGCTGCATGACGCAAGCCCGTTGGGCTTGTGACTTGTTCCATGTGATCTTGGTCATCTCTGATGAGACTTTTCGGCAGCCTGACATGTGAGTCAGCAGAAGGACAATCACACCCGCTGTGCATACAGCCGTCACGGAACCTCTGCTCGCAAGGAAACTGATCCACGGAAGCGACAACAACACCACAAACACGCCAATACCACCAACCATCACGAGATTTTTGGGCACTCCAAGTGCTTCGACAATTGGCATGAATCCGAGGGGAGATGCGAAAATAACAACAAACCCAAGTTCATTACCAACCAGCGGGATAATCATGCCTAGCAGCCATCCGATGACTATGACGCCAGGAAGACACCCATGCGCTTTCCACGGCTTTGACTCTTGGCCAGCGTCGCCCCGATTTGAGGGGCCTGTGAGGCTGTTGGGCAGTTTCATCGTATCGCCTCCTCAATTCGTGGGTCATCAATCAACCTTCCATCCGGTTCGTTATCGCCCAAATGCACGATTTTCGGGAAAACTTGCCATCCCCAAACAACGGCCACAACGCACGGATCAACAAAGCCGGTGTCCGTCACATAAATCGTGCGGCGTCCATGATGCTCGATCTTGCTGAATCCCGTAGGGTTGAAAATCGGGTGTTCGATCACGCGCCACTTCCACGCATAAATTTGGCCTTCAAAAAAAGTGTGGTCAGCCACGAAAATGATCCAACCGAAGGCCATCGGCACGACAAAGAGTAATGAGGAACTTCGAATCGCTTTAAACCAATAGGAGGCAGCAAAAAACAGCAAGGCGACTCCAACCAAAATCGCCGACTCCATAGGGCGACCGTAGCTTAGCGCGACCCCAAGAGTTCCTGCGCCAACGATGAACCCGAAGGAAGGGAATCTCACCCAGCATGACGTCTTCTTGTCCGCAACAAGGTAAACAGCTCCAAGAAGCAAAAGAACCGCAAGGCACAACTGCCAAGGGAATCGCCAAACTCGGTAAGTGAGCAAGGCAAGCCAACACCCAAAGAAGCCCACGGCTGTGAACAGCAGCCCAAGCATCGATTGGAAGAAATGCTTCATGGTGTTTCAGGTTAGCGAATGTGTTTCTTCGCCCGTCGGCTCAATGGTTAAACAAAAACTCCTTCGAACTCATCAGGCTCCAAAAGAGGTCCTCGAGCGCGGTGCGGCGGTCTTCGGGATTGGCGCCCGCGAGCAGCGCGGTGGCTTTTTCGAGTTCGCGGTCGGTGGGGGCGCGGGTGAGGGTGAGGAGGTAGGCTTCTTCGGTGATCTGCGCGTCAGACTGCTTGCTGGCGAGCAACGCCGTGAGGCGGTTGTCTTTTTGGGCGAGTTTTTGGTTTAGCGTCTCGCCGTTGGCGATGTGGAGAGCCTGGGCCATGCTGGGTTCGTTGGTGCGCTCGCATTCGCAAGTGGCGACGCGGTCGGCGCGACCGAAACTCTTGAGGAAGTAGCTGGCGATGTTGCTGTCGGGCAGTTGCAGGGCGCGGAAGCCCATCGGATAACTTTCACTGGTGCCTTTGTTAGCGTTGCGTTTGTCGATTTTGAAGGTGGTGGGTGCGGCAGTGACCTGGGAGATGGTGTCGAGCAGTACCTCGGCCTTCAGGCGGCGTGGGACGTAGTGGGAGCCGTAGCGAAGATCGTGGATGTTATCTAACCGGGCGATGCTGCTGCGCTGGTAGGTCTCGCTTTGCAGGATGGTGCGCATGAGGGCCTTCAGATCGAACTTTTGCTTCACGAGATACTCACATGCGGCGGCGAAGAGCAGCTCGTTGCTGGCGGGATTCGTCACGCGGAGGTCATCGACGGCCTCAACGAGTCCGCTGCCAAAAAAGTTCGCCCAGACGCGGTTCACGATGGCGCGTTGGAAGAGTTTGTTGTCGGCACTGGTCAGCCAGTTCGCGAGCGCGATGCGTCGATCCTCGGTGGAGGTCATCGAGACGGGTTCCAGCGCATCGAGCGGACGTGGCGGCTGCGGTTTGCCAGTGAGCGGCGCGACGAGATCGCCCTGGGTGTCGCTGAAAATCACACGCTCCTCGGCCTGCATGCCGTTTTTCGTGCGCACGCGGGCAAACAGATTCGCGAAGGCGTAGTACTGGTCGTAGGTCCATTTTTCGAGCGGGTGGTTGTGACACTTCGCGCAGCCGATGGAGGTGCCCATGAAGGCCACGCTGACGGTTTCGGCGCATTTCGTCGGCTCGTCGTTGAGGATGAAAAAATTGCCGCCGCCGTTTTCCAGCGTGCTGCCAGTGGCGGTGAGCAGATCACGCACCATGGCGTCCCACGGCGTGTTCGCGGCGACGTGACGGCGAATCCAGTTGTAATACGACCACATGGCCTGCGGCATGAGTTTGTCGCCATTCACGAGGAAGAGATCGCTCCAGCGATGCGACCAATAATCGACATACTCCGGCCGCTTCAGCAGCGCATCAATGAGGCGGTCGCGCTTGTCCGCGGCTTTGTCGGCGAGGAAAGCCTTCGCTTCATCAGGCGTGGGCAAAACGCCGATCGTATCGACAAACGCTCGGCGCAGGAACTCCGCGTCCGTGGCGCGACCAGAGGGCGGGATGTTCAGCTCGCGTAGTTTCGTCAAAACGTGCTCGTCGATGAAGTTGCGCGGTTTCAGAGCCGCAAAAGCCTCCGCGTCTGGCTTGCCTGGATTCGGCACGGTGACGGTGGTGACGCTGAGCAGGCTCAGATACCAGGCGCTGACGGTTCCTTCACCGCTGCCGGTGATCTTGATGAGGCCGTTGTCATCGACGGTGGCCACGCTGGCGTTGGTGGCGTTGTATTTGCACCAGCGCGTCACGTCCTCGCTGTGTCCGTCGCTGAATTTCGCGGTAACTTTGAGCTGCACGCTTTTTCCAGCCTGCGTGAGGAGATGCGGCTGCGTTACGCTGAGCGATGTGATGCGCGGATCATCCGCCTTCGGCCCCGGAGCGCCCGCCGCGATCCAATCGACGACGGCCTTGTATTCCGGCGAGTTCATTTCAAAACGCTTGTCGCCCTTGTGCGGCACCGCTTTGACCGCCTTGAGCAAAAACAAGCTCCGCGCCGGATCTTCGAGCGTGAGACGCCGTCCGTTCGCACTGCGCGTGATGGAGAGCCAGTCGCCCTCGTCATCAAAGCCTCGCAATGACAGCTTGAATCCTCCCTGCCCCGCCGCCGCGCCATGACACGCACCCATCGCGCAGCCGTAACGGGTGAGGATCGGCTGGATGGTGTTGCGGAAAGACGGGGCTTCGGCGGAGGCGAAGGAAACCGCTGAGAGGATGAGAAGTGTGGAGATGAAGCTTCGCATGGTTTGGGCGCGATGGGGGGATTCGCGGGGAGGTTTTAACCGCTGATATGACGCTAATTAGACGCTGATAAATCCAGATGGATTTTGGTTTGGGTTCATTAGCGTCATGTCAGCGTCTAATTAGCGGTTAGGAACTGCTTGAAGAGTTTAGGTTGTGCGGTTTGCATGGAGACATGTTGAGCGCTGAAGACTATGAACCCAACGAAGAATTGAATCCGTTGGCGGAGGAGGGATTTGAGTTAATGGGCGCGGCGTTTGAGGTGCATCGCGTGGTGCGCGGCGGGCTGCTGGAAGATGTTTATCAGGAGAGCTTAGAGGAGGAATTGCGGCTGCGGCACATTCCGTTCACGCCGAAGCAGGAACTGGCCGTTTTCTATAAGGGAAAAGAGCTGAAGCAGCGATACATCCCGGACTTGTATGTTCACGGGGAGCTCGTTGTGGAGTTGAAGGCAGTCCGTGCGCTGGCTCCTGAACATGTAGCGCAGCTTTTGAACTACATGCGGCTGGCGCGGAAGTCGGTCGGTTATCTCATCAACTTTGGCCCGTTGGGAAAGGTTGAATGGCGGAGATTCGTGCTGCGTGAGTTTGTTCATCCTTGGATGCTTCAAAAACGCGCGGATCGCAGGTAAGACAGAAATTTTAAACCGCTGATATGACGCTAACAAGACGCTAATGGCTCCAGAAGGATTCTGGATTGGATTTATCAGCGTCATATCAGCGTCTCATTAGCGGTTTAAAACCTGTGCTCTACGCAAACAGCTCCTTGATCGCCTGGGTGCCGTAATCGACGACGGGAAACGGGCGGCTTTGCGGGCCGGGGAGCTCGGTGGTGAGATCGATGCCCATCGCTTGGTAGATCGTGGCGACGATTTCACGCGGGGCGACGGGGCGCTCGGTGGGGTAGCCGCCGATGTCGTCGCTTTTGCCAATGACATGGCCGCCTTTGACGCCACCGCCGGCGAAATTGACCGTCCAGCAGTTCGGCCAGTGGTCGCGACCACCGGCGGGATTGATCTTCGGTGTGCGACCGAACTCGGCGAGGCAGGTGACCATGGTGTCATCGAGCATGCCGCGCTGAAAAAGGTCCTCAATGAGCGCGCTGTAGCCCTGGTCATACATCGGCGCGACGATGTCGCGCATGCCTTCGATGCTGGTGAAGGGCTTGGAGCCGTGAATGTCCCAGGTGATCTCGCCAAACACGGTGATGAAGGTATTCACGGTGACAAAGCGCACGCCGCGTTCGACGAGGCGACGCGCGAGCAGGCAGCTCTGGCCGAAGCGGTTCATGCCGTAGCGCTCGCGCACTTTTTGCGGCTCCTTGGTAAGGTCGAAGGCCTCGCGGGCCTGCGTGCTGGTCATGATGCGATAAGCAGACTCGAAATTGGAATCCATGAGCTCCGCCTGCTCGCTGTATTCGAAATTCCGCACGCTGCTGTCCACCAGCTCGCGCATCTGCTTGCGGCGTTCGAGACGCACCTCGCTGATTTCTTTCGGCGGCAGCAGATCGGGCACTTTGAAGCCCTTCTCCGAAGGATCCGCGTTCAGAACGAAGGGATCGTAAGCCTTGCCGAGGAAGCCAGCGTCCTGGCCGTGGGGCATGTTGCCGCCTGTGGGGCCCATCGTCTCCGGCAGGATGATGTGCGCGGGAAGATCGCTGCGGCGACCTTGGAGGAACTCCAACGCGCTGCCGACATGCGGTGTGATGACGCCGCCGGTGAAGAGGCGGCCCGTTTGCATCATCTGATGGCCGGTGTCATGCACGGCAGCGGCAGTGTGATAGCAGGAGCGCACGAGGCTGAACTTGTCCGCGATCTTCGCATGCAGCGGCAGGATTTCGGAGATCTCGAAGGCATCGCTCTTGGTGCGGATGGGCTTGAAAGGGCCGCGAATCTCACTCGGTGCATCCGGCTTCATGTCCCAGAGATCCTGCTGGCTCGGCGCGCCGAGGTTGAAGATCATGATGCAGGACTTGTTGCTCTTCTTGGCGTCAACCTTGCCCTCCGCTTTCAATTTGGCGAAACCCGGCAGCGTGAGCCCGATGGCACTCAGGGTGCCTGCGGAAAGGAAATCGCGGCGGGTGACGCCATCGCAGGTGGTGACGGAGCCTTTGTCAGTGAAGGTGAACATGGTGCGCGTGGGGTGTTGACCGGGCAAGAATACGCCGTCCGCAGCCGGAACTGAATGGATGATGCCACTTTGCCATTGGCCGTTTCAGCCGAGGCTGAGTGCGGTGGTGCGACGTTCAACCCATGAAACGGTTGTTTCCAAAGTGGCTGGGATCGTGATAGCCTGCCTTCATGAAGATGCTCAAAAACCTGCTCGCCATCCTCACTCTCTCCGCTTTTCCCACACTGCATGCTCAGACGGCTCCTGCCCAGAACACCACGGGCCAGGGCGGACAGCAGGATCAGGTGACTCGCGATGGCCTCTGGCAGGGACAGCTCAAGGGAGGGAACTACATCGTGCGCTGCAACTCGATCATCGCGCTGTCGAAACACGAGTACATTTCGGATGGCGTGGCTCGTGTGGTCGAGGTGAATGTGACTCTGAACTCCGCAGTGATCGTGCGCTTCTATTTTCTGGAGCCGTACAAGCCGGAGACCGGCAGCAGCACCGTAGCAGCAGGCACCCAAGCACTGGACCGCGCGAAAGGAGTGCTTGAGCAAGCAGCGGGACGCATTTCTCCCGAACTCACGACGCCCCGTGTGGTGAAAAATTACCCAACCTCCACTCACGCCCACACGGTGGAGTTTGTACTGAAGAGTGAGGAAAGGCTCAATTCCCTCTTCGGCAGCTTGGAACGCTCACTGCGAACTGGTCAGGGACGGATTTGGACGGAGTAGAGCCCCTACATGACATCGACGATCAAAAGGCCAGCCGTCGTCACACGTTGAAGCGCCATTCGACGACATCGCCATCGCGCATGACGTAGTCTTTGCCCTCGATGCGCAGCTTGCCCTTCTCACGGCACTTGGCGTGGGAGCCGAGTTCGACGAGGTCGTTATAGTGGACGATTTCACCAGCGATGAAGCCGCGCTCGAAGTCGCCGTGGATGACACCGGCGGCCTGCGGAGCCTTCATGCCCTTCGTGATGGTCCAGGCGCGCGTTTCTTTTTCGCCTGTGGTCAGATAAGTTTGCAGGCCGAGCAAGTCATACGCGCCTTTGATCAAGCGTGACACGCCACTGTCGGTGACGCCGATGTCGGCGAGGTAGGCTTTGGCTTCCTCGTCGCTCAATTCTGTCAATTCGCTCTCAATGGCGGCACTGACGACGACGGCGGTGGCCTCATGAGCGTGGCGCACATATTCGCGCACCTTGCCGACGAAGGGATGATTGTCCGGGTCCGTGGACGCAGCGGCGAGATCACTCTCCGCGACGTTGCAGGCGAAGATGCAGGGCTTTGAAGTGAGCAGGAAGAAGGACTTGAGCAGCTTGCGCTCGTCATCGCCGAGTTCGAGCGTCACAGCGGGCTTTCCGGCGTCGAAATGCGGGATCAGCTTCTCACAAAGGGCGATCTCAGCCTTCGCCTCCTTATCGCCGCTCTTGGCTTTCTTCTCGCTCTTTTCTTTGCGACGCTGCACAGCATCCATGTCCGCGAGAACGAGTTCCGTGTTGATGACCTCGATGTCGGCCACGGGGTCAATGCTGCCGCTGACGTGGGTGATGTCGCCGTTTTCAAAGCAGCGCACGACATGCACGATGGCATCGACTTCGCGGATGTGGCTGAGGAATTTGTTGCCGAGGCCTTCGCCCTGGCTTGCACCTTTCACTAGACCGGCGATGTCCACGAACTCAATGGCCGCAGGCACCAGCTTCGAGGAACCGGAGAGCTTCGAGAGCACGGCGAGACGCTCGTCCGGCACGGTGACGACACCGGTGTTCGGCTCGATGGTGCAGAAAGGATAGTTCGCTGCCTCCGCCTTGCGGGTGCGGGTGACAGCATTGAAAAGGGTGGATTTGCCAACGTTCGGAAGGCCAACGATACCGGCTCTGAGCATAAGGGCGGCGAGAGTAAGGCGGATTGCGCGATGAGCAAGCAGGGAGCACTGACATGAAGGCAGGATTTGTCTCTATTCGCTCACTCAATGGCCGGGCGACATGGTTCGCCGCGTCATTGCCGCAGGTGTATTTTAGGTTCGCCTTACCAGGGCGATCTGTACAAAATCTCGCACATGGACTCCGCACGCTCCCTTCTCGTGGTCGCCACTCTGGGCGTCGTGGCCTCGTTCATTCTCGGGGTGGCGATTTTCAAAGTGCGGCATGTCGGCTTGAAGGTGGCTTTGGGGCTGTTGGCACTCCTGACACTCATCCCCGCAGCACTGGTGATGACTGCGATGTTTTCTGAATGGACGGACGCACGATTGCTCGCCTACCGGACATTTTATGAAAACATCCAGCCCGGTATGACCCGAGAAGAAGTGCTGCACCTCGCGGCGCGCCTCTACCCCGAGGACGGGCCGCGAAAGAGACCTCGCGTGATCATCGACGAAGCCGATCACCTCACCTTTTTCATGCACCCGGAGCAGCAGGACGAACCGAATTGTGAAGGCATCATGCTCGATATGAAAGAAGGACGCGTCATCGGGAAAAGCTACTCACCCGACTGACGGAACATGAGTAGGCACGAGGCAGCGGTGCCCCTTTCTCACGATGCGCGCATCGCAACTCCGACACTCTCGGAAAGTGATCTAGTCACAACCCACGAGGAGCCATTGAGTAGAGACCCATGGTGACCTCATAGGCATCTAGGAGATTCATGCGCTTCAACTCATGGCCCGCGCCCCAGGAGTCAGTGAAGATCACTTGGTTTTTAGCGAGGTTGTAGCCGATGATCATGCGCATGTGACCACCCGTGGTCTGGCGTGAGAGCGGCGGGATTTCAGGTTTTACGCCCAGCACCAGCCCCCACAACAGCGGGACGCCTTTCCCGATGTATTCTTTGATGATGGAGATGTATTCCTTCTCAGAAACGCGCCGCTTACGGTTTCCTGAGTAATACACCTCGGGATTCACCAACGGTTTGAAGGTAACATTGAAGGCTCCGTCGATCTTAGCGAGGCTCTTCTGCATCCCGAATATGTTGGCTCCTGTTTCAGCATCTGCGTTGACGAGCTTCGCCATCTCATGCTGATCGCAGGGGATGCGCATGTACTCAAAGAGGCGCTGACAACTGGCGACCACGCAATAGCCTTTCTGCCCTTGATCCACCATGGGCACGCCACTGAGATAAACATCCCCCGACGGAGTTTTGGTGATGCGTTTGAGCAATTCCATGCGCTGCACTCCCACGGCGAGTTTCCCCATGCTCCAGTCTGCCTGGTTCGGCGCAGCGAGTTTCATACGGAGGAATTCAGGTTGAGTGGCCTTCCCCGGCGTGTTGTACTCGTTGTACTCGAGCAGAGCGACGCCTGCCGGGAAACGCCACATCCAACTGGTGACGGGAAGTGCCGCGTTCGCCGACATAAGCTGGCGTTTCGGTGACACCTTGGTGATCTGCCCCAGATTCCGTCCAATGGTTTTGAATTTGTGATCGAAATCCGCGACTTCGATGTCCCCAGAGTCACCCCGGTTGTAAAAAGAAACAGTCACGCGCGCCGCTTTGCCATTCACGAACTCCAAAATGGCCTCCTCGACGTTGATCGAACCACCAAACATGGTGAGTTTGGTTTCCACATTCGAGAACATGTGGCGAGAAAAACGCGCGCGTTCTCTGCGGTTGCTCACCCACTCAAATTGTGGCGGCTTTTGTTGCTTTGTCTGATCTTCGAGCTTCACCGCATAGTGTTTCTCAAATTCCTCCGGGCTCCATTGCCAGAGAGTCTCAAAGTTCAGCAGTGCATCGAGGTCCGCTGCCAGTTGCTGGGGGGGAGTGTTGACACGCGGCATCCCATCCACCTCGGGGTTTCGTGTCGCGATGTGAATGTTCAGAGAGCCCTCGATGTTCGCCATTTCGACGAAGTAATTGGCATGATACCAGACTGGAAACCTTGCTTCCGTGATGACTTGTGTGCGTGGATTGGCGAAGCGCCGCAAGACCGTCCTCCCAGAGGAGTCCCCCGTGGCTGCCGTGAGTTTCTCAGCAATGTCGGCTTCGGCACCTTCATAATCCCTCACTCGAATGAGCAGTGTTATCCTGCGGCTCCTAGCTGGAGCGAAGATAAACCGTGCTCCAAACAGTTGGTATTTGCCGTTGAATGCTGTCAACACCCAGGAAGAGCCGCCTGCGTCAATGCGAGAGCCTGAAGTGAAGTACGGACTGGTGTAATCGCTGTAAATCCGTTGATTGAGCTTCGATTCGATTGGGCCGAGCACGTTCTGGAATTTGGTCGCATCGAGAGCCAGGGGGTCGTCCCAGTCGAACAAGCTTTCCATCGGGATGGCGATCCGCTCTGCGTCTTCCCCAAAACAATTCGCCATCTGGAAAATAAGGACCGCAAGCAAGGAGAGAGAGCGTAACTTCATAAAAATCGCTTTCGATATGATTTAAAAAATAGGTCGGTGGTCATTTCTTTGTCCATTCTAAAAAGCACCGGAGTTATCTCTCAAAAGCGACGGCACTTGGCCCACAGCCCTCCTACGCCGGGCTACGAGAGGGGCATTGGACAGGGCAGATACAGCATTTGCTTTCGGGCCTCACTGTGCTCTGATGCACGCCCACCCCCCTCTGTCACTCTCATGTCTGCACCTACCACCACCTCTCCAAAATCCATCTGGTCCTTCCTGAATGTTGTCATCGGCTCCGTGATCGGTGGCGTTGTTTTCTTTTGGGTTCTCGCCTTTGTGTTTGAGGGGCTCGGCTCTTTGCGTCCGAAACCGAAGAAGGAAGTCACGGCGGCAGCGCCAGCAGCCGCTGCTGCAGCCCCCACAGCCGCCGCTGCTGCTCCTGCCGCGAATCTTCCGGTGCTTGAAGTGACCATCAAGCCCGATCCCGCCAACCCGCTGGCCTACGACACCAAAACCATCAGCGCCAAAGCCGGACAGAAGGTCAAGCTCACCTTCAACAACACCCACCCCACCCTGCCTCAGCCGCATAACTTTGTGCTCGGCAAGCTCGGTGTGGACAAAGGAAAGATGCTCAGCATCGCCATGACAGCGATGACCCTCGTGGATAAAGGCTACATCCCCGCCTCCACGGACATTCTGGCCCACACCGGCCTCCTTCAGCCGAACAACAGCGAAACGATCGAGTTCACCCTCCCGGCTGCAGGTGAGTACCACTACATCTGCACCTTCCCTGGACACGGCGCGATCATGAATGGCGTCATCACCGCCCAGTAACACCTCCCGCCGCAGCATCATGGCCGTCTCCATCACTGTAGATTACGAAGGCGGCTTGCGCTGCCGTGCAGCCCACGGCCCTTCACAAAGTCAGATATTCACAGACGCGCCCGTGGATAACCACGGCAAGGGCGAGTCCTTCAGTCCTACGGATCTCGTCGCCACGGCATTGGCGAGCTGCATGGCGACGGTGATCGGCATCAAAGCACAGCAAAAGGGTTACGACATTCCAGGTCTGAAGGTCGCGGTGGAAAAGCTCATGAGCGACGACAGCCCGCGCCGCATCGTGCGCCTGCCCATCACCATTACCCTGCCCTTGCCGCCGGATCATCCAGATCGCAAAGTGCTGGAAGCCACTGCACTCGGCTGTCCGGTGCACCACAGCGTTCACCCAGACATCGAAAAGCCGGTCACATTTGTGTGGACTGGGAGCTGACCGCGCATGAGCGCGACTCCTGAACAACGCGCATTGATCATGCGCCGCTTCGCAGGGCGTCTGCTGCTCGGAGTCGGAGCGGGAGCTGTCTGTGGATTCACGCTGCGCCAAATGCAGGAAGCTGGAGCGGGAAGTGATTACCGCAGGCTCATTGCCGCCGGCGGCGTCTGCATCATCCTTGGCCTTCTAGTCCTGTGGCATGCGCGTATGAAGCGGTGATCCCGCGGATGAATGAGTCTAGTCATCAGCCCATTCTCTGTGTAGGCTGCGATGAAGTTTTCCATGCGTTACGCATTTTTATTCTTTCCTTGCCTGTCCCTGTTGCTGGGTGCCTGCGGTTCCCTGCCAAAGAAAAACATCCCCCACACACAGATCGCCGAACGTGTGCCGGTCAAAGGATTTAAGAGCACGGGGCCGCGCTTTCAGGGCACGGAGTTTTTGACCTTTGATGAACTCAAAACTTTGGCGACGAATCCCAAGCCAGGTGGAGCACTGGAAGCCAAGCTCTCCCGCTTTTTTAGCCGCCCGATCATTTCCAACGAGGCTTGGTACCAAGGCCGCAGGCCCCAACGCGCACGCAATGAAACGCAGGGAGAGTTTCTGCGAGTGGCCACCTGGAATATCGAAAAATCCATCCACGCGGCTGATGTCGTGCGCGCCCTGAAATCGCAGGCAGCATTTGAGGCACTCCTTGAGGCAAGTCATCTTTCGCGCGGTGGGAAAAAGCACGCGGAGCTGCTGCGCGAACGAGAGCGCCTGATCACTGCGGATGTGATCCTGCTGCAAGAGATGGACATCGGGATCGGACGCTCCGGCTACCTCGATGCCGCGCGGGAAATCGCACGTGCCCTAGGCATGAACTACGCCTATGCGCCGCAGCAGCTTGAAATCGATCCCGTGCTCTTGGGACTAGAAGACATGCCCGACGGGCGTGGCGGGAAAACGCGCCTACAGCCAGACCGCCGACGTTACAAGGGAGTCTTCGGCATCGCAGTGCTCTCCCGCTACCCCATCAAGAACGCGCGCTGCTTCCAACTGCGCACTCAACCTTACGACTGGTATTCAGGAGAAAAGAAAGAGACCGCGCTCATGGAGGACACCCGGCGCTTTGCCGCCGAGATCGTGTTTGAAAACGAAACGGTGCGCGAGATGAAAGTGGGAGGGCGCATTTTCTTCCGCGTGGATCTCGAGGTGCCCGGACTGCCTGACAACACCCTGAGCGTGATTCACAATCATCTTGAGATCAAAGCACGCCCACGCGACCGCGACGCGCAGATGGCCGAGGTGCTCTCCTACATCCGCGACATCCCGCACACCGTCGTGATGGCGGGCGACCACAACACCTCGAAGGCCGATCTCAGTCCCACCTCTGCCAAGCGTATGATCACTCGCGCCACGAAGAATTCGCAGACGTGGCTCAGTGTGGGCATGAATGTTCTCATGTCTGTTCCCGTGGTGGTGAATTCAGGACGCATCCTGCTCAACAACGTCAAAAATCTGCACAGTCCTCGTGCACCACACATCCCCGTGCTGTTACCCAACCCAAGTCGGAAACTCTTCAACCGCGTGGAGGACTTTCGCTTTGCTGACGGAGGACGCTTTGATTTTCGCGGTGATCGCGCGCGCTCCATCAACCGCTCCTCGGCTCGACTGGCGAACTCCAATGAGAAGGCGATCAAAGGACAGACACCTACTTTTCATGTGAAACGCCCGATCGGCCCATTAGGTCGCGGTCGGCTGGACTGGATCTTTGTCAAAGCACCACCAGCAGCGCAGCCGGATATGAAATCCTACCGCCTGGCTCCTCACTATGGCGAAACCTTGAGCGGTTTTCTCAACGATCTCAAACCACGGCTCTCAGACCACGCTCCCTGCGTGGTGGACATCCCTCTCCAAGAGCCACCGGGCCTCTAGCCCTGCGCGGATCCCGCATCAAGCTGCACGCATCAGAGCTTCGATGTCATCGGCTTCGATCGGGATGTGCGCCATGAGGTCCGTGTTGCCGTTTTCGCCGATGAGGATGTTGTTTTCGAGGCGGATGCCGAGCTTCTCCTCTCGGATGTAGATGCCTGGCTCGACTGTGAAAACCATGCCTGCCTGCACGGGCTTCCACATGCGACCGACATCGTGCACGTCGATGCCCAGTGGATGGCTGGTGCCATGTGGGAAGTATTTTTTATAAGCAGGCTTGTCGGCATCCTGCGTGTCGATGTCCTCCTGCGTGAGCAAACCGAGATTGAGCAACTCCTCCTGCATCAGCTGGCCGACTTGCTCCTGATATTCGCGGATGATGACGCCCGGCCTCAGCATCTGGCAACATTTTTTGAAAACACGCAGCACGGCGTCATAGACCTGTCGTTGACGCGGAGTGAACTTACCATTCACCGGAATGGTGCGCGTGAGGTCCGCGTTGTAGTTGCCGTAATTCGCCGCTACGTCGAGCAGCAGCATCTCGCCATCCTGGCATTGGCAGTGATTGGTGATGTAATGCAGCACGCAGGCGTTTGCGCCGCTGGCGATGATCGGCGTGTAGGCAAAACCACGAGCGCGCTGGCGGATGAATTCATGAGCAAGCTCCGCCTCAATCTCAAACTCATGCACTCCCGGCCTGACGAATTTCAACAGGCGGCTGAATCCATCTCCAGTGATGCGGATGGCCTCGTTGAGAGCCGTGATCTCATGTGCGCTCTTGATGACGCGCAGATCATGCATGAGCGGCGCGAGACGGCGGTAGTCATGCAGCGGATACTCGTGCATGCAGCGGCGTGTGAACCGCGCCTCGCGTGTTTCCGTGGGGATCGTGGCGCGGAGGTGCTCATTCGAGTTCAGGAAAACATGATCCGCCTGGCACATGACTGAACGGAACTGCGCCTCAAAATCCGCGAGCCAATGCACGCGCTGAATAGCGCTGCGCTCCGCCGCCTGTGGCTTGGTGAGTTTTTCTCCCTCCCACACAGCGATGGTTTCGTTCGTCTCACGCACAAAGAGCATCTCGCGCTGCTTGGGATCATCAGCGTCAGGAAAAAGCACCACAATGGTCTCCTCCTGATCAATCCCTGAGAGGTAGAAGAGATCGCTATTCTGAATGAAGGGCAGCGAGCCATCTGCATTCGTAGGCAGCACATCATTCGCATGAACGATGACGACCGCACGCGACGGCAGTTTCTCGTAGAGTCGTCTGCGATTTTCGCGGAAGTGTTCGGCAGGGAGCGGCTGGTAGCGCATGGCGCGCAAGCTGGTACAGAACCGCGCGTTGGGAAGAAAAATTTACATCCCGTCTCCGCTCCATTTGGGAGCGGAGAAAGCTGCGTGAGCTTTAAGCCTTCCCACCGGCCGCAGCGGCGGCTGCCACTGCTTGCTGGCGCTTCAACTGCTCGACTTGTGCGTCGAGCACCTGACGCTTGAGGCTGGTGCCCGTTCTGTTGGCGTACCAGAGCACTAGCGGGCTGGCGATGAAGATGGAGGAATACGTGCCCAGCAACACGCCGATGGTGATCGGCATGGCAAACTCGAGCATGGCCGGATTCCCCAGGAAGAGCAGCACGATCATCGGCGCGAGTGCCGTCGGCCCCGTGAGCAACGTGCGGGAGAGCGTCTTGCAGATGGCCTCATTCATCAGCTCGCGCATGCTGCCGCCGCTGCCGCCTTGGATGGTCTCACGGATACGGTCAAAGACAACGATGGTGTCATTGATGGAATAACCGGCGATGGTGAGCAGCGCACCGACATGGATGATGCTGAGCTCCTGACCGAAAAGCACGCACAGCCCAGGCACCATGAGCACGTCATGGAAGAGGGCGATGATGGCACCGAGGGCAAAGGCAAACTCATAGCGCATCATCAGGTAGGCAAAGATGGCAATGAGCGCGATGCCCATGGCCCAGAGCGAAGTTTTGGCCGCTTCTGAACCCACCACCGAACCGACCGTGGCGATGCTGGTGCCGGCAATGGTGTCATTCTTCCACTTGGCGTTGACGGCTTCCTCAAGCACCGGGCCGCTCTTCTCCTCACAGCGAATGCCGAGGTTTAAAGCACCGGAGGTCGGGTCTGTTTTGCGCTGAATGTAATAGGTGCCAATGTCGCCCCCTCCTGGCTGCTTGAGGCCTTTGAAGATCGCGTCGAGCTCGCCATCGGCGATGTTTTTGCCGGGCTTGAGCACGACGTCCACACGGCCACCACCACGGAAGTCGATGCCAAAGCTCGATGAGCCTTTCACTCCGATCGTGATGAAGGAGATCGCCGTGATCACCAGCGAGGCGATGATGAACTTCGGAGCCGAGGAGAGGATGTCGAAAACCTTGTCAGGGATGATGCGTGTGGTGTGGATTTTTTGCAGGATGCCTTTGTCCACGATCCACATGAAAATCACACGCGTGACAATGAGCGCACCGATCATGGAGGAGAGCAGACCGATCATGAGGGTGACGGCAAAGCCCTTCACCAAGCCGCCGGAGATCAGGAAGAGAATGACGGCGGAGATGAGCGTGGTGATGTTCGAGTCGGCGATGGCGGTGAAGGCCTTTTCATACGCAGCCTCGAGCGCCGCAGCTAGCGTCTTGCCAGCCTCCATTTCTTCACGCAGTCGTTCGTAGATGAGCACGTTGGCGTCCACGGCCATGCCGATGGTCAACACGAGACCTGCGATACCGGGCATGGTGAGCGTGAAGCCGAAGAGGGACATCGCACCAAAGAGAATGGCCATGTTGATCAGCAGACCGATGATGGCCACGAAGCCCGC
Source organism: Prosthecobacter sp. (assembly GCA_039806835.1). Classification (GTDB taxonomy): domain Bacteria; phylum Verrucomicrobiota; class Verrucomicrobiia; order Verrucomicrobiales; family Verrucomicrobiaceae; genus Prosthecobacter. Next base: position 192,288 of record JBDHQD010000003.1, on the reverse strand, counting down.
GAAGCGGTAGATGAAGAACATGAACAAGGTGGTGATGATGAGCGCGGCCACGCCGACCCACTTCCCCTGGTCGATGGAAGACTGACCGTATGCGGAGGACACCGAGCTTTCCGAGAGAATCTTCATCGGATTGCGCAGCGGGTTGTTGAGCAGCGTGGCGAGCGTGTCTGCCTCCTCAGGAGAGAAGCCCTTACCACCACCGCCAGAGATTTCTGCCGTGCCGCCATAGTGCTTGGAGCGCAGTGAAGGTGCAGAATGGATCTGGCCGTCCACGATGATGGCCATCTGTTTGCCGAAGTGAAGCTCTGCCAGCTCATCGAAGCGCTTGGCACCTGCGCTGTTGAGTTTGAGCACGACTTTGTTGCCATCGGCATCCACCACGCGGTAGGCGTCGGCGACGATGTCTCCTTCCAGGTCGGGCAAATCTTTGACCAACTCGGAGGTGGCGATGATTTTGCCACTGCGATCACGCTCAGGTTCACGGTATTTCATTTCCACCCAGCCTGGCTCCTGAATGCCACCACGAGCTTTGATCTGCTCCAGCTTGGCTGCACTGTCGGGATGCACGCGGCGGAATTCGAGGTGCGCCACCTGCTGGATTTTGTCGCGCACGTCACGCACCTCGCCTGATGAGATACCAGGCATCTGCACGACGATGCGATCGGTTCCTTCGGGTTGGAGGGAGAGGTCTTTTTCACCCGTAGGGCTGAGGCGCTTTTCCAAGATGCTGATGGCCTGCTGCACGTCGGACTCGCTGACCTTGCGCATGCTACCGTCATCGTTTTTACCGGGTTCGAGTTTTACGACGAATTCACTGCCGCCTTGGAGGTCGATGCCCAGCTTGATGCCGAGAGCCTTCACGGTGTAGAGCGACGCAGCGGCGGTAAGCGCGATGAGCAAGGTCCCCACGACACGCTTGGTCTTATGGACAGCGGTGCCCACATAGATGAGCAACATCAGCAGGATCGAGGCACCGACAAGGAAGGTGGCGTAGGGGTTCATGGAATGACGGAGGGTTTAGCGGAGGAAAGGAAATAACGGGGCAGATGCTGAGGTGCGGAAGGGGAGGCTCCGAGCGGACATTCGCCGCCGCCGGAGGCTCCACCATCAAGCGGTGGCCTCAACGACATCCGACTTCTTGGTCACGGCGGCGATCTTGGAGCGCTCGACCACGACTTTCACATTGTCGGCGATCTTTACAGTGACGGTGCGGTCTTTGATGCTGGTGATGATGCCGTGGATGCCACTGTCCAAGATGATGTGGTCGTCCACCTGCACACCAGCCACGAGTGCCTGATGCTCTTTCATGCGTTTCTGCTGCGGGCGGAAGATGAGAAAGTACATCACCACGAGCATGAGGATCGGCAGCATGATCGGACTGCCGAGGATGCCACCCTGCTGTCCTGGAGCTTGGGCCAAGGTGTAAGCGGTCGCGAAGAAGGAGAGGTTCATAGATTGGAGTGGGGGGTGGTTTTGTAGCGTGCTGCCACCTCCGCCCGGAACTCGGCGAAACAACCCTGTTCGATCGCTTGGCGTGCCCTGGACGTGAGGGACGCGTAGAAATGCAGGTTATGCAGAGAAATCAACCGCAAACCCATGATCTCCTGGGCCATGACCAAGTGCCGGATGTAGGCCCGTGAGAAGCCCTGGCAGAGCGGATGCGTGTCCTCAGCGATGGGGCGGAAATCACGGGCATAGCAGGCATTGCGCAGATTCATCAAGCCATCGTGCGTGAAGGCCGTGCCATTCCGCGCCAGTCGCGTAGGCAAAACGCAATCAAACATGTCGATCCCGCGGGCGATGAGCTCGATGACCTGCGGTGGTGTGCCCAGGCCCATCGCATAGCGGGCCTGATGCGCCGGGAGCAGCGGTGTCACCCATTCGGCGATGCGCATCATGTCTTCCTCCGGCTCGCCCACACTCAGGCCACCGATGGCATAGCCGTCAAAACCCATCGCCACCAGCTCGCGGGCTGAGCGTTTGCGCAAATCTTCATACACACTGCCCTGCACGATGCCGAAATGCTGCTGAGCCCCCCCGCCCGTCTGCGGTTTTTTGTTATCAATCCACTCGCGACAGCGTTTTGCCCAGCGCAGCGTCAGGTCGAGGCTTTTTTCCGCTTCCTGCGCCTCACACGGATAGGGCGTGCATTCGTCAAACAACATCGCGATGTCAGAGCCCAGTGCCGCCTGAATTTCCATGCTCGTCTCTGGGCCGATGAACATCGGCGTGCCGTCGAGGTGATTCTGAAAGTGAACGCCGTCTTCTTTGATTTTGCGCAGCTTTGCCAGCGAGAAGACCTGAAAGCCGCCGCTGTCGGTCAAAATGGGCCGATCCCAATTTGAGAAAGCGTGCAGCCCACCCGCCTCCTTCATGATCTCCATCCCTGGTCGCACAAAGAGATGGTAGGTGTTGCCGAGGATGATCTGTGATTTCAGTGCCTTGAGTTCCTCTGGATGCACGGCCTTCACCGTCCCCTGCGTGCCCACCGGCATGAACACCGGCGTCTCCACCACACCGTGTGGCGTCGTCAATCGGCCACGGCGTGCGTGGGAGTGGGGATCATTGGCAAGAAGCTCGAAAGGCATGAGTGGCGCAGGACCGCACGCAGCGGAAAAAGGGTGCGGAGTCTCGCCGAGGGCACGGCAAAGAGCAAGCGGCGGACACTGCCCTCTCGCTGTTCGTGCTCTCAACTCCCCTTTTTAGGAAGCGAACGCGGGCACGTGTGCAGCCTGCGGACGACGCGCCGAGAGATCAAAGTGAGGATCGCTCCCCTGAGGCTGCACGGCTTTGGCGAGCGCCTTGCTCAACCCGTCGAGAGAGTAGGGCTTGAGCATGATGTCCACTGGCGGCGGATGGCCCTGGCTGAGAATCATGAATTCATCGGGATCAATGACGAAGCCGCTGCAAACGACCACGGGCACATCATTGCCTGAAGCACGGAGTTCCTTGAACGTGTCGCGCCCAGAGAGACGCGGCATGTAGATGTCGAGGAGCACTGCGTCGATTTTCTCACTGCCACCCATGAGGATGTCGAGGGCTTGTCGGCCATCACCGGCCTCGACCACTCGATAACCGAGGAAGCTGAGCATGTTCGTGGCAATGGCGCGCACCGGCGCCTCATCATCCACGACGAGTACGGTGGTCTGACCGCCTGCGGGAGCAGCGACCGCAGAGCCACTGTCTGGCCCGTTTTCTTCTTCGGCTTGGTTCGCAGGATCGGCCACACGCGGGAGATAGATGCGGAACTCACTGCCGCGCCCGACTTCGCTATCGAACTCAATCCAGCCGCCGTGCTCACGCACGATGTCCTGCGCCGTGGAGAGTCCCAGGCCCGTGCCTTTGCCTTCAGCCTTGGTCGTGAAGAAGGGCTCAAAAATGCGCTGGCGATGCTCTTCCGTGATGCCGTGTCCATTGTCGCGCACGATGAGCATGGCAAAATCTGACGCCTCGGCATGACCACGGCCTGCGCCGGGAGCTGTCGCCGCCTGCCTGCCGCAGGTGACGTTTTCGACAGCGATCTCGATCACGCCTTTGTCAGCGGGGAGAGAATCGCGGGCATTGAGGCAGAGGTTGAGCATGACTTGCTCGATCTGCGTGGCATCGGCCTCCACATGCGAGGCCTCCATGCTCGCGCGCATCTGGATGGTGACACGTGGATCGACGCTATGTTTGAGCAGGCTCTGCACACCGGCGAGCAGACGCTTGAGGTTGGTGGTCTTGCGCACGCTGCTGCCATTCCCCCGTCGGGAGTAACTCAGGAGCGATTTCACCAACTCCGCAGCGCGCGTGGTCGCGTGGCTGGCATTTTGCAGTTTGTCTCGCACTCCAGCAGTGTTGGAAGCGGGGGTGAGTTCAGCGAGCGTGAGATTTCCGCGAATGGCGGTGAGGAGGTTGTTAAAGTCATGCGCGATACCACCCGCGAGCTGGCCGATGGTGCCCATTTTCTGTGATTCCCGCAGGCGTGCTTCGAGCACGCGCATCTCTGAGCGGTCTTTCACGATCCAGATGCGTCCAATAATCTCCCCTGCCTCTGTACGCATCGGTGCAGAACGCAGGGAGAACACACGGTCGTCTTTCGCCTGGAACGGAGGAGTCTCCTCCTGCGCATCGAGGCTGGATGCCGTTTTTTCAACCCAGGCAGCGACAGGGGCAGTGTCATGAAAACGATCGACGAGTGCCGTGAGTAAGCGCGTGGCATCACGCCCGGCGGCTTCTTCCACTGGCCGTCCGAGAAAGTCATCCAGCTTGCCGTTGGATGCGATGATCGAGCCTTGCGCATCCACCACGAGCACGCCTTCGTCACTGGCGGCAAAGAGTCCCTGCAATGCGGTGAAAGCCTCACGCAGCAGACGCTCGGCATTGAGGAGACGCTGAGCGGTCTGGCAGGCATGCTGCTCTGCGGCATTCAATGCCTGACGCTGCTTGGCAAAGATCATGTTGATGTCACAGCGCAGCTTCCAGAAATCAGACGGGAGCCACTCCGCAGACTGCGCATCTGGCGGCACGCCACGCAGCACGGCAGTCGTGCCCTTCATCACCGCAGAGGTCGGCTTGAGCAGCCAGCCCGCGATCAGGTAAGAAGCTAGGAAGACCCCGCCGCCGAGCAGAACTCCCGTCGTACCAAAAAACCAATCCATGGGTTGGCCCATCATGCGGGCGGCTCCCATGGCGGGCAAAAAGCCAAAGAGCCAGAGGGGGAACAGAATGCGGAGTCGCAGTGAGTTCATGAGAATAGGGGTGGCGGGTGGGAGGAGTGGAGGATCAGTGAGAGTGGGGAGGACTTTGCGGGAGTGGATTGCGGCTGAGCATTTGTTGCAGGCAGTGCTCGACCACTGCGGGCAGATGGTTTTCCAACCAGCTCTGAATCTCGCTGCGCAAGGTGTCCAGCGTCCCTTGAGTTGCGGCACTTGGGCCACGCTGCTGCTCCAAACGACTGAGGCGATCACTCAAAGCACTCACGTTCGTAGCGATGGCAAAGACATCGTTTCGGATCTGCTCATTCGTTGCCATCACCTCTGGTGTTTGCGGCTGTTGTGCCTGAAACGACTCCTTCGCGAGCTGTAGCGTCGCAGTGAGGAACTCTTGCGGCATGGAGCGCTGATTGGGCGAGGGCGCTGGAGGAGGAATAGCCGGAGCCGTGCGCGGTCTTGGCATTACCCCATGCGAACTTGCGTAGGCTGGAGGAAAGGCTACTCCCCCACTATTAAAGGCTCCATCCATCGGCTCGGTGCTGATCTGTTGGGGAGGATGTTGCAACGCATGCCCCGTGGCTGGCACGCCCTGCGCACCCTCGGGCACAGGAGCCCCAGAGAACTGGCGTTGAGCTGAAAATGAAAAGGGTAAAGGCATGCTGAGTTTTAGGTAATTCTTGGTATTTTACCGAATTTAACAATAAATTCCATATTTTTTTGAAATTATTTTGAACGACGAAAAGGCCACGTTGGCCTCACCACCCTCCCTCGCCTTGTGAAACATGCCTTAACGCCCCTTGGAATCTGCCCCCCTGCTAGAGCTCTGAGAACCAAAGGCAAAGTTCAAAAAAACCTTCAACCTTGCTCACCCGTGCCTTTTTTAACATCCCGCCGAGACACCGCACGCTCCCCCAAGTCACCCACGTTTTCCGCATGAGAAAAGTGCCAAAAGAATTCATGCAAGACTGGTTGTCTGGCTCACAGACCACCACAGCTCCACTGCAGCCATGAATTCGGCACACGCCGTTTTGCTTCTCCGTGCTTCCTGAAGCGATACCCCGGTGCTCAATCAAGCATGCTCCACACTGAGGCGAGAAGGTACGCCTAACCCGGAAGCGTACTGGCCAAGAGATCGCCCCCAACAATTAGCTTTGATTAAATATTCATTTTGTGTCAAATTTCCGTAATTGGCATATTTCCCATGCGTGACAACCTCTGCGTGGCCGACATGCCTGCGTCTCGTGCGCTCCCCACCTCCATCACTCGATGATGGTGCCTGAACTCGGGCACCAAGGGCGGCAGCTTGTTGCGGTAGAGTCTCCTTTCTCGCTCTCCCTCTACGTTGTCCCAGCCTGCCCCCTCGTTGCGCTCGGTTTCACACACGCCGCACTTTTCAGTTTCCTCCTGCTCAGAATCCTCCATCCTGCGACCCCACTTTCCGTTTCCTTCATTCCGTGAGCCTTTCGCATCCCACAGACGACCTCCGCATTATTGACATCCTGCCGCTGATCCAGCCCGCGCTGCTCATGCACGAGTACCGCATGGGTGAGCAAGAGTCGGAGTTTGTCGCCAAATGCCGCAAGCGCTGTGAAGACATCCTCACGCTCAAAGACGACCGCCTCCTCATCGTCGTCGGCCCCTGCTCCATTCACGACACCAGCTCTGCGCTCGAATACGCGCGGCACATCGCCACGGCGCGGGAAAAGTACGCAGCGGATCTGGAAATCGTCATGCGTGTCTATTTTGAAAAGCCACGCACCACCGTCGGATGGAAGGGCTTCATCAATGACCCGCATCTGGATGGCAGCTACGACATCAATGCCGGCCTGCGCGGCGCACGCGATCTCCTCATCCAACTCGCCCGCCAAGGCATCCCGGCAGGCACCGAGTTTCTCGACACCATCACGCCCCAATACATCGCCGATGTCGTCGTTTGGGGAGCGATCGGTGCGCGCACGACCGAAAGCCAAGTGCATCGCCAGCTCGCCTCGGGCTTGAGCATGCCGGTCGGTTTCAAAAACGGAACTGACGGCGGTGTGCAAGTCGCACTCGATGCCATCGAAGCCGCCAAGGGGCAGCATAGCTTTCTCTCTGTCACCAAAGACGGTGTCGCCGCGATCGTGAATACGAAAGGCAACAGCGCCTGCCACGTCATCCTGCGTGGTGGTAAAGGCGGCACCAACTACGACGCAGCCTCCATCTCACCCGTTGCCGAACAACTCGCGGCGCGTGGCTTGACCAGCGGCATCATGGTCGATTGCAGCCATGGCAACAGCCTCAAAGACTACCGCAAGCAGCCCCTCGTCAGCACCGCTCTCGCCGCGCAAATCTCTGCGGGCAGCAAAGCCATCACCGGGGTGATGATCGAGAGCCACCTCGTCGAAGGACGCCAAGACACCAAGCCCGGCCAGCCGCTCACCTACGGGCAGAGCATCACCGATGCCTGCGTTTCATGGGAAACCACCGTCGGCATGCTCGATGAACTGGCCGCCGCCGTCCGCGCGCGCCGCAGCTCATGAACTTCACCCGCGACTGCCTCACCAGCCTCGCCAAGGGCCGCATCCTCGTCATCGGCGATGTAATGCTCGACCACTTCGTCTGGGGCCATGTCCGCCGCATTTCTCCCGAAGCGCCGGTGCCCATCGTCGAGGTGACGAAAGAAGAATTTTACCCTGGAGGTGCCGCCAACGTCGCGCGCAACATCTCACCCTTCTCGCCTCACACGCATCTCATGGGCCGCGTCGGCAAAGACATGGCCGCCGATCGCCTGCGTGCGCTCCTTGTCGAGGATCAGGTCGATCCCGCACCGCTGCTCGTACACGACACACTGCCTACGATCTCCAAAGCGCGTGTCTCCGCGCGTCAGCAGCAGATCGTCCGCGTCGATCGCGAAAAACTACTGCCCCTGACTGCAAGAGAGCTCACAGAAATCGAAACCCGCCTCCGCGCTCTCGCTCCAGAACTCGATGCGATCATCCTCGAAGACTACGGCAAAGGCTTCATCACCGAATCGTTGATGACCCTCGTCGCACAAATCGCCGCCGAGCACCGCTTGATCGTCACCGTCGATCCTTCGCCGCGCAATCCCCTGCCCTGGGCCGGAGTTTCTCTGGTGAAACCCAATCGCCTCGAAGCCTTCGCCGCCGCCGGTCTCGAAGATCATCTCCTGCCCGGCCCGCCACTCGCCAACGCAGAGTTGCTCGAAGTCGGTCGCATTCTGCTCAGCAAATGGGATGTCGCCAGCGTGCTCGTCACGCTCGGAGAGCACGGCATGATGCTCTTTGAGCGCGACAAAGCTCCGCATCACATCCCCACACGAGCGCGCGAGGTTTTCGATGTCTCCGGCGCGGGCGACACCGCCATCGCGTTGCTCACGCTCGCACTCGCAGCCAAGTTCTCGCTTCAAGACGCCGCCGACATCGCCAACCACGCCAGCGGCATCGTCGTCGGCAAACTCGGCACCGCCACGCTGACTCCTGAAGAACTCCTCGCCGCCTTCTCGTGACATGAGCACCGACTTCGCATCTCTCTTCAAAACGCACCTGAGCGAACACCAAGACGCCATCGCTCAACTCAGCGCGATGCAGGATCAAATCGCACCACTGGCAGACGCGTGGCTCACCGCGCTCAAGAACGGCAAAAAAATCATCTTCTTCGGCAACGGTGGCAGTGCCGCCGACGCTCAGCACCTCGCCGCCGAACTCGTCGTGCGCTATCGCATCAACCGCGCCGCTCTGGCAGGCATCGCCTTGACCACCGACACCTCGATCCTCACCGCACACAGCAACGACTTCGGATTTGAAACCGTCTTTGCGCGCCAGATCGAAGCCCTCGCCCAGCCCGGTGATGTCGCGCTCGGCATCTCCACGAGCGGCACGAGCAAAAACATCCTCCTCGGACTCCAAGCCGCCAATCAGCGCGGTTGTGTCACCATCGCCTTCACGGGCGCAAAAGGTGCCGACTGCGCCACTGAAGCAAAACTGAGCTTCAAAGCTCCTTCGACGATCACCGCGCGCGTCCAGGAATGCCATCTACTCATCGGCCATCTCCTGTGTGATGTGGTCGAGCAGAGTTTCGCCGACGTTTGACGCCACACTCCCGCGTCCGCCATGGTCGCAGGCAGTCCCATCCTCCGCACCCTCTCACTCGCGGCTCTGCTGCGCATGGCACGGCTGTGCCTGAGCTTCGTCATCACCTGCCTGCTCGCACGCCATCTCGGCAGCGCAGGATTCGGTCAACTCGCTGTCGCCATGGCGGTTGTCTCCATTCTTTTGAGTGTCGGCGAGCTTGGCTTTGCCCGTTACACCGTGCGCGAATTGATGAAACAAGGCAGCGATCAAGCCGCCGTACTCGGCACCACCATCATCGCGCGCTTCATCGTCTCTGCGCTTCTCTTTGCCGGATTGCTCGCCTGGGTTGGCATACGCACACCGCAGATGCCTCTACTGTTCATGGTGTACGGTACCCAGCTTCTCACCAATCCCGCCACGGAAATCCTCGCTTGGCTGGAAGCACACCACCGCGTGCCTCAAACGGTCATCGCGCAGTTCATCGGATTCATCGTCAGCGCCGCATGCATTGCCGTTGGCATTTGGCAAAGTGCCCCGATTTGGTTTTTCGCGCTGACCTACGCCCTCGAAGGCTGGATATTCATCGCGCTGGCTGTGGCCGTTTTTTGGCGTCATGGCGGGCGGATGCGTTTCCGCGCGTTTCGTTTTTCCCGCGCCTTTGCCTTGGTCAGCCGCTCCTGGCCTGAACTCGCCACTCAAGCTGCGCTCATGTTACTCTTCCGCCTCGACACCATGATGATCGAGTGGCTGCGCGGCGCGGAAGAAGCCGGCATCTACGGTGCTGCTGTGCGCGTCTCTGAAATGGCCTACTTTGCCCCTGGGATTCTGGCCACGCTCTTCCTGCCGCGCCTGATGCACGCCCGCCAGGCCGACCCCGCACGCTACGAAAAAATCGCTGTCGATTACTTCTCTGCCTCCGTCGTGCTCGCCGCTTTCACCGCTGCCGGCATGCTCATCTTCGCCCCGTGGCTGCCCACCGCCTTTGGCAGTGGCTTCACGCGTGGAGCCGACATGCTCCGTGTCCACGCCTGGGCTTTCATTCCATACGCGCTCGGCATTGCGCGCACTCAACTCCTCACGGTCGAGGACAAGCTCTCTGCCAATCTCGGCTCTGTCATCGTCGCCGTCGTCATCAATGCCTGGCTCAATCTCGAATGGATTCCCGCCCACGGCGGCCTCGGTGCCGCGTGGGCCACCCTCGTGTCCTACACGCTCGCCTGGATCATCTGGACCTACTTTTCACCCGATCTGCGCGCTCATGTTTCCAGCTTCATGACGCGTGCCTTCATCGGCCTCCCGCGATTCACTCTCACTCGCCTGCGTTCTCTCAGAACAGCAAACTGAGAACAACGAACATCCAACATGCAAGGTCGCGCCATCATCATCTTCCTAGGCGGCATCGGTGCGGTGTACGTCATGCTCTCCGTGCTGCTCGCAGGTGGCAACTCCATCGGCGCGCTCGCCCAGTTTCTCTCCGTAGGCTCCTTCCTGCTCGCCGTCGTGCAGCCGCGCATCGCGCTGTACTTGATGGTGCTCTACGCCGGTTACAGCGACCTATTGAAACGCATGATGGTCTTCGACGGCCATGTCACGATGAACGATGTGCTCTGGGTTCGCGCGCTCTGTCCGCTCACACTCGCAGGCATCTGCCTCGGCACGTTGATACGCGCACTGCATGAAGGTTCCTTGTTTCAAAGACGCAGGCTCGTCACGCTGCTCATCTGCATTTTAGGTTTCATCGTCTCCGGCGTCTCCGCCTTGCGCAGCGGAGGTGGTTTTAATGCCGCTGTCACGCAACTCGCTGACGGTGCGGCCTACATGTTCCTGTTATTCGTCGTCCCCTGCGTCTTCCGCAGACCTGAGCACATCATCGCTTTCGTCAAATACTGCCTCATCGTCTTCATCCCCGTTGCCCTCTACGGCATCAAGCAGCAAATCTTTGGCCTCAGCGACTTCGAGATCGAGTATCTGCGCTCCGGCCTCACCGTCCTCTCGAAACATCTCGAAGACGTCCGCCCGCGCCCCTTCTCCACATTGGTGGACAGCTCTCCTTTCGGCACGAGCTGCGCCATCTGCGCCTGCCTCGCACTCATTGTGCGCCGTCATCATCGCGACCACGGCACGCGCGAATGGGGAGCGCAGGGCATCGTGCTCTTTGTTCTTTTCGTCATTGGCTGTGTCGCCAGCATGACGCGTTTTGCCAATATCAACTGGGCACTTCCCCTGCTGCTGCTGCCCATTTTGCGCAGCCCACGCGGCACTGTGGCGCTCTACTCCTCCGTGGCTGTTCTCTTCGTGTCTGCGTGCATCTACGCGCAGGATTTGATTCACTCCGTCACTCGACTCACCCTCTGGGCTTTGGAAAATTTTGGTGGCACTGCCATCGGCGAGCAGTTTGTGCGTTTCTGGACCATCTGCGACCGACTCGAAGGCATGCACGATCTCGCGCACAATCCTCTCATGTGGACCATATTCGGCTACGGCACCAAAGGAGCCGCCGACATGCACGAGGCCCACATGGTGGCCAGCCATGACATGATCTCAAATCTCCTGCTGGAGATCGGCTGGCTACCACTCGGTCTGTTGTTCATCGTTGCCGTGTTCGCCCTGCACTCCTTCCACCGCAGCGTGTGGAATCTGCGCGGCACACGAATGTTTAATGTCTGCCTGTGGCTGGTGGGTGTGGAGTTCGGCCTGCTCGTCCATGACATCTTCGCTGGCAACATCACCTCCACCTTCCCAGTGAATTTCTTCTTCTGGTTCATCGCAGGTGCTCTGAATTCCTGCTTCGCGCACCATGAAGAGCGTCTCGCAGAGCCGCACCACGCGCCCGCACCAGCTCCTGCACCTCACGATTTCCGAGCGGTGCATCCTCTCCAGTCTCATGGCTGACGCCCCTCAGCTCATCGTCATCGCCCCCTACGCTTTGCGCGACTGGAGCGACCGCCCGCGGCGTTTTCTCGATCCCTCGCCGCTGCCGTTTCGCGCTAAAGCACTCATCGGTGCGCTGTTCGACAACGACGAGCAGCTCGAACGCGACTACCACCGCGCTCAGCGCGGCTCCGTGCGCCGCATGAGTGCCGCCTTCAGCCTCGTCGCGCGCAACTACAGTGCTCTGATTCGGGCGCGCATGATCTATTGCCTCGATGGCGCACACTACGCATTGCTGATGCTTCTCTCGCGCGCCGGATTGTTTCGCACCGAAGGCAAAATCATTCGCCGTGTCACCTTCCACGACACCGCGTGGAAAAACCTCGCCTCCCGTCTGCAAAAATCCTCGCCTGCGTTTCAAATCGAATGCATCACGCGCGAGCAGTTCGAGGCAGCTTCATCGCAGTTGGGTGCGCATCGCGTCATCATGCGTCCGTGGAAAATCGACACTGGCTGGTTTCAGCCCGCACCCGACACGCCGCATCTGCGCGCCGTGCTTCCCGGAAACATCAGCCGTGACGAATCCATCGTGCCACCACTGCTGCACCACGGCATTTCCATCACACGCGTCGCCCGCATTCCTTCGCTGCACCGACACTACGCCGCCGAGATCGCCGATCCTCGTTTTGATCTCGTCACTAACGTCTCTCACCGCGACTATCTCGATCATCTGCGTGCCGCGCCCGCCGTCCTGCTGCCGATCATTCCATGCGATGGCTCCGCCGGCCTCACCGCAGCGATGGAGGCCATCGCCGCTGGCATTCCCGTGCTCGCCAACCGCAGCATGGGTCTCACCGAGCTTTTCGCTGACTGTCGCTATCCGATCCCCATGCTCGACAACCTCGACCCTGCGGCTTGGGCGCGGGCTTATCATCAAATCGAGAAGCAACGTGCTTCGCCTGAGTTCGTCGAAGCACTCGAAACCTCGCGCAAACTCTTGATCAAGCATCATCGCATCCTTCCTTCTGGCGACGACTGGATGCACCTCTTTGACACTGCCTGCGGCGCAGAAGACGCCGCCTGTGGTGTCACTCTGCACGAAGCCTCCCCCGCATGAGACCCGGCCTGCTGCTCATCAGTCACGCCTATGCCGCGCTCGAAAATCGCAAGAAGCTTCAGGCACTCGCCGCGCACTTCGATCTCGTCTGCGTCACCTCCACCATCGAGCAGCGGATCATCCTCGGACGCCCTTCCTCCGATTTCGACAACGACAGCGATGCGCCTACGCGCAACTACACGCTCATCCGCCTGCCACGTCATGGCAACAGCGACACCACTTTTCGTTACATCGGACTCGCCGCCGTCATGCGCTCACGTCGCTTCGCCGTGGTGCTCGTGGAAAACGAACCCTGGTCCGCCGTCTGCTGGCAGGCGCGCTTTTGGAAAACCCTGCTGCAACGCGATGCTCTCTTTGGCGAATTCACCTGGGAAAACATCGAGCGCCCCGGCTGGAAGGGCCTCGTGCTCGCACCCATCTATCGCGCGATGACCTTGACCACCGATTTCATCATCGCGGGCAATCAAGCTGCCGCACAGCTCGTGCAGAATCATGGCGCGCAGCGACAAAACGTCTTCGTCGCACCCCAACTCGGCGTCGATCTCACCAATCATCAGCCAGCATCGACTGAAGAGCGCAACGAACTGCGCAAAGCACAGAATCTTCCCACCGATGCTTTCATCGTCGGCTACTGCGGTCGTTTGACCGAGGAGAAAGGCATCAAAGATCTGCTGCAAGCCTGCGATGCCTTGCAAACCGTTCATCTCGCCCTTCTCGGCTCTGGCAAACTCGAACCCTCGCTCAAAGAACAGCAATCATCACGACCATGGCTGCATCTGCTGCCGCCACGTCCGCATTTTGAAATCCCAGCTTTCTTGCGCTGCCTGGATGTCTTTGTGCTCGGCAGCAAACCTGTGCGCACGATGGACCTTTGCTGGGAGGAGCAGTTCGGACATGTGCTCATCGAGGCGATGGCCTGTGGCGTCGCCACACTCGGCTCCAGCAGCGGTGCGATTCCCGAAGTGATCGGCCACGCCGACGCGATTTTTCCGCAAGGCGATGCCAAAGCACTCACCGCACGCATCCGCCAAGCGATGCACGACACCACACTCGCGGCGAGCCAGCTCGAACGCACTCGCAGGCTCTACACACATGACGCTGTCGCTGCGTTGTGGGCCGGATTCATCCAACAGCAACTCGCCGCATGAGCCACTACCGCGACATTCTCTATCGCGACTACTCCGCCAGCTTCGGCGGACAAAAGGCACTCGATACCGCTGTGCAGCACGCGCAATACGCGGCTACCTACGACGCGCTGCCAGCGAATCGCGAGGCCGTCATCGCCGATCTCGGTTGTGGCAAAGGCGAATGGCTCGCATGGATGGCCGCTCAAGGCTTTTCCAAGCTCACCGGTGTCGATCTCTCGCCCGCCGATCTTGCCTTCGCCCGCCAAAACGCTCCTTCGCATAACTGGATCGAGCACAACGTCATCACCTTCCTCGAATCACAGGAGAACGCCTTCGATCTCCTGCACGCTAAGGACATCATCGAGCACTTCACCAAAGACGAGTTCATCCGTTTTCTGAACGCTGCCAAAAAAGCACTCAAACCTGGCGGTGAACTGTGGCTGCTGACTTTCAACGCGCAGAGCCCGCTCGCATCCGCCATCCGTTACGGCGACTTCACCCACGAAATCGGCCTCACGCCCGCCAGCATGGCGCAATGCCTGCGCGCCTGCGGCTTCGGCCACATTTCTGTGCAAGGCCGTCACTACTGCTCCCATGCCGCCAGTGGTCAGGGGCGCCGCATGCTTGGTGAAGTCGTCTTCGGCCTCTCGCGCCTGCTGCTCAAAATCCGTCATGGTGCAGCCGCCAAAGAGCGCGGCATCGATCTTCACTGCACGCTGCCAGACCTGTTCGCGATGGCGTGCAAGACGTAGGACAGGCATCTTGCCTGTCCTACAACATCCGCAACACGCGTTCATGCACCGCCTCAACGCTCCAGCGATTCATGCAAGCCATCGGGGTCTGTGTGTTCAGGCAACGATTCACGGGCTTCGTCGGCAAATCGCAGGGCTGGCAACTCAATCGCGGCTCGCGCAGCAATTCAAACCTCTCGCGATGCCACGTCGGATCCCAGCGCGGCGAGGATGGCCCGACCAAAACCACGCCCGGCGTGCCACAGGCGGAAGCGATGTGCATGGGGCCGGAATGGTTGCCGACAAACAGCTTCGCGCCTGCGATCACGCGCACGAGTTCATCCAGCGTGCCCGTCTTCACTCGCACCACCGCATCGCTCAGTCCGGTGTCATCGCCTTGCACGATCCAACGCACCGCATGCGATTTCGCGAGCCGATTTGCCAACTCGACGAAGTTCCCCATCGGCCAGCGCTGATACTCTCGGCTCGCGCCGGCATGAATCACGATCGCGCCCGATTCATCACGGCCAAATGCGCTCAAATCCGGTGCAGGCATGATCTCTGGCAACGCAAACTTCAATCCGGCAATCCGCCAATTGTGCGCAGCCACGGTCATGTTCTCATCCATCGCCGCGCGATGAGTCAGCAGGCCATTCAGCTTCACATGCGGCGTCTGCGGACCGAGGCAGCACGTGGCACCGCTCAATCGAGCCAGCAGATGCGCCACGTTCCCCTGATCGTCGCCGAGCAGGCAGACCTCCGGCTTCAAAGCACGAAGCTGCGCCGCCATCCGCATCAACCGCCACGGCTGACGCCATGCGCCGTTGAACTTCGCCGTTTCAACCACGCGCAGCTCGACCTGCGGGCAGCAGACTTCATACAATCGCGCGGCCACCGGACTCGTAAGCACCACGATGCGCCAATCAGGATGCGCTGCCGCGAGCGACTGCACGACGGGCAGGAACACGACGTTGTCGCCGAGTTGGTTCACTTTGAAAACGAGCAACGTCATGCTGGCAAACCCTACCATCACGCGTGACGGGCACGCAACGACTTGTGTCATGAGCACCGCGCCGATCTGCCCCGCGTGTGATGCTGCCGCGATCACTGAAGTCGGCCACTCCGGCGTCTGCCACCTCTGGCGCTGCGCCTGCGGCCTGGTTTTTGCCGATCGTGCAACATGGCGCGATCCCTATGCGAACTGCGACTACTACGATCCGGCGAATCAACCGGCGGAGGCTTATCCACTGCGCATCACCGCCACAGAACGCGACCGCATCGCCTCAGTGCAGCGTTTCATGTCCACAGGACGCTTGCTCGACTTCGGCGGCGGCATCGGCAAAACAGCACTCGCAGCCCACGCGGCGGGTTTTTCCGCGCTCGTGCTTGAGGACAGCCACAGAGCCGTGTGCGATGGCAGAGCGCATCATCCCGAGATCGAGTGGCTCGAAGGCAAAACGATTCCCGACAGCATCGCAGACGCCAGCTTGGATGGAGTGACGCTGTTTCATGTGCTCGAACACCTCACCGATCCGCGCGCTGCATTAAAACAGATCCATCACAAGCTGCGGCCCGGCGGCCTGCTAGTCATCGAGGTGCCGAACTGGGGCAGTCATATGCGTCGATTGCACGGTCTGCGCTGGCAGTTTGTGCTCGATCATCATGTGAACCATTTCTCCGCTGCTAGCCTGACGGCGCTGGTCGAGAAATCCGGCTTTGTGCGTCGCTGCGTCGAATTCCGGCGCACCTTTGCCATCAATGAAGCGCAATCATGGAAGGAGCCGCTGAAGAAAGGGCTCTGCCTGCTCGGCTTCGGTGACATCCTGCGCTGTTCCTTTGTCAAAACGGCATGAGTCGCAAACCCATCATCGCCTGGATCATGCTGGCCGCCAGCCTCGCACTGCTGATGGCGGTGCAACCGTATGCGGCGGGCTACGGCCATTTCCGCCGCACGATTTTGGCCGAACTGCTGATGCAGTGGAAGGATGCGACGTGGCAGCATGGCGCGCTGCTGCCATTCATCGTCGGCTATTTGCTCTGGCATCGTCGCAGCGAAGTCGCGCAGCTCCCCGTGTCCTCGAGCCGCTGGGGTTTCGCACTCGTGGTGTTTGCACTGTTCTGTTACTTCGCGGGATTCCGCGCCAACAACTTCTACTGCGGTTACTTCGCCATCATGCTGTTGCTGGCAGGTGCCTCTTTGTGGCTGGAGGGGACGCAACGCAGCCGTGCGCGGCTGTTTGCGTGGCTAGTGCTCGGCTTCCTGTGGCCGCTGCCTTTTCTGGAAGAGAGCATCGGATATCAGATGCGGCTGCTCATGGTGAAGACGACCGGCTTTGTGCTCAACTCCATCGGCGTCGCGTCGCTGGTATCCGGCACCGCGTTGCAATCCATGCCCAACCTCGAACTCGGGCAGAAAGCGGGCGAGTTGTTCAGCGTGGGCATCGCCGCGCCGTGCTCGGGCATGCGCTCGCTCTTTGCGCTGCTCGTGGTCGGTGCGCTGTTCAGTTATTTTCGCCAGCGTTTGCTGTGGCGCAGGCTGGTGCTGTTCAGCACGATCCTGCCCATCGCCATCGTGGCGAACATGGCGCGCATTTTGGTGCTGATCTTCGCCGCGATGATCTTCGGCCAGAAATGGGCCATCGGCGATGCAGAGAAAGAAGTGTCCGCCTTTCATGAACTCACGGGCATCGTGGTGTTCCTCGTCGCCGTGGCACTGCTGCAGGCTGCCTCATGGCTGCTGAACCGTCTTTGCCACGGCTTCCGCCGCCATCGCGTCGTTTCACGTCAGGTCGTTTCGTCGCTGCCATGATCTTCCGCGCTTTCATTCTCGCAGTGCTGTGCGGCGTGACCGCACTGCTGTGTCAGTTTTCTCCGCCGCCCCACGGTGGCGATGAGGCGAGTGTCGCGGCGGAGTTGCCGATGGTGGCTGGCAGTTTTGTCGGTGAAAGCGAGCCGCCGGGCGAACGTGAACGCGAATTGCTGCCTGCTGACACGATCATCGTGAAGCGCGCCTATCACACGCCGGGCCGCTCTCCCGAAAGCCGTGATCTGGCTCATGCCTCCCTCGTCATCGCAGGAAATGACAGCCGCAGCATCCATCGTCCCGAAGTCTGCCTCGATGGCCAGGGCTGGACGATCACCGACTCGCGCGTGCGGGAGGTCAAGCTGCTCTCCGGCGATGTTTTGCGCGTGCGCGATCTCGCCATCGAACGCGAGGTGCTGCTGGGCGACGGCAGCAAACTGCCGCTGCGAGCGCACTACGTTTATTGGTTCGTCGGCGCGGATGTCAGCACGCCGAGCAATCTCGAACGCCAGCTCATCAGCCTGCGCGACAGCGTGCTGCGCAATATAAACCACCGTTGGGCCTATCCATCCGTGATGGCGCGCGTGACCGACAATCTCACTCAACAGCAAAGCGGTGAACGCCGCCGCAATGACACGGAAACCGTGGAAATGATTCTTTCGCTCATCCGCAGCCTTGCGCCACGATTGCAGCGGAATTTGATACCTCCTACATGATTGCCAAGATTCACGCTTACCTTCGCCCTCTGGAACGTGTCGCCGTTGCCTATTCCGGCGGAGTTGACAGCACGCTCGTGTTGAAGGCCGCGCTGGATGCTCTGGGGAGTGAGAAGGTCGTCGCGCTGCTCGCAGTCTCACCCAGTCTGCCGCAGAGCGAGAAGGCGGAGGCCGTCGCGCTCGCGCATCACCTCGGCGCGCGTGTGGAGCTGCTGCCGACGGAGGAAACGAGCGATCCGCAATATCAGGCGAACGCGCCAAACCGCTGCTACTTCTGCAAAGACCACGTCTATCGCGCACTGCGACAGTTTGCAGAGCAAAGCGGCATCGCGCATGTGCTCGACGGCATGAACGCAGAGGACACGCTCGATGTGCGCCCGGGCCGTGCCGCCGCGCGGGAGCTGAACATTCGCAGCCCGCTGTTCGATCTCGGTTTCACCAAGCAACAGGTGCGCGAGACTGCGAAAATGCTCGCTCTGCCCAACTGGAACAAACCTGCTGCCGCCTGCCTGGCCTCGCGTGTGCCCTACGGCACGAGCGTGACACCGAAACTGCTCTCGCAAATCGAACGTGCTGAGGCCGCGTTGTTTGATCTCGGCTTCCGCGAGCTGCGCGTGCGCCATCACGGCGATGTCGCACGACTGGAGGTGCCCGTGTCTGATCTGCTGCGCGCTTTGCAACAACGTGAAGCGATCACCGTCGCGCTGCGTGGTGTCGGATACACCTACGTCACGCTCGACCTCGCCGGTCTGCGTTCCGGCAGCATGAACGAAGTGCTCACAGCCCGTGCCGCATGAACGAATCGAAACTCCGCGAACTGCTCGCTCAAGTCAGCGAAGGCAAAGTGACCGCTGATGCCGCATTGGAACGCCTGCGCACGCTGCCGTTTGCCGAAGCTGGGCAGGTGCTGGCCGACACGCATCGCGTCATCCGACAAGGATTTCCGGAAGCGGTGTATGCCGAGGGCAAGACACTCACGCAAACAACGGACGCGCTCACGGCCTTGGTCGGTGCGCACAGTTGCGCGCTGGCGACGCGAGTCAGCGCAGAGACGGCGGCCCTGCTGCTGCGGCGCTTCCCGACGGGGAACTATGACAGCGTTTCCCGGCTCTATCGCATTGGCCAGATGGAGAGTTCATGCAAAGCGGCACCGGTGGCCGTCGTCAGCGCCGGAACGTCTGATCTCCCCTTCGCAGAGGAGGCCTCACAGACTTTGGAATTTGCCGGGGCGCAGGTGACGCGCATCACCGATGTCGGTGTGGCAGGACTGCACCGACTACTGGCACGACTCGCTGAAGTGCGCGCTGCCAGTGTGGTGATCGTGGTCGCGGGCATGGACGGGGCACTGCCCAGTGTGCTCGGCGGACTCGTCGCCGCGCCTGTGATCGCAGTGCCGACGAGCATCGGCTACGGGGCGAATTTGCACGGCATTGCCGCTTTGCTCAGCATGCTGAACTCCTGCGCCAGTGGGCTGACGGTGGTGAATATCGACAACGGCTACGGTGCTGCGATAGCCGCGCTGCGGATGCTGAGGCAGGGCTCGCCAAGCTCAAGGCAATGAGAGCAGGCGAGGGAAATTTATAATTTCCAGAAATAAATCTCGCTTTCATAGATAATTTAGGTTAATATTTCTCATTCTGATGAATTTTCGCGCCACACTCCCCGCTCTCTTTGCCGCGACCTTGGCCTCAACGGCTTGGGCGTCGCCGCTGACTGTGACGGGCCTGGACGACAACGGCTCTGGCGGCGTCTATCAAATCGGTGGGCAGAATTACTGGTGGATGTGCGTCGAACCTGCTTCGACGAAAAATGTGGGCGTGGGTGAAACGATCTCCGTGGATGCGCTGTCGGTCATCGACGGCTGGGATCAGCAAAATCTGGAGCGCTACAACGATTATCAGGCTGACCCATCGCTCTACACCACGGCCATTCCCAAACAGGTCGCAGTGCTGGAATATGTACTCGATACCTATCTGCCGTGGGACACGCTTGCCGGTGCCTCGGGTCGTTTCGCCGAGCAGGACAGCAATGCGTCGAACTACGCCAACGACGACCCGTTTTATAATGCGTTCTTTGCGGTGCAGAATTTCGCCGCCGAGAATTACGGCAAGGCGGTGAAGACGGACTTCACCGACATGAGCGACTACATGGACTACTATGCTGGCGATTCCTCTGCCGCCGGCATTGCTCGTTCAGGCATCTTTCAAAACATCCTCAACGACGTGGAAGCGAAAGACGGCGTGGGCTTTTTCAGCAGCTACACCGCGCAGCATGGCTACCTCATCGCGAACACCTTCTATTCCACGAGTGACCCGCAGAACTACCAGGACTCGCTGATCATTTCGTCCTTCGCGCCGGTACCAGAGCCGGGCAGCGCGCTGCTGATCGCCTGCTGTGGCGTGGCAGCACTCCTGCGCCGCCGCAGATCCGCGCGGTAAGGATGACGCGGCAACTCCGCCGCACCAAGAAGGCCATGTCTCTTGAGGACACCCTCTATCCGCTGCTGAAGCTCTACGAAGCAGCTCCGCAGCCGGTCAAATCGCTGGCAGGCAGTGCCTATCGAGCCATTCCTGCGCCCCTGCGCTATGGCCAAAGCTATCCACGTTTTCAAAACGAAGCGCGTGAAGTCGAGTCGTGGGATGCGCAAACCATCCAGCGCTATCAAATCGCGGCGCTGCGTGACTCATTGATCGCTGCGAGCAAAGCACCGTTTTATGCTGAGAGGTTCGCTGAATGTGGAGTCGATCCGCAGCATTTTGAATCGTTGGAGCAGCTCTCTGAATATCCTCTGCTAACGAAACAGGATTTGCTACTGCACCGCGAGCAGATGGTGAATCCAGAATTCGATGCGAAGCAGCGGCTTTACATCACCACCGGTGGTTCCAGCGGCGTGCCTGTGGGATTTTACCTGCACAAAGGCATCAGTCGTCCGAAGGAGCAGGCTTACTTGGAGGCGCAGTGGGCGCGGCGCGGCTATCGCATCGGCGATCGTGTGGCCGTCATCCGCGGCGGTGTCACATCGAGCAAAGCGCAGGGCGGCATCAGCTATTACGATGCGACACGCAACTGGCTCATCCTCTCCTCGTATCACCTCACGCCGCAGCGACTGCCGGAATATGTGGCCGCGTTGAATAAGTTTCGCCCACAACACCTGCATGCCTATCCCAGTGCGGCATTGCTGCTCGCCCGCAGCATGGAGCAAACCGGAGCCAGGCTCGATTTCGCGCTCACCTCCCTGCTCTGCGGCTCCGAGAAGCTCACCTCCGAGTCGCAGCAATACCTGGAACAGTTCTTCGGTGCCCGCGTGTTTCACTGGTATGGCCACAGTGAGCGCGTGGTGCTCGCCGCACAGGGACGCACCTCGAATCATCTGCACTTCTGGCCGACCTATGGCTTCGTCGAATTCGGTGACGCCGATGCGGAAGGAAATCGCGCGATTATCGGCACCTCGTTTCACAATCATGTCATGCCGCTCATCCGCTATCGCACCGGCGATTATTGCAGACCGACACAGGAAGGCCGTGAGTTCGACTGGCCTGCCGCCTCTGCCGTCGTCGGTCGCGATTACGAATTCCTCATCAGCGCCACCGGCCGCCGCATTTCGCTTACAGCGATCAACATGCACGACCGCATCTTCGACGGCCTTCTGGCCGTGCAATTCTTCCAAGAACGCCAAGGCGAGATCGAATGCCGTTTTCAAACCGGCCCGCTATGGCAAAGCTTGCGCCTTGAACCCATGCGCGCCGGTTTGCTCAAAAAACTTGGCGATGACTTCACACTCACGCTGCGCGAAGTGAGCGAAGTGGAAAAAACCAGCACTGGAAAGCACAAATGGCTGGTGGCCTCACTGAATCCTTGAACTTCTGAACATGCGTCAACTCGCTCAATACCAGGACGGACGTCTGGAACTGCAAGAGGTACCCGCACCAGTGCCGCCGCCGGGAGGCATTCTGGTGCGCACGACGTGCTCGGTGATTTCTCCAGGCACGGAGCGCATGAAGGTGGAACAGGCGCGGATGTCGTTGCTGCAAAAAGCAAAGGCACGGCCGGATCAGGTGAAGAAGGTGCTCGACACGGCCAAAACGCTGGGATGGAAGGCGGCGATGGAGAAGGTGCGCAACCGTCTCGAGTCACCGACGCCGCTGGGCTATTCCGCAGCGGGCGTGGTGGTCGCTGTGGATGAATGCAACACGCGATTCCGCGTCGGTGATCGCGTGGCCTGCGGCGGCGCGGAGTGCGCGTTTCACGCAGAGATGATCGCGGTGCCGGACTTGCTTGCTTCACCGATTCCGCAAGGCGTGGAGGACTGGCAGGCGGCCTACACGACGCTGGCGTCGATTTCGATGGAGGCCGTTCGGCAATGCGGCGCACGTCTCGGCGAACGCGTGCTGGTGATGGGACAAGGGCTGGTCGGATTGCTGGCGACGAGTTTGCTCAGAGCTTCGGGAGTTCGTGTGATGGCCTCAGATTTTGTCGCACCGCGGTTGGAAGTCTCACAACGCATGGGAGCCGAGCGCGTGGTGAATCCATCACACTCCAAACTCGAAGACGAAGTGCGTGAGTGGACCAACGGCCACGGTGTGGATGCCGTGCTGCTTTGTGTTGGCGGCAAAGGACGCGAGGCTGCTGACGCGGCGATTGCGTATCTGCGCGACCGTGGCGTGATGGTGATCGTGGGCATTTACGATGCCGAGTTGTCGTGGAAGACGGCCTACATGAAAGACATCCAGGTGCGCTACTCGCGCAGCTACGGCCCAGGCCGCTACGATCCGCAGTATGAATGGGGCGGCCAAGATTATCCCATCGGACATGTGCGCTGGACGGAAAACCGGAACTTTGAAGCGTGCCTTGAACTGATGCGCACAGGCCAGCTCGATTTGCAGCCCGTGACGACGCGGCGAGTGAAGTTTGAGGACGTGCTTGGTGTTTACGACAAGCTGGAGAGCGAGCTTGGTGTGGTGATTGGGTATGATTCAAATGCGGAATGTGGAATGCGGAATGCGGAATCAACGACGGAAACGTTTTCCGGCAGCCATTCCGAATTCCGCATTCCGAATTCCACATTTCTGGATGTCATCGGCGCAGGGAACTTCGCGCGCACGATGCTGCTGCCGCCTTTGAAGGGGCAGATCACACTGGGGACCATCGTGAACGCCACGGGACTCAGTGCGCGGCATGTGAAGGAGAAGTTTGGCTTTGCGAATGCGGAGACGGACGCGGCGAAGGTGTTTGAAGCGGCTGGAAACGCCGTGATGATCGGCACACGGCATCATCTGCACGCGCCGTTGGTGCTGAAGGCGCTGCAAAGCGGCAAGCAGGTGTTTGTGGAGAAGCCGCTGTGCCTCACGCGTGAAGAACTGGCGCAGATCGACACGGCGATGACTGCAACGAACGGCAGCGTGATGGTGGGATTCAATCGCCGCTTCGCGCCTGCGACACTGGCGACAATGGAAGCACTAAAGTCCGTCTCCGGGCCGAAGACGCTGGCGTTTCATGTGAACGCGGGCGTGCTCGCACCAGATCACTGGTATGCAAACGTCGCGGAGAGTGGTGGACGTGTGCTGGGTGAGGCGTGTCACTTCTTCGATTTCGCCTGCCATGTGCTCGGTCAGCCGGTGAAAGTGACAGCGCAGACCGTGGGCAGGCCGAAGGTGCCGGATTCGGTGACGGCGCAGGTCGAATTCGCCGACGGCTCATCCGCGCAAGTGATCTATTCATCGGAAGGCGACTCCGCATTTCCGAAGGAAACATTCCGTGTGTTTGCAAACGGCTTGATCGTGGAGTGCGAGAACTTCATGAGACTGTCGATCTTCCGAAAGCGGAAGGAGACGGCGAAAAAATTCGCCTCCAAAGGCCACGCGGAGGAAATGGCGGCATGGCTGGCGTTTCTGCAAAATGGCGCGGCGCATCCGCTGCCCTATGAGCAGGCGCGGCAGAGCATGCGGCTGACGTTTGCGGCGCTGGATTCGATTCGCGAAGGGCGGAGCATCGAACTGTGATGGGACTGGGTTGGTATTGGCAGCGACTGCGCGCGATGAGCGCGGGCGAGATCGGACGGCGCGTGATTGAGCGCTGCGCCCGACTTCGTGAGTCGTCGAAGCTGCAAAAAATCGCGCGCAGAGCGTGGAATGGCACTTTTAACGACTGCCCGAAGTTGCCCTGGCGCGAACGCGTACCTCCGGAGCTGCGCAAGCAACTCGCGCTCGACGCGGAGAAGTTGGTGCGTGGCGAGTGGGAGCTGTTTGGCTGGAAAAACGTCGAAGTCGGCGCACCGCCATGCTGGCACCGTGACGCGACGCTGGGCGTGGTGATCGATCCTGATCTCCCAGCGCAAAAATTGGATCATCGGCATTTGGAACATGGCGCGGATGCCCGCGCGATCTGGGAGATCAACCGCTGGGCAGAAATGACGCGCATGGCGATGCACAGCGCGCTGAATGGCGATGTGCATGCGATCCGCGTGGCGCAACTCTGGCTGGAGGACTGGTGCGACCGCAACCAGCCCGGGCACGGCATCAACTGGACCAGTCCGCTCGAAGCGGCGCTGCGGTTGATGAATTTCTGCTGGTTCGACGCGCTGGTGCGCGGCTGCAATGATCCCGAACTGGCACGCCGGCAGGATGAACTCACCGCGCGCATCGTCCCGGTGCATGCCTGGTGGGTCTGGCGGCGGCGTTCATTCGGCTCGTCAGCCAACAATCATCTCATCGGCGAGCTGGCCGCGCTGGTGATGGCGATCACGCGCTGGCCCGCGCTCGAACGCACAACGGCCACGGCACTGCGTGTGTGGAAGCTGCTGGAGCGCGAGATCATGCGTCAGTTCGCTGCGGATGGCGGAAACAAGGAACAGGCACTGCATTATCATCTCTTCGCCTGGGAGATGTGCTGGCATGCGGGCCGCGCGGCAGATGGTTTGAAAGGCGAAGTGCTCGAACGCCTGACGAAAGCGGCACAATTTTTTGTCGATGTCGCTGAAACACAGGATGCGTGGGATTTCGGTGATTCGGATGATGCGCAGGTGCTGCCGCTGGCGTTGAAGCGATCCAGTGCGGTCGCCGAATTTCGTGGGTGGTTGCTCAAACGCGCGGAAGGTGCCGCACTCCGTTTCTGGCTCGGAGAACCGCCGCAGGGTGTGAAGGCGTCGATGCGCAATCAATGGCTCGTGCATGCGGAAAGCGGGCATGCCGTCTGGCGCGATGGACGATGGACGGCGCGGCTGGACGCATCGCCGCTCGGACTCGGCAGCATGGCAGCACACGGCCATCTCGACGCGCTGCATGTGTCGCTGTGGTTTGAGCAACAGGCGTTGCTGATCGATCCTGGCACGGGCGCATACTATAGCCACCCCGAGTTGCGCGCACGATTGGCTGCGTGGGAGGCGCACAACGGGCCGGTGCCCACCGCAGGCAGAGCGAGTCCGCAGCGTTTGGGAGCATTTCTCTGGGCCAAACACCACTCGGCTCCCAAATTGGAAATGTCTGATGATCGTTGCGCCGCATGCCTCACCCTTCAGGGACACACGATCCGGCGCACCGCACGCATCACCGACGGCAGTGTCGAAATCCGCGATGAACTCGATCACGAGCAGCCGCACGTCGTGACATGGCAGCTCGCCCCGGGTTGGGAAATGCGGCAGGAACACGAGCACCTCATCGTCTGCACCTATCCTGGTACCGTGCCTCTCCACATCGCATTGGATGGCGCGTGCATCGATGGCTGCGAGATCGTCGATCGTGAGGTGTCACCGCATTTTCGCGAGGTGACGATGGCGCAGGCACTGCGCGTCACCTTCAGCAGGGCACTGACCACGACGTGGCGAAAAGCACACTGAGCGACGCGACAACGATTCGAAACACGCAGGGCGCAGGAATGGATTCCGCGCCCTTTTGCGTGCCCCGATGGTCCCAGCCAGGGCGTTGATTTCTCCTTGCCCGCACGGGGGCCGGACGCTAACGAACGCCTCTTCATCCCACGCGCCATGGCCCAGTCCGATCGCCAGCATACCCTCGCCAAAGCCGTCTCCATGACGGGCACCTCGCTCCATACCGGCGAGCAGGTCACGCTCACTCTCCAGCCTGCACCGGAGAATTTTGGCTTCAAATTTCGCCGTGTGGACTTGGATGACAAACCCTTCATCCCAGCGCTGGCAGAGAAGGTGCAGAAGGTCGAGCGCGCCACCACCATCGCTGAAGGCGGCGTCAATGTGCACACCGTCGAGCATGTACTCTCTGCGCTAGCCGGCATGGGCGTGGACAACGCCATCATCGAAATGGACGCGAATGAGCCGCCCATCGCTGACGGCAGCGCCCGACCTTACGTCGAGCTGATCAAGAGTGCTGGCTTGGCCGAGCAGAAGGAGGCGCGGCGGATTTTTGAAATTCGTGAGCCGATCTACCAAGAGACACGTGATGGCACCATCCTCACCATCGTTCCTGACAAAAAATTCCGCATCTCCTGCACCAATGTCGGACCGGATGGGCGCTTCACCCAGTATTTCAGCACAGAAATCACGCCCGAAACCTACGAGCGCGAGATCTCCGCCGCGCGCACCTTTGTGTATTACGAAGACATCGCACCGCTGATGGAGAAGGGTCTCATTAAAGGTGGCACGCTGGAGGCCGCCATCGTCATCCGTGGAGATTCCCTCTTGTCCAAACAGCCACTGCGTTTTGAAGACGAGTTCGTGCGCCACAAGATCCTCGATATCGTGGGCGACCTCATGCTCTCCGGCAAACGCATCCTCGGCCACGTCATCGCTGTGCGCCCCGGTCACGGGCCCAATACAGAACTGGCGCGTGCCATTGTGAAGCAATACGAGACGATGCGCAGCATGGTGCCTGCCGCCGTGGACATCCCCACCGGAGATGCTGTGCTCGACATCAATGAGGTGATGAAAATCCTCCCGCATCGTTATCCCTTCCTTCTGGTGGATCGCATCATCGGCTTTGAGGGTGACACCAAGTGCCGCGGCATGAAAAACGTCACCATCAACGAGCCGTTTTTCCAAGGACACTTCCCAGGCCATCCGATCATGCCTGGCGTCCTCCAGTTGGAGGCCATGGCGCAGGTCGCCTCCGTGGTGCTGCTACGCATGCCGGGGAATCAGGGGAAAATCGGCTACTTCATGAGTGCAGACAACGTCAAGTGGCGACGCCCTGTGCTGCCTGGGGACACGCTCATCATCGAGACCGAAATCCTCAAGATAAAGCGCAGCATCGCCTCCGGCGTCGGACGCTGCATCGTCAACGGCCAAATCGTTTCCGAAGCCGACCTCATGTTCAGCGTGGTTGATCGCTGACACTACGACCTACGAACCCGAAGCTGCCGACTTTGAGCACGATCCATCCCACCGCCATCATCGACCCCAGCGCCAAAATTGGCGCGGACGTGCATATCGGCCCATATTGCATCATCGGGGCCGATGTCGAACTCGGCGACGGTTGCTGGCTCCAGCATCACGTCACCCTCATGGGGCCGTCGAAGATCGGGAAAGGAAACAAATTTTACGCCTACGGCTCCATCGGCCAGCAGACGCAGGATTTGAAGTATCAGGGCGAACCCACATGGCTCGAAGTCGGCGACCACAACACCTTCCGTGAGTTCTGCACCGTGCATCGGGCCACCTCGCCAAACGACAAGACCATCATCGGCAGTCACAACCACTTCCTCAGCTACGTCCACATCGCGCACGACTGCATCGTCGGCAATCACGTCGTCTTTTCCAACAACGGCACGCTCGCCGGGCATGTGGTCGTTGAAGACCACGTCATCATCGGCGGGCTCACGGCCGTGCATCAGTTCTGCCGCATCGGCACGCGCTCCATCACCGGAGGTTGCTCAAAGATCACGCAGGACATCCCGCCATACTGCACCGTGGATGGCAATCCTGCGCGCGCTCGTGGATTGAACATCGTCGGCCTGCGGCGCGCTGGTTTCACCCGCGAGCAGATGCGCGCCCTGCGCAGCACTTTCCGCAAAATCTACCGCAGTGGGCTAAACAACGCGCAAGCCGTGGATGAGCTGCGAAAAGAACACCTCACTCCTGAAGCGGCGGCGTTTGTCGATTTCGTGGCGACCACCAAACGC
Organism: Prosthecobacter sp.; assembly: GCA_039806835.1. Lineage (GTDB taxonomy): Bacteria > Verrucomicrobiota > Verrucomicrobiia > Verrucomicrobiales > Verrucomicrobiaceae > Prosthecobacter. The sequence goes on along the minus strand of JBDHQD010000003.1, from coordinate 164,073 downwards.
GGCATCACCCCTGGTGGGAAAATGGATGCGGATGAGGAGGATTGAGGTTGCCCGCCGGATTCGGCGTGGGTTTGAGTGAACGCAGCGTCAGGCGATAACGGCGCGGCCACATCACGCACGCTGCGACCACCATGGCCACGCTGAAATGCGGCACCTCCATGCGCCCCTGGCCAAAAGGCGTGTAGGCAATGAGCGCAAAGAGCAGATAGCCCGCGCGGCCACCCGTCATGACGCTGCGGATGAAGAGCCAGAGCCAGGTTCCGACAAACAACAGCAGACCTGGGATGCCCATCTCGAGCCAGAGCGAAACATACTCGTTGTGCGGAGCCAGCGTCGTGCCGGAAATACCTGTGCCATGTCCGAACAGCGGCTTCTGAAGCACAGCCTCCCACGCATCGCTGAGGTCCTTCACACGCTCAGGAGACTTCAGTTTGTCGAAGTCGAGATTGTAAATGGCCTCCAGACGGTCGGCGGTGTTTTTGTCCTTCATCACACCGTGTTGAGTTCCGCTCTCCAACAGTGCCATACCGAGGCCTACCAGAGGCAGCGCGACCGCCGCCACGATCATGAGGAAACCGAAATTCCGCCGAGCGTTCAGCAGAATGTAGGTGCCACACAGCAGCGCCAGCACGATCATCCCACTGCGTCCGTAAGTAAGCGCCACACCCGGCACGGCCACGCCGATCATGAGGCAGTTGAAACGAAAATTCTTCGACAACGCAAAGACGATGCCCAGCATCTCGCACAACAAGACGGGCGGAAAGTTGGGATGGCTATTGAAGCCCGCATACCGACCTGGAATGCTCGTGAACTTCGCGAGGCCCAACATTTCGGCAAACTCCGAACCCGTGGTGAGCAACATCGCGCTGACAGCAGCCCACAGAGCGGTCTTTTCCCATTTCTCCGTCGAAAAAACAGCAATCACCGCCAGCAGCACGAGCATCATGCGCGCGAGGTCCATCGTGATCTGATCCTGAAACGACGAATCAAAGCGCCGCAAAACCGCCGCGTCTAAAAACCGGATCGTCGGCAACAACGCAACGCCCAGCGTGGCCAGACAAAGGCGCGGTTTATTCACCAGCGCGACCGTGATGCACAGGAATACGGAAGCCATCGTGAACAAAGACGGTTTGAGCGATGTGATGCCTGCGTTGTAGCTGCCGATCACCGCATCTGCGGCCAATGCTCCCAGCATGCTGCCACACACCCACACGAGCACCCACTCGCGGAAGCGAGTCCATCCAGTAATCCGGGGCATGGTGGCGACAGGGTTCATGATTTCAGGTGTGCGTGCCATGCCTGGAACATAAGCACGTCCCAGAGGTAGAAGTGCCAGTTGCGCGTGCCGGAGAGATGCTCCGTCCATTTTTGGCGAATCGGAGCAGCGTGGAAGAAGCCCTCGCGCTGGAGGCGACTCTCACTGAGCAAATCCTCCGCCCACTCGCGCAAGGGGCCGCGCAGCCAGACATCGAGCGGAATGCCGAAACCACGTTTCGGGCGGTCGATGAGTTGCTTCGGCACGTGCTTGTAGAGCGTCTCACGCATGAGCCACTTGCCGCGGCCATCACGCACCTTCATGTGAAACGGAATGCGCCAGGCAAACTCGATGATGTCGGTATCGAGCAGCGGGATGCGCCCTTCGAGGCTCACGCCCATCGCAGCGCGATCCACTTTGACGAGAATGTCTCCCGGCAAATACGTCTCCATGTCGAGATGCATCATGCGATGCGTGAAATCACTCACACGCGGCCATGCAGTGGTGTCAGTGATCGCGGTGACGGGGTCTTTGCCGTCGATGACGATGTCCTGCGGCCGCTTCCAGTGCGACATGAGATTCAAGTAAAGCGTCTCCATGCCGGGTGCGGCCACGACTTCAGCGAGCTTGTGCAATTTATCGCCCACTGGAATGTGGCGCAGCCGTTTCGGCAGCAGCCTGGCCCCGAGGTTGTTCAGCACTTGCGGCGGCAATGCCGTGAGCATGCCTGCGGTTAGCCTCTTCATGGGCTGCGGCATCCATGAAAACTTGCTCCAGAGTTTTCGGCCCACGGAATAGCGCTCGTAGCCACCGAAAAGCTCATCTCCCGCATCCCCGCTCAATGCCACGGTAACATGCTGCCGCGCCATTTGGCACACGAGGTAGGTCGGGATTTGCGAGTAGTCAGAAAATGGCTCGTCATAGAGCGCGGGCAGCATCGGGATGACATTCAACGCGTCTTCCCCACGGACATACATCTCGGTGTGGTCGGTGCCAAGATGGCGGGCCACGTCTTTGGCAAATTCCGCCTCGTTGTGCTCCTTCTCGTGAAATCCAATCGTGAAGGTGCGCACAGGCCGCGCACTCTGCGCCTGCATCATCGCCACGATGAGCGAGGAATCGACTCCTCCGCTCAAAAACGCTCCCAGCGGCACATCCGCAATCATGCGCATGCCGACCGCTTTTTTCAGCAGCGCCTCAAACTCGGCAACAGCATCTGCGTCACTGCCACGGAAGGGTTGTTCCAGGCCACGCTCAACGACACTCGACAAACGCCAGTAGGGATTGGGCTGCGGGCTCTCACTCGGTGTTTTCAGCGTGAGCAACGTGGCCGGCGGGAGCTTTTTGAAGCCTTGATAGATGCACAGTGGATCGGGAATGTAGTTGTAGCGCAGCAGTGCCGTCAGGGCCTCACGATCCACCGCCGCAGCGAAACCGGGAAAGCGTTGGATGGCCTTCAATTCGGAAGCGAATACGAAGGTGTCGCCCACCCAGCCGTAGTAGAGCGGTTTTTCGCCGAGCCGATCGCGCCCGAGATGCAGCGCGCGCTCCTGCTTATCCCACACGGCGAAAGCAAACATGCCATTGAAACGCTTCGTGGCTTCCGTGACACCCCATTGGCAAAAGGCGGCGAGCATGATCTCCGTGTCGGAGTGCCCGCGCCAGGTGTGCCCGTGAGTTTCGAGTTCAGCGCGCAGGTCTTGAAAGTTGTAGATCTCGCCATTGAAGACGATCACAAAGCGTCCGTCGCCGCTCATCATCGGCTGATGTCCGAGCGGCGAGAGATCGAGAATCGAGAGGCGACGATGCCCCAATGCGATGCCGCCTTCTGCATTCCCCCACGCACCGGCGTCATCGGGACCGCGCAACACGATGGCGTCCGTCATCGCAGTGACGATGCCCGACATCTCGTGTTCAACACGAGATCGTGGAGGCGTGAAGAATCCTGCGATGCCGCACATGATCAGGGGGAGGTGAGAGGTGAGATGGCAGGATGGGTGCTAGGAGACTCCGCAGCTTTTTTGGGCACCTGGTTTCCTTTTTCAAATGAGATGAGGCACTCGAACTGACTGAGGATGCTCGTGAGTGAAAAATGCTGTTCGATGCGCTCGCGTGCAGCGTGATCGTGCATGATGCCGTTTTCGAGAATGTCGAGGCAAGCGGTGGCGAGAGCCTGGGGATCGCGCGGCGGCACGAGGCGACCGGTTTCACCCATGACCCAGCGTGTGTCACCGATGTCCGTGGCCACCACCGGAACGGCGCAGGCCATCGCCTCGCCGACGACATTCGGAAAGCCTTCGCCAAAGGCCGAAGAGGACACCGCAATGTTCAGCGAAGCTGTTATCTCAGGGAGATCATGCCGCTCGCCAAGCACTTCGATAAAAGGAGGCAGCACGAATGACTCCGTCTCGGCACCGACGATGATGAAACGCGCCTCCGGGTGCTGCGCGTGGATGAGTTTGGCAGCTTCGATGAAAGTCGGGTAGTCCTTCATCGGTGCATTGCGGCCAAAGCGACCAATCAAACCGCGCACAGGCGAACGCGGCTGCCATTTCGCGAGATCAAAGCCGTTCGCGATGAGTTGCGTTTTCGCTTTGGCATAGCCAATCGCTTCATGCTGCTGCGAGCTGAGATGGGAATTGTAGGTGATGCGTTTGGGCAACCACGAGAGCCAGGCTAGGGCGCGGATGACGAGTGCAGAGCCGCGTTTTTCGAGTTTCAGATCGTAGAGGCTCTGGCGGATATTCCAGATCATGGGCACCTGTTTGAGGCGCATGAATTTCGCCAGCGTGGCGGCTAGGCTGCCATGATACATCCAGCCCATGAGCACATCCGGTTTCTCACGGCGAACGAGTCGGAAAAGGTTCCAGAGCGCGCTGAGCGTCGGCTTGCCCGCAGGCATGTCGAGACTGTGAACACTGGAGAGGCTCGCGGCATGTTTCCCGCCTGCGGTGAGGCTCACGACGACATGCTGGAGGCGCGGCAGGCCATTCACGAGTTGGCTGAGCATCATCTCCGCGCCACCACTGCCGAGACCGGTGGTGAGCCACATGACTTTTTTTCCGAGAAATGGCGTGGTGCGCTCCAAGAGGCGCTGGAGGCTGAATTCAGCGACGATGCGCGAGCGCGTGTCACTTGGCTGGAACTCACGCATGCACTTTGCGAGCGCTACGTGATCCCCCGCAGGGAAAATGTGCGCCGGATTGCCGATGATCCACGCGCTATCCCCCACATCGCTAGCGATGCAGGGCACACCGCAGGCCATCGCCTCGCCGATGACATTGGAGAAGCCTTCGCCGAAGGCACTGGAGTTCACGAGGCAATCCAAGGTGGCGTAGAACGAAGGCATGTCGCTCTGCGGAGGGAGCCATTGCACCGGCACAGCGAGCGAGTCTGCCAACGCGCGCATGCTTTGGGCGTAGGTTTCATCTCCACTGCCAACGATGACGAAGCGGGCATTCGGGACGAGCGCGGCGGCTTTGATGAAGGTGGCGAGATCCTTCATCGGACTGAGACGACCGACGAGACCAAAGGTGAGCGGATGCTCATGGCGCGACGGTTTGAAACGCTCGGTGTCGATGCCATTCGGCACGACGTGGGTCTTGTGCGCGGGGTAGCCTCTGGCGAGGTAGTAGTCGCGCCCGGATTTCGAATTGCAGATGATGACATCCGCAAAGCGAGCGAGGAGGCAGTTGAGACGGAAGCTGAGCCTGCCGAGCACGCCCCAGAGGTGCGCATCCGTCTGTGAATCACGGACGCCCCAGACGATGCGCGGGAAGCCGCAGAAGGGCTTCAGCAACAGTGCCATGAGATTCGACTCAGCGAGGTAGCCGTGAACGACTTCCGGGCGCACGGCGCGGGTGATTTTGATGAGGCGAATCAAGAAGCCGATGAGATCCCAGCGGCCTTTTTTGCCTAGGCAGCGCGTTTGCACGCCTGCATCCCGAAGGGTTTGCTCAAACGCACCACCATAGAAATGCAGCACACTGACCTCGTGCCCCTCGCGCACGAGCCCGGCACTGAGCATGGAGAGCTGACGCTGCGCGCCGCCATGGCCGAGATCACGAATGATGAACGCGATGTTCATGCGACCTCCTCCTTGCGACGAATGAGGACGAGGCAGGTGATGCTGGTGGCGAGCGCGCAGACAAAATGCACCAGCACGGTCGAGAGCGCGATGCCTGCAACTCCCATGCGAGCCATCAGCACCCAGTTGAGCGTGGCGTTGAGCACCAGGGCCGTGAGTGGGATGATGAGAATGAGGCGCGATGCCTGCAAAGAAACCGCGACACGCGTGGCCACGGTGCCGAGGATATAAAATGGAATCTGAAGCGCCGCGTAGCGCAGCACGGTGGCGACACGCTCCGTGTCTTGCGGGCCAAAGGCACCGCGCTCAAAGAGCAACCGCACCACCCAAGGCGCGAAGAAGCAGAGAAACAACGTCATGGGCAACGCAGTGCTGATGATGAGTCCCGCGCTGGTGAGCAAGCGACGCCGAAGTGCTGCCCAGTCGCGCTGCGCGACGAGTTTCGCAAAATGCGGAAAGAGCACATCCGATGCGGGCCCGGCGGTGACTGCCAGCACGATGGCGCAGACTTTATCCGAGTAAGAGAGCACGGCGACGGAACCCGTCGCGAGCCAAGCTGCCATCGTCTGATCCACCACGGCAGCGCTGCCGAAAGCCACGCCGCCGAGCAGGAAGGGCGGCGCATTCCCCAACACGACACGCATGCCCGGTTCCCAATGCCGCAGGCCGCAAAACCACCAGGCTTTGGAACGCGGCAAGCGACGCGCCACGGCGATGAGCAGCGTCGCTGCATGAGCAGCGGCACCCCACACCGTGCCGCTGACCAGTGTCCAGGTATCGGCTGGGCCGTCCGCAAGCAGGATCGCGGCTACGATTCCCAGTGGCACGAGCATCGGGGACGAAGTGGCGAGCAAAAATGCACCCTCCGCGCGCAGCCAGGCGCCGAGATGCTGCGCGAGTCCGAAACAGAGCAGGAAGGGCAGCAGTCCGCGCAGCAGGCGCACGGCGAGGTCTTGCTTGGCAGGAGCAAAGCCACGCCCCGTCCATTCGATCACCAGGGGTGCGGCCCAGGCGAGCGCGATGGCGCAGACTAAGAGAATGCCAAAGTGCCAGACAGCCGACTGCACACCGAGGCGTCCGGCACGACGCGCACCACGCCGCTCCCGCAAATCTGCAAGGGCGGGCACAAACGATTCCGGCAACCCGCCTGCGAGCACGGTGCAGGCGAAGGACAAAAAGCCGAAAACCAGCATGAAGGCATCGAGGTCGTCAGCCGTGCCCAGCTTGGCCGCCACGAGTGCGTCTTTGGCGAACGCGGCCAGCTTCCCGACGACGGTGAGCATGGCCACGAGCACAAAGCCGGACACCACAGCCGAGCCAGCCCCGCGCGCGAGAAGGGCGCGGAGGGAGGATGGCAAGGCCAAGCGGATTGAAGACATATAGATAAACTATAAACTCCATAAAATATTTGAGCAAACTCAGGTTCTCATTTTTTCACTCCCCTCTTGCCGTCCGCCGACTTGCCCAAAATCGCCCCGTTTTCCTCTGCGTAGCCTTCGGCTAAGGCAGGGCCTCCTTGCGGGCACTCAGCGTCTTCGCATTCCAGATGCCTAATGCGCGCCCTCGCCTGAATTCACGCCACGGCGGTTGTGCTTTCCAGCACTCAGCACGCTTTCGGCGCAAGGTCGCGCGTGTTTCCAGAGGTAAGGACAAGGCAGACCACACTCTGCCCTTGCAGCGGATAGGCCTTGCCCCCGAGATACGCGGGCGGCTCTCCACTCGGAAAGGCTTTGCTGTTGACCGTGTCAAACACCTGCGACCAGTGAGCCTCCTCGCCCCCTGGGAGGATGAAGCCTTCGCTCTCTTGGCTGTGATTGAACAAAAGCAGGAGCGGCTTCGAGGGGCTCGCATCGAGCAAGGCACCAAAGCTGCGCCGCCGTGTGCTGTGCCACTCTTCATGGCAGAGCAGGGTGCCGTCTCCCTCCAGCCAACTCACATCGTTCAGGCCGGTGAGAGGATTGACTTTACCGTCGAAAAACGTCCCACGCCGGAAGATGGCGTGTGCGCGGCGAAACGCGGCCATGCGCTGCGTGAACTCCAGCAGTTCATCATCGCAGGAATTCCAGTCGAGCCAACTCGTCGCATTGTCCTGGCAATAGGCATTGTTGTTGCCGTGCTGCGTGCGCCCGCGCTCATCTCCAGCCGTCAGAAAGGGCACACCGAGAGAGCAAAACATCGTGGCGATCATGCCGCGCCGCCGCTGCGCGCGCATTGCATTGACCACAGGATCATTCGACGGTCCTTCCACACCGCAGTTGGAGCTGTGGTTGCCGTGGTCGCCGTCGTAGTTTTCCTCTCCGTTCGCTTCATTGTGCTTCTGTTCGTAACTGACCAGATCCAGCAGCGTAAACCCATCGTGCGAAGTGAGAAAATTGACGCTCGCCAGCGGTGGGCGCTGATTCCATCCATAGATGTCCTGGCTGCCACAGAGGCGCTTGGCAAATTCCGCCGTGGTGCCTGCATCCCCGCGCCACCACGAGCGCATCGTGTCGCGGTACTTGCCATTGAGTTCCCGCCACGGCGCGGGGAATTGCCCCACTTGGTAGCTGTCTTCACGCGAAATATCCCAGGCCTCTGCGATCAATTTGACACGCGAGAGCACCGGATCCTGCGCCACCGCAGCGAGAAACTGCGAATGCGGGTGGAAGGCATCCTTCTCATCGCGAGCCACCGTCACGGCGAGATCAAAGCGGAACCCGTCCACATGCATCTCCGTCACCCAATAGCGCAGGCTATCGAGGATCAGCCGCAGTGCTGGCATGCGCGCGGAGGCGACGGAATTTCCGCAGCCGGTCACATCGACGTATTCCATGCCATTCTTCCCTGTCCGTTGTCGATAGTAGCCCGCATCATCGAGGCCGCGGAACATCAGCGTGGGCCCCTGTGCGCTGCCTTCAGCGGTGTGGTTGTACACCACATCCAAGATCACCTCCAGGCCGGCAGCGTGCAGGGCTTTGACCATCGCCTTGAATTCACGCACCTGATCCTGCGCGTCGGTCGCAGCGGCATAGGTGTTGTGCGGCGCGAAGTAGCCCAGCGTGTTGTAACCCCAGTAGTTGGTCAGTCCTTTTTCCAGCAGAAATTGGTCGTCGAGGTGTTGCTGCACAGGCAGCAGTTGCACCGCCGTGATGCCCAATCCGCGCAGATAGGAAGTCACTGCGGGATGCGCCAGTCCCGCAAAGGTACCCCGCAGCGGCGCAGGCACTTCGGGGTGCGTCTGAGTGAAGCCCTTCACATGCAGCTCACAGATCACCGTGTCTGCCCACGCTGTCTGCGGCGAAGCGTCCCCCTCCCAGTCAAACCCCTCGTCCACCACGACGCTCTTGAGTGCTTGCGCTCCATTGTCCACGCAACCGGGCGCATGCAGCGCGTCCGGGAGTGCTCGCATGTGCTCCGCAGCATCCGGCTTTCCGTGGATGGCCCGCGCATAGGGATCGAGCAGCAACTTCTTGGCATTAAATCGCAGCGCATCCTGTGGCCGCCACGCTCCGTGGGCGCGGTAGCCGTAGAGTGTGCCCGGCCCCACATCACGCACGGTGGCATGCCACAGTCCGCCCTCAGTCCGGCGCATGCGCACGCGGGCAGTCTCGCGCACAGGGTCGGCCGGATCATAAAGGCAAAGATCCACCGCCTCCGCAGCAGGAGCCCTCACCACAAAACGCGCACCACTCCCAAGCATGGTAACTCCAGGGGCAAAAGACGATGGGCAGGAATCAAACGAGACGGGCGAGACTGAAAGCACGCGCAGACTAGTGAGCGGCTTCGCTGTTCGGGCAAATCTTCGTTTCCAACTTTCGAGCAGAGACCACATGAGAGGCTGTGGCTGTCAGGATGACCTCATTGTGGTGAAATGTCGCGCTCGTTCTCCGTGCCCTCTCCGCAGCCTCACATCTTCCTTACAACTCATTTACGCCGTCCTGACTCATGGTTCCGCACTTATGACATGATACCCATCAGATCGAGGGTCGGTGACGGCCCGATCGAAAATTTCAATCAGGTGCTCCTTCTGGCTGTTGGACCTTCTGAATGCAAACGGGGCGGACCGAGTGGTCCGCCCCGCTTCTTTTCTGTCAACCTCTGTGTCGCAACGGTCAGAGATGCCGAAATGCTTGATTTCCCTGCGCATGTCTCGAAGATGCGTCTGCGCCGACTGACCAGACGATGAAATTTGCCATTTTCGGAGACATCCATGCCAACCTGGAAGCCCTTCAGACTGTCCTGTCTGACGCTCAGGAACAGGGCTGTGCCAATTTCGTCTGCCTCGGTGATATCGTAGGTTACGCCGCCAATCCGGTCGAATGCCTCCAGACCGTGCGCGATCTCGGATGCCCTGTCGTGCGCGGCAATCACGACGAAGGAGCCGCCAGCGAAAGCTCACTCGAAGAACTCAACCCCCTGGCTCAAAACGCACTGCTCTGGACTCGCCAGCAGCTCAACGACGAGCAGCGCCAATGGCTGCGCGATCTGAAACTCGTGCGCCAAGTGCGCGACTTCACCATCGTCCACGCCACGCTCGACTCTCCCGGCAACTGGGGCTACGTGACCAATCGCTTCGATGCGATGGCCAGCTTCAGCTATCAGTTCACTCAAGTCTGCTTCTACGGCCACACGCACGTGCCGCGCATCTTTGAAAAAGACGACTCCGTGCGCGCGGCACGCGGAGGAGATGTGCAAATCCAGCGCGGGGTGAAATACTTCGTCAATGTCGGCAGCGTCGGCCAACCGCGGGATGGCGACTGGCGCGCATCCTACGCGATCTACGACATCCAGGCACAATCGATCACGATCCGTCGCCTCGAATACGACATCGAAACGGCGCAGAACAAGATCCGCGCCGCGGGGCTGCCCTCCCTCCTTGCTGATCGCTTGGCTCTCGGCAAATGAGCGCCATGACGCGCCAGCTTCCGCACCTTGGCGACTTCAAATCCGCACTCATCGTCAAGCCCAGCTCGCTCGGCGACATCGTTCACACGCTGCCCGCAGTGAAATTCATCCGCGATGCCTACCCGCGCCTGAAAATCCGCTGGCTGGCCAATACCGAGTGGGTGCCGATCCTGCAAGGCAGCCCCCTCATCGACGAGGTGATCCCCTTCCCGCGCAAAAGCTTCCGTGGCGCTGCGGGGCTGCTCCGCTTTTGGAATTGGCGGCGCACCTGGATGCTGATGCCGCGTGAGGAGCCTGAGATCGCACTCGATTTCCAGGGACTGCTGCGCAGCGGCATCGTCAGCCGTTGGCGTGGGGCGCAGAGTGTTATCGGATTGTCAGATGCGCGCGAAGGAGCACGCTTTTTTTACCAGCACACCGTTCCTGTGAACGCCCGAGCACACGCCGTGGATCGCTATCTGGAACTGCCGCGCGCACTGGGCATCTCGATCGCAGACGAAGACATCACCTTCGCACTCCCGCCAGGCGCGCCACCCGCAGGCTGGCCAGACGCACTCACCTCTTTCATCGCGGTGCATCCGTGGTCGCGTGGCGAGGGCAAATCCCTCTCCAACTCAGCCTTGCAGGCGCTCTGTGACGCCCTCGCCCCCAACCCCGTCGTGCTCGTCGGCATGACCGATGATCCCACACGCCCCAACGGTGATCATCTTCACGATTGGAGCCAGCGCACCTCGCTCCCTGAACTCATCTGGATCATGCGCCGCGCAAAATTCTGCATCAGCGTGGACAGCGGCCCCATGCACATCGCCGCCGCAGTCAATCCGAACACACTCGGCATCCACACCTGGAGCGATCCGCGCAAAGTCGGCCCCTATCCACTCACGGCACACCTCTGGAAAGCCGGGCGCATCGCCCTCCGCTCTGAATTTTCCTCCGAGGAATGCCTCGCCACCCCCAGCGTCTCCAACGAGGCGGCACGCCACATCGGCACCTGGGTTTCCTCCCAGTGAGCCTTTTCTGAGGGCAAAAGATTTGCCACACGGCGCATCTTTCACTCGGCACTCGTAGAACTGCGCACATGATGTCGTTCTTCATACGCGCATGTCGTCTCCTGCTTCTGTTCCGTCATCCTTTGGCTCAGTTCCACGCTCCGCGCTCGCTCGCGGCTGTCTCTTGATGGGAGGGCTATTTCTTCTGGTCTCCCTACTCACCCGCCTAGCACTCTTGTTTCAGGGCCGCCACGATGTGGCTTGGGATGTTTCATTGGTTGCCTCCTTCGGCTGGGGACTCTGGTACGATTTGATCGCTCTTTCCTACGCACTCATTCCCTGGCTCCTGCTCACGGCGTTTCTGCCTGCAACTCTCTGGCGTGGCAAAGCCATGCCGTGGGTCGTCGCGGTCATTACGGGACTTTATGGCGTGGCACTGATCTTCATCGCCGTGGCGGAATGGTTCTTCTGGGACGAGTTCCAAGTGCGCTTCAATTTCATCGCCGTGGACTACCTCGTCTTCACGCAGGAGGTGATCAACAACATCAGGCAGTCCTATCCTATGCCGCTGATCTTCACCGGCCTCGGCATTCTCGGAGCAGGCATCGCAGCCTTTGCTTGGAAACTCGGTGCCGTGCGCTGGGTCTGCACTGGCGATGCCGCATGGAAGCGGCGCATCCTCCCCGTAATCTCCATCGTGATTCTAACCGTGGGTGCTGCCAATGTGTTCTCTGAATCGCAGCTCCCGCGCTTTGCCAACGAATTCAACCGTGAGCTGGGCAAAAACGGCCCCTACTCCTTCTGCGCAGCCTTCTGGACGGGCATCGACTTCGAGCGCTTCTATCTCAAGCTCGATCAACGGAAGGCGATGGCACGCGCAAAGGACATCCTCACCCTCTCTGACACACCACCTGCGAGCACCAATCCCTACGACCTGCGCCGAGTGATTAAACACGAAGGCCCTGAGAAGAGACACAACATCGTGCTCATCTCTGTGGAGAGCTTCAGCGCGGCCTTCATGCGGCACTTCAAAGTGAACTTCAAAATCCGCAGTTACCTCACTCCCGTAATCGACCGCCTCGCAGATGAAGGCATTCTTTTCACGAACCTCTACGCCACGGGCACGCGCACGGTGCGCGGGCTTGAGGCCATCACACTCTGCGTACCGCCCACACCCGGCCAATCCATCGTCTGGCGCCGCCCTCGCAATGCCAATCTCTTCAGCATCGGCTCCCTGTGTCGGGAGCGCGGCTACGACGTGAGCTACATCTACGGCGGCAATGCGCTCTTTGACAACATGGGCTCCTTCTTCCGCAGCAACGGCTACCGCGTCGTCGATCGGCTCGCAAAAAACAAGCGCGATGTCACCTTCGAAAACGCTTGGGGCGTCGCCGACGAAGACCTCTTTCGCTGGGCCACCAAGGAGGCCGATGGCAATCACGCTGCGGGAAAACCCTTCTTCATGCACGTGATGACTGTTTCCAATCACCGCCCCTTCACTTTCCCTGCGGGACGCATCGACATGGAGCAGGGCTCGCGCGAATCCGCCGTCAAATACACTGACTGGTGCATCGGCGACTTCCTTGAGAAAGCCAAGGCGAAGCCCTGGTTCGACAACACCATTTTCATCATCATGGCCGACCACTGCCACAGCAGCGCGGGCAAGATGGAACTCGATGTGACGAAGTATCACATCCCCTGCCTCATCTGGAATCCGAAGCTCGTGCAGCCGCGTGTCTTCGATCATCTGTGCAGTCAGATCGACATGATGCCCACGCTCTTGGGCTGGATGAACTGGAGCTACACCACACGCTTCTACGGCCAAGATGTCTTCTCCCCAGGCTACACCCCTGACAAAGAGCGCGCCTTTGTCTCGAACTACCAAAAAGTCGCCTACATCACGGGCGGTGAGTTGGGCATGCTCAAACCCAAACGCGAATTCACGCTGGGGCACGTGGACCTCAAGCAAGGCACCATTGAAACTGACGGAGAAGATCGCCTCAAACCTCTGCTCAATGACACCATCTCGCTCTACCAGTCTGCCTCGTGGCTTTTCAATCACGGCCACCTCAGCTCAGACACGCACAAACCCTGAGCCGCCCAGTCAATGCCTCACCCGCAGCGGCCCACCGCTGCGCACCTCCGTGAGCCTGCCTTCATGGATGACCACCCCACCGTTGACGATGACTTCGCTGAAACCTTCCGCGTAGTGATGGGGATCTCCGAATGTCGCGAGATCGTTCACTTTGGCGGGATCAAAGATCACCATGTCAGCAAACGCCCCTGTCTTGATCTCGCCGCGTCCTTTGAGGTGAAAAGTGCGTGCCGGGAGGGATGTCATGCGGCGCACCGCTTCTTCCAGACTTAGCAACTTCAGCTCGCGCACGTAGCGTCGCAGCACGCGGGCATTGTCGCCATAACTGCGCGGATGCGGCACATCCTCTCCCAGACGCCGCGGGCCACCATCGCTGGCGATCATGGTGAACGGATGCTTCATGAACTTCTGCAAATCCTCCTCATCCATGCCGTGAAAGACCGCGCTGGCACCTCCGCGCGCCTCGATGTCGAGCACCAGCTCGATCTGATCTGCGAGCGCATCTGACCCGCGCACGATTTTCGCTGCTTCAGGGATCGTCCTGCCATTGAGTGACGGGTCTGCCTTGAATCTCGCAATCACGGCATACGCGTAGTCTTTGCGGCCCTGGCGGGCGCGAATTTCCGCCATCTGGGAGATGATCTCCGCTTTCTTCACGGGATCTGCCAGCTTTGCACGATAGTCCTCGCGCGTTCCTTCGAGGGCATCGTCTGGGATCAACTGACGCAGGCCCGTACTGGAGGCCGTGTAGGCATATTGGTCGTGGGTGATCCGCAAGCCTTCAGCACGCGCCTTGTCCAACACGGATAGCACCTCCCCCGCACGCCCCCAGGCGGTGGGACCGGAGAGCTTGAGGTGCGAAACTTCGCCACGGATGCCCGCCTCTCTCACCACTTGTAAAAATTCCGCGAGTGCGTCAAAGATCCGCACTGTCTCGTGCCGCATGTGGCTGACATAGATGCCATCATGCGCAGCCGCCACTTTCGCGAGCTCGATGATCTCTGCCGTCTTCGCAAAACTGCCAGGGACATAGATCAGTCCCGTACTCAGGCCGACCGCTCCGTCCTTCATCGCCTGCTCGACGAGCGCCTTCATTTTCTCAAGTTGCGCCGCATTGGGAGCGCGGATGAAAATACCGCCCATACCCTCCTTGCGCACGGAATTGTGACCGATGAGCGTAGCCACGTTGAGGGCGACCTTGGCTGCCTCAATCTCACGAAAAAACTGCGCCACATCGGTGCGTGAATGTCCACAGTTGCCTGTGATGATGGTCGTCACCCCCATGCGCAGAAAATTCTCCGCCGCCGGTATCAGGCAGATGTCTTCAGAGTGCGTGTGAACGTCGATAAACCCAGGAGCCACCACCTGCCCAGCCGCGTCGATGGTTTGATCCGCTGTGCCTTTGATTTCGCCAACCGCAGCTATTTTCCCGCCCTTCACCGCCACGGAGCCCTTTATCAGCGGTGCACCACTGCCATCGGCGATCTGTGCATTCGTGATGAGAAGGTCAAAATCCGCCGCCATGACAGTGCTGGCGAACAAGGAAGCGAAAAGCAGGTGCGGCTTCATGGTGCGAATCAAGACGCGCCGCGCTGCACGGACTTTCCAGGATTCCTTTGCCAATACGGCCAGCTCATTCCATAACTCCGCATCATGCTCGACCTCACGAACAAAAAAATCGCCCTGCTCAAAGGTGGCCCAGGCTCTGAACGCGAAGTTTCACTCAAAACTGCCGAGAGCGTAGCCGTGGCGCTGCGCAGCAAAGGCGCAGACGTGGTCGAGATCGACGTCACCGGCCCGGATTTCGTCGTCCCGGCAGATGTCTTCATCGCGATGAATCTCATCCACGGCACCTTCGGTGAGGATGGTCAGATTCAGGCCATCTTGGAGCAGCGCGGCATCCGCTACACTGGCGCGGGCGTCGAGAGCAGCCGCATCGCCTTTGACAAAACACTGAGCAAGCGCCGCTTCCTTGATGCGGGAGCTCCGACGCCGCGCTCCCAAACCTATCTTCTCGACGGCAGTGCGCCGCTCACCATTCCCTTCCCTCTCGTGGTCAAGCCGCCGCGCGAAGGCTCCAGCGTCGGCGTGCATATCTGCCATCAGCAAAGCGAGTTCGATGCCGCCATCGCAGACGCAAAAAAATTCGGCAAAGACACTCTCATCGAAGACTTCGTCGCCGGGAAGGAGCTGACCATCGGCATCCTCGGTGATCTTGTCTTGCCTGTGATTCACATCGAGCCTGTCGAAGGCTTCTACGACATCAACAACAAGTACCCGTGGATGAATGGCACCGGCAAAACGAATTACCACTGCCCTGCTCATCTCAGCCCCGAGGTGACTCAAGCCGTGCAAGATGCCGCGCTCAAAGCCTTCCGCTCCTGCGGCACGGAAGTCTATGGCCGAGTCGATGTCATGCTGCGCGAGAGCGATCAAGCCCCCTTCGTGCTGGAGATCAACACCATCCCCGGCATGACCGCCAGCAGCCTGTTGCCGAAAGCTGCGAAGGCCGCCGGCATCGACTTCCCGGAGCTTTGCACGCGCATCATCGAGCTCTCCCTCGCCGCGCGGCCCTGACGTTACAGCGTCTGGATAAAGCGGTCCGCCTCGGCGATGGAGCGATTCATCTGATCGAGCAACCGCTGGATGTCGTACTGGATGGTGTCCGCCTGCCCGCGCAGCGAGCCGATGGCTGTGGCGTTCAGGTTGTGTTTCAGATAGAGCACCTGATCGCGAAACTTCCGCAACACGGGCTCCATCGTGGCCTCGGCTGCATGCAGAGAGCGAGAGAGCGGCTCAAAGCGGGCGCGGGTGTCTGCCAGCTTGCGGCGGCTGTCAGCAGCGAGGGAGGCGTCCTCATATTGGCGGATTTCCTTCTCCCATTCACGGAAGAGATCGCGCGCCACGGTGTCCACTTCGCGAATGCGACCGCGCACCGCTGTGGCCTGCGCTTCGCAGTCCTCATATTGCCCTTTGAAGCGATTGTAGGCGCTTTCGAGATTGCCGCCGTCGTAGTTTGTCAGCTTCTTGAGCTGCGTCAGCGCGTCTTGGAATTCCTTTCCTGCATCCTTCTGCTCTCCGCGCGCTTTTTTGACGGCACTTTTGAGCAAGTCACGCTTCTCATAGCCCAGTTTCTCCCAGGCGGCATAGTAGATCGTGCTGCACGAGGCGATGGCCAAGGCCAGCGAGGCGAGGAAAAGACGGCTTCTTGTCATCATAAGAGATCAGCCCACGAATTTCAGATTGCCAACCTGACCGGCAGCCATCGCAGCGTGCTGAGCATCGGAGCAGGAGGAATTGGTCGGTGCATCAGCCGCGGCATCGCTCTTTTCGAGCAGGCCGTTCTGGATCATCCAGGCCTCCACTTCGTCGCCACTGATGTCAGCGAGCATGGTGCCGTTGATTTCCACACAGGGAGAAAGCGGCTGGCCGCTCTTCTGTTCCATCTCCCAGCGAAAGGCGGGATTCTTGATGATGTCCTTCTCCTCGTAGTCGAGGCCGTATTTGCGGAAGATGGCGCGGACGCCTTCGCTCCAGCCGCAGTAGGTTTTCAGGTAGGCAGTGATTTTGGGTGTTTGCATAGCGCGTTGGGTGATACGCCGCGAGCCTAGCGGGCGATGCAGCGAATGCAACCCTCCGCGCCCGCTCACTTCCAGCCGAGTTTGTCCTTGAGGAACTGATAGGTGCCCACGCCGTGGATCATGTGCGGGCCGTCGAAGTGCTCGATGGTTGTGCGCTCGCCGATGCGCAGCTTGTTGTAGAGGCGGCGCACCTTGGCGTATTCGTAGTTCACCCATTCATCGAGACCGACGCCATCATTGTGCCCGCGCTCGACCATGAAGGGCCGTGGCGCGATGAGCGCGGCCATCTCCGCGTAGTTGAAGGTGCGGCCCATGTTCCACTCCCAGATTTCGTATTCATGCGTGTGGATGTAGCTCATCGGCATGTCGCTGCTCACGCATTTGCGCACCCATTCATTGAAGTCGCCGCTGCAAATGCTCAGGCAGTAATCGGTGAGCACGGCGGGCGTGCGCATGGCACTCTTGCCGCCGTAGCTCAGGCCGTAAAAGGCGATCTTGTCCGGCTGCGTGAAGGGCTGCGCCTTCAGCCATTCGAGAATGCGCTGATGCTGGCCGTTGATGACACTGTAGAGCGTGAGGCCGAGCGGATTGAGCTTCCGCTGCAACGTGCGGAAGGCGTGCATGCCACGATACGGATTGTGCGGCGCGAAGGTGACGAAACCCTGCTCCGCGAGACGCAGCGCGAAGGCCTGGTAGGCTTTGAAAGCGTGACTTTTCTCGTCAGTGGTGATCGTGTCCTCGGGGATGCCTTCCAATCCATGCTGGCAGACGACGACGGGACGGCGTCCCGTGACGGCAAATGTCTGTTTGCCGACTTCGGCACGCTCACGCGTGCCACTACGGAGCATGTCCTTCGGCAGGCACAGCCAGCCCCAGGCGAACACATCCTCCCACACATCGAGCGTGACCTCGTAGATCGCGACCTTGTCCGTCTCACGCACGAAGCGGCTCTTCGCGTTCATCGGCAGACTCGGATCAGGCAGACGGCCAATGACCCCGTTCCAAAAGCGATCACGCTCCTTCGCCGTGTGCTTCTCAAAGGCTTCGAGCGAGGTGAGCGGCAGCTTTTTCCAAAACTCAATATTGCGCTCACTCTCGGTGCTGAAGAGCAGGCGCTGCGTGAAGCTCTCCAGCTCCCGCACGAGACGCTTCTGCCGCGAAGCATCCGGTTTGATCGTGATCGTGGCTCCGGTGATTTTCAGCGACTTCAGCGCGGCATCGGCGGTCTCCTTCGGCAGCAGGTGGTGGATGATCTGGTCGTTGTTGGTCTCCTGCGTGGCGGCGAGGATGCGACTGGTCGGCGCGAGTTGTTTTGCACGAGCGATCTCGGCCTCGAACGCGACAAAATCGGGCGCGGCGAGCCGCCCCGGCGCGGCGATGGCGCGCGCGCCCTGCGGCGCCTCCATCTTCACGACAAGCTTCGGATAAAACAGATGCTGCAGCACCAGCGGACGCGGCGCGATGAGGCTGGCGATCTCCGCATCGCCCAGATCACGCAGCAGACCGAAGACATTGCGCTCGATCGGCTCCTGCCACACACCCTCACGCGGCGCGAAGTAACCTGCGGAGTACACGGAGTCGATGCGCTCGTCGATGGCCGCCGCGTGCAGTGCCAGCATGCCACCTTCACCCACACCGGCGATGAGCAGCGGCACCTGCTGCGGCTGCGCCTTGAACCAATCCACCAGCGCCAGCGTCTTCTGCACCTCGTAGCCGATGAGATGGCGGCCCAGCTCATAGCATTGGCGATAAATCCACTCGCGATGCGAGCAGTTCGTCTTCACGCCATACTTGTCGTTCGTGCTGTACTCCGAATCGCGGCTGATGAGCGCGGGGATGACCACCTCGCAGCCTGCGGTGAGCAAAAATTCATCCACCATCTTCTCCGGCGTGCCGAAAGCATCCGGCAAATAAATCACGCGCGCATGCGGTTTCCCCTTCGGCTGCACATAGATGCCCTCACCATGCACGCCGTCGAGCACCGGCCAGCGCACGCGGAACACGCGGCAGTTCTCCGCCTCCATCAGCAGCGCGGGCGATGCTGTGTCGCCGACGAATTCGAGCGCGGTGAACGGCACGCGCGTATCCACAATGCCGATGGCTGCTTTCAGCTTCTCCCGCGTCGGTTTGCGCGTCGCCTTCGACTGCTCAATGAGCCGCAGCGCCATCTTGTCGATCCCCGCGACCATGGTGGCGGAGAAGTCGGAATTCGGTGTGAGCGGCTGAGTACCGGGAAGCTGTGCTTGCAGCGTGGAGCTTACGATGAATGCGAGCAGTGTCTTCATGGGCGTTTTTGAGCAAAGAGCCACTGCCAAAACTCGGGATTGTCATAGGTCTGCGTCCAGGAGTCGTGGCCGACGCCAGGATAGATGGTCAGTTTGACGGGAGCACCGAGCTTCTTGAGCGCGTCGAAGATCTTCCGGCTGTTCTCGACAGGAACGGCACCGTCCTTGTCACCGTGGAAAATCCAGCAGGGCAAATGCTTGATGCGTTCCGCCGTGACCCAGCGCACTCCCGCACCGCCGCAGATGGGCGCGATGGCAGCATACGTTTTGGGATACTCGAACGCTGCCTCCCAGGTGCCGAAGCCACCCATGCTCAGACCTGTGAGGTAAACACGCTGTGCGTCGATGCGCTCGGTCTGGATGAGATGATCGGTGACGGCTTTCACGCCATGCGGACTCCACAACTCACCCGCAGGGCATTGCAGACTGGCAATGACCGCAGGGAATTTCTGTCCGGCGGCGATCAATTTGGGCGGGCCGTGCTTCTTGATCAGTTCGAGGTCGTTCCCGCGCTCGCCGCTGCCGTGCAGGAAGATGACGAGCGGCCATTTTTTCTTCGCATCGGCCTCGTAGCCCTCCGGTTTGCTCAAGAGATAGTGGCAACTGACTTTGATGGCGAAGTCGCCGGTGTAGGATGCGGGCACCTGCGTATCGGCGGCAGCCATGGTGACGGTGGCGAGGAGAAGAGCGAGTGATCTGAACATGCAAAAACCAAACGCACCACGCCGCGCCACACTTGCGCCAATGCAGATGCGGAGAAGGCGAAGGCGCCGGGATTTCTCCCGACGCCTTCATGTGGATCGGCCCTCATAAGCCGGATTCTGTCTCGCGGCACCTTGCGGCACTGCGCTGTGATCATTTATCTGTCGGGCTGGAGCGACCAGCCCGCCCCCGCCTCGCGGCAGTGGTGCGACTATTACCCGGAGCTATCCATCCCTTGCGGGATTTGCGGCCAGGGCGGGCCGTTTCTCCTGTTCTGTCTTGCACCGCATGAGGTTTGTCGTGCCTCCTTCCTCGCGGTCGGAGCGGTGGGCTCTTACCCCACCTTTTCACCCTTACCTGTGCTTCCGCGCAGGCGGTTTGTTTTCTGTGACACTGTCTGTGACTGCGGCTTGCACCGCCGCCCCCACGCTTTCACGTGGCATGCTGCCCTGAGGTGTCCGGACTTTCCTCCCGCGCACCACCTTGCGATGAAGCGCGAGCGATCACTCCGGCCGACCCGTGGTGAACCTACCGGCGCATGGCGGAATGTCCAATTTCTATTCCCGCCTGTGTTCGCAGCTTCAGCGGTTGGTGGCCTTGCTTTTCTGAGCTGCTTCCCATTCAGCGTAGCCTTTGCCTTTGCGATTGCCGAGGTACTTGTAGGTGTCAAAGATCGCCGCGTTGCCGAGGGCGCGCGGGTCCTGCTCTTCTTTGAGGAGGATTTCCATCTTCTCGCGCAGTTCTTTTTTGATGGCCGCATATTGCGGATCAGCGGCGAGGTTTTTCAGACATTGCGGATCATGAAGGATGTCGAACAGCTCCTCTTCCGGGCGATAGGCGAAGGAGAGATCAAAGAACGGGCCTTTGTGTTCGACGATCCAGGTTTTCGTTGGGCTGTCATCGCAATTGCGAAAACCGGTCTCTGGATCGCACGCAGGCCAGCGCTCTGGATGGTAGTTGTGACTGTAGAGGAACTCCGGCGTGCGAATGGCGCGCACGGGATAGCCCCAGTCGTTTGGACGGCCGATGTCGTGGCGTTCTTTTCCCACGAGCATGGTTTTGCGATTCTTGACGAAGCCGCTCTTCTCACTGCGCAAAATGCTGACGAGACTTCTGCCACTCATCTGCTCATGAATGGGCAGACCAGCGAGCTGGAGATACGTCGGCGCGAGATCGCGCACGTTGATGAAATCTTCGACAACGCGTCCGGGTTTGATGCCTTTCCCCCACCGCATGGCCAGCGGCAGATGATAGCCGTCTTCGTAAATCTGGCCCTTCACACGCGGGAACGGCATGCCGTGATCGGAGGTGACGATGATGAGTGTGTCTTCGAGAAGTCCCTGCTTCTCCAGCAACGAAAGCGCGCGCCCGATTTGCTGATCGCCCCATTCCACCTCGATCGCGTAGTCGGCGAGGTCGCTGCGTACCGTCGCATTGTCGGGCAGATAGCCTGGCACGGTTACGTCTTCGAGTTTTTTGCCGAGTCGCACACCAGAATCGAGTTCGTAGGTGCGATGCGGCTCCTTGAAGCCCATCCAAAAGCAGAATGGCTTGGCTTTGTCACGCTGAGCGAGGAAGGCGTCGAAGTTGCGCGCGTAATCCGTTTTGGCAATGCCCTTCGCAGGCACTTGCTGCTTGAATTGATCAAAGGCGGGGCCGGCAGGATTGCGCGTGCGTCCTTCGAGCTTGAACTCACCCGGGCCCCAGCCTTTGCCGGTCAAGCCGATGGTGTAGCCGCCTTTTTCGAGCAGATCGGGATACACGGCGAACTTCGGCGGGAAGATTCCATTGTGGCAGACCGCCTCTTCGAGTTGCCAGGAATTGCGACCTGTCAAAATCGTGGCTCGGCACGGGCTGCATTTCGGATTGGAGGTGAAGGCGTTTTTGAAAAGCACGCCCTCCTTTGCCACACGGTCAAAATTCGGCGTCTTGACCCAGTCACAGCCATAGGCACCCGCATGCTGCCAGCCCCAGTCGTCGAAGATGATGAAAAGAATGTTTGGACGCGGCGCATCCGCAGCCTGCACCGTGACGGATAAAATGACGAGAAGCGCAAAGAGACGCGGGATGAGTTTCATGCGCGCTGAAACGTGCCTGAAACCACCGGCTATCAACTCCCCGCTGCTTCCTCCACACTGATGCACGTGCAGACGAGATAGCGGTCGCCGTGGACGTTGTCCACTCGCGAGACGGGCGGCCAGTATTTAGACTCGCGCACCCAGGGCAACGGGAAGGCGGCCTCCTCACGAGTGTAGGCATGCGGCCAATCGCTTTTCATGACAAAGGCGGCGGTGTGTGGTGCCTGCTTCAGCGGGTTGTCCGTGGGCGACATGCTGCTGCTTTCCACACTCACCATCTCCGCATGAATCTGCATCATGGCCGAGCAGAAACGATCCAGCTCCGCTTTGCTCTCGCTCTCTGTCGGTTCGATCATGAGCGTGCCCGCGACGGGCCAGCTCATCGTCGGCGCATGATAGCCGAAGTCCATGAGGCGCTTCGCCACGTCCTCGACGGTGACTTTATGGAAGTGGCTGAAGTCGAGGAT
Organism: Prosthecobacter sp.; assembly: GCA_039806835.1. Lineage (GTDB taxonomy): Bacteria > Verrucomicrobiota > Verrucomicrobiia > Verrucomicrobiales > Verrucomicrobiaceae > Prosthecobacter. The sequence goes on along the minus strand of JBDHQD010000003.1, from coordinate 141,650 downwards.
GCACTCGTGGGCAACGAGGCCGTTCGCGCCCTTGTAGAGCGTGGGGAAGTTTCCTTCGAGCTTCTTTGCGATGTAGTTCGCGTTGAGGATGGCGTACTTGGTGGCTTCCACGAGACGCGGCCCCATCATGGCGAGGTACATCCAGGAGATGGTGCAGATGCTGGCACTCCCCCAAGGCGCAGAGCACACTGCGCTCGCGCGGTGCTCCGAGGTCCATGTGTGATGGCCCGGCAGATGTGGACGCAGATGCGCGGCCACCGCGATGGGGCCGACGCCCGGCCCACCGCCGCCATGTGGGATGCAAAAGGTCTTGTGCAGATTGAGGTGGCACACATCCGCGCCGATGCGCCCAGGCGAGGTGAGACCAACCTGCGCGTTCATATTCGCGCCATCCATGTACACTTGGCCGCCGTGCTCGTGCGTGAGCTGACAAATTTCGATGATCGACTCCTCAAACACACCATGCGTCGAGGGATAGGTGATCATCAGTGCGCCCACCTTGTCTTTGTGCGCGGCGAGCTTCGTCTTGAGATCGCTGAGATCGACGTTGCCCTGGTTGTCACAGCCCACGGGCACGACTTTAAAGCCACACATCACCGCGCTGGCGGGATTGGTGCCGTGCGCAGAAGTCGGGATCAAACACACATCGCGATGATCCTCACCGCGCGCAGCGTGGAAGCGTTTGATGGCCAGCAGGCCTGCGTATTCCCCCTGCGACCCCGCATTTGGTTGGAGAGAAACCGCGTCAAAGCCGGTGCATTCCGCCAGCCATGCTTCGAGTTCGGCGAACATGGCGCGGTAGCCCTCTGATTGATCATGCGGGCAGAAGGGATGCAGCCCATTCACTTCCGGCCAGCTCAGCGGCATCATTTCCGCCGCGGCGTTCAGCTTCATCGTACACGAGCCGAGAGGGATCATGCTGCGGTTCAGCGCGATGTCCTTTGACTCCAGGCGGTGCAGATAGCGCATCATCTCCGTCTCGGAGTGGTAGGAGTTAAAGACCGGGTGCGTGAGAAAGTCAGAGGCGCGATGGTGCAGCGCGGAACAATGCAGCGGATGCGCATCTTCGAGCGCGGGCTGCTGGCGCGGCTTTGAGATGCCAAACGCCGTGATGATGTTGAGCAACTCCTCCTCCCGCACCCGCTCATCGAGTGCAACACCCACAGTGGTCGCGTCAATTTTGCGGAGGTTGATGCCGAAAAGCAGCGCGCGCTTGAGCACATCGTCCGCATTGGGGACGTGAACGCTGATGGTGTCGAAGAAATCGTCGCTCAACACATCCAGCCCTGCACGCAGGAACTCACCAGCGAGCCAGACAGCGGCCGCATGCACGCGCAAGGCGATGTTCTTGAGACCCTGGGGGCCATGATAGACGGCGTACATGGACGCCATCACCGCCAGCAGCACCTGCGCGGTGCAGATGTTGCTCGTGGCCTTTTCACGGCGGATGTGCTGCTCGCGTGTCTGCAAAGAAAGACGATAGGCGGGCTGCCCGGCGGCATCCTTGGACACACCGATCAATCGGCCCGGCATGCGACGCTTCAGTGCGTCCTTCACCGCCATAAAAGCAGCATGTGGACCACCAAAACCGAGCGGCACACCAAAACGCTGACTGTTCCCCACACAGATATCTGCGCCAAACTCACCCGGCGGCCGCAGCACGGTCAGCGCGAGCAAATCGGCACTCACGACAAACAAGGCCCCCGCTTCATGCGCTTCTTTGGCGACATCCGCATAGTCATGAATGATTCCCAAGGTGTCTGGATAAGACACCAACACTGCGGCCAATCCCTTGGTGCCATCGTGTTTCCATTTCAAAGCGTCGCCCACCTCGACTCGGATGCCAATCGCCTCCATGCGCGTGCGCACGACCTCAATGCTATGCGGATGGCATTGGTCAGAGACAAGCACCCAGGCTGCGCCAGCGACTTGCGCCACCGCCATGCTCAGTGCCTCGGCGCATGCGGTGCCCTCATCGAGCAACGACGCATTCGCGACATCCAGCGCCGTCAGATCACGGATCATCGTCTGGAAGTTGATCAACGCCTCTAGGCGTCCCTGTGCGATCTCCGCCTGATAAGGCGTGTAGGCTGTGTACCAACCGGGATTTTCGAGAATGTTCCGCTGAATCACCGGCGGAGTGAAGGTGTCGTGGTAACCAAGGCCGATGAACGAACGCAGCACCTTGTTGCGGCTCATGATCTGACGCATGCGGCGCAGTGCCTGCTCCTCGCTGAGCGGAGGTGGCAAATTCAGCGTATCCCGCGCGCGAATGCCCTCCGGCACGACTTTGTCGATCAGCTCATCGAGCGAGTTGAACTCGAGCAGTTGCAGCATGCCCTCCACTTCGGCAGCGGAGGGACCAAGATGGCGGCGGGAGAAATGAGTGGGCATCGTGTTAGGTTGAGGGCGGGGATGCTAACCAGCCGCAAACCAATGTCACTTGCCAAACGCGGCCCAAAATTTTTTCTCCGAAGCCTTCTGCTTGCCCTTCGCCTCCCGCAAGAACGGCGCGAGTGCCGCAAGGTTCATGATCCAGTGATTGATCCAACTGAACGGCGCACGCAGGGGGCGGGCAAAATCGACAAACAGCACCACGCGATAGCCGTTCGTGTCATTCCACACCTCGTGGTTGTAGGTGTCGTCAAAAATGACGGCCTGCCCTTCCTGCCAGGCATAGACTTGGTCAGCGACCCGGATTCGACATTCATGCGCAGGCTGGGGAACCAACAGCCCCAGATGCAGGCGCAGTACACCTGCCCATGGGCCACGGTGCTCGGGGATGTGCTTGCCGGGTGAGAGGATCGAAAAGAAGCCCGTGGTGCAACCGGGAATCATATCGAGCACTTTCATCGTTTCCGGGCAGCGGCGCGCGTTTTCTTCGCAATCCATGCCGACACCTTTGAGGAAGAAGGTCTTCCACTGATCATCGCCCTGAATCATGCCGACCTCTTTCACGATGTCTTGGAAGCTGGGCATCGCATCGCGGTACTTCATCACAGCGTCGAGCTCAGCGCGCACCTTCTGCCAGCTTGCCTCGACTTGAGTCACCCACGGAAATTGCCGACGGTCGTAGATTGGAGGATCACCGTGCAGCGAACAATGAGCGATGACTGCCTCAAAGAAGTCCTGCAATCGATTGATCACCTTTTCCAGCAGCCCTTTGGCCGGGAATGTGCGGTGGCGTCGATGGTAGGCATCGAGCGGCTTGACTTGGAAACCAGCGGGAAAAGTGGGGACGGGAGAATGAGCATCCGTGGACATGACCAACTGATAATGGGTGGCAAGAATACAAATTACGTTTCAACACTCCTGCGAGTTTTGAAAAACAATGAGCCAATCGTGCGCCGCTGCTTCAGGCAATGTGCTGGCGATACGCCTCAGCGTTCATCAGAGCATCGGCGTCTGCGGCGTTCGTGGGTTTGATCTTGAAAATCCACCCTGCGCCAAAAGGTTCGCGGTTGATGAGGCCGGGGTCGCCGGCCAGTGCATCATTGACCTCCACGATCTCGCCGGCCACGGGCGCGTAAATGTCGCTAGCGGCTTTCACAGACTCGACCACGCATACCTGCTGACCGGCGCTGACTTGAGTGCCAGTCTTGGGCAGATCGACAAAGACCACATCTGTCAATTCAGCCTGTGCATGATCACTGATGCCCACCGGAGCCGGGTTTTGCTGCGGATCGATCCATTCATGGGAGTCACGATAGCGGAGATGTTCTGGGACGTTGCTCATGGGAGTGTGGTTGAGAGAAAAAAATCAATCGCAGCGGCCGAGTTCGGCCCAGGCACGCACGGTTTCGGGAGCGAGATCATAGCCGTTGGGCCAGGTCAGCACACCATGATCCAGATACACTTGCGCGAAATTTCGTGTGTCCTTCAGAGGTTTGCGCAGCGGCCCCGCCGAGCGTTGCGCCGCCCAATCAGAAAAATCAAGCTCTGTGATGAAGCCATCCTCGAAGCGCAAGCTCAGACGAAAATCATCCGTGATCTGGATGCTTTGAAGAAACCAATGCGCGATGTCAGCCAGCGGCTTGAAGGCCGGTTTGACGGCGGAGCGCCGGGAGACCGTTCTGGCAGGTGTTTTGGACTTGGAGAGTACGGCGGGCATGTGGTCTTAAAGAGGAGGAATGCGCACGAGTGGCTTTTCGAGTCTCGCCAGCCGCCAGTTTTCCTCAAGTGCTGTTTGATTCAAGGCCAGCCATTGACGGAGCCGTTTTTCAGCAGGAACTGGCAATGCGCCCGCCATGCGACTTCCGTCGGCAATCTGATACACCGCCCGTTGCGAACCAACCTGCACATGGACATGCGGCGGCGGGTGTTCGCGTTCACCGGAATACATCGTGATGCGGAGGCCGCGAAACCTGCAAATCTCCGGCATCTCAGGCCCCTTTCCGATAAAACGGCTTCTTCACAATTTCTGCGGGGAAACGGCGGCCGCGGATTTCGATTTCAATCTTGGTGCCGAGCGCAGCGGCGCTCACCGGCAAGTAAGCCATGCCAATCCCCGCGCCGAGGCTGGGTGACTGCGTGCCGCTGCACACCTCGCCAACGATCTGCCCCTCGAATGCGACCGGATAATGCGGGCGCGGAGGTGGTGCGGCCCCGATCATGCGGAAGGCGGCCAGTTTATCGGGCAAGCCCGCTGCTTTTTGTGCTACGAGCACGTCGCGCCCGATGAAATCACCCTTGTCGAGCGAGACGAAGAATCCGAGCCCCGCCTGCAACGGCGTGCGTTCCTCGGAAAGATCGTTGCCATTGAGCGGATAACCCATTTCAAGTCGCAGCGTATCGCGTGCACCGAGGCCACACGGTATGCCGCCAGCAGACTTCACGGCCTCCACGATCTTGCGGAACCACTTTTCAGCCGCTTCTGCAGGCATGAAGAATTCAAAGCCCTCCTCACCCGTGTAGCCGGTGCCACAGAGCCACATCGGCCCGGCATCGGTCATGGTGACGAGAATCGCATTATGCTCGGGAAAGGAATCGTTGTTGCCGAAAATCGCAGCGGCCACCTCGCGCGCTCGCGGCCCCTGAATCGCCAACCCTGCGGTGAAATCACTCGCGTTGGCCATCGTCACCTCATCCTCTTTCGTGAGCTGAGATTCGAGATGCTCCCAGTCTGCGTCAATGCGCGAGGCATTCACCACGAGGAAAAATTCACGCTCACTGGTGCGGTAGGCGATCAAATCGTCGATCACCCCGCCCTTGGAATTCAGCAGCAGCGTGTATTGGCCCTGACCAGCGGCGAGTTTCGTGATGTTGTTCGTCAACACACGATTCAAGAACGCCTCGGCACCCCTCCCACTGACGATGAACTGCCCCATGTGCGAGATGTCGAACACGCCGACGTTTTGGCGCACTGCCTTATGCTCTTCTACGATGCCCGTGTATTGCACCGGCATGTCCCAGCCTGCAAAGGGCACCATGCGCGCCCCTAATTCCACATGCACAGCATGCAGGGGAGTGCGGCGGAGAGAGGCAGTGTCAGACATGGCGCGTGCATGGTGTGAAGCACTGCCGCTTTGTCAATTCACGCTCTTATTTGAGCAATGAAGAGTTTGGTTATGTCGGTTGCCACGCCTCGCCACATCCTCCATAATCGCCGCCCGCCAACCCCCACCATGGCAGCTCCTTTTCTTACCCAGGATTTCCACATCCGCTGGTCCACGCTGACCCCGGAACACATCGAATCTGACATCCGCGCTGCTTTGACGCAGGCACAAGCCAACCTCGACGCTCTCATCGAGCAAGACCGCGGCAGACTCAGCTTTGAATCCGTCGTACTCGGCCTCGACGAAGCCACTCGCAGCCTCACTGAAGCATGGGGGCTGGTGACGCATCTCGATTCTCTCTGTAATACCCCTGCCCTGCGTGATGCTCACAACAAGATGCTGCCCGAGGTCAGCGCATTCGTTGCCAACATCCCCCTCAATGAGCATCTCTGGGATCTGTTGCAGACCTATAGCAAGACCGATGAGGCTAAAAGGCTCGACCCTGTGCGCAAACGGGCACTGGAAGAAGGAATGGAAAGCTTTCGCCAAGCCGGGGCCGACTTGCCGCCTGAGAAAAAGAAGCGCATCGAAGAGATCGAGTCCGAGCTCTCGCAGCTCACTCAGAAGTTCTCTGAAAACGTACTCGACTCGACCAATCAATGGGAACTCATCATCCATGACTCCAAGCGTCTCCAAGGCCTGCCGCCTTCAGCCTTGGAAGCAGCACACGCCGATGCAGTCGCCAAAAATTTGAGCACTCCCGAAGAACCCGCCTGGCGCTTCACTTTAAAAGTTCCCTCCATGATCCCCGTCATGGAATACCTGGAGGATGATGACATCCGCCGCCAGGTTTGGCAGGGTGTGTGCACCATCGGCAACACGAGCAAATTCGACAACACCGAACTGGTCTGGAACATCCTGCGTCTCCGCCACGAAAAAGCGCAGATCATGGGCAAAGCGAACTTCGCCGACCACGTCCTCTCACACCGCATGGCCAAGACGGGCCGTAGCGCGCTGCGATTCATCGAGGATTTGCATACGCGCGTGCAAGAGGCCTTCCAGCGCGAAACCATCGAGCTGCAGGAGTTTCGCGCGGATGCCAGCCATCAGCCTGTCACCTTGTTCGAGCCGTGGGAGGTTGCCTTCTGGGCGGAGAAGCAGCGCAAGGCCCGTTTTGATTTCGACGAAGAAGAACTGCGCCCTTATTTCCCGCTGGATCGAGTACTTAAAGGCATGTTTCACCTCGCTGAAAAGGTCTTCGATTTGCGCATCACCGAGCGTGATGTTGTTTACGTCGAGCCCGGCAAAGACGCCCCAAAAAACATCAGCACCCAGCCTGGCAAAGCTGGCCCCGTCGAGGTGTGGCACCCCGAAGTGAAGTTCTACGAAGTGCGCAACGAAAAGGGCGTTCACATCGGCTCCTTTTACACGGACTGGCATCCGCGTGATTCAAAACGCAACGGCGCTTGGATGAACTATCTGAGAATGGGTGCCCCGCCGAGCGGCGAGCGTGATCGCCACCTGCACCTTGGCCTCATCTGTGGCAACATGACGCCATCCATCGACGGCAAACCCGCACTGCTCACTCACGATGAAGTGACCACGGTATTCCATGAGTTTGGCCACCTGTTGCACCAACTCTGCGGCAATGTCGAAATCCCCTCCCTCAACGGCGTCAATGTGTACTGGGATTTCGTCGAACTGCCTTCACAGCTCATGGAAAATTTCTGCTGGGAGCGTGAGAGCCTCGATCTCTTTGCCCGACACTACGAGACAGGAGGCACCATCCCCTCCCGGTTGTTCAAAAAGATGCTCGCGGCTAGAAACTATCGCAGCGCCAGCGACATCATGCGCCAGCTCGCCTTCGGCAAGCTCGATCTCGAATTGCACATGCACCATGCCACCGAGTCGGGCGCGGATCTCGATCATCTCTCACGCAAACTGCTCAGCGATTACCTCATGCCGCTCAAAACTGAGCCACCGACGGCAGCCCGTCGTCTGGGCCATCTGTTCAGCAGCCCCGTGGGCTACGCCGCCGGCTACTATAGCTACAAATGGGCCGAAGTGCTCGATGCGGACGCCTTCACGCGCTTTCAGAAAGAGGGAGTGCTCAATCCCGAAGTCGGGCGCGATTTCCGTGATGCCATCCTCAGCAAAGGAAACTCTGAAGATCCTGCAAAACTCTTCCATGACTTCATGGGGCGTGATCCCGATGCGATGGCACTGCTCGTGCGCGCCGGATTGGCGTGAGAGATTTTCGCGTTCACACTCGCGCAGCTCCCCGCCCGCGATAGGCCAGGGAGAAAAAAACACACACTGCCGCTGTCAACGCCGTCTCTCCCCACCAGAAGCGAGACCAGTCCGTGACGCCCGCACGTGTACAGTCTGCATACCACCAGCCGCCGCCGAGATAGCCGATGAGATTGCCCACGCCGCTCATCAGCAGCACGAGCAACGCCTGTGCGCGCACACGCCATTTGGGATCCACACGCTCCTCAAGATAAATCTGCGTGGTAATGAAGTAGAGGGTGAAAGCAAAACCGTGCAGGAAAGTGCCGAACATCACCGCAGGCAAGGTGTGCGCCGTATTGATCGCATAACGCACCACACAAATGGCAATACCTGAGAGAAACACCCACTTCAAACGCACGCGGGTCAAGACGCGAGCGAGCAGCAACATGACGAAAATCTCCGTCGTCTGACCGATCGAAATAGCGGCGGAGATATGCTGCACGCCGAGATCGTGCATCTGGCGCGAGGTGTAGGGATAAAAGGCCGCAAGGGGAATGCAGTAAAGCGCCGCGGTGATGAACACCACCCGATGGTCGCGGTGCTTGAGCAAACCCAGCGCATCCAAACCAAGAATCTGACTCCAAGAACGCTGCTGCACCATCTCCCCCGGTGGGATCGGAGGCAGCCGCCAGGTCAATGCCATCACCACCAACCACAACCCAGCCGCGACCATCCAGCCAACGACCGTCGCATCCGCACGCAATACGAAACTCACCATCCAGCATCCCGCCATCCAGCCCGCCGTTGCCCAAGCGCGCAGCGGGCCAAACTGACGCTTTGCATCATGAAGCTGCGAGAAAACGATGCTGCTAGCTACGCTCCACACCGGTGTGGCGACGAGTGCCTGTACCTGCGCGCAGGCCAATACTGCCCCATCACTCCACCCACGCGTCAGTGCACCACAGGTAAGCACCAACGCCGCACTCGTCGCTGCTGTGAGGCAGCGCAGCAACACCACGGGTGAATGCCGCTGGTCTGCCAGCGCTCCAACAAACAAAGGTGAGATGAAGGCGGCCACCGCCGTCGTCGAAAACACCCAGGGCACCAAGTGCGCACGTCCATAAGCAGCAAACACGTTCGCCAACGGCACTCCCCACATCCCCATCGGCATCGCTGTACAGAAAAACATCGTCGCCAGCATGCGACTGCTGGCTGAGGTGTCCTGGTGGGAGGTGCGCATTAGGGGGGCACGGAGGTAGCCCTTCCCTTTAGAAACACCAGCCTCCTGGAAGGAAAAATGCTCTTGGGAACTTCGATCTTGACGCGGCGCAGCCCGGAAGCAGTAATGCGGGTTCGCGCAAACATCCGCCCACCCTCCTAGCCCTGCTCCCTCCCTCCATGACCTACGGTTCATCCTCGCAATGCCGCCTCGCTTTCACCTCTGCGGCAGTCATCCTGTTGATGCTGGGTAATCCGGGGCAAGCCTGGTCCCAAGCAACTATCCCTGCACCACAAGCCGCCAAGAAGATCGTACGCGATGTACAGGTGCGTCTCAAAGGCGGTGTCAGACTCGACGAAAATCGCGTTCGCAGCCAGATGTCCACTCGAGTCGGGCAGCCCTTCTCTGACGAAAACGTCGAACGCGATATCCGCTCTCTCTACAGCACGGGTGCCGTGGAAAATCTGGACATCCATGCTGTCGATGTCCCTGGTGGTGTGAGAGTGATCGTGGAGATCACCGGACGCGGTGGCATCGGCGAAATCCATTTCACGGGGAACACCGCCTTCGACTACGAAAAGCTGCGCAAGACCATCGATGTCAAAGTCGGCGATCCCGTGGACGACATCAAACTCTCCTCGGCGCAGCACAAAATCTCCGAGATGTATGAGAAGAAAGGTTACTCCGATGTCATCGTGACCTACGACATCTCCCCTTCTGCGCGCGAAGGCTTCTCCAGCGTGGTTTTCAAAATCGACGAAGGAGCACGCGGCATCATCCACGACATCCGCTTTGAAGGAAACACCGCACTGAGTGCGCGCAGGCTGCGTGGCTTGCTTAAATCCAAGGAGCACCACTTCTGGAACCTCTGGGGAAAGAAGGGCAAAATCAGCAACCAGGACATGCAGGAGGACATCAAGATCCTCGAACAAGCCTTCCAAGACGAGGGCTACGTCTATGCCAAAGTCACTGAAGTGCGCCGTGAGCCTGTGTCGGCCAGCCAGATGGACCTCGTCTATGTGATCAATGAAGGGGCAAAGTATGAAGTGTCGGCGGTAAAGTTGACTGGTAACACCATTTTCCAACAGGAAGAGTTGATGCGCGGTATCCGGCAGGAAGCAGGCTTCCCCTACAAAGGCAGCTTTGTGAAGGCGGATGAAAAAATGATCCAGGATTATTACGGCTCTCGCGGCTACGCTGACGCGCGTGTGGAGACGAGCATTCTGGAAACCGGCGCGGGTCAAGTCGCCGTCTCCTACTACATCACCGAAGGCTCCAAATCCCACATCAACAAGGTCAACATCTCTGGCAACTCTGCCACCAAGGATGAAGTCATCCGCCGCGAACTGCCATTCGCTCCAGGTGAGGAGCTCAACACGGTGAAGATCGAGGCGGGCAAAAACCGACTGCAGAATCTGAACTACTTTAGTGCCGTGGATGTGCGCAACACGCCATCGGGCCTCGAAGGCTTCAAGGATGTGGACATCAACGTCGTAGAGCAATCCACCGGCACCGTGAACTTCGGTGCAGGCTTCAGTTCCATCGACAGTTTGACAGGCTTCCTGCAAGTCACTCAGACAAACTTTGACATCAGCGACTGGAAAGACTTCCGCGGCGGTGGGCAGCGCTTCAATCTCAACATCCGCGCTGGTGCCCTGCGTCGTGACGCAAGCGTGTCCTGGACAGAGCCGTGGTTCCTGGGACGCGAGTTGGCCTTCACGGTCGAAGCCTTTTATCACAACCTCTACTACCTCTCCAACCGCTACACCCAGACCAACTACGGATTATCCGCCGGCCTGCGCAAACGCTTGGGAGAGAACTCCTACATCGATACCACCTACACTCTGCAACAGGTCGAAATCGGAGACATTGCCGCTGGCTCGTCTCCACAGATTCTCCAGGAAGCGGGAACGTATCTGCAGAGCAAGCTCGACGTAACATGGGTGCATGACACACGCGACAGCGTCTTTATTACCCGCAGAGGCCACAAAGTCGAAGCAGGTGCATTGCTCTCCGGCCTCGGTGGAGATGTTCAAGTTTACGGCATCAATCTGGCTGGCATGCAGTTCTTCAATCTACCGGGAGACACGATCCTGAGCTTTGAAGGAGCTTTCCGCACGGTGAACAACTGGGGAGGCAGCCGAGTGCCGATCTTTGAGCGTCTCTTCCTCGGCGGCGCAAACAACCTCCGTGGCTGGGCCTACCGTCAGGCCAGCATTAAAGACCCCTCGGGCGAGCCTATCGGTGGTCTAACCTCAGCTTACGCAACGGGAGAATTCTCCGTGCCGGTTCACATCACCTCCAATCCCGACAAAGCTCCGCGCGTCGTCTTTTTCGGCGACATCGGCTCTGTCGGTGCCAGCACCTTTGACGTTGGCGGCAAGGTCTTCTCTGATGTGGGCATCGGACTCCGCCTCTTCCTGCCCGTCGGACCGATTCGCGTTGATTACGCCGTCCCTGTTGCCAAGGATCAGTTCACTGGCTCTGGTCGCTTCCAGTTCAACATGGGTTACAAATTCTAATCACATATCAGGACCATCCACCATCCGCATTTCCATAAAACCACCCTCACCCACCCTCTCATGATCCGTCTCACTTTCACTGCCGCGCTCATTCTCCTGGCCACTGCCCTCCATGCTGCCGAACTCAAAATCGGCGTGGTGGATATGTCGAAAGTCTTTCAGGAGTTTCACAAAACCAAAACCGCAGCGGAAAAGTACAAGGCTAACTATGAGAAGGCCGCGCAGGAAATGCAGGAACGTCAGGGCGTGTACAAGAACCTCGCCACCGAAGCTCAGAAACTTCAGAAAACAGCACAGGATCCCATCATCACCCCAGAGCAGCGCGCCAAGTACGGCGCCGAACTCAATGAAAAGCTGAAGGAAATCCGCGCCATGGAAATGGAGATGCAGGAGTTTGCCGAGCGCAGGCAAAACCAACTCAAGCAAGAGGACATGCAAATCCGCAAAGGCCTCTATGAAGAAATCCTTGTCGTGGTGCGAGACAAGTCCAAGGCAGAGAGCTTTGACCTCGTGTTTGACAAAACGGGTGTCAGCCTTTCCACCGTCCCCATCATCCTGCATGTCAAAGAAGGCTCTGCTGCCGACCTTACCGATCAGATCATCGTCGAACTAAACAAAGACGCGCCGCCTCCGGGAGCCGCACCGAAGAAGGAAGAAGCAGCTCCTGCGAAAGCCGAAGAAACCAAGAAATAACCTGCGACTCGACTCTCCCAACAGGCACGTCGCAGTCACTTGCGACGTGCCTTTTTCTTTCCAGTATCACGCTCCCCCTGCGCATGAGTCACTCCATCTCCCTTCAACGCCTTTCCGAACTCGTCGGTGGTGTACTCACCACGGGTGATGCGGAGCAACAGATCACTGGACTGAACTCCATCGCGGATGCCGGCTCTGGCGAAGTGACCTTCCTCGGCAACGTGCGCTATCTGCCTGCGCTCAAAACCACGCGTGCCTCTGCGGCCCTTGTGCCCGAGGATCTGGAGGTGCCAGACACACCGGCTGGCCTCGCCCTCATCCGCGTCAAAAATCCCACGCTCGCCTTCTCCAGCGTCATCCGCTTCTTCGGACCACCCTCCGCTGAATTCGTTCCTGGCGTTCATGAGAGTGCTGTCGTGGCAGGCGACACCACCTTCGATCCTCAGAAAGTCAGCATCGGCCCGAATGCCGTCATCGAAAGCGGCGTCGCCATCGGTGATGGCAGCATCATCCACGCAGGTGCCTACATTGGCCGCGGGGTGAAACTCGGCGCAGACTGCGTCATTCACGCCAACGCGATAATCAAAGACCGCTGCGTGCTCGGTAACCGCGTCATCCTCCACAGCGGTTCGGTCATTGGCACCGACGGCTTTGGCTACGAGCTTGTCAAAGGTCGCCATCAGAAGATCGACCAAGTCGGCATCGTGCAAATCGACGACGATGTCGAAATCGGCTCCTGCACCACCATCGACCGCGCGCGTTTTGGCCGCACCTGGATCGGCGAAGGATCGAAAATCGACAACCTCGTGCAGATCGGTCACAACTGCGTACTCGGAAAGCACTGCATCATCGTCTCGCAGACCGGCATCTCTGGCAGCACGCGCCTCGGCAACTATGTGACGATGGGCGGCCAAGTCGGCGTGGCTGGTCATCTCGAAATCGGTGATCAAACCATGTTTCTCGCCAAGTCCGGCATCACCAAGAACATTCAGCAGCCTGGTGCCTACACGGGCTATCCCGCCCGACCGCTCATGGAGGGCCGCAAGATGCTCAGTCTGCCCGCGCGCATCCCGGAATTGATCGAGCGCGTGCGGGAGCTGGAGAAAAAACTCGCCGCGCTCGAGGGCAGCTCCGCCAAGGAATGATCCTGGCACGGCGCTGGGAGCGACCGCAGCGTGACGTTGCCAAAAACGGCATTCGTTCTACCTTCGCCACCCCATGACCGCCGCTTCGATCCTCCCGCTTCCTGTGATGCCAGACACCCACGGCCACTTCGGCCCGTATGGCGGCATGTTTGTGCCAGAAACACTCATGTCGGCCCTCACCGAGCTGTCGGATCATTACGAGAAGGCCAAGGCCGATCCCGCCTTCCAGAAAACACTCGACGGCCTGCTTCACGAATACGTCGGGCGGCCCACGCCGCTCTATTTTGCCGAACGCTGGACTGAGAAGCTCGGCGGCGCGAAGATTTTCCTCAAGCGCGAGGACTTGCTGCACACCGGCGCGCACAAGATCAACAACGCACTCGGCCAGATCCTGCTCGCTCAGCGTCTTGGCAAGAAACGCATCATCGCGGAAACCGGCGCGGGCCAGCACGGCGTCGCCACCGCCACGGTGTGCGCGCGCTTCGGCTTCGAGTGCGTCATTTACATGGGCCAGGTCGATATGGAGCGCCAGGCACTCAATGTCGCCCGCATGCGCTTCCTCGGCGCCAAAGTCGTCGCCGTCACCGCCGGTCAGGCCACGCTCAAAGAAGCCGTGAACGAGGCCATGCGCGACTGGGTCACGAACGTGCGCACCACGCACTACATCCTCGGCTCCGCGCTCGGATCGCATCCCTTCCCAATGATGGTGCGCGACTTCCACCGCGTCATCGGCATCGAGGCACGCAGGCAAATTTTGGAGCGCGAAGGCCGCCTGCCCGATCTCCTCGTCGCTTGCGTCGGCGGCGGCAGCAACTCCATCGGCCTCTTCCACCCCTTCCTCAATGACAAGGACGTGCGCATGACCGGCGTCGAAGCCGGTGGTGATGGCATCATCCCGGAACGCCATGCCGCGCGCTTCCAAGGCGGACGCCTCGGCGTGCTGCAAGGCACGAAGACCTGGCTGCTCGCCAATGCCGACGGCCAGATCGAGCTGACCCACAGCGTCAGCGCCGGACTCGACTACGCCGCCATCGGCCCCGAGCACGCTTGGCTGCACGATCAAGGCCGCGTGACCTACAACTACGCCACGGACGCCGAGGCGCTCGCCGCCTTCCAGGAACTCAGTGCCGTTGAAGGCATCATCCCCGCGTTGGAAAGCAGCCACGCCATCGCCGAAGTGCGCAAAGTGGCCCCCACGATGCGCAAAGACCAGATCATCCTCGCCAATCTCTCCGGCCGCGGCGACAAAGACGTTGCCCAGGCCGCGCGCATGATCTTTGGCGAAGAGTTGAAGTTCTGAAGAGGAAGAAGTCCTTCTTGAGTGTTATAACATTCGTGATTACACTCGCGGCATGGTTCTCGAACTCAAGCTCCGAAAAATCGGCAACTCCGTCGGTCTCGTCCTGCCGAAGGAGGCGCTCGCACATCTCAACGCCAATGAAGGCGATACCGTGATGCTTTCGGAAAAACCCGGCGGCTTCAACATGCAGGCATCCAATTCGGATTTTGCCAAGGCCATGTCGGTCTTTGAGGACCTCTCCCGGCGCTATCGAAACACGCTGCAAGAACTCGCCAAATGAACTCTCCGCGCTGGATCACTCGTGAGGAGTGCGAGGCACTGCATGAGTTGATGGTGTCGAAGTTTGGCGGCTTGTTGGGAGTGAGGGATGAGCACTTGCTGGAGTCGGCTCTCGCCAAACCGCAGAACCAGCATGCCTACGGCAGCTCTTCGCTCATGGACCTCGCCGCGAGCTACGCGAGCGGCATCGTGAAAAATCCCCCCTTCGTTGATGGAAACAAACGCGCTGGCTTCATGATGGCGGCGGGTTTTATCGAGTTAAACGGGTATCGCTTTGAGGCGTCTGAAGCGGACGCGGTCATCCACACTCTCGCGCTCGCTGCCAGCGAGATGACCGAGTCCGCCTACGCCGCTTGGCTGGAGACAAACTCTCACCCGGTGCAGACATGAGCTCAATCATCACCTCATCTTCGGAGCTGCCGCAGCCGGGAAATGCCATCCAGCAGGACATGGCGAGGCTGAAATCGCTTCTGCATGACTCGCTTTCGCCGCATCTGCCGGCGGAGCAGAAGGACATGCGCATCCTGAATCTGGCCTGCGGGCGATGCGATGAAGCGGAGACGTTGATTCAAGTCGGCGAGGATCTCACGCAGGGCGGATCGGTTGAGATGGTCGGCGCGGACATCCGCATTCGCGAAATCCGCCAGGCACGCGAGACACATCGGCATCTTCCTGCGCAGTTTTTGATCGAGGACGCTACGAAGATCGACCAGCACAAGGAACTGGGCGACGACTTCAACATGGTCTTCCTCCGCCATCAGAACTTCTGGCACGGCCAGGAGTTGTGGAAGAAGATTTTCGACCAGGGCATCGCCAAACTGCGGCCTGACGGCATGCTCGTCATCACGAGCTATTTTGATGTCGAGCACAGGCTCGCGCTGCGCGCGCTGGAGGCACTGGGCATGGAGGTCGTGAGCAACCGGCGCAACAAAGCCAGTCGCGCGCTCAAAGATGCACCGGGAAAATCGGTGGACCGCTGGGTGGCCGTGTTGCGCCAGCGTACCACAAGCCCACGCTGATGACCTGCATGCACAGAAACCATCGCTCACCAAGCAGAGCCGATGGCAGCGCATGCACTTCTCAACTCAAGGTCAATGCCTGATTTGCCATGTCTTCTTCGTCATTGCTGTCGCCAGAGCAGTGAAGGTTGGATTTCCTCCACTCGCGCGCAGCCAGTCAGCCCCATCGCCACCTCCAACTCTGCACGCAAAATATTCAACACATGAGCGACGCCGATGGCCCCAGCCACGGCAAGTCCGTAAATATAAGGGCGCCCCACCAACACCGCGTTAGCTCCCAGGGCCAATGCTTTGAGTACGTCCGTGCCACGGCGGACACCGCCATCCACCAACACCGGCACACGCCCAGCGACAGCAGCGACGATCTGCGGCAGCACCTCGATGGCAGCAGGCATCGTATCGAGAATGCGCCCGCCGTGATTGGAGACAATGATGCCCGCACAGCCGCGCTCGACGGCGAGTCGTGCATCCTCGGGTGAAAGCACGCCTTTCAACACCACCGGCAGCTTGGTGCGGGAGAGCAGCTCGTCCACATCCTCCCACCTCGCCGCATCGTCCAGCAAAGAGCCGAAAGCCACGTTCTCTCCCGCCATGCGCGGACGCATGTCCGGCTGGCGCATGCCACGCAGATTCACTGCCTCAATGCCATCAGGCATGAGAAATTGCGCACGCTGCTGTCGGTTGCGGATGCCCGTGAGTGGCGCATCCACCGTGAGCACCAGTGCCTGATAACCGGCCCTCTCTGCGCGCTGCACCAGCTCCCAGGTGAAGTCGCGATCAGGCTGCACATAAAGCTGAAACCACAAATGCGTCTGCGCAGCGGCGGCGATGTCTTCGAGATCGACAGAAGCGCGCGTGCTGACGATCACGCCCGCCTTCATCGCCGAGGCTCCCAACACAGTGGCCCGCTCGCCCTCTGGATGCGCTAGGCGATGGTAGGCGATCGGTGCCAGCAAGATCGGATACTCGTGCGTTTGCCCAAACAAGCTCACGCGCATGTGGCCCTCTCTCATGTCTCGCAGCACACGCGGCACCAGCTTCAATGCGTCAAAAGCAGCGCGGTTGTCATGCAGTGTGATTTCATCCGCCGCTCCTCCCGAGAAATAAGCCCAAGCGTTCTCTCCCAAATGCGCGCGTGCCAGTGGCTCGTAGTCGGTGAGGGCGACGATCTCCGGCGGTATCTTGGACAGGGGCGGCAGGCGAGTCATGGCTTTGCGGATGTGAACTTATCGACGCGCATCTGTGAAAACTCCACCCAGCATCGCCGCGTCGGCGCCCAAGAGACATCCCCTCCGCCGTGGAAAGTCTCGAAATAAAAACCATCCACGCCAAAGGTGGCCTGCGTGCGCCACTCCATGTCTCGCTGTTCGACGACAGGCTTGCCATCCACCCAAACGCGCAGGGTGCCATCGCGCTTGCCGGGCGAGTTCATCGACACCGCCAGCCGCACCTTCACGGGCACTCCTGTGGGAAAACGAAAGTCAGCGGGGAAGGCAAAGCTGTCGCCGTAGCGATCTATTTGATGCTTGTGATAGACGTAGGCTTCGCCGCGTCCATCCCTGCGCCACATCAGGCGCGCGGAGAAGCCGTTGACGCCATCAGCCGGTCGGCCACCGCTCACACTCTTCGGTCCGCCACAGAGCCCTGGCAGCTTGCCGCCTTTGACGAAGTCGAAATTTTTGCTGAACCGCAGTGTGTAGCTCAACTCCGCCGCTTCATGTCTGCCCAGAGGCATGCGCCAACCCGCACCCCCGTTCTCGGGGCCGATTTCTCCCACTGCGAAATTCACGCGCAGCCAATTCATCGCCTTCTGCTTCACCACTTCGATGCGCCCAGCCTGCACACCGCCTTCAAATTGACAGCCCGGCCAGTCGCTCTTCCAGCGCTGTTTCGTGTAAGGCCCCGCGTCGCCAGCAATGATCACATCCAGCGGGAAATCCGCCGCTGTCACGGCAAGAGGCAGGGCGATGGCAGTGAGAAGCACGGCGGCGCGCATCCACGGCGATAGCACGTCCGCGCCCCTGCGGCATGTGAAATCCAACACCGAACTTGCGCGTGCTGTGCGCCAACGGCTTCAGCACCTCACTTCTGCCGCGGCCCATAGCCGGGCAGTGGCTTGCCTTCGGCATCGAGCTTGCCACAGGCCCAGAGAAGTCCCCGAGTGACGAGATCGAGATAGACCGGATCCTGCATGGTGTGATTGCCATGCCCGAGCGTAGTGCCAAAGACACGCGCGGCACCGTATTGATTGGTCCAGACGCAATGATGATCCTTCTTGGTGTCTTCCCCGTAGGCCGTGGCCAGCGGTGTGAAGTGCTCCCAGAGCTTTTCATTCTTGTAGAGTTCATCTTTCGCATCCAACCACTCCGCCGGGAAGCCCTTCATGATTGGATGTTCGGGTGCCGCATTGCGCACTTTCAGATCCCGATTCTTCTCGTGGCTCATGGAGGTCTGGCCCACACACTTGCGCCATTCGTCCGTCTTCGCTGCGCGGTAACTATGCGTGGAGCAGTGCAGCATCACCGCAGGCACGCCGTCGAAGTGCGCTTTGGCGATGCCTTCGACGAAGGCCACATCCTCGACGGCCCCGAAGCATTCGTTGTGCAGCACCACATCATAGCCAGCAGCCCAACCCGGCTTTTTGTAAATGCTCACTTGATGCGTGCGGTCGTCCTTCACCCGCGCCTCTTCGTGAATGATGGTGAACTCCACATTCGCTCGTGCGCTGATGCCCTCCGCCAAGATGAGTTTTTGATTTTCGTAATCATGGCAGCATCCGCCGCAGACCATGAGCACCTTGAGTGGCTTCACCTCCTCGGCTTGGAGCAGCAGTGTGGAAAAACAGAGAGCGATGGCGAGTATCAAGCGTGACATAAGAGCGTTCCGTGTGCGGTTGTGCCAAGAGAGTCGGCCTCCAGCACTGTGCAAGTCTGGCATGTTCAAAAATGCGGCGCGGACACCGTGCCCTCCTCGATCTCCTGACGCTTTTTGCGCACGATGCCGTCGGCGATTTCGAGGATCATCTCTTCCAGCAATAAGCGCAGATGACTGCCCGGGCGATAATCTGCCGGAGCGATGTGCTTCACTCGATCTGCCGCCCCTGTGAGTTGGTAACACTTGCGGAAGCTGCTGCGATTCTGCTCATCAGGATTGTACACGGCCACGGCATGGCCGCCGTAGCGTTTCATCAGCGTGAAGCACGGCACGTCCGTGGGCCCATCGCCGACATAAATCATGTGCTGAAACGGAATGGGGCGCAATTCGTGCGCCATGTGGTCATTCACATCCTCATGCGGTTCCAGCATGCCTTTGTTGATGCGGAAGATGTATTGCGTCTTGGTCGTGTGGCTGATAACGCGCTTCGGGAAAGTGATGCGGCCATTTTGATCCTCGCCGAACTCGCAGCCAAAGATGCGCCGCACAAACGGTGCCAACGCAGAGCCGTCCAGCAGTGCCTTCAAACCGCTGGAGATGATGTAGTGCTCGATCTTCACGCCGAGCAGCCGGTGCTCGTCGTTGAGCACATCATTCAACTCTCTGAAGATCTCCGGCACTCCTTTGAAAAATCGCAGCTTGGCTCCCAGCTTGCGCAGATCGTCATTCGTCGGACGATCCATGTCCAGATAGTCGAGCATGCACTTCAGGTAGGCCAACTCACCATCGTAGCCTTCGCGATCCACCAGTTCGCGACTGCGTTTCCAGAACGGCCCCGGATTGATGCCGAAATGCGGGAACAAGGTCTCGTCCTGCATGTAGGTCGGGCTGAGCGTCTGATCGTAATCGTAGATGACGCCGATGGTGGTCTGCTGCGCGGCCATAATGGGGAGATGGAGGTCAAAGCAGCGCCCGAAGGGCACTGTCGAAGGTTGGGTGGGTGAAAGTGTAGCCCATCTCCGCCGCAACGCGAGGAATCACTCTCCGCCCACCCAGCAGCATCTCATCAGCCATGCCGCGCAGAAAGAGTCTCAGCACAAAGGCTGGCACATGAAAAAGGGCCGGACGCCGCAGCGCTGCGGCCAATTTCCATGTGAACTCTGCATTGGTCACCGACTCCGGCGCGCAGACATTGACAGGCCCCTGAATGACGTCGGTCTCGATCGCTTTCAAAAGGATGCCCGCTGCATCATCCTCGTGAATCCACGGCATCCACTGGTTTCCCGGCCCGAGTTTGCCTCCGAGCCCAAGGCCAAAAATTCCTTTCAGCAACGGCAGGGCACCTCCCCCATTCCCCAGCACCATGCCCGTGCGCAGTGTCACCACACGCGCGCCCATCGCCTTCACTTCTGTGGCAGCACTCTCCCAACCTTCACACACATCGGCCAAAAATCCTCCACCACACGGAGTGCTCTCGTCTGCGGGTTCTGTCGCTCGACTGCCGTAGAAACCAGCCCCGGATGCACAAAGGAAAACCTTGGGGCGATTTTCTGCCCGCCAAGTGCCGAGATGTGCCGCCAATGCCCGTGTGAAATCTACACGGCTCGACCAGATGCGCGCACGCTTGGCCTGCGTCCACAGACCCAAAAGCGATTCACCCGAGAGATGCACCAGCGCATCCAGTTTTGTCTCCGGCAGTGCATGCGACGCGTGTGATGGCTGACGCAAGGTCTCTGCGGCACACGACACCATAACTCCCTCCCGGCGTGTGTAGGCGATCACCTCATGCCCACAGCGTTGCGCTTGTGCAGCAAGATGACTGCCGATGAATCCTGTCGCTCCTGTGATGCCGATGCGCATGCGGCACCATCATGCTTCAAGCCACGTCCTTGTCCAAATCAGACAACGCGATGCCGCGCGCGCCTGCTCTGAAATCAAAGTGCCGATGGCCGGACTCGAACCGGCAAGGGAGTTTCCTCCCAGCGGATTTTAAGTCCGCTGTGTTTACCATTTCACCACATCGGCGCGGGAAAGTGACGCTGCGAGTGTAGCGGGTCCGCTTTCCTGCTCAATAGCTGAAAAGCTCGCCGTGATGGAAGAAGCGCTCCAGCTCGATCGCCGCATTCTCCGGCGAGTCGGAGGCGTGGACGACGTTGGTCATCTTGTCCGTGCCGAAATCTCCGCGGATCGTGCCTTTGGGAGCCACCTTCGAATCTGTCGGGCCGAGCAAGTCGCGCACGTGGGCGATCACATTGTCTCCCGAGAGCGCGATGGCGATCACCGGCTTGCTCTTCATGAACTCCGCCACGGTGGGGAAGAACGGACGATCAGCGATGTGCGCGTAGTGTTCTTTGAGCAGCTCATCGGTGAGCTTGATCATCTTGCAGCCGCGAATGCGAAAGCCCTCGTCTTCAAAACGCTTGATGACTTCTCCGTTGATGCCGCGTGCGACACAGTCCGGTTTGAGTAGAATGAGGGTGGTTTCTTGGGCCATGGGATGTTTTGGGGGAAAGGGCGCGCAAAGTGCCGCCCACGCTCGCATCCGTCAAGGCTGGGTATCATGCTCACGCAGGAAGCCCGCATCCGCAGAGGCAAGTTGCAAAACAAGCGCTCGATGCTGGCGAGGAGGGCAAAACCCTCGCAGTCGCCAGCGTAATGTCCGTCATCATGCGCCGCCTCCTTTCGTGCCTCCTGTGCCTTCCATGGTTGTCCCTCTTCGCGTTGGATTTTCCCTCCACGCCTGCAGTGGAGCCCCAAGCCGCCGCGAAGACCTTCCACGTCCTCGATGGCTTCGAGATGCAGCTCATCGCCGCCGAGCCGCTCGTCACCGACCCGGTCGCCATCACCTACGACGCCGATGGCCGCGCCTATGTGTGCGAGATGAACGACTATCCCTACACCGACAAAGAGCATCACAAAGCCAGCCAGGAAAACCCCACCGACCAGCCCATCGGCAAGGTGCGCCTGCTCACCGACACCGATGGCGACGGCACCTTCGACAAAGCCACCGTCTTCGCCGACGGCCTTTCCTGGCCCACCGGTGCCGCGTGCTGGAAAGGCGGCATCTTTGTCACCGCCACGCCCGACGTTTGGTATTTCAAAGACACGAATGACGACGGCGTGGCCGATGTGCGGCAGCGTGTCTTCACCGGCTTCAAAAAGCTCAACGTGCAGGCCGTGATGAACAACCCCATCTGGGGCCTCGATCACCGCATTTACGTCGCCGGTGGCAGCAACGGTGGAAAAATCCAGCGCGTGCCCGGCAGCGAGAGCGTCATGCCATTGCCGAAGGACTTCAAACCGATCCCATTCAAGCGCAACGATTTCTCCTTTGATCCGAGCACCGGCGACGTCCGTCTCGAAAGCGGCGGCGCGCGCTTTGGCAACACCTTCGATGACTGGGGCAACCGCTTCCTCTGCAACATCCGCAATCCCTGCCAGCACGTCGTCCTGCCGTATCGCTACCTCGCGCGGAATCCCTATCTCGTCGTCCCCAGCGCGCTGAACGACTGCGCCGAGGCGGGCGACCAGCTCCCCGTTTATCGCACCAGCCCGCCCGAGCCTTGGCGCGAGTTCCGCGCGAAACGCTGGGTGCAAGAAGGCAGCCATTTGCCAAAAAGCGAACTCGTCGGCGCGGGCGTCGTCACCTCCAGCGCCGGCATCTGCGTCTATCGCGGCGATGCGTATCCGCCAGAGTATCGCGACTTCGCCTTCGTCGCCGACGTGGCCGGGAATCTCTACTACCGCATGAAGCTCGTGCCCGACGGCGTCACCTTCAAAGCCGTGCAGGTGGATGGGAAGAAGAACTTCTGCACCAGCGACGACCTCTGGTTCCGCCCCGTCAATTTCGTCAACGCCCCCGACGGCTGCCTCCACGTCTGCGACATGTATCGCGAAGTGATTGAGCACCCCTGGAGCATCCCCGACGACATCCACGCCGCCGTCGATCTCCTCCGTGGGCGCGACAAAGGCCGCATCTGGCGGCTTGCGCCGAAAAACTGGCTAAGGGCAAAGGGCGAAGAGCGAAGAGTCAATCTATCCGATGCGAGCACCACCGACCTCGTCGCCCTCCTCGACCACCCGAACGCCTGGCACCGCGAAACCGCGCAGCGGTTGTTGTTTGAGCGGCAGGACAAAGCCGCCGTGGAGCCGCTGCGGGAGCTGGTGAAGAGCGGGGAGACGCCGCTAACACGACTTGAAGCAATCTGGGCACTTGAGGGGTTGTCTGGGCTGAAGGACGACGATTTACTCAACCATGCGCTTGACGAGGACGATCTGCATTTACGTGAAGCTGGAATTGTATTGTTTGCACCGAGATTGAAGAAGAAAGGAGGCCTCTCGAACCGCGTCAGCGACAGACTGAGTGATCCATCCTCCCGCGTGCGTTTTTTCGCCTGCTTGGCGATCGGTGGCAGCGAGTTCACGAACCTCTGGCATCAAATGGGAGATGTGGCTCTTCAAAGCAAAGACGACGCATGGCTTCGGCTGGCAGCCCAAACGTTTGCACCGGGTTTGGTGGCCTTTTCCATTGAGGAACTGATGGAACGCCCGGTCTTTGAAACCCCTGGACTGACCGCGTATGTCCACGACTGCGGTCTAATGTTTGGAAGCAATCCCAATCGCGAATCATCCGTGTGGGATTTTTATCTGTCTGCATTACGTCGAGGCCACGCTAGCAAAGTCGCTACTTGCGAGGCTGGCTTGCAGGGTTTGTGCAAAGGTCTCGCCAAGCATGGTGAATCACCAATGACCGCCAGCAGAAGCGAAAAGACAAAATACTGGCTTCACACGGTGGCAAACCAAGCGGCCCAGGAGGTGATCGACAGCTCGCTTCCGGTTGAAGTCAGAGAACGAAAAGTCGCCCTTCTTGCCATTGAAGATGACTGGGAGAAGGTGCAGATGGCGGTGGAAGGTCTTCTGGATTTCACGCAAGAGGTAGGCCTTCAGTTGGCGACCGTTCAAATGCTTGGACAGCGTCGCGATCCAGCTGTGGCCGACTTGTTACTTCAGACCTGGCCGAGACTTTCGCCGACAGTTCGCGAGAGTGTGATCACCCTCCTTCTCTCGCGCACGGACCGCATCGCAAAGCTGCTAGATGCCATCGAGGCGAAGAAGATCACGCCCGCGCAGCTCAGCGTCGCTGCGAAGGCGACGCTCGGACGACAAAAGACGCCCGCGCTGGCGAAACGCATCGCGAAGCTCATCGGCGATGGTTCGTCGTCGAACCGGAAAGAGGTCATCGAGAAATATCTCGTTGCAATGGGCATCAAGGAACGACGGCTTCCAGCCGTCGATGACGGCAAGATGCCGTCACTCCCAACCGGCGACGCCACCCGCGGCGCGAAGATTTACGAAACGGCCTGCATGGTCTGCCACAAGTTCGCGGACAAGGGCAACGACGTCGGCCCGCACCTCGGCACGATCAAGGCGTGGACGGCGGAGCAGCTCGTCACGAACATCCTCGACCCGAATCGCGAGGTCTCGCCGAACTTCGCGCTCTACCTCGTCGAAACGAACGACGGCCGCACCCTCAGCGGCCTCATCACCAGCGAGACGGCGGGCAATCTCACCCTCAAACGCGCCGATGGCGGCACGGACACGGTTTTGCGCAGCGAGATCAAATCCCTCACCAGCCCCGGCATCTCTCTCATGCCGGAAGGCCTCGAAGCCGCCATCACGCCACAGCAGATGGCGGATTTGATCGCGTTCTTGAAGGGGTCTTGAGGCGGCAAATGGAGGATTGCCGTCTTTTCGAGTTCACAGTAGAATTCAGGCCATGAAGCCGGTGATTCCAGAGCAGTTTGCCAACGATCCGTTGTTCCTGTCCGTGATGAAGGACGCGCTGGCCATTCAAGACCGGTTCGCAGCAGAACCGGTGTATGCGAAGACTGGAAAAGGATTTTTGCGGAGCGCCGGTGTTGAGGAGATCAAGCAGGCGAAGGAAGGGCCGAAGAAGTCCAAATCAGCCGGGTCATGAGCCCGCAGAAGCCATGGCTGGCTCGATTCTCGTGGGACTTTGTCGTCGCGCAGAATGCGGTGCTCTGTCAGGCCAAGAACGCCCTGCACAAACCCACATCAGATGGCTATGAAGTCACCAAGGCACTCTGGGAATCGACTCATCAACAACCGATGACGCTGACGGAAGCGGTGGACCTCTGCCGCCGCTGTCATCGCTTGGCACCCTTCTGCTTTTACAATGGCAACACCTTCGCGGCGATTGCCCGCTCAATGGTGGAGCAGCTTGGGCTTTCAGGATCGGAAGCGGCGGTCCTGCGCAGCCTCGCGGGTCATATCGTGGCTGGCGTGGCAACGCCGGAGCAACAGGAGGCGTTTCGCAGGTTTTGTGAGAAGGACTGATCACGCCACGATCGGCGTGATCACATCCCCATACACATCGGTGAGACGGAAATCGCGGCCTGCGTAGCGATAGGTGAGTTCTTCGTGATTGATGCCCATCAAGTGCAGGATCGTGGCATGCAGATCATGCACGCTGGTGGGATGTTCCTGCGCGGCGAAGCCGAATTCGTCCGTGCTGCCATGCACCGTGCCACCTTTGATGCCGCCGCCGGCCATCCACACGGTGAAGCCGTAGTGATTGTGATCGCGGCCCAGCTTCGATTTGCCGCCGCTAAGTTCCACCGTCGGCGTGCGGCCAAATTCGCCGCCCCAGATGACGAGCGTGTCCTCAAGCATGCCACGCTGTTTCAAATCGGCCAGCAGCGCGGCGATGGGCTGGTCGATCTGCGCGGCGAGCTTGCGATGATTGCTCTCGATGTTGTCGTGATTGTCCCAGGGCTGTCCCGCGCCGTGCCAGAGCTGCACCATGCGCACGCCGCGTTCGAGCAGACGACGCGCGATGAGCGTCTGTCGCGCATGCACGCCTTCGCCATAGAGTTTGCGGATGTGCTCCGGCTCCTTCGAGACATCGAAAGCATCCGCCGCCTCCGTTTGCATGCGGAAGGCGAGCTCGAATGACTGGATGCGCGCCTCCAGCCGTGGATCGGCGCGACTTGCGCGATGCGCGTTGTTAATGCGGCGCATGAGTTCGAGTTGGCGGAGCTGCACCCGTGCATCTGCATGCGGGCTGCGGATGTTTTCGATCAAGCGATCCACCGCCTGATGCTGCGAATCGACATAGGTGCCTTGAAACGCGCCGGGCAGGAAGGCAGACTGCCAGTTCTCCGCGCTTTTGATCGGCATGCCGCCCGGACACATGGCGATGAAGCCCGGCAGATTTTCATTCGCGCTGCCAAGGCCATACATCAACCACGCACCCATGCTTGGCCGCGCCTGGATCGAATCGCCGCAGTTCATGAGCATCAGTGACGGCTCATGATTCGGCACCTGCGCCTGCATTGAGCGGATCACCGCGATGTCATCGATGTGCGCCGCCGTTCTGGCAAACAGCTCGCTCACTTCAATGCCGCTCTGCCCGTAACGTTGGAACTTGAACGGGGATGGAAACGCCGCGCCCGTCTTGCGCTCTGTGATGCGATGATTCGGCACCGGTTTGCCTGCATAACGTGCCAGCGCCGGTTTGGGATCGAAGGTATCAACATGCGACGGCCCGCCATTGAGGAAGAAATGGATCACGCGCTTCGCCTTCGGCGTGTAATGCGGTTTCGCGGCTTGCAAATCCGCCAACCCAAGTGCTGCCATGCCCATGCCGGAGCGGCTCAGAAAATCGCGGCGTGTGAGAGGCGGTTGCATATCAATCCACAAACATGAATTCGTTCGACAGCATGAGCACCTGCACGAGCTGCTCCCAGGCATCGAGCTGGGATTTGGGTTGCGCGTAGAAGTCTTTTTCGGTGTCCCAGGTGTCAGGATGCTCGTCACCGCCGGCACCGACGGTTGCCGTGCTGGAGATGCGCGTGGACCAGAGAAACTGGTCGCTGTTCAGGACATCGCCGATGTCCACGATGAAGTCGAGCGTGTCGCCCGCCTTGAATGAGAGAGTGTCGAAATTCAGTTCGGCACGACCTTGATGCAGCTTGCCCGCGTGCAGGCGGCCCTGCTGGCTGTGACTGATGAAGGAACGGATGCCATCGCCCGGCGCAGGCTCGTGCAGCAGGGTGGATTTGACCGCATAGGAGCCATCCGCAGGCGCGACCCAGCGGCGCACGACGGCGTGCTGGCGGTCGTTCCCAGGATGACCACCCGTAGCGGTGAGCTGTGCCCATCCGAGCTTTTGATTCGGCCATGCTTCGTCGCCCTGCCATGCGTTGCCGGTGAAGTATGGCAGTGGCTTGAAATTCTTCACGCGGCCTGTGCTCTCATCCCACTCCCCGTAGCCGTATTGCCAGGATCGCGCATGGTTTGCCGCAGCGATGACGGGTGGCTGATCTTCCTGCACGAAACGCAGTGCGAAATCCATTTCGTCAGCGTTCGGCTCACGCTGAAACAAATACGCATAGATACGGCGAATGCGTGTGATAGCATCCGCAGGCTTCACATCCGCGCGGCTGAGCAAAATTTTGGCCTGTTGCACGACGAACGGATGATTCATGCCGAACAATGCCTGCTGGGGCACGGTGGTCTCCGTGCGCTGCGGGATGGAGAGATCGGGATTGGCGAAATCAAAGGTGCGCATGACTGCGGGCAGGTTTTCGCGATCCACGAGCGCGTAGAGCGTGCGGCGTGTGTTGCTCGCGGCGAACAACGTGTCCGGGCGGCCACCGATGCGGAGATTCAAACGACCCGCAGCGGCGAGCCACGCATCCCGCGCTTCCTCGAAGCTGAGGCGGTGCAGGTTCATGCGTGCGAGGAATTTGTTGTCGGGATCGCGTGGATCACTCGCCAAGCTGCTCTGCTGATAAGTCTCTGATAGCATGATGAGCCGGTGCATGTGCTTGATGCTCCAGCCGCTGCGGATGAACTCAGCAGCGAGCCAGTCGAGCAACTCAGGATGCGTCGGCTCACTGCCCTGCTTGCCGAAATCGCTCGGGGTGCTGACGAGGCCGCGCCCAAAGTGATGCTGCCAGATGCGGTTCACCATGACGCGGGCGGTGAGCGGATTGCGTGGATCAGCAATAGCCTGCGCGAGTTCCAAGCGACCGCTGCCTTTCGCAAAGGGCCGCTGATGGCCGAACAGGCTCAGAAACTGACGCGGCACGACATCGCCTTTGTTGAGCGGATTGCCGCGAATGAACACACGTGGCGCGCTCGCTTGTGCACGATCCACCAGAATGGTGGCGCGGGCAGGCGCGGCGGCGCTTTTGATGAGATGGCGGTCCACATCGCCCTGAGATTTCCACAACTCGGTGGTGACGCCGATGGGGAAATACATCTCGATGTTTGCGATGTGCTCGTCGGGCACGAACGCGGGTGAATCGGGCTGCTTGAGTCGTTCCTCGGTCAATTCGACGCCGGGATGCTTGCCGAGCCACGCCACGAAGCGATGGACGATGAAGGGATTGAGGTCTTTTTCATCCAGCAACTGGCCGAAGGTCTCCTCGGGATATTTTTCGAGCTCATGCGTGGCTTGGAGATAATCGGCGACCCGCGCACGTGTGCGGGCCATTTGCTCTGCGCGTCGCTTTGCCATGAGATCGCGATTCTTTTTCTCAAGCGCGGCGAGTTCCGCATCTTCCGCACTTTCATCACAAGGCACGAGAGCTTCAGCGCAGCTCTGAAAGACGCCGTAGAGCGCGTAGTAGTCGCGCGTCGGGATGGGATCGAATTTGTGATCGTGACAGCGGGCGCAGGCGACGCTGAGTCCGAGCGTGCCACGAGTGACGACGTCGATGCGGTCGTCGATGATGTCATGCGTGACTCCGAGGAAGCGCCGCCCGAGGGTGAGAAAGCCCATCGCCGCGAGATCGGGAGAGCGAGGTGGCACGAGTTGATCCGCGGCGATCTGCAAGAGCAGGAAGCGATCGTAGGGCATGTCATCGTTCAACGCGCGCACGACCCAGTCGCGATAAGCGGAGGCATGCACCCAGTTTTTTTCCTCGCGGGCATAGACGTAGCCTTTGGTATCGGAATAGCGCGCGACATCGAGCCAGTGACGCGCCCAGTGCTCGCCATAGTGGGGGGAGGCGAGGAGTTGTTCGACGAGCCGGGAATAGCCTTCGTCTGACAAATCGCGGCGGGTTGGCACATCCGGTGGAGGCAGACCGGTGAGATCGAAGGTGGCGCGGCGGATGAGTGTGTGCGCATCAGCACGCGGCGAGGGCTTGAGGCCGTGCTTGGCGCGTTCTTTTTGGATGTAGGCGTCGATGCTCTGCTCCCTGCCGGGTTTCAGCGGCTGAAACGACCAATGCTCCGCCGCGAGAAGACTCGTGGAGAGGATCAAAGCACCAAACTGGGAGAGACTGCGGAGCACAGCGAAGGAGCCATACGGTCACTCCGGCGCGATCCTTCCCGGATGGCATCAGCAACGGCCACGCCTACGACGGGCGATGATCCCTGCAAGGCCCAGCATCCACAGCAGCATGCGGCTGGGTTCAGGGACGACAACGATGATGCCGCTGGTGGTGAACTGGCTGACATCCCAGAACAATCCGCTGCTCAAGGTGGGCAAATTAAACTGTGTGGCATCGTCGCCACTGCCATCGCGATAATTTGTCCCGACAGCGAAGCCTGTGAAATCTGTGACGTCCGCGCCGCTCCAGTCGAGCAAGTTGAAAATTTGACCAATCTCTGGGGTAAAGCCGCTGGCTGTCACCTGAATGTTTCCACTCACGGTCAACGTGTAGGGAATGGCGTTGCCAGATGCGTTAAAGGAAAGCAGGTCATGACTGCCGCTGCCCAAACCTTGGGAGCGAGCCACGTTGTTCACGTACGAGATGTAGCCCGCCGAGCCCACCGTGTTGCCACCATAGGTGGGATCGATGGCACCAGTGTTATTGGCGGTGCCAATTCCCAATAGGATATCGCCCTGCAGGCTGTGTGTTCCACCTCCAGCCACGGGTGTGAAATTCAGCGTGCCAAAGGAATTCGTCGCCGTGCTGTCACCGGCCTGCACCGTGGAACCGCTCGCTGCGGTGAAGTTATGGCCCTGTATCACGCCGGTGCCATACATTGAGGCACCATTCTGCACGGTCACCTCGCCCAGACCCGTCTGACCAACGCCCCCTTGACCCACTTGAAGACTTCCCGCACTCACGGTGGTGGTGCCTGTGTAAGTGTTGTTCCCCGCAAACGTGAGCGTGCCGGTTCCCACCTTGGTGACGTTGTTGTTGAAGGCTCCCAGCAACGAGCCGGAAAAGACGGTGCTCTGGTTGTTGGCACCGACGCTGAGATGGGAGACGGCGAGATCCAGATCGGCACTGCCTTTGAGGCCACCGATGTTGTAGGTGGTGCCTTCACCGAGCGTGAGGTTGGCGCTTTGCGTGCCAGCGGGGCCGGTGTCCAGAGTACTGTTTTGCAGCGCGTTCGCGTGCGCCAGGACGATCATGCCGCCTTCGATGCGGGTGTCGCCGGAGTAAGTTTGCGCAGTGGTGAGGTTGAGCGTACCAGCGCCCACTTTCGTCAAGCCACCGGTGCCGCTGAGGGTGCCGCTGAAGGTGGTGGTTTCGTTGTTGGCTCCGACACTGAGGGAGTTTGCGCCAAGCGAGACAGAATCATTGCCCGCAAGGCCGCCGAGGTTGTAGGTGTTGGTGCCGGCGGCGGTGAAATTCACCTGACCGTTGGTGAAGAAGAAGTTCAGGGTGCTGTTTTGCAGCGCATCCACATGGCCCAACCGCAGAGTGCCGTAGGCTAATTGAGTCTGGCCGGAGAAGGTGTTCGCTGCCTTAAGCTCCAGAATGCCAAAGCCAGAAATCAAAAGCCTCCCGGTTCCGTCGATTACATTGGCCACGGTCAGCGTATTGACGCTATTGACGAGGATGGTGCCGCCTGCGGGCCCAAGGGTGATGCCGCGGTTCGCGTCGTCAATGGTGAAATTGGCGGTGGCGTTGAGTCTCCCGCCCGCAAGAAGGAGCTGGTCGGCGACAAAACTGTCTGGATTGGCACCGAGATTCGCCTCGCTGGAAATCCGCAGCGTGCCGCCGCCCACGGTGGTGCGGCCGGTGTAAGTGTTGGTGCCTGACAGCTGAACACCACCCAAGCCCGAGGAGTCGTCCGCGCTGAAGATGGTGACGCTCACGACGCCGGTGCCATTGTCGGCAATGGTGGAGTTCACACGGAGCAATTCAGTGGCTCGATTATCCGTCAAATACAGCGTGCCCGCGGTGTTGTCGGCACCGCCTGCGGTCAGGACACCGTCATTGATGCTGGCTCCGATGGACAGCGATCCCGCATAGTCGGTGACCAAGATGCCTCCCACAGCACCCAGGCGGAGGACATCGGTGGTGCCGGGATTGTAGATGACATCATTGCCCACGGTGGCCTGCCGCAGGGTGTAGATGTCCGTAGTGCCAGATGCCGCCGGAGTGACATCCCCACTGGAGCCTCCATCAATGATCTGGACGTTCTTGGTTGCATCTGAGGTCACGGTTCCGCCGAGGCGGTTCACATTGGTGTATGCAGTGAACTCCACAATATTGCCATCGGCGGCATTGGTGCTGTTGGTCGCCCAGTTGTTACCCACGCGCGCCCAGCCACCCAGGATACCGTTGGTATTCATGTTGTTCGCCGTGATGCCGTTGGTGGCGTCCTGCGTGCCAGAGGGCAGCGTGAAATTCACGGAGGCACCCGGATTGACAGTGATGTCACCCAGATTGAGAACGGTGCCGTCCGCGCTGTTGGCGGAGACCGTCACTCCCGATGCCCCTGCATTGAGCGTGAGTCCCGCAAAGGACTGAGAGGTGGTGAAGCTGTTCGCCGTGGCCGAGATCGTGGTGGAAGCTTGAGCAGCGGTAGTCACGGCGTTGATGACGAACTGGGTTCCGCTCAAAATGCTCACCACATAAGCGCCTGCGGGAAGCCCGCTACCACCGGTGATAAGCTGGCCTGGCGCAAGGTTTGCTGTGGAGCTGACTGTGATGAGCGAGCTGCTGGCACTCCACGATGCGCCGGTCAGCGAGGTGGCGGTGCCATTGTTCCTGCCGGTGAGCTGGAAGGTGCCGCCTCCCAAGGTGAGCGGCATCGTGCTCGGAAGATAGTTGCTGACCGTTCCAGCACCACTCTGTGAAGCCGTGGCGCGGGCGAAATTCAGAAGCACCGTGCCTTGGTTCACCGTCAGCCCGCCGGTGGTGGTGCTGCTGCCCGTGAGGGTGAGCGTGCCACTGCCGACCTTGGTTAGAGACACCGCCCCTGCCAGCCTGCCGTCGAAGGTGGTGTTGGTGTTCGTTGCGCCAGCGGTCAGGGTTGCCGCCGTGGCGCTGGTGATGACGCGGTCGAAACTGCCATGCACTGAAAAGTTGCCGGTCTTGATGTTGCCCACGGTCTGGTCATATCCATTGAGATCCAACGTGGAGGCGGTGGCGGCGTAGAAGACGCTGAAATTGACCTCTGCGGCGCTCGAAAACACATTGGCCGCCCCCGCCCGCAACGTGCCACCATAGAGTGAATGTGAGCCATAGGAGCTGCCCTGAACGCCCAGAACGATCGTGCGAAAAACATCCATATACAGATTGCCTGCACCCAACGAGAGCGGCTTGCCTGTGATGTTCATGGTGTCGGCTGCCTGCAGGACCAGACCAGTGCCGGTGTGGCCACCTGTGGTGGAGATGCCGCCGGTCACATTCAGCGTGCCGCTGCTCTGCCAGCGGGTGCTGGGGCTGACTCGGATGGCTCCGGTGAGCGTGTTGGTGCCGATATTTTGCAACACCGTTCCATTATTAAAGGCATTGGTCACATCGTCCAGCCAGATGGACTCTGCCGAAGTCATGCCGCCATTGAGGATGAGCCTGCCGCTGAGGCCGATGCGTGTGCCGCCCGCTGAGGATCCAAGCGCGTTGTTGTTCGAAATGGCAAGGTTTCCGCGGGAAATGGTGGTGAGGCCCGTGTAGGTGTTGCTGCCTGAAAGAGTCACCGTGCCGAAGCCTCCCTTGGTGAGCGCGGAAGAGCCCGCTGCGCCATCGCTGATGCTGCCGGACAGGGTGAGGAAGCGGGCGGAGTTGCTGTCGCCATTGGAAAGCACCAACTCCCCACCGGAGCCGATGGTGACATTGCCACTCAGGGTCAGCGCGCCGGTGCCTGCGGTCAGGATGCCATTGGCGGTGAAGTTTCCGGTGATCGTTCCTGCCGCGCCTGTGTAGCGCAGCGTGTTAAATGAAGCTCCTGCACCCAAGGTGCCGACCGCAGCCACATCATAGTTCACCAGCCCCGTAGTATCGGTGACGCTGGCCGCAGTGGCCGCCGCCGTACCGCCAGTATAGGCGACGATGTTATTGCTGCCATCCAGCATCGCATACCTCGCCGAGGTACCGGTGCCAAACGTGGCCCACGGGCCGATGATACCGGTAGCCCCATTCGTGATCGTTGTGGCATTCACCGTGCCGGTTCCTTGCACATTCAAGGTAGCTCCAGCCCCGCGCGTAAAGGGACCGGTGTTGAGCGTCAGCGTGCGTCCAGAAGCGATGTTCCAGAGTTGCCCCACTGCGGTTCGAATGGTCAGACCAGACTGAATAGTGAAATCCTGCGTCGCCGCACTCATGTCGATGCTGGTGCCCGCCTGCCCTGCGCTGAGGGTCAGTGTGTTGCCCGCTCCAATCGTGACCGCCCCACCAGGATTGGCGATGCGGATGCCATTCCATGTAACATTCCCGCCGAGCACCGTGCTGTTGGCTCCGGTCACGGTGTTGGTCCACACCGCCATGTTGTAGATGTCCGGCGTGGCCGATCCTGTCCAGCTCGAAGGCAGATTCAGATTGTTGGTGTTGTCCGCCTTGATGCGGTCCACTCCGCCACGAGCAGAACTGGAAAGCAGAGTCGCGACGGCGCAAAGAATGAAAGAGCCAATCCTCGACGAATTGGCCCATGGGGGTGGGGTTTGGGGCATTTCTCTGTTTACTAAGCAGCATTGCGCCTCTTTCAACTCGGCAGCACCGATAGAGACAATCATCGCACACAGAAGGAATGATTGGCATTCATGCTGAAAGACGATGCCTGCCTCACAGCGAACCGAGGAGGGCGATGTGCTCAGTCAGCATCCCTTGAGGCAGCGATTGGCCGAGCGTACTCCAACAAGAAATCGACATCGGCCCTTCGCCGCATTACTTCGTGACACATGTTCACGGGTCTCGTCGAAATCACCGGCAAAGTCCTCTCTCTGGAGCCGCGCGGCGACAGCGCGCGGCTGATTCTGCATGTCGGCGGGATGGCGGCAGAGCTGGCTAATGGCGAAAGCGTGGCCGTGAATGGTTGCTGCCTGACGGTGACGACAAAAGATGCCGCGACGCAGACGGCGTGCTTTGATCTGCTGATGCAGACGCTGAAGGTGACGAGCCTCGGCGACTTAAAGCCCGGCTCACTCGTGAATCTGGAGCGCGCGATGGCGATGGGAGCGCGGTTTGGCGGTCACTTTGTGCAGGGGCATGTGGATGCGACGGTGAGGATTCTCGACTGGAGCGAGCATGGGCAGGATCACCGACTCGAAGTGGAGATTCCTGCGGAACATCGCGGTTTGATCATCCCGAAGGGCTCGATCTGTCTCGATGGCATTTCTTTGACCGCGGCGGAGGTGACGGAGAACGCGGTGGTGTGCTGGATCATCCCACACACGTTTCAACTCACGAATCTGCACACCAAGAAACCGGGCGACCGGCTGAATGTGGAGTTCGACATGCTTGGGAAATATGTGCGTGCGCTGATGCGCGGGCAGTAGCACAAGCGTCCCGCTCGTTGGGTCCAGAAGGCAGCCGAGACCGTTGCCCTACGAGTACTTCACATCTTTACGCGGCTCCATCTCGAAGGCGGTGCTCTCTTGTTCGGAGATGTTCGGTTTGAGCACTTCCTCGCGGAACTTGATGTAGTAGGGATCGTCCTGGCAGATGGCGAGCTTGTCCATGGTCTCGACTTCGAGATAGACGAACCACGGCCAAGGATCGGCGGCATTGACGCGCTTGCCGGTTTTCACGGCGAGCACTTCCGGCACACGCAGGAGCATGACGCGGGTCTGCGACATCATCTGCTCCAGTTTTTCCTCGGTGACCTGGGGCTTGAGCTGAAACAGGCTGAGGTAGGCGATCATGGAGACGGGAAACTGTGCTGCGATACGGTGCGATTACGACTTCCAGTCGAGCACGCCCTTTTTCCAAGCGTAAACGAAGGCCACGAGTAGGATGGAAACAAAACCCGTGGCTACGGCCAGGATGGAGACTCCATGAGCGGCGATGAAGTCCTTGTAGATGACCGCCCAGGGATAGAGAAAGACGACTTCGATGTCGAAAAGCACGAAGAGCATTGCCACGATGTAGAATTTCACGCTGAAGCGCGGCTGGCTGTCACCCACCGGAAGCATGCCGCACTCGTAGGCGGAGTCCTTGATCGGAGTGCGCTTGGCGGATTTACCGAGCAAGGCGGAGGCGATCAGGGTCACGACGGCGAAACCACCGGCGATGACGATTTGCAGCAGGACAGGAGTGTAATTCTCAAACATGGGGCGGACGGAGAGATGCGGGATGGGTAGCGGAAGGGCGAGGCAGCGTCAAACCCGGAGAAAACAAAAGGGCCGCCATGCGTGTGCAGGCGACCCTTTGTTTTTCTGAAAAGGAACGACAAATCAACGGGCAGCCGTGCGGGCGACAACGGCAGCACTGCGGGCAGCGATGGCGGCGTTGTGCGCGGCGCGCAGGCCTTCGAGACCACGATAGGTCTTGCCCACCTTGGCGCAGAGGCCGCGGCTGACGAGGTTCTGCAGCTTCTCGTAGGAGCGCAGGCGGAGCATTTCCTCCCCACCACTCACAGCATTCTTCAACTTGAGGTTGTCATAGACCAGCCCGAAGAGGGTGTTGAACTCGTAGGTCTCAGGCTTGGAGAGGACATTGACGAGCTCGTCGGTGACATGGTCGGGGACTCGGCGGGAGAAACGTGTCTTGCGGGTCGGGGTGGTGGTAGCCATAAGGACGGCTAACATGGCACAAGATGGCATCCTTTGCGACGGTTTTGTGAGAATAGGACGATTTTTCTCCTACGCGCCTTGTGCAATGAGAGATTTCGCGGCTTGACAGCGTAGGGTTTTGTTGGCCCGCGCGATTTGCCCGTATGCACAATGGATGGTCGAATTGCAGTGATTCTATCCGCAGCGGGACGCTGGGCTTACTTGGCTTGGATCTTATAGAGTGCCTTTTGCGTTCGGATGAAGAGCGCGCCATCCGCCACAACCAGTGAGGATGAAATAGCGTCCGGGAGTTGGTTTGTGTGCACGAGTTCGAACTTCTCAGGATTCGCACGCACGACAAAGGTCTGGCCGCGATCATTGGAAAAGAGCAGTTTGTCTCCGACCACGATCGGGCCGGCCAGATGCTGTCCTGCCATGCGATCCACCCACAAATCCTGACCGCTCTCAGCGACCATGGCTGTGATGATGCCTCCACGGGTCGTCTGGTAAAGAATGCCGCCAACGAGCACGGGGGCAGATTCACTGGCGTTGCGTTTTTCGCGATCCCAAAGGAGGTGGCTCGCCGTGATGTCTCCGTGCATGTTGTCGTCGATGCGCACACCCAGAGTGTGGGCACGTTCAGAGCCGGAGTTGAGAATGAGCATGTTTCCGAGGCGCAGCGGCGGGATGGCCGCGTTGAAGCCGCTGTGGCGGAGCGCCCAAAGCTCACGCCCTGTGGCCACGTCGTAACCAAAGGCTGCGCGTGAACCGACTGAAACGAGTACCTCTTTGCCAGCGATGGTAAACACCTCCGGCGTATGGAAGGCCTTGCGCAAGTCGCCGCCGCGGGTGGGCAGCCCTTCCTTGTCCAAATCCCCGTAGTCCGTCGAGCGTGCCGTCTTCCAGAGAGTCTTTCCCGTTTTCTTGTCGAGAGCCGTGACAAATTGGGCGTCCGTGCCATCGAGAGTGAGGATGAGCAAATCGCCGTGAATGATGGGAGATGATCCCGGGCCACGATAATGACGCACATTGATGTCGCGGCGCTCCCAGACCTTCTGCCCTGTAGCGGGGTCGAGGCGTGCCGTGCCATAGGTGCCGAAATGCACATAGAGCGCATCCGCCTCAAGGACGGGCGAAGGGGCCGCATAATTGTTGACGGGGTTGCCGAGGGGTTCCGGCGCGGCGTTTTCAAACACACACAGATGATGCACGATCCGCCCACTGTGGCGGTCGATGCCATAGACGAACTGCTGCTTCCCATCAGGCGTGGCCGCAGTGAACCAGATCCGATCCCCGCCGATCACCGGAGTGGAGTGCCCCTGGCCTTCGAGTTCGGTGTGCCAGGCGATGTTTTTCCCCGTCGCAGCATCCCATTCGAGGGCGACACGCGACGCCTCCGCCGCAGGCACGATCCCATCATGAGTCGGCCCCCGCTGTGCTGGCCAAAACACCGGAGTGGTCATTGGCTGTGCCGAGAGAGCGAGTGGCAGCAGGGTGAGGATGGGCGCGAGTGTGCGGATCATGGTCGAAAACTGACGGAGGCGCGTGGAAATTCTTTCGCTGGAGCATAGAACGTGCATGATTCATTCCTCTCTTAGCTTCCCCACTGACACAATGAAAAAGCACGCCCTGCTCTGCCTCGCCCTCAGTCTCTGCCTGGTGCCGCTCCATGCGGAAGACCTCGGCGAGCAACTCCGCCGCGCCGCCGAAAAACTCAAACAGGAACTCACCAAGGCCAAAGATCAGGCGGGCGTCAAAGGACGTGGCTGGTATCAGCAGGCCAAAGATCATCTCTCCACCAGCCGCGAAGAATATCTGAAAAAAGCGGGAGACGCCCTCACTCGCTGGAAGGCAGACATCGACGTCCTCAAAGAACAAGGCGGACGTGATTACTTCAAAACTCGCGTGCTGGCACTGGAGCAGCATCATGCTTACGCGATGAAAGAGATGGAAACGCTCACGGCCCTCACGGAGGAAGCCCCATTCCGCGCACGTCAGAAGAGCTTTGATCGCACCCTCTGGACTCTTGAGGCCGCTGTCGAGCAGGCACAGGAAGAAGCGGGGATCTAGGCACAACGGACGCTCGAAAAGAAACAATCGCCGCAGGGTGGCTCGCGCGTAGCGCGTATATTCTGCGGTCTCAACATCTAGGAACAAAGGAGCCTGTCATGAAAAAGCTGCACCACCTCATCGCCGCCATCGACTTCACTCCCTCCTGCCGCATTGCCTTGCGAGAGGCCGTGCGCCGCGCCGCACTCGATGGTGCCGTCGTCACCGCCGTGCATGTGATGGATGAGTTCCTCGTCCACGAATTGAAAAAGGCTCTCTCCACCGATCAGGCCACGGTGCGCGCGGATTGGCTGGAGCGACTGCGCCAATTCATCGCCAGCGCTACCGATGCAGGCACTTCCGTCCAGGCCGAGGTGCGCATCGGACATCCCTTCACCGCGCTGGCAGATGCCTGTCGCGATCACCATGCCGACTTGCTGGTCATGGGAGCCAAAGGCTCACGCGATGAACCGCATCGCATCGGCGTCATCGCCGCCAAATGCGTGCGCAAAGCACCGGTGGACGTACTCGTCGTGCGCGAGGATGCGCCGGGGCCATTCAAAAAAATCGTCGCCTGCGTGGACTTCTCCGAAAACTCCGCCAAGGCCGTGCAGTGCGCACTTCATGTCGCAAAACAAGACGGAGCCACACTCGACTGCCTGCATGTGCTCCAGAGCGCGCTGGCCATGTCGCTCGACTACGGCGGTGGCTTTGTCCCCTCACTGCCTGCCGTCATCGACCCTGAAGCCACTGCGCATCGCACAGCAGAAGTGGTCGCCTTTGTGACTCCTCTCACACGCGAAGCTGCGGGCGTGGAAGTAACCTCCCTCGTCGTGGAGAGCCTGAATATCCGTGAAACGATCTTGGAGCATGTGAATAGCTCTCACGCAGACCTCGTGGTACTCGGCACGCGTGGCAAAGCGGGACTGCGTGAAATGCTCATCGGCACCACTGCGGAAAAAATCGTCCAAAATGCCCCCTGCTCCATCCTTGCAGTGAAGCCGGACGGCTTTGTCGCCGCCGCCGATTGATCCCCCTTCACATCATGCGCGAAAAACCGCACGTCGAACCCAGCATCGCCGAACTGCAAGATGCGCTCCTGGCCAGCGAGCAACGCGCCACCGCCATCGTCGAGACGGCCGTCAATGCGATCGTCACCATTGACGAAAACTGCATCATCGAAGCAGCCAACTCCGCCACCGAGCGCCTCTTTGGTTACAAACGCAACGAACTCATCGGGCGCAACATCAGCATGCTCATGCCGCAGCCGTATCGCGACCGCCACGATGGTTACGTCCGCAAGTACCTCCATTCCGGCGTGAAGCGCATCATCGGCATCGGGCGCGAAGTCGTCGGCCAGCGCAAAGACGGCTCCGTCTTCCCCATCGATCTCTCCGTGGGCGAGGCCGTGCTTCCCAGCGGCAGGCGCGTCTTTACCGGCATCATCCGTGATCTGACCGAGCGCAAAGCTCTGGAAGCGCGGCTCTTGAGCATCAGCGAAGAGGAGCGCACGCGCATCGGTCAGGACCTTCACGATGATTTGTGCCAGCAGCTTGCCGCCATCGGATGCCTGGCACGCGTCGCACAGAAAAATCTGGCGAAGCTCGGCTGTCCTGAAGCGAGCAGCCTCGAGGAGATCGTCAAGCTCGTCACCAAAGCCAACACGCGTGCGCGCGAGACCTCCCGCGGACTCATGCCCGTCATTCTCGACGCCGGAGGACTCATCGCCGCATTCAAAGAACTCGCGGCCAGTACCGCCCGCGCCTTTGAAATCGAGTGCCGCTTCCGCTGTCCGCAGCCCGTGCAAGTCAGTGACACCAAAACGGCCGTGCAACTCTTCCGCATCGCCCAGGAAGCCGTCGCCAACGCAGTGAAACACAGCCAAGCCCAACGCGTGAACATTCAGCTCACACGACGCGGCGCAAACATCCTGCTTACCGTGCGCGACAACGGCATCGGCATTCCAGACCAAGCCTCCAAAGGCACCGGCATGGGACTCTTGAACATGAGTCACCGTGCGCAAATGATGGGCGGCACCGTCAACGTCACGTCGCATCCCACCGGCGGCACTCTAGTCACATGCAGCGTTCCCGTCCCAGCAAAGACCCCGTGAGAAAAGTCGTCCTCGTGGATGACCATCCCATCATGCGACGCGGCCTGGCACAGCTCGTGAGTGCCGAGGCTGGGCTGAATGTCGGCGGGGAGGCCGGCAGCGC
Organism: Prosthecobacter sp.; assembly: GCA_039806835.1. Taxonomy (GTDB): domain Bacteria; phylum Verrucomicrobiota; class Verrucomicrobiia; order Verrucomicrobiales; family Verrucomicrobiaceae; genus Prosthecobacter. Next base: position 101,677 of record JBDHQD010000003.1, on the reverse strand, counting down.
GCGCGAAGGGCTGGATCTCGTCGCCAAACTCAAGCCCGATCTCGCCATCATCGACCTCACCCTCCCCGACAAAAACGGCCTCGAACTCGTCAAAGACATCCGCGCCATGCACCCGGAGACGCAATGCCTCGTACTCTCGATGCACGACGAAGGCACCTACGGCGAGCGTGCCCTGCGCGCCGGAGCGCGTGGCTACGTCATGAAGGAAGAAGCCGCCGACCACCTCATCCACGCCATTCAGAAAATCCTCTCCGGCGGCCTCTATGTCAGTGAAGCTCTCAACGCGCGCATGCTCGAACAAGTCGCCAGCCCATCGCGTGGCAAAGCCTCCGGCATCGACTCTCTCACCGACCGCGAATTGGAAATCCTCACCCTCATCGGCAAAGGCATCCCCACCAAGAACATCGCCACGCAACTTTGCATCAGCGCGCGCACCGTCGAAGCTCATCGCGCTCACATCAAAGAGAAGCTCGGCATCACGGACGGCGCGGCACTCGTGCGCTATGCAGTGCAGTGGGTCGGTGCAGATGGCACGCGCGATCCCGAGCGCGCCTGAGTCACTCATGAGCCTCTCCCGCCCTTCTTGCCGGAGTGCTCCTCCCTAGGGAAGCAACTCCAAAATTGATGAAATTTGCGTTGACGCTTCTTGGGACACTCACATAACCTCCGCGCACGGCAACAGCCGCCAACAACACCATGGCCAAGAAAGCAACCAAAGCAGCTAAGAAAGCGACAGCTAAAAAGGCAACCAAGCCCAAAGCTAAACGGAAACCCAATCCTGCACTCATGAAGCCGGTCCAGCCCGATGCCGTCCTCGGCGTCATCGTCGGCACCAAGCCCGCGCCTCGTGGTCAGATCACCAAGAAGCTCTGGGACTACATCAAGAAGAACGGTCTCCAGGACGCCAAGAACAAGCGCAACATCAACGCGGACGACGCGCTGAAAGCCGTGTTCGGTGGCAAGAAGACGGTGACGATGTTCGAGATGACGAAACTCGTCTCGAAGCACATCAGCGCCTAATCCATCTGGACTCTCCAACGCCGCGCTTGGTCACCACCGAGCGCGGCGCTTTTTTTTGCACATCGCCACTCCCACTGTTTCACGGTGCGTGCGGCGCGTAGTCGATCTCCATGAACTCCGCCACTTCAGGAATCCAGCGCTGCTGCACGAAAGCATCGTGCTCCGGGTGACTGCTGTAGGACGCGTACTCCGCCTCGCTATCAAACTCCATCGAAAGGCCGAAGGTGTATGGGTTCTTCGCGCTCGTCTGTCGCAGGCATTCGAATTGCTTCACTCCTGGAATGCTTGCGAGTTCACAGGCGGCGCGGAGAAAGTCACGCTCAGCGTCGGAGTCGAGTGCATGCTTGAGTCGGAATACAACGGTGTGTCTGATCATGGCAGGCGGAGAGTGGGCGCTGCCAGTCATTTTGCAACCGGCACGGCCTGTCTCCATCACGGGTGCCGTTTCTTTTTCATCTTCTTTTCTCCACCGGGCACCGGCACAAACACCTGCACCGGGAATTTCTCACGCAGACGCTTGCTCAGTGTTGTGATGGTCTGCGCTTGCTCCGGGTCACCCGCGAGGTTGCGATTGTTCTGCGGATCCTGCGTCATGTTGTAGAGTTCGCGCTGCGGTTCCTCGCCGGGCTTGGTCCATTCGACGTAGCGCCATTGATCGGTGCGCATGGCCACGCCGAGCCAACCAGACTTGGGATACCAACTGAAAGCGGCATCATTCACCTGCGCACTCGGATCATCGAGCACGGGTTTCAAACTGCGCCCTTGAAAACCACTGTTGGCGGGCAGACCACACAACTCGGTGAGCGTCGGCGCGAGATCGACACTCTGTGCGAGCGAATCGGTTTTCTCTCCCGCGTGTTTCATGCCTGGCTGCGCGATGATGAGCGCGTTCCGTGTGGCACCTTCGTAGTTGTTGTGCTTCGCGCCCCACCAAGTGTGCTCGCCCATGTAGTAGCCATGATCCGTCCAGAACACGACGATGGTGTTCTTCGCGAGGCCAGTGTCATCCAGCGCGGCCAACAAGCGTCCCACCTGGGCATCCACATAGCTGATCGCCGCGAGGTAGCCTTGGAGGCATTGCCGCTTGAATGACTCCGGCAGGCTGGCTCCCGGCACCTGCGGCACGCCACGATACCAGAAGAAATCCGCACCACTGGTGGCAGCGAAGGCTGGCGCGTCCTTCGGCAAATACTCATTGCTGGCGAGCGGGAGTTTGGCGGGATCGTAGAGGTCCCAATACTTCTTGGGTGAAATCCACGGCACATGAGGATTGGCAAATCCAACGGCGAGAAAGAAGGGCTGTGTGGGATGCTTTGCATGCTCCCGGAGTTGAGCCACGGCGTTCGCTGTCGTGTCGCCATCGAGCAAGTCATCGTCGCCGCATTCGACGGATTCAAACGCGGGCACGGCACTGCTGCGGCTGCCTTTACCTTTTTGTGGCGGCGTCACTCCCTTGGCCTTTGCCGCCTCGAGCCATTGCTTCACCGCCTCCTGCGTCGCAGCGCTGACGCGCGGCTTCTTGCTATGCCAGGGCGGCTCGCTCCACGAGGCATCATCATCAATGCCCACATGGTAGATTTTGCCGAAGCTGCGCGTGTGGTAGCCGTTGTTTTTGAAATGCTGCGGCAGTGTCGTGATGTCTGGCATCGTGGCGCGCAGCGGACGGCCAATTTCAAAAATCTGCGTCGTCGCCGGATAGCGCCCGCTGAGCATCGAGATGCGCGAGGGCGAGCACAGCGCCTGCTGCACATAGCTGCGCTGAAAGACCATGCCACGCTTTGCCAGCGCGTCGAGGTTCGGCGATTTCACCGTCGTGTCGCCATAGCAGCCGAGCTGCGGGCGCATGTCATCGCTGGCGATGAAAAGTACATTGGGGCGGCTGGCCGCAGGCTGGGCAGCCGCAGCCAAATGACACAGCAACGGAATGCAGACAGAGATGAACCGTTTCATGGCCGCGCAGAAACGCCGCGGCCTCTTCACTTCGTGCAGAATCGTTTGTCACCTTTCGGAGTCACCCGCCATGGACTCGCCAAATCGGCGTTTGACACTCGCTTTGCCATGAGCACATATCAACGCATCCTGATACGTTGATTTGATCTATTTACCCCAAACCTGAACCACCAGCCCACCCATGAGCGACTACCAAGTCAAAGACATCACCCTCGCCGACTTCGGCCGCAAAGAACTCACCATCGCCGAGAGCGAAATGCCCGGCCTCATGGCCACGCGTGAGAAGTACGGCCCGAAGAAACCGCTCAAAGGCGTGCGCATCACCGGCTCGCTGCACATGACCATCCAGACGGGTGTGCTGATCGAGACGCTGAAGGAACTCGGTGCCGATGTGCGCTGGGCCTCCTGCAATATTTTCTCCACGCAAGACCATGCTGCCGCTGCCATCGCCGCCTCCGGCACGCCGGTGTTCGCCTGGAAGGGCGAGACCCTCGAAGAATACTGGGAATGCACCTGGAAGGCCATCATGTTCCCGAAAGGCAAAGGCCCGCAGCTCATCGTCGATGACGGTGGCGACGTGACCCTGCTCATCCACAAGGGTTATGAGATGGAAAACGGCGACAAGTGGGTGAACACCAAGTCCGACAACCACGAAGTGAAGGTCATCAAGGACCTGCTCAAGAGGATCGCCAAAGAACAGCCCGGCATCTTCCACAAGATCGTCAAAGATTTGAAAGGCGTCTCCGAAGAGACCACCACCGGCGTGCATCGCCTCTATGAAATGGCCAAGAACGGCAAGCTGCTCTTCCCCGCCATCAATGTGAACGACAGCGTCACCAAGTCAAAGTTCGACAACCTCTACGGCTGCCGTGAGTCATTGCTCGACGGCATCAAGCGTGCCACCGATGTCATGATCGCCGGCAAAGTCGGCGTCGTCTGCGGCTACGGCGATGTGGGTAAGGGCTGCGCCGCGGCGCTTCGCGGCATGGGTGCCCAAGTGATCGTCACGGAAATCGACCCCGTCTGCGCTTTGCAGGCCGCGATGGAAGGCTACCGCGTGATGACCATCGAAGACACCCTCGGCACTGGTGACATCTACGTCACCACCACGGGCAATAAGGACATCATCACCCTGAAGCACATGGAGAAGATGAAGGACCAAGCCATCGTCTGCAACATCGGCCACTTCGACAACGAGATCCAGGTGGACAAGCTCAACGCCCGCAAGGACGTGAAGCGCCTCAACATCAAGCCGCAGGTGGATAAGTACACCTTCCCGAAAGGCAACAGCATCTTCATGCTCGCCGAAGGCCGTCTCGTAAATCTCGGCTGCGCCACGGGCCACCCCAGCTTCGTGATGAGCAACAGCTTCACCAACCAATGCCTCGCGCAGATGGAACTCTGGGCCACCAAAGGCAAGCGCAAGATCGGCGTCACCGTCCTGCCGAAGAAGCTCGACGAGGAAGTCGCCCGCCTGCATCTCTCCAAGATCGGCGTGAAGCTCACCAAGCTCACCCAGGAACAGGCCGACTACATCGGCGTCCCCGTCGAAGGCCCCTACAAGACCGACCACTACCGGTATTAAAGTTGCTTTGTTCCTGCGGAACAAAGCCCTTGTTGCCCGGCAACAAAGCAACACTCACCACCCCAAAACACCAACGCGTCCGGTCGAAAGACTGGGCGCGTTTGCGTGTGTGGAGATGGCGCTCATTGGCAGCGGCAGCTCACACGCCGTGCCTCATCTCCCCTGCATCACCGCCTCCAGCATCCGAATCGACTGCACAGCCGCTTTGACGTGATGAACGCGGAAGATTTGTGCGCCACGCAGCATACCCGAGACAAGGCAAGCAATGGTGCCTGCATCCCGTTCGAGCGCAGGCACGCCGAGCACATCGCCGATGACTGTTTTGCGCGAGACGGGCAGTAAGATCGGCCGCTGGAAGCGCTGGAGCTTCTCCAGCTCGCGATAGATCGTCAGATTGTCGTCACACTGCTTCGCAAAGTCGATGCCAGGATCGAGGATGATGTTTTCGCGAGACAATCCCACGCTCTGCGCGAGCACCAGACGCTGTTCAAAGAACTGATCGAGTGTGGCCATGATGTCCTCATGCCGCACATGCGTGTGCGGCACTTTGGGCTGCCCCATGCTGTGCATGATGAGCAACCCTGCACCGTGGTCGGCACATTCCCTGGCATTGGTCGCATCCGGCAGTCCGCTGATGTCATTGATGAGATCCCCTCCGAGCGGCAACACGGCTGCGATCACCTCCGCGCGCCAGGTATTGATGGATAGCAGCGGCGCATTGAAGCGCGCTCTCAGCTCCGGCCACCGCTCCAGAAAAGGCCGCAGTCGATCGATCTCCTCATCCGCACTGATCGCCTCGCGATTGGTGCGCGCACTCTCCGCGCCGATGTCGATGATGTCCGCACCGTCTTGAAGCTGCTGCTCCGCTTGCGCGAGCGCTGCTGCGGGATCGAGCGTGCCGTCGCCACAAAAGGAATCATCATTGATGTTCACGATGCCCATCACCAACGGACGGCGCGGGAACTCGATGACGTGTTGACGGGCGCGGAAGATCATGCGGCTGGCCATTTCTCCGGCAGCGGCACGATGTGGCGCTGCCGTTTTTCAAATCGCACGGTGCTGGTGTAGCCAACGCTGCGAACGAGATCGAGGGCTTTGTCAAAGTCCGCGCCGACATCCGTGGGCAGGTGCGCATCGGAATTGATGACGATGGGCACTCGCGCGCTGAAGGCCATCTCCAGCATCTCGCGGGCAGGATAAATTTCACGCACGTCCTTGCGCAGACCTGCGGTGCTGACTTCGAGAATGCCATCCGTATCGACGAGCGCCTGAATCACCGGCTCGTAGTAGTGGCGCAGATCACCCGCAGGACGAAGACCAAAGCGTTTGGCGAGATCGGGGTGCGCGTGAAAGTCGAATTGCCGCGTGCGGATCATCTGCTCGTAGAGCTGCCAATACATACCCCACATGTGCTCGATGTCGGCAGCACTCTGCCAGCGGGAGACGTGCTTGGGATCGTCCACAGCGATGCCATCGTGAATGTAATGCACGCTGCCGATCAGATAGTCCCAGCTCGCCAGCCCCGCTGTTTCGTCGATCCATGTCTGATAGCCTTCGAGGTGATCGCATTCGAGCGCGAGCCGGATGGGAAAATCGGGCAAAGCCGCACGAGCCTCATCCACGAGATCAAAGTAGCGCGGCAGATCGGAGAGCGGCATGCGCCAGTCATCGTAGTGCTCAGGCATCGGATTGTGATCCGAGAGGCCGATTTCGGAGAGACCGATTTTCTGCGCGTGCTGTGCATAGGCGATCGGGTCTCCCTCTGCATGCAGGCAGAGCGGTGTGTGGGTGTGATAATCCGTGAGCATGAGGCTTTTTCGCCGCTTTGTGGCGTCTGGCAAGTTGATCGGACGGCAATTCACGGCATGGAAGGCAGATGCCCTCACTCAAAGCCTTGATTTTCGACCTCGACGGCACCCTGATCGACTCACTGGCAGACATCGCAGAATCGATCAACTGCATGCTCGATGCGCGCGGCTACCCGCGCTGCGCCCAGGACATTTTTAAACAGATGGTGGGCGATGGCATGGAGAAACTCGTGGAGCGTGCTCTGCCGGAGAGTGTTCGCAGTGAGGAGCTGATCAAGGCCTGCGTCGCAGAATATCGCGCGCATTACGAGGCATTGTGGAATGTGCGGACCCAGCCCTATCCCGGCATTGTGGAGATGTTGCGCGGAATGAAAGCACGCGGCGTGAAGCTGGGCGTGATCTCCAACAAAGCGCATGTGTTCACCGTGCCGATGACGCAGCATTTCTTTGGCCCGGATTGCTTTGATCACATCCTGGGACAGCGTGCCGAAGTGCCACGCAAGCCCGCGCCCGAGGGCGCCCACGAGATGGCCGCCTTGCTGGGAGTGCGCACGGACGAGGCAGCCTACGTCGGCGATTCGGGCATCGACATGACGTTTGCCAAAAACAGCGGCATGCGTGCGATCGGTGTGCGCTGGGGATTTCGTGGCGAGGAGGAACTGCGCGCCCACGGAGCGGACATGCTCATCTCGCACCCTGCGGATTTGTTCGATCTTTGCGAAAAATAATCTGCCACACACAGCTTGTGCGCCGTAAACAGGTCACTTAGAATCGCGCCTTGTGAAATCGACCACTCCTCACGTCCTCATCCGTGCCGCACTGATCACAGGCACCATGCTGCTGGCCTCTTCATGCCAATTGTTCCGTAAGAAGCCCAAGCCGCCGCCAGAACCGGTGAAGCAAGAGTGGAAGTACCCAGGCGAATGGACAGGTGGCAACAAGCCGATCACCCGCATCGCCATCAACGTGGATACCCAGCGCGCCACACTCTACAGTGGCGATGAAATCGTGGGCTGGACCTACGTTGCCAGTGGCATCATGAGTTTTCCGACGCCCACCGGAGAATTTAAAATCATGGAGAAGATCAAAGACAAGGTCTCCAATCTCTATGGCAAAGGCTACGATGCGAACGGGAAACTCGTGAACTCGGACTTCAAGCAAGGGCGCGACCTGCTGCCACCCGGCGGCAAATTTGTCCCCGCGAAGATGACCTACTTCATGCGTCTCACAGGAGACGGTGTGGGCATGCACATCGGCCCCATCCCGCGTCCGGGCCGCCGCGCCTCGCACGGCTGCATCCGCCTGCCTTCGAAAATGGCACCGATTCTCTTCACTCACACATCAGTCGGAACGCCGGTGACGATCACAGGCAACGGTCCTGATTATGCGACCTACCTGAGGCAGTCCAACGCCAAGGCCAAGGCCAACGCTGCGAAATATGCCGCCGCGAAAAAACGCGCCGACGAAAAAGCCGCCGCTGCTGCTGCCGCACTGCCCCCCGGAGATCCCAACGGCCCACAGCCGACGGCTCCCGCCACGGGCACGACTTCACCCGCTACCCCAAGTACGGCACCAGCACTGGGCACACCGCCCACTCCCGCAGGTTCTCCCGCGCCAACCAATCCGCCCGTAGAAATCAAACCTGCGGTTCCCGCAACACCTGCGACATCACCTGCCCCTGCACCAACAACGCCAGGCACCTCGCAGTAAACGCATCGCAGAGATCCCCTTCCCCTCTCACTCGCTCATTCCACCACGATCGCTTTTGGTGGATGGCGGTCCGCTTTGATCCTGCGCTGAACCTCGGTCCAGAAGACTTCGACGGGCAGCGCAAAGGTCGTCACCCGATCGACGCGGGCGATGTTGATGCCGACCACGCGGCCTTCGAGAGTGGCGATCGGCCCGCCCATGTCTGAAGGATGGAGCGGCGTATCGTGTTGGAGCACCTGCGGGAAGTTATCGTTGCGCAGCGAAACACCTCCATTGGCAAAGTCCTCACCCTCCCAGTTTTTCAGCACCTGAGTGCGACTGGCGAGCCGCACGCGGCAAACCGCCTCCCGCCCTTCTCTCCGGTAAGTCAAAGCAATGACCTCCCCTGGCTGGCGTTGGTTCACGAGATCATGCACACGGCGGAATTGATTCACCGCCTCCCCCGCAATGCTGAGGATCACGTCATCCTCCTCCAGCCCCGCTTCCTCAGCCGGGCTGTCACTGGCGATCTCGATAATGCGCACTCCCTTCCCTCCCTTGGACGCCTTTTCGTCCATGCGAATGCCCATCGCCGCCCCTGTGCCGAGGATGCGCCTCGCTTTCGCGCTGACGACACCGATGCGCTCCTCCTTGCCCGCAGCGGCAACACTGCACAGCCATTGTCCAGATGTAAGGTGCTTCGCTGTTTCGAATGCGGCGGCGCGCAATCCCGTGACACCGACAGCCTGCGCGAGGAGTAGATCGAGCCGCACATCCCGATGGACTTCACGCAAATCCGCTTTGCGCCCATCAGAGAAGTGAATGCGCGTTTTGGCGAGATCGGGCACTTCGCTGGCCTTCAGCAGCACATAGCCATCTTCACCGACCACGGTGGCGGTGCAAAGCACACGGCCCAGCAAGCTCTCGATGCGCGCGGCACAGGCAACGGTGAAGGGCTTGAGCTTCGCCACCGAAGTCAATGTGAGCCTGCCATTCGTACGCTCTTCCGGTGGCAGCGTCGGACGTGAGAGTTCCGCGAAAGTGCAGGTCGCAAAGATCACGGCCCATGAATGGCCGATCACAAATTTCCCCATGTTTGAAAAAGAGCGGATGCCAAAAGACCACCCCGCCCTCGCGAGGGATGATGTGCCGTCTTTAGCTTTCGACATCGGAAGGTCTTTGCTCATCTGCATTGGCTCATTCCTTTTGCCTTCACTGCCCTTCCTCCTGGGGTTTCTGCGCGAGTTTGACGGACACCTCACGCTCCGTGCGATGAGCGCGAAGCCGCAGGCGCAGCGTGTCTCCTGCCGCGTGAGATCTCACCACCGTGCTAAACTGTTGCTGGTCGGTCATTTCATCGCCGTTCACGCTGAGGATGACATCTCCACGGCGCACGCCCGCCTTCTGCGCTGGCGAGTGGTCGATCACCTCGGCCACTTCCACTTCCACACTGTCATTCATCACCGTGGCGACTCCGAGATAGCCGCCGGCACCGACGCCCCACACCTTGATGACCTGCGATTTCTGCATCGCATCCCACGATCGGAGAAAGGGAGCCATGGAGACATGCACGTTTTGATCGCGCCCTTCCCAGATCTGACTGTGGATGCCGATGACTTCGCCCGAGATATTAAACAACGGCCCGCCGGAGTCGCCTCCCATCAGCACACAGTCTGTGTGTAAGCTATTGGCGGTCTGCTTGATGATCTTGCCCACGCGCAACACCGCACCGCGTGCCTTGTCGAAACCACCCGGATGACCGAGCGCGAAACACCACTCCCCCGGCTGCGCTTTGGCGACAGCGCGGCTGAGGTTCGCATACGGCCAGGGTTTGGCGCGTGGCGCGAGCCTCGCCAGCGCAGCATCGGTCGTTTTGTCGAGCCCAAGAGATTTTGCCGTGGTGGCACTGCCATCCTCCAGAATCACCCGCATCTCTTTTCCTGGAGCTCCCGGCACATGCGCCGCCGTCAGCAGCAGTCCATCGGGGGAAATGATCACCCCGCTGGCGGTATCGTTGCCGTTCTCGATGGCCACCAGTGCTTGGCGCGCCTGCGGCAGCACTTTCTGCACCTGCTCCTGCACTCGCAGCAATGCAGCGATCCCCGTCTTCGATGCTCGCTCGCCTTCGGCACCTGTGGCGACGAGCCGTAGAGCCACGGCCATCGTGGTGAGCCAACACAGGGAAATCGTGCGGAGAGGAGGCATGCGCGTGTTGTCGAATATTTTAGCTTCTCACGCCATTTCGGTCAAACCAGCGAACAGCGGGGGAAATCTGCGGTTGAATACGATGCCGGGCCGCGCTTCTCTCGCCTGTTCCTCACCCCCAAACACCCTTCCTTTCATGAACTACGATCTCATCGTCATCGGCGGCGGCCCCGCTGGCTACGTCGGAGCCATCCGCGCGGCGCAACTCGGTAAAAAAGTGGCCTGCGTCGAGAACGACCGCGCCGGTGGCACCTGCCTGAACTGGGGCTGCATCCCGACGAAGGCACTGCTGAAAAACGCCGAGCTTTACCACACCCTCACCCACCGCGCAGCGGAGTTTGGCCTGAAGATCGGCAGCATCGAGTATGACTGGAGCAAAGTGATCGGCCGCAGCCGTGGCGTGAGCGACAAGCTGAACAAGGGCATCGAATTCCTCTTCAAGAAGAACAAGGTCGATTACCTCAAAGGCACCGCCATCATCCCAGCCGCAGGCAAGGTCGAAGTGACCGCCGCCGATGGCAAAAAGGAGACGCATGACGCGGCGAACATCCTCATCGCCACCGGTGCAAAGAGCCGCCCCATGCCCGGCTTCCCCTTCAACGGCACCACCGTGATCGGCAGCAAGGAAGCCCTCACCTTGGCGAAGCAGCCAAAGAGCATCATCGTCATCGGCGCGGGTGCCATCGGCATTGAGTTCGCGTATTTCTTCAACGCGTATGGCACGAAGGTCACCGTTGTCGAGATGATGCCCGACATCCTGCCGGTCGAAGACACCGAAGTCAGCAAGACGCTGGAAAAGAGCCTGACCAAGGCTGGCATCCGCATCCTGACGAATACGAAAGTCACCAAGACCGCCGAAGACGGCAAAGGCGTGAAGATCACCGTCGAAGGCGCGGCCAATGAAACGCTCGAAGCCGAAGTGGCCCTCGTCGCCATCGGCGTGACTCCCGTGCTGCCCGGCGGCATGGAATTGAAACTCACCGAGCGCGGATGGCTACACACCGACGAGCGTTATCAAACGAGTGTGAAAGGCATCTACGGCGCGGGTGACATCATCGGCCCGCCCTGGCTCGCGCACGTCGCCAGTTACGAAGCCGTGCAGGCTGTGGAAGGCATGTTCACCAAGCACAAACCGAAGAAAGTCGGCGTCTTCCCCGGCTGCACGTATTGCCATCCGCAGGTCGCCAGCATCGGCCTCACCGAGCGCGCGGCGAAGGAAAAGGGACTCAAGTTCAAGATCGGCAAGTTCCCCTACGTCGCCAGCGGCAAGGCGCTCGCCGCAGCGGAGCCGGAAGGCTTTGTGAAGATTCTCTACGGCGAGCCGCATGGCGAAATCCTCGGCGCGCACATCATCGGCAGCGAGAGCACCGAGATGATCGCCGAAATCGGACTCGCCATGAATCTGGAAGCCACCTGGGACGAAATCGAAGCCACCATCCACGCCCATCCGACTCTCAGCGAGATGGTCAAAGAGGCCACCGAAGTCGCCAAGGGGCATCCGATCCATGTGTGAGTGAATCGTCAGGCATGAGGTTGCAGCATTGGCTTCGTTGCGTCGTTGTTCCTTCACGACGCAACGAATCACTCTCAAAGCAGTGGGTGGCGAAGATCTCCGATCTCACGCGCGCAGCCTCGTGACCTCACCTTTCGTGAGTTCGCGCCATTGGCCTTTGGTCAGATTCCCGAGTGCCAGCGCACCGATTTGCACACGCACGAGGCGCAGCACTTCGACTCCCATCGCCTCCAGCAAACGCCGGATATGGCGATTGCGCCCTTCATCGAGCGTGATTTCGAGCCAGGAGTTTTTCTCGCCTTTGCGCAATACGGTCGCGTTCTTCGCCGCGAGATGCTCCTCGGCATCCGTGACGCCGCGTTTGAGTCGGGTGAGCATGGCCTCCTCCGCCAAGCCCTCAATCTGCACATGGTAGATTTTGTCGAGATGGGTGGCTGGGTTTGTGATCCTGTCCGCCCAGACGTTGTCATTGGTGAACAGCAGCAAACCCTCGCTCGCTTTGTCCAACCGACCCACAGGCGAGAGATGCGGCAGCCCGCTGCCCTCAAAACATGAATAAACCGTCTCGCGTCCGAGTTCATCAGACGCGCTCGTCACGAGCCCGCGCGGTTTGTTGAGCATGATGTAGCGGTGCTGCGCTTGATTGACGCTCTCATCATTCATCACGATGACATCACGCCCGAGAATCACCGGGAACTCTGGATTCTTCCGCACCACGCCATTCACGGCCACCTTCCCCATGCGGATCCACTCCGCCGCCTTGCTGCGCGAGCAGAAGCCGAGCTTTGACATGGCGCGGGCGAGTCCGGTGCGTGGTGTGGGCGGTGGCATGGTCGTCAGGCGCGCGGATTTAAATCGCGCTCGATGTCTTCACGATCGACGCGATTGCGAGCCTTGATCTTGTGATCGCGCTTGTTGCGGCGCTCCACGGTCATCTGGCGTTTCTTGCGCTGTTTGCGCAGCTTGGCGATCTCGTCCTCCAGTTTCATATACCCTTCGTAGCGCGACGCATCGAGCGTTCCGCTCTCCACCGCAGCGCGGATCGCGCACCCGGCATCCTTCACGTGTTTGCAGTTGTGAAAGCGGCAGCGCGAGGCAATCGCGTCGATGTCAGCAAAGCGCTCTCGCAGGGTGCTTTCATCTGTCCACATCTGCACTTCTTTGATGCCGGGGTTGTCGATGAGGATGCCTCCCTTCTCCAGCACCAACAACTCGCGCGCCGTGGTGGTGTGGCGCCCCTTGCCGGTGACTTCGTTCACTTCATCGACCCATTGCCAATCCTCCCCGAGCAGCAGATTGACCAACGCGGACTTCCCCACACCACTGGAGCCGATGATGGCAACCGTGCGTCCGCGTTTGAGATGCTCTTTGAGTGGCTTGATCCCTTTGCGCTTCTTGACGCTCGTCACATGCACCTCCGCATCCGCATGCAGAGCACGAATCGACTCCGCAGCCTGCTGATTCTGCGCGTCGTCATATAAATCCGCCTTGTTGACCAATACGACCGCACGCGCCCCACTCCGTGAGATGAGCGTGAAATAGCGCTCCATGCGCCGCAGGCTGAAATCTGGCCCTGCAGCCGTCACGACGATCACCGTGTCCACGTTGGCCGCGATCACCTGCTCCTCAGCGCTCTCACCTGCCGCTTTGCGTGAAAAACAGGTCTGCCGTTGCAGGCGCGCGCGAATCACATGCTCGCTGCCGATATCCAAGGCTACCCAATCGCCCACAGCGGGCAGTTCGGCATCCGTCTCAGCCTCGTGGTACACCTTTCCGCTCAAAACGACCTCCAACTCATCGAAGCCATTCGCGCCATCCTCCAACAGCGCGCCGTAGCTGATCTTGTTGTCGCGGATCAAGCGCGCAGGCTTCCAGCCCTGCTCGCGAAACGGCGCAAACTGCCGCTCAAAAAAATCATTCCAGCCGAGATCCGTGAGGTTCATCGACGCCACTGGTACATCCAGCGTTCAGAGATGACTTTCGCCCCGTCTTTCAGCTCCATCATGATCTCCAGCAGGTTGGTCTTTTCCGGCACGTCGATTTTAAAGAATGCGCGCCAGCCACCGGTTTCATGATTTTTCATCACGCGCTTGTCCAGCACCTTGCCCTCACCACCACTGAGCACCACGTCGATGTCCGGCACCCACTCTTTGTCGTGCGGATTCCGCGTCTCTGCCTGCGGCGCGAAGTCGATGACGTAAAGGTGATCGTCCGAATCCATGACAAAGCCGCGCCGCGTGCTGATCACTTTGCAGAGTCCGCGTGGCTCATGCTGATCGAGCCAGCTCAGCCGGTACTCGACTTTCAGCGGCTCCGCAGGCGTGGCGGGCAAATGCTCTGGCCGCCACATCGCGACAATGTTGTCCCAGGTCTCTTCGCCTGTAGAAAGCTCGACGAGCGTGACGGCTCCTTTGCCAAATCCACTCACCGGCTCCACCCACACGGCCGGGCGGCGATGATAGTTGGCTTCGAGGTCTTGGAAATTGTTGAAATCGCGATCGCGCTCCGCCAGGCCAAAGCCTTTCAGCTTGTCCGTCTCGAAAATACTCAGACGCAGATCACGACTGACATCCAGTGGCCGCCAGATGGATGGGCCTCCATCAATCTCGACCTGCAAGCCATCGGAATCGTGTACTTCAGGTCGGAAGTCGTAGGGCTTGGGACTCGAATTCTCTCCGAACCAGAACATGCTCGAGAACGGCGCGATGCCGAGCATCTTCACCGGCTTGCGAAGATGCAGCGTGGCTTTGATCTTCATCTCCGTCGTCACGCTAGGGACGGATTCGAATTCGTAAGCGCCGGTAATGCTCGGCCCATTGAGCAGCGCAAGCAGCTTGAAAGCCTTATCGCCCGGCTTCGGCTGCTGAAACCAGAAGTGCGTAAAATCAGGAAACTCCTCTGGCGCACCGCCGATCGTATTGACCGCCACTCCGCGCGCCGAGATGCCGTAACCGAGTTTCGTCGTCACTGCGCGATAATAGCTCGCGCCCATGAACACCATGAACTCAAACGGCTTCCCGATCAGTGAGTCCGGCGCGAGCACCCGAAAGCCCGCGTAGCCGAGTGGATTCTTCGCATCGGCTGGCACCTTCAGATCACCATACTCAAAGTGAGAGCGGTCAAACGGCACATCCACAGTCTGCGTGCCTTGCATGCTGTAAAACACGACCGGCTTCTTGAACATCCAGCCTGGGTGGAAAAATTCGACGCGGTACGTGTCGCCGAGGCCGGCAAAGAGCGCCTTGTCTCGCAGGAAACGAATTTGGCGATGCCCGTCATATTTCAGCCCCTCAAAAAACGGATCAAGCTGCTGCGTGGGAGCCTGGTATGGCTGCGTCGCGAGCTGCGCGGCCACCTTCTCAAGATCCGCAAAACTCCTCACGGATGCGAGTTGCGCAGCAACCGGTGAGGTCAGTGCAGAGAGAAGAAAAAGAAGGGAGGCACGGGTCATGTGAGCGGTGCCAAGCATGCAGCACGCCGGATGCCAGTCAACCGGAGCCAGAGTGCGCCGTGGCCGCATGCCACAACGACGGAATCAGGCAAGTGAGTTGGGACGATTCCAACGGAGCTTGCCAAGCAAGAGATCGCCTTGGTAGCCATGCCTTGGCAAAGCCGCACCCACGGTGACCCACGATTCACGGGGAGTGATGTTGGTGGTTTGGAAATTGCCCATCAGCGGCACCGCATCCGCTGCGCTGACGCCATCACCCATGAGTGGCAACACAACGCGCTCGGTCGCGCGAATGAGGCGCAGCGTTTTCAGGTCCACTTGCGCGATGAATAGCGGCGAGCGCCAGCGAATGACGTTCGCGTTGCTCACATCCTTGCGTGTGTAAACAAGATGCAACGCGTCGCTATGCGGCAGCCAGTGTTGCTGTGTGGTGCTCATCTCCAGCGGCGTGCCATCATCCCAGCACCACGGTTGCTTTTCCGCAAAGTCGAGACCGTCATCACTCGCGGCGACATAACCGCGACGATCCTCCGCGCGCAGCGTGACGTAAAATTTGCCGCGATAACGCACCAGCGAAGGCTCAAGCAATCCACGGCCAGCGGCATGCTTGAGTTCCCGGCCCACCTTCTGAATCGCAAGCGTCTCGCCATCGAAAGAACAGCGCACTCCCGCCACAGAGCGCCCCGATCCAGTGGCACCGAAGGACATCACGAAGGCGATGCTGCCATCTTCGAGCACCTCACGCTGGCCGCAGTTGTTCGTGTAGATGAATGCACCGCGTGGATCATCCCAGAGCAGGTGCTTGCGCTCCGACCACTGCCCATTTTTAAAAATCGCATACACCGGGCAGCGTGGTGGCTGCTTGCGTTCAAATTTCGGACCTCGATAGAAGACGTTGTGACCCACGGCGAGCACAGAACCCGTCTGCGGATGATATTGCGGCACCACATCGCACACACCTTCATCACCACGGCCGTCTGTGGTCGCCACACGACCCAGCGGCGGCGCGCTCTGCGGCTCGCTCCAGGTTTTGCCAAGATCGCGCGATTCCATCCAGTGAACCGGCAAAAAGTAATCCGAACCGCGAATCTCCTGCATCGTCATGAAGATCACCGGCCCGTCCTTCGACGGAATCACACATGGTCGTGGATGAAACCACGACGGCCCACTGCCATCGCTCCCCTTTTTGAGCGTGATCTTTTCGATGGAAGCGATCAAACCCCCTGCGCTTTGCGCCGAAGCAAACGGTGCGGCACATAACCCCGCTGCGGTTTGTTGAAGGAAGCGGCGGCGGTTCATGAACGCGTCCGATTTTCGATCATTTGCCCCTCTTCGACTTCTCTGGCAGGCCTTGGCCCGGTTTGAGATCGAGATTGGCTTGCAAATCTTCAGGAGTGACGACGGAAGCCACGCCGCCTTCAGGAATGTTCGCCTTTGCGGTCCAGAGAATCGCATTGAGCACGAGCTTACGCTGATCGTTGTTGGCCCAGCCTTGATGATAGTGGCCGCCGGTGAAACCAAAACCGCGCCCACCGTCCTCGCGCTCGCAGGCCCAGGCGACGTGCTGCTTCTCTTTGTTCTTCACAGCTTCACGCACGGCTGGATTGCCGCTGTGGGCACCATCCGGGCGACTCATGGTGGAATCTGGTGGCACATCGCTAAGCACGGGCGTGACGCCCTGCATGTTGCGGCGGAAGCGCATGTGAAAGTACCATTCGTCGTTGGTGCCGAATGGCTTTACTCCCGTCGTGATGGGATGCGCGGGCAGTTCCTTGAAGTTCGCATCCCAATGAGGATTCACGCTCCAGTTGATCTCAAAACAGCCGCCCATCCAGTCGATGAATTCCTTACCACCCTTCTCGATCGTCGGCTCCACCGCGTAATGAATCGTCAGGAAACCGCAGCCGCGTTTCATCTCCTTGTCGAGCTGCGCCAGGCGATCGCCTTGCAAGGCCGGATGCCCGCCGCCACCATCAGAATAGATCACGACGGTATCCGCTTTGGACAGCTCCTCCTGCGACGGCCATTCGCCATTCAGATGGTATTTGATGTCCACCTGTTCCGCCGCGCCTTGTTCGAGGCATTTTTTGAGAAGCTGGATGCCCGCGTTGTGCTCATGCTGTCCCGGCCCGTGCGACGGCTTCCCCGCGATCATGACGATGGATTTCTTGTCCGCAGAAAGTGCGGCACTGGCAAAGGCGGCAACGACGAAAAGAGCAAAGAGACGCTTCATGGTGATGTGAGAGTGAATCAAACGTGCCGCCTGCGAAAGCCATTTCAACGACTCGCCCCACGCCAAGCCAAAATTCCGCACCATCCGAATCCAAAGGCGTTCAGCGCCGGCGTGTAGCTCAGCGGCGCATCACTCCACGACTCCAACAGCTCACGCAGAGGTTTGGATGATGGTTTTCTCAGGCTGGGCATGCTGGACTATGGAGAGCCGGAGAAGCACCGGCAAAAAGGTTCTGGCATGGCGACGATTCGTCGCCACTCCATATCGCACCATGCTCGCCCCCATCCGCGCCGTCATCTTCGACTTCGACGGCCTCATCGTTGACACTGAAAGCACCGGTTATCACACCTGGAGGGAAATCTTTGCCGAGCATGGGCACGAGCTGCCCGTCGAGCGTTATGCCCAGGTCGTCGGCACCGACTTCAACACGAGCTACGATCCGCGGCGCGATCTCGAGGAGCGCACTGGCCGCACCTTTGACTGGGACGCTGTCGAAAACGAACGCAAGACGCGCGAGAACGAACTGCGCAAGCATTTGCAGCTCCTCCCTGGTGTGGAGGCATTGCTGCAAGAAGCGGACGCACTCGGCCTGCGCATCGCCATCGCCAGCAGCAGCCCGCGCACATGGATCGACTCATGGATGGACCAGCTCGGCCTGCGCGAGCACTTTGACCATATCTCCACCGTCGATGACACCGGCAAGGTGAAGCCCGATCCCTCGCTCTTTCTCCATGCCGCTGAAAAACTCGGCGTGAAGCCGGAAGAGGCCGTCATCTTTGAAGACTCGCTCAACGGCCTGCGTGCCGCGATGGCTGCGGGCATCCGCTGCATCGTCGCGCCGGGGCCGATGACGCGGCATCTCGACTTCACCGGGGCTTGGCGGCGCGTGAATTCACTGGCGGAAGTCTCGCTGGCTGATTTGATAAAGGTTCCTTCGCCATGACACCGCTCCCACTGGCTGAACGCTACGCGCGCTTTCGCGACGCGGTGTTCTCCGGTGTCGAAGAACCGACGCTGCCCGGTTTCAGCGAGCCGATGCCAGAGCTGGATCTGCAGAGCCTGTGGTTCGCAGGTGCCTTCGGCAGCGAATTCACCAGCACCGATGGCAAGGCGGTGCGCATCACCGACTTCGGCACCTGGAACTCCGGCGCTGGGCCGGATTTCACCGGCTGCGCGATCACCGTCGATGATCACCCCCTGCGCGGCGACATCGAGCTCGATCCTGATGCACGCGACTGGGAGAGGCATCAGCACGGTGCAAACGCGGACTACGACCGCGTCGCGCTGCATCTGTTTTTCTCCGCGCCGCAGGAGCGATTCTACACGCGCACGAGCCAGCACCGCGAAGTCGTGCAAGTGAAGCTGGAGGCGTCGATGCGCGCCGAGCATGCGCGGCCTCAGCGTGGACTCGCCGCCGCGCGCATCGGTCGTTGCGCCACGCCGCTGCGTGAGATGGATGCCTCGCGTGTGCAGTCGATGCTCGAATCCGCCGCGCAATACCGACTGGAGCTGAAATCGAAACGCCTGCATCGCTGTGTGGCTGCGCATGGCCGCGAGCAAGCCATCTATCAGGCACTGGCCCGCACACTCGGTTATCGCAACAACTCACAGCCCTTCACGCTGCTCAGTCAGCGGCTCCCGGCAAAAACACTGCTGAAGATGGAGGCGGTGAAGCGTGAGGCCCTGCTGTTCGGCGTCTCCGGTTTTCTCGAATTGATGCGCGTCGAAGACACTGAGCCGGAGACACGCCTGTATTTGCGCCAGCTCTGGTCGGAGTGGTGGAAGCAGCGCCATGCCTGCCTGCGCTGGCTCGATGAACGCCAGCTCCCGCGCTGGAAACTCGCTGCCACGCGTCCCGGCAATCACCCGCAGCGCCGCCTCGGCGCGTTCGCGGCGATGTTGAATGCGTGGCCGCAAATCGTCGCGCCGCTGACCGATGCCACACGCTGGAGCCAGGCCGCGTGGCGTGAATCCCTGTCAGCTCTCACGCACGATTTCTGGAGCACGCATTACACCCTGCTCGCCGCTCCGGCGAAGAAGCCGATCGCGCTCATCGGTGAGACCCGCGTGCAGGAGATGCTGGCAAACGTCGCCTATCCCCTGCTCGTGCCGGAGCGCACGCGCCTGTGGGCCGAATACCTCGAACTCCCCGCCCTGCTCGACAATCAGAAAGTCCGCCGCGCTGTGCTGCGCTTGTTTGGCGATGACCCGCAGAGCCAAGGCTTCACTCAGAAGCTGCATCACCAACAGGGCTTGCTGCAAATTTACGAAGACTTCTGCCTCGAAGACGATTCCGCCTGCGCAAACTGCCCGTTCCCGGAGAGGTTGCGGGAGTGGAGTTAAATCACCAGGAGATGCTCTGCCCTTGCGCCATGAATGGCGCGCAGCGGTACATTGCCATCGCGCGTCACCAAACGTCCACCATGTCTGACCGCCAAAGCGAGCAGATAGAGGTCGGTGAGCTGCTTGGTGCCTTGGACATGACGCGTGTCCACAACTGAAGGATCCAAGATGGAAATGTCATCCGCTCAGAATACATGTTCGGACGTGGCTACTGCCTGTGCCAGCCTAGTCGCCACATCTTGCGCGGGCAGCGGGTTGGTATAGCTCACGGCGGACATGATGCGCACGCAGCCATTTTCCGTGATCGGACAGGTAGCCCAGCCGTCTCGATGATTCTGCTCGAACCAGACGCGGCTGGGGATGTGCGCCGGATGATCCTCATCCATCAACGAGATGAGCACATTGAC
Source organism: Prosthecobacter sp. (assembly GCA_039806835.1). Classification (GTDB taxonomy): domain Bacteria; phylum Verrucomicrobiota; class Verrucomicrobiia; order Verrucomicrobiales; family Verrucomicrobiaceae; genus Prosthecobacter. The sequence continues at coordinate 81,473 of JBDHQD010000003.1, read as the reverse complement.
ATCCAGCAGCGCGATCATCAGTAGCAGTCGCCCTCTCGGATTTTGTTGATCAATTCATCCGTCACGACTCCGCCGCGCTTCGGAAACGGCGTGAAGCCGCCGAACGTCTTCGGTTCTCCCTCTTTGAGTGGTTGTTTGGCGGCAGAACTGCCCAGTGCGGCCCGTGCCAGCTCGGAGAGCAACTGACCTGCCGATTTGCTTTCACGGCGACTCAGTGTCTCGATGGCGCGAAAGACATCGTCATCAATGTCGAGGGTGGCTTGCATGGCAGTATCCTATTTCAAGGAACTCTGAGGTGCAAGTCAGGTGAAGTCACGCCTGTGGAGCGAGCATCTCGAACTCCCCGCCCTACTCGACAATCCCAAGGTTCGCCACGCTGTGCTGCGCCTGCGTTTAGTGGAGAGGAATTCCGTGGCGCTGCCAAAAACTGTGTAGCTCTGCAGAGGTGCCATGGAAAACATTGCGCTCCACCGGGCGATCGAGGTTTCCGAAGTAGAGCGGGAAGCGGTAGCTCCCGTGATGATACACTTTGGGTCGCGAGCGCCCGTGTTCCCATTCGACACCGCCGTATTGCCAGAGCGTCCAGGTGGGCCACACCTGATACTGCCGCAGGAGTCCCTGCGGATTTCCCGGCGCGGGATAGATCGGCCCTGCGCCGCCATCATGCGAATACAGAGCGAGCCAGTATGGCATGCGGCGCAGGCGCGCCTTGGTCGCTGAGTCAGCGCGACTCATGGCTTGCTTCATCTGCGTGCTGTTTTCGAGATAGGCGACTGGCACCACGCCGGTGCGGGCTTCCACACGCTCCATGAAACGTAGGATGGAAGAAAGCGGCAAGTCGCCGTCGAAGTCGCCACAGATCAACAGTGCGGATGCGCGCCAGGATCTGCTGCGCGCCAACTGCATGACACGCGCCACGAGTTGATCTGCCTGCGCGACCACATCCACATGCCGCTGCACTCGGTAGTACACACCTGGCAGCATGCCTGCGCGATCCGCCGAGGAGAGGAATGCCGAACATTTTTCATCGAGGTTTCCACCTTTGCCGACACGCGCGATCAACGCCTCTGCTCCATTCGCACGCAGGGCCGTGACATCGTGCTCCGAGTAGCTCGCGCCTGCACGCTGCCGCTCCTTGGGATCGTAGGCAGAGACATTCACAATCTGCGGCCCATGCGACATCGCCGCGCAACTGGCGAGAAGCAGAACGGAGGAAGAAAAAAGCAGCCGGGTGAAACGCATGGCGGCAGGATAATGCCTTCTTCTCATCTTGCCGCCGTTTTTTCGACCACGGGACAACCGATGCCGCCATGGTCGCGTTTACTTGGCATCACGCCAACGGTGCTCTCATCACAAACGAAAGCTGGAGGACACCGACACCTTGATTAAGGTGAACTCATGAGCCTCCGTCACCCTCGCCTCGAAGTCAGCATCGGCACGCAGCGACTGCGCTTGTTTGCTGGCACACAACTCGTCAAAGAGTGGCCGTGCTCCACATCAAAATTTGGTGTTGGCTTTCTGGAGGGCAGTCACAAGACGCCTTTGGGCAGCTTTGTGGTGCGGGAGAAACACGGCGACGGTGCCGCCTGTGGCACCATTTTCAAATCACGCCAACCCGTGGGACTCTGGACACAGGGCATGGATACGAAGACCGATTTCGTGCTCACGCGCATTCTCTGGCTGCATGGGCTGGAACCTCGCAATGCGAACACGTTCCAGCGCTACATCTACATCCACGGCACAAATGACGAAAACAGCATCGGACGCCCAGCGAGTCATGGCTGTGTGCGCCTGAGAAACTTGGCCATGATCGAACTGTTTGACCTCGTGCCCGAGGGCACGCCTGTGTGGATCGGAGAGTGAACTCATCGAGAAATCTTGCGGCAATCTGGACGACCTGCTTCCCCGCGACCACACGACATCTGGGCAAGAGCAGGCCAAGAGATTTCAAGAACGCGGCACTTCAAAGCTGCAATCGGTAAAAGCGTATCGCGTTCCCGCTCCATAATTTGCGCTGATCTTCCAGCGGACGCGATGACACGATCTGACGCAACGCATTTACCCATTGCAGCGCTGGGCCACCGAGCAGACACACCGGCCAATCACCACCAAAGAAGACGCGGTCTGGGCCAAATGTGTCGAGACAGTGATTGACGACAGGAGCCAGATCCTCCGCTCCCCATTGACCGGGCGGCACAAAGGCGGCGATGCCACTGATCTTGCACATGACATCTGCACGCGCCGCAGCCACGGCGTCGATGCCGCGCTTCCATTCATCCGCCGTGCATCCGCGTTTCATGCCGGGGCCGAGCTTGGGATTGAATGCCTTTGGATCGCCGTTGCCGCAGTGATCGAGCACAAAACGCGTGTCCGGGCACTGCTGGATGAGCTTTGCGCCATCGGCCAATTCCGTCGGGCGCATCGTGAGTTCAAAGTTGAGGCCGTGTTTGCCGAGCGTGCGCACACCGCGCACAAAATTCTCTCTGAGACAATAACCTGACGGCGTGGCATTGCCGTGCAGCACCTGACGCAGGCCTTTGACAAAGCCGCTGCTGGCATACCGCTGCACATAGTCTGCAAAGTCGGCAGAGTCAGGTCGCCCGCCGATCGTAGCGGCAATGGTCGGCGTATCTCCGGCACGACACTGGGCCACGATGTCGTCCGCTTCTTTGCGGTGATCTTCTGGGGCCACATCCACCTCCATGTAAATCGCCTTCACCTTCAATCCACTGAAGGCAGCCTGATAATCCGCGCTGAGAAATTCATGCCTCAACACCTCTGGCGCGCTTTTGAGCCACGGTGGACTCAGCACGCGCCGATCCCAAAGATGCTGATGCGTGTCTATGATCCAATCATCAGGCGGCGCACTGAGAGTCAAACTCGGAGTGACGGCGGCGATGCTCTGAAGGAACTGACGGCGGCTCAAATCGGACATGATGCCATTACGACACGAGGCAAGAGACTCTCACGAGCATTTGCCGTGTTGCCAAATGCCGCTACTCTCCGCGCCGCTCATGAATCCCCTCTTTGAACTCCCTCTCGCAGCCGTCAATTTTCTCGACTTCTCCTGGGTCAGCAGCCCGGAGGCGTGGATCGCCATGCTGACGCTCACGGTGATGGAGATCGTCCTCGGCATCGACAACATCGTCTTCATTTCCATCCTCGTGGATAAGCTGCCTGCGGAGCAACGGCCACGCGCGCGGCTGCTGGGGCTGGGCTTTGCCATGATCACCCGCATTATGCTGCTGTTCTGCATCTCGTGGGTGATCCAGCTCAAAGAACCTCTTTTCGCCATCCTCGGTCATGAACTCTCAGGCAAAGACCTCGTGCTGATCATCGGCGGCCTGTTTCTGCTGTACAAAGCCACCGTGGAGATTCATCACAAAGTCGAGGGCCATGTCGAGGAAGAGCGACAAACCCACGGCAAAGCCGTACTCGGGGCCATCCTCGTGCAAATCGCCATGCTGGACATCGTGTTCTCGCTGGACTCGGTCATCACCGCCGTGGGCATGGTGGATCACATCACCGTCATGGTCGCGGCAGTGCTCATTTCCGTGGGCTTCATGATGTTCTTTGCTGGCGCAGTGAGCGATTTCATCAGCGAACATCCCACGGTGAAAATGCTGGCGCTGTCCTTCCTGCTGCTCATCGGCACCACGCTCGTGGCAGAGGGCTTCCAGGTACATTTCTCGAAGAACTATGTCTATTTCGCGATGGCCTTCTCCGTGTTTGTCGAGACGCTGAACATCCGCATGAAAAAGAAGGCAGCCGCCAACAAGGCCGCGTGATCCATCTGGCATAAATGGCACAGCATTGTGCCGAGATGTGCCGCATTCTGGCACAATCACTGGGCGGATGATGGTAGGAAGGCAGCACCGTTGTGCGGCTGTAAGCCTTGAGAATCCAGCGTTGCACAGGCGCGAGTGTGCTCTTGGCATGGAGCATGCAGAGGTATGGGGCGGAACTTGTTCCATTCAAAAAACCTCTAACCCCACCATCCCATGAAACTCATCCGCTCCAATCCCTCCGCTCTCTCTCGCTTCTCGGACTACGACGCGTGGTTCCGTCATCCGTTTGCAGGATTTCCTTCTCTGAATCACCTCTTCAGTGGTTTCGGCGAACTCCTGCCCTGCGCTGCTGATGACCGTCTGGCCGTCGATGTCTCTGAGGACAAAGAGGCCTACCTTGCCAGCTTTGAAGTGCCCGGCGTGAAGAAGGAAGATGTCAAAATCGAACTCAACGACGGACTGCTTTCCGTCTCTGCTGAAAGGCACGCAAAGCACGGCGAAGGCAGCGTGGTGCTCACCCGCTCCGTGTCCCTGCCTGATGGCGTCAACGCAGACGCGATCAGTGCCAAACTGGAGGACGGCATCCTCCGTGTGACGCTGCCAAAAGCTGAACACAGCAAGCCGCGCAGCATCGCACTCAACTGAACCCACATCTCCCAACCCTCCATCCGACAAATCTCATGAACACTCTTTGCTCTACCTCCACTCCTGCTTCGTATGCCACCACCGGTGTCACCGAATCCCTGCGCAAGCCGCGTTACCACATCCATCGCACCCCCGATGCCTATGAGGTTCACATCGACATCCCCGGCGTACCCAAAAGCGGGGTGAAGATCGACCTCGATGACAGCGTCCTGACGGTGCGTGGTGAGCGCACGAACCATCTGCCCGAGGGCGCGAAGGCACACCATCGCGAACTCTCGCCTCTCAGCTATCTCCTGCGTCTGCGCCTCAACACGCCAGTCAACGAGGAGAAGTTGAGTGCGCAACTCGCCGACGGCGTTCTCGTTTTGAACCTGCCTCTCAAAGAAGCGGCCAAGCCACGCCACATCCCGGTGCTGTAAGCTCGAAGCACGCAAGCCATCCCCGCCGCCCGCATTTCCCTCTCGTTTGGAAATGCGGGCGTTTTTTGCCTTCACGCTCTGCATGATCTCGGCTAGTAGCAGCTCATGCCCGATCCCAAACCTGCCACGCCGCCCACGGCACTCATCCAGTCCATCGGCCCCTGGCAGATCATGTTTTATGGACTTGGCTCCATGCTCGGCGCAGGCATTTACGCACTTATCGGCAAAGCGGCTGCCGATCTCGGCAATGCAGTGTGGCTGGCCTTTCTCATGGCGATGATCGGCGCGCTGCTCACCGGACTCTCCTATGCCTGCGTCGGCGGCAGATATGCGAAAGCCGGCGGTGCCGCCTATGTCACTCAGCGCGGGCTGCGCAATCCGTTGCTGAGTTATGTCATCGGCATGGCTGTGATGATGAGTGGCCTCACGAGCATGGCCACGGGTGCGCAGGCCATCATCGGACAGATCAAAGAACTCGCAGGCTGGGCGCTCGACGACACAGCGATCAAGCTCGGCTCCATCGGCGTCGTCTTACTCGTCGGCTGCGTGATCTATCGCGGCATCCGCGAAAGCATGTGGTTGAACATCCTCTGCACTCTCATCGAGGCATCAGGACTGCTTTTCATCATCGGCATCGGCGTGCGCTACTGGGGCAGTGTGAACTACTTCGTCTCTCCCGGCGACACCCCCGCAGGCGGCCCCGGCAGTGGCATCACGCTGGCGTTCGTCATGCACGGCGCAGTGCTCACCTTTTACAGCTTCATCGGCTTTGAAGATGTTCTGAATGTGAGTGAGGAAGTGAAGAACCCAGCCAAAAGCGTCCCATTCGGCCTCCTCGGTGCCATGGCCCTCGCCACCGGCATCTACATGGCCGTCGCCATCACCGCTGTATCTGTCGTGCCGTGGCAGGAGCTGGCAAAGAGCGACGCGCCGCTCATGGAGGTCGCACGCCGAGCCGCGCCGTGGTTCACCGGCATCAAGCCCGTCTATGCCGCCATCACCATCTTCGCCATCGGCAACACCGCACTGCTGAATTACCTCATGGGGTCGCGCCTGCTCTACGGCATGAGCCGCCAGGGGCTACTGCCCTCCATCCTTGGCGCGGTGCATCCCGTGCGCAAAAGCCCACACATCGCTGTCTTCGTGCTCTTTGGCATCGTCTCACTGCTCATCCTCAGTGGTGAGGTGAAACAACTCGCGGAGGCCACCGTGCTGCTGCTCCTCATCGTCTTCACCGTGGTCAATGTCTCCCTCATCGCTCTCAAACGTCGCCCTGGAGAGCCACGCAGCGGCTTTGAGCCACCACTCATCGTGCCCGTTCTCGGCGCACTCGTCTGTGCCTCTCTCATCTTCGTGCGCGTGCACACTGCCATCACCAGCACCGACACAGCACACCGGGGCGCGCCACTCATCGCGGGCGCGATCCTGCTCGCCAGCATCGCGCTCTATTTCCTGCTCAAGCCCAAAAATCCGGTGGTGATCGAGGAATGATTCCGCGCGTCACTCCAAATCCAACTCCGGCTTGAAATCAGAGGCGTGGTAAGAGCTGCGCACCAAAGGAGCACTAGCGACGTGACGGAAGCCCTTCTTCAAAGCGATCTGCCGATAGTTTTCGAACGTGTCCGGGTGGACGTACTCGATCACCGGCAAATGCTGCGCCGATGGGCGCAGATATTGACCGAGCGTCAGGACGGTCACGCCGTGCTCACGCAAATCATCCATGGCCTGAAAAAGCTCCGTCTCAGTCTCGCCGAGGCCGAGCATGAGACCGCTCTTCGTCGCACACTTCGTGCCGAGCTCCGTCGCCATTTCCTTCGCGCGCTTGAGCACATGCAGGCTGCGATGGTATTGCGCGCGACTGCGCACCAGCGGGGTGAGCCGCTCCACCGTCTCGAGGTTGTGATTAAAAATATGCGGGCGCGCCTTCATCACGACCTCCAGCGCGTCATCCTTGCCATTGAAGTCGGGGACAAGAATCTCGATCGTGATCGTCGGCACCGCCGCGCGCACGGCCTCGATGGTGCGCGCAAAATGCTCCGCACCTCCGTCTTTCACGTCATCACGCGCCACAGCGGTGATCACGATGTGATTCAGCCCCATGCGTTGAGTCGCCTCGGCCACACGCTGCGGCTCATCGGCTTCGAGAGCGAAGGGTTTGGCCGTTTTCACAGCACAGAAACCGCAGGCGCGCGTGCAGCGATCCCCCGCGATCATGAAAGTGGCCGTCCCCTGACTCCAGCACTCCCAGCGGTTCGGGCACTGGGCCTCCTCACACACGGTATGCAGCTTCAGGTCGGTGATCAGTCCCTTCGTGCTCCAGAATTTCGGATCGCGCGGCAGAGTCACACGGATCCAATCCGGCTTTTTATCGCGGTGGAGGGCGGGGTCGATCTTCGGGGTCATGGGGGCAGGCATGAATGCCCCAAGAGAAGGCAAAATGCAAGCCGACTGGCCCAATCCGCAGAAGCACTCAACACTGACACCCTCAAACTCTGGCAGATGATGAACTTCAGAGATGAACTGGACACTTATCGAGGATCGCAGCGCCGTTTCCGCCCCAGAGCGTAGCAGAATGCGTCAGCATTCCGACCTTGGAACCGCGTGATGCACTCCTACTCCGCGAGTCTCTGGATAATCTGCGTGAACGCGCATCGCCAGTGCCGCATCCGCCCCCACACTTTAGCCTGAAAGCTGACAAACTGCTTATACCAGCCCACATAGGATTCCTCCGTCTTGCGGGAATAGTGTTTGAGGCGAATGACCCTCGGATTTGCTCTTCGAGTCGTGGTTTGTCTGGCATCTCGGGTGTTATTTTCCAACTGATTAGCCGAATGCCGAATGTTATTCGACATTTTTATTGCCCTATTCCATCATCTGCGGCTAAAACCACCCCATGAAGCCATCACGCCCGTACTTTTCCCACACTTTTGTCGTCTATAAAGCTGCTGACAAACCGACAAAATGTTTCTCATCAACTAGTTCTGGCAAAAAATGAAACTTCCCTCCATCACCTTATCGCTAAACGTCTTCTTTTTCATTAGTAGCGCTGTTATGTCTCCACTATCGGGACAAACCTCACAAAATGTCAGGCCCCTCACGGCAGCAGCGGGCGAGAACTGGGTGATCCGTTGGAACCGCTCAGATGACTTCAATGCCAGCACAGTCGATTGGCGGAAATGGAACAAGAACCCCGAGCAGTTCAGTGGATGGCGATGGGACAATGAACGAAACGTCACGGCCCAAGATGGGTTGCTGAAGATCACACTCCGCAACGACTCCCCAGCGATGAAAGGAAAGAACGAGAAGGACCGGGAGGGCAGAGGCTACACCTCTGGGATGCTGAAGTCGTATGCTAAGGGAACCAATGGCTACTACGAGGCCCGAATCAAGGGGGCGCCCATGTTTCCAGGAGCAAGCCCCGCCTTTTGGCTTTACAGCACGATCGACGACACAATCACTCCGGCTGGAGAGGTGCGATACAGTGAAATTGACATCGTTGAAATGACGCAGAGGCAATCGCAGAAGGAAGGGAATGAGCGCATCACCGACCACAATCTCCACGCCATCTTATCAAACGGAAAGCCGGGGGTGCCGGGACGCGAGTGGCATCGGCCAAACGATGAACGTTTCCGCGAGGCTCAAGCAAACGAATACCGCACGGCGTTCGACCCGAGGACGGATTTTCACACCTACGGATGTCGGGTCGAAAAAGACATGATCATTTGGTATGTCGATGGCGTGGAAGTGGGACGGAAGCCCAATAAATTTTGGCATCGACCCATGTCTGTTGCGCTTTCGCTTGGACTGCGCGCACCCTATTTGAAGTGGAAAGACAACAAACTGGTTTTGGATGGGGAGGTTGGTGCCGGCGAATTCCCAACTGAGATGCTCGTGGATTATGTGAGAGTTTGGGAGCTCGATGGCAAGTCGGAATAGCAGCAGTCATATGTGCGCATGGTTCAAACACAGAAGGCCAGAACAAAGGCGCTGCTGGACAACGGGAGGGGCGCTTGTTGTCGTATCAAAGCTCATCATAATTTGAATATCATCCGCTTCGTTCATGCTCTCCGCCGCCCCTTCCGTGCCAGAGCTTAAACGTTCGCCTAACCTGAAAGCAGATTGCCGAAAATGAAAAAGGACAACGGTGTCCACATCTGATCTGAAAAAGTTGAGGCTGGCGGGGTGCTTGGCGGCTTGACGTCGTCCGTCGTGAGTCGGTCAGACGATTGCGCATAGCTACTTGCCGAAGCCCTGGGCGGCAGTCGCAGAGCGCAGCGCGAGGAGTTCAGCCCGAAGCGAAAGAGCGGAGCGCGGCGCATCCCCCAATCAAGCATTCCCCTCTACGCCCTGCGCCAATTGCGCGCCTCCACGATGCGGTGAGGCGTGTACATTTCATCACCGGTTAGAGGCGCGCGGATCAGATTCGATCATCCAACAAAGGAGGCGCTCTGTGAAGGCATGAAAAAGCGCGGACCGTTTCCAGTCCGCGCTCTTGGATGAGATTGCTCTACGCGCGTTTGTGAGTGCGCGCTTGCAGATTACGAGTAGCTCGCCTGCTGGCCCTTGATGTCGCGTTTCTTGATCCACGGCATCAGGCTGCGAAGACGCGCACCGGTCTTCTCGATCGGATGCTTCTCGCCGTCTTTGAGCAGCTTGTTGAACTTCTTGTAACCGGTCTCGGTTTCTTTGATCCATTCCTTGGCAAACTTGCCGGTCTGGATGTCTTTAAGAGCCTTCTTCATGCGGGTCTTCACCGATTTGTCGATGATGGCCGGGCCGACTTTCACATCGCCCCACTTGGCGGTTTCGGAAATGGAGAAGCGCATGCCTGCGATGCCGGACTCGTTCATGAGATCGACGATGAGTTTCAGCTCGTGCAAGCACTCGAAGTAAGCCATCTCAGGGGAGTAGCCGGCTTCCACCAGCACTTCAAAGCCAGCCTGGACAAGGGCGCTGCAACCACCGCAAAGCACGGTCTGCTCGCCGAAGAGGTCGGTCTCTGTTTCTTCCTTGAAGGTGGTTTCGATGACACCGCCGCGGGTGCCGCCGATGCCGTGCGCCCAAGCGAGCGCGATCTTCTTGGCCTGCTTGTCAGCGTTCTGATGGATGGCGATGAGGGAGGGCACGCCTTTGCCTTCAGTGTACTGACGGCGGACGATGTGACCGGGGCCTTTCGGGGCCACCATGATGACGTTTACATCCTTCGGCGGGACGACCGTCTTGTAGAGAATGGCGAAGCCGTGGGAGAAGAGCAGCGTCTTGCCCTTGGTGAGATGCGGAGCGATGTCTTTCTTATACACGCCGCCGATTTTTGTGTCCGGCACGGCGACAAAGATCACGTCCGCTGCTTTCACTGCATCGGCGGTGTCCATGACCTTGAGGCCCTTTTCTTCAGCCACGGCACGGCTCTTGGAGCCAGGGTAGAGGCCGATGACGACTTTGACGCCGCTCTCTTTGAGGTTCAGCGCATGAGCGTGGCCTTGGGAGCCAAAGCCGATGACGGCGCAGGTTTTGCCTTTGAGCGGAGCGAGGCTGGCGTCTTTTTCAGTATAGATTTTAGCGGGCATGTTGGGTTCTGGTTTAAGGGGCGGCGACAGTGGTTCAGGGCACCCAAGGGGTCAAACGCCTTTTTCCCACCCGGGCGCGGCTTTGCATTGACCATCTAGCCGCCACGCGTAGTCTCCGCGCCTCTCTTATGAAACCTACCACCGTCATGTTCTGCGCCGCGCTCGCGGCAGCCACACTCGCCCCAGCTCAGGAAATCAAACCAGCGAAAGCTGCCGAGGCTGCCCCCGCAGCGGCGGTGGATATGGCAAAAGTCAGCTACTTCATCGGCCTGAATATGGGAGGACAGTTCAAGCAGCAGGGGATGGAAATCGATGTCGCCTCTCTCACCGAGGCCATCAAGGCAGCACTGGCTGGAGAAAAGCCCAAGTTTACCCAGGAAGAACTCATGGCTGCCATGCAAGCATTTGAAAACAACATGCGTGAGAAAGAAGCTGCTCGTGGCAACGAAGCCAAAGCAGCAGGCGAAAAATTCCTCGCCGAGAACGGCAAAAAGAAAGGCGTCACGACCACGGCCAGTGGCCTGCAATACGAAATCCTCAAAGCGGGAGACGGCCCGAAGCCGCAGGCAACGGATCGTGTCAACGTCCACTACCATGGCACCCTTTTGAACGGCAAGGTCTTCGACAGCTCGGTCGAACGCGGACAGCCCATCACCTTTGGTGTGCAGGAAGTCATCAAAGGCTGGACCGAAGCGCTGCAACTCATGCCTGTCGGCTCCAAATGGCGCATCTTTATTCCTTCCAATCTTGCCTACGGCGAGCAAGGCGCTGGCGGTGACATCGGACCGAACGAGGCACTGATCTTTGATGTCGAGTTGCTCGGCATCGTGAAGTAATCACCTCACTTCCTTTCAAAACGAGAAGAGCGGCCCCGCAAAAGGCCGCTCTTTTTTTGCGCTCACCGACCGCTTGCCCACTTCACCGCATTGCTGAGGATGGCTTTGAAGGCAGGGAGATCATGCACGCGCGCGTCATGCCCGAGGGCGATGCCGACGACACGCGCTTTCGGATGCTTGGTGATCCACACGCTCGGATGTGATTTTTGGTATCGGTCGCTGTGACTGGTCTCGGCAAGCACTTCGATGGCCGCCGTTCCTTCCGGCGTGCCTTCGGCGTTCACGTAATACAGCTCGTCTTCGACGGTGAAACTCGCGGGCACGCCACTCATCACGGGATGATCCGGTTTGAGTGCCTTCACCTCGAACGGATGAATTTTGTCATGGCCTCGTGCGCCACCGCCGACGATCTGCGCGTTCAGTTCCGGCCATCCCGCATAACCATACCAGGTGCCGGGATGGAGCATGATGATGCCTTTGCCTGCGGCGGCGAAATCAAAGAGCGCTTTGCGATAGGCGGCAGTGTCGAAGAATTTGCGATTCACACTAATGACCGCCACGTCGGCATTTTTGAGTTCGGTGGCAGCTTGGTCGCGATCCTCCGTGTAGTGTACCGTAAAGCCAGCCGCTTTGAGCGTGTTCACGTCGGTGGTGCCGAAGAATTCTGCGAACTTGTGCGAGGAACCGCCGCCGATGACGAGCACCTTCGTTTTGCCAGCCTCCCAGTTGACCGGCGTGGTGGCAGCGAGCGGGCCGTCACCTCGTCCGCCTTCTTTGGGGCCCGTAGAACGAACGTCCGCCTTCCTTTTCTGTGCCTGAGGTTTGCGGACGTGGGTGTCTGCACTCCTTGGCCCCTTGCCTTCGATGTCAGCGGTGATGGCGACGATGACGGGTGCTGTGCCGTTGCCTGGAGGGCTTTCGAGGATGAGCGTTTTTGCGACGGCTTTCTTCGTGAGTTCCAGCGTGAGCAGGCGCATCTGCTGACCGTCGGTGATGCCTTCGATGTATTTGGAGCCGGGCACCTCGATGGGCCGCACATAATCGCTGAAATGCACACCATTGATGAAGGTGAACTCGTCTTTCTCACCGTTTTCGTAAACGACGGTGGCCTTGAGCGCTGGGCTTTCATCGCGATGCGCGGGCCAGCCCCAGCCGGAGATGCCGCTGAGCATTTGAATGCGCTGCGCCGCCACATGCACGGGGATCTCGACCTTCGCAGGCAAGCTGGCGCTGAAGCTGTTTGACGGGCCACCTTTGAGCACGATCAAATTCGCACCGTTGGCGGCTTTCGCGGCGTCTTGGATGAAGAAGGGCACGCCTTCGACTTTCACATTGCCGTATTTGGCGAGGCGCACTTGACCTTGGCTCGCCGCAGGGCCGGCGAAGACACCGCCGCGGCTGTCAGCGGTGAAGGCGTCTGCGAGATGCAGGATGCGGAACTGCTTCATCGCATCGCCACAGATGAAAGCGAGGATGTCGCGCAGGGCATCACCGCCGAGTGCATCCAGCCCCTCCGGCATGAGGCTGCGGCGGGTGTTTTCGCGCTTGGCGATGTCGCCCTTCGCGATCTCACGCACGCCGACTTGCGTGGCGAGTGTGACGGTGGCGCTGTTTTCGCTGGTGATGACGCCTTGCAGCGTCTCTCCTTTTTTGGTGGTGATGTTGAAGGCCCAGAAGCTGGGATCGACTTCACGATTCGGATCGACGATATGCACGAGCAACTCGGCTGGGCCATGCGCACCCATGCCATCGAGCGGCGGACCGACCGCCGCACCGATGTCGCCGAGCTTGTGGCACACAGCGCAGGCAGCCGTGAAGAGCGTCTTGCCATTCGCGGCATTGCCGGGCTTTTCGACTGCGGTCGTCAGCTTCGCGATGATGGCATCCTTCGCGGCGTTGTTGATCTTGAAGAGATCATTCGCGCGTTTGGCGATTCGCTTGTTTGGATGCGAGCGCAGCCGCGCGACATCGCCGGGGGCAAAGAGATCGCGCTTAAAGGTTCCAGCCTTCACCGCATCGAGCAGCGCGTTCGTCGCCTCGGGGCGTTTGAGGATGGCTTCGAAGGCTTGCGTTTGTTGTTCACGCTTCAGCGTGCCAAATGCGGGCACAATGGCCGCAATGCCTCCGCTTTCGTCCAAAGCGGCAACGATGGCCGTCAGCAGCACCGCAGGAGCCTCGGGGCGAGCTAAAGCTCGAACAACATACTCCTGCGATGCCCCGCCGACCGCCACAAGGCCCCTCGCTGCATTCACGCGAGCTTCCACGGGAGCCGCGTTGTCCGAAAGCGTCGCGCTGAGTTTGTCGATCTGCGCTTTGACCTCAGCAGCGAGCGCACCGCCTTTGTCCCATTTCGTCACCAGCGGCAAGGTGGCTGCGGCGAGCGCAGGTTGAGCGAGGAGTTTTTTCAAAGCCTCGGTGAGCGCGGGAGACATCGCAGGCGCATCGCTCACCTTCTCGGCGATGCCGCGAAGAATGGCGGACTTGAGGGCATCGGCCTTCGCATCGGCCTTTGCGCAGGCGGTGATGAGTTGTTCGGCGTGAGCAGGCAGCGCAGCGGGAAGGAGGGCGCTGACGAAGGACGGAAGCGACTCAAAGGGCTCCAGCGACAACGCGGCGGCAATGACTTCAGGGGATTTGTCAGACGCGGCGGCAATCAACGCACTGCGAGTCCAGTCGTCTTGAGCAGCGGCGTAGTCTTTGAGAATATTTGTAACGTTAATTTCAGCAACACCCCCCCTTTCGGAAGATCTATATGAGTCTAGATACTTGCGATAAGCTGGACTACCCATTGGTCCCCATTGCACATGTTTACGGGGTTGGTATGTGTTCGGCTCTCTTTCTTCAATTGAAGGTCTGTCTTGCACAAGCAGACGTAGCGCGCTGTACCTTTGATGTTTGTTGGTCGAGTTTCCACTGACTTCGAGAACCGTAGCTCGATCTGCGCTGGTCATCTTCACCACCTCCAGCGTCTTCGCCTCCTTGTGATTCACCTTCCAGATGCGACCGTAGTAGTGGTCGCGGTCGGGGCGGACGGCGGCGTTGGCGGGACCGTGGGTGGGGCCGCGAGTGTCGTTGTGTATGACCGCCTGATTGCAGAAATCGACGATGTAGAGCGCGCCATCCGGGCCAACGCGATTCTCGATGGGACGGAACCACAGGTTTCTGCTGCGGATGAACTCGGTCTGCTCGCGGCCAGATTCTTTCGTCGCCTTATAAGTGACTCCATCGGGCGTGACAAAGCGGTGGCTGACGATGTTCAGCGTGGGCTCGGTGGTGAAGTAGCTGTAGTGCCACTTGCGCGGCCATGCACCGCCTTCGTAGATGGCACAGCCTGCGGCGGCGGTGTAGCTGCCGACGAAGTCGATTTGCACATAGGCCTGCTGTTCCCAATGCATGGCAGGATAAGTGCTCTCGCGGTGCATCAATCCATTCCATGACGTGACTCCAGGCAGCTTGCCCTTCGCGAGCACATATTCCGGCAGCACAGTGTGCAAGAGCACAATGCCGCTGGTGGGCTGCGTCCAGAAAACTTGCCCATCAGTGGTGATGTCGAGTCCCCAGGTGTTGCCGCCTTTGGAGGAATACTGCTCAAAGGCACTGCCATCCGGCTTGAAGCGCACGACGCCGCTGCCGATCGGGCCGAAGTGCTTGCTGCCATCGCCGGAGGTCACGTCATCACTGCTGGAATAGCCGTGCGTGGCATAGATCCAGCCATCGAGACCCCAGCGCAGGTTGTTGATGACGGCGTGCGTGTCGCGCGTGCCGAGGTTCGTGTAGAGTTTGGTGCGTTTGTCGGCCTTGTCGTCGCCGTTCGTGTCTTCAAAGAACCAGATGTCTGGCGCGGCACTGACGAGAATGCCGTTTTGATAAAACGCGCTGCTGGTGGCCAGCTCGATGCCGTCGGCAAAGACGGTCTTCTTGTCCATGATGCCGTCGCCGTTGGTGTCGGAGAGAATGCTCACGCGGTCTTGTGGTTTGCGATCATACTTGCCGGGTTTCAGTGAGCCGCTGTCCTTCCACGCATCCACATTGGCATGGCGCAGACCGTTCGGATACTCCGGCGTCTCCGTGACCCAGAGGCGGCCTTTTTCATCCCAGTCCACGTTCATGGGCTTATTGATGAGAGGTTCAGAGGCGACGAGGGAAATGTCGAACTCTGGATGCACCTCCAGATGCTTCGGCATGTCTTGCGGGCGCGGCACGCCGCCATCGACGTAGCGCAGCGCATCTCCCAGCTCGGTGGGTTTGCAGAGTTCGTCGATGTTTTCACGTTTCGCGGCCCAGGCAATGCCTCGTAGCAGCAGCGTGCGCAGGCCGGTGTGGCTGAAGTTTTTATACCAGTGGCCGGGGATACAGACAAAGGCGCGATAGGTGGGTAGGTCAGGCGTCTCGCCTGCCCTACGCTCATAAGTCCACACCTGCGGCTGAATGTCGTAGATGTTCACGCCTTTGCGCTTCGCCACAGCCTCGGCAGCGCGCGCTTGAGCTTCTTTGTTGCCACCTTTGACTTGCGGTGTGTTCGGCGTGTAAGCGGCAGCAAGGATTTTAACCTCGGGAAGCAGATCCATGTCGTAGTAGATCTCGTCTTCGAGGTCGAAGTTGCTGATGTCCTTCGTGATCGCGTTGTCGTGGTCGGTGAAGTAGAGGCTCATCGGTGCCTCCAGCCACTTCGTTTTCCCGAAATGCCACGAGCCGCCGATGATGGTCTTGAACCAATCGTGATCTTTCGAGACGTTCGCCGCGTGGATGCTGACGATGCCGCCGCCGCGTTTGAGGAAATCGAGCAGGTTCTTGCGCTCGTCGCCGATCTTGATGTCGCCACCGTTGTCAGTGTGCAGGATGAGCACATCGGTTTGATCGAGCTGCTCTTTGGTCGGGAAGGCGTTGCCTCCGGTCGCTTTCACGCCGCGCTCATTCAGCAGGGGCACCCAGTCTTTGAGAAACTGGGGATGATCATGCGCACCGGGCGCATGTGACTTTGGCCCCGAGCGGATGAAAACACGCAGCGGCTCGGCGGCAGAGGTCAAAGAGCAATCCACAGCGAGCAGTGCGACGGCGAGAAGAGAACATTTCATAACTGCGTGAATGATAGGCAAAACCAACGCGCGCCGAGAAGCCCGTTTTTGCACGGCGCACTATCGGAAATGCACATGAGTGACATGAGGGGGCTATACCCGGCCTCCCAACGGGCTCGGGCGTCGCTCTGCGACGCTGGCGATGAGAGTTATCAATGGTTTATTGACGATCCCCGTCTTGAAAGACGGGGCTACGATACGGGTGTCGCTCTGCGACATGTCTTCTACCGAAATGACAAAGTCGCGTTGAGCGCATTCAGCAATGAAGACCATCGCCACGTGTTCGTCGTCGCTAATACGAAGGAAGTCGCTTTGATCAGCCTAATTTCTGGAAGCTGGCAGCTATGCATTCGTGGCCGGTTTGGCAGATGATCAAAGGCCCCTCTGAGACTTCCAAGTATCTGACACAGGCATCTTGCCTGTACAGATCGGCGAGTCGTCAGCCCGACTAGAGCAGACTTCCCGAGATGTAACCAAATCAATCCGTGCCGCAGCGCGGCACACGTCGCGTAGCCCGGCCTTTCAAGGCCGGGAATCTGATGGCAAAAATTCCCACGCATGGCATGCGTCGCAGAGCGACGCCCGAACCTGCCACAATCGCGCACATGGCTGATTTCTACCACTGCCTGACTTTTCACCTCATCTGGAGCACCAAGGATCGTGTGCCGTGGTTTTCAGAAGACGTGCAACCACGCATTTGGGAATACATCGCCGGGATCGCACAGCAGAAGCGCATGATTCCGCTGTGTGTCGGTGGTCATCACGACCATATCCATGTTTTGCTGCGCCTGTCGCCAAATCTTGATATCAGCAAGGCGGTGCAACTCCTCAAAGGGCCATCCTCGAAATGGATTCACTCAACCTTCCCAGAGATGAGCGCCTTCGAATGGCAGGATGGTTATGGTGCCTTTACTGTGAGCAAATCGCAGACCTCCGAGGTGTTTGAATACATCAAGAAGCAGCGGGAACATCACCGTTTGAAGACGTTTCAGGATGAGTACATCGAGTTTCTGAACCGACACGCGATCGAGTGGAAGTCGGAATATGTCTGGGGATAAAGAAGAGATTGAGTGTTGCCCTGCGACCTGCCAGGCAAAGCGTGCAGGAAGCGATTCCCAGCACGCATCGTTCAGACTACACCTTCACCGTCCGTGATTCGGTGCTGTTTTGCGCGCCGGCCTGCAGTCCTGTCAGCGTGCGCAGATCGGGTCGATCGCGACCAATTTTCACGGTGTATTTCCCCTGCGCGAACACGGGTGGCTGAAAACGCGGCAGGCGACAGCGCACCGTGTAGAGCACTTCGCCATTCGATTCAGCGATCACCTGCAGCACCGGATGCTCGATGCCCTCGACGGCGATCTCCGGCAGCCATGCGACGGGTTTGCGGCCATCGTTGTCGTCGTTGTCAAAGGTGATGGGCCAGCCAGGGAACTGCTCGCCTTCAGAAAAGCGCGGCCAGCATTCAAAGGTGATGCGGTGCGTTTTCTTATTGAAGCGCGCGATGCCGTAACCGTCAGCGCGTTTCTTTTCGTCTTGGATGTCCTCCGGGTTCGCGTAGGCCAAGATGGACATGTGGTTTCCGAGTCCGTCTTTGAAATCGCCTGTCCACGGCAGAGGGCTGTTGGCGACTGGATTCGGGCCAGGCCGCTCGTCCTTCGGGTGCCACCAGCGCGCGTAAATCGTGTTCACCAACGCAGGACTGGTGAAAGCGTAGGGGCCATCGCCAAAGGAGTCGATGCCATGCTTGAGCGTGACGGCGAGATGCTGATCGCCGCAGAGATGAGTCGCTCGCACTCGGCGAGCGAGGCGCAGGGCTTCATTGCGCCCTGTTTGCGGCCAGCCACCACAATCGAGATCGGCGAGCAGACGATTGTCCTCTTTTCCATGGAGGTGCGCGGCTCCACAGAATGCCGTCTGCGAAAGTACGCACTTGAGCTGCGCGCCGCTCCAGTCCTGCGTCCACTCATCGAGGAATTTCATCTGACGCGGGCCGAGCAACTGCAAGCCCGGCAGGTCGATCGCCTTGGGATCGTATTTCTCGTCGTTGATATGATCTGGCCGCGGCCCCATCTGCGGAATCTTGCCTGCGGGGCCGGATTTAAATTTGCGATCCTCCAAGATGGCAAAGTCGATGCCGCCGACGTGCATGCGTGTGAAATAAACCGTGATGCCACGCTCCGCAGGCGCGGGATCCACGGCATCAGGCAAATGCCAGGCCTGCTGGCGCTGCACCTGATTGACATATTCGACCGGATAACGATAGCCGCCATCCGCATCACCCGGGATCAGCGAGCGCTTGCCGTTCTCGCCCCAAAGGTTGCCGTGCCCGACATCGTGATCGTCGGGAATGCAGATCGTCGGGCGGTCTTTCATCACTTCGCGGAACTGCAAACCGAACTCGATCCAACCCGCTGTGTGCTCAGTGTGATGGTAGGTCTGATCACCGGCAAAGAAGAGCAGATCGGGATCTTGCGCGATGAGGCGATTCACCATCTCCGGCCTGCCGCCCTTCGTGCGCGCAGAATTGCAGGACAGATTGCCGACGACGATCTCTTCCTTGTCGATAGGATCACGGCGAATGGTGCCTTCAAACATCGCCTTTTCGCCATGGCGCACACGGTAGGGCACCGTCTTTGTATTGTCCCAGCCTTCGACACGGAAATGCGCGTCCCAGCCGGGATAATGCACCTGCGACTTTGCGACTTCCTTCCACTCGCCATCGCGTTTCAGTTCGAGGCGGGCCTCGCGCGCCTCATCCGGCTTCAGTGGAAACAACTGCGCGGAAACTTTCAGCACGCCGCGTTCATGCGTGTAAATCGCAAAGCAGACGACTTGATCGCGCGGCACATTCAGATCGACGATCGGCCCCTGACGACGGCCTTTCCCTTTGCCCTTCGCCTTGCCTTTGGCCTCTGGATTCGCTTTCGGTGCCGCAGCCGTGCGTGGCAGCCACCATGTGCCGGTGGTTTGCGAGTCCAGCATCGGAAACTCCGCGCCAAATGGCAGTGCGGCATCCTGGGCGGGGAGCATCTGCGAGGCGAGGGCAGCAGCAGGGACGGCTTTGAGGAAGGAACGGCGTTTCATGAATGCAGTGCAGGGTGTGTTTGAGATTAATGCTTGGCTTTGCGCTTCTTCTTCGGCTCACCGGCGTCGAGGAATTCTGGGCGAGTGCCGCAGAGATCAGCCAACAAGCGGGCGACGTAACTCGAGTAGCGTTCGTTGGGAGCCGTGCCTTTTGCAGGAAGTTTTTTCAGCATCGCCGAGATGGGTTCCGCTTTCTCTCCGAGATCGTCGATGGCATTGAGCGCGCTCATGACCGTGAAGACGTCATGCTGGCCCCAGTCCGCGAGGCGCACGAGTGGCTGCAACGCAGCAGAGCGATCGTAGTCGTTGCCGTATTTGGCGCGTGCCCAGTTGGCGGCAACTTGCACATCGGTGGAGCTGTCTTTCTGGGCTTTCGATAATTCTGCGCGAGCCGCCCAGATGTCGCCTCGCCCACGCATGAGAAGACCTAGAGCACTCCAGTAACGAATGGCACTGTCGCTGTCAGAAAGACCGTCCTTGAGCTCCTGAATGGCGTCCGCCTTCATCGATGCAGCGAGCCCTGCCATCTTGAGGATGCGCGCGAGCGGATAGCGCGTGTCATCATGCGCCATATCATACGGCGTGCTGCCTTCGGAGCGTCGGTGCATCTCACCTTCGGGCAGCAGGCCGACATCGCGAATCTTCAGCGCGAGAGCTTCCTGTGCGCCACGCATCTTGGCGAGTCTGTCAGCGTGTTCCGGCAACGCGGCGAGATTGTGGACTTCGTCGGGATCGCTTTGCAGGTCATAGAGTTCTTCGGCGGCTCGCGGCGCGGTCCAGAAGATGCGCTGTTCAGGGGTGAGCTTGCCTTCATCAAAGAGCTTGCGCCAGATGCGCGTGGTCGGCGTTTCAAATTGATACGCCACATGCTGTGCCTGCGAGAGATGCGGCATGTAATTGCGCACATAGACGAATCGCCCGTCGGTGACGCTGCGCGCGCAATCGTAGCGTTCATCCATGCGACCGCGGAAGCCGTAGATGTAGGGCTGCGGTTCTGTTTGAAATTTACCGGCGAATGCGTGGCCCTGCATCCACTCCGGCGGCGGCACACCGACGAGGCTGAGCAGCGTGGGCGCGAGATCGACGAAGCTGACGAGGCGGTCCGACTTCACCCCCGCGCCATATTCCTTCGGCGCGAGGTGTTGCCACTTCGGTGGGAAATAGACGACCAGTGGCACTTGCAGGCCCGAATTGCCCGGCCAGCGCTTGTTGCGCGGCATGCCACTGCCGTGATCGGCGTAGTAGAAAACGATCGTGTCATCGGCAAGTCCGGCGTCTGCGATTTCCTTCAGGCGCCTGCCTGCAGAGGCGTCCGCCTCAGTCACGGTGTCATAATACTGTGCCCAATCCTGTCGCACTTCCGGCGTATCGGGATGATAGGCGGGTACGCGCACTTTCGCCGGATCGTGAATCGCTTTATGCGGGCGTTTGCGGAGCTGGCTTTCGTGGCTGCACTGTTCATTGAACACCGCGAAAAAAGGCTGCCCCTCTTGGCGATTTCGCCAATGCGCGGCGCGGGAGGATGCGTCCCACACGCCCTCGGGTTTTTTGAGATTGTAGTCTTCCTTGCTGTTGTTCGTGCAGTAGTAACCGGCCTCGCGCAGGAACTGTGGATACATCTTCTTTCCCTTCGGCATCGGCACCATGCTGCGCATGTGTTCGCCGCCGGTGGAAGGGCCGTACAGGCCTGCAATGATCGTCGTACGCGCGGCGGCGCACACCGGAGCGTTCGACCACGCATGCTTGAAGAGCATTCCCTTCGCTGCGAGCGCATCGACATTCGGCGTGGTGGCATACGTGTCGCCGTAACAGCCCATGTGAGGCCCGTGGTCCTCGCTGGTGAGCCAGAGGATGTTTGGCCGATCAGCGGCAAAGGACACCCATGGAAGGCATAGGGCGGATAAAAGAGCGCTTAGACATTTCATGAAACGCTGGAACGAATGCGCATGTCCTGATCCTTCACTCCAATGTGCTGCATGGACAAAGCCATCGCTGTGATTGTGCTGCGCTGCCTCCGTGGATAGACGGACGTGCCTAGTGACGATTCTCCTGCCAGACTGATCTCATGATTCTCCGCCACGAACTCCAGGCCGAGTACGCCCGCTACCGCAGCCGCCGCTGGTTCTTCCAGGAATGCGGCGTGGGCTTGGCGAGCATCGCCGCGATGGATTTGCTGGCGCGCACAGCCAACGCGGCTCCTGCGGCGGCGAATCCCCTCGCGATCAAGAAGCCGCATTACGGCGCGAAGGCAAAGCGCGTGATCTATCTCTTCATGGGCGGCGCGCCGAGCCATCTGGAGTTGTTCGACAACAAACCGGAACTGGCAAAATGGGATGGCAAACTGCCGCCCGCCGATCTGCTCAAAGGCTACCGCGCCGCATTCATCAATCCAAACAGCAAACTGCTCGGGCCAAAGTTCAAGTTCGCGAGGCATGGTCAATGCGGCGCGGAGATCAGCGAGCTGCTGCCGCACACGGCAAAGATCGCTGATGACCTGACGATCGTGCGCTCGATGAAGACGGACGCGTTCAATCACGCACCAGCACAGATTTTGATGAGCACCGGCTCGCAGATTTTTGGCCGACCGAGCTTCGGCGCGTGGACGCTGTATGGTCTGGGCACTGAGAATCAGGATCTGCCCGGCTACGTGGTGATGCAGAGCGGGCAGAAAGGCCCCAGCGGCGGCATGAGCAACTTCGGCTGCGGCTTTTTGCCGACGGTATATCAAGGCGTGCCATTCCGCAGCAGCGGTGAGCCGGTGCTCTATCTGAGCAATCCGCAGGGCGTCGATGATGCGACACAACGCGACACGCTGGATGTGCTGAAGCAGCTCAACGAAGAGCGACTCGGCATCGTGGGTGATCCAGAGATCGCCAGCCGCATCAACAGCTTCGAGCTGGCCTACCGCATGCAGCAGACGGCACCCGAGTTGATGGACATCTCGAAGGAGCCGCAGCACATCCTCGACATGTATGGAGCAAAGCCCGGCGAGGCATCATTCGCGAACAACTGTCTGCTCGCGAGACGGCTGATCGAGAGCGGGGTGCGATTTGTGCAGCTCTTTCATGAAGCATGGGATCATCACGGCGGCCTCACGGGCGGTCTGAAGACGCAGTGCGGTCTCACCGATCAACCCTGCGCCGCCTTGGTGCGTGATTTGAAACAACGCGGCTTGCTCGAAGACACCCTCGTCATCTGGGGCGGTGAATTCGGCCGCACGCCGATGGTGCAGGGTGGCAACGATGGCCGCGACCATCATCCGAACTGCTTCAGCATGTGGTTCGCCGGCGGTGGCATGAAGCCCGGGCTCACACTCGGCCAGAGCGATGAGTTCGGCTTCAACACGACCGAGGATCCGGTGCATGTGCATGATCTGCACGCCACGCTACTGCATCTGCTCGGCTTCGAGCACACGAAACTTGCCGTGAAATTCCAAGGCCTCGACATGCGCCTGACCAACGTGCACGGCGAGCTGGTGCCAAAGCTGCTGGCGTGATGCACGGCTCAGATGCCGTAACCCGCGCGGTAGGCTTTGTGGATGATGGCGTCGGCTTCGGGCGTGTTCGGTGACTTGAGCGCGCTCGTGTCCCATTCGACGCGTTTGCCGAAGCGAACGGCGAGCAGGCCGACGAGCAACGATTCGGTGAAGGGCGCGGAATACCAGAAGCCGCTCTTGGCGTCCTGCGGGTTGCCGGTTTTGCAGGCTTCGAGAAATTCTTTGCGGTGGCCGCTGGTGCAGCGTGGGATCGTTTTCGCCGGGATGACGAACTGCTGCATCTTCGATTCAGGAACGATACGAGGTGTGCCGCTCCAACCACCGGCGAGGATGCAGCCTTTGTCACCGACGAAGTAGATGCCGTTGTCGCCGAGGTTGCGTGTGGCTTCGAGACCTTCGGGGCGCGGGGGCAGCTTGCCGCCGTCATACCAGACCATTCTCACCGGTCCACGATCGCCTTTGGCGGGGAAATGATAGGTGATGATGCTCCATGTCGGATATGATTGGTTGTTGTTCGGGCCGCTTTCAGCTTCGACCCAATCCGGCGCGTCGAGATCGAGCGCGTAGAAGGCGGGATCGGCGTTGTGCACGGCCATGTCACCGAGCGCGCCGCAGCCGAAGTCCCACCAGCCGCGCCATTTGCGCGGACAGAAGTCGGGATGATACGGGCGCTCCTTCGCCGGGCCGAGCCAGAGATTCCAATCGAGATTTTTCGGCACGGGCGGTGTGTCCGTCGGATAGGCCTTGCCTTGGGAATCCCAAAATTTGCCTGGGCGATCCGACCACACATGCACCTCAGTCACTCTGCCGATGGCACCGGCCTGAATCCACTCGCGCGTGAGGCGGATGCCTTCGCTGGCGTGGCCCTGGTTGCCCATCTGTGTGACGCGGTTGGTTTCCTTCGCCACATCGCGCATGGCACGCGCTTCGGCGATGGTGTGGGCGAGCGGCTTCTCGACATAGACGTGGCGTCCGGCACGCATGGCCATGATGCTGGCGGGAGCGTGGATATGGTCCGGTGTGGCGACGAGCACAGCGTCGATGTCTTTCTGCTTCTCGATGAGTTCGCGGTAATCGCGATAGAGCTTCGCATTCGGGTATTTTTTGATCGTGCCCGCGGCATGATCGAGATCGACATCGCAAAGCGCGACGATGTTGGCGAGGCCGGATGCATCGAGGTCGCGAATGTCGCCTCCGCCCTGGCCGCCGACGCCGATGCAGCCGAGATTCACTTTCTCACTCGGTGGGGTAAAGCCAGGTCCGCCGAGGACATGACGCGGGATGATTTGAAAACCGAAAGCCGTCGCTGCTGCGGTTTTGACGAACTGACGACGAGGGATCGAAGGTGGCGTGGTCATGGCAAACGAACGGTCGCCACCCCCGTCTCTTGCGCTGAGTCTGGGCTGGACGAGGCCGCGTATCGTCTCCATCTTCCGCCATGAAACGCTCATGGAAAGACGTCTCCGTGCCGATACGCGACGGCATGGCGCACTGGCCTGGCGACCCCGAGTGCCAGATCAAACGCGTGAACCGTATGGAAGACGGCGCGGTGAGTAATCTGACTCACCTCTCAATGAGTGCGCATACCGGCACACACATGGATGCGCCGCGACACTTCATCGCCGATGGCCTGACGATGGAACAAATGCCGTTCGAGGCGGTGATCGGTCGTTGCCGTGTGTTTGAGCTGCTCGACTGTGGAGATCAGATCACAGCGGACGATCTGAAGAAGCTCAAGTTCGTGCCGCGGCAACGCGTGCTCTTCAAGACGCGCAATTCGGCGCGAAGCTGGGCGATGAACGAGTTCGACAAGGACTTCGTCTCCATCCGTGCCGACGCTGCGCAATACCTCGTCGATCTGGGAGTGGTGACGGTGGGCGTGGATTACCTGAGCATCGGCGGCTACGGCAAGGATGTGGTCGAAACGCACCAGATCATGCTCGGCGCGGGCATCTGGGTGATCGAGGGTCTCAACCTCTCCGAGATCAAGCAGGGCTACTACGAGATGATCTGTCTGCCGATCAAGCTGGAAGGTGCAGACGGCGCGCCGTGTCGCGTGGTGCTGAGGTGATTTCGTGCCGCGCCTGATCACACTCCTGCCACCCGCACTGTGGCATAGCTCTTCTTGCCTTTGCGCAGGATGCAGAGCTTGCCGCCGAGGAAGTTTTCGGCGGTGAGTGTGGGCACCGTGTTGGCGGCGACTTGGACGTTGTTGATGTAGAAGCCGCCACCTTTCATCAGGCGGCCCGCATCTCCTTTCGAGGTGGCGAGGCCGAGGGTGACGAGCAGATCCGCCACGGATGGGATGTTCGCGAGATCGACCTCGGTTGTCGGTGCGGATGCTGTGGCTTCGATGAGTGTGCCGACATCGGCGGTGGCGAGATCCGCGCCGCCGAACAGGGCCTGCGAGGCGTTGATGACTTTTTGCAGCTCTTCTTCGCCATGAATCATGCGCGTGACTTCGGCGGCTAGGCGTTTATGGCCGCTGCGCAGTTCGGGGCGGGCGTGGTGCTCGGCCTCGATGGCTTCGATCTCCGCGCGCGAGAGCAGCGTGAACTGGCGCAGGAAGCGCGGCACATCGGGATCTTCGGAGTTCACCCAGAACTGGTAAAAGGCATACGGGCTGGTCTTTTTGGGATTCAGCCAAATGGCACCGGCTTCGGACTTGCCGAATTTTTTGCCCGAGCTGGTGGTGATGAGCGGGAAGGTGACGACGTGCGTCTGCTGGCCGCGCAGCTTGCGCACGAGGTCGATGCCAGCAGTCATGTTCCCCCACTGGTCGCTGCCGCCGATCTGCACGGTGCAACCGTGGCGCTCATTGAGCACGACGAAGTCATACGATTGCAGAATCATGTAGGTGAACTCGGTGAACGAGATGCCGTTTTCCAAACGCGCAGCGACGGATTCCTTTGCCAGCATCCATGCGATGGTGAAGTGCTTGCCCACATCGCGCAGCAACTCGATGGCGCTGAGTTTGCAAAGCCAGTCGGCATTGTTCTCCACGATCGTTTTTTCGGGAATGAGGATGCTGCGGATCTGCACCTCGATGCGCTTCACATACTCGGCGACTGTCTCAGGCGCGTTGAGCGTGCGCTCGTTCGCCTTACCACTGGGATCGCCGATCAAGCCGGTGCCACCGCCGACGATGGCGATGGCCTTGTGCCCGTGCTCCTGCACGCGGCGCAGTGCCATGAGCGGCAGCAGGTTGCCGATGTGCAGGCTGTCCGCCGTGGGATCAAAGCCGCAATAGAAGGTCTGCTGAGTTTTGAGAGCATCCTTGAGGGCTTCGAGGTCGCTGCACTGCTTGAGCAGTCCGCGCCATTCGAGATCGGCGATCAGATCGGTGATGGGCATGATGGGGAAAAATGACAAATGACTAAATCAGAATGACGAATGGAGGCCGAAGCGCGTATGACGCGGACGACAGCACTGAAGTAATCCGTCATTCGTCATTCGGGTTTCGTGATTATGCCCTTAAGGCGTCGAACCGGGCTCACCACGCAGGAGCTGTGAGCCATTGAAGTGCTCATTCGGTTTGAACAGCCAACCGGGACTTGAATTGCTGACCTCCCAGCGGTGCAGCTCAAATTCCGGCAGCACCATGTCGCTGTTCGGATCAAAGACACGGCGGCCCGTGTAACGGCCCCAGATGCGATACTCGGTGTTGTGATCGTCGCCGTAGGCGTAGCCGCCGTCGGTGGGCTGTTCAGGCAAGCGATTCGGAATCTTTTGATAACGCTCGTTCATGATGACGAGCTTTGAGGTTTCCCAACCTTGCCCCGGACTGCGCAGGTAACCCCAGAAATGCGTGTGATCGATGAAGAAGCGCCTGCCAATGTAGTAGTCGCCCCGCGGCTCCATCGCGATCTGACGACGGCGTGCTTCGACTTGCGCAGCTTGTTGTGGAGAAAGGCCGGCGGTCTCGCAACCGACGGTGAGCAGACAGGCAAAGCAAAGCAGGATGAAAGGGACAACGCGTGCAGACATGGCGGCGCGCATTGTGCCCCGTGGTGTAGCTACCGCAATGGGAAAGGCACGGCTGGATGAAAGTCTCCTCTCCGTCTTCCGCGCCTAGGGAGCTTGCACTCTCTGCCTCTCTTCCGGACATCCGAAGTGCCTCACACGCCCCGGCAAATCAATACAGCAGGAAGCTGATCTCGCTGTCCGTGAACTGCGAAGTGTCGTCCAATGCCAGCAGTGCCTCGGTTTGATAGACCGTTTCCCACGGCGTCTCGGCGGCGGGCAGGACGGGCAATTCTTCGACGATGGGCGTGACCGGATTCTGCACGATCTGCGGAGCGCTGGTGCCACTTTCCGGCTGTGTTTGCAGCGTGGCGACGGTCAGGGCAATGGCAGCGGCGACACCTGCGGCAAAAGCCCATTTCCCGGCAGGGTTTACGGCCTCGACCCACCAAGCCCTCAACGCAGCCAGCCAACCACGATCCTGAGGCGTCTGGCGTGCAGTGCGGACGACGTTCTGCGTGAAGTTGGAACGCACCTCCACACTGCGGGCCTGCGCCAGCAGCTTGCTGAGAGGGTCTTCGGGTGAAAACGGTTCCATGATGTCAAAAAAACAGCCCGACAGGCTCGAAGTTGCAAAATTTTTCAACCGGGAGGCCAATCCAGAGCGCGCCCGGCCAAAAGATGCACATGCAAATGCGGCACGGTTTCACCCGCGTCTTTGCCGTGATTGATCACGAGACGGAAGCCTTTGCTGCGATCTTTGATGCCGAGTTTGTCGGCGATCTTGCCCGCCGCCAACAGCAAGGCCCCCAGCGTGGCCTGATCCTCAGCGGCAGCCTCGCCGACACGCGGAATCACTTTTTTTGGCACGATCAAAACATGCGTCGGTGCCTGTGGATTGATGTCATTGAAGGCGGCGACCAGATCATCCTCATAAACAAGCGGGGCCGGGATTTCGCGATCGATGATCTTCTGAAAAATGGTCTTCTCGGACATGGCGGATTAACGGAAAAGCTCGGGCTGTCGCCCATCTCGCGGGAGGCGCTCGCCGAGACTCTTAATCTCGTCGATGAACTCACCCACGTCTTCAAACTGGCGGTAAACGGAGGCGTAGCGCACGTAGGCGACGTGGTCGATGGCCTCCAGGCGGCGCATCACTTTGGCGCCGATCACCGTGGAGGGGATTTCGCGGTAGCCCTCTTCTTCGAGTTCGTTGGCGATGTCGTCCACGAGCTGTTCGAGCTGCTCCATTTTCACCGGGCGCTTTTCGCAGGACTTGCGCACACCGCCCAGCAGCTTGTCGCGGTTGAAATTCTCGCGCGCGCCGTTGCGCTTCACCACGCGCAGCTCCTCGCGTTCGACGATTTCATAGGTCGTGAAGCGGAAGTCGCACTTCATGCACTCGCGGCGGCGGCGGATGGCATACCCCTCCCTCGCCTCGCGAGAGTCGATCACTTTATCCTGGGAGCTTCCGCATTTGGGGCAGCGCATCGGGTGGTTTGGGGATGGGGAATGTGCTTTCTTACAGGCACTTAGGCAAGTTCCTTCGTAGTTCGGGCTTTGCGCCCTCATTTTCGCGTTTATCGTCGCTCCATGTCCCGCATCATCCTCGGCGTCACTGGCTCCATCGCAGCTTACAAAGCGGCGGACCTCGCCAGCCAGCTCACCAAGGCCGGCCATCGCGTGACCTGCGTGCTGACGAAGTCCGCGCTCGAATTCGTCACGCCGCTCACCTTGAGCACGCTGTCGAAAAACCCGGTCATCACCGATCTCTTCGCTGAAAAAGAAGGCTGGCAGCCCGGGCACATTCAGCTCGCCGATGAGGCCGACCTGCTCCTCATCGCGCCCGCCAGCGCGAACGTGCTCGCCAGCATGGCGCACGGCTTCGCCAACGACGCGCTCACCGCCATCGCCCTGGCCACCCGCGCTCCGATTTTGATCGCCCCGGCGATGAATGGCAAAATGTGGCAGCATCCCGCCACGGTGAAGAATGTCGAGACGCTGCGCGACTTCGGCACGCAATTTGTCGAGCCCGCCGAAGGCATGCTCGCCTGCGGCTACGAAGGCGTCGGACGGCTGGCGGAGGTGGATGTGATTTTGCGCGCTGTCGAAGCCGTGCTCAGTCGCAAACATTAAACGGCACGCATGATTCAGCGCGCCTCACTGCGTAGCGAATTTGGTCAGCAATCCACGCTTGCGCGTCAGGTTCAGCACGCGGGTGAAAAGCAGTCCCGCAAGGGCCAAATAGAGTGCGTTCAAGGCCAATGAGAGCGCGAGCATGCCCCAGTCTGTGCTCCCCGTGCGCATCACTTGACGCATGCCTTCAAACACCGGTGTGGCGGGAAACAACCAAGCAAACGGACGCGACCACGCCGGCATGTCTTCCACGCGATAAAACACCGCGACGAACGGCTGGATGAAAAACGGTACCGCCCAGGCCAGCGACTCAGCCGCCTGCCCCCAGCGCAAGATCAACGCTGTGGAAATCATCCCCAAAGACCATCCAAAGATCATCAGGTTTAAGAAAAAGGGAAGCAGCCAACCTTGTAGCTGAAAGACATTGAACCTGTAACCGAGCCAGGAAACGAGGCTCATGATCGCAAACGTCACCAGGATGCGCAGGAGGCCGACGATGTAAGTGGCGGTGAGGTATTCCACCGTCCGCACGGGAGCTACGAAGACGTTGAGCAGATTGCGCGTCCACACGTCTTCCAAAAAGGAGATCGCCACGCCCTGCTGCGCACGGAACAACACGTCCCACAGGATCATCGCGCCGAGGAAGAAAAGCACGAAGGACGCGAACTTCTCGTCGCTGTTTTTCTGAATGAAGACCGTCACATTGCCCCAGATGACGAGGTCCACGAGCGGCCAGAACACCAGTTCCACCAACCGCATCGGCGTGCGCTGATAGAGAAAAAGGTAGCGGAGCACAA
Organism: Prosthecobacter sp.; assembly: GCA_039806835.1. Taxonomy (GTDB): domain Bacteria; phylum Verrucomicrobiota; class Verrucomicrobiia; order Verrucomicrobiales; family Verrucomicrobiaceae; genus Prosthecobacter. The sequence goes on along the minus strand of JBDHQD010000003.1, from coordinate 51,667 downwards.
GCGCGTGGATGACTTGGAAATTCATGGGATGATTCGGGAGAATGAACCGTGTGGCGAGCCGGTGAGCATCCCAAGAAAGCGGAGTCGATCAAGAAGGGAGCACGGCTCTTTGCCCTCCCGCCATCGCCGAATGAAACGGATGCAGGCTACGGTTCGTATGGCATCTGTCGCGGCATGGATGTTCCCCGCTCACTTGAGCCAAAGTGTTAAATCAGCAAGACATGAAAATACTCTGGGCAACTCTGATGGGTCTCGCGGGCGCGGTCCTTGGTCTGTTGCTGGGAACATTCGGCGTCTATTACGGCTGCGTGTTGAGTGACAAGCTTTCATTCCCGAACGGCGTCCCTCCAGGCGGAGGACTCATTGCCTTGAGTTGGGTTTTGATGTTCTTCACTGCTCCTGTGGGAGTGATTCTCGGCGGCACCTTGGGTGCCCTGGGAATGCTGCGGAAATTGCGCAAAGCCGAAAAAAGTCAGGGGGATGAGACGACTCTCCCCAACTGAAAACGGCGCCGACCTTGCAACGGCGAACACCTATGCGGTGGTGTTGGCATCCTGAGTGGAGCTTTGACGGACTTCACCTGCTTCCGTGCAGGATTTTTGAGATGAAGCCGAGGCGAACCATGTGCTGATCTCGGCTTTGATCCAATGTTTGATGCCATCCCACAAAAGCCGCGCGGCACTGGTGTCCGGGGAGAAGCTCTGGCGTGGCATCCAGACGTGTCCGAGATTGCGGCGGCCGTAGATGCCTTTGCGCAGGCGTTTCTGCGCGAGGCAAACGAGGCGGCGATTGTAAAAGGCCATGAATTTTCCGAAGAATGCGCCCGCTGGCCCATCGTAAGGCATGCGCGTCCATTCGTATTCGGGGTTGGTGTAAACCAAACGCACGGGGCCGATGAAGTAGGCTGCTAGGTCGAGCAGAAAGGCCGCATACATCAACTCGGCGTCGCCCATGTAGGCGTATTTGTCCCGATAGAGCGCTTCAAACCAGAGGTGCCAACTGCGCGGATAGCTGATGTTCAGGTCTTTGACCACCTCCTGGGTGTTTTCACCGGAGAGGCCTTTCTTGAGCAACTCGACAGCGGCATAGACGGTGTGGCCACAAAAGTCGAGGCCGTGACTGTAAAGCGGATCCATGAATCCGCATGCGTCTCCCACCATTACCCAGCGAAGACCTGCGATACGGTCGCTGCGGTAAGTGAGATTTTTGTAGTAGTAGGTGTCTCCATCCTCGGGAACAGCGTGCTCAAACATGAGCCTGCCGGTCGGATGCGTCATGAGGTGAGCCTGGAGCCGCGCGGTCAGGGACGGCCCCTCTGGCAGCGTGAAAAAACGGCGATCCCAGGTGACGCCTACACTGTAGCTGCCATCGGAGAGGGGAATGATCCAGCACCACCAGCCGCGGCCCATGAGGTGGTTCGTAGAGGTCGTGCGCAGACTGCGCGCGCCTTTCATGAGTTTAGGGAAGCGCCTGCGGCTCTCGTAGCTGTCGAGTCCGTTGACGCGATGAAAGCGGCACCAGATGGAGGACACTGGATGCAAGTCATCCATCGCGCGATGCAGGCCGAGTTTTTTTGCGAGCAATGCCGCTTTGCCGGAGGCATCCACGAGCCAATGCGCCGTCACGGTGCGGATGCTGCCGTCCTGCTGGGTGATTTCGAGAGTGTGTGGTGTGTGGTCGCCGCCGAGTTCTTCCGCTAGGCGCACATTCCTGACGGTGGCAGGGCGCACGAGCTCGCAGCCGGCATCACAGGCTTCATGGAGCAGATGTTCATCGAGGACTGCGCGATCGAGCTGAAAGGTGGGCAGCCGTGACTGGTAATGCGGACCGGCCTCTGTGACTTCGTCCACAGAATCCTCCGGCGTCTTGCAGAACCAGAGACGCAGGCCGTGCTTTTGATATTGGCGTGCGCTGAGGTGCGCCCCCTGATGCAGCACACGGGTGAGAAAGCAGCCCGCGACCTCCGAGGTGCTCTCTCCCACCTTGCGGTCAAACTTCACCGTGCGCTCCACGATCAGGATCCGTGTCTCCGGGCGATCCCGCTTTAGCATCAAGCCGGCAGCGGCTCCGCTAAATGCCCCGCCGATGATGACAACGTCGTAATCGGCGGCGGGATGAGTCATGAGGGGAAAAAGTCAGTTGTCTGGAATGGAGGGCAGTGGAAAGGGAGGCAAGTTCCCATCTCCCACACGCCTCTACCTAATGCCTTCCGCCAACTCTGCAACTCATCAGCAGGATAGCCCTTCCGGTGCGGTGCGCATGGGCCTGCACGATGCGTTTTGGACGCGGGTGATGCTCTTTTTTATGAAGTGGCTGCCCAAACGTGTGGTGCTAATGCTGGCGGTGCCGGTGACGGCCATCATCTGCCTGCTGGCCGTGCCGCAGCGCGAGGCGGTGCGGATGAATCTGCGCGCACTCCTGCCGCGGAGAGAGGCGCGGGCGCGGGCAGTCTTTCGTGTGTTTTACCAGTTTGCTCTGACCTACCTCGACCGCCTCTGGCATTTACACTTTGGCGAGGAAGTGCGGTGGGAAATCGTCGGCGCAGAGACCTTCGACCTGCTCCGTGCCGAAGCTGGCGGTGCCCTCGTCTTCACCGTGCATTCGGGCAATTACGATCTCGGCGCGGCACTCTTTGCGCGCAAATTTGGGAGAGACATTCACACCGTACGCATGCCCGAAGCCACGGCCTCCATGCGGGAACTGCGCGAGGAGGAATTGCGAGAAGAGGAACGCCGCGAGCCGCATCTCCACATTCACTACAATGAACCCGGCGGGCATCTGGGCATGGAGCTGTGCCGCCGACTGCTCGCGGGCGAGGTTGTCTGTGTGCAGGGAGACCGCGTCATCGGCGATGTGGCACCCACTGAGGGCGTTGCGGGTGAATGCGTTTACCGCATCCCGCGCGGCCCACTGGTGTTGGCGGAAGTCGCTGGCGTGCCATGCTACCCGGTGTTTCTCAGTCGTGTCGGGCTGCTCTCATACCGCATTGAACTGGGTGCCCCCTTCATTCCACGTGACATGAAAGTCAAAGCCTCCGCAGTCGCCGAAGCGTGGCTGCCGGTGATGCACGAATTTCTAACCCGCCATTGGGACCAGTGGTTTGTCTTTGAGCCCCTCGTCACCCGGAAATCGGCATGAACGAAGATCAACGCGCCCGCTGTTTGCGCTCCGCGCGTCTGCGCGTGGCAGCGGCGTTGTTGCCCCTTGGCGGCGTGATCTGGCTGGCCTCGCACATGCACCCGCTCGCCGCAGTCGCGGTGTTTATCATTGTCCTCAGCACGATCATTCTTGGTACGCTCGTGCCGCGCTGCACACTCTTTGGCGGCATGATCTCGCGATTGCCAGACACCTCTACCCACGCGCTGCTCACCATTGATGACGGTCCTCATCCCGAGCACACGCCAGCCATCCTTGACCTCTTGGATCGCCACAAGATGAAGGCGATTTTTTTTCTGGTCGGCGAGCGTGCGGCAGCCTATCCCGAACTGACACGTGAGATCGCTGCTCGCGGCCATGAAATCGGCAATCACACGCAGACGCACCCGGCGCATTTCTTTTGGGCACTGCGCCCCGCCCGACTCTGGCGGGAGATCGCGGACTGCCAGCACACGCTGAGCACGATCTGTCCGGAGCGGCGGCCTCGTTTCTTCCGTCCGCCCGCTGGCCACCACAATATGTTCCTCGGCCTCATCATCCGCGCGCTTGGCTTGCGGATGGTGATGTGGAGTGCACGCGGGCTCGATGGCGTGAGCACCGACGTGGGGAAAATCACCCAACGCATTCGTTGTCACCTCGCGCCTGGAGCCATCGTGCTCGTTCATGAAGGCACGCCGGTGGCGCTCGAAGTGGCCGAGGCCGTTACCACCATGATTTCCTCGGCGGGCTTGACCTCTGACGAGTCACCTGGCCTGGCGCTCGGCCACGATGAGGTGGTTGTTGAAAGGCGTGTGGCCCCATAGTGGAGCAATCCGCACGCGCAGTCCGGCGGCAGCCAACGTCGTCTCAAAAAGTTCACGCTCTGGATAGCAGATGGGAGCGGCTTTCATCCAAAAGCTGAGCTTGGCCAGCCAATCGCCGATCACGGTGATGTTGAAACGCGCGGAGCGATCACGCAAGCCACTGCGAATGATGAGCCGCCCTCCTGGAGCTACGCGCGACGCTGCTGCGAGTAGCAGCGCCTCCTGCTCTGCGTGGGTGAAAAACTGCAAGATGTCGAGGATCACCACATGGCCGCTGAACTCCGGCAACCCCGTGCGCGCATCTCCCGCCTGAAAGGACAACCCATCGAATCCACCGCGCTGAGCCATGATCCGCGCGCACTCGATTTTCCGCTCATCGTAGTCAAAGCCGTGGATTTCCGACTGAAAGCCCAATTCACGCAGATAAAACGCCAGCAAGCCCAAGCCGCATCCGATGTCGAGCACTGGCTGCGCTATGTCAGCCAACTCCGCAGCCACTGCCGAGTACACCGGATCGGAGCGCAGCTTTGCCGGGACATAGTAACGATCCCAACGCCGCACGCTGAGACTAGCGATGCGTTTCAGAGCCGGTGCTGGCAGAATCTGCGAAATCATATCATGAATCATCTTTGCGCCCGCTCCACTTCCGCGGGACTTCCCAGGGTGCAAGTAAAGCGCACGCCTTGGCTTTAAACTCTGCGTTGATCGCTGCCTGCGGCATATCCAGCACGGCGGCGATGTCTTGGCAGCGTTCGGGATCTCGACTCGGCACGCCGCAAATTTTCAATCCGGGTGCGGCAATAGCGCGTTGAATTTTGCTGGCGATTTCTTGCGGACTGAGTTTGCGCCCCGCCACATTGATGCCCCCGCCCGCACAACGCTCGAAGATCAATCGTCCGCCCTCCATGTGAATAACATCGCTCGTGGCAAAACAACCACGGCCATAGTTTTCGTGTGCGAGTAAACAATCATAGCCTAGGCCCACGGAGCTGCTGAACACGATGAGGCGGCCGTCTTGCCCCGTTTGTGCCGTGACCCCAGGCAGCAGGGTGCCCAGATCGCGCTCGTCAGATCGTAAATCATCGGAAGCATCCCACGAAACCGCGCCGCACTCACTCGCGCCGTAGAGGTTGTGGATTTTGAGTTTTCGTTCGAGCGCCTGGCGTTCGAGCGCGAGTGTGAGTGGCGATCCCGCAGAGATGGCGAGGCTGACGTTGCTAAAATCCACGCCTCCAGCCAGCCAGGATTTCCACAGCGCCGGCACACCCGGCAAAAACACACGCCGATGCTGTCGCAGCGCCTCCATGAGCGGCTGTGCAAAAGGCTGCGGCTCTGAGCACATCGGCACGCCGTGGAGCAGCGTCTGCAACACGGTCATGGTCAGTCCGAAAGAATGCGCGCATGAAATCACGGCCATGCCCACACCACGCGCATCGAGATCGAGCGCGTCATGCAGGCGATCCACATCGGCTGCGATTTGCTCAAAAGTGAAGAATTGGCAGCGCCGCACGCCAGAGCCACCTACGGTTTGCTTGATCAGCGCCGTGCCTGCGGGCAGCGGCACGGCGGGGACATGCTGCGCGCGATCTTTCTCAATCAGTTGTACCGGCACGCTGTGGAGGAATCCTCTCAGCAATGCGCGCAAGATCGCCGGTGGATCCCCTTGCGCTAGAATTGGACCGTCTGCGCGGGGTGGTGAATGGCGTGCCTCCGCATCGAGTTGCCTAAACGTCAGTGCCGAACCGTCAGGAAGATAGAGCGCGGCCTGCGCGCCGCGCTTTGACAAGATGCGATCCCAGCGTTCACCAAACATTTGCAGTCCTTGCGGCGAAGCGTATTCCATTGGCCGCGCCAGGCTGTATGATGAACACTTGCGTGTTCACTTCAACCACCGTGCGCGGTGATTCTCATCTGCCTTCCGCTTTCTTCCACTTCGTGCCTACAACCGTCAGCCAGCGTATCGCCATCACAGGAGCCGGGATCGTTTCGCCGCTAGGCCTCGGCTGGCAGCAAAATGAGCAAGCACTGGCGGCAGGGCGCGCCGCGTTCCGTGCCGTGGATTTTTTTGATACGGATGGCCTGATCGCCAAAACGGCTGGCATCGTGGACTTGCCCCAGGGTAAACTCTTTCACAGCGTCTCACCGCATAAGCAGGACTTCATCGACCGCGGCACGCGCATGCTTCTGCTCGCCGTGCGCGAGGCACTGACTCAGGCAGGTCGCACGGACATGAGCGGCATCGACGCATTCGTGATCGGCACTTCTGCAGGGGCGATGCCACTGGGCGAATCCTACTTTGAGCATGCGCGGCAGCAGCCTGCGCGCGTCCCTTCACAACTTTCACGCGCGGAGCATTATCAATCACAGCGGCAGATGAACTGCATCGCTGACGAATTTGGCTGGCGTGGCCCGGTCATCATTGTCTCCAATGCCTGCGCTTCAGGAGCCAACGCCATCGGTTGGGCCGCTGACATGATTCGTTCTGGCCGCTGCAAACGTGTGCTCGCCGGTGGCTACGATGCGCTTGCGCGGCTCGTCTTCGCTGGCTTTGACAGCCTGCGCGCACTCGCGCCATCAGGCATCCCGCGCCCTTTTGATGCACAGCGAGATGGGCTCGCCCTCGGTGAAGGTGCAGGCGTGATGTTGTTGGAGGCTGAAAACGTGCGGCGCAGCGATGCGCTCGGCGATGTCACCGGCTACGCCACGGCGACCGACCTGCATCATCTCACTCAGCCCGACCCTGAAGGCAAAGCCGCGATCCGCACCATGACTACCGCCTGCGCGCAAGCCGGTCTTTCCCCAAGGCAAATCGGCTACATCAACTCCCATGGCACAGGCACCACCTTCAATGACGGCGCGGAAGCAGCAGCCATCGCTGCATGGGCAGGTGATGCAGTGAAACACATTCCCGTGAGTTCCACAAAATCTGCAATGGGCCACCTGCTCGGCGGCGCAGGTGCCGTCGAGGCGGTGATCTGCCTCATGGCACTGCACGGTCAATGGCTGCCAGCCAGCCTCAACGTGCGCGAGGTCGATCCTGCGGTGAAATTTGACCTCGTGCAAAAATTCCGCAGCGCATCTCTCGATCATGCGCTGACAAATTCCTTCGGTTTCGGCGGCACGAATGCCACGCTCATTCTGCAAAGGAGGGCCGCATGAATTTCGATGGCATCCACATCCGCGGCGTCGGTGCCGTGAGTGCCGCAGGCTGGAGCGCAGGGGAACTCCTCCAAGCCGTGTGCGCAGGCACTCCGCTTCCCGCAGTGTCCTGCCCGCGTCCGGGAGATCAGCGTCCCTGGCCATGCTCCACACGCCCCGTGCCACCGCTGCCACCGGAGAAAGCCGCGCGCCACCCACGCCTGCGCCGCGCCAGTGCCATCACCCGTTACAGCGTCGCTGCGGCACTGGAGGCGCTGGCAGATGCTGGGCACGACACCGCCACACCGCCCCCAGGTTTGGGCATTCTCTTTGTGATGATGAATGGCTGTGTGAACTACACCGGACGTTTTTATCACGAAGTGCTGCAAAATCCCGCGCAGGCCAGCCCGCTCATCTTCCCGGAGACCGTCTTCAACGCACCCGCTTCACACATTGCCTCCTATCTCGGCATCGGCGGCGTGGTCAGCACACTCGTCGGCAGCCCCAACACGATCATGGAGGCACTCGACACCGCCGCATTCTGGATTCACAGCGGCGTTGTCGATGAATGTCTTCTCATCGCCGCTGAGGAATGCGACTGGCTCAGTGCCGAGGCCTTGACGTATTACCATCCGAAACTCATCGCCTCCGAAGGCGCAGGTGCGCTGCTCCTCTCCTCCCAACCGCAAGGCCCGCGCATCCGTGATGTCACCGGCCCACTTTGCTACACTTCCTGGGATGAGCGGGCTTCCTTGCTGCCTGATCTCGCAGCGCAGACGATGACCAAACTCGATGCCGCGGCCACCCTGATCGACGACCGCTGCGGCGTCGCACGCATCGACCGTGCAGAAACGTCCGCGTGGGCACCAAATGACTGGAGCGCCATTCGCAGTCCGAAGACCGTCATCGGAGAAAGCATGGGTGCCAGCGCAGCACTGCAACTCGTGCTCGGCACCCTCGAAGCACGGGAAACAAAGCACCCCGTCGTCGTCTCCATGCCCGGCACCAACACCGCAGCTTATGCGTGTGTCATTGCCCTCTAAGGAGATGATGCACACTCATCGGCGACGCTGCTGGCGCAGTAGAGCGAGCAGTGTCACTGCATAGCAGATCACCATCCACAATGTCAAAACGCCGAGAGAGGCTGTGGCTGGCTGTGGATTGTGAAAGATGATTCCCATAGGGTAGCGAACATCATCGCGCTGCTCGACGCTCTCGCGGTATTTTTTAACGCCACGTGTCATATCGAAGAGATTGACGTGCTCACCTGCATGCCCAGCAAAGACGATGAGATTTTGCCAAGATTTGTTATGCGGAGAGACCTTGTCGTAGTCCTCACGTTTCACGCCGTCCAGTGTCTCCCACTCCACGGTTTCACGCTCCCCACCAGGGGTGAGGAAAACGGGATAGCGAGTGCGGTTGGACATACGGGGCGTGGACTGGCCGTAGAGATGTGCGACGTCCATGACCCGCTGGGCACAATAGCTCGGCACTAGCACGCTGGCAGCACGTACAGAGGCCGTCATTTCAGGGCGGGTGACCACGAAGCCTCCAAAAAGAATTTGTGGGATGAGTACGAGGGGCACCCAGAGTACGGCCTGAGTGCTATTCTGCACTAGGGCAGAGATGGTTAAGCCGATGACGACGCCTACCATAGACGTGGCTATCAATGCTAGGCAGCGCAGCCCGATGGTGAATAGAAAGACTCGCGCTAGACTCATCGGTGCGGCAAGACCGGTGTCTCGTGATTGATCGCTTGCAGGCTCTGAGGCATCCATAAGATTATTGGCAATCTCAAAGAAGGCTCCCAGTCTGACGACGAGCCCCACTGCGAAGGAATCTTTGCGCTGATTTTCCAGTGCAAGAGCGGCTTCCAGAGAAGAGGCATCAGCAACGGCATTTTGAGGTGCCGCAGCCCCTTCCTCGACGACTGCAAAGGCGGTGTCTGCATTTGCAGTGGATGCAGGAGGTTGTGGGTACAGACGTGCCGTGATTTTTTCCCGAAAAACCTCCATATCGAGATCGGGCGGATGAAACACATGGGCCACCAACAATGTGACCACAAAGAGCAAGAGTGCTTGCAGTGTCGTCATGGCGCCGAGGAAGAGGTATTTGCTTTGCAGATAACAATTGGAACCTAAGCCACATACTCGTTCTCGGCGATAGATGGGAATCTCGCGCACGATTTGCTGAGCACCGTTGCTACAGCCAAACCACAGCGTAGCGACAATGCAGAGGAAAGAGCGCAGCACCGCTTCGTCTGCCACCCAGCCAACAAGCAGCGCGATGAGCAGGGGTTGCGCAGCGAGGAAAACAAGATTGAGCGGATCAGCGCGCATGACGGACCACTGTCGTGCCAGCAGTACCAAGAGGCTGCGTAAATAGCCCCCTCCCCTGCGCATGGTTCCACTGCCGGAGACTTCGATGTTCGCACTGCCAAAATCCGGACTACCGGTAGCGTTACCTCGGTGATCCACAAACTCCTGATGCCACTGCGCACCTGTTTTTCCACCCTCCTCACTGCTTTTGGCAAACAATTGATAAACTTTAAGCAGGCTTGATACGTGGAAGTACTCAAGAGCCATTTCGGCAGCGGAGCGTAGTCGAAACTCGACACTGCTAGTGACCGAACGAGCACGCGTGTCATCAAGATTGACCGAGGTGTCACTTTTCTTGGTATCAGCACGTTCGGTGTCTACATCGCAGACAACATGTCCATCCTGGACAAAGACAAGCTTGTCAAACAACTGCGCATTTTCCAACACGTGAGTGGTGCAGACCACTGTACAAGTCTTTGCTAAACTATTAAGCAGACTCATGAGTGAAAACTCCGTGGCAGGGTCGAGTCCAGAAGAGGGTTCATCAAGAAACAAGACAGAGGGGCGGGAAAGCAACTCGGTGGCGATGCTGACGCGTTTGCGTTGGCCGCCAGAGAGTTGGGAGATGCGTTTCACCCGATGTTCGGTAAGACCAAGGCGACCGATAATTTCGTCCACCAGGCTACTGATGGCTCGGGCGGGTGTCTCCGGTGGCAAGCGCAGGCGTGCACTGTAGTGCAGTGCCTGCTCCACGGTAATCTCCATGTGGACGATATCATCCTGAGGGACAAAGCCAATGCCTGCGGCTGCCATCTGACGCGTATCATTAAGGGGCACGTCGTTGATCAACACTGAACCTGTGGTGGCGGGGCTGATACCGCAGAGAGCGTTGAGCATGGTGGACTTCCCCTGGCCGCTGCCGCCGACGATGCCAACGAAGGTGCATCGCTCAATGTCCAGTGTCACGTCTCGCAGGATGGAACGACCAGACTTCAGTGTAACTGCGATGTTCCGCGCTTTGACCTGCCCACCCGTCTGACGAGGAACGCGCCGTAGAGAGTGGCCTGTAAACTCTAGAGTATAGCTGCTTATGCGAAGCCTGTCACCTACCTGAAGCTTTTGCTGGTGGAAAAATTGGTCATTTAGGGGCGTGCCGGCTTGGCTCTTGTCGGTCGCTACCCAGTCGCCCTCTGAATTTTTTTCCAACCGCACATGTTCGTCACGGGAGATAGCCGCATCGGCAGCATCCAGCGAGAGTTTATCAGGCTCATCGTGAGTGCCTGTATCGCGTCCGATAATGACGCGTGTGAGTTTGGAGAGACTCAGCTCATCCACCGCCTGCCCACGCCAAATCGGGGCTTCCGGTACACGCTGGAAACGGATAAACACATCAGGTAGCTCAATGATGTCTCCATGCTGCAAATACACCGACAAGGCTGGTACTACAGAGATACCATTGACGCGCATCGCCCTGCCAGCATGAGGTGAAGTCGCCGACAGTATCCAAGTGGCAGAGCGCTGATCCCAAGCGAGGCGGGCGTGCTCAGGCAGCATGGCGGGGGCACTGATTTCACATTCTGCTGAGGAACCGATTTTCAAAGGCACTTGTCCCAGAGTGTGATGGCTGACCGGGGAGCCGACTGCGCAGACGGAGATAAGGCCTTTCATAGAATTGAAAATGGGTAAAGGAAGGCTGAAAGTATAGAAATTTTAATGCGTAAAAGCTCGTGTTTGCCTCTGTTTTTTTAATTCCAGCATGAAAATGGCTGGTCATTCAATAGCGATTCTGATTTCATGCTTTGGATTTTTAGGAAAATATTCATCCCTCGTACTCTACTATGAGCACTCGCACCATTCGTATCGTCGTTACAATCCTGATCACCTCCTTATTGGCTAGCTGTACCAATATCAAAGATGACGGCACACGTACTCGAACAGAAGGAGCCCTCTTAGGAACCATCGGCGGTGCTCTATTAGGTGCTGGCATTGGAGCTCTCACCGGAAGAGGTGGAGCCGGTATCGCGGCTGGAGCCATTGCGGGGGCGGCAGCGGGAGGACTGGGCGGCTATGCTTATGGCAACCATGTCGCAAACAAGAAAGCGTCCTATGCAAGCCGCGAGCAATGGCTGAAAGCCTGCATCGCTGAGGCGAAGGCAGTCAACCAGAAGGCGCATAGCTACAACCGTAATCTCACCGCTGAAGTGAACCGTTTGCGCAACGAAATCAAGTCAGCCAAGGCGTCTGGAGACAAGCGCATGCTCAAACAGAAGCAGAATGAGATCAAGCAATTGCAGAAAGAGTCCACTAAGGAGATCCAAAAGCTCGACAATGAGATCAAGCTTCAGGAAAACGTGCTCGGAGAGGCTGGCAGTTCCGGTTTGAAACAGGAGGTTATCAGTATGCGCGGTACCAGAAACTCAATCAAAAGCAACTATGACCGCCTCGCCAGCCTGAATAACGAGATTGATGTTTAAAAAGGTCTTTTTCACCATCCTTTACCCTACTTGCATCATGTCACACAGGTTTATGCTCTGCTCTGCGGCGTTCATCGCTGTCACCCTTGTCAGTTGTGAGACAACTGGTGATCCAACTCAAGGTGGCTTGTTTTGCTGGTCTCAGGCTAAGGCTGAAGCTCGTCAGAGCGCACTGGAAAGCGAGTTGAACACTCTCAATCGAAAAAACCAGCAACTGCAACGGGATAGAAGTGCTCTTCAATCGCAGAAAGCACGGTTGAGTAACTAGTAAAAATGACGGCGCAGAGCCAGAAAAGCTCGACAGTGATAGCATGGCTTTTGGTCTGCTTCATATTGCAGGCCGCTTATGCCAAAGCGCAGGATAACAGCCGTGAATTGGATGCGGCAGTTGCAGTCCTGCGTGAGTGTGCAGGACACATCGAAAAGCGTTGTTATTTCCCGCTGACGGCACCTACGGTGATAGCGCGGATTATGGAGGAAGTGCGTAAGACAGGCAATGGCCCGGATATGCCGCCCGTTCCAGACATTCGTGAGATGGGGGATAATGAGGCTTTGCAAGCAGCTCGTGCTTACGTGGAGAAGTGTTGTGCTTTGCCAGGGCAGCGGTTAGGGCCAGTGGAGTTGGTGGAGCAAGCATTGGTTGCCTACTGCCATACAATTGATGCTTGGACACATTACGAGACTTCAGAAGACACTGCACGGATCGAGAAGTCTCGAGCGATCAAAGGTGGCGGAGTAGGCATGACGCTTCGTCAGAAAGGGGGTTCATATTACTGCTATCCATTCCCTGAGAGCGTGGCGGCACTGGCAGGTATCCGCCCCGGAGACCGCCTAGTATCTGTAGATGGGCGCAGCGTTAAAGATGCATCTCCCAACCTTTTGGCGACATGGATCAAAGGTGCTCCTGGCTCACAAGTAATGCTGCGCATCGAAAAAAGCACAGGCCGCGCACAGCTACTGCCGCTTCTGCGGGAGGCGGGATCCGCGATTTCTCCTTTCAAAGTGGAGCGTGATGCAGGCGGCTTGGTACTGCGTGTACGGCGTTTTGATGCTGATATTGTTGCACAGATCAACGCCGCATTGGCAGAGGAATCGCAGACTGCATCTCGACTCTTCACGCTTGATCTGCGCGGCAATCAGGGAGGCTCCCTCAAGGCTGCGGTAGAACTGGCGTGCCTATTTCTCGATCAAGACGCTAAAATTGTCACCGTTGTGGAACGCGGAGTTGCTCCCAAAGAATTTAAGGCAGACAAGCCAGCGACACTGCACCCCTCGCAGATATCTATTCTTCAGGACGAGGGCACTGCCAGCGCGTCGGAAATCGCCATCGCAGCTCTAGTGGACAACCTGCCTAACCGTGCAGCCAGCCAAGGCAGCAAAACCTACGGTAAAGGAGTAGTGCAAGATGAAATCCGCCTGCAAGGCGGAGGTACGCTCATTTTGACCACCGGCATCATTTTTGGCCCCAAAGGATTGACTTGGAACGAAACGGGGCTCCTTCCATCCACCACCTCTCAGGGCAAAATATATCCCGATGGAGCACTTTCCATCAACAGTCCGGTGACACGACCAAAACCGGTGGTCAAATTGGTGGATTGATAGCAGTTCAGCGGGTGGCTGTTTCGACTTCTCTGGCATTGCCCTCGAAGGTATTGCCCTCCAGAACCGGCTGCGCACCAGCATAAATATAGATGCCCGTTAGTGCATTGAATGCGCAGTGGTTGCGCAACACACGAGGACGAAAACCAGTGCCCTCGACCGTGATGCCGTGCTGTCCACCGCGAAGGCATTGGTTACCTTCTATAGTGATTTCTTGTGAACCCGTACCAATCACCATGATGCCGCGGTAGGCGTGGCCAGTGATTGTACAGCGGCGTACTGCGCTGCCGTTGGCCCCATCCAAAATTTGCACACCTGACTTTGCGTTGCCCTCTATTTGGGAGTCTTCCAGAAGCACCCGTGCTGCGGCTTCGGCCACCAAACCACCGCCGCCTTGGCCGCTCTCTGTCCCTTTGCTTTCGGTGCCAGTGAACACAAAACCATTGTGGTTGAGTTTGGCTCCCTTGATCTCCACTTGTGTGTCTGCGTCGGCAGCATAGCAGCCATTGAGCACATTTTCGCTGGCGTCGAGTTTCCCCTTCACCGCCTTAAACTCAGAACCCTGTTGGACAGTGACCCCATTATTCTGATTGCGCATGAGTTCAGTGGTGCCGTTAACGAGCTCGACTGTGCCTCGCGTGGCTACCGATAAGCCATCGGTACCGTTACCCGAGGCACGACAGGAGTCCAACATCATCCGTGCACCGCGCGCCGCCACAAAACCAGATCCTTGATTCTGCTTGGACGAGCATTCTTTAAGTGTCACCCGACTACTGCCTTCTACGCGCAGGCCGTCCCCCAGTCCCTTCTCGAACACACAGTTCTCGAAGGTGACTTGGCTGGAGATGATGCTGGCTATCGATGGCCCGGCAGACCCCGCTCCCAAGTCTTCTCCACCATGTGCAAAGGTGATTCCGTCGATTTTAATGACGTCTTTGAGTTTCTCCGCCTCTACCACACTGCCTGATTTACCATCGACAATGATGAGCACACGCGCATCAGGTTTGACTGCGGCCAAGGACACTCCATCCACAAGGCGCACCCGTTCTTCATAAGTGCCTGCTTCCAATCGAACGGTTTCGCCAGGTTTGGCGGCTGCCAAGGCAGCTTGGATCGTCGGGTAGCCGCTCGGCACGACCAATGGAACGGGAGCATCAGGTTTGACGACAGGCGTCTTTTCAGGAGGGTCAACCACCTTTGTTGCCTCTACTCCGACGTTATTTTTGGCAGTCCCTAGCCACGCCCATAACCCCACGCCTAGCAAAATAATAGAGGTGCCTGCTAGTAGCCATATCCATGCACCTTTGTGACCTTTCGGGGTCTCTACCTGTGGAAGAGAAGGAGGGGAGGCAGGCGAAGTGGCTTGCGTGGAATCTACCTTCAGCGGGGATAAGGCATTGCTAGCACGCACGGTGATGCCTTTGCCTGCAGCGGAGATTGCCGTTGCCGACATGCCGGTCTCTGCTCCGATCACATAGTGTTGCGTGGACCCGCTTAGGAGATGCAGTGAAGAAGGTGCCAAAGACGGAGCCTGTCCCCCCATAGCAAAGCCTAGCAGCTCACGGACTTCATCAATGGAGGCGGGCCGTTGTTCTGGCAGCTTAGCCAAACAGCGACTGATTACGTTTTCCCATTCGGCGGGGAATGCCTCTGCTGCAGTGATTCCGAATTCCAGCCGACGTTCACTGACTGGTGGTGGAATATCGTCTCGTATTTGACGAGCGAAATCGCCAGAATAGAACGGAGGTTTGCCAGTAAACAGTTCGTAAAGAGTACTGCCTAGGGAATAGATGTCGTCGGCGATACTAGCTGACCGTCCTGCTGCTTGCTGCGGACTCATGTAGGCGAGCGTACCGGTCGAGTTTCCTGCAATTGTGACTCGAGACATTGAGTCCTGGATGCTGCGGGCAATACCGAAATCCATGATCTTCAAATCTCCTTGGGAGTTGATGATGAGATTCGGTGGCTTCAGATCTCGATGGGCGATTTTTGCACTGCGATGTGCGTAGGATAATCCATCGAGCATCTGAATCACCCAACGTGCGATCTGATGCGGCTCAAAGACCTTGTTTGGCTGACGCACCCGCAATTTTGCCAAAGTGTCGCCATCCACGTATTCCATGCAGATGGCCGCATGTTGGTCGTCGAGAAAGAAATCAAAGATTCTAACGATATTTGGGTGAGCTAGATCCTGCCCGCGCCGTGTTTCCCCTTTGAGTTCTTCGATCGCGGCATCGTCGGAGCGCAATGTATCGGGAGCAAATTTTAAAGCTATTTCACGTCCGAGCAAGGTATCCTCTGCTAACCAGACCACACCCATGCCACCGCGGCCCAGTACGCGCTTGAGAGCAAAACGTCCGAAGGCAAGATCCCCGGACTGCTGACCACGCATGGTGGCTCCGAATTCGATGTCATCGAGGTGAGAGGGGGTATTTTCACTCATAGCCTGGTCTGATGATGGATGTGCTTCCGCAACACATCGCGCAGTCTTGCTAGGACTGCAAGAAACAGGCCGCCTAATGGCGGCCTGCGTGACAACTTCATTTAGCCTAGACGCTTAGGCACCTTTTCCCAGAATCAACGGCTGTAGGTAGAGGGCTTGGTCACTGCTTGAAAATCGTCTGGAGAGGTGTGTGAATGACTTGTAGTACGAGTCACTGTGCGCACCGGAGTCTTGGGTTTCGGCGGTGGCACAACATAGGTGTGATAGGTGCAGTTGGAGAGCAGGAGTGCTACAGTGAAGATGAGTGTATGGATTTTCATGAGGTAGAGGATGGAAGTGAAAATATTGAGATGCGTGAAGACCTGATCAGAAGCACAAACAGTTTATTTTTTACCGGCTGGAGCACCGGGAACTCCTTGCAAGGGCATACTGGCAGCGCCACCTCCAGTGGGGGAACCTCCGCCAGATCCATCGAGGATGACTCCTTCTTTCGCCACACCCCGGCGGCCAACGAGCACCGTGTAGGAGGCTAAGCCGTTAGCACGTGCCATATGTAAATAGACAACGGCTGTGCCATTATAAGAAGAGCGAAACTGAACACCGGCCAGTTTAGAGGAGCGACGGTCATCGAGGATGAGCTGACCTACTTCATCGTACACGTAGATATCTACATCGCGTGCAAAGTCATCGGTACCTACAAGAAAGACGTAGTCCAAGCCACGCACCACAGGGATGAGGAAACGCACTGCTCCGCCGGTAGTCAGCATCCCAGAATGGTCTGTAGGAGCCATCTGAAACTGTTTATGGATGTAGGGGTCTGCCATGCGATAGGCTACATCCTCTGCTTGTGCAGGGTCAGCGTGCAGCGCAGGAGTGGACAACATCAGAACACTGGAAACGACAAGAGAGAGATAGGGAAGCTTCATAGCAAATTAAGGTTAAACGAGAGCGGTCAGTTGCCGCAATAAAAATATACGTCTTCTTCCTTTTAAGAAACAAACTCTTCCGCGAGCTCACGTGCTAACTCATTGACTCTGAGTACCTTTTCTGCCGGAATGGTGCCATCTAGTGGAATATTGATGATAGTGTAGAGTTCAGATAACGCAGAAATGAGCCGAGCTACCCGGGGGTCTGATTTAGTTGGCGCTGGCAATGCCTGCATCTCTTCTTGCATGGCGTTGACCAACAGCGGTTCACGCAGCAGGTTGGACAACTTCGGGGTGTAATGCTTGTTCACTAGGTATGCTGCGTAATGCACCCCTTGCAGCCAACCCGCAGCGATGATGAGTGTGCGGCGCTTTTCGCTGCCCTTTTCATTGAGGGAATGCATGATATCCACTTGCAGGCAGCCCATCTCCCAAAACACCAGGGTCCATTGGCCTTTGTTGGCCAATGCGCGTGTTTTTTTGGCACGCTCCAACTGCGCATCTGTAACATTCAGTTTCTTAGCGAGGCTCTCAATGTCGCTGGCGCATTCATTGAGTGCGTTGGCATCCTGTGCTTTAACAGCCATAATGCCATCCGCGATACGCACCCCCAGGGCGAGGCAGACATTGGTTTCATTTTTTAATGCAGACAGGTCGGCATTGCGTGCGAGTTCCCGATAGACGCCGCCCCAGGCCACTGCCTTACCACCCAGTGCAGCATCCAGTCCGAGCAGTTTATCCATGGGGCTGGGCAAACCCAACTCTGAATTTTTTGCCTGAGAAAGGTCGAACGGTGCCTTTTCCTGAGCGTTGAGGACAACGGTAAAGCAGCAACATAGGAGGGACGACAGGAAGAATCTTTTCATGACAAAGCAGGGTTTTGTTCTAGTTTCCACTGGCATGATGCTAGGCGTCATGCGCCATCTTAAATTTAACGCATCCTCGCTCATCATGGTCAAGCTAGTTTTCATTGTGTGCGGGAAAACACTCTCGCTGCATTTCACAGGCGCACGCCGCGCTACGTTAGCAATGCTCGGCATTCTCCTGCTCGTGATGCCCTCTTGTGGTGAGAACGAAGAGCATGTGCTGCAGTTGCGGCAATTGCGTGAAAAGCTTGCGGCCACAGAAAAAAAGGCTGCGGAGGTCACATCTGAATTGGAAGCGGCCCGCCAAGCTAAACCAACGAAAGACGAATCAGGAGAGATGGCACAAAAACTCGCCGCCGCTGAGGCGCGCGCCGCTGCATTGGAGAGCGAATTGCAGACCATGCGAAAGAATGCGTCTCCAACTTCATCAGGAGGCGGCCCCCCTAACAGCGTGGAAAGTTTTAAGCTGTTGCTCAAACAGATGCAGGCTGATTTATTGAAAAAAACACTGGGATTAGCCGAAGCGGTCGTGCAGGAATACGATGGTAAAAAAGAGGAAGCGATTACCATTGAGGAAACCACAGTAAAGCGGCTGGAACCACCCGCAGAGATCACCTCAGCATTCCAATCCGCCGTGGTCTTTAAGATCATTGACGCCAAAAAACAACAGCGAGTGTTGGAGTTCCCTGTTCAGGCAGGACTTGATGGCCAGTGGCGCATACCGAGTGTGGCAGACGTGCGACAACATGTCAGTGCATCAATTGTGGGCACCACTTCTGTGATAAAGAATGATGGTCATCACGAAACCGAGGTGAGGAGAGATACGATTGTGTCAGGTGGAAGTGCTACGCCTACGGTGGTCATCCAGTGGGATAAAACCACCACACCTCCGCCCAAAGTGCCTGCACCGCCTTCGTCGTCTGCTCCTTCTGCGGCAGCCACTAGCCAACGACCTGCGCAATCTCCTGCTCCCACCGTGCCAAAGCCTATCATGCCCGTGCAGCAGGACGTGCAAATCCGCTTCGAGTAGTCACGTTTCTTCAACCACTCCCCACGCACATGAACACACGACATATCTTTCGTATCGTCCAATGCGCTGGCGTGCTTGGTGCATTATTGCTAACTGGTTGTTTTGAAAATGAAATGCAGGTGCTGGAGCTACGGCAATTGCGTGAGAAACTCTCGTCTGCGGAAAAGAAGCTCGCCACTGTTGCTAGTCAGTTACAGGCGTCCGACAGCAGCAGGCAGGATGCGGTACAAAGATTAAAACAGGCCGAAGAGCGAACGGCTGAATTGGAAAAAAAGCTCAAATCTGCTGAAGCTGGACCTCCTGCAACCCCTAGTGGAGCCGGTGACAGTGTTAACAGTCTTGGTCTGCTAGTTGAAACGATGGAAAAGGATCTTTTTGGCAAAGTGGAGGCTTTATGCGGAGAACTCTCTCGTTCTCTTACCGGAGGCAACTTCTCAGGTGCCACGATCAGGCGGCTGCGCCCTTTGGATAAAATCGCTGCTGCTTATGACTCCGCGATCACTTTAAAAATAGTCGATGAGGCTGGTGTTGCAAAGAGCTTGGTTGTCGAGATACAGCCCGGCACCGATGGTCGTTGGCAAATGCCCGCCGTGGCTGAACTCGAAAAACGAATCAAGGAGGTTCTCAAACCTGAATGGGTGACAAGCACGGCCACCCATGGGGGGCTCCATGTGCCTATGGCACCGCTGCCTCTGCCACCGGGCTACAACAACAAGCCTCTCGAAGAACACAAGCATCAACCGCCCTCCATCCTTTGGGACAGTGCGCCGTCGATTCCCCCTCCGACTCAGACATCGCCCGTAGCGATCTCCTCTCCAGTGCAAATCAATGCAGCCACACCGCCAGTGAAAGCTGCATCCCCGCTGGAGAAGACACCTCCCCCACGTGTGCATCAACCAGTCATGCCGGTGCAGCAAGACATTCCTGTGCGCTTCGAATAAACTATCGCCCGCCGTCTTCGACGATGTCAGTTAAAAGTCTCGATCAGGAACTGGTGGAGAGATTTCATTTGGAATCACGTCTGCACGCGCCTTCTCCGCTGCATCGGCGTGCCCGAGCAACGTTACAGCACCAGCCCGGCACGCCGCCACGACTGGTGAGCTGGGCGCAATACCCGCCATTGCCGCAAGAGGCTGTTCTTCGACAGCAGGATATCGCCATGCGCATGCAAGCACCTCCTACCCCTTTGCTTGCCGCAGTCAGCGAGCACCATTTTGAGGCGGAGTACCACTGGATGTCAGCCATTTTGCCACCCGGCCAAGAGCTACGGGATATCCTGCGCGTCCAACGCCAGTTAACAGTGGAGCAGATGGGCTGGGTGTTAGGTAGGTTGGGAGAAGCACTGCGCGTGGCGGTGGACCAACGCTGGCCGCGAATCACTCTGGATGCCACCCAGGTTATCTTGGACTTCGATACCCACGCCATGACCTTGTTGATGCCTGATATGCCGCTCTTCGGTCTCTCGGGCTCAGCGCAAACCGATATCACACAGACCATTGCCTTCAACCCTGCCACTCTCGCGGATGCGGATGGCGACGCGGTGCCTGAAGAAACACGTGGCTATGTAACGCCACTCGCCAAGCTGTGTGTCGAAATGCTCGGTGCCGCCGCAGGTGGCAGCGATGGTCAAAACGAACGCTTCCGAGCCATCCCCGCATTAACGATCCATCAAAACTCTCTGTTGCGCAGTGCACTGGCTGGCACCTTGCGACATAGCTTTGAAACACTGGATGAGTTCGTCACTCAGTTCTTGGGTGATGAGATCAGGACGGCCGCCTCAGGTCTTACCGCACCTATTCCAACTTCTGTCAGCGATAGAGGTGTTTTTTATCGCACAGGAACATCTTCAGGCACCTCCGCTACCTCTGTCCCCATTGCCAGTACCTTCAATCCGCCCACGCAAAAAACAACTGCGGACGTAGATGAAGCCCTGCTGCAGATCATGCCTGCTGGCTACACGCGTAGTCACGAACTGCGGACACGTGATAACTGGCGACTGCACACCGCGCTTCACTCTTCTTACGGCGAGGTTCTGCTCACTGCACTTGATATTTCGGCGGAAGTTGGAGAGGCCGTGCGCCGCCTTTGTGCGCATATGCAAAAACTCCAGCAATCCTCCTGCCCTGAACTGCTGCGTCCGATCGATGTCCGACGTGACTCGCGTGTACTGCATGTGGCTCGTCCGCTACCGACTGGGCGTACTTTGCTCGATGCACTACGCGAGCGGCGTTCTTTTCCTCGCCCCACCGTCGCACGGCTGTTAGCTTCTATCCACACTTCTTATGAAACACTTTGGTCACTGCTGGGGGCACGCTGCATGGCTACTTCACTCGATCAATTCTGGCTGCCACCAGGCGGCAGTGAGGCAGACGGGCACGGATTGTTGCTAGATGCACCGCAAATTGCTCTCGAGTCCGTTGGTCGCAGCTCTGGGCCGACAACTCGCCCCGTGGGACACTTTGCACGCTTGGCGCTGATGCTCCTCGGTCAGGGGGGGAATCTAACGGGAGAGGATGGCACGAGGTTCACTCCGGTGCCGGAGCTCAGTGCTGACATCAACGGCTTGCTGCGCCGTGCCCTTGCCTCTGATGCTCCTGAGGATCTGACTCTACCTCGATTGCTAACGCAGCTTACGGCCGCCTTGGCAGGACACACCGCCATCGCTCAAGCCAGCCGTCATGTGCTGCAAGTGCCTGAAGATTTGCGCCCCTGTGTTTCCGTGCCATGCGTGCGTCTGCGGCTCAGGCCTCAAGAAAACCCCAATTCCATCATTACCCTATGTGCAGATGATGCACTCTGGCTCGGACGCGCTAGTACGCACAGCGACTATGTCGCTCACTTCACGCCACATAGCCATATTACCAAGGAACGTACAATGCGCATCAGTCGTGCTCAGGCTCGGCTCTATATGCAGAACGGTCAGCTATTCATTGAGGACTTAGGTGCCACCAATCCCTCTTTTGTCGCCGGTCGCCGCATAAGCAATCCAGAAATCGCAGATTTGCCCACGACTCTTGTGCTTGCCGGAGAATACCCCGTAGAGATCCGCGCACTCAAATCTGCCTATGCCACACCTGGTCCCGCTGTCATTGGCTGGCCACCTGCTACCCGCCGCGCCCTGCGCCGCGGAGGATGTGCCCTGTTCTCCCTCGATTCCAGCACCACTCCATTCGAGACTGCGTGGATATTCACGGATGCCAGTCTGGCCACTGACAGTACAGGACGTCTTGTCTTTGATGACAAGGACACCCAAAATAGCATGGCTCGGTTTCATTATCATGCAGGCGCATTCTGGGTTGAGGCCACTGCCGCATCCATGATCGATCTCAACGGTCGTCGTCTTCATTCAGGGGACATGGCCCCACTCAATCCAGACGACGAGATACGTATTCTTGGCCAGTTGTTCCAAATTCAGGCGTACCAACTTGAAGGCGTGGCTGCCAAACCTAGAGCGTGATCATTGTACCCGCGAAAACCCCTTCACAATGCAAGCCTTGATCAAACCTCTCTTGTCAATCCTCCTGCTGGCATCCTGTGTTGGACCTCGCAGAACTTTTCACCGACTTGAAAATGGAGTCGTTCGGCAAGTCACCGTTGACCTGGGCCGCAGCAGCGGCTTGTCACCACTCTGGGGAGCACTCTGGCTAGCTGCTATTGGCAGTGGGATAGGAAGTGGAGCCACAGCTTCTGCAATCGGTGCTGGTAGCGGAGCCCTTGTCGGAGGGACCCTCGGCTATGCTCATGATCGACGTATTTCTCAACGAGTGAACCGTAGGGTCGAAGTGGTCGCTGATTCAGGCGTCCACTATCACCTGCCTGCACCTAAAAACACTCCACTACACCCTGGTCAGCGAGTCTGGATAGACGTGGATGCAAGCGGCAGACCACATCAAATCATCGCCGCGCCGTAGGAATGGCCTTGGCCTACGCCGCTCACTTCGGTGCGCCGCCGGGGAGCATGGGCATTTGCATTTCGTGGTAACCTTCCGGTGCGGTGAATTCCTTGGCATCGACTTCCTGTTCTGTAGCGGATACCAGAGTCGTGACGATCGTTCGACCCATCATGGTCATCTCGGACTTCACCACCATGCCTGGGAAATCCACGGCACGCGGGGCCATGCTGGACATCGGGCTGCCCATCACCTTGCTCATTTTGTCGCTGACGGCGTTGATCTCCGCCGCTTTTGGAAAGTCTTTGGCCACCCAAAAGGTGCCTTTCCCGCCGTCTCCTTCCCAAGTGTAGATTTCTGCCTCCCACTCGCCCACTTTTTCTTTCCGCCCTGTGGCTGTGGGCTTGGTGGCCGCTTTCCCGTTGCGGACGACGCCGAGTTTGGCGGCCATTTCCATGGTTTTCTTCAGCCGCTCCTTATCCATGCGCATCATCATTTTCTGTTGGTGCATGAGCATGGTGATGCCGTCGGCTCCCAGAAGCGCGCTCATCGCACCCCCCATGTCCACACGAGCGAGATCGCCTTTTAGAGTGATTTCCTTTGTCTGCCCTTCGGTGTTGGAATTTTGCACGATGACCCAATCCGCGTGCGCAGAGAAGGCCGCTGCAAAGATGATAGTGAGGGTGGTCAGTAGCTTGTTCATGATGTGGAAAGGCTAGCAGCAGGGCTTTCCGCCCGTCAATCCTGAACGTCTCCGAGCTTGAAGCGCGTTCTTCCCTTTCGCATGATCGCACCTGTCCCATGAGCCGCATTCTTGCCTTCTTCCGTCATCTTCTCGCGGGTTCGGGCATGCTGCTCGCTTTGCTGTTGTTATGTGGGTTCTTTAGCGTCGTCACCTGGACTGAGCAGTATCCGCAAGATGCCGCCGCTGCGCGTGATCTCGCCGCGCAGATTGCTCCGAAGGCCAGGGTGCTCATCGTGGTGCGCCCGCAGGCGGAGGATGTGGCGTTTGCGGAGGCGTTGAAAGCGGCGCTTGGATCACCTGCTGAAATCGTGCAGGGAGGACCTGCAGATGCCCGGGCTGCCTTGGTGCGCGTGGCAGCGACCGGAGGGATCGACGTCATCGCCTGCAATCACGTCACCGCGTCCTGGCTCGTATTCAAGAACCTCGCGGCTGATTTCCCTGCACTCAAAAAAACCCGAGTGTTGGTTCCGCCGCCACGCTCATGGCCCGTTTTTCTCCAGCCAGCGAATTTGCTCAATGTTGCCAACCAAATCTCCGTCATCGCCATTCTCGCCATCGGCATGACGCTGGTCATCATCACGGGTGGCATCGACCTGAGCGTGGGCAGTTTGGTCGCCCTCTCCGCAGTCGTCACAGCACTGATCGTGCGGGATTATTGCGGTGGCACGGGTGCGAGTGCCTTGGCGATGTGTGCTGCGGGCCTCGGCGGCATCGCTTTATGTGGTGTGTGCGGACTGCTCTCGGGCGCGTGCATCACCCATCTGCGCATGCCTCCCTTCATCGTCACTTTGGCGATGATGCTGGTGTGCAGCGGCCTCGCGTATCGTTTGGCGGAGAATCAATCCGTTTATCAGGTGCCGGACACCTTTGTCTGGCTCGGGCGTGGTGCGGATTGGTATGGTGTGCCAAACGCCGTGGTGCTGATGCTGCTGCTCTATGTGGTCGCGCATGTCGTCATGACGCGGACAGTGCTGGGCCGTCATCTGTATGCCATCGGTGGCAATACGGAGGCGGCGCTCATTTCGGGTGTGCCGGTCAAGCGCGTGATCCTCATCGCTTACATCCTCTGCGGGCTGCTTGCCGGACTGGGCGGGGTTGTCACGGCATCGCTGCTCAAGAGCGGTTCACCCACTTACGGCCAGATGTATGAGCTGACCGTCATTGCTGCCGTCGTCGTCGGTGGGACGAGCCTCAGTGGCGGCAGAGGAACCATGCCGGGCACACTGACGGGCGCGCTCATCATTGCCGTGATTCAAAACGGCATGAACCTCACCAACATCGAGAGCAACACACAAAAAATCGCCCTGGGGCTTGTCATTCTTGCCGCCGTGCTCATGGATCGTGTGCGCAAATAGCTCCCGCGATGTTTAACACTTGGCTCCCTCCATCCCAAGACCGCCTGCCACTGACGTGGTGGAGGCAGCACCCGATCTTTCTCGCCGCGCTCATCGCCCTCGCTGGTGCTGCGAGCATGGTGGCCTTTGCGATTCTCGGGCCGCGCATCATGAGCGGCCTTGCCTTCAGTTATGAGGCCGCTTTCACACGCTGGCATCTGTGGACAGCAGTCACCTTTGTGCTCGTGAATCCGCCCAGTCTGTGGATTCTCGTCGGCTGCTATCTGCTGTGGAGTTTCGGTGAAGCCGTGGAGCGGCATCTCGGGCGCCGCGCGTTCGTGCGCTTGCTGCTGCTCCTGGTGATGGTGTCTCCGATGACGATCACGGTGCTGCATTTGGCCGGAGTCACTGGCATGGCCTGCGCGGGCATCACCCAGCTCAGTTTTGGCGTGTTCATCGCCTTTGCCACGCTCTACCCACGCGCGAAAATCAGCATCATCATCCTCGCACTCGATGCCTGGGTGATGGCGGCGCTTTTCGTCGGCATCAATGCGCTCCAATGTCTCGCAGCGCGTGATTGGGGAGCGCTCGCCCTCCTCATCGCCAATGTCGGCGCGGCCTATGCCTTCATTCGTTTTGAAAAAGGCGAGCTGAAGCTGCCTTCGATGCCGAAGTCAGCCAGTCGCGCCGCTGGTGCTGCGCGGCCAACGCGTCGAAGCGCGCCGAGTGTCGATGACATCCTCGATAAAATCAGTCTTCACGGCATGCAGAGCCTCACAGACGAAGAGCGACGCATCCTCGACAAAGAGAGCGATGAGATGCGGCGGCGCTCGCGCTAGAAAATCTCCGCCCTGCTATTTCTCCACAGGTTGACCGGCCTTTTCCCAGCCGGCAAAGCCTCCGTCGAGGTGGATCACCTCCGTGAAACCGAGTTTGGCAAAAGCGGGCAGCGCGCGGGTGCTGCGGCCACCACCCTGGCAATGGACGAGCGTGGGTTTGGTCTTGTCGAGCTTGGCAAGTTTGGCGGCGAAGTCATCCGACATGAAGTCGATGTTCTTCGCGCCGTGAAGGTGGCCGTCTTTGAATTCCTCGGCCGTGCGCACATCGACGATGACGACCTTGCCCTCGGCAATGAGCTTTGCAGCTCCTGCGGCATCGACGTGTTGGACTTTGTCAGCGGCGAAGGCCAGTGTGGTCAGAAGAAGCAGCCAGGCGGTGAAGAAGTGTTTCATGAGCGGATGAGAGAGTTTTTGCGTGTGTGTAGAGAGCAGATCGAGATGCGGCGTTACTTTTTGACAGCGGCGTCATATTGCTTTGCCACTTCGGCCCA
This sequence comes from Prosthecobacter sp., assembly GCA_039806835.1. Classification (GTDB taxonomy): domain Bacteria; phylum Verrucomicrobiota; class Verrucomicrobiia; order Verrucomicrobiales; family Verrucomicrobiaceae; genus Prosthecobacter. Next base: position 25,615 of record JBDHQD010000003.1, on the reverse strand, counting down.
GTTCACCACGTTCCACCACGCGGCGATGTAGTCGGGGCGTTTGTTTTGATACTTGAGATAGTATGCGTGCTCCCAGACGTCGATGCCGAGGATGGGAGTGCCGAGATCGGCGTCGGCGACGACTCCTTTCATGAGAGGGTTGTCCTGATTGGAAGTGGAGGTGACCTTGAGCCCGCCATCCGGTGTCACGATGAGCCAGGCCCAACCGGAGCCGAATCGTTTCGTGGCGGCATCCGCAAAAACTTTTTTGAAGTCATCAATGCTGGTGAAGGTACTTTGGATCGCCGCGCCGAGTTTGCCCTCCGGCCCCGGTTTGCCGCCGGGAGCCATCCACTGCCAGAACCAGGTGTGGTTGACGTGGCCACCGCCATTGTTGCGCACGGCGGTGCGCTGGGCCTCGGGCACCGCGCGGAGGTCTGCGATGATGGCTGCTGCGTCTGTTTTGTCGATCCCGGCGGCTTTGAGAGCCACGCCGAGATTTTTGACATAGGCGGCATGGTGCTTGCCGAAGTGGATGTTCATGGTCAGCGCGTCGATGTGAGGCTCCAGCGCTTCAGGGACATACGGCAGAGGTGCCTGCGTGAGCGCGATGGCGGCTTGGCTGGTCGTCGTTGTGGCAGCGAGAGTGCCTGCCAGCGCGGATGTGCAGGTGGAGAGAAAACGGCGGCGATTCATAGCGTGGAAGTGGGTGAAAATGGAGGACCAGCATACAAAGGAGGCGGCCTCCGTGTCACGGCCAAAGTGCTGCGTGCAAAGTGCTGCGGGCGTGCTAGCCTGCGCGGTCATGGCCGCCGTCACTCTCCCCCCCGAATGGAGCACGAATCCTCGTGCGGCCTTTCGTGCGCGCGATGACTGGAGCCTGAAATGGTGGGTGATGTTCGCGCTGATCCTCTCCGTGCTCTTTCACCTGCTCCTGGTGGTCGGCTTCAACTCACTGGGCATTTCCTCCGTGACGCCGATCAAGCCGCGCCCAGTGCCGGAGCGCATCCGCATCAGTGAGCAAGTCTTAAAGGAGCAGCAGGCTATCAAACAAATTCCGGAAACCCTCGCGCCTGGCAACCTCCCGGACATGAAGGCCTTTGAGCCGAAGCTGGATGACTTTGATAAGCTGCAGGAGCTGCCAAAGAATCAAGAGATCGACCTCACACCCAATGTGAAGGAGATCACGAACTTCATCCGTGCGAACGATCCCGGCGATGGCGCGCCCGGTGCATCCAAGGCGAATGACATGGCCAAGCTGCTCGCGCCGGAGAGTGCCGCCGCACCGGATCTCGCGGCAGAGATGGCCAGTGTGCGCCGTGAAGTGCTCTCAAAACCGGTTTCTGAAAAACAGATGCTGTTGGATGCTGGCGCACTCGATCCAGGTGAAGGCGGCAAGATGGATACCGGCCTGCTCGATGCCGTGAAGAGTCAGGGCACCTCCAATGCCGCAGGTGCGCGCGTGAAAGGATTCAGCAGCCTCGATGATCTGCTCGGTGGGAGTGGCAAGGTGGGAGGCAGCACCGCGCCGATCCTGATGCCGACCGATTTGCTCTTTGAGTATGGCAGCGATCAGCTTGCCGAGGCCGCACGCCTGAGCCTGATGAAGCTCGGCTTCCTCATTCAAAAGAATCCGGACTCGCTGTTCATCATCGAAGGGCACACCGACAGCTTTGGCGGTGAGGAATACAATCTTGAACTCAGTGCGCGCCGTGCGAACGCCGTCGTGAGCTGGCTGCGCGAGTCACTGGGGCTTGGCAGTGATCGCATCCGCGCCGTGGGCATGGGCAAGTCGAGGCCCATCGTTTCCACGCAGGGGACGGTGGAGCAGCAGGGCCTGAATCGCCGGGTGGAGATCAAAGTGCGCCCCAGAAAATAATCCCTGAGATCATCCATCTGCCTCACGCATGCCGGTGAAGTCCGTGTTCTTCCATCTGACTCGATTCTGGTTGAATATAGGACGCCGGGTGGTGGTGCTCGTGTTGCTGACTGCGGTGCTTTGGGCTTATGCGCTGACGCTGCTTCGGCAGTCGCCGCCTTCGAATGATCGGCCTCCACTGCATGCGATGGAGGAGCGTCAGTTGGCGATGGCAGCCGAGGCCAGGCAGGATCAGATGCTCGATTTCAGCCGCGGTGTGTCCGAACCGTTAAATAACTGGCTGCCGCATCGCACGGATGGCCTCGTGCGTCCGCTGTGGCCGTGGATGATGGCCTGGTTGATGGATGGAGCCGAGGGGAAAGCGGGGGCCTCAGGCGTTTCACCGCGTTTTGCACAGCGCGTGAATCTGCTGAAGCTCTCCTTCTCGTTCGGCGTGCTGCTCCTTTTCGGACTTGCCTGCGCGCGCGCGTTTTCGGTGCCCGCAGCGCTGCTGACAGTCTTTCTCGTCGGATTCGGCGCGTTTCTGCCTTCGTGTCAGTTTTTTCTGCCGGATCTGCTCTTTAGCGTGCTGTTTCTGATCACTTGGATTTGCTGCATCGCTGCGTTGAAGCGCAACTCGCTCTGGCTGTACGGCGTGATTGGTTTTTTCTCTGCGCTGACCAACTTATCCGCGCCCGCAGTGACCTCACTGGTGTTGGTGTTTGTTCTGGTCAGCACCTTGCGCTGGGCGTGGGGATGGCTGGTGAGTCATCAGGCCAGCGGCGGCACGACGCTCTGGGTGCGGCGCAATCACTGGCTGGGACTGATGCTGCTCGCCGTCTGTCACTTTATCACCACCGGGCCGATGCTGGCGTATGCGCACCAGAAGTTCGGAGATGCGGCTCCTTTTCACTGGCGCTGGTTCGACAGCGCGGATGACATGCGCGTGTGGACAGCCACACATCAGACGCGTGAGGCACTGCACACGGTTCCCGAAGATCAGCGGCCCTCGCTCGCCAACTACCGCACCACCCACACGACAGAGGAAATTCGCAGTCGCCTGCAGCAGGGCACGCGCGCAGTGGTCGAGTCGGTGCTCAACTTCTCATGGCACCGTGTCTGTCCGCGAGGGTGCTTCGCGGCAGCTCTCGCGGGAGTGCTGGTGTTGTTGTTGCTCATGCTGGCGTTTGTGGCACCGCGTGCGCATCATGCGGGACAGGCACTGCATCCTGAGACGGCACCCATTGTGTTATTCAGCGTGCTGGCACTGACCGTTTGCACTTTTGACTTTGGCTGGGATGCGCGGGTTCTGGATTTTGGCCATCGAGTTTTGGCGCTCTACGCGCCTCTGGTGCTCAGCCTGATCTGGGCGTGCGAGGCACTGGTGCAGCGGGTGCGCCGCCGCCAGACGCGGGCACCGGTTTTGTTCCTCTACGAAGTGCTTCTCTGGCTCTTGTGCGCTGCCGCCGCGTGGTGGCTGATCGCCTTCTTGCAGCCAGCCTCTTCCACGGCATGAGTGCGCGCCCGTTTCATGGCTGCTCCCAAATACCGCTTCATTCTCAGCTTCGACTTTGACGGCACGCTCGTGCATCCGCAGAGCGATCCGGTGTTTCATCCCGGCCTCGGGCAAATGATCCAGACGCTGCGCGGCCAAGGTGCGGCATGGGTGATCAATACAGGACGCAGCCTGGGTCAAACGATGGAGGGCCTGGCACAGCACGGCATCTACATGGAGCCGGATTTCATCATCGCCCAAGAATGCGACATTTATAAACCGGGCTTCTTCAGTCGCTGGACTGATTTCGGCCCGTGGAATCGACAGGCGCGCCGTGCTCACAAGCGCTTTGTGAAGGATCATCAGGCTTCTCTCCAGGAAATCCGCCGCGTGGTGGAGTCGCAGACAAAAGCATCCTTTCTCCAAGGTGGGCTCGGCGAACTGGGCATCGTCGGCACCAGTGATGCCGAGATCGATGGCATCTGTGACTACATTGATTCACATGCGCGGCAGTTTCCGGACATCGGCTACCATCGCAACGGCATCTACCTGCGTTTTTCCCACAGCGGCTACAGCAAGGGCACGGCCTTGAGCGAGCTCGCACGTCTGCTCGGACTCGATGCGACGGCATGCTTCGCTGCGGGAGATAATTTCAACGATCTCAGCATGCTGGACCCACAACACGCGCGCATGATCGCCTGTCCTGGCAATGCGCTCGATCCTGTGAAGCACATCGTACACAGTCGCGGCGGCTTTGTGGCCACACGCTTTGCCAGTGAAGGCATGATGGAGGCGCTGACGCATTTTTTTGGCGGCCCCGCAGTTCCGTAGGCGTGAGAAAACGAAAGCCCTGTGGACTCAGCGCGTCATCGCCCGGCGGCTTTGAAAACTTCGGGATGATCCAGCAGCGCCTTCTTGATCCGCTCCACTTGTGAAAATGGGCAGTCGCCGATCCAGGTGGATTTCTCCACTGCCTCGCGCCCAACGATGCTGCCGGTGAGGACAAGCGCGGCGAGGATGGAGCCGAGCATGTCGGGATGCGTGCCATCTTTATCGTAGAGCGGCAGCGCGGGGTAGATGTCCTGCACCAAGCGCCAGAAATCACCCACCGGACTGACGAGAATGGCGGCATCAGGATGTTTGATCAGCACATCGCGCACGGCTTGGGCATTGGCGTGATGAATGCGTGCTTGTGCCACGATAGCGTTGGGTCCGGTGGAGAGCGCCGCTTTGTCTCCTTGATCCCAGAGTTTCGGATGTCGTGGCCACACTTGGAAAACGACGATGAGCATGCGCGGATTCACGGCGAGGGCTTGCGTCGCCAGCCGTGTGAGTGCGTCACTCATGGCCTGCTGCGCTTTGATGTCTGCGCCAGCTTGGGCGGAGAGAGTGCTCTGCTCCTGCACCACGAGCACGTCCCACGGTTTGCCGTCATCGGCACCGTCTTTCAGGAGTTTCAACCCGGCGGCATCCGCAGCGTGCTGATCCAGCCGATAACCGTTTTGCAGGTAGCTGGCGATGTGTGGCGAAAACAATCGCGTGGAAAGCAGCATCTCCCCGACGATGGCAGGCACACCATGATTGGCCATGTAGCTGTTGCCGAAGAACAAGATGCGCACAGGCGATGTGCCGCCATCTCCAGCGCACAGCCATCCGCTGCCGCAGGCGAGCAGCCCCGACAACACACGGCGGCGGGATAAGATCAGAGAAGAAGAGTGCGGCATACGCGAAAGTTCATTTCAGGGTGGCGTCAGCTTGCGCATCGGCCCGCCGGAACAATTGGGTCGGGATGAGCAGATGAGTCGGCAGCGTCTCTCCCTTTGAGTGGCGCAGGAAGGCGCGCACGACTTCCGTGCCCATCTTGTCGGGGAACTGCACGGGATCGGCATAGATTCTGCCGTCTTTGATCGCCTGTCTGCCCTCCGGCTGGCCGTCGAAACCGATGATGACGACCTTGTCGGCCACGCCTGCTTTTTCCAGTGCCCCACGCGCGCCGAGCGCCGAAGGATCGTTGATGGCGAAAACGCCCACGAGGTCTGGCTGTGCTTGCAACATATCCTCCGTCGCTTTGTAGCCTTTATCCTTGGCCCCACCACCATCGAGCTCGCTCACGATTTCGATCTTCTGTGCGGCGGTGGCATTGTGCGCGGTGATCACTTCCTTGAAGCCTTTCACGCGCAGGATGCAGGACTCCACGGCTTTCAAATCGAGCACACCGATCTTTCCCCCTCGTCCTGCGAGTGCTTCGATCATCGCTTTCGCGGCCTCTCTGCCTCCGCCGAGATTGTCCGTGGCCACTTGCGTGACGATTTTCACGCCTGGCTCATTGCATGGCACATCGACCGTGAACACGGGGATGCCCGCCGCGTTTGCTTCCTGGATCACAGGCACCACCGCTTTGGAATCAGCCGGACTCAGCACGATGGCGGCGACTTTCTTCACGATGAAATCCTTCACCTGGCTGCCCTGCCGCGCCACGTCGTTGTCCGCGCTGACCACCAGGGTGTCGTAACCATGCTTCGACGCTTCATCGGTGATGTGATCGCCGATCACTTTGAAAAATGGATTCTGCAATGTCAGCAGCGAGACGCCGATGATCCCCTGAGTGGCGGCATGCGGTTTGCCGGAAGGGTCGCCACACGAGGCGGTGACCATGATGCAGAGAAGGAAAAAACGGCGCAGTTTCATCTGACGCATGCTAGCACAGTGACAGCGGGTGCGCGCAAGCATCGTGTGCTCTCGCCTTGGGAAACCTGCGGCGGACTACCACCAGCGGAGCCATTCGATGGCCCGGTGCCAAAACTCATCGCCGTAACGCATGGCGAGAAATCCAGAGAGCAGAGCAGCCGTCACCGTCAGTGCCCAAAAAGTAGAATCGAGCGTGGCGATCACGCGCAGAAAAAACAAAAAGGCGATGCCGCCGCCAAAGATCAGCCCACAGCCAAAACGGAGCCGCTTTTCAGAAGCATCGGGAGAAGGCGCGTCGTGCATGAGGAGTCTGCGGGATTCACCGCGTCGTCATGCCACCCCATTCCGGCTGGCGTTTGGCGAGGCAGTCTGAGAGCCAGCGAACGAGAGCGGCGACGGAGCTGTGCTTTTTTCGCAGCGCATTGAGTGCCGACCAGTCGATGCTGTGCCGCGGCGTCGGCAACGTGATTTTCTGAATGCGCAGAAGGTTGTGAACCGCCTCGAATTCGGCGGCACTCATGGCGCGGATTTCCTTGGCGGAGGGCAATTCATCGAGCTGTGAGGGAGAAATGCCGAGGCTGCTGATGCCGACGCCGAATTGATGGCCGAGGCTGCGCAGCGCATCGACGAGTGCCTCATCATTGAGTCCTTCTGCGATGACGATCTCACTCTGCAACGTCCATCGTGTGGCACTCAGTGCTTGAAAGAAGTCGGAGCTGAAGGTGTCGAGCGAGACATTGAGCTTTAATTGCACGCCGGTGAGACCGACCTCGGGGCCCCCGAGATGGCGGCGGAGATTGAGCATGGCTTCGTCAAAGCGCGGCGCGTCATCACTGCCGGTATCGAGATCCCAGTCGGCGACGATGAGGTCAGGGATGTCCCATTCACCTTCGATGCTGGGGGCACCGTTGCTGCTGCGATTGAGGAGGAAAGGATAGCGCGAGCGCAGGAGGCTGAGCCGCTCGTAGATGGCGATGAGGCGCAGAGAGCGTGAGATGCCCTGGTCGCCGCTCTCGACTTCACTCTCGAAGAGGTTCTGGCGGGTGATGCCGTTGCTCCCGGCGGATTTTTTCTGCCGCTGATAGTAACCCTGCCCCTGATCGACCTTCGCGATGGGAGAGGTGGGATCGTAGCTGAGAATGGAGAAGTGATAGCGCAGGGTGGCGTCGCTGTAGCCTTCGCCAAGCCGCAGGCGCACGAGGCGGATGAGTTCCGTGCCTTTGATCGAATCCGCAGGATCATGCGGTAGGATCTCGGGTAGCAGGTGTCGCAGTTGTTCGCGCAGGTTCATCCGTCTAAGATTTTCCCAGCATGCCGGAATGACGCATTGTTCGTCAACAAGAGAAACACATCAGTCACGCCGCTGCTCGCGGATGCTGTAACGCGTGCGGCGACTGTTCAGCCAGCGGACGCCGAACATGTCCATCGTGGCGCGGAGGGCGCGGTTGCCGAAGCCATACTTGCTCACGCCGTGGACGCGTGGGCGGTGATTCACGGGCACTTCGGTGACGCGCCAGCCCATGCTGCGGATGAGCGCTGGGATGAAGCGATGCATGCCATTGAAGAGCAGCAGCGCCTCGCGGCAGTCGCGACGCATGGCTTTGAGCGTGCAACCGGTGTCACGCACATGATCGCCGACAAAGCGGGAGCGGACGAAGTTGGCAATGCGGCTTTGGAGACGCTTGAACGACGTGTCTTTGCGCTTGGCGCGGTAGCCGCAGACGAGGTCAAAGCCCTCATCGAGCTTGCTGAGCAGCATGGGAATGTCCGCAGGATCGTTTTGCAAATCACCGTCGAGCGTGACGATGACATCTCCCTTCGCGCCGTGGATGCCGGCGTGCATGGCAGCACTCTGCCCGCTGTTTTTTTCAAACACGAGCACGCGCACGCGCGGCCCAGGCTGGATGCGGGCGAGTGTCTGGTCCTGCGAGCCGTCATCGACGAGCACGATCTCGTAGTCGCGTCCTGTCAGCGCGGCGTCGATCTGCTGTTGCAGTTCCACGACATTGTCCTCCTCATTGTAAAGAGGGACGACGACGGAGATGGCAGGCTGCGCGGACATAGCTTGGCGAAACGGGCGTCAAGAGTCGGGCGCGCGGTAATCGTGGCAAGCGAAGATTTTCAACCAGCGCACCTCATTGCCTGCGTGCATGACACGGGCGACGGAAAGCACCTCCACGCGCGCGAATCGTGCTTTCAGTGTGGTTGGCGGAGCCACTGCCGCCGGATCGTCGGTCACAAAGATCGCGCTGCGCCCGGCTTGCTCATTGAGATCGCCGTCCAATGATTTCACAGGCTCTTTGGAGTGGAGGTAGTGGTCGAGTTCGACGGCCAGCCGCCAGTCGCTGGCGAGGATGAACCACGAGCCGTCTCGCTGGTTCTGCGCAAGTGCTGCGGCGACGAGTTTGGCACCCTCCCGCCAGCCACGCATGGAGCGGGATGGGTCAGCGGTGAAAAAATGCGTGTAGTCAGAAGTGCCTTCGGTTTGCCGTGAAAATGACCAGCGCAGTCCCAGCGTGCGCGGAAAATCAGTCTGGAGCAGAAACGCTCCTTGCAGTGCAGCCAGCACGAGCGCCACCGTGCGCAGGCTCACGCGCTGTTCGACTGCCACACCTCCGAGCACTGCGCTCCGATGCGCTAAAAGGATGGCGGCGAAAACCATCCACACCGCATCGCCCGTGTCCGGCCAGCGGCGGTTCGGGCCGAAAAAGAAATCGACCGCCGCCAGCGGCAGCAGCATGGCCAGCGGCAGACTGCGCTGTGACATCAGCACTGCGCGATCCCAGCTCATGCGTGCAGCCATCACAAAGAGGACGATCAGCAAAGGAGAAGCCAGCAAACTCCAGCGCAGCACATTGGGCAGCACACGCCACTCTGGCCAGGTGAATGCCGCGCCTCCCCACAGCCAAAAGCCCGCCCCCAATAGCCAGGACACGCCGATCACCGCAAAGCCGGGAGAACGCAGATGATGCCGCAGCCGCTGGGGCAGGACAAAGACCAATACCACCGCCGCCAACACACCCAGCGCAGGCGGCTCTGTCAGTGTCGCGCAAAGCACGCCGATGCCAGCCGCCCACCACGCCCAGTGCAGAGGATGCGCGTGCAGCAGCGCCCACCGCACACATAAGGCAATGGCTGGCACCAGCGCAAACAACACCGTCGCGGGTGTCAGCGTGACCGCCGCGATGCTGAAAGCGGGCAGCACATTGACAATCACCACGGCCCAGCCCGCGATTTGCACATCAAATAAACTGCGCGCCAATCGCCACACAGCGAGCGATGCCGTCAGTGCGAGCAGCGGTGCAAAGAAGCGCACGCCAAATTCATTCACTCCACCGATCTGTGTGCCCAGCCACGCAAACAACGGCAGCAGCGGCCCGCCTGTGTGCAGCCCGCCCGCTTGACCATGCTTTGCCTGAAAAATGGCCAGCGCCTCCTCCGGCGCGAGTTCCAGCGTCGGTAGCAGCGCCCAGCGCCAGAGCGTGAGCAGTCCCAGGGCGGCAAAGAGAAAGCGCTGGCGCTGCATGATCGTTGCGGTCATTGAATAGTGGACTGCGCCGCCGTGTCAAAGCGTCGTCTCCACACCCCAGGTTCTCAAATCCATGAAACGACTTCTGCTCGTCCCGCTATTCTTCACTGCCGTACTGCGCGCGGAGGAAGCAAAACCCCGCACTGCGGAGGAAATCCTGCGCATCGTGCGCCTGAGCTATGCGCTGCAAAATCATAAAATGAACGGCCAGCTCCGCGACGATGCCACGGGGCGGATCGAGCCGATGACGCTCACGATGGAAGCGCGAGTCATGCGCTTCCTCTTCAAAAACCCGCCGAAGGAAATCGTCCATCTCGACCTCAACACCACGCCCGCGACGCTCTACCAAGTGCGGGAAGGTTCCTCCGGCGAGGTGAGCAAAGATCAGCTCAACGACCGCGTGCGCGGCATGGATTTCAATTATGAAGATCTCTCCCTGCGTTTCCTCTATTGGCCGCGTCCGCAGTTGATGGGTGAGACCCGCGTCAGCGCGCAGAAATGCTGGATCGTGCGCGTCACCAATCCAGGGCGGGATGGCCCTTACTACGTCGTGGACATCTACGTGCATCAGGGCAGCGGCGGCGCGGCGAAAATGGAGGCCTACGACCGCAACAGCAAAGTCGTGAAACGCTATCAGGTCACGAAAGTGCAGAAAGTGGACAACGCCACCGTGCTCAAGGAACTCAGAATCGAATCCATCAATCCTTTCAATGGTGAGGTGAAAGGGCGCACTTACATGACGATGGACAATCCGGTGAAGAATTAACAGGTCGCATGGAGCCGCCGCGTAAATTCAATCCGCATCCCTTTGCCTACCATCAGGAACTCGAGGTCAGGATCGACAACCTCACCAATGAGGGCGCTGGAGTCGCCCGCGTCGATGGCTGGGTGGTCTTTGTGCCATTCACCCTCGCCGGTGAGCGCGTAAGATGCCGCATCTTCCGCAATCATAAGAACTACAGCGAGGCAGACCTCGTCGAGGTGCTGGAGCCTGCACCGCAGCGAGTCAGGCCACGCTGCTCCATCTTTGGTCAATGCGGCGGCTGCCAATATCAACACCTCGCGTATGCCGAGCAGCTTCAGTCAAAGCAGCGCCAAGTCGCTGAACTGCTGAAGCACATGGCAAAAATCGAACACCCCGTACTCAACGTGATCCCATCTCCCGTCGAGTACGGCTACCGCTCCAAGATTACGCCGCATTTTCATCGCCCCAAAAACGGCGGCATCGGTGCCATCGGTTTCCTGCGTGCGCGCACTCGCAATGCCATGGTCGATGTCGAGCAATGCCCCATCGCCATGTCCGAACTCAACGCGCAGCTCGCCACAGTGCGTGAACGCGCACGGGCGAACTCCGACGCCTTCAAAAATGGTGCCACGCTGCTCATGCGCGCGGCAAAAAACGGCGTGCTTACCCGCAGCGATGAAATCGCCGTCGAAGAAGTCGATGGCATCCGATTCGAGTTCCAGGCCGGCGACTTCTTCCAGAACAATCCTTTCATCCTTCCCCGCTTTGTGCGTCACGCCATCGACGAAGCGAAGGCTACGGGAGCGAAATACCTCGTCGATGCCTACTGCGGCAGCGGCTTGTTTGCCGTTTGCGGCGCGCGCGACTTCGAGCAGGTCATCGGCGTCGAGATTTCTGAGAGCGCCGTCAAAAAAGCCGCGCATAACGCCGAGTTAAACGGCCTCACCAATTGCCGCTTCATTGCCGCCGACGCGCAGCACGTTTTCAAGGACGTGTCGTATTCCGGCGACGACACCGTCGTGCTCATCGACCCACCGCGCGCCGGATGCAGTGTCGAGTTTTTGCAGCAGCTCTTCGCCTTCGGGCCCAGAGGCGTCGTCTATGTCTCCTGCAATCCCGCCACCCAGATGCGGGACCTCGTCCTTTTTACCGAGGCAGGCTACCAGCTCGGCACGGTGCAGCCCTTTGACCTCTTCCCGCAGACGAAGCACCTCGAATGCGTCATGACGCTCAGCCGCTGATGACAGCTCGGCCAAAGTCATCAAAACACGTTTTGACAAAACATGTTTTGATGACTTAAACTCGGGCATGATCGACTTCCGGGGCCGTCATCGTGAGATCGCCGCGCTCGTTGCCATGTGGCGCGGGCCGGATTCCGTGTTCCTGCCCGTCTATGGCCGCCGCCGTGTCGGCAAGAGTGAGATGATCGTACACTTCATGGAGAAGAAGCCGGGCATCTACTTCGTCGGTAAACGCGCTCCCGGTGAAACGCAGATCACCGAATTCCTCGAAACCTCGGCGCGCGCACTGAATGAGCCGCTGCTTGCCCAGGCTCGCGTCGGCGGTTGGCGTGAAGCGCTCGACCTCGTCGTGAAGCGTTACACCGGCAAGCAGAAGCTCATCCTCGCCCTCGACGAGTTTCAGTGGATGGCCGAAGGCGCGCCTGAGCTGCCCTCCGTCATCCAGGAACTGTGGGATCGTCATTGGGCCAAGTCCGGCCGCGTCATGCTTATTCTCTGTGGATCCTATCTCGGCTTCATGGAGCGTGAAGTGCTTGGGAAAAAAAGCCCGCTCTTCGGTCGCCGCACGGGTCAGATGCTGCTGCGGCCTTTCAACCATCTGGAAGCTGCTGAGTTTCATCCACGCTGGTCCATCATCGACCGCGCTAAAGCCTACGCCATCTGCGGCGGCATCCCGATGTATCTTCTCGCCTTCGATGAAAAGCTCTCCATCGAGCAAAACATCATCTCACGCGTCCTGGATGAGATTTCCGTGCTCTCGCGAGAGCCTGAATTCCTCCTGCGCGAGGAGTTGCGCGATCTGATGCCCTATCATGCAGTGCTCATGGCACTGGCGCAGGGAAAGACTGCCCCTGCGCAGCTTTCCAGCACCACCGGCATCGACGTTCGTGGCTTGAATTATCACCTCAGCACTCTTGTCGATCTCGGCTACGTCCAGCGCCGCTACCCGCTCACAGAGGACAAGCCCGGCGTCCGCACCGTGCGCTACGCGCTCGACGATCCCTTCCTGCGTTTCTGGTTCCGCTTTCTCTTTCCGCATCAAAGCACCCTGCGGTTGCTCGGCCCGAAACAAGGCTTTGCCGAAATCATCAAGCCTGAACTCGACGCCTATTTTGGCCGCTGCTTCGAGCGACTCTGCCGCGAATGCCTGCCGATGATTTATCAGGCCGAAAACATCCGCGCCGCCTTCGAGTGCGGCGAGTATTGGGACAAAAGCACCCAGATTGATGTTGTCGGCGTGCGTCAGGATGGTTGGACCGACCTCGGAGAGTGCAAATGGAAGGACCTCGCCTCCATCAGATCACTCGCGGGCGAACTCGAATCCAAAATCCCGCTCTATCCCAACAAGCGCAACGCCACCATCTGCCGCCGTTTATTTGTTCGCTCTGTTAAATCCAGTGCCAAACTGACGGGCGTCCGCATCCACACATTGAAGGACCTCTACGCGCTCAAATCACCGCCATGAATCGTTTCGAGTTTGCCACTGCCCAGCGCATCGTCTTCGGACGCGGAACGGTGCGCGAGCTGCCGGATCTCTGCGCCGGCCTGGGCCACAGGGTGCTGCTCGTTACGGGCAGCCGCTCCCAATCATGGGAAGGCCTGCTGCCCTGCGTTGGCACGCACCGGATTTGCACAGAACCGACGACGCAGGACATCGAGCGCGGTGTCGAGCTCGCGAAACAGAACCGTGCTGATGTGATTGTCGCCATCGGCGGTGGCAGCGTCGTCGATGCTGGCAAAGCGATCGCCGCCATGAGCACGCAGCCTAGCGGCTTGATGCGTTACCTCGAAGTCATCGGCGAAGGGAAACCGCTCGAAGCCGCGCCGCTGCCTTTCATCGCCATGCCCACCACAGCGGGCACAGGAGCCGAGGTCACGCGCAACGCCGTCATTGCCAGCACGCAGCATCGCGTCAAAGCCAGTCTTCGCCATCTGTCCATGCTGCCGCGCGTGGCATTGGTCGATCCCGAGCTTGCCGCTGATCTTCCGCCACATCTCACCGCCGCAAGTGGCATGGACGCGCTCACACAATGCCTCGAAGCCTTCGTTTGCACGCGCGCACAGCCGATGACGGATGCGCTCTGCCTTGATGGCATCCAGCGTGCAGTTCGCTCTCTCGAACGCGCCTTTCAAAATGGCCGCGACCTCGACGCGCGTGAAGACATGGCTCTTTGCGCTCTGAACAGCGGCATCGCGCTCGCCAATGCGGGCCTGGGGGCCGTTCATGGCTTTGCCGCGCCGATTGGCGGCATGTTTCATGCACCGCACGGTGCCGTTTGCGCGGCGTTGCTGGCCCCGGTGTGGGAAGCAAACGTGAAACGCGTGCAGAACCGCGCCAAGTTCGATCAAATCGACGCCATACTCGGCGGCGATGCTGTTTCCGCTTTTCACGCGCTCACCGCACGCCTCCAAATCCCCAAACTCAGCGCCTGGGGCGTTCAGAACACCGATCTCGATGAGATCGCCCGCAAAGCCGCTGCCGCCAGCAGCATGAAGGCGAATCCCGTTTCCCTGACGCACGGCGAGCTACTCTCTGTCCTTCGCGCGGCGCTGTGCTAGTTGACCTCCCTGCGGTGCGCTGTAAATGCTCCTTCCCCATCATGAAATCCTTCCGCCTCAAACGCCTCTTCAACGCCAAGTCCAACCGCTGCTTCGATGTCGCCGTCGATCACGGATTTTTCAATCAAGCTGGATTCCTCCAAGGCATCGAGGACATGCGCAAGGTGGTGCAGACGCTTGTCGAGGCCGCGCCTGACGCCATCCAGCTCACGCTCGGCATGGCACGTCATTTGCAGGAGATTCCCGGACGTGAAAAGCCTAGCCTCGTGCTGCGCACGGACGTGGCAAACATCTACGGCAAGACGCTGCCGGAAAATCGCCGCTTCAGCCTCATGCTGGAAGACTGCATGCTCCAGGCCGTGCGCCACGACGCCGCCTGCGTGTGCGTGAATCTCTTCCAAATCCCCGGCGCACCGGAGGTGCATGCCGAATGCGTGGAAAACATCCTCAAGCTCAAGCCGCAGGCCGATTACTACGGCATGCCGATGATGGTGGAGCCGCTGGTGTTTCAGCCGAACGAAAAAGCCGGCGGCTACATGGTCAATGGCGACGAAACCGCCATCACCTATCTCGTGCGTCAGGCAGTCGAACTCGGCGCGGACATCATCAAGGCCGACCCGACCGATGATGTGAGTCGTTATCACAAAGTGATCGAAGCCGCCTCCGGCATCCCCGTGCTCGTGCGCGGTGGTGGTCGTGTCAGCGACCGTGAAATCCTCGAACGCACGCAGGGCCTTCTTGAGCAAGGCGCGTCCGGCATCGTCTATGGCCGCAATGTCATCCAGCACCCGAACCCCAAAGGCATCACACGCGCGCTGATGTCCATGGTTCATGAGGGCGCGAGCGTCGATGCCGCGCTGGCGATGGTGTAGTGGCAACCGCCCAGGTTGCCGTCTGCAAGCGGAACGCTTGCACTCCAAAAAGAAAGCCGGGGCTGCTTGCGCATGACCCCGGCCCCGCTCGTTGTTGGTTGCGGTAAGTTATTTGATGTCGCCTGCGAAGCCGGCTTCGTTCAGCGCGGCAGCGAGTTCGGCTTTGGTGAATTCACCTTCGACCGTGAAGGACTTTGCCTTGGAGGCGATGTCATGCGTGGTGATGCCTGAAACTGTCTTCACTGCTTTGATGGCGGCGTCAGCGCATTTCTGGCAGCAGAGATGCACACCCGAGACGGTGGCCTTCTTCACCTTCGCTGCGGGTTTTGCGTCAGCGGAGGACTTGGAGGCGGACTCTTCACCCTCGACCTTGCCGAAGTAGCCAGCGGCGATGATCGCCTCGACGACTTTCTTCGCGTCGCTCTTCTTTTTGGTGGTGATCTTCACCGTGCTGGATTTGGCCGGCGCATCGATGGTGATGTCTTTTCCGACACTCGTGCCGGCGGCGACGATGCCTTTGGAACAACTGCCGCAGCAGTTGTGAACGCCGGTCATCGTGACAGTGGTCTCGGCATGCGCGTAGGCGGCCAGAGCGAACAGGGAGAGCAGTGTGAGTTGCTTCATAGGGAAGTCTGAGACGGTATGAGGCGGCGTTTTCTTTGCATGATTTTGCATTTTATCTTCGAGTGGCCGTCATGAAGCCACGCGCCACGGCGGTGTCGTGATAAGCTCCGGGCACAAATCCCGCCTGCTCAAGCAGCGCGGCGTATTCACCGACGCTGTAGCATTTTCCCTGCGTGGAGTGCATGAGCAGGCATGAATACTCCGCCACATGCAGCGGGCCGTTTTTGTCTTTGTTGATAAAGGCATCGTGAATGATGAGCAGGTCGCCGGACTGCATCGCTGCGTGAGAGGCAGCGAGCAGTTTCTTCACTTCGACCACGCCCCAATCGTGCAGCACGTTGGAGTAGAGATGCACGTCGCATCCCTTCGGCAGACCCTCGAACATGTTCCCAGTCGCCACGCTCACACGATCTGCACAGCCGCGCTCGACGATCAATTTTGCCGCGATGCGATCCACCGGCGCTTGATCGAAGGCGATCGCTTTCAAATGCGCGTGCTGCGCAGCGAGGGAGCACGCGTAGATGCCGCTGCCTGCGCCGATGTCGAGCAGACGAGAGCGACCGCGCAGATCGAGCTTCTTTGCCAGTGCCTGCGCGAGATACAAGCCGCGGCAATCCATCGCAGCGGTGAATTTCCGGGCGAAGTCCTCCTGTTCCATTGCTTTGTGCCAGTCGAACGCGGCTTTGTCGCCGCTCCAGCCCGCAGGTTTGTCGCTCTTGAGCACTTCGAGGAAATCGCGCGCGATCGGCCGCTCATGCAGAGAGGCGTAGTAAGGACGCAAATCCCAAACCGAGCCTGCGCGGAGATGCTCCTGTGCGGCTTCAGTGGCGTGAAACACAGCGCCATCATTTTTCACCCATCCATTCGCCCCGAAGAGGGTGAGCATCACATCTACGGGCCGTTCTCTGAATCCAAAATGATCGCAGATGCCACTGAGCGAAGACGGATTTGCCGTTAGCCAGGTGAAGAAATCAAAGCTGAGCGCTGCTGAGATCAAATCGACCGCGTAGAGACTGTCGCGGTAGTGGTAGATGTTCAGCGGATCGGTTTGCGGGGCGGAGGTGAGATCGTGCGGCATGAGGAGCGCATGGTAGATGAAGCCAAAAGAAACGGAAGAAATGAAAAAAGAGTCTCGGCATGCCTTGCGTTGACTTGCCTTCCGTTTCCAGTCAGCATCGCACTCACCATGTCTTCCGCTCCCTCCACCAAACTCACGATCACGCATTGGCTGATCATCGTCATTGCCAGCATCGGCTTTCTTTTTGACACTTATGAACTGCTGATGACGCCACTGGTGGCTGCGCCAGCGATATCGGAGCTGTTGAAGCTGCCGATGAATAATCCCATCGTCACAAGCTGGGTGGGTAGCCTGCTGTGGATCTCCGCGTTGTGTGGTGGGGTGTTTGGCTTGTTGGGTGGCTGGCTGGTGGATCGTTTCGGGCGCAAGACGATCATGGCGGCGAGCATCTTCATGTATTCGTTCTCGCCGTTCGCGGCAGCTTACTCGACCTCGATCGAGATGTTCGTCTTCTTCCGCAGTACGACCTTCATTGGCGTGTGCGTTGAGTTTGTGGCGGCGATCACCTGGCTGGCAGAGGTGTTTCCAGATAAGAGGCAGCGGGAGAAGTGGCTGGGCATCACCCAGGCATTTGCGTCTCTCGGCGGCGTGTTTGTGACGGTGGTCAATGGCTGGATGAACTCCCATGGCGGCGACCTGCCGCACATCGGCCTGCCTGCGGGACTTGGCTCTGCCGATCCTTCCACTTGGCGCTATTTGTTGATGACCGGCATTCTGCCAGCCATTCCGATCGCGCTGTTGCTTCCCTTCGTGCCAGAATCGCAGGTATGGAGGGAGAAGAAAGCAGCAGGGTTGCTCAAACGCCCGAGCTTTGCCGCTCTATTTGCCCCGGAACTGCGGCGGGTGACGCTGGTGACGGCTGCTTTGTCCGCCTGTGCTTACGGCATCGCATTTGGTGCGTTGCAAGTGACCGTGGCGCGCGTCACCCCTGGATTGCCTGAACTGCGAGAACAGGCGAAGGCACTGGCACCGCTGCGCAAGCAAGGGGAGGAACTCAACAAACAGCTCAATGCTCTGCCAGCCGCCGATCCGGCGCGCAAAGAACTCGTGGCCCAGATCAAGGCCAACTTCGCGCAGCAGAAACCTTTCAACGACGAAGTCAAAAAATCGACTGTGGCCGTGCAATTCCATCAGGAGATGGGCGGCCTCACCGGACGTATCGTGTTGGCGCTATTGCTCATTGTGGGCATCAGCCGTGTGACGCTGCTGCGGATTTTCCAGGTGCCCGCGCTCATCGTGCTGCCAGCCACTTATTTTTATTTCTTCCATCAAGGAGGCAGTGCTTTCCTTTGGGCCTACGGCATCTGCGGCCTGCTGACCGTGGCGCAGTTTAGCTACTTTGGAGAATATTTGCCCAAGGTTTTCCCGCTGCATCTGCGCGGCACAGGTGGCAGCTTTGCGACGAATGTCGGCGGGCGCATGATCGGCACCAGCATGGCCTTTGTGACGACGACTCTCGTCGCGCCGATGCTCGCAGGTTCAGGGCCGATGCTGCCGATGCACGTCGCGAAGGCAGCCGGGATCGTGGGCACGGTGATCGTGGTGCTGAGCTTCCTCATCGGCTTCCTGCTGCCGGAGCCGAAGGCGGAGGAATAGTCCCCCACGCAGAGCGTCCGAGAGTTCACTTCTGATGCGGGGTCACTTCGCAAACAGGGGATCGTTTGGATTCCCCTTGCTGAGCAGATAGGCCAGGAGGTCGAGGATGTCGTCCTCCTTGAGCATGAACAGGAGGCCTTGCGGCATCATGCTGATCTTGCTTTCCTCCGTCTTCACCACGTCTTTCACATTCACGTTGGTGAAGTTGTTGGGGTCCATCATGTTGGTGCAAACCATCAGGATGTCGCCATTCATATTGGCGATGCGACCGACCACTTGGCTGCCGTCTTTCTTGGTGAAGACGGTGCTGCCATACTGATCACTGATCTCTTTGCTCGGCTCAAGGATGTGCTCCAGCAGATCGCGCGGGCTGTATTTGCCAGCGACGGAGGTCAGGTCAGGGCCGACAGCGCCGCCTTCGTTGTTGAAGCGGTGGCAGGCAAAGCAAGTCGCTGCGCCGAACATGTTGCGTCCGTTTTGGAAATTGCGATTACCTTCCAGACCGACGCCGAGGGATTTTTCGAGTTCAGCCAACGTCCAGGCTTTGACAAAGGTCATCGGCTTCATGGTGAAGCTTGGCGCTTTAACTTCGGGTTTGGCATTGAGCACATCCTTGATCGCGAGCTTCTCCTCCTCGGTCATCGTCGCGAGCGCATTCGTTTTAATCTCACCGATGAAGAGGTCAAATGAGGCCCCGCCCTTGTAATTCGCAGCGCGCAGGAACCAGCGAAAATAGTCGGCGCGCAGTTCCTTCGTCCAACCTGATTTTGCGAAGCGAAGGATGCGTGCGTAGTCGATCTGCTCTTCTTGCGTGGGCGAGCTGTTCACCAGCGGTGCTGCCTTGGCAACGATGCCCGCATCACCGAGATAAACGAGCACCTCCGCGAGATCGCGATTGAGGCCCGTGTCGTTCGTCGGGAAGAGTGGATTGAGCTTCGCGATCAGTGTGGCCTTCGTGGCAGCATCCGGCTCGCCGAGGCGCGTGAAGGCCAGCATGTAATCGCGAATCAGCGTCACGCGGTCGATGCCCTTGAGTGATTGAAAGTCGATCTTGCCTAGGGCATCGAGAATCGGCTTCTGCAATGTCTTGTCGCCACCGCTGCTGCGAGCCAGCGCCATCAGCGCGGTCAAAGCGGCGCGCGGATTGGTTTCATGGAGCGCTTTGTCCTTCCACGAAGCCACGGGCTGGTGCTCGATGGCGATGCGAGCAGCGAAACGGAGATTGCGGTCGGGAGAAGCGAGATATGGCCAAGCAGCTTCAACGCTGGTGCCGTTTTTTTCGAGCGATGCACGCGTCTTTGCGAGATCGGACGTGTCCAGCTTGTGTGTCGTGTTCGCAGATTCCGCGCCGGTGTAAGTCACACGATAGAGTCCCGACTGCACTTTGCGCCCACCGACGCTCACATACATCGCGCCGTCTTTCTTCGACACTTCGATGTCCGTCAGTGGCATTGGCGAGGCACTCATGAATTCTTCCGCAGTGCCGGTGTAGCCCGCGCCGCTCGGCGTGAGATGCACGGCATACATCTTGCCGTAGCTCCAATCGCAGATGTAGAGCGCATCCTGATATTTGGCGGGAAATTTGGCACCATAGCCGAAGGCGACGCCGGTGGGTGATCCGGGCCCGATATCCACCGCTGATGGCAGGCTGTCCTCCCAGCGCGCAGGCCATTTTTTGCTGCACGTGCGCCAGCCAAATTCACCACCGCTCTGCATGAAACACACGCGCGTGGGGCGATACCACGGCATGCCGGTGTCCCACTCCATGTCGGCATCGAAGCCGAAGATGTCGCCTTTGCGGTTGATGGCGATGTCGTAGGTGTTGCGAGTGCCGGTGTTGATGAGTTCCCATTTTTTACCGTCGAGATCGGTGTGCGCCAGCCAACCACCGGGGGCGAGCACCTCACGCATGAATCCGCGACCGAGCAGCATCGGAAAAAGCTGATCCTCGGCCCAGTGACGCGGCACACGGCTCGTCTCGCAACTCGGTTCTGGCGTTTGATTGCCGCACATCACATAGAGCGATTTTCCATCCGGCGCGGCGATGACGCCATGCGGGCCGTGCTCGCCCGCTTTGCCGGGAAAGGCACGCAGCAGCTCCACGGAGTCGAATTGATCGTCGCCATTCGTGTCCTTGCAGCGATAGAGGCCGCGCCCCTGATACGCGTCATCATTCACGACACCGTAAAGCGCGCCCGCATGATAAAGCAGGCCCTGGCAGTGGCCGAAGTCGATGCTGAGTTTTTCGACCTTGGTTTCGCCCGGACTGCCGCCGATGGCGGGCGGTGTGATGCGATAGAGCGCGCCGTATTGGTCGCTGCAAATCATGCGGCCTTTGTCGTCCTGCGTCATCGCCACCCACGAGCCTTCAGTGGCCTTCGGCACTGAGTAGAGCAGCTCGACTTTGAAGCCTTTGGCGACCTTGATCTTCTCCGTCGGCGTGGCTTGGCCGGCGATTTGGGCCAGGCTGGCCGTGGAAGCAAACAGCAGCGGGAGGAGGAGGGTTTTCATGGGTGGTGCGATGATGAACAGGAATGGGGCCATCCTGTTCCCGAGTTCAGAAGGGGACTGGATGTGCCCTCTCCTTATTACTTCATAAGTTCCTTGACCTTGCTCGCGATGGCATCGGCCCACATCTGATAGCCTTGGGCATTGAGGTGGAGTAGGTCGGGCATGATTTCCTTGGGCAGAGTGCCGTCCGGTTTGAGGAAGGTGTTGCCGATGTCCATGTAGTGGACGCGTTTGCCATCGGCGAAGCCGGAGATGAGGTTGTTCGTAGCGATGTTCTGCTGACGCATTTTGTCGTCTTTCGTCGCGCCGCGTGGGAAGATGCCGAGAAGCAACACCTTGGTCTCAGGCATTTTTTTGCCGAGGATGTCGAGGATGGTCTTCACACCTTCCGCCGTTTGTTCCGCAGTGCTGGTGTAAACCACATTGCCATGCTCTTTCAATGAGCGGCCTTGGTGCCCGGTGTTGTTGGTACCGATCATGAGCACGATGAGCTTTGGATGCAGGCCATCGAAGTTGCCATGCTGCAGACGCCAGATGACATGCTCGGTGCGATCGCCGCCGATGCCGAAATTGGCGGCTTTGTAAGGTGCCCAGGTTTTGGCCCAAACTTCCTTGCCGTTGCCTTCCCAACCCTGCGTGATGGAGTCGCCGAGGAACACCAACTGCGCCTCACCCTTCTTGGAAATCTCATTGAAGGATTCGTGGCGCTTCATCCATCCGCCTGCACGCGGCTGCGGACTGATGGCGAGATTCTTCGGTGCTTCAGCGAAGCTGACGACGGAGAGGCAAAGTGTGGCGAGTGGGATGAGGAGAGATTTCATGATCGGAAATGCGATCATGCTGGATGCCGCGCGGCTGGCAAGGAAGATATACCTCACGCTTTGAGCGCCCAGTCGAGCAGCGCTTCTGCATCCCGCCACACTCCGCTGCTGGTGTCATTGAGAACGACGACGATACGGCGGCGGCCATTGCGTGAGCCTGTCGCCACAAGGCAATAGCCGGCGGCTTCGGTGTAGCCTGTTTTCATTCCATCGCAATAGCTGGCTGAGCGCAGCACGCGGTTGGTATTCGCCAAGTCGATGGATCTGCCATCGGGGCGGGTGAATTTGTAACTGCGAAGTTTTACAATCTTGCGGATGTCCGGTAGTTTGTCCGCGGCCTTGGCGATGAGAGCGAGATCACGCGCGGTGCTGTAGGGATCTTCGCCCGTGGTGGAGGGGAGACCGTGGGGATTGACGAAGAGCGTGCTCTGCGCGCCCAGCTCTTTGGCTCGCTGATTCATCTTGGCGGCAAAGGCGGCTACGCTGCCTGCATTGTCACGCGCAAGTGCTTGAGCAATGTCGTTTGAGCTTTTCACCATCATGGCGGTGAGGAGCTGACGGCGTGTGTATGTCTCCCCGACTTTGAGTCCGATGCGCACCGGGGCGCATTGGGTGTCTGCGAGTTCGATCGTGACGACTTTGTCCAGATCACCTGCCTCGACGACGAGCAGCGCAGTCATGATCTTGGTGGTGCTGGCGATGGCACCACGTTGATCGGGATTTTTTTCGAAAAGTATATCGTCCGTTTCAGGGTCGATGATGATGCAGCGCGCAGCACTGATCTGCGGAATGGAGCCACGGAGATTTTTGATCTCGATCTCCCGGCGCACGCGGCGCGTTTTTTCCACTTCCTCTGCGAGTTGCGTTTCGAGTTTATGTTTGAGCTGCTGGAGGGCTGCTTCGCGTGCGACGAACTGTGCCTTCTCCTGCTCGATGCGTCTGCGCTCCGCGGCGACCTCGGCTTGGATTTTGGATGCTGCAGCGATTTTGGCTTCGGCTTCCTCCTCGCGCCACTGGAGTTGTTGCTCGCGTTTCTTGTCGATGCAGCCCGGTAGGAGCGCAGTGCAAAGCACCGCAGTGAGAGCAACCGTGTGCAGGGATGAGAAGGGATGAAATGTCATGAGCAAATTTCGGCGAGGAGTTCCTTCAGGCGGGCGACGGGCCACTGACCGGGTGCGTTTGCCGTACCAACGAAGCCGTAATTGAGCAAGCTGCCACATTTTGCCAGCACCAAGCGCGAGGTGCGCCCCCATGGCCCCATGCCCATCACAGACACACGCAGGCGATGCGCGCCGCCAGCGAGTTTCATGAGGCGGATCAAATCGTCCTGCGTGTTCAGATAAGTGGCGATCTTGACGGCGTCGATCCCGGCCGGTTGCGCGAAATTCACAGCACCGAGCAGCACATCGTCTGATGGCGTGGCCTGGAAGTCGTGAAATGAGCCGATCACCGGCACTCCAGCGGCGCGCGCTTTTTGAATCGTGCTCTGCATGGGCATCGCGCTGCGCAATTCGATGTCGATGAGCGCGGCGAGATCCAGCAGCGGTTCGATCATGGCGGCACGCGCAGCAGCGTCCTCCGGTGCCTGCCCACCCTCGGCTGGATGACGCGCGGTCAGTAGCAATGGGAGCGAGTTTCCCGCGAGCCGGGCGCGCAAATCAGTAGCGGACAGCTTTAGCAGATCGAGGCGCAGTTCGGCCACATCGCAGAGTGCCTGTTGGCCCACAGGAGGGAGCGAGATCAAGTGTTCTAGCGCCGCCACATCGGCAATCACGCCCACGGCGAGGGGGCGGGAGGACATGAGCAAGTTTTTGGAGGAAACGAGTTGAGCCATTGGCTAGGGCGACTATAATTTTAACAAAATCGAACAAAATTCAAACTTCAGCGCGAGCCATTATGCTAGGCCGTAAGCAAGAAATCAATTTGCAGCTCACAGAGTTGTTCGACAGCGCTTTGCTGGCGTTCTGCCTCTGGTTCGGCCACTTCTTGCGCTCAGAGTTCGTTCCGGTGTTCATGCCGGAGGCCGTCGAGATTCCACCGATGGAGAAATTTTACTGGGTCATGGCCGTCGTGGCTCCATTCACGCCGATCGTTCTCGAAGCGCGCGGCTTCTACACCAACCTCGCCAACAAAACGCCAGCGCGCTCGATCCGCCAGTTGGTGGAGGCGCTGACTGTCATCGGGGTGCTGGTGGCGTTCTGCATGGTGTTCTTCCGCTGGGCCGTGGAAAGTCGCGCCGTGGTCATCTTCTCGGTCGCGCTGGGTGCGCTGGCGCTGCTTTTGCGCGAGTCCTGGCAGCGCGAGATGATCCGCCGCCGCATGATTTCCGGCAAAGGCCGTGCGCGTGTCGTCATCGCTGGGGAACAGGGAGACATCGACGCCTTTCTGACCAACATGACCGCAGAGCAACGCGCCGAAGCAGAGGTGATGGAGTGCATCGACATCATGCGGCGGCCTGTGAGTGATCTGGTAGCTGCACTGCACGCGCATTCCATCAGCCGCGTGATCTTCGCCGCGCAGCATGTGCATTTCAGCAAGATCGAAGAGGCCGTGCAGGCATGCGAAACCGAAGGCGTCGAAGCCTGGATCGCTGCGGACTTTTTCCAGACGGCGATCGCGCGTCCGACTTTCGATGTGCTGGGCGGGCGACTGATGCTTGTGTTTCACAGCACGCCACAAGCTTCATGGGAGTTGTTATTCAAAGGCATCGTTGACCGCGTAGGAGCACTGTTGTTGTTGCTGCTCTCGCTGCCGCTTTGGTTAGTCGCGGTCATTGGCATCCGCCTCGGATCACGGGGGCCGGTCTTCTTCAAACAAGAACGCGCCGGACACTATGGCAGACCGTTTGTGATGTGGAAGTTCCGCACCATGCACACAGACGCTGAGGCCAAACGTGCCGAGCTCGAAGCACGCAATGAAATGGACGGCCCTGTTTTCAAAATCGCCGACGACCCGCGTGTGTTTGCCTTTGGCCGCTGGCTGCGCCGCACCAGCATCGACGAACTGCCGCAGCTCATCAATGTGCTGCGCGGAGAGATGAGCCTCGTCGGCCCGCGACCGCTGCCGGTCTATGAGATCGAACGCATCGAAAAACATGCGCAGCGTCGTCGCCTCAGCGTGAAGCCGGGTCTCACATGCTTGTGGCAGGTCACAGGACGCAACGGCATCAAAAACTTCGAAGAGTGGGTGGCACTGGATTTGAAGTACATCGACAACTGGTCCTTCTGGCTCGATCTGAAAATCCTCGCACAGACACTTCCCGCTGTCCTGCGCGGCAGCGGCGCGAGTTGAGCATCTCACCGGTCATTTGCAGGAAATGACGCGGTGGCGGATTCACCTCGTATCTGTTATTGAGGATCGCAGAAGAGAGCGGCAAAACCTGAGGAACTCGTCAGAAACTTGGCAGTTGCCGCGACGGCACTTAGCGAAATGCGTCCGCTTTCCGACGTTGGAATCGCGTGATGTGCCTCCTTTTCGCGATCCTCGATAATCCAAATGAGCCGTCCATAACAACGAATCGTGATGTAGCGCAGCATGGGCACGCATTTGCAGAGGATTCGTTTTTCATACACGCTGAAAAACGCAGAGGATTCTTCGCAGACATGAGGGGGCAGGCCGCCTTGCTTCTCGGATGAGTGCGTGAGCTCTCACGCCTCACCTCATCACCTCATCACCGAGGCGCGCAATTGGCGCAGGGCGTAGAGGGGGATGCTTGATTGGGGGATGCGCCGCGCTCCGTTCTTTCGCTTCGGGCTGAACTCCTCGCGCTGCGCTCTGCGACTGCCGCCCAGGGCTTCGGCAAGTAGCTATGCGCAATCGTCTGACCGACTCACGACGGACGACGTCAAGCCGCCAAGCACCCCGCCAGCCTCAACTTTTTCAGATCAGATGTGGGCACCGTTGTCCTTTTTCATTTTCGGCAATCTGCTTTCAGGTTAGGCGAACGTTTGAGCTCACCGGAGTGCGGAAGCGGGCGAAGCCCGCTGTAGCACTTCCGGTGCAGCGAAGGGTTAGGCATC
>JBDHQD010000002.1:0-538407 GCA_039806835.1 Prosthecobacter sp. | reverse complement strand
TCTTCAACGGAGCCGCGCTTTTGTGAGCGCGGAGAGTGTCGCTTGTGGGCTCTTGCAGTTTCAAGATTTTCCTGCGCGTTTTGCGAGCGGGCGATGTGTCTTGTGAGGACTGTGAGAGATGAGATGGAATGATCACGCTGAGGGTGTTCATTTTCAAGCTGCGAGCAGCTACCGGAGGTGAGGCCACCAACGGGGTGCTCGCGCTTGATGATTTGAGGTTGTGAAAGATCGAGGGAGATGAGTGGTGTGTTCTACACCACGTAACAGGGCGCATCAAATCGTGTGTAAGGCAGACCGAGTGAGGTGATGACTCGGTCGCCGCGGCCTTTGGCTGGGCCTAGTGAGACGAAGATGACTTGATCTTCATCTTGCTTGATGTGTGCGCTGAGTTCTCGCTGGAGTACGGTGAGCTCGTGGGGAGTGAGGTCGCACTCGAAGACGGAAAATTGCAGATGAGTGCCGTGGTTTTTGCAGACTTTAAAGACTTTCTTGAGCCGCCGATCGTTTGCGATGTCGTAGCACACCAGATAGGTGTGGCGTGCGCTGATGTGTGCGGCGCGGTCGGACATGGGTTTCGATGGTTGGTTGGGGTGGTGTTGGTTGAACGCGGCTTGATGCTGCGGTGTTTTTTACCGGGTCTGCATGGGGAGGTAATCGGGGATTTCTCCGGTGAGATAGCGGGCTAGCAGGCGGGCTTGGAGCTCAAGTAAACGGCGATAGCTGACTTTGTAGTCGAAGATGGGGTGGGTGATGAGGGCATTCATGCGTTGTTCATAGGCGTGGAAGAAT
Organism: Prosthecobacter sp.; assembly: GCA_039806835.1. Classification (GTDB taxonomy): domain Bacteria; phylum Verrucomicrobiota; class Verrucomicrobiia; order Verrucomicrobiales; family Verrucomicrobiaceae; genus Prosthecobacter. The sequence goes on along the minus strand of JBDHQD010000002.1, from coordinate 537,618 downwards.
GCCTTTCGTCCATGGGGAGTGAGGTTTACCGCGTCTCCTGCGCGGACAAAGTGCGCCGGTGTGACCATGCGGTTGTTGATGGCGGTGAGTACGGCACTCTCAGCGACGAGGGGGCGGAATTCCTCCATGAGGTCGAGTGCGAGGGCGGGTCTGCCGTGCCGTGGCTGGTGGTAAAAGCCGACGTAGGGATCGAAGCCGACGGCGAGTGCGGCGATGGTGCAGTCTTTGGTGAGCAGGCTGTAGGAGAGTGAGAGGAGTGCGTTGACGGGGTCTGTGGGTGGGCGGCGTCGGCGCTGGGCGAAGTCGAAGGTGAATGTTTCTGATTCGTTTTTGCGCTTTAAGATGTTTTTGCCGCTGTTTTCGAGGCCGGGGATTTCATCGTCGAGGTCTGCTTCACCTACTTTGATCATGCCAGCGAAGTGCTGAAAATAGAGTGCTGCGGCTGCGCCTTCCATGCCGAGCAGTTCATCGAGTCTGCGGGCATTGGGCACGCGGCTGGCGATTTCTTTCATGCCGATGACGGCAGGTGTGGGGGGCTGCACGTGCAGGCGCATGAGCATCGTGCGTTGGTTGCGTATCTTTGCTTGTACGATTTTTTGTGCCACCGCTAGGCATTGCATGGGATTTGCTGCGGCGGCGAATTGCTGGATGCGGGTGGTTACGTTTTTCAGGCCGTGCCCGCGCGTGAGGCCGTAAAACCAGCCGCCCATGCTGAAATAGGCTACGGGGATTTCCTGCTCGCAGAGCTCGTGTATGGCTTGGGTGCTGAGCTGGATGTTTCCGAAGAGGGAGACATGGGTGATGTCTTGGAGGCGGATTTCGTCGATCACGCTGTCGTCGTCTTTGATGATGAGTCGTTCGGATTTGATGCCGACGCGGTGGCCCTGAGTGTTGAGGTAGAGCGCGCGTTCATCGTCGCGCGCGGCGATGAGTCGGCGTGGGGCTGGTGGTGGAGTAGTGGGCGGCCTGTGGGAGGCGGTGTGCCCAGCAGGCCCCTGCACGCGGTACTGCGAGGGCCACACAGCGGAGGGGGTGGGCGAGGAGAGTATTCGCGTTTCATCAGGCAGGCAAACGGGGGCGAGAGAGCAGCGCACGCACTTTGGGCTGTTCACGAGCGGCGGGGGGATCGTGGGCGAGGTGGCCAACTGACGCGCTGCGGCGATTTTATCGAGGATCCAGGTCTCGATCTCTGGCGTCATGCGCAGTGGGACGCGCTGTTTGGTGGTGCGGTAGTAAATGACGCCTTCTTCACAGTGGTAGCCATTGTCGCGCAGGATCAGGATTTGCAGGCCGAGCTGCATTTTGTCTGCATCCCATAGCTCGTTGGTTTCGATGCCGATGCGCGGTGCTCCGGCTTTGTAGTCCACAGGAGTCACGCTCGCTACTTCGTGTTTGGCAAAGAGGTCTTCTGTGTTGGATGTGAATATTTTGACTTCGATGAGGTCCATCTTTGCTACCACGCCAAGCCGGGGCGAACTGAGCATGGCGGAGCGAGAGTGGATGGTGTCGGTGATTTGCGTTTCTTGAGGTAGAGCTTCAGACGAGGCAGAGGGCTGATGCGTTTTCAGGGCGGAGAGGTCAGGCTCGCCGCTCTCAGTGGTGGTGATAGCATCTTCGACTGTTTCATCGGTATTCGCTTTCCTGGCCTTGGGCAGTGCTCCTTTGCCGCGGTCAATTTTCTCGTGAATGGCGGAGCCTCGCTCGGTATCTGCGTTGCTGACAAAGACGCCTTCCACTTGCTCATAATAAAAAAGTCGCGGGCAATACACGAATTCATTGAGCATCCTCGCACGGAGCGGCTCGTGCGTGATTTCAGATTTGAGATGGGAGGAGTGAGGCGTGTCGTGTGGAATCGGGGAGCAGGTGCTTGATGCCTGTGCGGTGTCTTCTGCTTCATGCACTCTCCGCACACTGGCGATGCCCCACAGGTCTAGTTCGGGATGATCCGCAGGTACGGGCAGGGGTTCAGGCATGAGCCCCTCATCCCAGCGCGCCCGATCGGTGGGGAAGATGGCGCGGGCAGATCGGAGAGAGGCGGTGCTCATGTCGGGCGGGGGGATGGAGAGGAGGTTGCTACCGACCAGGAAAAAATCTCCTGCCGCAGCTTCATACGGTCAAGCCTGAGCTGTTTGTGAGATTGCTTCTGCCAGAGCAATGCGTCTCAGGAAATCGCTGCGGATGAAATCCAGCAGAAAATCATTCAGCGCACAGCAGATGATGATCAGGTTGGCTGATGGGAGGCGGTAGGGATTTGCCGTGAGATGGCCGTGAGCGAAGATGTGGCGGATGCAGGCCGCCAGCGTCAACACGGAGAAATCATGCCCGTCCCGGTAACGGGCCAGATGCGTCTCATGCACCGGCAGTAGGCTTTGGGTGATGAGAAAGCTCACCAGCTTGTGCTCCGGGTCCTGCGCCCGGCACAGTGCCGCCAGCTCATGCACTCTCGCCCGCGGATGATGGGCAAAGAGTACGCGGAAGGGCGGACGATCGTTGGCCAAGTCCGCGTAGCGTTCAAAGGCTGACCAGGTGAAGAAGACCTGCGTGAGCGCATCATAGCCCGCTGCGGTGTCATCCGTGAACCCTTTGAGGTGCAGCCCGCCAAAACACGCGGCCAACCGCAAGCGATTGGCGAAGCGGTAGAAATCAAACTTGGTGCCAATGAACCCCAGCCCCGCCAGCGAATCCCCCGCCGCCTTCACCAACGCCCGCCCCCGATGAAACCCCGGCAAGGCTTCTTCCAGGTAGGGATAGGCGACGGGCGAGGAAGCTGCTGACTGCACGGATTGCGGATTCATTGCAGACAGAGTCAACGATTTGGGACATCAAGACAGATTCACGCGTCCCACTTGTTCGCAGGAAGCCTCACCGCGCATGGGCAGGCGAGAAGTTGATTTTGTGCAGCGGCGGGTTGCCGACCTGGATGCGGCGCGCGGAGTAAACGGCGTCCACGCCACGGGCGTGCAGGTCGTCGCGGGATGGCTCGCGTTTGGTTTCGTCGCTTGGTGCGGCCAATGCCCGGAGTGCAAGGAGCGAGCGGATGGCGTCGCGCGTCAGCGGGCTGCGCCAGACGGGGTATTTCCACATGTTCGTTTTCAAAGCCTAGAATTAGCGCGCGATAGCCGGACTGAAGTTGGTGAACTTGCCATTCCGCAGGCGACGGCAGGAAAAAACAGCGGCTACACCGCGCTGGGATAGCTCGCGATAGTTTGGTTCTTCGGCGTAAGCTAGTGAGGGATGTGAGAGCAGAGAATAAACGGCCTTGCAGCTAAGAGACGTTGTCCAAAGCGGCCAGAGGAAGAGAGTGGCGTCCTGAATCTCGCCCCAGCAGGCGGAGGCTGGGCCTTGGTGAGTCATGGCACAAGGGAAAAGGGAAATTGCCGTGTAGGCGAGAAGGTTGGCCATCCAGACAGTGTAGGCGCCAATTTCTCCCGGGTCGTCCAATCGAAGCGCGTAGCGAGAATCTTCTACAGGATCCCATCGCATCGAAAGACCTTCATCCATGTATGTCCATGATTGGAAAAGGCAGACATTCAGATTCTCTATCGTTACACATGGTGGTGGCTCTGGGTCGTTCTTGGTTGGATTCTTACGCGTCATTAACTGGCGCGCGGTATCGAGGAACCATTGCTTACCGCTTCCATTCACGAAGCTGAACGGTGTCGGCCAGATCCTCTCATCGTCACAGACACTGATTTCCGCACCGAGGGCAGCGATCATATCAGATACTGAACGCCGACCTGCGTCTTCCTGCTTCGTCATTACATGCGCCAAATCTCGAAATTCTCCTATCGTGCAGTCCGGTCGTTCTCCAAGGGCTAGTTCAGTCGATGGGACAGCTTCTTCCAGTGCATCGTTTCTATTTTTGCGAGCTTCCGAGAACGCCTTCTCGAATGGTGAGACTTCCTTTTCCCATGCTGCGTCTCGTTCCTTGCTGCGCGGCGGGAGCGCCTGCTTATTGAACTCTTGCTTGGCCTTTTTGAGCTGCGTTTTTACTGTTTCAAAACGTTTTTGTGCCTTGGCGCGCATTTGCTCTTTGCCCGCATCCACCGGCTTGCCTCGCAACCGAGTGGCGAGGCGTTGCAAGATCTCCGGCTCATCCAAAGGCTTCCTTGATGCGAGAAACGGCACCCAGCGCGCGCGGGAGTGCCAGCCGAGTCTGAGGCCCGGGTCGGTTTCGGAAAGGACGGTGAGCGTGCCGAGGGCGGCGAGGAAGCCGAGCGGGTTGGCACCGTCGAGGCCGGGGAGGTCAAGGGTGTGCAGCGGTTCGCTCATGGCTTGGATGTGGGTTCGGAGGCCGGGTGTTCGCTGGCATGCCAGTCGGCGAGGCGGAGTATGGCTTCCCGGTAGGCGAGGCCCCACCAGCCCAAGCGCCGGGTTATCTGCCAGAAGCGATCAGCGATGCCGGAATCGAGGCGGTGCATGGGATGGGCGGCGCGATCCTCGGCAGAAAGCGTGACGCTGATGTGGGCGTGCGTCGCGTGGATTGGCGGAGGCGTTGGGTCGTCGCACACGGGCGCAAATGGACGCGCGTGTCCGTGATGGCTCGCGATGAGATGGAGCAGAAGCGAGCGGTCATCTTCCGAAAGCGCGGCGGGGCAAAATTTCTCCGCCAACGACACGGAAAGCATTTCGTGGCGGAAGTGCGCCGGAAGTCCGGCAGCGCTGGCGATTTCCTGTGCGCGTTCCTTGGAGCGGGGTTTGTCCGGCGACTTGGCCAGTGGCGCACTGCCGTCATCCGGCGCGCCGCCGCGCAACATCTCCTGAAAGCGCGGGTCGAGCTTGCCGACATCGTGCCACTCCCCGGCTGATTGCAACACGGCGACCGTCGCGTCGCCCAGGCACGCGCCCGCGAACGCGGCAGCCTCGCGGGCGACCTGGGCGCAATGCAACGCGAGGCTCGCGGCTTCGGCGGCCTCGCTGCGGTCGTCCGTGTCGTTCTCGAAGTCGTCCTCGAAGTAATCGGGTTCATCGCGTTTGCGGGCGTTTTTCGCGTAGAGGACAATCCCGCCGACGGGGTGATAGGCGATGTCGTTGAAGCGGAAACTCTTCGCCTTCTCGAAAATCTCGCTGAGCCAGCCGGGCAACGGTTGCGTGTCACCTTCGGGTTGCCAGTCGCGGACGGTCTCCAACGCGTCACGCAGTTCTCCCGCTGTCGGATCGCCGTTCTCGATCAATTCCATGAGTTCGCGCAGCGGCGGACAGCCATCCTTGCCGAGCCACGGGGCGAGACATTCGCGGTGGAGGCGGAGTGCGGCGGGCTTGCCGGATTGTGCGAGGGCGCGTTCCCAGAGGTCGGCGTGCTGGCTGCCGAGACCGACCCCATCCGCAAGGACCTGGCCGAGTTGCCGCATCGCAGCAAGACCCGCCTCATCGCGCGGCGCGGGCAGGAGGACGGTGGCGTCCGGGTAAATGGCGTCCGGAATTTCGGAGACCTTGGAGTCATCGCGTCCGCGCACGATGAGGAATTTGGTGCGGCTTCGCGGTGCGCGGGATTCTTCGCGGTCCGCGGGTTCACCTTCCACATCGCCGGAATCGTCGCCGTTACCGGCAAGCCAGCCGCGCAGCCGGTGGAGCGGAACCGAGAACATCTCACCGCCGACGGGACGGCAGAGGCTGGCGATTTCCGGCCAGTGCTCCGGGTGCTGCGGATCGAAATCGCAGCGAAAAGCAATGCGGACCTCGGCGGCCTGGCGGCCTTTGCCGTGGAGGAAAATGCCGATGTCAGGATTCGGATGCGGTATCGGTGCGGTCTGACAGAGCAGGTCGAGATGCGCGGGGAGAAGAATCGGGGCATCGGAGGTCGGGGCGAGCAGGGGCGGCAATTCCTCCGGCGGCGGGAGCAGGGCTCGCATGGCCTCGAAGCCAAAGTTGATGGTGCGGACTTCGATCGCCTTCCTCCCTTCGGTGCGGCTGCTGACCTCGGCTTTGCTGGAAAGAAACTCCCACGTCGCCTTCATCGCGTCGCCGTAGATCGGGTCGGAGACTTTGAGCGCGTCCTCGGCAGCAAAGATGACAGCCTCGGAACTTTCAGGTTTGCCCAGTCGCGCGAGGCGTCCGAACCGCTGGCGCAGTGCGTCGAGGCTGGCGCACTCGGTCACGAGCGCGTCGAAGCTGAAGTCCGCGCCGACTTCGAGGCATTGAGTGGTGACGAGGATGAGCGGGCGGGGCAGCGTGGCGGTGGAAGACGAATGGAGCAGCGGATGCAACGTGCCGACGATGGCATCGCGCTCAAACGGGCGGATGCGTCCAGTGAGCAGTTGCACGTCGAATGCGGGTGGCTCGTCGTCTGGAATCTTCTCCCGCGCTTTCCCGGAAAGGATCGCCGCGATTTCCACCGCGCGGGCGACGCGATTGACGATGACGCCTACGCGTCGCGTGCCAGCGCGGGCGAACTTCTCCGTCGCATCGGCGATTTCCGCCGCCAGCGTTGCTTCAGTCTTCACGGCTTTCAGTTCCGCGCGTTTGGAGGCTGTGAGGCGTGCTTGCAGCACTGGATGATCCAGCGCCTTCGCGCGCTCGTCTTCATCCGTCGGAAAGACGCTGAGCTTTTCCCCACCCTCCTCGTCGCCCGGCGGCGTGGCGGAGAGGACGGCGACGTGGAATGGTGTGAGGTTCGGAGCCTCCGACCATTTCTCGGAGCGGAACATTTTCACGCCGCGCAGCGTTTGCAGGAAGGGCACGGCGCAGTGCGCCTCGTCGAGCAGGATGAGGCTGTCGTTGCCCGCGAGGCCGGCGAAAATTGGCGCGGCCAGAGCGCTGTGTCCGTAGCCGCGAAAGAGCAGGCGCGAACCGAGCTGGTCCACCGTGCTGGTGAGGATGGCGGCCTGCGACGGGATGCGCGCCCAGCCGTCGTCCCGCAGCGCGCCACCGCGCAACCGCCCCACGGCGAGGGGTCGTTCTTGCCTGGGCAATCCGCGCAATTTCAGCAGCCGTTCCGCCACGGCGCGCAAGGCCGGATCGGTCGGATTTTCCAGCGCCTTTGCCAGCTTCCGCGCGCGCTCGAAGGCCTCGTCCACGACGATGCGCCGGTCCACGACGAACCAGATGCGGCGTGCGGCGGTGCGCAGGCCCAGCGGTTTTTCCGCCTGTGCCGCGAGCGCATACACGGCGATGTCCAGGCAGGCGGTCTTGCCGCTGGCGGTGGGTAAATCCACGGCATCGGGGAAGCCGTCGTTGGCAACACGCTCGGCGAGCATCGTCTGCCACGGGAACGGGTCGCATCCATGAACCGCGCGGAAGAATTCTGAGAAGGTCGGGAACGTGCTCATGATGCGGATTCTTGTTCCTCTCCATGCTGCTGTTGCCAGACGGCAGTGTCCTGCTCAATGAGAGCTTGCAGGGTTTCGACCGAAGGAAGCGCGACGAGGTAGCGGGACACGAAAAGCTGTTGGTCCAGCCCGGCGGTGGCGTAGTCCACGCGGGTCTCCTTTTTATCGGTGCAGAGGATGAGGCCGACGGGCGGCTGGTCGCCGGGCTGCATCATCTCGGACTTCCAAAAGTTGAGGTAGAAATTCATCTGACCTGCGTCGCCGTGCTGGAAGGCACGGGTTTTCAAATCAATGAGCAGATGGCAGCGGAGGATGCGGTGGTAGAAGACGAGGTCGAGGTAGTCGTGCTCATGGCCGACCGTGATGCGTTTTTGCCGGGCCTCGAAGCAGAAGCCGGTGCCGAGTTCGAGGAGGAAGGCTTGCAGGTGGTCGAGCAGAGCTTTCTCCAAGTCCTTTTCGAGGTAATGCGGCTTTTCCGCGAGGCCGGCGAAATCCAGCACGTAAGGGTCGCGGATGAGTTCGGCGAGACGCTGCGGAGCCTCGGCGGCCTGCTGCCGGGCGTGTTCGATGACGGCGTGTTTGTCGGAGGAAAGGCCAGTGCGTTCGTAGAGGAGGGAGCCGATTTGGCGCTGAAGCTGGCGCTTGGACCAGTTTCCCTTCAGGCATTCGTTTTCGTAGAAGGCGCGCTTCCACGGGTCAGTGAGGCGCACCAGCTCAGCGAGGTGAGTCCACGAGAGTTCGAGAACTTTGTGGGCGGGAAGCGGTGTCGGCTGCCGGTCGGAAGATTTCCGCACCGCTGGTGCGGAAATCTCTTCGAGTGATGGCAGTCCCGCCAGTTTCCGCGCCGCCGGTGCGGAAATCTGCGGGCCGAGCTGGGGATAGCTCGCATACAGAAGCCTCATTTTCTCCAGTGCATCGGGGCTGGTGCCGGGTATGTCTTTTGATTTGAGGTCCGATGAAAGGCGAATAATCAGGCGCGTGCCATAAGCAGCACGGTCTTCGCCGTCTTGCTGAAACTCAGTGATGAAGGCCCCAATGAGCCAGTTCCGCAGGATGAGGTGCCGGTTCACTGCTCCAGCCGCACCGGCTTGGGCGTGCTGGTGGGTATCGGCAATTGCGGCAATGAGCGCGTCGTAGTTCATGCGCTCCCCTCCATCGGGCGGCACAGACCGTAGCCGCGGTAGCGCCCGGCACCGAGCAGGACAGGACCGCAGACCGGTTCATCGAAAACGAGGATGGCGTGCGTGTGGCGGCGCTCGCTGCCGTCCTTGCGCCGCAGGCGCGGGAAGGCGTGCGCGGGCGGCGTGCCAAGATGCGCGGAGACAGGCGTGACGATGACTTCGCGCGGCTGCGGCAGGCCGATGCGTTCGCAACCAGCGCGTATCATCGTGGCGACTTCGGCGAGGTAACCGGCTTTGTCCTTGGCCTTCGGGTGATGATCGTAGGCGATGGGTGTGACGGTGCTCCAGTGCGTCGCGCCTTCGGGGTTTGCCGTCCAGATCGCGGGGCGCAGCGTTTCGAGCGGGCGAGCCATGGTGCAGGGTGCGATCTTCCACACGCCGAGGCGGCCGAGTTTCAATTCGTGAACGCGGGCCGCGACGCGGAGCACATCGCGGCGAACGTCCGTCGGCATGACCTTCTCATCGGGAAAGGCAAGGGCGATGCCGGGCAAATGTCCAGTGGCGTGGGGATGCCCCACGAAGCCAAGCGACAGGAACGCGACATGCGCGGTTTGCAGCGGCGCTTTGTCCGGCGCGTGGCCAGTGAGCAGTGACTGCGCTTGCGGGCTGAGGTCGTTCGCGTGGCTGGCAAGCGCCTCGCGCCAGCGGTCGGTGAGCGCGAGGGTGCAGGCGAGGTCGAGTGAACGATACGGACTGTCTTCGCGTTCCAAGGTGAAGACGGCGAGGTGCGGGCTGAAGACGCCGCCCTTTGCCTTCGGTTCGTTGTCTGCCTCGTGTCCAGCAAGAGCGTAACCCACGTAGGTGGAGATGCGCGGTCGGTCCTGGCGCGGCTCGCCGTGGGGGAAAGCTCCGGCCAGCGCGGAGGCGATGCCATCCAGTTCATCCTTCGCTTTATCAGCAGCCTGCCTCGCCAGCTTGTTCTTTTCCTTGGCCGATTTCAATGCGTCCTTGGCTGCACCCGCCTCCTTCAACTGCTTTTCGCCAGCCTTTGCGGCCTTGTGAGCAGAGTTCGCGAGGGTCAGACGCGCTTCGGCTTCAGCCTCCCGGACTTTCAACTCGGCGTATGCCGTCACCGCCTCGCCGTTGAAGCTGTCGTCGAGCAATGCCAGCGTTCCCTCGCGCGGCACGCGGAGCAGGTGCGTGGATCGCCTTTCGTCCACGCGCCAGTGCGGCAGCCCGTCCGGAACGGCATCCGCCAGCCACATCTGCACGAGCGAAGTTGAATGTCCGACGCGTGTGACCTTCGCGCACAAGGCGGCGAGCGCGTCGCGGAGGTCTGGCGGCAACTCCGCATCCGGCCAGCAGAGCGCAACCGTATCTCCCGCGAGCGACGCGCGGGCGAAAGTGCGGTCTATGCGATGCCGCGTGATGGGCAGCGAATGCATCTGCGCTTTCGCCGGTCCCGCCTTGTCGTTCACGGGGACAAACTGCGTCACCACCTTGCACGGCAGGTGTTCCGGGGCGTGGATGTCCGGCGGCACTTGTTTTTCCAACCAGAGCAAGGCTGCGCGTTCCGCCTCTTCCGCGCCTGTCTGGTAATGCGCCGCCACCATCGCCATGAACACGCGGGCCGGATGCGGCGGCCACTCGACGCGCCCATGCTCACCGTGCGAGCCGACGGCGATGCCCTGGAGATAGCGGATGCCGAGGGTGAGCATAGCTATTTGGTCTCACCTTCTTCCTTGGTGGCTTCGAGCTGGCTGAGGCGGACGAGGTCCACGAGTTTTGGCTGAGGCGTCAGGTTTACTGCGGATTCCTCCCAAGTCAGACCGGCATCTTTCGCGGCCTTAAGCGCGCCGGTGAGCAAGGCGATAGCCTCGTCGGCGGTCACCAAGTATTCCTCCGATTTTGCCCCTGGTTTAGCCAGAAGCTCCCACTTCATCTCAGCGTCTGGCCAGAGCAGGCAGCGCGACCGCAGTCCCATTCCCGACTCAAAAGCAAGTGCCGCTGCACAGAGACCGAGCGCCGCCAGCACGGTGCGGCCCGCCGCGTCGGCCTCGGGCGATGATTTTGCCGTGGTCGGAAACCGCAGTCGGCGCAGCACGATGAGCGACAGCGTCGAAGTTTGCTCCGCATATTCGATGGTAACGCCTGAATAGAGATTCTCGTCGGTCTTTTCCTTCCGCTGTTTCGGAAATGGAACGCTGCTGTGGTTCACTTCCGATGGCGAAACGGCTCCTTTCGCATTCGATACGGCAATTGACCAATCCTTGTCCGCCGTTTTGAGAACTTTCACGGCGGCACGTGCCTCGACTGGGTCACGGCGCACACCACGCAGCAAGTCGCCGACTTGTGCCCCAACACCCACCACTTCCGACACCATCGCGCGCTCGAATTTCGCGCCGAGGCCGCCCTTTGGTCCGGTGGAATCCCACATGCCGAAGATGAGCGCCGTCGGACAGATCCGGTAGAGTGCGGTGGCGTTTTGCTGGCTGACGGTGTTGAGCGCCTTGCCTTTCTCTGACTCGCGGAACTTCACGCCGTCCGCCGTCTGGCTGTCGCGCAGGATGGCGTCAGCAAGGCGGTGCGGGACTTGCAGGCTGGTAATGACGCCCACGTCATCAATCAACCGCTCGTCCTCCGGCTTACCGCCCGTCGGCGACCACGGAGAAAAGTCCACCTTCACCACCGGAATGGTGATGCGCCCGCCATCCAGCGCCTCCTGGAGCGCCTGCTCCATGCGGTTGGCCTGCGATTGCACGGTGTCGAGCACGACGCACGTCTTGGGTTCCGGAAGCGGCTTGCCATCGTCGCCGAAGACGCGCCGTTGCTCCACAGCATAGACGGCCCCCGCGAAGGTGGGCGGGAACACCTTGTCGCCCGGGCCTCCGGCGGGCTGGAGTTTCCTGCGGCAGCGGAAGGCGGCTGCCGATCCGTTGACGGCTGCGTGGAGGGTGGCGAGGTCGAGTTTCATTGGATTGGTGGTATTGCTTGCTGATGGTCGGTTCAAAATCTGTCAGGTCACTATTCGTTGGCTTGTGGTTTTGCAATGAGGAGATCAGGCGGTATCCCCTTCATGGAGCGAGTTGTGGCTGCCAACGGTTTTGCCTAGGCCGGTGGGGATGTTGATGAGGCGGCTTTCGCAGACGCTATCCGCGAGGCGAGCTTGGTAGCCGTAGGGGCTTTCCTTGCCGGTGGCTTGAGTGAAGAAGGCACTGTAGTCGGAAATGGGCATGATAGGATTCTGGCGTATTGTTGGATTTTATCCCATGAGTTTCAAGGCTTTTTCATACAATCAAATTTGAAAATAATGAGTAATGTCTTTAAAATTCATTGAAACAGAGGCATGGTTGATTTTCACAAAGGAGCGAAGACGCAATGTGTGAGTATCCGTGATTGGAGTTTCGGGTGTTATGCGTTGCTCCAGCATGATTTGGGGATTTTAACTGCAGATGGAGGTCCGGTCTCATTCTACGCATCAGTGTCTCATGGGTGGTTTTAATTCCGTTGGAGTCATGGAGGGCGCATTCGCAATGCATAAGGGTGCGCGGGGTAGCCATGTTTTCCAAATCAAACGGATCGGGGGCGAAAGACGGTGATCAAGGCAGCGGTTTACACAGACTGTTTCGCAGGCAAGGGGGGCGTGGCAGCGCAGAGTGTGCGCAGAGGTCTGTGCGCGTTTTTTCCGGTGGAGGCGCAATCGCTTTTCGTCTTCAAGCAGTCGAAAGCGCCAAAGTGAGAAGCCGCCGTGGCATGGATGGATCGGAGGTAATTCGGTGAGGCAGATGCTCAGCCGGTCTCTCTGGGTGATGTGTTCTTTGGCCCAAAAAATGTCGCTGATGGTATAGACATGTCCTGCAATGGGGGTGGCGTCGAAAACTTCAAACACCGCTGGGGGGAAATGATCGTGCAGACAGATAACTTTCTGGCCGATGGGGAAGTGGAGGTCGTGCATGCTGTGCCTATCTTTGCATGAGCTCGCGGACAAAAACTGTCCGACCCCTGCTGAAAATGGCGATTTTTGAATTTATCGCGGTGACACAGTGTCTGCGATGGGCTGGCGCATGTTTCGGCTGTGGAGTGGGTGCTTCAGGGACAAGAATCCCGTTGGGGAGAGGGAAGTGGCCGTCTTCAGTCGCTCGGGGTAATCTTTTTTGTGTGGCGTAATTTCTTGATCGTGGTGGGCGTATGGATTCCAACTTTCCATCAACATGCGCATGCCTTCCTTTCGCCCTATTGCCCTGACTGCGGTCACCTTTGCGTGTACTGCAGGCTTGTTTGCTGCCTACCCTACTTTTACCAGCACGAAGCCCAACGGCGGCCAGCGTGGTACGGAGGTGAAGCTCACCATCACGGGATCGCAGCTCGCGGATTTTGAAAGCCTGATCTTCTTCTCGCCCGGCTTCACGCAGAAGAGTGTGGAGAAGGTGGAGAACGGCAAGGTGGAGCTGACCATTGCCATCGCACCCAATGTGCCGCCGGGGAATCACCTGATGCGCATTCGCACAAAAACCGGCGTGTCGCATGCGCGGCAGTTCTTTGTCGGTATCTTCCCCAATGTGGATGAAAAGGAGCCGAACAGCGATTTTGAGACGCCGCAGGCCATCCAACTCAATCAAACGATCGAGGGCATCGTGCAGAATGAGGACGTGGACTATTACCGTGTGAGTCTCAAGAAAGGCCAGCGTCTCTCGGTCGAGGTGGATGGTCTGCGTCTCGGTTACACGGTCTTTGATCCTTTCCTGGCCATCATTGATAAAGATCGCTTCGAGAAGGTCATCTCGGACGATACCATTCTGCATCGTCAGGACGGCTACTGCTCTTATGTGGCAGAGGCCGATGGCGACTACACGGTGATGATCCGTGAGTCGTCTTATCGTGGCGGAGGCACTTCGCACTATCGGCTGCATGTCGGGAGCTTCCGTCGTCCTGATGTGGTCTATCCTGCCGGTGGCAAGGTGGGCAGTACGCAGAAGGTGCGCTTTATCGAGCGAGACAGCTCATTTGAGGAGGAGGTCAAGTTGTCCAATGAGATCGACCCGAACTACATGATCTACTCCAAGTCGCAGGAGCCTGCGCCCTCGGGCAATCCATTTGAACTCGTGTCCTACGACAACGTGCTCGAAACCGAGCCCAATGACGAGCTGGCTAAAGCGACTTCTGCACCAGGTGCGCCGATCGCTCTCAATGGCATCATCGAAAAAGCCGGTGATGTGGATTATTTCAAAGTGCCACTCAAGAAGGGCATGGAGCTGCAGGTGCAAGCCTACGCGCAGAGTGTGGGATCACCGCTGGATAGCGTTGTGGACATTTACAATGCAAAGGGCGGAAGGATCGGCGGCAACGACGATGGTGGTGGACGTCGGCGTTTGGACAGCAAGTTCAAAGTGAACATCCCGGCAGATGGGGACTATGTGATCCGCGTGGAAGACAAGCTGGGTCGCGGCGCGCCAAACTACGTGTATCGCGTCGAGATGATCGCGGCAGAGCCGGAGCTGTTTTTTGCCTCGCCGCAATACACGGTGAACGACACGCACTATCGCCAGTTCATTGCCGTGCCGAAGGGCGGACGCTATGCCACGCTGGTCAACATTTCCCGCAACAACGTCAGTGGTGACTTTAAATTCGATGCACAGAATCTGCCTCAAGGCGTCGCCCTTCTCACCAAGACTGCGCCGAAAGATTTGGGCAGCATGCCGCTGCTTTTTGAGGCTACAGCAGCCGCTCCCTTGGGGCATCAGGTGTCCCCCGTGCGCCTGCTGCCGCTGGATGCGAACTCCAAAGTGGTGGGCAAGCTGCGTCAGGAGTTCGACATCGTCCGCAACGGCAATGTCGTTTACTACACGCAGATCGAAGATCGCCTGCCTGTCGCCGTGGTGGAAGAGGCTCCCTATTCGCTGGAGATCGTGAAGCCCGCCGTGCCGCTGGTGAACAATGGCATCTTGGATTTGAAGGTTGTCGCCAAACGCAAGGAGGGTTTCACCAAACCGATTCGCGTGTTCATGATTTGGCGCCCCAACGGTGTGAGTTCGCTTGGGGAGCAGACCATCGCCGAAGGACAGAATGAATGTGTGTTCCAGCTTGCGGCAAATGGCGCGGCACCGGCAGGCACATGGGATTTCACCGTCATGGGTGAGGCGGATGCAGGCAGCGGTCGCATTTACAACGCGTCGCCCTTCCAGCAGGTGGTCACCGCACCGGCCTACCTCACGGCTCCGGCGATTCCGCTTGTCGCGGTAGAGCAGGGGAAGGAGAGCGTCATGATCGCCAAGCTGGAACAGCTTCAGCCATTTGAAGGTGAGGCGGTGGCACAAGTTCTCGGCGTGCCGGACACCATCCCGATCGAGCCTGCAAAGATCACCAAGGATACGAAGGAAGTGTCCTTCAAAGTGAAAACGGACGCCAAGTCTCCCATCGGAAAGCAGGGCAATCTCTTTGTGCGTGTCGATGTGCCCGTCAAAGGCACAAACACCACGACCATTCATCGCATCGCACTCGGCTCCATTTTGCGCATCGATGCTCCGCGCAAAGCGCCTCCGCCGGCCACTCCCGTCGTGGCTGATAACAAGAAGGCAAAGGAAGCCGCCAAGCCTGCCGCGCCTGCGGCTCCCAAGCCGCTCTCCCGCCTGGAGCAACTGCGTCAGGAAGCCTCCGGCGAGAAAAAGAACTGAGGTCTCTGAAGGCTGTGCGATGCCGCCGTGTTTTGCGGTGCAGCGGAATCGCTGAGCGCCTTAATTTGCGAGCTTGCGATACAGCTTCTCCATCGCCTCCGCACTGCGGCAGGCAATGGCGGCTTGCGCGAGGATGTTGGCGACATCGAGGCGGGAGATTTTGATGCCGCGCTGGATTTGCTCCCACGATGCACGGCGCATTTTGGCGGCCGTTTGAATGCCGAGTAGCAGCGGCAGCGCGGTGGCGTAACGAAGCTTGCCATGAGCAACGTGCTGAACGTAGCGTAGCCCGCATTCGAGGTGATCGGTGCAGGTTTGCAGCCAACGGTGCCACTCGGTCTGCATTTCAGACGCGGGACAGGGTAGGTAGCAGCGGCCATCGCGGGTGTCTTCGCCGATGTCGCGCAGGATGTTGATGAGCTGGAGTCCCTTGCCCATGCGTGCGCCCCATTCCTGCATCTGCGCAGTGCTGACGGCAGGATCGAGTGAGGATGGCAGCTCGCTGGCGCAGAGTTGCGTCCAAAATTCACCCACACATCCCGCGACGAGCCAGGTGTAGTGATCGAGTTCTTCCGCGCTGGCGAGCGAACGCAATTCTCCGTCCGCAGGAAAGCGGCGGATGTCGAGCATTTGGCCGTCGATGATGTGCTCCAGCACGTTTTGAATGGCTGTGAGCGGCGTGGGCATCATCGTGCGCAGCCACGCGATGCCATCGGCAAACTTTTCCATCAGGCGGCGCTCGGCGTCGTCGCACTGCTGTGGGCAAAACTGCTCACGCAGCGTGTTGGCGAGTGCATCGACCGCAGCTTCGCCGCGCACGAGCGCGCGGTAGCGTTCGAGACAGTCGAGGCGCACTTCAGCGCTGACGCTGGCGGTGTCGGCGATCGTGTCTGCCGTGCGCGCGAGTAGGTAGGCGAGTGAAATCGGCTCCCGCAATTCTCTGGGCAGTGCTTTGAGTGTGAGATAAAACGAACGCGACACCGATGCCAGCAATTGGCCGCCGAGTTCGCGTTCGTGGTGGGTTTCGTCGGACATGGATGTTGTTCACGCTTTAGCGTGTCATTGAGCTAAATCACGCTAAAGCGTGAACAACGTACCGCTTGAATCACCTCTACGTCCACATCCCATTCTGCCACCGCATCTGCCCGTATTGCAGCTTTCACAAGCATACGCCGGGCAGCACGGACATGACCGCGTTTGTGGATGCGCTGCTCAAGGAGATGGAAGGGCAGCCACTGAAGCCGAAGACGATCTTCTTTGGCGGCGGCACGCCGACAATGCTGAGTGAGACACACATGGAGCGGCTGCTGTGCGGTCTGCGCGAGCGTGTGGATGTTTCTGAAGTCGTCGAGTTCACGATGGAGGCCAATCCGCGCAACGTCACAGCTTCAAAGGCCGCGATGATGCGCGATCTCGGTGTCACGCGCGTTTCCCTCGGTGTGCAGGCGTGGGATGAGGCAACTTTGAAGACGCTTGGCCGTGATCATTCACCCACGGAGGCGGAGGAAACATGGGGCGTGCTGCGCGATGCAAAATTTCCGAGCTTAAACCTCGACCTGATGTTTTCCATTCCCGGCCAGAGCCTCGACGTGTGGCGCAACACGCTGGAATATACTCTTGCGTCGCGCCCAGATCACATTTCGGCCTACAACCTCAATTACGAGGAAGACACGGACTTTTTCCGCCGCTTGAAGACAGGCGAATTTCGACTCGATGAGGATCGCGATGCTGATTTTTTCAATCTGGCCATCGACATGATCGAAGCGGGCGGTTTTGAGCACTACGAGATTTCCAATTATGCGCGGCCCGGTCATCGCAGCGTTCACAACGAAGCCTACTGGCTCGGTGAGGACTATTTGGGCATTGGGCCTGGGGCTTTCTCGACTGTGGAAGGCAAGCGCTGGCACAATGTGAAGGACACTCCGCGCTACATCGCGATGACGCTCGCCGGTGAAAACACGAAGACGGACGTGGAAGAACTCACGCCGGAGCAGCGGCGCACGGAGCGTTTCGGCCTCGAATTGCGCACGGCACGCGGGCTGCCGGTGGATTTGATCGCCCCTGAATCGCGCAAAATGCTGGAGACTCTGCGCGGACAGGGATTGCTCGCGTTTGATGAGCAGTTCGTGCGGCTGACGCGCGCGGGCAAGCCGCTCGTCGATCCGATCGCGGTGGCACTGATGGAGTAAAGCTGGATCGACTTCTTGCATCCACGCGACTCCGGCTAGAATCCGCCCTGCATGCCCCTTTCCGACCCTTATGCGTTTCAGCTCGCCGGTTTCAGCGAGGAAGATGTCGATGAGATCCTCGCCGACCTCGACTACCTGCACCGCAACTGCCCCTGGACGCATCGGCGCGATCAGATCGAGCGGATGATCGTGGAGTCGCCGGTCATTTTGATGGACTTTTTACGCAGCGTGAAGCCCGAGGTGGTGCGCAATGCCATGATCTCGCGTCGCGTGAAGGATGTCGTGCTGCGCCCTAAGGCGGCTGTTTGATTGGTTGCGCCAACGCGGAGTTCCGCCACATTCGGCCTCCCCCCAGCCGGGCCGAGTGTCGGCCTGCTTATCGTTTCCTCCCCATGTTTAACTGGATCATCAAAAAAATCATCGGTACCAAGAATCAGCGCACCGTGCGCAAGCTCCAGCCCGTGGTGGCAGAGATCAATCGCATCGAAGCTGCGCTGCAAAACGAGGCGGAGGATGTGCTGCGCCAGCGCACGCAGAAGTGGCAGGAGAGTTTCCGCGCCTTTCACACGCCGCCTTTCTTGGGCGGGGTCGGCCTGCGCATTGCCGATGAGGCAGCCGTGGATGCCTGCCTGGAGTCGGTGGAGCAGTACTTTGTGGCGTTGAAGCCACACTTTCCTTCGCTGGAGGATGATTACCTCGCCCAAGGAAGCTGGCGCGCGGTTGGCTTTGAGGAAAAGAAAGCGCGCATCGACCGTGCACGCGAAGCTTGGAACGCGATCCAGCCCGACTTTGCCGCCATCGAGCAGCGTATGCTCAACGACATTCTGCCAGAAGCCTACGCCGTGGTGAAGAATGCTGCGCGCCGTCTCTGCGGACGCGAGGTCATGGTGTGTGATCAACCACTGACATGGAACATGGTGCATTTCGACGTGCAGCTCGTGGGCGGGATCGCGCTGCATCGCGGGATGATCGCCGAGATGGCGACGGGGGAAGGGAAGACGCTGGTGGGTACGTTGCCGGTTTTCCTCAATGCGCTTACGGGGCGCGGCGTTCACGTCATCACCGTCAATGACTACCTCGCCCGGCGTGACAGCGAGTGGATGGGTAGCTTGTACAAATTCCTCGGCCTGACGGTGGGCTGCATTCAAAATGACCAGCCCAGCCATCTGCGCCGTGATCAGTACCTCTGCGACATCACCTACGGGACGAATAGTGAATTTGGTTTCGATTACCTGCGCGACAACGGCATGGCCTCCAGCCGTGAGCAGCAGGTGCAGCGTGGGCATTACTTTGCCATCGTGGACGAAGTGGACTCCGTGCTCATCGACGAAGCGCGCACGCCTTTGATCATCAGCGGCCCTGTGATGGCAGCGGAGAGTAATCATCAATACGAGCGCTACAAGCCGCTGGTCGAGCAGCTCGTGCGCCGTCAAAACACGCTGTGCAATCGCTTTGTCACCGAGGCGAAAGAACTCGCCGAGAAGGGCGACATGGATGCCGCCGGGAAGAAGCTTTTCCAGGTACACATGGGGCAGCCGAAAAACCGCGCCCTCATGCGCTGCATGGAGGAGCCGGAGCTGCGGCGTGCGATGGAAAAGGCGGAGCTGAGCCTCTACGCGGACACGCAGAAAGTGGAGTTCTTCAAGCTCAAGGAAGAGATGTACTACTTCATCGAGGAGAAGACGCATGATGCCGATCTCACCGAAATGGGGCGCAACTTCCTCAGCCCCGATGAGCCGGATGCCTTCGTGCTCCCGGACATCGCCACCGTTTACTCGGAGATCGACGGCGACAAGTCGCTGACCGAGGAGGCGAGGCAGCGCAAGAAAAACGAAATGCAGGATCGCCTTTCGCATCAGGGACAGCGCATCCATCAGATCAGCCAACTGCTGCGTGCCTACTGCCTCTATGAAAAGGATGTCGAATACGTGGTGGAGGAGAATAAGGTCATCATCGTCGATGAGCAGACTGGACGAAAAATGGCGGGACGCCGCTGGAGTGATGGTCTGCATCAAGCCGTGGAAGCCAAAGAAGGAGTGCAGATCGACGCTGAGACACAAACACTCGCCACCATCACCATTCAGAATTACTTCCGCCTTTATCAAAAGCTCGGCGGCATGACCGGTACCGCCGAGACGGATGCGGCAGAGTTTCACGACATCTACAATCTTGATGTGCTGACGATCCCCACCAATCGGCCCGTGCGGCGCAAGGATCAGAACGACAGCATCTACAAAACGCGGCGTGAGAAATTCAATGCCGTAATCGAACTGATCCGTGAGTTGAATGCCAAGGGGCAGCCCATCCTCGTCGGCACAGCCAGTGTGGAGGCCTCTGAGACACTGAGCCGCATGCTCAAGCTCCAGAAGATCACGCACAACGTGCTCAACGCGAAGTTCCATCGCCAGGAGGCGGAGATTGTCGCCCGCGCTGGCCATCGCGGAGCCGTGACCATCTCCACAAACATGGCGGGCCGTGGTACGGACATCAAACTGGGGGAAGGGGTCGCTGATCTCGGCGGTCTGTTCGTTTTAGGCACGGAGCGCCATGAGTCACGCCGAGTGGATCGCCAGCTCCGTGGCCGCAGTGCGCGTCAGGGCGACCCGGGCGCGAGCAAATTCTTCCTCAGCTTTGAGGACGACCTCATGCGTAACTTTGGTGCCGCTGAGCGCATGACCAAGATGATGGAGCGTTTCGGCATGAAGGAAGGGGAGGAGCTGGCGCATCCCTGGCTCAATCGCAGTGTCGAAACCGCGCAAAAACGTGTGGAGCAGCGCAACTACGTCTGGCGCAAGCGCGTGCTCGAATACGATGACGTGATGAATCAGCAGCGTGAGGTCGTGTATGAATGGCGCAACGATGTGCTGACCAGCAACGACACGCGCATCCTCATCAACGAAGCGGTGGAAAAAGGCGTCACCGAGCGCCTCGGTGCTTTTGTGCCCAAGGAGCGTTCGGATGAAGAGCCGGATTATGAAAATCTACTCCAGTGGGTGAACACAACTTTCCCCATTGGCCTGCGTGCTTTTGATGACGAGTTCAAAGCACTCGATTTCGAGGCCAAGGCCACTTGGCTGAAGGATCGCATCCTTCAGGCCTATGATGTCAAAGTCGGCAACGCCAATCCGACGGCGCTGCAAGAGATCGAAAAGATGATCCTGCTCAATGCCATCGATCGCCTGTGGCAGGAGCACCTGTATGCGCTCGATGCCCTGAAGGAAGGCGTCAGCTTGCGCACTTACGGACAGAAAGACCCGCTCATCGAGTTCAAGCAGGAGGCGTTTACCATTTTCGCGGAGCTGATGAACAACATCAACGGCGAGGTGCTGGGGAATCTCTTCCGCAGCACGCAGCAGCTTGCGGCGTTCGAGCAATTCCTAGCTCAACTCGCAGCGCAGCAGAGTGGAGAGCCTGCGCCGAAGCCAAGCGGCAGCGAAGCAGAGGAAACGGATGATCCTGGTCGGACTGGCCCGCGTCTGATTATCCCCAGTGCCGTCAGCAGGCCGAAGCCCGATCTCGGCAAGGTGGGGCGCAATGATCCATGCCCCTGTGGCAGTGGGAAGAAATACAAGCAATGCTGCGGTCGCGTGGCGTGAGCTGATGCGTGAGAGGCGCGATGTGAGATCTCGCCTCTTTGCTGGCGTCAATTTCGCGCAGCGTTTTTGGCACTGCGCGTGCCGATTTTACTGGAGCACCTTCAGCGCGTTGCGCAGGAGTGTCAGCCCGGCCTCCTGGCTTTTCTCTGGGTGAAATTGCACGGCCACCAGATTCTTCTTCGCGATGCCGCTGATGAAGCTCGCGCCGTAATCCGTGCGGCACAGTGCCAGCGATTCATCCTGCACTTCGGGATAATAGGAATGCACAAAGTAGATGTGCGTCGGGTTGGGCAATCCGTCCCAGACGGCAGACTGGCTTGCCTCCCACTTCGCCACATTCCAGCCCATGTGCGGGATTTTCAGACCGTTCGCGATTTCAAATTTACGCACGCATCCTTTCGCCACGCCGAGGCCTTCCACGCCGGGAGATTCCTCGCTGCTCTCAAACAAAAGCTGATAGCCGAGGCAGATGCCGAGGTAGGGCTTCTCCGCCCTCAGCCAATCGCGCAGAGGCTCCCACAGTCCGGTTTCCTTCAAAATGCGCACGGAATCTCCGAAGGCCCCCTGGCCTGGGAAGACCAGCACGTCGATGCAGGCGAAATCCTCCGGCTTCGTCACCAGATGAGCATGCGCGCCGATGGCCTCGAACGCATTCAACACGCTGCGCAGATTTCCCGCGCCGTAATCAAGCACGCCAAGTTTCATCACAGAACGTCTTTCGTGCTTGGGATGCCTGTGACGCGAGGATCGATCTTTGTGGCTGCATCCAGCGCGCGTGCGAGGCCTTTGAAAATCGCTTCCGCCATGTGGTGTGCGTCGCGTCCACGGCGGATTTCGACGTGCAGCGTCGCCAGCAGGCTCGATGCAAAAGCGCGGAGGAACTCCTCCACAAGCTGATAGCTGAAACGATTCACGCCGCCGATAGCCTCGACGTTTTCCGGCGCATGATAGCTGAGGAATGCGCGGCCGCTGAGATCGAGCGCCACTTCGGCGAGCGTCTCATCCATCGGCAACAGCCAGAAGCCGTAGCGCACGATCCCGGCCTTGTTGCCCAGCGCTTCACGGAAGCAGTTGCCCAGCACGATGCCGGTGTCCTCCACCGTGTGGTGATAGTCCACGGCGATGTCGCCCACGACTTTCACTTTGAGGTCAAACAGGCCGTGTTTGGCAAACAACGTCAGCATGTGATCGAAGAACGGCACTCCTGTGTCGATCTGCGCTTTGCCTGCCCCATCGACATGGAGTTCGATCTCAATGTCTGTCTCGGCGGTCTTGCGGTGTTGCTTGGCGGTTCTGCTCATGGAGGCGCGGAATGAACACGCGGTTGGCCCGTAGCGCAACCGTCCCGGTTGCCGTTTGAACAAGAGGGACGCCCGGCCTAGGCGACGATGCCCTTCACCAGCTTTCCATGCACATCTGTCAGCCGGTAGCGACGCCCTTGGAACTTGTAGGTCAGCCGTTCGTGATCGATGCCCAGCAGGTACATCAGCGTGGCGTGGAAGTCGTGGATGTGCAGGCCGTCTTTGATCGTGTTGTAGCCAAAGTCGTCCGTTTCGCCATACACCGAACCCGCCTTGATACCGCCGCCTGCAAACCATGCGCTGAAGCAGCGCGGATGGTGATCGCGACCGAAGTTGGTGCTGATTTTCCCCTGACAATACGACGTGCGGCCAAACTCACCGCCCCACACCACCAGCGTATCGTCCAGCAGGCCGCGTTGTTTGAGATCTTTGACGAGTGCCGCCGCTGGTTGATCCGTCTCTTTGCAAAGCTTCGGCAATGAGCCTGGCAGACCACTGTGATGATCCCAATCCTGATGGTAGAGCTGGATGAAACGCACGCCATTCTCAGCCAGGCGACGCGCTTGCAGGCAATTCGCCGCAAACGTCCCCGGTGTCTTCACATCCGGCCCATAGCTGTCGAGCACATGCTGCGGTTCGCTGCTCAGATCCGTCACTTCCGGGATGCTCGTCTGCATGCGGAAGGCCATCTCGTAGTGGTCGATACGGTTTTGAATTTCCGCATCCGGCGTGCCGGCGAACTGATGTTCGTGCAGCTCTTTGAGGCGATCGAGCAGCAGCCTGCGGCTGTCGGCACTCACGCCTGCGGGATTGCCGAGATAGAGCACGGGATCCTTTGCCGCGCGGAAGAGCACGCCCTGATGCCTCGTCGGCAAAAAGCCGCTGCCCCACAGATGTGATCCCAGCGGTTGCCCGCCTTTGCCCTTGGTGATCAGCACTGTGAAGGAGGGGAGATTCGCGTTCTCCGCGCCCAGTCCATAGCTCAACCACGAACCAAAACTCGGGCGTCCTGCGATCTGCGATCCCGTTTGGAAAAAAGTGACGCCGGGGCCGTGATTGATCGACTCGGTAAACATCGACCGCACCACGCAGATGTCGTCAGCGATACTCGCGGTATGCGGCAGCAGTTCACTGAACCATCCGCCAGCCTGGCCATGCTGCGCGAATTTGAAAGGCGAACCCACCATCGGAATCGACGATTGATTGCCCGACATGCCCGTCAGCCGCTGCGTGCCACGCACCGAATCGGGAAGTTGCTCGCCATGCCGCTTGTTCAGCAGCGGCTTGTAATCAAACAGATCGAGGTGCGATGGCCCGCCCGACATGAATAGATAGATGATGCGCTTTGCCTTCGGCGCGAAATGCGTCCCTCCCAGCACTCCATGATTCTCCGAAGACGCCTGCGCCAGCATCTCATTCAAAGCGATGCCGCCGAGACCCAAGCCGAAACGCTGAAGTAAAGAACGGCGGTCCAACATGGGTGTGAGAGCGTTCATCGAGCTGTTTTGTTTAACGTTTAACGATACAAGCATCGTGGTTTAACAAAGCTTGAGCCAGAACGGTGGCGGCTGCGGCATCAGGAGCCGGAATGGACGCATCTCGCTTTGCGTTGCCGGTTTTGAGCAGTGCTTCCGCTTCTTTTGACGTCTTCTTAAAGGATGCGAGCTGCTCCTGATAAAGCTGCGCGCAGATTTGAGTTTCACGCGCATCGGGTTTGCGGCTCAGGCAACGCAAGAAGCCGGATTCGATCATCTTGGACACGTCGCCCTTTGCTTGGAGATGCAGCTTCTCACCCAGCACGCGTGCGGCTTCGACGTATTGCACGCCATTGAGAAGAACGAGTGCCTGGAGCGGTGAGTCGGTGCGTTCTCTTTTCGAGATGCACACTGCGCGGCGTGGGGCGTCGAAGGCAACCATAGCAGGCGGCGGACTGGTGCGCCGCCAGTGGGTGTAGAGGCTGCGGCGATACACCGCATCGCCTGCACTGGGACCAGCGGGCTTGAATGCCTCGGTCATCTCATACGGATACACAGGAGCGCCACCCATCGTCAGATTGAGCAAGCCTGCAGCAGCCAATGCGTTGTCGCGAATCATCTCCGCAGGCAGTCGGAACCGCGGCCCGCGTGCCAGCCATTGATTTTCGGGATCATCGGCCATCGTTTTGGCCTCAGCGATGCTCTGCTGGCGATACACGCGACTCAGCACGATCTCTCGGATGAGTGCTTTCACGTCCCAGCCGCTTTGAATGAATTTCATCGCCAAGTAATCGAGCAGCTCTGGATACAAAGGACGCTCCCCTTGACTGCCAAAGTCTTCCGTCGTTTTCACCAAACCACGTCCAAACAGGCTGTTCCAAATGCGGTTCACCGTCACACGAGCGGTGAGTGGATGATCCGGCGCGGTGAGCCACTGTGCGTAGCCGAGTCGGTTTCGCGGCGCATTCTTTGGGAAAGGAGAGAGCACCGCGGGTGTCTGGGGCAGGACTTCTTCGCCTCGTTTGTCATATTCACCACGCGTCAGCACATACGCCTTCTTGGGTTGAGGCAATTCGCGCATGATCATGATCTCTTTCTGTGCGTCTTGCTGCGCGTAGAGTTCTGAGCGCGCTTTCGTGAGTTCTTCGGACGGTGCGCGAGCGTATGACACATCACGGCCAAACACACGCAGATCGTCGATCATGCCGCCTTTGAATCCGCGGTCGCGAAAGCGTTCGCCGAGCGCGATGTTGTCGCCACCGCCACCCTGAATGGTTTTCGTCAGGGAGTCGCGAATGATATCCACGGCGGCCAGTTGGCCATTCATATAGAGGTGCAGGCCGTCGGCGCGGCTGCTGCCATCGTAGGTCACGACGACCTGCGTCCACTCATTCACCTTCAGCAATTCTTTTGCGCGGATCGAGATCGCATTGCCCGGCCAGAAGTGAATCAGCGACCATTTCAGCCTGCCATCCTCGATCAGCAGTTCGTAGCCGCGACTCGCGGCGTCTGTCCAGGCGCGGGAGCGATGCAGCACGACGGCGCGCTCTTTCACATCGGGCGTTTTCAGCCAGAGCGAAATGCTGAACGGCTGATGGCGTCGGAAATTCCCCAGCGGCGTATCCACGGCGTCGTCACCGGTGAATTCGATCGCGTTGCCGATCTTGCCCGGCACCAGTTTGTTTTCACCCTTGAGCACTGCGGCTGCATCAGGGGGTGGTTTGGCGGCGTTTTGGGCTTCTTTGCCTGAATGCGGTGCAGGGGAGGGATGCAGGGCGTCAGCGAGCTTTCTGCCTCTCGCTTCATCAAAGGTGAAATGCGCCAACATGCCTTGAGTGAGATCAGGATGTGTGACAGGGGGCTGGTGCTTCACTTCCAGCGCGCTTCGTTTTGCTTCCAGCACTTTCATTTTCTCCTTCGTCGTCGGGTTCATCAGCATCATCGCCGGAGTGGGCTGGGCAGGAGTGAAGAACGAGTAAAGCCCCGCCTCGTCGATGTTTTGGAACATCGAGAACATGCCGTAGAAGTCCTTCTGCGTGATGGGGTCGAACTTGTGGTCATGGCAGCGGGCGCATTCAAAGGTGAGGCCGAGGAAGGCTGTTGCCACCGTCTGCACACGATCCACGACGTATTCGACGCGATATTCCTCCTCCACGCTGCCGCCTTCACTCTCCTGCTGATGCAGGCGGTTGAATGTCGTGGCGAGCATTTGTTCATCGCTCGGATGTGGCAAGAGATCACCGGCGAGTTGCCAGGTGATGAATTGATCGAAGCGCAGATTTTCATTGAACGCCTTCACCACCCAGTCACGCCACGGCCAGACTTCGCGGTCGCGATCCACCTGAAAACCGTAACTGTCTGCGTAACGCGCGAGGTCCAACCAATCGGCGGCCATGCGCTCGCCATACTGCGGCGAAGCGAGCAAGCGCGCCACGAGCTGCTTCACACTCAACTCGGCATCGAATTGATGTTCGGCGACAAAGGCGGCGACTTCCTCCGGTGTCGGCGGCAATCCGGTGAGGTCGAAACTGAGCCGGCGGATGAGTGTCTCCGGCGTGGCTTCAGGTTGCAGGTGCAGTCCGCGCTCGGCCAGACCTGCGCTGACGATTTTGTCGATGTCCTTTCCCTGAGTCGCCTCCGGTTTGAGCGGGATGAACGACCAGTGCGCTTCATATTCCGCGCCTTCGTCGATCCACTGTTTCAAAATGGCGGTTTCTGCGGCGGTGAGGTCACCCAGCTTCGATTTCGCTGGCGGCATGTGATCATCGGCGTCCGTGGTGAGAATGCGCTGGATCAATTCACTCGCTTCCGCCTTGCCTGGCACAAACGCCTTTGCGGCAAGGGCTTCATCGCGCATGTCGAGTCGCAGATCGGCCTCGCGTTTCTTGGAGTCCGGGCCGTGGCAAAAGAAGCATTTGTCAGAGAGGATCGGGCGCACATCGCGATTGAACTTCACCTTCGCCGGAGCGGCGGAGAGAACGCAGGTGGCAGTGCCGAGGATGAAAACGAGGTTTCGCATCACCTGAAACATACGCTGGACGGCTGTGCCGTTTTCTGACGTAGTTATGTCCGATCATGAAGGCCAGGCGCAAATACCTGAACTACACCACGCCGTGGGGCGTCGATCTCGCGCGTGCTGCCACGGCGGGGTGGACACCGTTTTTGATTCACGAGAGCGGTTATCAGCCTTCTCTGGAGGATTGGAATCATGAGGGCGTGGATTCCCCCTTCTGGCGCTTCTACTACAATCCCAAACCGGGATGCCATCTGCTTTTCCGCGGGCGGAAAATTCCACTGGGGCCGAAAAGCGCGGTTTTGATTCCTGCGGATACGATCTTTGATTGTGTGGGGCCGGGGCGCGCCTGTCATTGTTGGCTGCACTTCACCACCAGCCGTCCCGGTGTGTCTTTTCCTGCGGAGCCGCTGCTCATTCCGGTGGATGACGCCATCAAGCCGATGCTGAAGCGGCTCATTCGTGCGCATCAGCAGTCGGCATCGCCCCTGCGCGATCACCGGCTGCTACACCTCGGTGCGGCTCTGCTTCACACGGTGTTCGCTTCTCTGGAGCGCATGCACGCGGAGACGGCACCAGAGCGTTTGTTGGAGGTGCTGGCTCTCATCGCGCGTTCGTCACACACCAAGCTGACGAATGGCTTTCTCGCAGAGCGTGCGGGCATGAGCGTGGAGCGGTTCATCCGCACTTTCCGCGAGCACACCGGGCAGACACCGGCTGCGTATGTTTTGGCTACGCGCCTCCGGCTGGCGGGTGAGGCGCTGGCTCTCACGGACAAGACGATTGATCAAGTCGCCGCCGGTGCGGGATTTCCCAATCGCCATTACTTCAGCCGCATGTTTGCGCGTCATGTCGGCTGCGGCCCTGCGGAATACCGCGCGCGGCAGCGGGTGATCAAGGGCCGCTGAATGATCGAGACTCGCGAAATGGGGATACGTCACGCGATGCCAGCGTCGGAATGCTGACGCATTCCGCTACGCCTTGTCGCGGCCACTGCCAAGCTGCTGACGATTTCCCGCGATGCCAGCGTCGGAATGCTGACGCATTCCGCTACATCGCTCTATTCTGCGAGCCTCAATCGGAGAGCTGATCCGCGATTTCTTCCGCCGGATAAGTCCAGATCTCGCTCAGCGTCGGATGATAGTGCGGGATGGCCATGAACTGCTTCACCGTGGCGTGGAAATTCATGGCAATGACAATCTCGTGAATGAGTTCGGTCGCTTCGGGGCCGACGACACTGGCCCCGAGGATTTCGCCCGTCTGCGCATGCGCGAGCATTTTCACAAAGCCATCCGTCTCGCCCATGACCATGGATTTGCCGTGATCGTTGAAAGGATAGCTGGCTTCGAGAAAGGGAATCTTCTGCGCTTGGAGTTTCTCAGTCGTGGCACCGACACTGGCGACCTGTGGATGCGTGAATACGCCGAGGAGTTGGAGGCGGTAGCTGACACGTTCTGCGGGTTGCTCGCCTCGCAGTAAGGCGGCGGCATTGCGCGCGGCGGTTTCCCCCTGCTGGATGGCGATGTGAACGACATCCAGCGGACTGCACACATCACCCGCAGCAAAGATGTGCGGCTGGGATGTCTGCATGCTCTCGTTCACCACCACTTTCGCATGATGCTGCTGCACACCTGCGGCATCGAGGCCGAGTCCGCGCGTGGCGGGGCGGCGTCCGAGAGCCAGGAGGATTTCATCGACGAGCACCGCCTGTTCGCGATCATTTTGCGTGAATGCGACGCGCTTTTTTCCTTCCTGGGCGGAGACGCTTGTGAGGCGAGTGCCGGTGTGGATGCGCATGCCGCGCGCGGTGTAGGCTTGGGCAATCACCGCGCCGCATTCACGATCCAAGCCGGTGAGGAGGTGGTCGCTGCGCTGAATCACCGTCACGTCGCAACCCATCGCCTCCAGGTAATGCGCCATTTCGAGTGCGATGGCTCCGCCGCCGAGTACGGCGATGGTTTGCGGGAGCTGCGCCGCATCCAGCACGTCATCGCTGGTCCAAAAACCAGTGGCCGCGAGTCCCGGCACCTCGGGGACGAAGACTTCCGATCCCGTGGCGATGCAGAAGCTGCGCGCGGTGACTCGGAAGGAAGCGGAGCCATCACGCGGCACGACTTCGAGTGTGTGCTGATCGAGAAAGCGAGTCTGACCGCGATGGAGCACGAAACGCCCGTCTTCGAGCTGCCCCTGGCGATAGCTGGCAAAGTCGGCGATGAGTCTGCGCTTGCGTTCGCGGATGGCTGGCACATCCACACCGTGTGAGGTGGCTTTGAGGCCGAAGGCAGCCGCATGACGGAGGAGAAGTTGGCGATTGGCGGATTCGATGAGCGTCTTGCTCGGCATGCAGCCGCGCAGAATGCACAGGCCGCCGAGTTCCTCCGCGCCGTCGATGACCGCCACGCTCAGCCCCGCACCATGCGCGGTGCGCGCCGCTGCGTAGCCACCACTGCCGCCGCCGATGACGATGAAGTCGAAATGTGTTTCAGCCATGGTGGAGTCATGGCGGCAGAGCACCGTGGCCGCAAGCGTGCGTTGATCACGCACACGCACACATCAGCGGCGTCGGCGTGTGCCGACGAGCATGACGAGTCCGCAGAGCAGCAAGAATGCGCGGCTGGGCTCGGGCACGACGATGATGTTGCCGTTGGTGGTGAACTGGCTCACGTCCCACCAAAAGCCAGTGCTGCTGATGTCCGGCAGGTCGAACTGAGCACTGTTGTCGCCGCTGCCGTCGCGGTTGCTGCCGACGACGAAGTTAGTGAAATCCGTCGTCACCAGGCTCGACCAGTCGAGGAGGTTGAACACATGCCCTAACACTGCGGTGTAGCCGATGTCGGCGGCGACTGTGAGGTTGCCATTGAAGGTGAGCGTGCTGCCGGAGGCTCCATCGAAAGCAAGGAGGTCGTGGGTGCTGGGGCTGCTGATGCCGAGGACGATGTTGCTGCCGCTTTGGAAATCGAAACTGCCACTGCCAGTAACGGGCGTGAAGGTGAGCGTGCCGTAGTCTCCCTGGGCGGTGCCGTCTCCCGCGTGGACAGTGGCACCACTCTGCGCGGTGAAGCTGCTGCCCTGCACGAGGCCGCTGCCTGTCAGCGTGCCGCCGCTCTGCACGGTGACAGCACCGGTGCCGCTTTGCCCGCTGCCAGCGTCGCCGATTTGCAGTTCGCCGCCACTGATGGTGGTGCTGCCGCTGTAGGTGTTGGCTCCGGTGAGCACTTGGGTGCCTGCGCCCGTTTTGACCAAGGCCAGTGTGCCGTCGGTGCCCACGCCGTCGCCATCGCGGAGAATGCCGGAGAAGGTTGCGCTGCCGGAGGTGGCTGCGAGGGTGAGCGTGCGGGTGCCCGCGACTCCGGATTCATTCTCCACCACGCCCGCACCGCCAGTGCTGGAGAGGCTGGCGATGGTTTCGCTGGGGCTGTTGAGCCGCAGGATGCCTGCATTGCTGCCGGTGCCGTTGAGTGTGACGGTGCTGGTGTCGGCGATCTGCTCGCTGTTGGTGAGTTTCAAAATCGCCGCCGTGCTGCCGTCGCCGATCGTCACATCGCCCGCGATGGCGGTCACACCTGCGGTTTTGGCGAGTTGCATTACTCCTGCGGTCACGGTGGTCATGCCGGTGAAGGTGTTGGCGTCCGCGCCGGAGAGCACGAGCGTGCCTGCGCCGGATTTGGTGAGTCCGCCGGAGGTGTTGGCGGCCAGAGTGACTGTGCCCACGGTCGCGCCAGAGCCGCCGCCGCCTTTGAAGGTGATGGTGGGCGCGGAGGTGTAATCCCGCCCCGGATTGGTGACGACGATGCCCGTGACGTGTCCGTAGGTCGGGCTACTGGGATCGGTATCCACCGTGGCATAGGCAGTGGCACCGCTGCCGCCGCCGCCAGAGATTTCCACATAGGGTGCGGCGATGTAGCCGCTGCCGCCGGCGGTGACCGGGATGGTGGCGACGCCATTTCCCGATGGTGCGAGCAGCGCGTTGGAGATGGTGGTGGTGAAGCCGTTGGTGTCGATCTTCAAGCCACCGTCAAAGGCACCGAAGGCACCATTCACATAGGCAGTGAGGCTGCCGGTGCCGCCCGAGCCGGAGGTGGTCATCATTGTCGCTGTCTGTGCGGCGCGGTAGAGGCCGCCGTTGAAATTGACAAAGGCATTCATGGTCGTGCCGCTGCCGTGATAGAAATTGATGTAGCCATTGATGAGGGTGCCCGCGTTGAGGTTCAGGTGCCCAGTGCCATTGGCGGTGGCGTCGTTCTGCTGGGCAAAGGTGATCATGCGCGCGCCATTGTCCACGGTGCCGCCCGCGACGGTCATCACCCCCTGTGCCGTGGTGGATCCCGTGCTGCGAAAGCCGAGCGCGATGTGGTCGCCACTGCGCAGCACCTGCCCGCCCGTGACGGTGAACTCCCAGCGCTCGTTGCGGAACATGATGTAGTTCGCCGTGTTCAGCTCGCCGCCCGTCACCCGCAGGATGGAGACGGAATCCGCCGCGGCACCGTCGCCCGTGTCCACACGGTTGGTGTCCACCGTGCCGTTATTGAGGACAAAGGCTCCGTAGCCCGTGCCCGTGCGACTGGAGTAACCAAACTGGATGCCGTAGGAACCGCTGCTGGTGGTCAGATTGAGTTGGCCGCCATTCATGACCACGGCTCCCTGGTAGCCGGTATTGCCTGCGATTTCGAGGATGCCAGTGGAGAGGGTGGCTCCAGACTGGATGCGCAGCACAGGTGTCGCGGAGCTGGACAGCACCTGGGTGTAGGCAGACGCGGGATTGCTCGTGCTGCCGGTGATCTCCAGCACACCGGCACCTGCGATGAGATACCCATCCACACTGACGGTGCCCGCGAGGCGCAACGTGCCCGCACCGAGCTTCATGAGTGCCTGATTGCCCACCGCCGTAGCGGTGATGTCGGAGGCGATGGTCATGTCCGCTGCCGCATTGCTGCTGTCCGCGATGGTGAAGCTGCGTGAGGAAGCGCCGAGATCGAGCGTGCCGCCGGTGATGAGCGCTCCGAGAGGGTTGTTGGTATTGTTCAGCGTGAAGGTGCTGCTGCTGAGCGTCAGCAGACCGCCGCTGCCGAGATCGAGCACCGCCTGACTGCTGCTGGTGGAGCTGCTGTCGTAAAAAGTCAGCGCGCCTGCTGTCCAAGTGTAACCATTCAGCGCGAGCGTGGCCGTGCCACCCGAGCTGGCCGAGAGGATGACAGAGGTGGTCGCGTTCAGCGCATCATTGATGCCGAACTGCAAAGTGCCTGCCTGAAGCGTGGTGGTGCCAGTGAAGGTGTTCGCGCCGGAAAGGATCTGCGTGCCCGCGCCGGACTTCACCAGCGAGAGCGTGCCTGCGAGCGTGCCATTGCGCAGGACACCGCTGAAGGTCTGAGTTCCGCTGTTGTTGAGCGTGAGCGTGCCCGCGCTGGCGTTTTCGTTTTCGACAAAACCCGCGCCGCTGGTGCTGCTGAGTCCGCCGATGGTCTCGCTGCGCCCGTTCAGGCGGAAGATGCCCTCGTTGCCTCCCGTGCCGTTGAGCGTGAGGATGCTGGTGTCAGCGATCTGGTCGCTGTTGATGAGCTGCAAAATCGCCGCCGTGCTGCCGTCGCCGATCGTCACATCGCCCGCGATGGCGTTCACGCCTGCGGTTTTGGAAAGCGCCAGCGTGCCGGCCAGCACCTGCGTCACTCCGGTGAAGGTGTTCGCATCGCCGCCGGTGAAGGTCAGTGTGCCGGTGCCGAGCTTCTTCAGGCCGCCGTCGATGGCGGCGTCTCCGCCGATGATGGAATGCTCCAGTGCTCTGGCGATGGACACGTTAAAGCCATTCGTGTCGATCCGCGCCCCGTTGTCGCGCACATTCACATGGGTGAGGCTGGTGGCCAGCGTCATCGAGGTGCCATTCGCTTTCAGCGTGCCGCCATTGAAGTTCAGCGTGGACTCTGCCGCCGAGCCACCGGTGATCGTGCGCAGGGTGGCCAGCGTGCCGCCATCGAGATTCAGCGTGCCGGTGCCCTGGGTGTTGCCGCTTTTGTTTGAGCCGAGCAGGATGGTGCCAGTGCCCGTGCCGGTTTCCATCCAACCCGTGCCGGAGATCGTCAGCACGCTCGCCCCACCCACCTCCGTGTTAGAGTAGCCCGCACCGATGCGGATGACGCTGGTGGATGAGGTGACATTCAGCGTGCCGCCGGAGAGATTGAGGATGCCCTGCGCGGTGGTCGCGCCGCGTCCCAGCACGAAGCCTGCCGAACTGCTGCCGAGCGTCACACTGCCTGCGGTGATGTTCACCGTGGCCGAGGTGCCCTCGCCAACGCGGAAAGTGCTGCCGCTGCCAGACAGAAATGCCGTGCCGGAAAAATTCGTCACGCTGTTGCCCTTAAATTCAGTCTGTCCTGTCGTGATGCTGGCCGTGCCGAGTGTGCCGGTGACATTCAAAGTCCCGCTGCTGACGGACAGGCCCGCTGCACTCGAATAGGTGCTCCGCGTGAAGCTGCCAGAGAGAGTCACTACTCCGCCGCCGAAGGTCAGCGTGCCCATGTCCGTCATCGTGCCGCCCAGGGTCAACGTGCCACTGCCATATTTGCTGAGGTTACCGCCGCCTGTCAGCGTGCTGGTGGCATCGAGGGTCAGATTGCCCGCGCCATTGAAAGTGATGGATGAGGCTGAGGTGATGGCTCCCTTCAGCACGGCTGTCTGCCCGGCAGTGGTCACACTCACCGTGCCGTTGAGCGTGAGCGTATGGCCGTTTCCATCGAGAAGGTAGCCGTCCGCGCTGAAGGTCAGCCCGGCGGCGGTGATCGCCTCGCCCAGAGTGACGGTGCCGCCCGTGCCCCCAAAGAGAGCCACATGGCCTCCTGCGTTGTTCCAGACGATCATGGTGCCTGCATTGTTCCAGAGCAGGCTGCTCGTGTCCCAAGTGCCCGCGCCGCCCGTCGCACCGCCGGCTGTGCCGTCCGCATCCCAGGTCAGAGTGGCGGCGGAAAGGGAAGAGGTGAGCACGATGCAAAAAAGCACGGCCCAAATCCTTGTAGGGGAAAAGGATGACATGGGGTTGGGGATGTTTTTTTGGGAAACAGGGAAACGCTGCCGACGGTGCCTCGCCTTCACCCGCCTCGTAAAAATCTACGGGCACTCCTATAACCCAAGCATCCGCCACCGCAAGCACGACGGACGCATGAGCGCTCAGTTGGCGTTGTGGCCAGATGGTTGTCGATGTAGTCAAAGGTCTCGATCTTCACATTGGCCTGCCCACCCCTTGCTTGTTACTCTTGAGCGGTGCCAAAAAGTGTTTTTCCTCAGAAGGTCAGTTTACCCAGAGCGTTGGCATCGGTGATTCTGCCTTTTTTCCAATACATCAAATGCCCTTGCACCTCGCGATCGGCGTTGAAGCCCCACGAGTCGTCGGCCTTGGGGGAGGGGACGCCCAGTGTGGCAAAGGGGATTTTGAATACGCCGGTCCATTCCAGGCTGTGACGACCGTTGGTCTTTTCCTTGCTGATATAATCGAACGACCAAGTGCCGTTCCAGGACGTGTCCGATTTCTGCCCCTGTTTTACGAGGGCATCGTAACGGACGCCTTTGGTTGGTGAAGCTGCCAGGTGATAAATGGGTCCGTTTGGAACTGGCTGGATCGCTATATCCAGATGATGCTGCTTGAGCACATCCTCCTCCTTTTTGGGAGCGATCATGTCAGACACTAAAACCAGCGGATGCTTTACTTTTACGTGAACATAGAGGTTGTCTTTGTCACGAAGCACTTTGAGTATCGTGGGTCTTATGATTGGCGGCATGCCGTCAGTGCTGCGACAGAATTTCACCCCTGGTGTCTTGCTCCATGCGCTATCATCCATAGACGGTTCCTTTTCGAGAAGCGGAACTTTGATCTGGTGAGGCTTGGTGAGGATGCCTTCCCGAATCGCTTCGACATCCCAACCGATGCTATCATTCTGCCAGGATTGTTGATAGTGATCTGCCAACAATGCGGCGTGGGCAAAACTTCCAAAAAATGGAGACATCCCAGGCCAATCATTCAGTTCTTTAAAGTTGCCACCATGCTCATCATCTTTTTTCAAACCAACGAGAAAACCTCTCAGGTGCTTGTGCCAGGCGTCGATTGCATCCAGCACCGCATCTAACGAGGCTTGAGAAGGATTTAATTTCCAAGCATCGTGCATGATCAGTATCTTGGCTAGACCTTTGAGGTAATCGAACCTGATGCGAAGCAGATGAAGTCGTGCTTTGACGTCTTCAGAATCGGCATTGCGCTCCGCAGAAGATAGTAAGTCTTCGGCGACGGCGATATACGCGGGACTATACACGCTCAAGAAATACCAGTTGTTCCTGCGGCCGTCCACCCGATTGCTGGCCAGGTCCCGCAAGGGCATCCCCCAACCCAGATAACCGGAGAACAGCGCCAGTTGACGATGCTGCAGATCGAAAAACTGACGCATGGTGGACGCAGTTTTGCCCCACGCTGCCTCCATGAATTCATCATATATTTTATGCCAGTCAGCGGATGGTTCATCCAGCATGCGCCCAAATACATAATAGGCGGGAGCCTGCAAGCCAGGCACGTACCCCACACCACCATCAGACGTGCTCCAGCGCATACGATTATTCACCATGGCCTTCACCACTTCCGCTGCGTATTCGGGAGTCTTTTGTGGCGCGTATGGCCCCATGTAGCTGAATCCCGTAAAGGTTTCAGAGTACCCTGAGATACCCGAGGGAATATCCACCCCCTTGAGCAGGGTGTTGAGCACTTGGGGGGCGGCGTATTGCACCTTGACGATCACATTGGGTGGGAACTTTTTAACTTTCTGAAGATACGGGCCATCCAACGGAGTGTCCTGATAGTTCCAAAGTACGATCTTCGCCTTGGGGTAGGTTTTATAAACGCGATTGGCAATGGCGAAAAACACCTTCCAAAGATTTCCTGAGGCAGCCCTGGCTTTCCATTGTTCGAAGTTGTGGGCGGGCATTCCAAACAGCTCGTTACACTTGGGATCATTGCATTGATCCAGCCAGAACCGGTCCATCACACCAATATAGACAGTGGAAGCGCCTTCCTTGATTTTTTGCTCAACGGCCTCAGCCATGAGGGCCTGCACTTCGGGATTTCCCACATCGATAGGCATCTGCGGCACTCCGTGCAGGCTGCGCACCGGTACATAATTCGAATCGGGATCGCTGACACGCTTTCCATTGGGCAGCATGGCATAGTATTCGGGATGCGTTTTGCCATACTTGGAGAGAGGGAAAACTTCTTGCCATCCCACAGTGGCTCCCATCACAGCCTTACGCATCGGGAAATAGTTATTGGCTATGGTGTAGGGAGTTTCGTAGCTGCTGCCGCCGATAATCACTTTATTGGCAACCATCGGCGGCGTCTTTTGCACATTGAGTTTCAGGGGCACCGCAATCTCCGGCTTCGGCATAAAGGCAATGCTGCGCGTATCCAGTTTGAGAGTGCCATCGGCATTGATCACCCGCATTTTACCGTCTTTGCCCAGGGTGTATTCTTTCTGGTAGCCGCGATTCAAGAACAGGAAACGCACACCTGCATACTCACGCAGAAAATCGCAAACGCCCTTAAAGGTTCCCAGCAAGGCAACGGGGTGGGTAGAACCCATAACCGGATAATCGTCCTTCGCTGCAAAGTCCCGCCCCGCAATGACCACATCTTTGCCAATGGCCTTTATCACGTAGCTCCAATCTTCAAAGTCCGTGCGAATCTGGTGCTCATGGGCGAACCGTGTCGCGCCCAGATAAATGGCTGGTTTATTCGGTGCCATCTCCGACTCATGAGCCACGGAAACCGCACAACCATTCTTATTGAAAGCCGTCTGCACGAATTTTCCAGCCACCAGCAGCCATTGGTTAATCCAGTTATCTGGCGTCTTATCAGGGATGACAATTTGATAATCACTCGCTCCCTTTTCGGCAAGAATAAGCAGACTTTTATCGGCTGCTTTGGCTGGGCCGGTCATCATTATCAAGGCACCTGTCGCGCCAAGCATACAGGCCGCACTGTATTTTCTGAATTTCATAGGAAACATGCTTGGATTCGCCCCCAATCCTTCCGTCCGCTCGCAATTACGGATTGGAGGCGAAGGGTTGGGGCAGAGGCTGGAAAAGGGAAAGTAACAGGGCAGAATTGTCCGGTTCGTTGCTTTCCGTCAATGTTTCTCATGCGGACTCGGGAGTTCTTCCGCATTCGCTGCCAAATTCGCGAATTTCTCCAAGCTCCATTGCATTTTGCCTTAGTGTTTCAATTCTCCGGCGCTGGCACGGCGGAGACGAACACACCCGTGTCTGGGGCTTTGCCAGAGTAGAAGGAGATATAGTGCGTGTGGCCGATGACGGTGGCATTCGCATTGCCAGCATCAAAGGTGACGCGGCTGCCGGTGGCGATGGGTTCGGACGCGGGCCAGCGGTCGGGATGATCGAAGACGCGGGCGGGATCGACGACGCGGCGACGCAGCACGCCCGCACCGCGATGGTAGTGGTAGTTGCTCACGAGGCCGGTCTTCGCATCGAGGATCAGGCTCGGCGTGGAGGCGTGGATGTCGCTGATGTTGGTCGTGCGGCGCTTCCACGTTTTGCCGTGGTCGGTGGAGGTGAGCTGGAATTGTGCGGGGCCGACTTCGGTGCGGCCGATGGCGAGGATTTTTCCTCCGCCGAGATAGACGGCGGCGGGTTCAGTGGGCCAGTCGGCTTTCGCGAGGCCGGTTTCGATGGGCGTTTGCACCCAGGTGATGCCGTTGTCACTGCTGGTGAGGGTGCCCCAGGCATTGATCGGTTTGTCGCCATAGTCACCGGCGAACCACAGCGCCATGAGGCCGACCTCGGGCACGGCAAAGACATCCGTGATCTGCATGGGGCGCACCTCGAGCTTTGGCGTGGCGATGCGCGTGAAGTCCACGCCGTCGGTGCTGCGGTAGAGGTCGTGCTGCCACTCGCCTTTGCCAATGCGGCGCACCCAGAGCAGCAGCGCGCCGTGGGCGTCGATGCCTTTGCCCACCTCGACCTCGCCATAGCCGGGCGTGTCGGCCACGATGGTTTCCTTCGTCCACGATTTGCCGCCATCGGTGGACGTGCGGGCATACACGGCGCGCGCGTCTTCGCCAATGGTGTGTCCTGAACCGCGGCTATACATGCAGACGAGCTTGTCTCCGAGCGCCTGGAGCATCGGCCAGGAGTTGTAGCCCTTTGCCTCCTGCACCACGAGCGCGGGGGCGAGCGCCGCCTGCGGTGTCACCAGCACCATTGCGAGGCCGGTGGGCCGTGTGAAGGTGTCGCGCGGATCGCCCGGCTCGCGCTGAATGCGCAGCCACAGCGGCGCGGCGGGATCGACGGCGTAGTGCGACTCCAACACGATGCGACGCGACACGAATGGCGCGGCGGGCAGCGCGGTGCAGACGGGGGTGCCGAGCGTGTAGTGCTCCGTGATGTCCGCGTCCTCCTCGAGCTGCGAGAGATGCACGCGATACACATCGTTAAACGCCGCGCTGGTAGTCTCCTCATTCGTGATCACCACGATCTCGACTTTCACCGCTGCGCAGTCCTGCGGAAGGCCGGTCACCAGCCCGGCCACCGACTGCCCCGCCGTGCCGCCGGACAAGGACCACACCGGAATGTGCGTCGAGCCTTTCGACATCACCACCAGCGACGGCTGTCCCGTGGCAATGGAC
The DNA here is from genome assembly GCA_039806835.1 of Prosthecobacter sp. GTDB lineage: Bacteria > Verrucomicrobiota > Verrucomicrobiia > Verrucomicrobiales > Verrucomicrobiaceae > Prosthecobacter. Next base: position 499,318 of record JBDHQD010000002.1, on the reverse strand, counting down.
ATCTGATTTGCATTCAGTCCGATGGTCGGCCAGCGGCTCGCTGCACGGTGTGCGGCGGCTGATCCCGACGGCGCATCTGCCGCGTCAGCAACGAGCGAGAATGCCAGCAGTGTGAGGAGTGAAAAAGATGTGCGCATGACTCCATCATGGTCGTCGATGCGGTGCGAACAAGTCCTTCGTCGCCGCCTTCACGGCTGCAAATGCCGCACGAGGAACTCCATGCGCAGGCGTGAGCCATACGGCGTCTCCGCCGCGCCGTGGCCTGTTCCGGCGATGGGCATGAAGTCGAAGGTCTTGCCTGCTTTTTGCAGCGCGGCGACGACTTGCATGGTGCTGGAGGGATCGACGTTGGTGTCCAGCTCGCCGACGATGAGGAGGAGATGGCCTTGCAGTTTATCCGCGTCCTTCTTGTTGCTGCTTTTTGCGTAGCTGTCATCCACGGGCCAGCCCATCCACTGCTCGTTCCACCAGATTTTGTCCATGCGGTTGTCATGACAGCCGCAGTCGGCGACGGCGACCTGATAGAAGTCGTGGTGATCGAGCAACGCGCGCATGGCATTCTGTCCGCCCGCGCTGCCGCCGTAGATGCCGACGCGCGTCAAGTCCATCCACGGGCGGGTTTTCGCCGCCGCCTTGATCCACAGCTTGCGGTCGGGGAAGCCAGCGTCTTTGAGATTTTTCCAGCACACGTCGTGGAAGACTTTGCCGCGATGGTTGGTGCCCATGCCGTCGAGTTTGACGACGATGAAGCCCAGCTCGGCGATCTGATGCATGCGAATCTGGCGGTCGAAGTCCTTCGGCGCGAAGGCACCGTGAGGACCGGCGTAGATGTCCTCGACGACGGGATATTTCCGCGCTGCGTCGAAGTGGGAGGGCTTGATGAGGATGCCGTGGATGTCGGTGTGGCCGTCGCGTCCTTTGGCGACGAAGCGCTCCGGCATCGTCCAGCTTGCGGCGAGCAAGGCGGTGGCGTCTGCTTTCTCTAACACGCAGATGAGACTGCCGTCGCTGCTGCGGCGCAGTTCATGCACAGGCGGATGATCGGCGCGCGACCATGAGTCGATGAAAGAGTCCTGCTTCGGCGAGAACTCGATGTGGTGGTTGCCATCGCCTTCTGTGAGCTGCTGGAAGCCGCTGCCGTCGAACTTCACGCGGCAGAGATGGAGATGATAAGGGTCTTCGCCCTTGCGCAAACCGGAGGCGGTGAACCATATCTCACGTCTGGCTTCATCGACGCGCAGCACCTCCCGCACGGGCCATGCGCCGGAGGTGATCTGATTTTTCACCGCGCCAGTTTTAGCATCGTAGAGCCACAGATGGCACCAGCCGTCGCGCTCGCTCATCCAGATGAGTTCGTGCGTGCCGTGCAGCCAGTGACGCCAGGTTTTCTTGGTGTAGTCGATGAAGGTTTTGGCGGTTTCCTCAACGACCACGCGCAGCGCGCCGGTTTTCGCGTTCACGGCGAGGATGCGGTAGAGCTGATGCCCGCGCTGGTTGTAGTCGAAGTAGAACTCGCTGCTGTCGGGGGCCCAGGTGGCGTTGAGTTGGCCGCTGGTGGAGAAGGGGTTCTCGTAGAGAGCGCGCGGCACGCGGATTTTTGCGCCGTCCTTCTTTTCGATGATCCACTGCGGCTTGGGCAAGGGGTCGCCGGGTTTGAGGTAGTCGATGACTTTGAGCCTAGGTTGCAGGCTGTCTTTGGGCGTGGACTCGACGAGGGTGAGTTTGCGGCGCGGCACGTCCGCAGCTTCGGTGTAGGCAGTGCAGGAGCCGTCTGGCGAACGGAAGCCGCGCGCTGGCTTCGCCGCAGCTTGCGCCACGGACGGCGAGATGCCTTTGCCATCAATGAGAAAAGTCTGCGGCAGCGGCGTGCCCTCCACCACGGCGAGGTGGCCGCCCGCAGAGCTGGTGATGAGCCACACATGGCCATCATAGGTGGGCTGTTCGCGCTCGGCACCTGCGCGCACGCCGCCGTAGCGCACATGCCGACCGTCCTGGCTGATCCAGTAAAGCTCCACGTCCTCGCTGAGTTTGTTGATGAAGGTGAGCGTGGTGGATTCTCCCGTGCGCGTGGTACGGCGCAGCTTGAGGCTCATGGAGGAAGTCCGCGCGGCTGGATTTTCCGGCAAGCCGAGCGCCTTGAGCGTCGCGCCCGATTTGCGATTGCCTGTTGAGGCATCGATCAGCACGAACTGCTGCGCGCCGGGGCCGGTTGACACGCGATACCAGAACGATTTGCCATCGGGCAGCCAGTTCGCTTTCACGCGGTCGCGGAAGACTTTGTTCTCCGTGCGCTTGGGAAAACTGAGCGCGACCTCGAAGCGGTCTTGAGCGACCACAGAGGGCACGGAGAGGCACAGAGGTAAGAATAGAAGGGCTTTTTTCATGATTAGAAATCTCTGTGTTCCTCGGTGCTCTCTGTGGTCAAAGCGGATGCTCTCATCGATCCTGAGCGACCACAGAGGGCACGGAGAAGCACAGAGGTAAGAAGATGAGGGGCTTTTTTCATGATTAGAAATCTCTGTGTTCCTCGGTGCTCTCTGTGGTCAAACCGGAGGCTTTCTTCATCGAACTTGAGCGACCACAGAGGGCACGGAGAAGCACAGAGGTAAGAAGAGGAGGGCTTTGTTCATGATTGGAAATCTCTGTGTTGCTCTGTGCTCTCTGTGGTCAAAGCGGATGCTCTCATCGATCCTGAGCGACCACAGAGGGCACGGAGAAGCACAGAGGTAAGAAGAGGCGGCTTTTTCATGATTGGAAATCTCTGTGTTCCTCGGTGCTCTCTGTGGTAGATCTTAGCGTGTCATGAATACTCCTGCCGCTGAGTCCTACAATGCTCTCACGTCTGAAATCATCGCTGCTGCCATTGAAGTTCATCGCCATCTTGGGCCGGGGCTGCTCGAATCCGCTTATGAGGCATGCCTGCTTTATGAACTTCACAAGCGCGGATTGAAGGCGGTGAGTCAGGTGGGTCTGCCGGTGGTCTATGACGAAGTGAAGATCGATGTCGGATATCGGATTGATGTCTTGGTGGAAGATAGTGTCATTCTGGAACTCAAGTCCGTGGACAAGCTCGCTCCTCTGCATGAGGCGCAGTTGCTGTCTTATCTGAAGCTGAGTGGCAAGAAGGTTGGCTTGCTGATCAACTTCAATGTCATGCGCTTGAAGGATGGTGTTGTTCGTCGAGCGAACTGAAGAGTTCACCACAGAGGTCACGGAGAGGCACAGAGGTAAGAAAAGGAGGGCTTTGTTCATGATTGGAAATCTCTGTGTTCCTCTGTGCTCTCTGTGGTCAAACCGAAGGCCTTCATCGAACTTGTGCTACCACAGAGGTCACGGAGAAGCACAGAGGTAAGAAAAGGAGGGCTTTGTTCATGATTGGAAATCTCTGTGTTCCTCCGTGCTCTCTGTGGTCAAACCGGAGGCTTTCTTCATCGAACTTGAGCGACCACAGAGGGCACGGAGAGGCACAGAGGTAAGAAAAGGAGGCGTTTTCATGATCATGATTCTCTGTGTCTCTCGGTGCTCTCTGGGGTGTTCCCAATCCCGAACTGAAAAGGATCGGCGGGATCGAGGATCAGGGTCGTTTCCGCCGTGATGAAGGCTTGGCCGGTGATGGTGGGGATGATGCCGTCGTCCGTCATTTCGCAGCGGCCTTCAAACACGCTGCCAAGGATGCTTTCCTGACGCCAGATCTCACCGGGAGCCAGCTTCCCATCGGCAGCGAGGCAAGCGAGCTTCGCGCTCGTGCCTGTACCGCACGGCGAGCGGTCATATTCACCACCTGGGCAGAGGACGAAGTTGCGACTGTGGTTCTTGGCATCGTGGGGTGGTGCGAAGAGTTCCACGTGATCGACTTCGGGAAATCCGGCGGCGCGCACGGCATCGCGCATCTGCAAGCTGACCTGCGTGAGCTGCGGGATGTTTGCGCGCGTGAGCGCGAGGCCGTGATCGGAGACGAGGAAGAACCAGTTGCCGCCATAGGCGACATCGCCGGTGAAGCCGCCTGCGCGCACGGCTTTTGCTTTGCGATAGGACGGCACGTTGCGAATGCTGACGCGTCCGTCTTCATGCAGCGTCGCCGTGACGATGCCGACGGGTGTTTCGATGCGATGCGCACCCGCTGTGATGCGCTCGAGATGTTTTAGTGTGGCAATGACGCCGATCATGCCGTGGCCGCACATGCCGAGGAGGCCGACGTTGTTGAAAAAAATCACGCCAGCGGCGCACGATGTGTCTTTTGGCTCCACCAGCAAGGCACCGACGATCACTTCATGGCCGCGAGGTTCGCAGAGGATGGCGCGGCGATACGTTTCGAGATCACCCGCCGTCACAGCGCCGAGAACGACGCGCGTTGGCTCGCCGCCGGTGTGGGAGTCGATGATGGGGATGCGTTTCATGCAGGACGCCTGGCCAATGAGTCGCGGATGATCTTCAACACCTGCTCGCGCTCCGCGCCCGTGATGGGGAGGCGCGGCTCGCGCACCCATTCTTTGCCAAGGCCGGTCTCCTGGCAGAGGAGTTTGATGTATTGCACAAAGTGGATGTGCGTATCGAGCTTCATCAAGGGTTGCGCCCAGCGGTAAAGCTCGCGCGCTTCATCCCATTGGCCCGCTTTGGTGAGATCCCAGAGCTTCTGATTTTCCTTCGGAAAAGCGATGCCACTGCCAGCGACCCAGCCGTCGATGCCGAGGATGGCGGACTCGAGGAAGAGATCGTCCACGCCGGTGAAGATGCGATAGCGCGCGCCGGTGAGATTGCGCAGCTCGGTGATGCGGCGGGTGTTGGCGCTGCTTTCTTTGATGGAGGTGAGGTTCTCAATGTCGGCGAGCTGGACGAACGTTTCGGGCGTGACATCGGTGTGATAGCCGACGGGGTTGTTGTAGAGCATCCAGGGCAGGGGAGTCGCCTTTGCCAAGGTGCGGAACCAGTGCTGCGTCTCACGCGGATCACTCTTATAAACCATCGGCGGCATGATCATGAAGCCGGACGCGCCGAGCTTTTCGCAGTCGTGCATGTAACGAATGGCAGCATGTGTGCTCATTTCGGCCACACCGCTGAGAACTGGAACGCGCCCGCGAGCGGTTTCGACAGCGCATTTCAGCACGGCGCGTTTTTCATCGGGCTGGAGGCACTGGTTTTCACCCAGCGAGCCGCAGACGATGAGGCCGGCGATGCCGGAGTCGATCAATGCTTCAAAGTGCCGAGAGGATGCGTCGAGGTCGAGCGACTGATCTTCGTGCAACTGCGTGGTGACTGCCGGGAATACGCCGGTCCATTGAGGGAGAGCCATGGCGGCATGGATGCCTCGCGCCGAGGCATGGGTCTTGGTTGCTTTTTGTCAGAGAGACTGCCAAATCAGTCAATTCATGTCCTTTGCCCGTGAAGCAAACGCCGAGGAGGCCATGGCAGCGTTGTTCGATGCGCTGCCCGATGTGGTGTTCTTCATCAAAGACACTGCGGGGCGCTACGTCAGGGTGAACAAGACTTTGGCGGATCGCTGCGCAGAGGGTGACAAGAGCAAACTCGTGGGGAAGCGGCCTGACGAAGTGTTCCCGGTTCATCTGGCGGCGAGCTATGTGCGGCAGGATGCACAGCTTTTGAAATCTGGACGGCCGGTGCGACAACAGCTCGAACTGCATCTCTACCCAGGTGGCAAAACCGGATGGTGCCTGACGACAAAACATGTGCTGCGCGACACACGCGGGCACATCGCGGGATTGGTCGGCATCTCACGGGATGTGGGCGTGGTGGGAGAGCGGGCGGCCGGATATGCAGAACTCGCGAAAGCTCTGAATTACATGCAGAGGCATCACACCGAGAGTCTGCGCATCGAGGACATCGCCAAGGTGGCGGGGCTGAGCGTGTATCAGCTTGAGATCAGAGTGCGCCGTCTCTTCCACATGGGGCCGCTGCAACTGTTGCACAAGCTGAGGCTCGATGAAGGCATCCGTCTCCTTCGCGAGACGGCATTGTCGCTGACAGAAATCGCACTCGAGACGGGGTGGTGTGATCAAAGCGCCTTCACACGGCACTTCAGCCGTTACACAGGCATGGCTCCAGGAAAGTATCGTGGGCTTAACAAGGGCGAAGCGTGATTAGGCAATCAGTGCCTTGATCACTTTGCGCGGCTCCACACCGGTGAGCCTCTGATCGAGTCCTTGATACTTGTAGGTGAAGCGTTCGTGGTTGTAGCCCAGCAGTTGCAGCACGGTGGCGTGGAAGTCGCTGATGTGCAGCGGGTCTTTGACGATGTTGTAGCTGAAGTCGTCGGTTTCTCCGTAGATGGTGCCGCCTTTGGCACCGCCGCCCGCCATCCACATGCTGAAGCAGCGCGGGTGGTGATCGCGGCCATAGTTTTCCTTCGAGAGGCCGCCTTGGGAGTAGATGGTGCGTCCGAATTCGCCACCCCAGATGATGAGTGTATCGTCGAGCATGCCGCGTTGTTTTAAGTCTTCGAGCAAGGCATAGCAGGGCTGGTCCACGTCTTTGCACTGGCTGGGCATGCGGCCGCCGACGTTGCTGTGATGATCCCAGTTGTTGTGATAGAGTTGGATGAAACGCACGCCGCGCTCCGCGAGTCGGCGGGCCATGAGCACGCTGTTGGCAAAGGAGCCGGGTTTCTTGGCGTCGTCACCGTAGAGTTTGAAAATGTGCTCGGGCTCCTTCGAGAGGTCGGTCAGTTCGGGCACGCTGGCCTGCATGCGGAAGGCCATTTCGTATTGCGAGATGCGCGTCTGCGTTTCGGGATCGCCGAGTTGTTGGTATTCCAGCTCATTGAGCGCGTTGAGTCCATCGATGGTGCGTTTGCGCACGCTGTCAGGCACGCCGGGAGGGTTGTTGATGTAGAGAATGGGGTCACCTTTGCTGCGGAAGGAAACGCCCGCGTGTTCGCCGGGCAAATAGCCGCTGCTCCAAAGACGCGCGGAGATGGCCTGCTCCTGCTCGCGATTAGTCGGCGTGGCTACCAGTACGACAAAGGTGGGCAAGTTTTCATTCATCGAGCCGAGGCCGTAAGAAGCCCAAGAACCCAGGCAGGGGCGTCCAGTGATCTGATTGCCTGTCTGCATCGCCGTGATCGCAGGCTCATGGTTGATCGCCTCCGTGTGCAGCGAGCGCATCCAGCAGATCTCGTCGGCCTTCTTCGCGAGATTCGGCAGCAGCTCCGTGTTCATCATCATGCCGCATTGGCCGGCGGCACTGAACTCAAACTTCGAAGGCGCGATGGGGAAGCGCGCCTGTCCACTGGTCATCGTGGTGAGCCGCTGTCCCTGGCGCACACTTGCGGGCAAGTCCCGATCATACCACTTCATCATCTCCGGCTTGTAATCAAAGAGGTCGATCTGAGAAGGCCCACCGACCATGTGCAGGTAGATCACACGCTTCGCCTTCGGCGTGAAATGCGGCCCAGCGGCTTTGTGTGACATCGCCGCATTTGCGAGCGACTGGCTGAACAGCGAGGTCAACGCGGCCCCACCGAGAAGATGCGAGCCAGAGGTGAAAAACTGGCGGCGGGAGAAAGAGTTCATGAGTTTCAGGTTTAAAGTTTCAAGTTGAGTGCATCTCTTTGGTTTGTGCGTGCCGTGGCTACGCATGCTTGGAAAGCGCAGTATTATTTGTTCAGCACTTCATCGAGATTAAAGAGTTGGTTCGTGAGCATCGTCCACGCGGCGAGTTCGGGTTTTGCGAGCTTCGCATTGACGGGTGATTCGCCGACTTTGAGCAGTGCTTCGGCGTCGGGTTGGTGAGCGGTGTAATAGGCACGCAGGTCTTTGAGGCTCGCTTCGATGATGGGCTTTTCTTTGTCGGAGAGCGGACGGCAGAGAATGCGTTCGGCGATGTAGGGGAGCGGGGTCTTCGTCGCGAGGGCGTTCTCGGCGAGCTTGCGCGCGGCCTCGACGAACTGCGGATCGTTCATCGTGACGAGGGCTTGGAGCGGCGTGTTGGTGCGCTCGCGGCGGACGGTGCAGACTTCGCGGCTGGGCGCGTTGAAGACTTCCATGTTCGGCGGCGGAGCCATGCGCTTCCAGAAGGTGTAGAGCGTGCGGCGGTAGAGGTTTTCACCTTTGTCCTGCACATAGTTGCGTGTGTCGCCTCCGGGCAGACCGACGACATCCCAGATGCCTTCGGGCTGATAGGGTTTCACGCTGGGGCCGCCCATCTTATGTGAAAGAAGGCCGCTGGCGGCGAGTGCGTAGTCGCGCAGCATCTCGGCATCCATGCGGAAACGCGGGCCTCGGCTGAGAAGCGAGTTGTCGCGATCTTTTTCGAGTTTTTCAGGCGTGGTGAGTGCGCTCTGGCGATAGGTGGCGCTGGAGAGCATGAGTTTGAAAAACTTCTTCACGTCCCAGCCACTGTCGCGGAATTCGACGGCGAGCCAGTCGAGCAGTTCTGGATGACTCGGTGCTGCGCCCATGATGCCGAAATCCTCCGGCGTCTTCACAATGCCCTGGCCGAACACCTGTTGCCAGAAGCGGTTCACGGTGACGCGGATGGTGAGCGGATTGGCCGTGCTCACGAGCCATTCAGCGAGTCCGAGGCGATTATTTGGCGCTTTTTCAGGCAGCTTGCCCAGAGCGGCAGGCACGGCGGCTGCGACGCGCTCTCCCACTTTGTCGTAAGCACCGCGTATAAGAATGTTTGCCATCGGCGCGACATTGGCGACCTCCTCCTGCACATGCGTGATGGGGCTGCGTGCTTTGATGGCGTCGCTTTCGGCGGTGAGTCTTTTGATCGCGTTGTCATGCTGCATCCACTCGGTGTCACGCGTGGCGAGGTAGTGAGCAAAGAGCGCGTTGCGTTGTTGTGGAGTGCGTTGATCGCTCGCTGCGGCGAGGATGGCGCGCAATGGGCCAATGGTGGAGAATGACTTGATCTCCGCAGCGCTGAGCATGCGATCATAGACGCGGACATCCTGCACGGAGCCTTGGGTGAAGTATTGTCCTTCGCTGCGCTGGCCGATTTTCAAAGGCACGGTGGTGCGGATGCTGGCCTTTGGCTGGAGGGTGGATGCGTTGACCACGAGACGTTTCTGCGGCTCGCCGTTGATGTAGATTTGAACGCCGCCAGGTGTGCCGCTGCCGTTGTAGGTGACGAAGATGTGCTGCCACTGGCCGGGTTTCAGCACAGCGCCGCGTGTGCTGACCTTGATGGCGTTGTTCGGCCATTGGTGGATGATGTGGACGGAGATGGCGCGGTCATTCTGCCAGAGATCCCAGCCGCGGTAGCCGTTCTTTTCATCCATGCGTGACATGATGGCTCCGAAGACGCCGTTGCGCCCGGCTTTGACCCACGCGCCGTAGCTGAATTTTTGATTCGACTCGAAGTCTCCCGCATCGCTGACCTCAAAGGTGCTGCCTGGTTTGAAAATAGGAGCGGGGCCGAGTTTGCCGCCGGGCGTCCATGAAATTTGGCCGGTGGCCCTGGCCTTGGCAGGAGTGCCACAGGCGTTGGTGACTTCATTGCCGACGCCTTCATTGAGCGGCAGATGCAGTTGCAGACCTTTGGCGGGCACGTCCTTGTCGAGGTGTTCCGGTTTTGCGGAAGCGAGCCAGGCATTGAAATCCGCGCCAGCCGCCTTGCGCCGATCATCGCGTTGCTTTGTGGCAGCGGCGATCTCGGCGGGCAGTTTTTCCCAGCGCGGCTTGTCCTGCGCATTCGGGATCACGAGGATGGGGCCGCGGCCATCTTTCACATTGCCGTCCTTGGCCGGTTGCGTGGTGTTGCGGAAGAAGGCGGCCAGAGAGTAGAAGTCTTTCGAGGTGATGGGGTCGAACTTGTGGTCGTGGCACTGCGCGCAGTTGGTGGTGAGGCCGAAGTAAACCCAACCCATCGTTTGCACGCGATCCACGGCGTAGTTGGCGAGGTTTTCCTCGTCGATAGTGCCGCCTTCGTTGGTGGTGATGTTGCAGCGCTGGAAGCCGGTGGCGATGAGCTGCTCATCGGTGTGATGTGGCAGCAAGTCGCCGGCGAGTTGTTCGACGGTGAACTGATTGAAAGGCTCGTTGCGGTTGAAGGCGCGGACGACCCAGTCGCGGTAGGGCCACATCTCGCGGTAGTTGTCGAAGTGCATGCCGTGCGTGTCGCCGTAGCGCGCAGCATCGAGCCAGTAGCGCGCGCGATGCTCGCCGTAAGCGGGAGATTTCATCAATTCATCAATCAAAGCGGAGCCGGACTCTTGAGTCAGGTGATCCCCATGAGAGGTGTATTTGGCGAGAAGCTCCGGCGAAGGCGGCAGTCCCGTGATGTCCAAAGACAAGCGACGCACCAGCGTGTGAGCGTCGGCTTCATGTGCAGGCTGGAGTCCGGCTTTCTCCAAGGCAGCCAGCACAAAGCGGTCGATGGGCGTTTTCACCCACGACTCATTTTTCACGGCAGGCGGTGCTGGTTTTTGCGGCGGGATCAGACTCCAATGCGGCTGCCAGGGCGCACCTTGCTCGATCCACGCCTTGACCATGGCGATCTGCGCGGGTTTCAGTGCCTTGTGCGAGTCCGGCGGTGGCATCACATCGTCTTCATCCTTGGTGATGAGGCGTTGGAAGAGCGGGCTGGCATCCGGTTTGCCTTTGATGACCGTCGGCCCTTCGTCTTTCTTCGCGGTGAAGAATCCAGCTTCGGTGTCGAGCCGCAGGTCTGCTTTGCGTGTGCCGGGATCCGGTCCGTGACACTGAAAACAGGCCTCGGCGAGGATGGGGCGGATGTCGCGGTTGAATTCAACGAGCTGAGCCTGAGCCGTGATGCCGCAGGCTAAAAACGCCAAGAGTGCTGGACGTGTGGTGAGCATGGTCGCGTGAGGTCAGTTCTCTGCCGCCTCTTTCCCAGAGGCAACGGGCCGAGGACGGGGTCTTTTTCAGACTCGGGGCAGGGCAACTTGGCAAAAGGCGTGTCTTATTCGGCAATGAAAGCCGGAGCACGTCGCGCCTGCGTGTGCTGCTCAAACGCGTGCCCGAGTGCGAGGATACGCGCGTCGTCACCCGCTGTTCCCATGAAGGAGAAACCCACGGGTAGGCCGTCCACAAAGCCCATCGGCACGGTGAGGTGTGGATAGCCTGCCACGGCGGCGGGAGTGCTGGCGACGCGGCCATGACCATCACCTTTTTTCAAGTCGATCCGACCCGCCGGATCGTTGGTCGGGCAGATCAGGGCATCGAGATCGTGCGCTTTGAGCACAGCGTCGATGCCCTGCGGTCCGGCGAGTTCTTTGGCAAGCCCGCGCGCTTTTTCACCTGCGGCGACGATTTCCGGTGTGCCGAGTTTTTCGGCTTGCTCGAAGAACTCCTGCCCGAAGTGCGGCATCTCGGATTCCCGATGCGCATTATTAAAAGCGATCAGCTCGGCCAGCGAGCGCACATCACCGCCACGATGTTCGAGGTAAGCGTTCAAATCGGCGCACAGCTCGATGAGCATGGCCTTCCAAGACAGGGTGCTCGCTTCACGAGCATGGGGAAGCTCCACGGGGTCGATGATCACCGCGCCGAGGGCACGGAGTTGATTCAGCGCCGCATCAAACAAGCCGAGTACTGCGCGGTGGCTGCCACTCTGTGCGCGCAACACGCCGAGGCGCGCGCCTTTGAGCGCGTCTGAGGGCAGTTCCACATCTGGCATCTCCGCCAATACTTGCATGAGCAACGCGGCGTCGCACACGGTGAGCGTCATCGGCCCAGCCGTGTCTTGATGGTGTGTGATGGGGATGATGCCGCGGCCACTGATCCGACCGATGGTTGGTTTGAATCCGACGATGCCACACGCACTGGCGGGACTGATGATGGAGCCATTGGTTTCCGTGCCGATGGCAGCCGGGACGAGCCCTGCGGCCACTGCTGCGGCGGAACCGGAACTGGAGCCGCTGGCGCTGTGGGTGAGTCGGTGCGGATTGCGTGTGAGGCCGCCGCGTGCGCTCCAACCGCTCGTCGAATGAGGCGAGCGGATGTTTGCCCACTCGCTGAGATTGGTTTTGCCGAGGATGATGGCACCGGCCTCGCGCAAGCGCGTCACCAGTGCGGCATCGCGTTTGGGTTTGCAATCACGCAACGCCAGTGAGCCCGCCGTCGTCTGCATCGCATCCGCAGTGTCGATGTTGTCTTTGATTAAAAGCGGCAAGCCATGCAACGGCCCACTTGGGCTCGCTGCGGCGATGCGTTTGACCTCGGGATTCAATTCCATGACCGCGCTGAGGCGGAGGCCGGAACGATCAATCTGTGCGATGCGCCCGAGGAAATGCTCAACGAGCAGGAGAGGCGTTGTCTCCTGCGTGCTGAGCATGGTCGCGAGATCGGCGAGCGTGGTGAAAGGAGCGGGCGTGCGAGTCGTCCGCGTGCAGGTGGCCAGCGGCAGCGCTGCCAGGGTGGCACTCAGCAGGCGTCGGCGTTTCATGGCTATGCGTTGGTGTGGGTGAGGAGGACGCGCAAGGCATTATCCAGCGCTCAGATGCGACTCCGACTCCGAAAAATCAGAGCAAGTTCTTGCCTCTATTTTTCGACTCGCTAAACTTCGCGGCTTTATCCGCCCCGAATCAACCTCTGACATCCAGCCTGCATGCCTTCTTCTTTCCTTCTTACCAATGGAATCGTCCTCGCGGTCGTCCTATCCGTCGTCGGACTCGCTTTCGCTCTGGTATTGATCCGCAAGATCGTCGGTTCAGACGCTGGCAATGAGAAGATGGCGGCCATCGCAGGTGCCATCCAGCAGGGTGCGAAGGCGTATTTGAATAAGCAGATCGTTTCCGTCAGCTCCATCGCGGTGGTGATTCTCGCCGCCATCTGGTATCTGCGTGATGGGTTGACGGCGGCGGGCTTTGTGGTCGGTGCGGTGTGTTCACTGGCGGCCGGTTACATCGGCATGATGATCGCGGTGCGGGCGAATGTGCGCACGGCGCAGGCCGCTTCCAAAAGCAGCCATGCGGCACTCCAAGTGGCGTTCAATGGCGGTGCGGTGACGGGCCTCTTGGTGGTCGCGCTGGGCCTGCTGTCCGTTGGTGTGTTCTATCTGATCGTCAAAGGCGCAGCAGAGCATGCGAAACATGCGATCGACTCGCTCGTGGGCTTGGCCTTGGGCAGCTCGCTGGTCAGTGTTTTCGCCCGACTCGGCGGTGGCATTTACACCAAGGCGGCGGATGTGGGCGCAGACTTAGTGGGCAAGAACGAGCAAAATCTGAATGAGGATGATCCACGCAATCCGGCCACCATCGCCGACAACGTGGGTGACAACGTGGGCGATTGCGCAGGCATGGCTGCGGATGTGTTTGAAACGTATGCGGTGAGCTTGATCGGCGGTGTGCTCGTGGGACACCTCACCCTGGGCACCGAGGCTGCGGTGGTTTATCCCTTCGTGCTGTGCGGGCTGTCGATCATCGCGTCGTTGATCGGCATCGGTTGGGTCAACTATGTCAAACAGAAGCCGACCACGGCGCTCGTCTGCGGTGTGGCCGTTTCGGGTGTCATTGCCGCTGCGCTTTTCTGGTGGGCCACAGGTTCGATCTTTGGAGCTACGGTGAAGATCGCGGGCACAGACATCCCCAGCAGCAGCCTTTTCTGCTGTGCCGGAGTCGGCCTGCTGATGACGCTGCTCGTGGTCTGGATCACGAATTATTACACCAGCACGCATCACAATCCGGTGCGCATCATTGCGAAGGCCTCGGAAACCGGCCACGCCACCAACATCATCGCAGGCATCAGCATCGGCAATCAGGCCACGCTGCTGCCGGTGCTGGCGATCGCAGCCTCGATCTGGGGCTGCTACGACCTTGCTGGATTGTATGGCATCGCCATTGCCGTGGTTTCGATGCTCAGCCTCTCGGGTATCATCATCTCGCTCGACGCCTTTGGCCCGATCACGGACAACGCCGGTGGCATCGCCGTCATGTCCGGCCTGCCTGAAGGCGTGCGCAAAATCACCGACGAACTCGACGCGGTGGGCAACACCATGAAAGCGGTGACCAAGGGCTATGCGATCGCCAGTGCTGGGTTGGCGGCGATGGTGCTCTTTGGCAGTTACGTCGAGGATTTGCAGGCCTTTGTTGGGCACAAGGTGAACTTTGACCTCATGGATCACCGGGTGGTCATCGGTATGTTCATCGGCGGCTTGTTGCCGTTCCTGTTCACCTCCTATTGCATGAGCGCCGTGGGCAATGCCGCAGGGGCAGTCGTGCTGGAAGTGCGCCGTCAGATCACCGCCAAACCGGGCATCCTTTCCGGCACGGACACGCCGGACTACGCGCAATGCGTGGGCATCGTCACCAGTGCCGCGCTGCGTCAGATGATCCTCCCCGCGCTGCTGCCGCTGATCTTTGTGATCGGCATGGCCTATGTCGGCATGGAGGCGCTGGGCGGGGTGCTCATCGGCACAATTGTGACCGGTTTGTTTATCGGTATTTCCATGACCAGTGCTGGCGGCGCTTGGGACAATGCAAAAAAATACATCGAAGAAGGCAACCACGGCGGTAAAGGCAGCTTTGCTCATCAATCCGCAGTGACTGGGGACACGGTGGGCGATCCCTACAAGGACACCGCTGGCCCGGCGGTGAACCCGATGATCAAAGTGGTGAACATCCTCGCCATCCTCATCATCCCCATCCTTTTCAAGGCCGTCGCCAAGTGACCGGAATCTGCGTTTGATTCCGCAGACATGGGTAGCACAATAGGTCTTTCCCGTGTGACCGCCGCCCCCGACAAAAACCTGCGCATTGCCATCACCGGTTCTTTGGTGGTGCATGCTGTGCTTTTCCTGGTGTTGGCGTGGGCATTTGCAGGAGAGGCTGCGCGGCAGCTCTGGCGGCAGGCTATGCAACCGCCGAAGGAGAAGGAGGTGACCTTGCTCTTTCCCGAGCAGATCATACCAGAGCCTGCGCTGCAGCCTCCGCGTCCACCGAAGCGGGAGATTTACATCCGCACCTCACAGAATCAGGCAGAGAGCAGCAAGCCGAAAAATGCGGCGTTTATTTCAGATCGAAACACCACGGCCAGCACCATCAAGGCTCCTTTCCCGGATGGGAAGGCGGACATGCCAACCATGGACGGACTCAAGCTGCCAACGCGCGAATTGGCAGACCGCGATCATCATGATGGTGAACTGAAAGACGACGCGCGCCCGAAAGCACCGAAGCAGGCCGTGGCCATGTTGCAGCCTGCGCCGCAAACACCGCCCGCGCCACCTTCGATCATGCGGCCCAAGAATGCGGCCCCACCGCCCAAGCCAGTCGCTCCCCCTCAGAGCGTGGCCAAGGTCGTGCCGGAATCAACCCCGCTCACAAAGATGATGGAAGAGGCGGATAAGGCACTCGCGAGCGTGGAAAAAAACCGACTGAGCATCGAAGTGAAAAAAGCGGAGGTCACTCCCGACGCCCCTCCGATGCCGCAGAAGCAGGAGACGCAAACTCCACCCGCACGCGAGGTGGCACAGACGATGCCAGAATCGCCATCCCCAGCGCAGCCGGTGCCTAAAGCCCTGCCCGTGCTGGAAGACGATCCCATCACCCGCACGACGCCCAACCAATCGCCGGATGCCTTCACTCCCTTCACACGAACCACACAGACGAAGGGCACGATTTCCAATCGAGGGAGTCAGGTGGCTGTGGATGCCGAGGATTCGCCCAAAGGACGCTACATCCGTCAAGTCACCGGCCAGGTGGAAAAGAAATGGCACATCTACCGCCTGCTGCGTCGCGATGGCGTGACTTACGGCAGTTTGGAGATCGTGTTTTACGTGAATAAGAAAGGCAAAGTGGAAGATCTCCGCATTGTGAACGACAAGGAGTCCAATCCCGTGCTCACCAGCTTCACCCTCCAGGCTATTCGCGACGCGAAGATTCCGCCCATTCCGGCGGATGTGCTGCCCTCTCTCCCCATGAATGATCAGGAGCGCCTGAAAATAGAATACAATGTCCTCATTTACTGACTTCCTCCCCGCCGCGCAGAATCTTCTAGCCGTCGCTGCTGAAAAATCGCCGCCCTCTGGCATCCAACTGGTTTGGGACTTCTTAGCCACGGGGGGATTTGTCATGGGATTGATCGTTCTGTGCTCCGTCTCAGCGATCACGGCCTCGATTCTCGCTTGGCTCCAGTTGCGTGAGCATGTCATCCTGCCCAACAGCGTGATCAGCCAATTGCGCTCCATTCCGAACTATGCGCTGAAAGGAGACATCCGCCCACTGCAGGACTTTTTGGAGAAGGACGGTTCGATGCTGTCACGTCTCGGGGCCATGGCGATCAGTGGTGCTTTTACCAGCAAGCAGGAATGCCACGCTGCGTGTGAGATCAAAGCGCGTGAAGAAATTCACCGGCTGGAGCGCGGCATTCCGTTGTTGGAGGTGATGATTACCGTCGCGCCTCTGCTCGGATTGTTGGGAACGACGGCGGGGCTTGTGGGCATG
Organism: Prosthecobacter sp.; assembly: GCA_039806835.1. GTDB lineage: Bacteria > Verrucomicrobiota > Verrucomicrobiia > Verrucomicrobiales > Verrucomicrobiaceae > Prosthecobacter. Next base: position 482,955 of record JBDHQD010000002.1, on the reverse strand, counting down.
TTCTCGGCCTTCGGAGCGGGGGCGGAGGGCAGTCCCGACACAGGGGCCATCGCCCATGAGATCGGCGTCGCGCTGCGCTGCACCATCGCGGGCTTGTTTGTCGCCGTGCCCTCGGTGTTGGCGCATACTTACTTTGTGCGGCGTGTGGATGCGCTGGCGGTGCGTGTGGAGTCGATCATGCAGGAGACGATTCAGCATTTTTATCAGCACTTCGAGGTGCAGCGTCCTGCTGCCTGATTCATCCCTCACTCACGAGTCATGAACCTGCGCCCACGACGCCGCCCGGTGCCCACGATTCCCATTGTGTCGCTGATCGACATCATGGTGATTTTGCTCATCTTCTTTGTCGCCACGACCACCTTTAAGAAAGACAAGACGCAGGTGAAGATCACTCTGCCGGAGTCCAAATCACTCGGCGGTGCCACGCAAGCTCCTGAATCGCGAGTGGCCATCAGCATCGACAAAGAGCAGAAAATCTTTCTCGATGGGAAGCCCGTGCCGTTGGAGAATCTCGCCGTCGCCATTCGCTCGCTGAAGGAAGCAAAGCCGGGAATGAAACTGGAACTCCAAGCAGACACCACGGCGGCACTCGGAGTGCTCGTCAAAGTGTGGGACGCGCTGCGCGAGGCTGGCTACAGCATCAATGACGTGCCTGCGCGCATTCAGCGTGCTCCAGGCGGCTGATGACGGTTAGCGCCGCAGTTTTTGCTTCTTATAGCGCACGTAGGGCTCGAATTTGTAGTGCTCCGGCATGATGATGCCGCGCTTGCCTAGCAGGGAGGTTTCGTTTTCACGAACCTCGAAACCGGGATGGCCCGTCCAAGCCCACTGCCAGCCTTCATGAGCGATAAAGAGACCGCCATGCACCTGTCCGTGACGGATGATGCCACTCGCTTTCACCGGGGTCGGTGCGGCATAGTACACTCCTTTGGCGGATTGTGCCTCTGGGAGATAAAGCCCCGCAGGCAGGATGAATTTGCCGTCCTTGTGAGTGCATTCCACCTCGGAGGCTACGATGATCCCGGGAGTCCCCGGCGGACAATGCTCCAAATCTTTGGTTGAGCAGGAGACGAGCAAGGAGGCGATCAGTCCGAGCAGGAGAGGTTTCATTTCAGCAACGGGAAGATGGCTGTGGTGGAGGTAAGGGGATTCGAACCCCTGACCTTCTCATTGCGAACGAGACGCTCTACCAACTGAGCTATACCCCCGAGACAGCGGCCCGGATTATGGCATCCGTCTAACATCCGGCAATCAAAAAGATACCCGCTGAGCGGTGCTGAAAAAATTGTCCAGCATGCGGCCCAAAATGTTTGGCGTGTCTGCGTGTTCTGAGGTGTAATGAGTGCCGTGAGCTCTGTCGCTGCCGCTGATGTCATGACCTTCGCCCCCGTGGCGCGGAAGGTGCAGGCGCATGTGGCGCTGCGTCGCTGGTTCGAGGTGTTGCGCATGACCGTGGTGCCCGCTTCGCTTGTGATCGTCTTGTTGGCACTCAGTGCAGCACAGCGCATGTCGATCGCGGCGTGGCTGGGATTGTTGCTTTGGCTGGTGGGGGCTTTGCTCTATTCATGGTTTCGCCGCCCCAGTGAATACAGCGCGCTGGCTTTATGGGATGAAGCGACAGGACGGCGGGAGGCATTTGCCTCAGCATGGTGGTTTGAACAGCGTGGCGAGGAAAGTGAGATGGCGCGCAAACACATCGAAATGCAACGCGCGGTGCTCCCACATGCCCTGCCTGCACTGCGACGTGATCTGCCTTTGCGTCCCAATCGCTGGCTGGCATTGCCGCTGGTGTTGGCGGTGATTGGCAGCACCATCAGTGCCATCATCGCGCCAGAGAAAGAGGAGTGGGTCGTGGACAAGGAAATGAGTGGGCGTGCTGCGGCAGTTGCCAAGAAGCTGGCGCAGACAGAGTGGGAGAAAAAGCATTTGGCGGGACTCCAGGAAGACGAGCGCAAGCAGCTCGAAGAACTGAAGCAGCAGATGCGCAAGACGGCTGAGGAATTGGCCGCTGCCGCAGGGAAAGATGCGCGGAGTGTCCTCGCTGAGTTGGAGCGCAGAGCGCGTGAGGCGGAGAAGCTTGCTGGAGAAATGGAGGGCCGCGGTGAATCGTGGGCCTCCGAAAAACTCATCGAAGCCCTGCGTCAGCAGACAGACACAGCGGATCTCGGGGATGCGGTCGCGGCCAAGAACACCGCGACTGCTGCGGCAGCCGCAGCGGCGCTCGCACGCGGGCTCCAGTCGCCTCAGTTGGCTCCCGAAACCAAAGAACGCATGACGGAGTCTCTAAAAGAGGCGCGACAGCAATCAGAGCCAGAGGATCGGCAGCGGATGGTGGGGCAGAATGTACTCGCCGCAGCAGACCGCATGCAGGCAGGTGAGGTATCAGCCGCAGCGTCTGAGTTCCAAAAACTGGCTGACAAGCTGCGCAATCTCTCGCTGCGCGAACAGGCGAGAGATGAGCTGCGTCAGCTCGCACAGCAATTGCGCGATTCCGCCAGTGACATCACAGGCGGTGATAAAAACGGTGCATCCATGCAACAGATGAACGCGCTTGGAAACCAAGGGCAGGGAGGATCATCGGCTCCGCAAGTGCCGCAGCAGACAACGCCGCAGCAGATGCTGACGCCGCCCGGTATGGGACAGAGTGGAGCGCCCGGTTCCATGACTCAGTCACAGGGGCGCGGGCAGGGACAGGCACAGCAGATGATGATGAGCATGGGACAGTCTCCCGCACAGCAGCAGGGGCAGCAGGGAAATGGGCAGCCCGTCCTTATGGCTCCGGTGCCTGGTGGAGGCAAAACGGATGGCAAGAAGCCAACCCTGCTCATGCCACAGGAGAAAAGTGAGGGGAATGCCGCAGGGGACTTGCTCGCACTTCCCGGCTCTGGACTCGCTCCCGGTGTGGGGAAAGCGCCTTTGAACAACGCGCCTACCCAAGCGCAAACAGTCGGCAATCAAAGTGTGGTGCAGGCTCAGCAGAATGGCGAAGGCCAGAGCAGTGTGCGTGCAGTGGAAGGCGGAGCGCATGCAGAGCAGGCGGCGCGTCAGGGAACGGCGACAGCGCTTGAAACGATCGAAGCTGAAGAAGCAGCACTCGATGAATCCACACTGCCTCCCGCACGGCGAGAGCAGGTGCGACGTTATTTCAACGAGCTACGGCGTCGTTTCGAAGGCAAGTAGGAAGCATTCAGTGCTTTCGTGGAGCGAATGGAGACTGCATGACCGTGTTCGGGAAAGTTTCACGGATCATTCGCACCGTCTCAGTCGGAGTGATGGCTGAGGCGCGATTTTAGTTCGTGAAGAGGAGCTACTTCTTCTGCAATGGAGCGGTTTCGGCACCTGCGGGGACTTTGTCCGCAGGTACGAGCTTCCAGAGGGCTCCGCGTTCGCTGGTGTAGGGATCGACCGGGCCACCGTAGTTTGCAGTGGCGTGGGTGAGATAGAGATTGCCTTCTTCATCAAAGCCACTGCCCGTGGGGCGCAGTGGGGTGTCGAGGTCGAGCAACTCCTGCATCTGGTATTTACCGCCATCCTTCGCGATTCCCCAGATCTTGCCACTACCCCAATCGGCGCAGAAGTAGGTGCCTTCGAGGCTGGGGTGGGCTTTGCTGCGGCTGACGCCGATGTTGATGACGCAGTTGCCTTGATCGACGTGGCTGTATTCGGCCACCGGTAGCACTCCGACACGCGGATTGTCTTTTTCCGTTTCAATGGGGAAGGTGTGAGAGCCGCACATGAATTTCCAACCGTAGTTCTCGCCACCTTTGCTGCCCGCAGGTTGTAGGTTGATTTCCTCCCAGTGATTCTGGCCGATGTCGGCGATCCAGAGATCACCGGTCTTTGCGTCAAAGCTGAAGGTCCAGGGATTGCGCAGGCCATAGGCCCAGATTTCTGGCTTTGCTTTGGGATGAATCTTTGAGAAGGCCAGTTCAGTGACGCCGAAGAGAGTCATCTGCTGCGGCAGGGTGATGAAGGGATTGTCCTTCGGGATGCTGTAATTGCGGTCGGGAGTGCTGTCGTCCACGTCGATGCGGAGCATCTTGCCCATGTGTGTGTGGAGGTCTTGGCCAGCGCTGATGACATCGCCCTCCCAACCGCCATCGCCGACTCCGATGTAGAGGTAGCCATCGGGGCCGAAGGCGATCTGGCCGCCGTGGTGATTGCAGTAGGGGAAGTCGATCTGCATGAGCACTTTGATGCTGCTCATGTCAGCTTGGTCAGGTTTGTCCTTCTTTGCTTTGACCTCAGCAATCATGGAGGCGCCATTGAACCACATGTCTGAATAGCAGAAGAAGATGCGACCATTCTCTTTGAACTTCGGATGGAAGGCCACGCTGAAAAGACCGAGTTCGAGGAAGGAGCTGATGGTTTTGTCCTTGATGTCGAGGAAGGGTTTTTTGTTTCGCTTGCCATCCTTGATGATCTGAATCACGCCGGGGCGCTCGCAGACAAACAGGCGACCGCTGCCATCCGGTGCGCCCGCGGCGGCGACGGGATCGACGAGATCACCGGCGACCTTCACGAGAGCGATGGCGGGGTTTCCCGGTAATTTCCCACCGGGCTGGATGGTCTGTGCCAAGACAGGCAAGGGGAGGGCGGCAGCGGCGAGGAGAGGAATGAATCGTTTCATGGCGCTATTGCGCGAGGTTATGAAGCCGCCAAAAGCGTGGCAAGCCTGAAATCATCCTCTCCGCCCTGTCGTGCTCAAAGGCGTCGCCGCAACATCCGCGCCGTGCAGTCTTTCAGGGGTGCGCCGTGGCCTGGTGAATGTATTGCAGACTCAGCACTGCGTAGGCGGTGACGAGGACAGGATCGCTCTCCATCCAGCGGCCGGAGGCAGTATTGACCCATGAACCATCGCTCTTTTGCAGTTGCAGGAGTTTGCTGGAAAGCTCGCTGGCCCAGTTCACGCTGCCGTGTGTGGTTTTCAGGGATTGAATGCCGGCGGTGGTGAGAGCTTTGGCCATTGTGTGGTAGTAGTAATAGAGTCCTTCGGCTCCCATCCCCGGATTTTCTTCCACAGTGTAGTTGGAGCCCAGCCATTCCAGGGCCGCCTGCACGCGCGGATCAGCAGGGGTGAGTCCTGCGTAGATGAAACTGAGCATGCCAGCGTAGCTGATGCTGCCATAACAGCGCATGGGAGTGGGGCCGCCTGCTTTTTTCCCGCCGCGCGGCGTCTGCGGCACAGGCGTGTAGCCAAAAGCTCCCGTGGTGGATTTGTCACGCCCGGCCCAGGGCTGGTCGTTGCTGGCTTTGAGGTTCTGACAGCGGGAAATGAAGGTGATGGCGGCATCCCAGTTGAGGTCTTCGCTTTTTTCCATCGGCTTGCCGCTGTCTTGAAAGAGTTTTTTGGCAGCGTGGAGTGCTTCGAGCGCAAAGGTGGTGTTTGAGAGGTCGGCGTGAGCCGGTGCGCCAGGCTGGGCGCCACCGTAGCCGATGCCACCATCGAAGGGATTGTCCGTTTTGCCCGCTGTGTCGGCGTCGTTCTGTTGCCCTGCAACGAATCGAGCAGCGCGGCGGATGACTTCCTCATCTTCGGGTCGCGCGCGGAGCACCAGCGCCATGAGACAGATGGCAGTGTTGTAGTTGGCGCGGGCTTTGCTGTAGATGCCGCCATCGGGACGTGCGTTGCTCAAGAGAAAGTCGTAGCCGCGAGTCGTTGCAGCGGCGCGCTCATGGGATGGGCTGCGTGTCAGTGCGGCGAGCACGAGAGCACTGAGCGCCGGATCTTCACGCGTGACCCAATGGCCGTTGTCTTGATCCTGGCGGGAGAGGAGGAAGTCGAGGCCACGGTCGATGGACGACTGAATCTGTGCCGCAGAGGGGGCGGCGGGCTGAGCTAGGGAGACGCCAGAAATGCTGGCGCAGAGGGTGAGCGCGGCGATGAGCGTTTTCATGATCGTGGGTGTGAGTTTGTTCTGAAATACGGAGCTGCGCCACTGGCAGAAGCTGAGAAGGGAGGGGCTGGACACTTTTTGCCCGTCATCGAGGTGTCTGCGGTGGAAAAATGCTCGTCATGAGCGCGGGAGAGGCCATCATAGCGGCATGGCACAGGCGATCATGAACCCCGAGGAGGTGCGCCGCTTTGCAGCGGAGCTGAAGCGATTCAATACCGAGATGCAGCAGCGTGCAGCAGCGCTTCAGAGCCGTTTTGCTGCGCTGGGTGAGACATGGCAGGACCAAGAGCACGAGAAATTTGCCGCAGAGTTCCTCACCACCATGAAAGCGATCAAAAAATTCATGGAGGCGAGCGAGCAGCACACGCCATTCCTCCTGCGCAAAGCCCAGCGCATCGAGGATTACCTCAATCAACGCTGAGGCAGTGTTTGTCGCAGCAGCAAAAACTCCTTCAGAGACGAAGTTTACACATGGCAGAACAGGCGCGCATCACCAATCTCGATGTTATCGAGTCCTTTCGCTCCGCGCTGGTGGTCTTCTCCAGCAAGGCGCGCCAATCTCTGGACTCCGCGCAGGAGGCGGTGCGGCGGACTCGCGCGTGGCTACAGACAGAGCAGCCAGCCCACTGGGCGGCTCAGGTGCGTCTGCGGCAGAAGCGTCTGGATCAAGCGCGGCAGGAGTTGATGAGTGCGCGCCTCTCAGAGTTTGTGGATGCTCCGGTCGCTCAGCAGATGGCCGTGCGCAAAGCCACCGCTGCATTGGAAGAGGCGCAGATGCGGCTGGAGCGTACGAAGCACTGGGCGCGGGAGTATGATCGCGTGGTGGATCCACTTGTGCGCAGATTGGACACGCTGCGCGACTTTCTCGACAACGATCTCGTGCGCGCGGCGACACAGCTCGTGGAGATGCAGAAGCTGCTAGCCTCATATCACGAGACGCCGAGTCCTCCGAGTGCCGCATGATTCATCCAGTCGCCGATTTTTCATTCCCATGAACTTGATTCAGAACGCGCGTGAACTCGCAGAGCACTGGCATGCCACCAAAGCCCACTGGCGTGATGCGAAGGCCTTGGAGTTTGAAAAAAACTACCTGGAACCCATTCCTGGCCTCGTGGGGAAAACCGGGGCGGCGATGAACGACCTGGAAGTGTTGCTGAAAAAAATTCGCAAAGACTGCGGGCAGGAATCGTGAGTGGCAGGCTCGTTTGGCCAGTTTTGCGCAAGAGACGGGCAGTAAAAGACAAATGCCTCCGATTGTGATATCTCATACTCGTGTATGATATAGACATCATGACACACACGCCGTGCACACAACAGCATCCCGCTCGTCAGAGCGAGGGTTGTACGGCTAAGCCGGCACACCACCGGCTTTTCGCAAGTCGGGCTTGAGCGGACAGCCCCCACCCGTACCTGGGCCCGGACTGTCCGCGAACTCGCGCAGGATGAGTACATCCTGAGACACACAAGGTCACAGTCTCGTCACTAAGCCTGCGGGACTTACAGCGTGCGCGGAATGCGTGCGCTTTCAGACACACCACCATGCAGCGGAGAGAATGCCTCGCTGTGTGGACTTGCGCAAACTTTAACCACGAATCGTCATGACAATGAACCTGCTCGACCTGTTCCTCAATCGAGGTGCTCTTTCCTCCCGCATCGCCCGTGCCAAGCTTCCCACCTGGCTTGCCACCTGCGTGCTCAAGCGACGCGAACCTTTCGGCTGTGTCACCACCGAGACAGCCTACGAACTCGATGCCGAGAGTGAGGCCAGCGCACGCGAAAGGGTGCATGCGCTCGTGGGAGTGCCACGCGCAGCATGCGCCATCGAGGCCATCCACATCAACCGCTGCAACGAAGTGCTCGGCATTCCCTGAGCTCACCGCCCGCAGCAAACCCTATTTCCATTTTACAAACTCAACACGAACGACGCCATGAACGCTACCCGCCACAAATCATCTGCAAATGCACCTGTTTCCTTCTACGACCATGTCACCCTGCGGCCTCTCAATGCGCTGGGAGCTCTGCATGAACCGGACTTCACGATCCAGCTCGTGCCCCATCATCACGCGGACGCTGACCGTGGCCTCGTGTCCACTCAGGCACCCCTTGGTCGCGCCGTCTTGCGTCAGAATGTCGGTGACACCGTGACCATTCGGGTGAGCGATCGCGCGTTATCCATGCGCATCCTCGCGGTGGAGAAGCCCTCTGCGCGTGAACTGGAAAGCTTCACGGTGGGCATTTCGTCGTAAGCGTGCTCTCTCGCATCCTCCGCGTACTTGGCGCGGAGGATGCGTCTGCCTCTGATGGGCGTGCAGGGGTGAACTTCCGAATTGCCAGAGGTGCACCATCGCGGCTATGTCAGTGAGCCTACCTTCACGCTCTGATGTCTCTGCCTGCTGACTTACGCGCCTCCCGCATCCTCGCTCTGCATACCTCGCTGCGCGACTCGGTGGAGCGCTTTGTGAAGAGTTGCGCGCAAGCGGCGCGTGAAATTCGCGCGAAGCACTACACTGCGGAGCAAAATTACCTCCAGCAGAGCGAGGACTACGACGCGCGTCACGCTGCGGTGCTGGCTGAGACCGCGACCCAGTGGGATGAATACGGCGAGAGCATCCGCGAGCGTCATGCAGCGCGTGCAGCGGGTCTGCAACGTTACGAGGATCGCATCAGGCGTGATCTGCCAGCGATGACGCAGAAGGAGCGTGAGCGTTGGCTGGGGACATTGCAGGTTCGCCGTTTTCAAGCGGATTCGCGGCGCAAGCAGCGCGCGCAAGAGGCAGAGGCGGCTGCTGCTCATCTGCTCGATCGATTGACGGTAGCGAAAGAACGCTTGCTCACCGTATTGAAAGCCTCCGGCGAGCGGCTTCATCGCCAGGAATCGCCGCGCGCCGCAGGCGGATTGAGCATGGACGAAATCGCCCAGCGCGTGACGTCGGTGGAGGAGCAAGCGCAGCATCTGGAAGGGCAACTGGCTGCCGGAAAGAGTTCAGGTCTGCTGAAGATGTTTTCCAAGCCCAGTGTGGACATGACTCAGCTAACTGCCGCTGTTTCAGCTTATGAGGCGTGTGTGGAAGAGTTGAATGCAGCGCGTGAGGCGGAGATGGATCGTGCGGATGCTGAGTTTGCCCAGGCGGAGACACTGATTGCGCAAGATTGGAGCCGCGCGGATGAAGTCGCCGAAAGCTACCGCACTCGTCTGCTGGATCGGCTCGCCACGCGCATGCCTGCCTGCATGGCGCGCAATGAGCGTTTGCTCGCGCGCAATCTGAAGCGATTCGAACAACGCAAGGCGCAGGCTCTTGCGGAATACAACGGCCCAGTCTCTCAGCAACGGCAGCAGATGAGCGAGGTGCATGAAGCCGAGATGGCATCGTTGAATGCTGCCGCAGAGAATCGCTGGGCCGTGTTGCGTTCCGAGTGGCAGCGGGAGATTCCGCCCCAGCTCGCCGCTGTCGAGGAAGTCCAGCAAGACAAAGCGGCGCAGCCGTTGACTTGGAGCGAGGAATATCATCCTGCAGAAGTCTTTCCACGCGCGTTGCGCTTTGGTGAGATTACGCTCGATCTTTCTGCCGCTGCAGTCGCTTTGGCAAAAGACGCTCCTTTTGGCCTAGCTGGGCACGAGCGTGTGTCGCTGCCACTTGCACTCTCCTTTCCGCAGGAGGGATCGCTGCTCATCGAGACGGATGACGATGGTGGACGCTGGGCACCGGAGGTGATGAATCAAATCCTCTTTCATCTTCTCTCCCAGGTGCCGCCCGGAGGTGTACATCTCACCATCATCGACGCGGTTGGACTCGGGCAGAACTTTGCCGGCTTGATGCATCTTGCCGATTACGAGCCAGCGCTCATCAATCGCCGCATCTGGACACAGCGGGAACACATCGAAGAACGCCTGCAAGAGCTCAATGAGCACATCGAGAAAGTTATTCAGATGTACCTGCGCAATGAGTACGCGACGATCACCGAGTACAACGAGCAGGCAGGCAGTGTGGCGGAAAAATATCGCTTTCTGGTGATCGCAGGGCTTCCCGCCGGATTTGGTGAAACGGCGGTGGCGAGGCTCAAGAGCATCTTGAGCAGCGGCGCGCGCTGCGGCGTTTTTACCCTCATTCATTGGGATCGGCGACAGACTCTCCCGGAGGGGCTTGTGCCGGATGATCTGCGCAAAAATTGTCTCCGCCTCGTGCGTGAGCGAGGGCAGGTGAGCTGTGGCGGTGTGGCGACGCTTGCGCTCGATCCCGCTCCATCGGACGAGGTTGCGGCGGCACTCGCGCATCAGATCGGCCAGGCCAGCATCGACTCAAACCGCGTGCAGGTGCCGTTCTCCATCGTCGCACCCAAAGAAATGTGGAGTGAGAGCACCACGAACGAACTGCGCATCGCCATCGGGCGCACTGGAGCGACGAAGCTGCAATACCTCGCCATCGGCAAAGGCACGAAACAGCACGCGCTGCTGGCCGGTAAGACCGGTTCAGGCAAATCGACCCTGCTGCATATCATCATCACCAACCTCGCGCTCACATGCAGTCCCGATGAGATTGAGTTTTATCTCATCGACTTTAAAAAGGGCGTCGAGTTCAAGTGCTATGCCGATGCCAAACTGCCGCATGCCAAGGTGGTGGCCATCGAGAGCGACCGTGAGTTTGCCTTGAGTGTCCTGCATCGTATCGACGAGGAGTTGAAGCATCGCGGCGAGCTGTATCGCAAGCTCGGGGTTCAAGATTTGGCTGGCTACAAGCGTGCTGGTGGCTCTGAGCCGATGCCGCGCGCCATGCTTATCATTGACGAGTTTCAGGAGTTCTTCGTCGAGGATGATGCCGTCGCACAGGGCGCAGCGTTGCTGCTCGACCGCATCGTACGGCAGGGGCGTGCTTTTGGCATTCATGTTTTCCTCGGCTCGCAGACGCTTGGCGGTGCTTACACCCTCGCGCGCACGACTTTGGGGCAGATGGTCATTCGCATCGCGCTCCAGTGCAATGAGGCTGACGCGGCGCTCATCATGGATGAGAGCAATACGGCGGCGCGTATGCTCTCGCGTCCCGGTGAGGGCATCTACAACGATGCGGCAGGAGCCGTGGAAGGGAACTCGCCCTTCCAGGTCGTCTGGCTCACCGATGAGGAGCGCGATGGACATCTCGCAAAAGTCACGCAGCTCGGTCAGGAGCGTGGGTTTGGCAAAAAACGTCCCATCGTCTTTGAAGGCAACATGCCCGCTGACGTGCGCGACAATCCATTGCTGACAGCAGCACTCGAAAATCCGCCCGCGAAAGTGCCCGCTGATCCCCGCGTGTGGTTGGGGCTGCCCAATGCCATCAAAGGCCCGACGGAGGCGATGTTCCCACGTCAGAGCGGGCGCCATCTGCTGCTCGTCGGTCAGAATGACGAGGCCATCGCTGCCATTTTTGGACTCTCCATCATCGGACTCAGCGCACAGCATCCGCGCGATAAGGCCCCTGCATTTTATCTCATTCACAGTGCTCTCAGTGGCACGGCGGACAGCGATTTTCTCGAAGCTGCGGGGGCAAAGGGACGCGCCAAGATCACGCAGGGACATGAAGCCGCTGATTTCATCGCAGAGATTCACGCTGAAATGAAACGACGTGCGGATGAAGGCAGCGCGGGTGATGCTCCCATCTTCCTGCTCATTCACGGTCTGCAAAAATTCCGCAAGCTGCGCTACGAGGAGGATTTTTCCTTCAGCGGCGACGATAGCCCGAAACCCGGCAACCAACTCAACGAGATCATCAACGAAGGCCCGTCTCTGGGCATTCATCTCATCACCAGCCTCGATACGCTGAACAACGTGCAGCGCTGCCTGAGTCGCAAGGCACTGAGTGAGCTGGGAATGCGCGTGCTTTTCCAGATGAGCGCGAATGATTCCGCGAGTTTGATCGATTCACCCAAAGCCGCTTCGCTGGGCTTGAATCGCGCGTTGTTTTATTCAGAGCACGAGTCGCGCCTGGAGACGTTTCGCCCCTTCGCGCTGCCAACGGGCGATGCGATGGCTGCGCTCCTCTGATGGAGCGTGCAAAAAGCTCAGCGCGTGACTTTACGCCGCGCTGGGGATGACGACACCGCGGCGGGTGAGGAACTCGTCTGCCAGGGCTCGGTAGGACACGGCTCCGCGACCCGAAGGCTCGTATTCGATGATGCTTTTGCCGAAGCTTGGAGCCTCGCCGAGGCGCACGGTGCGTGGGATGACGGTCTGATAAACCGTTTCCGTGAAGTAATTGCGCACGTCGTTGACCACTTGGTTGGCGAGATTGGCACGTCCATCAAACATGGTCATGACGATGCCTTCGAGCGTGAGTCCGGGATTGGCACCGCAGTCGCGAATCATCTGCGTGATGTTGACGATCTTGGAGAGCCCTTCGAGGCCGAAGTACTCGCACTGGATGGGGACGAGCAATTCGTCGGATGCTGCGAGGGCACCGGTCATGAGCACGCCGAGAGACGGCGGTGTGTCGAGGATGGCGTAGTCGAAATGACCGGAGGCGCGTAGAGGTTCGATCACCTCACGCAAACGTGTGAGGTGATTGCCGGACTGCGCCAGTTCGATTTCACAACCAGCCAGCTCTTGATGAGAGCGGATGATGGAGAGGTTTGGCAGGCGCGTGCTGCGGATGGCATTGCGAGGATCTTGGCCGTCCACGAGAGCAGGGTAAAGGCTGCCGCCTTCCTCCTGCGCCAGTCCGAGACCACTGGTGGCGTTGGCCTGCGGATCGAGATCGATGAGCAGGATGCGTACGCCGCGCTGGGTGAGACAGGCAGCGAGATTGACGGCAGTGGTGGTTTTTCCAACCCCGCCTTTCTGATTGGAGATGGCGACGACGCGCATAGGCACTTGCCGCTGGACTTTGGCGAGAAATCATGGGAGACGCCAGAACGAAATGGAGATCACGGAGAAATGGCTCGGAGAAATCGGTGGATGGCAGGCGATGAAAGCCGCCCGCGGACTGGTGGATGCAGGCATGGCGAGCGTCACGAGTGCGGAGGCGGGGCTGATTCGCGGCATCGTGGGTGCAGGGAAAATGCGATTTACCGCCGGGCTGCGCATTCGCAGTCGCACCGATGTGGAGAATCTCTGTACCTGCCCTGCGGCGCGGCGTGGTGGCCGGATGTGTGAGCACGCGCTGGCCGTCGCGCTGGTGCATTTACGTGCGGATGAACCTCAGACGAAGACAGCGGTAGTGCCGCCGTCACCCGCACGCCCGGCTTCCCCACCTGCGGAGACGCCGGTGGCGTCGGTGCCGGGCCGGTATGCCATTTTCCTCCCCGCAGGCGCGCTGCAAGCCGCAGTACGTGAACCTGTGGGCGTGCTGTTGCGTTACGAGGCGGGAGGAGAGCACGAAGCATCAGATCTCGTCGGCTGGCTGAAGGCGCAAGGACTGGCAAAACCGCAGAGCATGCCACTGACTCTGCGCGGCGAGGCACTGAATGCTTTCCTCGGTGCTCTGGCGGAGCATCCGCGTGTTTTTGCCGGACGCCCTGATGGCAGTGAGCAATCCCTGCGTGTGTACGCGACGCCGCTGCGTCCGCTGCTCGTCGCAGAGCGTGAGGAAGGGAGGCAGGAAGTGCGGCTTCGGCTCGAAGGAGGTGGACTGCATGCCGTGTTCGCAAATTGGTGGTTGTGTCGTGAGACGAGAGTGCTGTTTCAGCTCGCGGTGAAGAGCGCGGAACTGACAGCGCTCGTGGCAGAGCTTGTGCGCGCGGGGGAGGTGATGCGTCCGCTGCGCTGGTTGGTAATGCAGGGCACGCAGCTCGGAGAAATTTTCCAATTGGAAATGCGCAGCGGACTGGAGCACTTCCATGTTTCACCGGTGCCCTGTGCTTTTGAACTGCACATTGAAGGTTCTCTGCAAACGGTCGAAGCGCGTTTGTCGGCTAGCTATGGGACGCAGCGCTGGCTGGTGCGAACTGATGGTGTGGAGGACGAAAGCGCGCGGGCGAATTTTCCGCTTAGTGATCCGAACAACGGCGAGCTTTATTATGTGCGCAATGGCGGCGATGAAGCGCGGCTGGTGCGGCGACTGACCGCGCTGGGTTTTCAGGTGGAAACGGCGCGCACCTGGCGTTTGCACGGAGCCGAGGAAGTGACGCGATTTTTTGCGTCAGGCCTCCCCGCGATGAAAGCGGTGGCCACGGTGGTCGAGGGCGAGCGCTGGCGTGCGGCGACGCGCGGAGTGCAGCGCATTGTGCCGCAGACGCGTTTTGCAGCCGATGCGGGACAGGGCGGGGGAGATTGGTTGGGAATGGAGATCGCCTACGAAGCTGGCGATGGTTTTCGACTGCCGCGCGCGGAGGTGTTGCGGCTCATTCGTTCAGGGCGGCGTTCGCTCCAGGCGCAGGGCCGCCGCTATGTGCTCGATGCTGCGGCGGTGGATGAGTTGGAGGAATCTCTGCGCGATGTGCCATTGGAACTGACGCCGGAGGGAGCGCGTGTGCATGCAGCGCATGCGGCTTATTTTGGCGGCAGCGCAGCGTTTGATACCGGCACTGCGGCTGAGGCGCAGGTGCGTGCAGAAATCGGCGGCCTCGCTGAGCTGCTGCGCCCTTATCAAATGGAGGGTGTGTTGTGGATGACCTCCCGCATTCAGCGCGGTGCTGGAGGCGTGTTGGCAGACGAGATGGGCCTGGGCAAAACCGTGCAGAGCATCGCGCTGGCTTCCTGCGTGCTGCACCGACGTCCGAGCGGTGCAGGGCCGGTGCTCGTGGTGTGTCCGAAGTCGCTGTTGGGCAATTGGCAGGCCGAGTTTGCGCGGTTTGCGCCGCAGTTGAGCGTGCTGGCGGTGCAGGGAGCTGGACGCGCTGAAGCACTGGCGGAGATCGCCGCTGCGGATGTGGTGCTCACGTCCTACCAGTTGCTCGTGCGCGATGCGGCAGCTTATCAGGCGGAGAAGTTCAGTTTGATCTTGTTGGATGAGGCCAGCTTCATCCGCAATCCGGCGACGGAAGCTGCCAAGACCCTGCGCAGCCTCAAAGCGTCTGGGCGTGTGGCACTGACTGGGACGCCGTTGGAAAATGGCGTGCGCGACTTGTGGTCGATTTTTCAATTCGTGTTGCCCGGCTATCTCGGCAGCCAGGATTCTTTTCGGGAGCGCTTCGAGTCACCAGTGCAAGCGGGGCTCGATCTCCCTGCGGGGAGAGATGCGGCGACGAGATTGCAAAAACTCACGCGGCCCTACTTTCTGCGCCGCACCAAGCGCCAGGTGCTCAAAGACCTGCCGGAAAAAATCGAGCAGGTGCTCTGGTGTACACCGAGCGCGGCGCAGGCAGAGTTCTATCGTCGCATTCTCGAAGAGGGGCGGGAGGAAATTCAGGCAGCGCGACGTCGTTCAGGGCGCAATGGAGCGCGCATGACGATGTTCACCGTGCTGCTGCGTCTGAGGCAGGCATGCTGCGATCTCCGTCTCACGGGCATCCGCCCCGATGTCATCGCTTCGCTCGACTCAGACGAGCTTTCCGGCAAATGGCCTGCGTTGTCCGATCAGACCACGGCGGCACTCGATGCGGGTGGCAAGGTGCTGGTGTTCAGCCAATTTGTGCAGTTTTTACGTCTTATGCGCAGCGATCTCGAAGCTCGCGGCATCCCCTACGCCTACCTTGATGGCAGCAGCCAGGACCGCGCTGCGCAGGTGGAGCACTTTCAAAAAAATCCGCAGTGCCGCGTCTTTCTCATCAGCCTGAAAGCCGGTGGCTACGGACTCAACCTCACCGCGGCAGACAGTGTCATCCTCGCCGATCCGTGGTGGAATCCTGCGGTGGAGTCGCAAGCCATCGACCGCGCACATCGCATCGGCCAGCAAAAAGTGGTCAATGCCTATCGCCTCATCATGCGCGGCACCGTGGAGGAGCGCATCCTCAAGCTGCAAGAGCGCAAGCGCGGTCTGGTGGAGGCCACGCTCAATGACCAAGCTCCGATGATGGAGGGTCTCGGTGAAGAGGATCTGGAAGAACTGGTGCTTCGCCCCTGACGAGTCATTCACCGCCTTGGCGCGGTGGTGAGTGGGGTGACGGGATCCGGCACGCGGCGTTCCTGCATCTCATTCAATCTCGCGGTGGGGAGCTGTGGCAGCACGTATTTGGCAAAGAGATCACACTCGTCCCGATGCGGATAGCCGCTGAGGATGAAGGCACGCATGCCCATGTCCATGTAGCGGTTGAGTTTGGCTAGCACTTGATCCGGGTCGCCGACGATGGCGCTGGCGCAGCCACTGCGAGCCAGGCCGATGCCGCTCCAGAGGTGCGGTTCGAGGTAGAGGTCTTTGCTTTGCGCGCGCAATTCATCCTGTCTGCGCACTCCTGCGCTCTGGCTGTCTTGAGAGCGCGCTTTGATCTCCGCGCCTTTTTCCGCAGTGAGTTTGGAGATGAGTCGATCTGCGGCGGCGCGGGCTTCCGCCTCCGTCTCACGCACAATGACGTGAGCACGAAAGCCGAAGTCGATCGTGCGTCCGTGCGCTGCGGCTTTTTCAGCCATGACGCGCATGGTCTCGGCGACACGCTCCTCCGTTTCCGGCCACATGAGAAAAACGTCGCAGAATCTCGCGCACAAATCCTGCGCGGCAGGAGAGATGCCGCCGAAGTACATGAGCGGGCCGCCATTCTGCTGATAAGGTTTTGCAGGCGCGGTGTCTGGAAGGCTGAACTGGTAAAACTCACCTTTCCACTCGAAGGGACCATCGCTGCGCCACATCCCCTGGAGAATCTGGATGATCTCCGCTGCGCGGGCGTAGCGCACCTCATTGCTCTCCTTGAGGCCGGGCATGTCGGAGGAGATGATATTGATGCTCAGGCGGCCTTTGGCGATGTGATCCACCGTGGCGAGTGCACGGGCGAGCATGGGCGGCCAGACCTCGCCCATGCGCAGTGCCACGAGTTGATTGATCTGCGCGGTTTGGGGAGCCATCGCGGCGGCAAAGGCGAGGGCATCCTGTCCTGCGATCCAGCCCGAGGGCAGGAGGATATTCTGGTAGCCGCGCGCGTCGGCATCTCGCACGATGGCGGCGCAGTGTTCGTAGCTGGAACGCAGCGCGCCATCCGGCACGCCGAGAAATTCGTAATCATCAGAGCAAAGCGCGGAGAACCAAGCGGTCTCACAGCATCGTTGGGCAGTGCGGACTGGGAGCGGCGTCATAAGATGAGCAGGGAAAATGGCAAGGAACCGAGAGACGAACGTGCAGGGCGCGCGAACGTTGCAAAAAGAATCCGCCAGCGTGCGCTGCTCAGGGTGTTTTCCTTCTTGCCGATCCTTCGCTTCGTGGGTCAAGTCTCCCCCCATGCCAGAATCTCCTGAACACGAGGAACTCTTTGACGCCGCCTTTCTCGATCGGCTGCGCGTGTTGGCCCTGCGACTGCGCAAACGTCGGCAGTTGCTGCGGCGTGGGACGCAATCGACCCCTGCCACGGGCTTTACGCGCGAGTTCAAAGACTACCGTCATTACACGCCGCGCGAGGATTATCGCGCCATCGACTGGCGGCTCTACGCGCGCTTGGACAAGCTCTTCGTGCGGCTCTACGAGGAGACGCAGGAATTGAATCTGCACATTCTGCTGGATGTCAGCACGTCGATGGCCCAGCCCTTTCCTGGGAAACGCAGGCAGGCACTGCGTTTTGCCGTGGCACTGGCCTACCTCGCGCTCAGCGCGCAGCAGCGAGTGAGCCTCTACTCCATGAGTGACAGCGTGCGCCAGGAGCTACCGCCCCTGCGTGGACAGGGCAACATCGAGAAAGTGATCCAAGCCGTATCCAAGTTGAAATTTGACGGCCTTACCGACATGCAACGCTGTTTTGAAGAGTTTCGTCCGAGTCGCCAGCGCTACGGAGTCATCTTCATCATCAGCGACTTTTTTGGGCGTGAGATTGGCAGCGCGGCGGAGGCAGTCGCGCGTGTTTCAGCTTGGCCTGGGGAAGGGCACTTCCTGCAGATCGTGCATCCTGCAGAGCGCCGCCCTGAGATTGAGGGAGAGCTTGAACTCGCCGAGGTGGAAACGGGAGAGCGGCGACGCTTCTGGCTCACCCGCCGCGATGTGCAGCGCTACGAGGAGACCTTCGATGCGTTTACCGAAAGCCTCGCGCGTGAATGCACCGCGCGTCGTATCGACTTCATGCAGGCTGGGAGTGAGGAGCCGTTCGAGGAGAGATTTTTGGAGCTTCTCGCCCGAGGTTCGGCACTGGCAGGTGGTGTGTGATTTCAGTCACGCGCTCATCCTTGTCTTTTCGCTGCATGCGTGCCATGCCTTCACTGCTCATGCTCCTTCAAATTCCCGATCACTCATTTCAAGGTTACATCTTTGACTGCGACGGCACACTCGTCGATTCGATGCCGCTGCACTACCTCGCCTGGGTGGAGGCGTTGAAGCAACACGACGCGCCGTTTGTTTTCACCGAAGAGGAATTTTACGGCAGCGCGGGGGTGAAGGAGCAGGACGTGGTCAAACAGCTCAATCAACGCCACGGCACGCACCTCGATCCGGTGAGTGTTGATGAACTGAAGATGGAAATTTTCACAAAGCGCATCCCGGAGCTTCAAGTCGTTCGTCCAGTGGTCGAGTTCGCAAAGTCCATGTACGGTCGCTACCCCATGGCGGTGGCCTCCGGCAGCGCGGAGCCTACCGTGCGCGCCAGTCTGGCTGCGACGGGGATTCTCGATCTGTTTCCCATCATCATCACGCCAGAGCGTGTGAAGCAGGGCAAGCCTGCTCCAGACATGTTCCTGCTGGCTGCCGAGTTGATGGGCGTGCCTGCCGAGGAGTGCTTGGTGCTCGAAGATGGCAACAGCGGCATCGTGGCGGCGAAGGCTGCTGGCATGCAGTCGGTGTTCATTCCGCGCACACTGAGGTAACAGGAGTGTCCGCAACTCCGATGTCCGTGCGTGTCCCCGCTACTTCGTCATCCACGCCTTCCAGCACGTCACAAAGCCCTTCGCAAAGTCCTGCGGTCTGGCCTCGACCCATGCCGTGATGTCTTCAGGTTTGAACCACTCACCGGTGGCGATTTCTTCAGGCAGGCAGCGCACCGGGCCGTCGTGGCGCGCGATGCGCAGTTCGACGAATTCGTGATCCGTGTTTTCTCCGGCGGAAATTTGCGCCGCCAGTTCGGTTGAATCGACGTGAATGCCGATTTC
This sequence comes from Prosthecobacter sp., assembly GCA_039806835.1. Lineage (GTDB taxonomy): Bacteria > Verrucomicrobiota > Verrucomicrobiia > Verrucomicrobiales > Verrucomicrobiaceae > Prosthecobacter. The sequence goes on along the minus strand of JBDHQD010000002.1, from coordinate 463,938 downwards.
CTCGCCGAGTTCGCGCACGGCGGCGGTGGCGTAGTCCTCTCCGGCGTCGAGATGTCCAGCCGCGCTGCTGTCCCATTTCAGCGGCGACACGTCTTTGAGATGGGAACGCTGCTGGAGGTAGATGTGACCGCGTTTGTTGATGACAAAGATGTGTACGGCGCGATGCAGCAGCTTGCGCGCATGCACTTCGCCACGCGTGAGTTGCCCGATGACTTCGTTGCGCTCATTGACCACGTCGAACATCTCGCTGGCCTTTTGCCCGGCATCGGTTTCGTGCCGCTGCTCATACCAGCGGGCGATTTGAATCCACTGCGCGAGTGACAACTCCTCCGCGCGCACGGTGAGAGGCACCTGGAGTGCTTGAGTCAATGCCTCCCATCCATTCGGCGTGTCAGGCAGCAGGTTTTTGAGCTGCTTGCGTCGTTGGGAGAAACCCATGCGCACGAGTCGGTCGAATAGCATGCGGTCAAACACTGGTAGCGTGGCCGGGTCGCGTGGCGTGAGGCGAATGACGGCTGAATCGACCTTGGGTTTCGGTTTGAACACCTCCGGCGGCACGATGCGCAGCATTTCGACATTCCAGTCCTTCTGCACCAGCAAGCTGAGCGCGCCATACGCGTCGTCACCGCACTTCGCGGCGAGTCGGTCGCACACTTCTTTTTGCAGCATGAACACCGCGCTGCCGACCGGTGAGGGTGAGCTGAGCCAGTGCTTCAAAATTTCACCGCCGACCGAATATGGCAGATTGCCAATCAGGCGCACGGGGCCGTGTCGAAACCAGGAACGCAGGTCGATGCGTGTGGCGTCGTTGTGGATGACTTCGACATCGTTGCGCCCTGCGAAGTGAGCGTGCAGTTCAGGAGCGAGCTGGGAGTCTTTTTCGATCAGAATGAGTTTCTTTGGCCTGCCGACGAGATGCTTCGTCAGAGCACCGAGCCCAGGGCCGATCTCCACCACGAGATCAGCGCCGTCGGGATGGATTTGATCGGCGATCCAGCGGGAGATTTCCTCATCCTGGAGGAAGTTTTGCCCCATGCTTTTGCGCGGAGTGACTTGCATGCCTGCGGCATTGGAAACGGAGCGTCGTTGATCGCGGAATCTCATCGCCGCCATCATTCACCAATCCATCTCTGCATCAATTCATCTCTCGATCAATCCAGCCACTTGACCCCCGGCACGAGCGGCGCACTCTGAACCGTGCTCAGAACCCTCCTCAAATCCAAACTCCACCGCGCCGCCATCACCGATGCCAACATCGAGTATGAAGGCAGCATCAGCATTCCGACCGATCTCATGGAAAAAGCCGACCTCTGGAACGGCGAAAAAGTGCTCGTGACCTCGATCACCAATGGAGCGCGACTGGAAACCTACGTCATTCCCGCTCCACGCGGCTCCCGTCAGATCGTCATCAACGGTGCGGCGGCTCATCTCATCAACACCGGCCACCGCGTCACCATCATGGCCTGGGGAGAGAGCGAAAATCCGATCACTCCGAAGCGCCTGCTGCTCAACGAGCACAACGAGGTGCTCAATGAGACGGTGCTGTGAGGTGTCCCAGGCTGACAGCCTGGCTCCGCCATCACAAGAATACCACGATGGGAAACTTTCGGCTGTTCATGCGGAACGTGCATTTCGTATCGTTCACCCATGAAACGACTCGCCATTGCTCTCCTTGCCCTTTGCCCGCTGCTCTCTGCACAGGACAAAATCAAGACGAAGACCACCTACGCCAAGGCCTACGGTGAAACGAAAAACGCCGTGGCCGTCGATCCGGCGAAAGACCTTCCGCGCTATCCTGCCGTGGAGCCAAAGGACGCTATCGGCACCTGGCAGGTGAAGAAAGGCTTTAAGCTCCAGCTCGCCGCGCATGAGCCGCAGGTGCGCGACCCCATCGCTGTCTGCTTCGACGAGCGTGGGCGCATGTTTGTGTGTGAGATGATCGACTACAGCGAGATGCGCGATGTCACGCCGCACCTCGGACGCATCTCAATGCTGCAGGACAAGGATGGCGACGGCTACTATGAGACGAGCCAGGTTTTCGCTGATGATTTGCCTTGGCCAACCGGCCTGATTTGGGCCAATGGCGGCTTGTTTGTCGGTGCCACACCGGACATCTGGCGCTTCGAGGACAAGGACGGCGACGGCAAGGCGGAGGTGCGTGAGAAGGTCTTCACCGGCTTCGGCACAGGATTGAAAATCCTCAACGTGCAGGGCCTCATGAACAGCTTCCAGTGGGGGCAGGACAACAAGGTACACATCCTCGCCGGTGGTGGAAATCGCGGTGTCGTCACCTGCTTGAAGCGACCGGATGCGAAGGGCATCGAACTCGGCGGGAAGGATTTCCGGTTTGATCCGCGCACGCTTGAATTCGGCCTCGAAGGCGGCGGCGCGCAATACGGCATGAGCTTTGACAACTACGGCCGCAAATTCGGCTGCTCGAACAGCGACCACCTCCAATACTGGGTCTATGACGACAAGTATGCGAACCGCAATCCCTACTACCAGATGCCATCCGCGCGGCAGAGTATCGCGGTGGATGGCGGCGCGGCGGAGGTGTTCCGCATCAGCCCAGACGAGCCTTGGCGCATCATCCGCACGCGCTGGCGCATCGCCGGTGTGGTGAAAGGCGCAGTCGAAGGCGGCGGGCGCGTCAGCGGATACTTCACCGGTGCCACCGGCACCACGATCTATCGCGGCGATGCCTACGGCCCCGAATTCGTGAACAACAGCTTCAGCGGCGACGCCGGTGGCCAGCTCGTGCATCGCAAGCTCATCAAACCGAGTGCCGATGGCATCTCTTTGATCGGCGAACGCCCCGCCGACGAGCACGGCTTCGAATTCGCTGCATCGAAGGACACCTGGGTGCGCGTGGTGAACTTTGCCAACGCGCCCGACGGTTGCCTGCACATCTGCGATATGTATCGCGAGGTCATCGAGCATCCCTGGAGCATCCCGGATGAGATCAAGAAGTTCATCGACTTGAACAACGGCAATAATCGTGGCCGCATCTACCGCATCGTGCCGGACAAAGGTGCCGAGCGCATCGGTCAGAAGGTAAACCTCGCTGATGCCAGTATTGCGGAACTCGTGCAGACTCTTAGCCATCCGAATGGCTGGCATCGCGACACGGCACAGCGCTTGCTGTATGAGCGTCAGGACAAGGCCGCCGTGCCGCTGCTGGAGAAAGTGCTCAGTGGAGACAACGCGCTGGCGAAACTGCATGCCATGAACGCATTGGAGTCACTCGGTGCTTTGACTTTTGCGCATGTCATCGCGGCAGCCAAAGACGCCGATGCGCAGGTGCGCGAGGCAGCGTTGCGCCGTGCCTCGTTGCTGGACGAAGCAGCGATTGAAGCACTGGCAGGTGATGCATCACCACGGGTGCGTTTTCAAACCGCACTGGTCGCGCCGAAGAGTACCTCACGCGATGAGTGGCTCGCCAAAATGATCCGTGATGGAGTGAATGGGAAGTGGATGAGCGCTGCGGTGCTTGGAGATACGGACATGGGGTTATTCCGCCAGCTTCGTGGAGATTTGAGCAAGCTGCCGACAGCTTTTGTCGAGCCGCTCATCATGCTGGCGGCAGCGGGTGCAAAGGATGAGGCCGAGAGGGACGAGGTGATCAGCGCAGTGACCACAGGATCAGTCAAGGCGGGCTGGGTGCAGGCATTGGGTGAGGGTTTGCGCCGCTCTGGCTCCAGTCTGGCGAAAGCGGACAAAGATGGTAAAGTGGCTGCCATCTTGAGCGAAGCTGCTGCGACGGCCGCAGATGCTCAAGCCAACGTCGCCGCGCGTCTCGGAGCCGTGGAATTGCTCGGCGTGAGTTCGTCGAAAGCTTCGCAGGATGCTCTCATCGCGTGCCTTGGCGAAAAGCAGCCGGAGAACATCCAGGCGGCGGCGATTCGTATTTTGGCGCAGAGTGGCTCTGCCGAGGTTACGAAGGCTTTGATCGGAAGCTGGCCGCATTACGGTGAGAAAGCGAAGGCTGCGGCTCTGGATGCGCTCCTGGCTCGTGATGATCGCGCGATTGCCTTGCTGGAGGCAAAGGTGGTGAAGCCAGAGGCGTTTTCGGCTGCGCAGGTGCAGGCACTGATCAAACACAAGTCACCGAAAGTGGTGGCTGCGGCGAAGGTGGCGCTGGCTTCGGTCATTCCACCTTCACGCGAGGAGGTGCTGGCGAAGTTTAAACCCGCTATCGCGGCGAAAGGTGATGCGGCCAAAGGTCAGGCACAGTACCTCGCGCGCTGCATTGCCTGTCACAAAGCGGGGAGCAATGGCATTCAGGTCGGACCGGATTTGATCACGGTGAAAACGAAAGGCCGCGATGCACTGCTGACGGCGATTCTCGAACCGCACAAGGAAGTGGCGTCGCAATACATCGCCTACACGGTCAACACCAAGGACGGGCAGACCTTCACCGGCATCATCACGAACGATACAGCCACCAGCATGACCTTGAAGATGATGGGGGGCTTGGAGAAGACTCTTCAGCGTTCTGAGATCAAGGGCAGCAGCTCCACGGGTCAGAGTTTGATGCCGGAAGGTCTGGAGACAGGCATGTCCGTGCAGGATATGGCGGACCTCATGAGCTTCATTGAGGGACTCTGAGGCTCCTGTCAGAGCCTGTCTCTTTTCCTTTGCAGCCTTGCGGTAGCACGTTCAGATGGGCGTGTCATGAAAACCACGCCAGCCACCTTTGCAGATCTCCAGTCATCGGTCATTGCCGTCCCACCGCTTTGCCGGAACAAGGATCTCTCTCTGAGCAAGTCGCAGAACAGCCGACTCATCAAACACTTGTACAAAGGAGGCATCCGTACGCTGCTCTACGGAGGCAACGCGAACCTCTACAACATCGCCGTCAGCGAATATCACTCCATGCTGCGCATGTTGCAGGAGTTGGCACCGGAGGACATGTGGATCGTGCCTTCCGTCGGCCCGATGTATGGCACGGCGATGGATCAGGCGAAGATTCTGACCGAGTTCGCTTTTCCTGCGGCCATGCTGCTGCCCACACTGTTCCCGTCGAAGCCTGCCGGAGTTGCCACTGCGGTGCGTCATTTCGTCGAGAAGTCCGGCATCAAAGCCGTGCTCTACATCAAGGACGCGGGCTACATCACGCCGGAATTCGCCGCTGAACTCGTCAATGACGGTGTCATCTCCTGGATCAAATACGCCATCGTTCAGGAAGACCCGAAGGAGGATCCCTATCTCAAGAAACTGCTCAAGCTGGTCGATCCCAACATCGTCATCAGCGGCATCGGCGAACAGCCCGCCATTATTCACATGCGTGACTTCGGTGTGGCTGGATTCACCGCTGGTTGTGTGTGTGTGGCTCCGTCGCGCTCCACCGCTCTTCTGAAGGCCATCTTGAAAAAAGACTACGCCGCCGCCGAGGCGATCCGCGCGGAATTCGTCGAACTCGAAGACCTGCGCAACGCGCATAGCCCGATCCTGGTGCTGCATCATGCCGTTGAACTCGCGGGTGTGGCACAAACCGGGCCGGTGCTTCCGCTGCTTACAGAACTCCCTGCGAACGTGCTGCCGAAGATCGAAAAAGCAGCCAAAGCACTCCTGGCAAAGAATGGGTGATGCGACACCAAGAGATGATTCTTCCCCCAGCATGATTGCCTGACAATTCCGACGAAGAAACACCGTACCTTCACGCCATGACCAACCGCCGCACATTCCTTCAATCCCTTTCTTCCACCGCTATCCTCGCCGCTGCTGGCTCTGTGGGTGCTCAGGAAGCTGCAAAACCTGCACGCAAGCTGCGCAAAGCCATCATGGGCGGCACGCTTGGCATCAAAGGAACGCTCATTGAGAAATACAAGGCCGCCAAGGAGGCGGGCTACGAAGGCGTGGAGCCCGCCGGCGGGATGAATCAGCAGGAAGTGCTCGATGCGCTCGGCCAGTCCGGTCTTCAGGCGGCCAGCGTGTGCTGTCACACGCACTGGAAGCAGACGCTGACTCACAACGATCCTGCCGTGCGCGAGCAAGGGCTGCAAGGCGTGCTGCAAACGCTCCGCGATGCCAAAGCCTATGGTGCCGACTCCATCCTGGTCGTTCCGGGAGTGGTGAATGAAGAAGTGCCTTATCAGGCTGCGTGGGATCGCTCCATCGCCGAACTCAAGAAAGCCGTGCCGCTGGCCAAGGAACTCGGTGTGAAGATTTCCATCGAGAACGTCTGGAACAATTTCATCCTCAGCCCGATTGAGGCGGTGAAGTTCCTCGATGAAATCGGCGATCCCATCGTCGGCTGGCATTTCGACATCGGCAATGTACTGCGTTACGGCTGGCCGGAGCACTGGATTCCTGTGCTTGGCAAGCGCATCAACCGCATTCACGTCAAGGAATACAGTACCAAGAAGATGAAGGACGAAGGCGTGTGGAAGGGGTTCGACTGCGATCTCACGCAGGGCGACAACAACTGGCCTGCCATCATGAAGGCACTCGACAGCATCGGCTACACGGGTTGGGCCATCAGCGAACAGCGCGGCGGGATCAACCCGAACGGACTCAAGATGCTGGTGGATCGCATGGACAAGATTTTCGCGATGTGATGCGAACGCTCGCTGTTCTCCATTTGCCGTTAACTGAGAACCGCAACTGCGGCTCGAGAACTTCAAATTCATGCCCTCCGCCCTCGCTATTTTCGCTCATCCAGACGACATTGAATTCGTCGCTGCCGGAACCCTGCTTTTGCTCAAAAAACGAGGCTGGGACATCCATTACATGAACCTCTCGCGGGGGAATGGTGGATCGGTGCAGATGGATGGCCCCACGACGGCGAAGAAGCGACTTGCAGAGGCGCAGGAGGCCGCGCGCATTCTCGGAGCCACGTTTTATCCGCCAATCGCGGATGATTTGGAGATCATCTACTCGGTGCCATTGCTGCGGCAGGTTGCCGCCGTGGTGCGGCAGGCGCAGCCAGACATCGTGCTCACTCACTCCCCGCAGGATTACATGGAGGATCACATGGAGACGGCACGACTGGCGGTGACGGCGGCTTTTGCGCACGGCATTCCCAACTTCCAGACCGATCCGCATCAGCCCTCCTATGCACACGACGTGACGGTTTATCACGCCATGCCTCATGGTTTGAGCGATCCACTGCGCCAGAAACTCATGGCGGGTGCTTATGTCGATACGACCAGCGTGCATGCGCAGAAACGCGAGGCGCTCGCTGCACACGAAAGTCAGAAGCACTGGCTCGATGTCAGTCAGGGCATGGATTCCTATCTCATCAGCATGGACGAGGCAGCGCGCACGGTCGGCAAGCTCTCAGGCAAATTTGAATTTGCCGAAGGCTGGCGCAGGCACTTGCACGTCGGTTTCAGTGCCAAGGACATCGATCCACTCAAAGAGGCTCTCGGCGATCTCTGCCTCATCAACGAGGACTACGAGAAAGCGCGTGCGACTGCTGTCTGATCGCCCTTTGTCCCGCAAGCTGGCCTGTCAGCTTGCGAGGGCTGCCAGCGCAGCCTGCGCTGCGCGTCGGTAGGCTCCTCCCGGCCCGAGGGTGGCCACGACAGCCGCCAACTCCGACTGAAGGGTGCGTCGCTTGGTCTCGTCACGCAGCAATTGGAGGGTGCAGTCTGCCAGTGATGCGGGAGTGAGTGCCCCTTGGACAAGCTCACGTACCACTTCGCGCCCGGCAAGGATGTTCACGATGCCGAGGTGTTTGATGCGGACGACGAGTTTGCCGACGAGGTAAGTCGGCCAACTTACATTGTAGATGAGCGTGTAGGGCAATCCGAAGCAGGCAGCTTCCAAAGTGGCGGTGCCTGAAGCGACGGCACCGGCTTCAGCACGCTGCATGAGGTCATAGACCGTGCCAGTTTCGATCCAGCGCTTGGCCTCTGGCATGCCATGCGCCTCAGCCATTTCACGCATGCGGCCCGCGAGCGACTCGTTGGCGGCAGACACAGCAAAGCGTGCTTCCGGGAAGGCGCGCTGGATGAGACGTGCGGCCTCCATCATGATGGGAAAGAGGCGGCGCACTTCGTTGAGGCGGCTGCCGGGGAACCAACTCACGAGTCCGGGTTCGCGTTTCCAATCCCTCCGCAGAGTGACGACGCGATCCACCATGGGATGTCCGCTGAATTCGGTGCGCAGTCCACTGCGCTCGTAGAGTTCTTTTTCAAATGGGAAGATGCAGATCATGAGATCGAGCACCTTTGCCATCGTGTGGATGCGGCCTTTCTTCCACGCCCAGACCTGAGGACTGATGTAGTAGAGGATGCGGCCCGCATAGCCTGCGGTGCGCAGTGCCTTGGCAAGGCGAAGATTGAAACCTGGATAATCGACGAGAATGACGCCTTCTGGCTTTTGATCGAGGATGGCATCAAGCACAGCGGCCATCTTCTCTTTGAAGTAACGATACATCTTCACGACCTCCCAAAGGCCGACGACGCCTGCGGTCTCGATCCAATCTTCAATGCCATCTCCTGCCGCTTCGCGTAGGCGCGGCCCGCCGAGTCCGATGACTTGGATGTCTGGATGGATCGCCTTCATTTCGCGTAGCAGCCCAGCAGCGTGAGTGTCGCCGCTCATTTCGCCCGCGATGATGAAGATGCGTGTCATGAAGGCACTGCGTTGGTTTTGGCGTTGCGCTCGATCTGATCGGTGATTTCCAAAGCGATACGCACCGCCTCGGCACCTTCTTGGCCGGTGACTGCGGGGCGGCGACCGTGGCGGGCACACTCGACGAAAGCGGCGAGTTCCAGCTTCAGCGGCTCATCCTTTTCGATCTCGACAGCCTCACGGGTGATCTGCATGCCGTCCTTGCGATAGATCCAGCCGCTCTGCTCCTGGTAATCGAGGCTGAGGTAACTGTCGCTCTGGAAGACGCGGATTTTGCGCAGTTTTTCAGGAGAGATGCGGCTGGCCGTGATGTTGGCGATGCAGCCGTTTTCAAATTTCAGCCGCGCATTGGCGATGTCCTCGCGCTTGGTTAGTACTGGGATGCCCACGGCGTCGATTTCGACGAGAGGAGACTTCACGAGATGAAGAACAATCTCGATGTCATGGATCATGAGATCGAGCACGACGCCGATGTCGATGCTGCGATTCGGGAAAGGGGAGAGGCGGTGAGCTTCGATGAACTTCGGGTTGTTCATGCGCTGCTCTAGTTGCAGCAGCACGGGATTGAAACGCTCGATGTGTCCGACCTGCAGGATGACGCGCTTCTCTTTCGCCAATTCGATGAGCGCCTGGGCCTCGGCGTAGGATTCGCTGATGGGCTTTTCCACCATGACGTGAATGCCTGCCTGCATGAGAGGTTCGGCCACTTTGCGGTGATACACCGTGGGCACGGCGATGCTGGCGGCATCGACACGCTGCGCGAAGTCGTGGAGATCACTGGCGGCATGTGCGCCGTATTGTGCGGCAAATTCAGCAGCGCGTGAAGCGTCTGCATCATAGACAGCGGTGAAAGCCACTGCACCACCACTGCGTGCGGCGATGTCTGCCATGAGGCGCGCGTGATTTTTGCCGATGGCACCAACGCCAGCGACTCCGATGCGAAAGAGAGAGGGATTCATCGTGGGAATGGCGTGCCTGGATTAGCGTTTGGGGAACTTCATGCCTGGGGGCAGTGAGGGCATTTTCCCGCCACCTCCGAGACCGCCGAGCATGCCGCCGAGTCCTCCCATGCCGCCTCCACCGCCCATCAAGGCACTGGCCATTTGCATCATCGCACCCTGATTGCGCATCATTTTTTTCATCATCTCGTATTGCTTGAGAAGTTGATTCATTTCCATCACCGGGCGGCCTGCGCCGTTGCAGATGCGCTTGCGGCGCTGACCGTTGATGATTTCCGGTCGCTGGCGTTCTTTCGGCGTCATGGAGAGGATGAGCGCCTCCGTGTGCTTCATTTTGCGGTCGGCATCGTCGTTGTTGATCATGTCCTTCATTTTGCTCATGCCGGGGAGCATGCCTAGCAGGCCGCCGATGCCGCCGCCGCTGAGTTTCTTCATCATGCGCATCTGCTGGAGCATGTCGTTGAAGTCGAATTTGTTGCTCTGCATGCGCTCGGCCAAGCGCTGCGCTTCTTTTTCGTCGATCTCTTCAGCGGCTTTCTCCACGAGGCTGACGACATCGCCCATGTCGAGGATGCGCTGGGCCATGCGATCCGGGTGGAAGACTTCGAGTTGCTCCGTCTTTTCACCGACGCCGAGAAATTTCACGGAGCATCCCGTGACCTGGCGCATGGAGAGCAGGGCTCCGCCGCGCGCATCGCCATCCAGTTTGGTCATGATGAGGCCGGTGATGCCGACAGCCTCGTTGAATTTTTGTGCGACATTGACCGCCTGCTGACCTGTGGCTGCATCGGCGACGAGGAGGGTCTCGCTCGGCTGCACGATCTCGCGGACTTTTTTCAACTCGGCGAGCAATTCCTCGTCGAGGTCCTGACGGCCTGCGGTGTCAAAAATGGCAATGCCAGCCCCCTGGGCTTTCAGCCAATCGAGAGCTGCTTTGGCAGCCTTTACGGGATCCTTCTCTCCCTCTGCGGGGGCAAAGACGGGGACATTCAGTTGCTGACCGAGCACCTGAAGCTGCTGAATGGCAGCGGGGCGGTATAAATCGAGCGCGAGGAGGAGCGGACGACGGCCTTGTTTTTTCAACCAACTGGCGAGTTTCGCCGAGGTGGTGGTTTTACCGGCGCCGTTCAGGCCGGTCATGAGAATGCGCTGCGGTGGATCGAGGTTGAGCGGTGCGGCGGTGCCGAGGATTTTGACAAGCTCGTCGTGGAAGATTTTTACGATCTGCTGCCCCGGAGATACAGTGCGCAGCACTTCGGCCCCGATGGCTTGTGTTTTGACTGTGGTGACGAGATCCTTCGCGACTTTGAAGTCCACGTCGGCTTCCAAAAGCGCCATGCGGATGTCCTCCATGGCGTCGGCGACGTTGGCTTCGCTGATCTTGGCTTGGCCGCGCAGCTTTTTGAAAGCGAGTTCGAGTTTTTCGGTGAGTGTAGAGAACATGTCGAAAATGGGAGAAGGATAGTCGGCAGCAGGCCGCACATGGCAACTATGAAGGTGGCCTCGATCAAGCCGAGCATGTGGGTACTTCCCTCTGGCAGGTGAGGTGAGTTTCGCTGATCGATTCGCCTAGAGCCCGGAGATGCAGTTCACGCCTGCGTGCATTCAGTCTAGAAAGCGGAATTCGGGCGTGGCCCAGAGTGTTTGGATGAATCGCGCCCAGAGATCGCGAGTGTCTTCGTTTGAGAGAGTGCTGGAGGCGTCGAGGAAGTGGCAGGCTTGCTCCAATTCACGAGGAGCGGGAGGGCGCTGCAGGGCGCGCTGGAACGCAGCGGTGACAAGCTCACGCGTGCCGCCATCACTGCCCAGAATCATCTCTGCGGCTGCGCGGGCTTGAGCGATGACTTTGGGGGAATTCATCAGGAACAATGCCTGAGTGGCGACGGTGCTCGTGGTGCGTTGGGAGATGGGTTGGTTGATGTCAGCGAAATCGAAGACTTCAAAAAGAGGATGCCGCACATTGCGGAAGGCGGCGGTGTATAGACTGCGTCGCGTGCTGTCGAAGGTGTGGCTGTATTCGAGGTTTTGACTCTTGGAGCTGTTGGCATCGACTGCTGATGCCTGAATGCCTGGTCCGCCAAAATCACGCCGCAATGTGCCTGCGGTGGCGAGCATGGCATCCCAGAGGCACTCCGCATCGAGTCGTTTACGATTCATATGCGAGAGGAGGCGGTTATCCGGGTCCTGCGCTGTTGGAGTGACGCGAGAACTCATGCGGTAGGTGCGACTCATCACCATGGCTTTCACCAGCCATTTCAAATCCCAGCCGTTATCCATGAACTGCACGGCGAGGTGATCGAGGAGTTGTGGATGCGAAGGAGCCTCCCCTGTGGAGCCGAAGTTGTCCGCTGTGCGAACGATACCTGCACCGAAAATCCAGTGCCACACATGGTTGACCATCACGCGAGCGGTGAGCGGATTGCTGCGCGAAGTGATCCACTGGGCCAGTTGCAGGCGTCCGCTGCTGCCAGTAGGGATGTTGGGACGGCTTGCTGAGGGCGATGCCGCTTGGATAAACCCGCGAGGCACGGTGGCACCGAGGTTGCGGATGCTGCCGCGGATATGAATGCGAGCATCTTCCGGCGCGGCATCTTCAGCCACAGACATCACCTCCGGTCGTGCATTGTTGTCATTAAGTACTTCTTTGAGCCGCGCTTCGGAGGCGGTCAGCTTTGCCTTCAGCGTCGCAGTGACAGCAGGATCGATCGAGGAATCCGTGCTGCTCCCTTCCGGTAGGAATTGCACGGCATCCACCGTGACATAGCCCTGAGAGGCTGCGTTGGAAACCAGCACAAAGCCCTGACCGCCGGCTTCAAAGCGGAAGGTGCCGAGGGAGGCAAAGCGCAATCCTTTGAGGCTGCCGGTGGACATCTTGACGGTCTTCAAGTCTTCCCCATCTGCATGCAAAATGGTGATGGTCACACTCTCAGCGCGCCCAGGTCCTGCATTGAATGCGAGGCGCACTTCATAACGTCCTGTGTTGGGAATCTTGGGGGTGAAGGAGAGTGTCTTGCTGCCTTTGTTCTCGTTTTGATCTGAAGCGTAGCCGCTGCCGATGAATGGCCCGTAAAGCGTGGAGTGCTTCCATTGCCCCACCTTTTGCGCGGCGTCATCATCGACGACGATGCCTGGCAGCTCTTCGGGAGAAATGCTGTGGCGTTTGCGTAAGTTGGCGCTGCCAGCATCACGCAGTTTGTCTTTGAGAATGGCGATTTCGTTTTTGAGGTCAGCGGCGAGTTTTTCCCGCTGCTGCATTTGGATTTCAGCCGCTCCATCGAGCGGGAGCGGTGTGTCGATCCAATGCGCGACGTTGTCCGTGTAATTTCGCAGTGTGCGGGTGCTGCGCAGGATGCCCGCGAGGGCGTAGTAGTCCCGCGTCGGGATGGGATCGAATTTGTGGTCGTGGCAGCGCGCACAGCCGAGGGTCATGCCCAAAAAGGCGCGGCCTAGGGTGTCGAGTTGTTCATCGACAATGTCCATGCGCAACTGGCCCTTGTCTTGCTCCTCGTAATTCGTCGGCCCGAGTGCGAGAAAACCCGTCGCCGTGAGCTGTCTCCGCCGCTGTGCAGCATTCCGATACGGGAGCAAATCTCCGGCGATGTGTTCCGTGATCATGCGGTCGATAGGCACGTTGTCGCGAAGGGACTCGAGAACGTAGTCGCGAAAGCGCCACGCGTCCTTGAAGGGTAGGGAACGCCCACCTCCACTCGATTCAGCAAAGCGCGTGATGTCGAGCCAGTGTGAGGCGAATCGTTCGGCAAAAGCAGGCGAAGCGAGGAGGCTGTCCACCAGATGTTCGTAAGCTCCTGCGCCGGTGAGCACGCTTTGCTTGGGCGGTAGGCCCGTGAGGTCAAAAGAGATCCGGCGCAGCAGCGTGTGTGCATCTGCTTCCGGAGCGGGTTGGAGTCCGTGCGCCTCGAGTTTTGCGAGGATGAAGCGATCAATTCCATTGATGGGCCACTCAGTCATTTTTACAGCGGGTGGTCGTTGTGCTTTGGGGACTTGGAAGGACCAGAAATCGGCTCCTGCGCGTGTGCGGGAATGCGTGGCGTTGGTTTGCGCAGGCTCCTCACGTGGGTCTGGCGCGCCACTTTCGATCCATTGCTTCAGATCGTTCATCTCTCGTGCTCCGAGTTTGCCATCAGGAGGCATTTTTAAATCGCGGTCAGTGTAGCTGATCGCACGCCAGAGACGAGATTGTGTGAGTTTTCCGGGGACGAGCGCTGGGCCGGAGTCGCCGCCGGTTTGCCATCCTGCGCGCGAGTCGAGCCGCAGTCCGCCTTTTTGTTTTTTGGGGCCGTGGCAGTCGATGCAGTTTTCCTCGAGTAGAGGCCGGATGCGTTTCTCGAAATGCGTGAGGTCCGCTGCGCTGGCCGCAGTGAGAAGAAATACGAAAGCAGAAGTCCTGACGATCATCAGCGGCTCCGAGGCAAACGAGTGCGATTTCGCCGCTCTTTCAGAGATGGAAGCACAGGGCGTGATGAGCACCGTGCTGTGCGAGCACTTCCTGCCTCGCAAATCCTGCACACTGCGCCATGCGCGAGAGGTCGGAGAGTGTTTCTGGGAAGTCGAAGGTGGCGACATGAGCACAGGCTTCTTCCAGTTGCTCAGGCGGAACGGCTATCCACTGTGTGCGCATGAAGTGCAGGTAGTCGGCGAGGTAGTCTTCTCGCGTTTGCCTTTCTTTGCGCATGACATCGACAAGGATGAAACAACCGTGAGGGGTCAATCTGGCGGCGCAGGCATGGAGGAGTTGTTGCTTGGCCGCAGAGTCGAGGTGGTGCATGGCAAAGCCAGAGAAAATGACATCGCATGCAGGCGTAGCAGCGTGCGCCGCTTCCAGCATGTCCAGTTGGTGCAGAGTCACGTTGGGCAGGCTAGCCAGGCAGATGCGTGCTTCTTTCAGTGCTGCCGCAGAGAGGTCCACGCCCTCGTAACGCAGAGGAGGTGCCTCCCGCAGACAGGCTGCAAGGAAGCGCGCATTGCCGCAGCCGAGATCAAGCAAGGAGTAGGAAGCATTGGCGTCGTAGCGACACCGCAATATCTCGGCAACCTGCGCATAGAGTTCGCGATGATTCATGTAATTCCGCTCGGTGATGGCGTCATACAACGACCATGCCTTGCGAAAGAGCGCGGTGGGATCCTCCTGAAGCGGCGTCTGGCTCATGAGACTCGCGCGGAACGGGAACGGCACAGGTGGACGAGCACGGCGCTCATGAGTAGCATGGCTGCGACTCCGCACAGTGCTGTTCCCATGCCGTGTCTCATTTTCAACCAAGCCACCATCTCCGGGCTGAAGTGACCTGCGAGATTGCCCAGGGAATTGACCCATGCCACTCCTGCCGCAGCAGCCGTGCCTGAAAGAATGGCTGTGGGCAGCGTCCAGAAACAGGCGGCGGCAGACATCACTCCGGTAATGGCGATGGCCAGTGCCACCATGACGAAGGTGGGAGGCAATTCCGGCAAGCCACTGAGGGCAAAACCACCCGCAGCGATGAGCGCGGAAAGGCTGATGTGCCAGCGGCGCTCCCCCGTTTTGTCAGAATGTTTGCCAACCCACACCATACCGAGAGCCGCACAAGTCCACGGCACCGAGCAGTAAAGACCGACGAGCCATTTATCCTTCGTAAAAGTGTTTTCGACAATCTGCGGCAGCCAAAACGAAGCACCATAGATGCCGACCACGATTCCGAAATAGATCGCTCCACAGAGCCAGACTTGCGGAGATTTGAAGGCATCGATCGCGCGATGGTGCTGATGACCTTCAGCCGCCTTCGCGCGCTCCTCGGCATCCAAGCTCTCACGCAGCAAGTGCTTTTCTTCGCTGGAAAGCCAGGCGGCTTGCTCTGGGCGATCCGTCAGCAGGAAAGGCACACAGAGGCCGAATAGTACACTGGGAAGTCCTTCCAAAACGAACAACCACTGCCAGGATTTGAGGCCACGCCATCCATCGCTGACTTGCAGTAGCCAGCCAGAGAGCGGAGAGCCAAAGATGCCTGCGAGTGCGATCGCGGTCATGAACCAAGCCACCATGCGCGCGCGGTGCTGATGGGGGAACCAGTAGGTGAGGTAGAGGATGATACCAGGGAAGAAGCCCGCTTCTGCGACACCGAGAAGAAAACGCAGCGTGTAAAAGGAGGCGGCACTGGAACTCAGGCACATCAGCGCAGAGAGGATGCCCCAACTGATCATGATGCGTGCGATCCAGCGCCGCGCGCCAACCCGGTGCAGGATGATATTTCCCGGCACTTCAAAGAGGAAATAGCCAATGAAGAAAATGCCGGAGCCTGTCGCGAAAACTGCGTCTGAGAACCACGGCTCGGCCTTCATGCCCAGCTTGGCAAAACCGACATTCACTCGATCGAGATAGGCCAGCAAGTAGCCGATGAAGATCAGGGGGATGAGGCGTTTCGCGACCTTACGAAAAGTGGCGGCCTCGCTGACGGGTGCGTGTGGGCAAGTCATGCGGACGCATGAGAGCAGGATTCAGGCGAGATGCCAACTCTGAGAGCCGAAGTTTCAAAACGGACGCGGGCAAATGACGTGTCCACCGCGATAAGGGCGATACCACACACCACGATGAGAATAGTAACGAACACCGTGATAATAATGTGGGCGGGCACCAACAGGCAGCACGACTGTACCGCCTGCACGCGGCGCGTAAGCGACACGCGGGCGAGCCGGGCCGACGTAGCAGGAGGACAGCAGGGTAAGCAAGGCAAGGGCAAGGAGGGTGTGACGAAGTTTCATAGCAGTGGCGCATAACAGTGCACGTCCGCCAATGTTGCAAAAAATCGTCTATGTTGACCTTGCCACAGACGAAAGGGCGCTCTTTTCACTTTCGTTTCCTGCCGCGCCCTTCAAACTCTCAGTCCCACCCTAATTCTCTCCATGACTTCCGAAGAAGCCAAAGCTCAACTCGACAATCAGGTACGTGAAATCATCAACTGGCACTTTTCCCCGGAAACGGGCTGCCAGTTTTGGCTGGAGTGGGCGAAGAAGAATTTCGACCCGCGCGGCGTGGTGAACAGCTACGAAGACATCATCGCTAAATTTGACCACTTTCAGGATGAATGGCTGCGCGACCTCCAGCCGGAAGTCTGGGTGCCGAAAGCCTTCGCAGGCAAGCCTTTCAATATTTTCGAGACCGGCGGCACCACGGGCATGCCCAAGCAGCGCATCGGCTGGAACGACTTCCGCGTCGATTACGAGGAGTTCAGTCACAAGCTCAAGGACGAGCATTTCCCCAAGGGCCAGAGCTGGATCATGGTCGGCCCCACCGGGCCGCGCCGACTGCGCCTTGCCGTGGAGCATCTGGCGAACTATCGCGGCAGCGCCTGCTACTTTGTCGATCTCGATCCGCGCTTCGTGAAGAAGGTCATTTCGAACAAGCAGTTTGATGTGGCGCGTCAATACATGGATCACGTCGTCGATCAGGCCGTGCTGCTGCTGAAGAACCGCAAGATTTCTGCCATCTTCACCACGCCGAAGCTGCTCGAAGCGCTCGCTGAGAAGGTCGATTTGTATGCAGCAGGCATCCGTGGCTGCTTTGTCGGTGGCACGACCATGACGCCGCAGTATGTGCGCTTCATTGTGGAGGAAGTGCTGGAAGGGAAAATTGGTTTTTACCCGACTTACGGCAACACTCTGATGGGGCTTGCTGCGAGCGTGCCGCTGGAGCCTTCGGATCAATTCTCCATCACCTACTATGCGCCTCAGCCACGCGCCGTGCTGCGCATCGTGAATCCGAATGCGACGAACGAAACGGTCGAATACGACACCTGGGGACGTGTGGAGCTGACGACGCTGACGAAGGAGTTTTTCATGCCGCGTTTTCTCGAGCGCGATGAAGCGATGCGCCGCAAACCACGCGCGCCTTATGCCTGGGATGGTGTGGCTGATGTGCGTCCGTTTGGGGCGATGGAGAAGACCATCGTCGAGGGCGTGTATTGAGCGGGGAGGCTAGCGCCAGAGGTGTGACGGTTTTTTTCAATGCTTGGGCATTGAAAAAACTCCCGTTTGCATTCCTGGCATCGCACGCTTTAACACAGTCCTCCCACCCCTCTTGAAGACCCACACGAATATGCAGGCATGAAGATCGCTCTGGATGTCATGGGCGGAGATTACGCGCCTCAAAATCCTATCGGCGGAGTCAAACTCGCCCTTGAGGCGCTGCCGCAGATCGAAAAACTCTTCCTCGTAGGCCAACCAGAGGTGATCACGGCTGAGTTGCAGCGTCAGGGTGTCTCCAGTGCTAAACTGGAAATCGTGCCCGCCAGCCAAGTGGTCGATATGAGTGACAGCGGACTCGATGCTGTGCGCAAGAAAAAGGACAGCTCCATCAGCCGCGCAGTGGAGCTTGTGAAAGATGGGCGGGCAGATGCCGTGGTGAGCGCAGGGCACACAGGAGCTGCCGTGACGGCATCGCTCATCAAACTACGCACGCTTCGGCATGTCGAACGGCCGGCCATCGCATCCATCATGCCTTCGATGACTCACCACTGGGTGCTCATCGACGCAGGAGCCAATCCCGACAGTGAGCCACAGCACCTCGTGCAGAATGCGATTATGGGCAGTGCCTTCGCTCGCCATGTCTTGAGGCGCGAAAATCCCGTAGTCGCGCTCATGTCGAATGGAACCGAGGATGAGAAAGGTAACGCGCTATGCAAAGAAGCGGGGAAGCTCCTGCGCGCCGTGCCGGGTCTCAATTTCAGAGGCAATGCCGAAGGGCATGATCTCTGGGAATCGCCGCCGGATGTCGTGGTGTGCGATGGCTTCACGGGGAATATTATTTTAAAAAGTGCCGAGGCACTCGCTCACGCCATTTTCAGCATGGTGCGCCGTGAGATTAAAGCCTCGCCACGCACACAGATCGGTGGCCTGCTTGCCAAACCTGCTTTCAAGAAAGTACATACCCGCACCAATCCTGACGAGGTCGGTGGCATGCCCTTGCTCGGCCTCAATGGCGTCACCATCATCTCGCACGGGGGGGCTTCGCCGCTGGCTATGAAAAATGCCATCCGGCAGGCATGCGAGTCCGTACAGCATCAAATCAATCCGCACATAGAGGCGGCCATCACCGCTTATTCCATCGCCGTCCATGCCCACGCCTAGTTCCAGCTCATTCTGTGCCTCCAGCATCATCGGTACCGGCAGTTACATGCCGGAGAAAGTGCTCACCAATGAGGATCTCTCCAAGATGGTGGATACATCTGACGAGTGGATCACCTCACGCACCGGAATCAGGGAGCGCCGAATCGCTGCTGAAAATCAGGCGACCAGTGATCTCGCCGCCGAGGCTGCACGACGCGCCTTGGCCAATGCCGGAGTTTCCGCAGAGGAAATTCAGCTTATCATCGTGGCCACAGTCACGCCGGACATGTTCTTCCCATCGACCGCTTGTTTTGTGCAGAAGAAAATTGGCGCGACGAATGCTGTCTGTTTCGATGTTTCCGCAGCGTGCTCCGGCTTTTTGTATGCGCTGCAAGTCGCACGGCACTTCATCAATACTGGCAATCGCGCTACGGCGCTCGTCATCGGTGCGGAGAAACTCTCCAGCCTCGTAAACTGGAAGGACCGCAACACCTGCGTGCTCTTTGGTGATGGCGCGGGTGCCGTCGTCATCCGGCGTGCCGAGGAGGGGGCGGATGCTCCGGGGAGAGTGCTCTCGACGGTCATGGGCAGTGACGGCAACCTAGCGGATCTGCTCAAAGTGCCAGGTGGTTCCTCAGCCTGCCCGATCACTCCCGAGAATATCGAATCCCGTCCCAACACCATTCACATGGAAGGACGCGAGACGTTCAAACACGCAGTCACTCGCATGTTGGAGGCCTCGCAGCAGGCACTGGAGCTTGCGGGTTTGACGGCTGCGGATGTCGCGCTCGTTATCCCGCATCAAGCTAATGCGCGCATCATCACGGCCATCGCTGAGCGGCTTGGTTTGCCAGATGAGCGTGTCTTTATGAACCTCGATAAGTACGGCAACACCAGCGCGGCGACGATCCCCGTGGCGCTTGATGAAGCGCGGCAAGCTGGGCGTCTCAAAAAAGGAGACGTGATTCTGCTCGTGGCCTTTGGAGGTGGCTTTACGTGGGCCAGCTCAGTGTTGCGCTGGTAACTGGGATGGTTGCGTCGAGCGCACTGCGCAATTCCTGATTTCATTTCCGCATCAACGCGCGCCCTTTTTCTTCGGCGCTGTTGCTTCTTTGGCAGCCGCTGGTTTTTCTTCCAACGTCATGATTTTGGGCGGCACTGGTGCCGGGCCATCCCAGAGGAAATGCTCAAGGCGAATCTTCATGGCGCGTTCGCGCGCTTCGTTCGCCCGATCTCCGGCGCGGCTGGCGATGCGTTCGGCGAGGCGGGCAGCCGTCTCCCACTGGCGCGTGGCTTCGAGCAGGTCGATGCCAAAGAAACCCGCCTTGGCGAACCACAGATAGTCTGCGGGATTGGTGGGAGGGGTGACATCGGCGGCGTGCAGTACGTCGTAGCAGGCATTGAGTGCTTCGGTGTCCCGCTTGGCATCATGATGCACGGTGGCAAGGGTGAAACCGGCGCGCGCCTTCCACATCAGCGGCAGCGTGCTGTCCATGAGGAAGGAGTCCAGGAGATCCGCTGCGGCGTCGAGTTGGGAGGGTTCAGTTTTCCCCAGAAGCAGGAGCACCTCTGCTTTCTCACACAGAGTGGTGCGGCGTTGTTCCGTGGGAAGGGATTTGATGGCGAGCAGCTTGTCTTGGGCGGCGAGCGCTTCGGTGAGATGTCCCTGCAACCGCTCAGAGAGTGCTTGCTGGCGGCGCGCGGCCATGGCGAGTGGGCCACCTTTTTTTGCGAGTTCTTCCCAGATGGCGAGCGCGCGCTTGCGGCCTTCAGGGCTCATGACCGATGAGGCAGACATGGCGGCGAAATACAGGGCGGTGTCAGCTTGCGGCGTGCCTGGATGATCACGGGCGATGATTTCAAATTCAGTGCGCGCGTTGGCATAGTCTTCGAGGCGGTAGTGCGCGCTGGCGAGGCGGAGTCGCACCTCGGGGATGAATTGACTGCGCGGCCAGGATTTGAGGAAGGATGCACTTTCAGTGATGAGAGTGCTTAGATCTCCGGCGGCATCGAGCAGCCAGAGTCGCGTGTAGCTGATGCGTTGATTTTGTGCAGAGGTCAGGGAGGTGCCAGAGCGGGCGGTGTCGAGTGTGAGCTTGGCTTCCTCGATGCGCGGCGGAGTGGCCATGAGCATGATTTCTGCCAGTGCCACGCAGGCATTGGCAAACTGTGGGTGATCGGGACGCGTACGGATGAAGGCGCGCAGGGCAGACTCTGCCTCCGGTTTATGGGTTGCTGCGAGATGCAGTGCCTTTTCGATCTCCAACTCGGCAGCGGATTCTGTCTCTGATGGATTCGCCGTGCCTGGAGCTGCGATTTCGAGTTGGCTCAGCAGGCTCTGATAGTGCGTGGTATCTCCGGCGGCGATGGCGGCGACTCCGGCGTTGTAGAGCGCGCGGCGGCGGTCGGCGAGGGAGGGGGAGGCATTTGCGGCGTTTTCGAAAAGCAGCATAGCGCGCTGAGTCTCGCCACGGCGGAAAAGGATACCTGCCGCTGCGGAGTCCACCTCTGCGGAGCTGTCTCCAAATTGTTTTCGCCAATGTTCTGCGATCGGGAGTGCGCGCGCATCGGCCTGCCGCCGAGCATAGATTTCCATGGTAAGGCGCATCGCTTCATTAAGACGCGGGTGACTGGGGTAGCGCTGAAGCAGAGCTTCGAGCAGACTCACTGCCTCGTCCTCGCGATCGAGGTGAGAGAGCCAGAGTGCGGTGGTGTAGAGAGCGTGGCCGCAAAATTCCGCTGTGGCAGCCGCCAAGGCGGGCAGGGGATCGGGCTGTTCCTGCGCCGTGTTGCCGGAGGAAATCCATCTCAGAATGGTTTCCGGGATGAGGCGTGGAGGCGGCAGAGCCTGATGCATCACATTGAGGAGATCAAACGCCTCCGTCCACACGCTGCTGCTGATGGTGGTATCGAGGAAATGCATGAGGCGCTCTTGCGCGGCTTCTGCTTGGTTTTGACGCAGGAGAATCTCTGCTTCGAGCAAGGCTGCCGCGTGATGGACACGCTCGCCGCCGGATGTGGAAGAAAGCAGGGCTTTCAGCGCGGCTTGGGCGGCGGGGATGTCTCCACGCTGCAAGAAAGAGCGGGCACTGAGGTAACGCGCATCGGCGTCCTCAGTGGCTGGGGGCAGGGGGAGCTTTTTTCCTTCGTTGAGATCGATCTCCTTCTGGAGCAATTCACTTTGCGCTGTGAGGGCGGCATCCAAAGTGGACGGCAGCAGCGCCAGCGCATCGCGCGCGGCGGCGTTTTCATCCAGTGCGGTGAAAATCTGAGCGAGGAGCAATTGCGTGCGTGGGGAGCGTGGGGCGGAGTCGTCCTCGGTGATCACCCGCCGAGCTGCGGGGAGATTGCCCATCAAAGCGAGGGCTTGCGCGTGCCAAAAGGTCTCGTCATCGAGATCATACGCAGCGACCAAAGCCAACATCCGCCGTCCATCTTCGGCGCGCGCCCAGCACTCGGTAGCGAAGGTGGCGAGCTGCCGTGTTTCGACGCGCGGCCACTTTGACTGGTGCAGCAGTCGTTCGACTTTGACGGCAGCAACGCTAGGCAATCCATCTGCCAGAGCTTGGCGTGCAGAGGTGAGATCCGGCGCAACCGCTGCCACCGCCGCTCCCACGACTGAGAGTGGTGCGAGACCGAGGAAGGAGGTAAGGATGAAAAGTGCGCGCGACCGGGGCATGAGGACAGAGTCTTACTGCGGCGCGCGTCAGGAATCCAGAAGCAGATGCGTCACTGCGGAATAGCGCCTGCTTTCAGAGCCGCCGTGGCTCCAAAGACGACAAAGCCGATGATGAGAACCAAGTAGAGACTGAGGAGGGCGACCGTCATGACGCCGATAAACTTCCAGAATCGACGCTGTTCTCCGAGAGCGGCGTCGAGATCAGCGACAGAGCGGGAGGTATTGAGCGTGCCGATGCGGTTGGCGTAGGCCCAGAGCTTGGCGGCGGGGTAGATGTAAAGGAACGCCATGACCCCATAAACGGCGACAAGAATGATAAACTGCGCGCCAGCGAAGGGGGCGTTTTTCATTTGTGCTCCGCCGAAAATGCTCATTGCCAGCATGCCTGCGGCGGCCAGCAACATGAAGACGACACCGATCCAGAGCAGAACCGACACAAAACGCACCCAAGGCTTGGTGCCCGCGAGCTGGGCGATGGTGCCTGGGGATACGGCTTCGCTGCCTCCGCTGCTGGCGGAACCGTAAAGGTCTGCAGAGGGAGTGGAGTAGGGGTTGGTAGGGTTGGATTCCATGAGATGTGAGAGGCTGGGTTGCTTGCTGTTTGTCGAACGAATTAATCCAAGGCTACGAAATGATTTCGGAGGTTGTCAAAGGTAAATGCCGCCGCTTGAATAGTGGGCGATGGCAGCAACGCGCGCGGACACCTTGCAAGCAGTCGAACTCGCAGATGGCGTGGAGATTCAGCTTCGCGTCGCGGGGCTGGTGGTGCGGAGCATGGCCTACACGATCGATTTATTGGTGCGGCTAGCGATCTATCTGGCGGTAGGGACTTCCGCTCTGTTTCTGTTGTTGCCGAATATCGGCAAGGAATTCACCGGCGGGCTGATGCTGCTCTTTATGTTTTTCATGGAGTGGTTTTATAACGTGATCTTTGAAGCGGGCGCGAAAGGAGCCACGCCGGGACAGCGCGCGATGAAGCTGCGTGTGATGAGCGCGACGGGAGGCCCGGTGACCTTGGCGCAGGCGGTGATGCGGAATTTTTTGCGTGTGGTGGACTTCATGCCCGGGCTCTACCTCACGGGCATTGTGTGCCTGCTCTTCTCAAAAAGGTTTCAGCGGCTGGGAGATCTGGTGGCGAACACGGTGGTGACGTATGCGGACACGCCAGAGTCCGTGCGCGCTCATGTGGCGTCGCTGGCAGAGCGTCGTGCGCCCTCTCAAATGCTCACGCGCGAAGAGCAGGCGGCGTTGCTGCAGTTCTTGGAACGTGCGCCGCAGTGGGCTGATGGGCGTCGGCTGGAGCTGGCTGCTTTGGCGCAGCCTCTGACACAAGCAACCGGAGAGGAAGGACTGCGCCGTCTCTGGGGCATGGCGTTGTGGCTGCAAGAGCCGGATGAGAAACGCCACGCGCCGCCATTGAAAGGAGCATCGCTTTCCCCGTCATGACTCCGGCGCAATTCGAGAAGCACATTGAGCCGCGCTGGCAAAAGCTGGAGAGGCTGCTGACGGATGTGGAGCAGGCCAAGCCTCTGGAGGATGTGGGAGAGCTGCCAGCCACCTTTCGCCAAGTGTGCCATGATCTCAGCGTCGCGCAGCATCGCATGATCCCGCAGCGGCTGACGCAAAAGCTCAACGCTTTGGCGATCCGCGGCTATCGTGTGTTGGAGCGCCACCGCGCGGGTGGCTGGGAGGCTTTTGTGAGGCTCTTTGTGGTGGAGTTTCCGCAGGCAGTGCGCCGGGAGTGGCGACTGTTCTGGGGGTGTACGGCGTTGTTTTATCTGCCTGCGCTTTTGCTCGCGGTGCTCACTCCCAGCCACCCGGAGTGGTCGATGGCATTGCTCGGCCCAGAGGGCATGGCACAGATCGAGAGTATGTATGGTGAAGCGAGCACTCCCGCTGACTATGTGCGCGAGAGTTTTGGCTCCGGCTTTGCCGCGTTCTGCTTCTACATCTGGAACAACGTGGACATCAATTTCAAAACCTTCGCTGGAGGTGCCCTCGGCGGAGTGGGTTCGCTTTTCGTACTGCTTTTCAATTCGCTCTACCTGGGGGCGGTGTTTGGCTATGTTCACTATTCGGGAAATCCACTGACGCTGCACACCTGGGTGGTGGCACACGGGGCACCTGAACTGACGGGAGTGGTGATTTCAGCGATGGCTGGACTGCGTGTCGGTCTGTCCGTTTTGCGTCCAGGCCGTTTGGAGCGGCGTGTCGCGCTGGTGCTGGCGGGGCGCAAAGCGCTTCCGCTGCTCGTCGGCGCGGCTTTGCTGACCAGCATCGCCGCCGTGCTGGAAGGTTTTTGGTCGCCCTTAAATCTGCCGCCCGCGATCAAGTTCGCCGCCGGGGGGATGTGCTGGTTGTTGTTGGCCTTGTTTCTGATGTTCAGCGGAAGGAGGCAGGCTGATGCGTCTTGAGGATATGAGCGTCGTGCTGCGCCCGCGTCAGCCCTGGGAGGCGGTGGACCTTGGCTGTGCGATGGTACGTCGTGATTTCGGACGGATCATCGTGTTGTGGTGTGGCACCGTGCTGCCGCTCTGGGTGGTGCTGTGCTCGCTGATGCGCTCGTGTCCGGAGTGGATTCCGCTGGTCGTGTGGTGGCTGAAACCGCTCTATGATCGAGTGACGCTGTTTTTCCTGAGCCGTGCCGCCTTCGGTGTCCGCCCTGGATTTAGGGAGGTTTGGAAAGAGGGGCCGCGGCGATGGCTCGGCGGTCTGGTGCCTGCCTTGCTCTGGCGGAGATTGTCATTCATCCGCAGTTTTGCCCTGCCAGCGCAGATGCTGGAGGGGCTGTATGGAAAAGCGGTGAAACAGCGCGTGCGGACACTCGCGACTGATGGCGGCGGATCGGGCTTCACTCTCAGCTATGCGTTTTCAAAAATTGAGTTGGTGGCTTGGCTCGGACTGCTTTGGGGCACGTATGGTTTGCTGCCGGAGTCTGCCCGACCGGACTGGGAGGGGCTGTTTGCTGCGCTGGATGTCCAGAGCGTCATTCCCGATGCCTTTCTATGGTGGGGAGCCTTGTGTTACATGGCGATCGTGTGTCTGGTGGAGCCGTTTTATGTCGGCGCAGGTTTTGCGTTGTACCTGAACTGCCGCACCCGCATCGAAGGCTGGGATGTGGAGCTTGCCTTCCGTAAATTGGCCGCGCGCTTGACCTCCACGGTGGCACTCGTGATCGCGCTGCTGCTGATGGGGGGCTTGCAGCCCAATGCACATGCCGCAGAGAGCAGTCGAGACGCAGCCGAGGTGATTCAGGAGGTGTTAAAAAGCCCGGACTTCGAGATTCACAAAATCAAAACCAAGAAGTGGGTGCCAGACGAACTGTCGCTTCCTGACACGCCAGAAAAGCCTAATGTAGAAATGCTCGGCACAGTCGGCAGAATGATCTTTTGGCTTATACTCGGAGGCTTGCTGGGATGGCTCATCTTTTATGTGGTAAGGAACCGGCGCACTCTCTTTTCACGTCGCGCCAGAAAGGTGCAGGGCAAGGCACCGCAGGTGGTGATGGGCATGAACATCACGCGTGAGAGTCTGCCCACAGACATCGTGACTGCGGCGCGTCGTGCGTGGGCGGCAGGGGAACACAAGCAGGCTCTGAGCCTGCTTTATCGCGGTTCTCTTTCCTGGCTCGTCGCACGCCGTCGTGTACCGATCATCGACAGCGATACGGAGGAAGACTGCCTCGCGCGGGTCTTTGCCGCCGGAGAAAAAGCGGAGGCCGCGTATTTTAGACGCCTCACAGGAGCCTGGGTGCAGATCGCGTATGCGGTGATGCCGATCTCAGATGCCGAGATGCAGAACCTCTGCGATCAGTGGCCATTTGCGGAGAAAGGAGGCGCGGCATGAGTCGGTGTGACATGAGTCTGCGATACGCTGTGCTCGCTCTTTTGTTTCTCTGTGGCTGCAAGGGGCACTGGGAAGAAACCGAGCAGACGACTGGCTACAAAGGGAAAGCGCGCGTAAACCCATTCCTCGCCGCAGAGCGCATGTTGAACGCGCTGGGCCACCATGCTCATAGCGCAAAGGCTTTCACCCAACTGCCGAAGTATCAGACGGTGATGTTTATCTCCGGTGAGAGTGGATTGTCCGCAGGGAGAGCACGCCAGTTGTTGCGTTGGGTCTCGCGTGGAGGGCGCCTGATATACTGCCTCGAAGGCATGCGGCCCTACAATGATTTTCAAACGCAGTATGGCTCTATCATCACCGCCATGCTCATGGAGGAGGAGAGGGATCCCATCCTGGAGCAACTCGGTGTGGGGGTGATGAAGCGTCTGCCTTTGGAAGAACTCGGCCCACTCACCAAGAAGCAGAAGAAAACGGACAAGTCCGCCTCGGAGAAGAGAGACAAGAGCAAACGGCAACATGACGAACACGATGACGAGGACTGGACGGAAACACTCTTCAACGTGGACTGGTGCGGGCAGCAATATCAGCTCAGCCTCGGAGGGCGGTTATCTCTGATCCTCAAGCGCAAACTGCGGCCCGGGGAGTTCTCCGCCGGATTGAAAAATGAATCACTCGCTCTCTTTCTGAAGCATGGGAATGGAAGTGTGACCCTGCTGCCTCATGCACGGCCTCTGCGCAATCATTGGATCGGAGAGTATGATCACGCGCGCTGGCTCGCTGCGCTGGTCGGTGATGAGGAGGGAAGGGATGTCCTTTTTGTGACAGCCACAGCGGGCGGTTTCATGGGACTGCTCTGGCAGCATGGCTGGATGGCGCTTGTCGCGTTGATGCTTCTCCTGCTGTTTTGGCTGTGGCAGCAAATGCCGCGCTTTGGGCCGCTGACCGAGGTGGAGGTGGATACCACACGACATTTTGCCAGCCACATCGGCGCGCTGGGGGAGTTTTTCTGGCGTATGCGACGCAGCGCGTTGTTGGTGGACTCCGCACGGGATGCCGTCTGGGAGCGTGTGCATGAGCGGCAT
Source organism: Prosthecobacter sp. (assembly GCA_039806835.1). Classification (GTDB taxonomy): domain Bacteria; phylum Verrucomicrobiota; class Verrucomicrobiia; order Verrucomicrobiales; family Verrucomicrobiaceae; genus Prosthecobacter. The sequence goes on along the minus strand of JBDHQD010000002.1, from coordinate 436,696 downwards.
CGCCCTCTCGATGATGGCAGTCGGAAAATGAGTGGCGTGCTTGCTGAAGAGATCGCGCGTCGTACAGGACTGCCCCAGAAACGCGTGATCGCCGCCTTTGAGGTGCCGGCACCAGACAGCGCACACAATTTCGTCAGCCTCATGCGTGACCTGCAAGCCATGCGCCATGCGCTTTAAATTTCCCAACCGTAACCTGCTATGAACACGAATCCTCCTGAAATCCCAAGCCTGTATGCGCCATCGTCAGTGCCGCAGAGTACGGCGATCTTTCAACAAATCCATGCTGCGGTGGGGAAGGTCTTTGTGGGGCAGGAAGAGGTGCTGCATCAGGTGCTGGCGGCCTTGCTGGCGGGCGGTCACGTGCTGCTCGAAGGCAAGCCAGGCCTCGGCAAAACGCATTTGGTGCTCGCGCTTTCGCGTACTTTCGGCGGGTCTTTCAGGCGCATTCAGTTCACGCCAGATCTGATGCCCTCCGATGTGTGCGGCCACACTTTGTTTGACATGAGCAGCAGTACGTTCCGGGTGCGCCGAGGGCCGGTGTTTACGAACCTGCTACTGGCAGATGAAATCAATCGCGCGCCTGCCAAGACACAATCCGCGCTGCTGGAGGTGATGCAGGAATCCCAGGTGACCATCGATGGTGAGAGTCATGCGCTGCCGCCGCCATTCATGACCTTTGCCACACAAAATCCGATTGAGCAGGAAGGCACGTATCCGTTGCCAGAGGCGCAGCTCGACCGCTTTCTGCTGAAGGTTCTCATCGACTATCCCGATATGGCAGATGAGGCGTGGGTGGTTCAGGCGGTGTCCTCGCGCGCAGCCGGTGGTGGGCTTTCTCCCTCCGCAGTGACGCAGGTTTGCACCCCAGAGGACATCCTCGCCGCACAGGCTGAGGCCGCCGCCGTGCAGGTGACTGATCCAGTGGTGGAATATGCAGTCTCCATCGTGCGTGCCACGCGCCAGCACAGTGCCATCTCTCTGGGCGCTGGCACACGCGGTGCGATCAGCCTCGTGCGTGTGGCCAAGTCATACGCGCTGTTGGAAGGGCGCAACTACATCACACCAGCGGATGTGAAGCGCGCGGTTTTGCCCGTGCTGCGGCATCGTGTCCAGCTCGCTGCGGAAATCGCCATCAGCGGTCAGACTGTGGACGACATGCTCACGGCGTTGGTCAAAACGGTCGAAGCTCCGCGCGTCTGATCTCCTATGCGCCCATCGTCACTGCTGCTGAAACTGCTCGCTGCCTGGCTCGTCCTGGCAGTGGCAGCGTGTGTGTGGCAGGAATGCGTGATCGTGTGGCAGGTGGCGGGTGGTGTCTTGCTGGGAGTGTTGGTGCTGGATGCACTCACCTTGCCGCGCCGCGATGACATCACGGTCAAACGCTCCTTGCCGGGGCGGTTTGCACTCGGCGTTGATTCATCCGTGACGCTGACGCTTTCGCACACGGCGCGTCGGACCATGACGCTGGAGGTGTTTGATGGTCTCCCGGCTGCGGCAGAGGCGGAGGGGTTGCCGTGGTTGATCCGTGTGCCGCCGGGGGAATTTGCTTCGGTGACATACTCGGCGCGTTTTATGCGCCGTGGACAGCACACCTTCACTCCCGCGCATGTGTTGGCATCTTCGAGCCTGGGACTGTGGAGACGGCAGCATCTCATCGGCGGAGAGAGCGTGACACGCGCTTATCCGAATTACGAGCCGGTGGTGCGGTTTGCCATGCTGGCGATGGCAAATCGCGTGGAGCAAATGGGCATCATCAAACGCCGCCGCATGGGAGCTTCGCTCGATTTTCATCAGTTGCGTGATTATCAGGATGGCGATGTGCTTTCACGCATCGACTGGAAGGCCACCTCCCGTCGTTCTGCGCTGGTGAGTCGCGACTTCGAGGAAACACGCAATCAAACCATCCTTCTCGTGCCTGACTGTGGTCGGCGGATGCGTGTGCTCGACGGTGGGTTGAGTCAATTTGATCACTGCCTCAACGCCATGCTGCTCATCGCTTTCATTGCGCTGCGTCAGGGGGATGAAGTCGGCGTGGCTGGGTTTGGTGGTGTGCAGCGCTGGCTGCCGCCGGTCAAAGGCACACAAAGCATGCCCAAGCTGCTCAACCATCTCTATAACTATGAAGCCAGTGCCGAGCCGAGTGACTTCATCGAGGCGGCGGAACGCGTGATGACTCTGCAACGCCGTCGCGCATTGGTCATCTTACTGACAAATCTGCGCAGTGAGGATGGGGAATCTCTGGCTGCGGCGGCTGAGGTGATGCGGCGGCGGCATCTGGTGCTGGCGGCGACATTGCGCGAGCAGGAATTGGAGTTGCGTGCGGCAGATCCGGTGAGACACCTGCACGGCGCATTGCAATACGGAGCACTGACGCACTACTTCGGCGAACGGCGGCGGCTGTTGGAGAGTCTGCGTGCGCGGAAGATCCTCACCGTGGATGAATCGGCACAGATGCTGCCCGTCGCTCTCGCTAACAAATACCTCGATGTGAAAGCGGGCGGATTGCTCTGAAGTCGGTATGACAAAAATGTAGTCGTAAAAGCTACAAGGTATGTCATTTGTCGCGCGGCATGGGTGTGAGGTAAAAGCGAGGAATGCCGCTGCCAAACCAGGAGGCCTTTCCCTTCTTTCCCTCAGAAGATCGACGTGCGCATGAGCCTGCATTAACTGCGGCATTGCAGCGTGTGTTGGAGCGTGGGCGGTACATCCTTGATGAGGAGGTGGCGGCATTTGAAGGCGAGTTCGCCGCTTTTCTCGGTGCCCCGCAGGTTGTCGGTGCGGGCAGCGGAACGGATGCCATCGAATTAATCCTGCGTGCCCTGGAAATCGGCGCGGGTGCGCGCGTGGTCATCCCTGCCATGGCGCCTTCAGCGGTGGCGTCTGCGGTGGTGCGCGCAGGCGCCACGCCGCTGCTGGCGGATATCGACGCAACGACTTTCACGCTCTGCCCGCAATCACTGGATGCGGTGTTGCGCACTGCTGCAGGGCGTCAGGTGCGCGCTGTGCTGGCCGTACATCTCTATGGACACCCGGCGGATTGGGATGCGCTGAGCAAGGTGGCTGAGGATCATCAAGTCATCTTGCTGGAAGATGGTGCACAAGCCCATGGGGCGTGCTGGCGTGGGAGGCAGGTAGGGAGCCTAGGCCGTGCTGCGGCCTTTAGTTTTTATCCGACCAAAAATCTTGCCGCGCTTGGCGATGCTGGCGCGGTGGCGACGGCGGATGAAGCATTGGCCACGCGTCTGCGCCAAGTGCGTGAGTATGGCTGGCGGGAGCGTGGTGATAGTGTGAGTCCTGGGGTGAACAGTCGGCTCGACGAAATGCAGGCGGCGATGCTGCGAGTCAAACTGCTGACACTGCCAGCGCAGGTGCAGCGGCGGCGGCAGTTGGCCGCGCGCTATGACGCACGGTTGCGCGGTTGTGCGGCGGTGAGCACGCCATGGGTGCGTGAAGAGGCGGAGCATGCCTACCACCTCTACGTCGTCCGCTGCACACAGCGCGCTGCTTTGATGTGCCGACTGCAAGATGCAGGGGTGCCTGTGGCGGTGCATTATGCCGTGCCTCTGCATCAGCAGGCTGCGTGGAGAGTCGAGGGGAGCTTTCCTGAAGCTGAGCGCGCAGCGCGGGAGGTTCTCTCCCTGCCGCTGCATCCCTATCTTTCCGAGTCCGCTGTGGACTCAGTGTGTCACCTGATCGAGGAGCATCACGCTTATGCAGGCTCGTGAGTATGACACGCTGCGCACGATGGAGGATCAGCACTGGTGGTATGCAGTGCTAAGGCACCTCGTGCAGCGCGCTTTGGCGGAGGCTTTGCCCAACGGCGGTCGCGTGCTCGATGCGGGCTGCGGCACAGGGGGTATGATCGCTTTCCTCGCAGAGCATGCGCCCGCGCTCATCACGCAAGGCGTGGACTTTTCAGCGCTCGCGGTGGAGCACTGTCGGCGACGGGGACTGACCCAAGTGCTCACGGCTTCCGTGCATGATCTGCCATTTGCGGATGAATCGTTCGATGCGGTGTTGAGTTTGGATGTGCTCTATCATGCGGAAATCGATGAACAGCGTGCCATGACCGAGATGAAGCGTGTGCTGCGTCCTGGTGGGGTGCTCATCCTGAATCTGCCGGCTTTTGAATGTCTGCGAGGCTCCCACGATCGCGCTGTGTGTGGCGCGCGACGCTACAGACCTTGTCATGTGCGTATGCTGGCTCGGAATCATAGCCTTGAGATTGCGATGACTCATTTCTGGAATGCCTGGCTCTTTTTGCCGCTGCTGCTTTGGCGGTTGATCAGTCGCCAGAGGACTCCAGTAGAGCAACGGGTGGACGCCTCAGATTTACGGTCATGTCCCTCTTGGTTGGGAGCACTGCTGAGTGGTGTGGGGAAGGTGGACGCAAGGCTGTGTCGTGCTCTGCATGTGCCTTGGGGATCATCCATCTTTGGAGTGATGCGCAAACCGCCGCAGAGCGGAGGAGGAGAGTCATGAACGCAAAGGAGACAGAGCCCGAGGTGAGTTTCGTGGTGCCATTGCACAACACGGGAGAGGCTATGCCGCGGCTGCTCGCAGCGTTTCGTGAGGTGGAAATCGGATGCCTCTGGGAATTGGTGCTGGTCGATGATGGCAGCGTGGATGGCACCTTCCAGCGGGCGGCAGAGTTGGTGCGCGAATATCCTGCACCTGTGATCTTGGTGGAGTTGGCGCGCAATTTTGGCGAGCACGCAGCGGTGCTGGAGGGGTATCGGCATGCGCGCGGTCGCTATGTGGTGAACCTGGACGACGATTTGCAAAATCCCGTGAGCGAGGCGCTGAAGCTGCTGCGCCATTTGCGCGATTCGGGGGCAGAGGTGGTGTACTCGCGCTATGCGGAGAAGATGCACTCCTGGCCGCGAAATGTGGCGAGCTGGGTGGCGAATGCTTGTGCCACGCTGCTCCTCGGAAAGCCGAGCGATCTTTATCTCTCCAGCTTCCGTGCGCTGCGGCGGGAACTGGTGCAGCGCATCATCTCACACCGGGGGCCGTATCCCTACATTGACGGGCTGATTCTCGGCGCGACGAATCGCATCGAGAGCCTGGAAGTGGTGCATGCACCTCGAACTGGAGGGCGCAGTGGTTACACTCCGCGCAAACTGGTTCGACTGGCATTGAGTCTTCTCTTTGACTTCAGCGTGATGCCGTTGCGGTTGGCCGGTGTGCTGGGAGCGGTGCTCTGCCTATTGGGAGTGGTACTGCTGGCAGAGGTGGTGGTGGAGGTCTTTCTCGTCGGGCAGCGGCAGTTGGGATGGGCCTCACTGATGAGTGCGCTGGCCATTTTTAGCGGGGCTCAACTGCTCATGCTCGGCATCATCGGCGAATATGTAGGGCGCGCCTTCATGACGGTTTCCGGTAAGCCGCAGTCACTGGTGCGCGCGGTGGTTCACCATTCATTGCCAGGCTCATGATCCGCGAAACCGTCATCGAATCCTGCTCCGTGCGTGGCGTGCGTCTCTACGAGGTACGAAACGTCGTCGATCATGTGCGTGGGCACCTGGCTGCGGTGGAGTTCACGCAGGATCTTCCTTTTGTGCCGCAACGCTATTTTCTCACGTATGGCATTCCTTCCTCGCAGACGCGGGGAGAGCACGCGCATCTGCGCTGTGAGCAGTTCCTCGTGTGCGTTCATGGTGAGTGCCACTTAACCGTTGATGATGGTGAGCACCGGGAGGAATTTTGCCTCAATCGACCGACTCTTGGTGTTCTGGTACCGCCATTGGTCTGGGCCGTCGAGCACAGCCACTCTCCAGACTCCGTGCTCATGGTGCTGGCTTCTCGGCCGTATGAAGCGGAGGATTACCTGCGTGATTACGGTGAGTTTTGCTCCAAGGTGGGGAAACACACGGAGACGACGCCATGAAAGCTGCCACCATCACGACCTTTCTTCCCGCGCCCGAGATGCCCGCGCAAACGAGTGCTTGGACTCGGCTGACGATGAAGATGCGCCAACAGCCTCTTTGGCTGGCTGTCACTCCGTCTGTTTTCATCACCTTAATCATGGGATGGATCGACCGCGTGACGGGATGGGAGTTGAGTTTGTTTATCTTTTATGCCTTCCCGATTGTCCTCGCAGTTTGGTGGGGGGGGAGTCGCGCGGGCATCGGCTCGGCCTTGCTTTGCGGGGGAGTGTGGTGGGTGGCAAACACCGACACACATCCCTATGAAACTTTGGCCGGATTTGTGTGGGCGCTCATCAATCGTGAATTTTACTTTTTTGTGATGGTCTTTGCCGTGGTCGTGGTGCGCAAAAAACAGGACGACGACGCGGCGCGAATCCGTATGCTGGAGGAGCGGCGTCAACTCGAACAGGACATCGTGCGCGTCAGCGAGCACGAGCAACAGCGGATCGGCCAGGATTTGCATGACGGCCTGTGTCAGCAGCTCGCCGCCATCGGCTGCGCCACACGTGTTTTAGCGGATGAATTGCAATCACGACAAGTGCCGGAGGCGTGCGATGCAGTTATGATCGAAGAGTCCATCCAGCAGGCAGTCATGGAAGCACGCAATCTGGCGCGCGGTATTTTCCCAGTGCATGTGGACCGAGACGGGCTTTCGGCGGCGCTTTCTGACCTCGTGCGCATCACCAGTAAATTTACAGGGGTGTCCATTAAGGTGGAGGAGAATACAGAAATCCATCTCGCGAGCCCGGAAGCGGCGATGCATCTCTACCGCATCGTTCAAGAAGCTGTGGCAAACGCCGTGCGCCATGGTGCCGCTGATCAAATCCTCATCAGGCTGGATTTTCATAAAGACACACTGGAGCTGAGCATCGAGGACAACGGCAGCGGTTTCACCCAGGAGAAAAAATCCACGGATGGTGGCATGGGATTGCGTACCATGTATTACCGCGCGCAATCGCTCGGCGCACAGTTGGCGGTCAAGCCGCGTCCTGGCGGCGGCACCATCGTGCAATGTCTTCTGCCTGCCCAATTTCTGCCTCACACATTCCCATGAAAACAAGCGCATCCAAAGCAGACAACACACATGCCCAGGGCTGCAAAGTCCTCCTCGTTGAAGATCATCCCATGTTCAGGGAGCACCTCAGCCAACTGATCAATCGCGAACTGGGAATGGCGGTCTGTGGAGAAGCTGACAACATCCAGGACGCGATGAAGCTGGTGCATGAGACTCGCCCGCACATTGCAATCGTGGACATCACCCTGCGTGGCTCCAGTGGGCTGGAGCTGCTCAAAGACATCAAAGCACAGGGATTGGACATCAACGTCCTCGTACTCTCCATGCATGATGAAGAACTCTATGCCGAGCGCGCTCTGCGCGCAGGGGCCAAGGGGTATATCACCAAAAATGAAGCCTCCACGGAGGTGATTAAGGCCATCCACTCGGTCATGCAGGGGGAGGTGTATGCCAGCAGGCAGATGACCGCAAAGCTGCTGGAGCGCATGACGCAAAAGCGTTCCTCGTCAGCCCTCACGGGTATGGAGACGCTAGCCGACCGCGAATTGGAGGTCTTTCAGTTGCTCGGGCGTGGGAAAAGCACCCGAGAGATCGCCCAGATGCTGCACCTCGGGGAATCGACGGTGGAAACCTACCGCGCACGCATCAAAGAGAAACTCCAACTGCGCAGTGCGGCGGAGCTCTATTTGCGCGCTGGGCAGTGGGTGCGCGATCACGGCGCTTGATCGAGCGTCGTCCACGACAACATGTAGCGGCAGGCTCTACCATGCTTGTCTTTTGATCGTTCGATGCCTTTCAAGGCAAAATGATGTGCAGAAAAAAAACGGCATGTCGAAACGATCTCACAAAACCAAGCGACGCGTGATTGAGCAGGAGAACCCCGCCTCTCAGCGAGTCGAGCAAGTTTCCGTCTTGGCGGCCGAGGAGGCGTTGCCGACCGGAGTGGGTCTGCCGCGCTCACGGTGGAGGCATGCTGCGTTCCTTGCCTTACTTTTGGGAGTCTGTGTGGGGCTCTATGGCTGGACTGCGGACTTTCCGATGGTCTTTGACGATCATACTTACATGATCGACAACCCCTTCTTCCAGGAAGTGGCTCAACTGAAATACTTGCGAGATTTTGAAGAATTCGCCAATCGCCCGGCCAGGATTGGCTCTGATCCCGATTATGCAGTGAATCTCATCCTGCGTCCGGTCACCTACGCAACATTTTATGTGAACCACCTTTTGGATGGGTGGCATCCGCGCTGGTTCCGTGTGGTGAACCTTCTCATCCACGCTTGCAACTCGATGCTCGCCTACCTGCTGTTGCTGGTGGTCTTACGCAAGCCTGTGGCACGCGGCATGCTTCCATCGAGTTCGGCACTTTTCATTGCTGGCACTGCGGCTTTGCTTTTTGCAGTGCATCCCTTGGCCACGGAGTCTGTGACTTACATCATTCAGCGCTTCACCTCGTTGGTAATGCTGTTCTCATTGCTGGCCTTGTGGCTCCACTTTCTTTCTCTCGATGAGGAGAGTTCCAAGGTGCGCAGATGGGCACTGCGCATCGGGAGTGTGGTGACCATGCTGCTGGCGATGCAGTCCAAGGAGAACAGCGTGGTGATCCCCGTGCTGGCGGTGCTGATTGACTGGCTGACACGCGGAACAAATCTGCGCCGGACACTGAAGCACTCCCTGCCATTGCTGCTGTGCCTGCCACTCATCCCGCTGCTCGTCTTCCTCACTTCAGCAGCACAGCATGGCTGGGATTTTGGTTGGCATGCCGCAGTGAACATCGTGAATTCCCGAGACGAGCCGCTCAAACACTGGCACTACCTTGTGACTCAGTTCACAGTCGTGGCCCATTACTTGCGGCTCATGGTCTGGCCTTCGGGGCAGAATATCGACCCCGAGTGGCCGAGTTACGACAGCCTGTGGCAAGAGCACGTGCTCGCATCACTGGGGGTGCTGTGTGCCTTGTTGGCCTTGACTTGGTGGATGTTCAGGCGAGGCCGTGGCACCGATGTTCGCTCAGCCCTCGGATGGACTTTCACCCTGTGGTTTTTTGCGGCGATATCCATTTCTTCGGGGGTGGTGCCTTTGCCGGACATGATGGCCGAACACCGCTCTTACATGGCGTCCCTTGGTATTTTCATTCTGGCGGCATGTCTGCTGGATCGCCTCCGCATGGTGCACTGGAGGCAAGGGGTGATGCAAAAAGCTGTGCCAGCCTTGGTTTTCGTCGCTGCCGGAGCGCTGGCTTGGGCCACATGTGCGCGTAACGAAGTCTGGCGTACGAACGAGAGCCTATGGCAGGATACGGTGGCAAAGAGCCCCAACAAATACCGCACTTGGGGCAATCTTGGGACGGCCTATTCGCGAAAAGGCAAGGATGAAAAAGCGGTGGTTTGCTACCGCAAAGCCCTTGAGATCGAGCCGCGCTTTCAGAATGGCCTTCTCAACCTCTCCAATTCACTGCTTCGGCTCAAGCGTCCGAAAGAGTCTTTGGAAACCACGCTGCAGCTTATCAAGATCGATCAGGGAGCAGCGACGAAGCCTCCAGTAGCCTTCACGCTTGGCCTAGGGCTGGCTGGCGTGGGTCGCTACGATGAGGCTGTGTCAGTCTTCCGTGAAATCCTCGCCGTGATGCCGAATGATGTGATGACGCTCAAGGCGCTTGGCCTCGTGTACTTTCAGACAGGATTGGAGCGGCGTGCCTTGGAGCTTTATAACAGAGCTGCCAAGATCCAGCCCAATGATCCACAGTTGCCAGCACTGATGCAGGCGGCTTCTGATGCCCTGCGTAGTCAACGTAAGATGAATTAGTCGGTTCTCCTGCTTTCCCTGGAGAGAGCGGACTGCTCAGAGCACGTTCACCGCAGCACCCCCATCCACCACGATGCCCTGGCCAGTGATGTAGCTGCCTGCTTCGCTCGCCAGCAGCAGTGCCGGTCCTGCAAGTTCTCGTGGTGCGGCCCAGCGCTTGAGCGCGGTGCGCTCTGCAAAATAGCGTTTTTCCTCGTCATTGAGCAATTTGCCAGGCATGTCGGTCAGGAAAGGGCCTGGGCAGAGGCAATTGACAGTGATGCCATAGGGGCCGAGATCCAACGCGCTGGCACGGGCTAGTCCGAGCAATGCCGCTTTGCACGCGCAGTACACATTGCGCTTCAATCGCCCACCCACACCTAGCACGCTGGAAATGTGGATGATGCGCCCCCATTTTCGCTGCTTCATGCCTGGCACCACGGCTCGGGTCAATGCCATGACCGCAGTGAGATCGACTTCCACATTGCGATCCCACACCTCGTCAGTGATTTCGTCGATTGCCTGAGGATTGTTGATGCCGGCGTTGTTGACGAGGATGTCGATCTTGCCCAAACGCCGCTCTGCCTCCGTGGCCAGGGATCTGACTGCTGCACGCTCCGCCATGTCTGCGGCCATCCACTCCACACGCACTTGCAGACCATGGCCGATCTCTGCGGCGGCGGCGGCCAGCTCTTCGGCATTGCGGCTGGAGATCATCACATCGGCACCGCACTCGGCAAAACCACGCGCCATGGCTTTCCCAAGTCCTTTGCTGCCGCCTGTGATGAGCGCAGTTTTTCCAGAGAGATCAAACAACGGGGAGAGAGGATTCATGCGCGCCGTTTAGCATGCCGTGACATGCTGTGCTAGAAAGAAAACCACGATCAAGTGTGGAAGCCAAGTTCGTCTGCCAGCTTCAAACACTCAGCAACAGGCCGCAGACCGAGCGAGGGGGTGGGATGCGTCAGGCAGGCAGCAGCAGTGCACACAGCGAGTTTGAGGCGTTCAGGGATAGGCCATCCCTCATGGGTTCCATGCAGATAACCTGCGGCAAACGCATCTCCCGCACCGGTGGCCCCAGCGATGAAGCCGGGTGGCAGCTTGAGGGAGGGCTGATGATACACCGCGCCACTTTTCTCTGCCACCACTGCACCCGCTTCGAAATGGATAATTACTTCACGCTGAACTCCATTGGCGATGAGGCGCAGCGCCGCAGTTTTTATTTTTTCGAGATCGAATGGGGGCGACTTTAAATCACAACCAGTGGCTTTGCCTGCTTCGATCTCATTTAAGATAAGGAAATCTGTGTAGGGGAGTGAGGCGGTGGTGATCTGGCTGAATTGCGGATGGTTGGAGCTCACGAGATCCACACTCGTAAGCAGGCCAGCACTCTGTGCTGCCTCCAGCACACGGCTGGCTATCGTACGCCCATCTGGCAGCACACGATCCATCTCAGGCATGAGCATGAGGTATCCGAGATGAAAAAGCCTCGCCGTAGTGGCACTGAAATCGAAATGAGACTCTCCGAGTATGGCATTGGCTCCCAGTTGATGAAAAAAGGTGCGCCTTCCGCTCTCAGCCGCAGTCATTGCGTCAGTGTAGCTCGTCGGTGCGTCGTTTGTTTGGCGGAGCTGCGTGGTATCAATGCCCGCATGATGGCAATCACGTAAAATCCAGTCGCCGTTAGTGTCTCTGCCCACCAAACCTACGGCTGCCAGAGGGTAGCCCACACGCATGGCTGCCAGGTCTTTGAGTACGTTGTAGGGGCCGCCGCCATTGGATGAAGTTTCGCTCGCAATGAAAGCGAGCATGTCTTGCTCGGGGTAGGCGTCGATGATTTTGACGTAGTCGATGATGAAGTTCCCTCCAGCGAGGATTCCTGCGCGAGTCATGGCGTGTGAGTCGTGATCTTTCTTCGGAAAAGAGAGCCTGAAAAGATGAATTCGTTGTTTGGAAGAAGCTCTCCTAGAGGTTACAGAACTGTGATACGCATCAAGAATGCGGATGGAATGGATGTGGGATTTCTGAACGTCACTCGATGAGTGCTGGGTATATCAGATGGCGAAAGGCACGTGGGTGATTGCATATCATCGGCCAAGCACCAACACCCCCAGGGGTGGGAGATCCACGACGAGACTGCTGGGTTGGCCTTGCCACGGTGTCGCTTGCGACTGAAAACCTGCACCTGCACTCACGCCGCTGCCTGCGTAGGCGGTGGCGTCGGTGTTGAGCAACTCCCGGTAGCTGCCTCCTTCTGCCACGCCCACACGGTAGCCCAGCCGTGGCACGGGGGTGGCGTTGACGATCACATAGACCTTATCTCCATCTGAGGAGCAGCGCGCGAAAGCGAAGATGCTGTTTTCGGCGTCATTCGCATCCAGCCAGAAGAAGCCACCGGCTTCGTGATCGCGAGCATGCAGTGCTTTGCGACCAGTGTAGAGATGATTGAGGTCTTTGACGAGGCGTTGCAAGCCGCTGTGCTCTTCGCCGAGGAAGAGATGCCAGTCGAGGCTGGCATCGTGTTTCCATTCATGCCACTGGCCGAACTCTCCGCCCATGAAGAGCAGTTTCTTCCCAGGATGCATCCACATCCATGCCAGGAACATGCGCAGATTGGCAAACTTCTGCCAGCGGTCGCCGGGCATTTTATTGATGAGGCTACCTTTGCCATGCACCACCTCGTCGTGGCTGAGCACGAGGATGAAATTTTCATCGTAGGCGTAGATCATGGAGAACGTCGCCTCACCGTGATGATACTTCCGGTGGATCGGCTCGTGTTGCATGTAACGCAGGCTGTCATTCATCCAGCCCATGTTCCATTTGAAGCCGAAGCCCAATCCTCCAGTGCTCACAGGCCGTGACACGCCACCCCACGCGGTGCTTTCTTCGGCGATGATGGTGGTTCCCGGATGCTTCGCGTAGCAGACGCTGTTCATCTCGCGCATGAAGGCGATCGCCTCAAGGTTCTCGCGTCCGCCGAGGTGATTCGGCACCCATTCACCCGCATTGCGTGAGTAATCGAGGTAGAGCATCGAGGCTACGGCATCGACACGCAGACCGTCGATGTGGAATTGATCCAGCCAGTAGAGCGCGTTGGCGATGAGGAAGTTTTTCACCTCCGTACGTCCGTAGTTGAAAATGAGGGTGCCCCAATCCATGTGCTCGCCTTGGCGCGGATCAGCATGCTCATAGAGGGCGCTGCCATCGAACCGTGCGAGGCCGTGCGCGTCCTTCGGGAAATGACCAGGCACCCAGTCGAGAATGACACCGATGCCGTTTTGATGGCAGCGATCCACGAACTCGCGAAACTCGTCGGGATTGCCAAAGCGGCTCGTTGGCGCGTAGTAGCCCGTCACTTGGTAGCCCCATGATCCGTCGAAGGGATGTTCGGCGATGCCCATGAGTTCGATATGCGTGAAGCCGAGCCCTTTCACATACGGGATCAAATCGTCTGCCAACTCGCGATAGCTCAGCCAGCGTCCGCCATCGCTCACGTTCCGCTTCCACGAGCCGGGATGCACCTCGTAGATGCTCATGGGGGAGTGGTAGAGATCGTGATGCGGGCGTCGTTGCATCCAGTCCGTGTCGGCCCAGCGGTAACGCTTGAGATCGAAGGTCAGGCTTGCTGTTGACGAGCCATGCTGGCCGAAGACGGCCATGGGGTCACTTTTCACATGCAGATGGCCCTGCTGATCATGCAGTTCGAACTTGTAGTGCGCGTTCTCCTTCACGCCGGGGACGAAAAGCTCCCACACTCCGCTTTCTCCGCGCGGCTGCATGCGATGCACATTGCCATCCCAGCCATTCCAGTCACCCACCACGCTCACATCGCGCGCATTCGGTGCCCAAACGGCGAAGTGGCATCCTTCCGGGGTAAGGTGTGCGCCCAAGATTTCCCACAGCCGCTGATGAGTGCCTTCACGAAAAAAATAGATGTCTTGGTCAGTGATTGGAGAGGTCATGATAACAAGGGAAGAAGTCTCTGGCGCAGGAGTTCACACCAGTCGAGCCGCAAGATCAGATGTCGGCGTGCCTGCCGGGCTTTGACGGCTGGGTGCGAGCGTATTTTTTGGGCGATGCCTTTGGGGGAAACGTGGAGTTTGAAGAAGACGGCATCAGTGGCGGCGACTTCGCGATGGGCAGGAATGTGCGAACAAAATACCGGCACTTGATGCAATGCCGCTTCGATCAAGGGCAGTCCGTAACCCTCCTGCGTGCTTGGAAAAAACAACGCATCCGCCATTTGATAGAGGCTACGCACATCGTCATCGCTCAACACGGTCTTTTCACCGAGGAAATGCACGCGCTTCGTCACGCCAAGCTCTTTAGCTAGGCGGTTGAGTTCGCGAAAGTATTTCATGCCGTCTTTCTGGTGCGGGTCAGGAGCACCGGTGACGAGATACACTGCCTGCGGCAGCTCTGCGAGCACTCGCAGTCCCATTTCAATGTTCTTGCGGCGCACGAAGCGCGTGGGCTGCAGTAGCACGAGCGGTGCTTTTTCGAGATGCAGAGATGAAACGCGCTCGGTGAGGCCCAAAACGCTTTTGGCGTCGCAGCCGTTCGGAATGACGTGAATCGGGTCGCGTGTGTGCTTCGCGTATTCCGCCTTTCGATGTTCCGAAACGGCGATGTGAAGCGCGTTTGGCACGTTTTCCGACCAGCGCACGTCGTGAACCCAGTTGATCCAGCGAATGTCGCGGCGGGAATGCGTGAGCGCGATCAGCTCCTCTGTCCACGCGAGATCAAAGGGCATGGTGAAGACATTGTGGACGATGACGACGCTTTGCGGAGCGCGGACGACCTCCAGCCATGCGTGAAAGCGGACGATGGCGTCCGCGCTCCTATCGAAAACGCTCACCTCGTGGCCAAGCTGGCGTAAAGCATTCTCTTGCTCGCCAATAACACGCTCGACGCCGCCGATGACGGGCGGCTTGGAATAGTGAAGGATGGCGATGCGCATGGAGAGGCTCAGATGATGCCGACCACAGAGTTCACGGAGGAACACAGAGATCAAATCCTCTGTGCATCTCTGTGCCTTCGGTGGTGAACCATCAAACGACCACGTTCACGAGCTTGCCGGGCACGACGATCACTTTCTTCACCGGTTTGCCCTCCATAAATTCCTGCACGCGGGCACTGGCGAGGGCGATTTTTTCGATCTCCTCCTTCGTGGCGGCAACAGGCACACGGGCTTTGTCGCGCAGCTTGCCGTTCACCTGGAAGACGACCTCCACCTCGTCCTCGATGAGAGCGGCGGGATCGTAGGTAGGCCAGGTTTCGTCGCTGAGGAAGCGCTTGGCGGCCAAGTTGGGGAACTTGGCGCGAATCTGCGCGTTGAGTTCTTCGGCGAGGTGAGGTGCGAAAGGGCTCAACACCTTCAGGAAGGTCACGATGGCCGCGGCGGGCTTCACTTCGGCACCGGTGAAGGCATTCGTGCAGACCATCATCTGGCTGATGGCGGTGTTGAAGCTCAGCTTCTCGATGTCCTCGCCGCACTTCTTGATGGTTTCGTGCAGCGCTTTGGTGAGTTGCTTGTTCGCAGGCACATCTTGCAGGGCCTTGGAGAGGCTCCACACGCCTTCGTCATCGACTTCCATGACGAGACGCCACACACGGGCGAGGAAGCGATACACGCCCTCGACGCCCTTCATGCTCCAGGGCTTCACTTGCTCCAGCGGGCCCATGAACATCTCATACAGGCGCAATGAGTCCGCGCCGTAGTCGCGCACGACATCGTCGGGATTCACCACGTTGCCGCGGGACTTCGACATCTTCTGGCCGTCCTCGCCGAGGATAAGACCCTGGTTCACCAAACGCTGGAAAGGCTCCGGCGTGCTGACGTAGCCGAGATCAAAGAGCACCTTGTGCCAGAAGCGGGCGTAAAGCAGATGCAGCACCGCGTGCTCGGTGCCGCCGACATACAAATCGACGCCGCCGGGCTTGCCGCCGCCCATCCAATACTTCTCGGCAGCTTCTCCAACGAATCTCTCCGAGTTCCGCGCATCGCAGTAACGCAGGTAATACCAGCAGGAGCCGGCCCATTGCGGCATGGTGTTGAGCTCGCGCTTCGCGGTGGCGGAGTATTGGACCCAATCAGTCGCCTTCGAGAGCGGCGGCTCGGGTGTGCCGGTGGGTTTGAAGTCTTCCAAGGTGGGCGGCAACAGCGGCAGCTCGCTTTCTGGGATGCAGCGATGCTGGCCGTTCTCCCACACGATCGGGAACGGCTCGCCCCAGTAGCGCTGGCGGCTGAAGAGCCAGTCGCGGAGTTTGAAGTTTACGGTGCCTTTGCCGAGGCCTTTTTCTTCGAGCCAGGCGGTGATCTTCTTCTTCGCTTCGGGCGTGGGCAAGCCGTCGAGGAAGCCGGAGTTTACCGCAGTGCCGTTGTCGGTGTAACCCTGCCAGTCATGGCCTTCCGGTGGCTGCACGACTTGCTTGATCGGCAGCTCGAACTTCTTGGCGAACTCAAAGTCACGCTCGTCATGCGCGGGCACAGCCATGATGGCTCCAGTGCCGTATCCCATGAGGACGTAGTCGGCGATCCAGACGGGGATTTGCTCGTTGTTGACCGGATTGATGGCGTACGCGCCGGTGAAGACGCCGGATTTCTCCTTCGCGAGCTCGGTGCGTTCGAGATCGGATTTCGAGGAAACGCTTTTCTGATAGGCTTCGACGGCGGCCTTTTGAGCCTCGGTGGTGATTTGTGACACCAGCGGATGTTCGGGAGCCAGCACCATGTAAGTGGCTCCAAACAGCGTGTCTGGACGTGTGGTGAAGACGGTGATCTCTGGATTTGAGATTTGAGATTTGAAATTTGAAATCGCGAAGCGGACATGCGCGCCCTCACTGCGACCGATCCAGTTGCGCTGGAGCAGCTTGATGCTCTCAGGCCAGTCGAGGCCGTCGAGTTCGTCGATGAGGCGCTGCGCATAGCTGGTGATGCGCAGCATCCATTGGCGCATGGGACGGCGTTCGACGGGGAAACCGCCGACTTCGCTTTTGCCGTCCACCACTTCCTCGTTGGCGAGCACGGTGCCGAGCTGCGGGCACCAGTTCACTGGGGCCTCGCTGACGTAGGCAAGGCGTTTGGCGTCGATCTCGTCACGCGAGAGACCCTTTGCTTCGAGTTCGCTGATGGGATGCGCTTTGCCGTCGTCGCCGACGTAGGAGTTGTAGAGCTTCAGGAAGATCCACTGCGTCCATTTGAAGTAGCCGGGGTCAGTGGTGTTCACCTCGCGATCCCAGTCGTAGGCGAAGCCGAGGGATTTGAGCTGCTTGGTGAAGTTGGCGACGTTTGCCTCCGTGGTGACGCGGGGATGCGTGCCGGTTTTGATGGCGTACTGCTCCGCGGGCAGGCCGAAGGCGTCCCAGCCCATCGGGTGCAGCACGTTGAAGCCGTTCATCTTTTTGTAGCGCCCGATGATGTCCGTGGCGGTGTAGCCCTCCGGGTGGCCGACGTGGAGGCCGTTGCCGCTGGGATAGGGGAACATGTCGAGCACGAAGTACTTCGGCTTCGAAGCATCAAAATCGGCGTCGCCGGGGTTGGGCGTGCGGTAGGCTTTTTTAGCCTCCCACTCGCCCTGCCACTTCGGTTCAAACTCGGAGAAGGGGAAGGCTTTGCGCTGCTCGCTGGACATAAGGGGGCGCGGAAGAAGGCGAGGGCGGGCCAAGTTCCAAGTTCAAAGTTGGAAGTTTCAAGTTTCGCGCCCGGATGGCATGAAACTTTAAACCTGAAATTTGAAACCCTACTTGAAGAGCTTGGAGCCTGCCTTGAAGTGCGCCTCGTGCTCCTGCATGCGCATTTCAATGCGCTCGCGGATGGTGCGCTCGCCGATGCCGTCGTGTTTGGTGGCGACGAGGGCTTTGAGGAGCGTGATGAGCGATTGCAGATCGTCCATCATCACATATTCGGGCGCGATCTGACGGGCGTCGGTGAGGTTGTGATAATTTCCCAGTGAAATGGAGATGCCTGCGCTGCGAATGCCGGCGGCTTGCACAGCGGTGGCTTCGCAAGCACCTGCGTCGAGCAGGCAGCGTTGCACACGGATGCCCTGTTCTTTGGCCGTCATCATGAGCACGGCTACGGCTTCACTGTCGAAGATGGAAACACGGTCGCCCACACGAATCACCGGCCCACCGCCCATGACGGCACCGTTCACCGGGCGACTGGTTTCGAGGGAGAGAAATACGCTGTCTTTGCCGAATGGCCATTTTTGCGCGAGATGCCATGCGCCGAGCCAGCCGACTTCTTCAGCACGTGTGAAAGCTGCATGCACGGTGGTGTGAATGTCGAGGCGCGCGAGTTCGAGGAAGGTCATCACGATCGCTGCACAGCCGATCAAGTCGTCACAGGCTGCTGCTTCGATGCGGGTGTTGGTGACTTTCACCGGGAAGTTCCAGGTGGCGAACTGGCCTTTCGCTTTGCGCAAGCCGCGCTTCACTCCTGCTTCGACACATTCTGCGGGGACACCACCGAGGAACTCCCAACTGCCGCGCGGGCCGTTTTCATTGCGCACAAAAGCGGGGTGATCCATGTGTGCGGCGAGCACCCAGGTGGGTTTGCTCTTGGCTTTGCCGTTCTTGTAGGTGGCTAGGAGGTTGCCGAACTTGTCACGCTTCAACTTCACATGGCGGCAGTCTTTGAGGAGCGACTCGATCTCCGCACGCACATGATATTCATGAAACGGAGCGGTCGGTTGTTTGAGGAGTCGCTTGAGAATGTTGTTGAGGGTAGGCGATGCCATGCGCCATCGTAACGCGTTTTTCGCAAACACCAAACACCTCGTGAAGCAGCTTCGATATTTCTTTGAGACCGCCATCATCGAAAGCGCAGCGTGGGTCATGCCCCGTCTGTCGCGCTCCATCATCCTCGCGCTATCGCGCGCCATCGGTTCCATAGCCTATCTGGCTGATCGGCGTGGTCGTGTGACAGCGCTGGAGAATCTGCGCTGTGCCTTCGGGGAAACCTACACCTTGGCGCAGCGTCGGCGCATCGCGCGTGGTTCGTATCAAGTCTTTGCGCGTACTTTTCTCGATCTGTTTTGGTCGTCGAGGCTCACGCAGGATTCATGGCAGCAGTATTTCACGATTCATCTGCCCAAGCCGGAGGATGAGGAGCAGGCTCGCGAGAGTGGTGCGGTGTGGGTGACGCCGCACTTCGGCAATTTCGAGCTTGTGAGCATGGTGTGGGGCTTTCGCGGATTTAAATTCACCATCGTGGCGCAGGATTTTAAAAACCCTGCACTCACGAGACTCTTCAAGCGACTGCGTGAGCATTCTGGACATGACGTGATTTCGCAGGAAAACGCCATGCTGGCACTCATCAAGGCGCTCAAGCGCAAGGGGCACGCGGGCTTGCTCACGGATTTAAACATCGCGCCTGGTCGTACGGCCACAGCGATCCGCTGTTTCGGTCTGTGGACCAGCGTGCCTGTGCTGCATGTGGAGTTGGCGAAACGGCTCGGCCTTACGATGATGACGGGGGTGTGTCGTCCTCTCGACGATGGCAGGTATGATGCGCGGGTGTTGGACACACTCAGGCCGAGTGCCACTGATGATACGCAGCAGGTGACTCAGCGTGTGTGGGATCATTTTGAAAAGGCGATCCGCGAGCACCCTGAGTGTTGGCTGTGGATGTATAAACACTGGCGCTATCGTCCGGTGGGAGAGCCGGGTGTGCCCCATCCAGATTATCCGGCGTATTCGAACTATTCACCTGCTTTGCTGGAGATGATCCCACCAGCGTTGCGCCCCCAGCGTGAGGCGTGAGAGCAGGTGGGTGAAAGACCTGGCCGCGCGCGCCAGTTTTTCCGTTGCCCCACGAGTTCCCCACTCGTAAACCTCTCTTCTCAAAAAAATTGATCATGTCCATCCCGCATCTCCCCGCTCTGCGCAAAGGCCGCCCCTACGAATCCCTCGACAAGGTTCAGGTCAAAGATCACAAAACAGGCGAAGTCTGTGCTGAAGTGAGTCAGGTCAATGCAGGCATCGTACGCAAGGACTTGGCGAAGATTGGCGAGGCGCGAGCCGCGCTGAAAAAGCTCACGGTGGAGCAGTTGATCGAAATCACGGCAAAGGCGGGTGATCTCTTCCTCAACGGCACGCTGCCGCTCGGTGACAAAGGGCACACACAATCGCCGCAGGAGTATATCAGCACATTGTCGCGCACCAGTGGCCTGCCGCATGTCATGGTGAAGCGCAACATGGCGAAGATTCACTATGCCATGACGAACATGAAGATGGTGCTCAATGGCCTCAGTCGCGGCCTTGATTTGAGCGTGATCGATCGCGGCTTCGGCACGCAGGCAGGCTGCCCCGTGGCCTACTTCCCGACGACGAAGTCCCTCGGGCTCGTCATGCCGAGCAATTCACCTGCGGTGAACTCATTGTGGTTGCCCGCCATCGCCTTGAAAATCCCGGTCGTCATCAAACCTGGTCGTGAGGAGCCGTGGACACCTTATCGTCTGATTCAGGCGTTCATCGCCGCTGGTGCGCCTGCGGAGGCCTTTGGCTTCTATCCCACCGATCATGAAGGTAGTGGCGAAGTGGTCAAACTCTGCGGACGCAATCTCGTGTTTGGCGACGTGAACATCGCCAAGATGTACGAAAATAATCCGGCAGTGCAGGTGCACGGTCCGGGTTGGAGCAAGATCATCATCGGTGAGGACAAGATCGAGAACTGGAAGGAATACCTCGATGTCATCGTCAGCTCCATCAGCGACAATGGCGGACGCTCCTGCATCAATGCCTCCGCCGTCATCGTGCCGAAGTATGGCAGAGAAATCGCCACCGCCATTGCCGAGCGCCTCGGCCCCGTGAAGCCAACGGCAGCGGATGATGAAAACGCCCGCCTCTCTGGCTTTGCGAATGTGAAGATGGCTGACTACATCGACAGCGTCATCGACAATGACCTCAAAACACCCGGTGCAGAAGACGTCACCGCGCAATTCCGCGACGGGCCGCGTAAAGTCGAGTTCCAAGGAGGCACTTTCCTGCGCCCAACGATCATCTGGTGCTCCGACAACCAGCATCCGCTCGCCAATCGTGAATTTCTCTGTCCTTACGCGAGTGTCTTGGAGATGCCGCAGAACGAGGTGCTTGGGCGCATCGGCTATTCGCTCATCGTCACTGCCATCACGCAGGACGAGGCATTCATCCATGAGCTGTTGGAGTGTCCCACCATCGACCGCCTCAACATTGGGCCGATCAGCACGATGAAAATCAGTTGGGATCAGCCACACGAGGGCAACATGTTCGAGTTCCTCTACAAGCGCCGCTCCATCGACTGCGCGTGAGGTGCGGCCTTTCTGGCGACCTGAAATTTCCGCCTGAGAGCGGCACTCTAAACGTATCCCATGTCCCTCGCTTCCTTCGACTATCAGCCGCGCACGCGTCTTATCTTTGGCAATGGCACGCTCGCTCGTGTCGGTGAGCTTGCGCGCGAACTCGGTGGCACGCGAGTGCTTGTGGTGAGTGATCCAGGCATCGTGGGCGCTGGCTATGTGACGCGCGCCGTCAGTCTGCTCATCGACGCAGGATTGCAGGCGCGGGTGTTTGGTGACGTGCGTGAAAATCCGAGCACGGAGGATGTGGAGGCATGCGTCGTGGCAGCGCGTGAGTTTGGCACGGACCTCATCATCGGCCTCGGCGGCGGCAGCAGCATGGACACCGCCAAGGGGTGCAACTTCATCCTCACCAACGGTGGGCGCATGCAGGATTACTGGGGCGTCGGGAAAGCCACTCAGCCGATGCTACCGCTCATCGCCATCCCCACGACCGCAGGGACTGGCAGCGAATGTCAGAGTTTTGCACTCATTTCCGATGTGGAAACACACGTGAAGATGGCCTGCGGCGATCCGAAGGCTGCGGCGAAGGCGGCGATCCTTGATCCCCAGCTCACGGTTTCTCAACCGCGCCGCGTGACTGTCTGCACGGGCATGGACGCGCTTTCTCACGCGCTGGAAACCGCCGTCACCAGCAAACGCAATGCTTTTTCCTCACATTATTCCCGTGAAGCGTTCCGACTTTGCCACGCTGGCTTTAGCCGGGTGTTGCGCGATCCCGAGGACATCGAGGCGCGCGGCATGATGCTGCTCGGTGCCGCCTACGCGGGCACAGCCATCGAAAACAGCATGCTCGGTGCGGCGCATTCCTGCGCCAATCCATTGACGGCAAAGTTCAATGTCGTGCATGGTGAGGCTGTCGGCGTGATGCTGCCGCACGTCATCCGGTTCAATTCTGGGATTCCAGAGATCGCAGCCATTTACAAGAGCTACTTCGACGGCGACCTGGCCGACCGCATCAGCGAACTGCTCTGGGAGGCCCGCATGCCCGGACATATCGCCGAGCATGGGGTGAGGGAGGAAAACATCCCGGTTCTCGCCGAGATGGCCGCCAAGCAATGGACGGCGCAGTTCAATCCGCGCCCCCTGAGCGTGAATGACTTTATCGACCTGTATCGCGCGGCCCTTTGAGGGGGACTTGCCGTGCGCTGGCGTTGTCTGATGCGAACTTGGCATCTCTGGCGGTCAAACCAGTTGCCACTGTCGTAGTTCGCAGCTTGATTTAGCTTGTTACATAACACACTCCCCACCGGCTATGAATCGCTCCTATTTCCTGTCTATCGTCGCTGGACTGACTGCGGCCACCCTAAATCTCACCGCAGCACCGCAGGGTGCCAAGGCCGTGACCGACTTCGACCCCCAGGCATTCCCTGGCAAAGTGGTGGGGGATGTGGTCGTGCCCGTGCCGAGTGAAGTCTTTTCCGTACTCGACAAACTCGGCGAGCCGAATTGGCGCGCGGAACTTCGTAAAGCGGAGATTCCCAGCACGACGGATCGCACGCGCCTGTCGCTGCTTTTTGGCTACATCGTGGCCGAGGGATTTGTGGCGGTGCAGGCGGAGGACAAAGAGGCCGTGCAGGACATTGGCCGTGATGTCATCTCTCTGGCAAAGAGCCTTGGGCTGAGCAAATCCGTGCTGCCGCACGCGCAGAGCATCCTGGATGCGGCGGATAAGTCCAACTGGAGCGCGATTCGCAAAGAATTTGATCAAACGCAGAAAACAGTGCGCGATACCATGGAGCAGATGAAGGACATGGACCTCTCGCAGTGCGTGAGCTTGGGCGGCTGGCTGCGTGGCACGGCCTCGGTGACTTCGGTGGTGAAAAAGAGCTTCTCGGCGGATCGCGCCGAGCTTTTGAATCAACCGATGCTGGTGGAGCATTTTGTGAGCACCATTGAGAAAATGCCCGCAGCCACGCGCGATCACGATGTGGTGAGATCCATCCGTAAAGGGCTCGGTACGGTGCTGGAGCAGATGGAGGGAGCCGTGGATGGCTTCTCCAAAGACGCAGTCTCCAACATCGGCAAAACCTGCGATGTTCTGTTGGCGGAAATCCTCGCAAAAAATTGATCAATCTGTGAACGCATCTGACATGAACGCCTATCTTGGAAGAGTCCTCATTGCCGTCCTGATGCTCACCTCCGTGCCGGTGGTATGGGCGACGGTGGACGAATCGCACTCGCTAGCGATGGAAGCCGCCACGCCCTTTGTGGAGCAGGGGTTCATCGTGCGTGAGGACTATTGGAACGGAGAGGTGAAAAGCGGGCAGAAGCTCATGGTCACTCATCAGCTTTTCAAAGGCAATGAGTACGCCTTCTGGCTGGGTACGGTGGACACCGATGTGACGCTGGACATGAAGGTCTTTGATGAGAAAGGCCAGCCGGTGCAGATCAATGCAAAGGCGGATAAGTATTTCATGAGCGTGCGGGTGAACCCGCCGAAAACTGGCACCTACCGCATCGTCTTTGAACTGAAGGCAAAGAACGGGGGCGGGGTGCATTGGGCGCTGGCGTACGGCTACCGCTGATGGCTGTCGAAACACTCACCTACGAAACGCCGCAGTTTCTTCAGAAGCTGATCGGCAATGACTTGAGCAGCCTGCGGCTGGTGGGTGAGGCGATGGGGGTGAATGTGATCAGCCGGGAAGGCTGGGTGCGGATCGAGGGCGACGAGAAAAAAGTCGCCGCAGCTCGTGAAGTGTTTACCCAACTCGAACGCGTGCGGCGTCAGGGCGGAGAGGTGTCTCCAGGCATGGTGCGACTCGTCACGGAAAGTGTGCAGCGCGAGAGTGGTGATGCGCCTGCGGAGGCGATCATGCAGCTCAAACTCCTGGGCTCTGGCAAACGCCCACCGGTGCTCGCCAAAACCCGCAGTCAGATCGCCTACGTGCAAGCCATGCGGGAGTGTGAAGTCGTTTTCGGCGTCGGTCCTGCGGGTACGGGCAAGACCTATCTCGCCATGGCGCAGGGCCTGCACTGGCTGAAAGAGAAGGTGGTGCAGCGTCTTGTGCTGACGCGCCCCGCCGTCGAGGCGGGAGAGGCACTGGGTTTTTTGCCGGGCGATTTGAAGGAAAAAATCTTTCCCTACCTGCGACCGCTCTACGATGCGCTCTATGACATGCTCGAACCCGAAGAGGCAGAGCGTCTGATCGAGCGTGGCAGCATCGAGATCGCTCCGTTGGCTTACATGCGTGGGCGGACGCTCAAAAACGCCTTCATCATTCTCGATGAGGCGCAGAATACCACCACGGAGCAGATGCTCATGTTCCTCACGCGCCTCGGCGAAGGCGCGCGCTGCGTGGTCACCGGCGATCCTTCTCAGGTGGACCTCCGGCGGCATGTGAAATCCGGGCTGCGGGAGGCCGTGGAGCTGCTCCAGGATGTGGAGGGCGTCAAATTCGTGTCTTTTGCGCCCAGGGACATCGTGCGTTTGCCGGTGGTTCAGCGAATCATCGAAGCCTACCAAGCCGGGCGCAGCCGGGGAGGCGAGGCCGCACGGCGCGGGGCAGGAGTTGCGGAGGGGAAAGATTCTTGTCCGGCCTCCGATGTATGATAGCTTCGCTACCACTCCCGACCCCCGATCATGTTTGAGTCCATTCGTCGCGCCCGCTTGCAACGAGAAGGGCTTTCCTGCGGAAAAACCCGCCGGAAGCACCAAGGGGGGGATTTTATCGACGAGATGCGCACACACCCCGCCGGCACGGTGGCTGCCTATGTGTTTTTCTTCGTCAGCGTGGGCATTTTGATGCGCTTTGGCACGCGCGTGGAAGAGGGATTGCCCTCCCTGAACTGGCTGCATGCGCTTTATGCGGCGGCCATCGGCTTTGCCATGGTTTCCCATGAGCGCGTGGCGCTGCGGCGCGAGATTCGGGACAACGGCATCCTGCTGCTGGTGCTGGGCACCATCGTGATGCATCTGGCGCTGGTCGTTTACACGCTGCACATGTCGGCGGATCAGAGTTGGGGAAAGACGCTCAAGGCGGTGGTGCTGCCGCATGCGTTTGGCCCGCTGGTGCTTTCGGTCATTCTCGGGCGCCGCATCGGCCTCTTTGCCGTGTTGTATGCCACGATTTTCGGTGTGCTGGTGTGTGTGTCAGTTTCGGCTCCCACCTATCTTGCCACTTCGATCCTTATCGGCTTTACGGGCGTGCTGCTGACAAAGCGCGTGCGCAAACGCAATCGCCTCTTCATGGCGGGGCTTTATGTGGGGCTGGCCTCGATGGTGTTTTCCCTGCTGCTGCATGAAGCGGCAGGCGTCATCATGGAGGAGAAATTTGGCCGCATGATCGGCCTGCCGCTGGTGCTCGGTGTGGTGACCGGTATGGCGGTGGGTGGACTGCTCCCGGTGCTGGAAAGTCTTTTTGGGGTGACCACGGATGTCTCCTGGTTGGAATTGGCGGATTTGAATCACCCGCTCATGCGCCGTCTCAGCATCGAGGCACCTGGCACCTATCATCACAGTCTTGTCGTTGCGAATCTCTCAGAAGCCGCAGCCGAAGTCATCGGCGCTGGTGCCGGCATGTGTCGTGTGTGCTCCTATTTCCATGACATCGGCAAGCTCAGCAAGCCGGAGTACTTCATCGAGAACATGGATCCTGAAGCCAATCCGCACGACGATCTGACGCCGCGCATGAGCGCGCTGGTGATCATCGCTCACGTGAAAGATGGCGTCGATCTCGCCATCAAAAACAATCTCAACTCGCGCATCATCGACGTGATCGAGCAGCATCACGGCAATTCGCTGGCGTATTATTTCTACCGGCAGGCACTCGACCGGAAAGCGGAGCAGGAGCGGCTTGTCCAACTCGGGAAGGCGAAAGAAGACGACGTGCCGCAGGTCAGTGAAGAAACCTTCCGCTATCCAGGGCCTCGCCCACAGTTCAAGGAATCAGCCATCATTTCGCTGGCAGACGCTGTGGAGAGTGCTTCGCGCACTTTGGAAAAACCCACTGCCTCCCGTGTGGAATCGATGATCAACGAGATCGTGCAAGGACGCATGATGGATGGCCAGCTCGATGAATGCGATCTGACCATCGCCGAACTGGCGTGCATCAAGGCCAGTTTTGCCAAGACCCTGCTCAGCATGATGCACGGCCGCATCAAGTACCAGAAAGCGGTAGAGTCCCGGCCTGCCACCACCGTGATCGAAGGCAGGCCAACGGCGACGCTCAGTGCAGAATCGCCGTTGAAGGATTCCACCAAAGTGGTCGAGGCAACCTTCACGACTCAGCAGCCGGAAGCACCGATTAAGAAGAGCCGTGGACGCAAATCACCGCCTGCCTCTGCTGCGTGATGCTCTCTGCTCTCAGCCTTCACAATCGCCAACGTCGGCACAAGATTTCGCTGCGCTGGTTGCGTGCCGTCGGCACTCATGCGGTGCCAGCTTGCCTTGCTGCGGCGAAGTCACCTGAGGCCCCCTTGGCGACGTTGCCCCTAGTGGAGGTGTCCATCGTGAGCGACAAGGAGATAGCCCGCGTTCATGGGGAGTTTCTCGGCGACCCGACTCCCACGGACGTGATCACTTTTCAACATGGAGAAATCCTCATCAGTGCCGACACCGCGATGAGGCAAGGGGCCGAGTACGGACAGAGCTTTGAACATGAGGTTGCGCTCTACCTCGTTCACGGGCTGCTTCATCTCGCAGGATGGGAAGATGCAGACGAAGTGGAAGCGGCGCAGATGGCACGGTTGCAGGAGTCCATTCTTCGCACGGCACTGGCGGCGATGGACGCTGCCTAACCGCAGAGTCAGAGTCTCTGCCGCGCGGCCTCAAACAGCAGGGCTGCCCCTGCCGCGGCGACATTGAGACTCTCGACAGGAGCGCGCATCGGAATGCGCAAACGTACATCGCAGGCCGCTTTGATTTCAGCCGCGCTACCACGCCCTTCGTTGCCGAGGATGAGCAGTGTCGGCTGGCGCCAATCGTAATCATGGTGGAGGAGGCTTCCTTCACCATCGGCCACGACGATTTTCAATCCGCGTGTGCGACAGGTGGCGATGGCTCCGAGTCCTGAGACCTCAGCGAGTACTGGAAGCCGGAAGGCAGAGCCCATGGCGGCACGCAGCGTCTTTGGGGCAAAGGCATCTGCCGATCCGGCAAAGGAAAAGATGCCAGCACTGCCAGCGGCCTCAGCGGTGCGGATGAGCGTGCCGAGATTGCCGGGGTCTTGCACACGATCCAGGCCGAGGAGCAGAGGAGTTTGTTCGGTGAACATTTGATCCAATGTCGGGAAGGGGCGTTCAGCAATGACGATGATGCCCTGAGTGGAGGTGGTGTCGCTGAGTGAAGTGAGCACCGGGTCTGCGAGTTGAAGGAGCGGGCAGGAGAGCTGCTGGAGGAGTGCGCGGCGTGTCGGAGAGGGCTCATCCGCTCCGATGAAGCAGGTATGCACCGTCAGTCCGGAGGACACGCATTCTGCCACGAGGCGTTCGCCTTCGACAAAAATGAGATCGCGCTCGCGCCCATCGCGCACACGGCGCGCGTGTTTGACGCGTTCATTCGATGAACTGGTGATGAGCATGGCGTGTGACATAGCGCGGCTCATGGCCGGATGCCATCATTCGCTCACAGCGATCTCAAGACAGACGGAAGAGGCGCTTGGAGTTCTCAAAGAGGATTTTGCGCTCCACTTTTTTGTCGGGAGCGAGCCGTCGGATCGCCGCGATGGTGGCCGCTCCCTGACAACCGGGGCCGCGTCCGAGGTGATCGGCGCAATCGCTGCCGTAGAGGATTTTGTCTTGGTGTCGTTTGAAAAACGCTGTCGTGTGCTCCTCATCACGCGTGAGTGCATTGAGGCCAGAACCGGCGGACATGTCGGCAAACATGTTGGGATAATCCGCGAGATAGCGGTCGGTCAGTCCGCCAGGCGTGACTTTGCCCTTTGGGTATAAATTTTTCTGTTCCTGGAGTTTGTCGATATTGCCCCAGAAAGTCTGCGCATGGCCGATGAAATTGGTGCGCGGATGCTTGGAGAGCATCTTGTAAAAGCGATCGTAGCCGAGATTGTAGGTCAGGTACTGGAAGTGCAGGAGAATGGGCACGTTGTAGGCGGCGGCGAGTTCGTACAGTTTCTGACTCTGAGGGGAGTCGCACTCCACTTTGAACTTCTGCTCGCCGATGATGCAGGCACCTTGCTTGAGCCATTTTTCGATGGTGATCGGAGCGTTGTCGAGATCGGTGACTTCATTGGCTCCCCAGAGAAATGCCCCAGGGTGCGCTTTGGCGAAGTTGAAAGCATCCTGCGTGGTGCCGCAGCGTGCGGCGAGCCCATTCGACTTGCCATTGTGGGTGGAAGGACGCTGGACGTAGGTGCCTGCGGGGAGCAGAATGGTGGTGGTGGCTCCCATCGCTTTCTGGTGCGTCAGCAGATGCTCATCGAGACGACCGTGATAGTGCGTGTGCTGGTGGATGTCGATGATCGGCTCGGCGGTCGTCGTTGCTTCTTGAGCGTGGCAGATGGCGGTGGCGAGACTGGAGGCGAGGAAAGCGCGACGCGTTGTCATGGTTCTGACTACGAACGGGGCTGGCTGATTTTGCGGCGAGATTAAAAAAACGCCGCTGAGTTTCTCCAGCGGCGCTTCATGGAATGATGTGAGGGCTGAATCTTACCAGCCGTGCGCATCACGCACTTTGATCATCGTGGCGAGGATGGTGTTCCAGGTGTCGGGCGTTTCGAGCACGGCGTTCGGGAACATACAGCCATCCCAGCAGATGTGCTGGATGCCGCGTGCAGCGGCGTCTTTGAGCCAGTAACCGGCGCATTTTACGATGTCAAGTTTGCCATTCGGATCATCAGCGCGGCAATGCTTGCCCGTCTTGTCGTGGCTGCCCGCACCGTGAACGGTGCCGTCGTTCTGAGCGACGTGGAAGTCGATGGTCCATGGACGCAGCGCATCGGTCATCTTCGCGTAAGCCGCGTAGAATTCATCCTGCGAGTAGCCTTCTTTGAGCAACGCATGCTCAGGTGCGTTGTAGCCCAGGGTGTAGAGGTAAGTGTGAGCGAGGTCAGCCTGGAAGCCGAGCGCTTCGGGCATGCCGACACCTTCGAGCACGTCGAGCATGTCTTTCCACGAGTGCATGCCGGCCCAGCAGATTTCACCTTCAGCGGCGAGGCGCTCGCCGTGATCTTTGGCGATGGCGGCAGCCTTTTTGAAGGTGTCGATGATGCGCGCGGTGTTCGCTTTCGGGTTTTCACGCCATTTGTTCACACCGAACTCGGCACTGTCGATGCGGATGACGCCGTATTTGCGAATGCCGGTGCTGTTGAAAATCTTCGCAATGCGGCAGGCCATCTTCACAGCATCGAGGAACTTTGCCTGCTGGGCATCGTCGCCCATGGCACTGTCACCCACGGTGCCGGGCCACACGGGAGCCACGAGCGAGCCGACAGAGAAGCCGCGCTTGGCGATGCTTTCGGCGATCTTCTTGATCTCGTCGTCGCTCGCGTTCGGATCGGTGTGCGGGAGGAAAAGGAAATAGTCGATGCCTTCAAACTTCTGGCCGTTCACGTTCGCGGCGGCCGTGAGGTCGAGCATGCGCTCGAGGCTGATTGGGGGTTCCTGGCCTTCGCCGTCGCCTTTGCCGACGAGACCTGGCCACATCGCGTTGTGAAGTTTAGGTGCGCTTTTGCTCATGATGATTGCTGGGTTTGAGGAACGGAGACTGCGAGGTTAGCGGGTGCTGTTTATGAACGCACGGAGAAAGTTCGCTCATTTCGCCTTCTTCCGCAGCTTGGGTGCGGGGGGCGGCTTGCGCAGCACGACTTCGACCGTGTTTTTTTGCGGTGCGCCGGGCGTGCTGCGCCCGTTGGCGATGAGAGCTTCGAGTTCTCGCGTCATCTTTGCGACGATCTCCGGTTGGCTGGCTTGGAGATTGTTTTTTTCGCCGCTGTCGGTGCTGAGATTGTACAATTGAGTGTCAGGCAGACCTTTCTCGCCGGGGCTGCCTGGGCGCGGGGCACTCCAGCCGCCGGAGCCAGCGCAGAGTTCCAGCTTCCAGTCTCCTTCGCGCAGGGAGAAGCTGCCATTGATGGAGTGATGCACCACGCTCTGACGTGCCTGCGTGCCGGGCTTTTCCAAGAGCGTTGGCAGAAAGCTGAAGCTGTCCTCGGCGGCGTTGTCGGGCAGCTTCATGCCGACGATTTCCGCTGCGGTGGCCATGAAGTCGGTCAGGCAGATGAGCTGTGTGGATTTCCATCCTGCCCTCACTTTGGCGGGCCAGCGGACGATGAAGGGCACGCGGTGACCGCCATCGAAGATATCCGCTTTGTGGCCGCGATAGATCGCGCTTGGATGATGCCCAGCCTCGGCGAGTTTTGGGAAATCCGCGCTGGGGGAGCATCCATTGTCGCTGGTGAAAATGATGAGGGTGTCTTTGGCGATGCCTGCATCTTCGGTGGCGCGCGCGATCTGACCGATCACATCGTCCGTCTCCATCACAAAGTCGGCGTAGAGGTTGATGCCACTGCGACCTCGCCACTCAGCACTGGGCAAGATGGGTGTGTGTGGAGCATTCAGCGGCAGATAGAGAAAGAAGGGGCTGCCCTTTTTCGCTGCGGTCGATCGCTCATGAATGAGTTTCACTGCGCGGCGTGCCAGTGTCGGCAGCACGTCTTCTCCACGAAAGCCGGGAGCACCTGGCCCTTCGCGGGAGAAGTTCATTTTGCCACCGGCGTTCATGACGAGCTTCATGGTTTCCGTCGGATGGACGGTGACATGATCGTTCTCGATGAAGCAGTAGGGCACCATGTCCAGCGAGGCACTGATGCCGAAATAGCTGTCAAAGCCGACGCTGGTGGGGCTGTTGGCGATGGGCTGTGTGTAATCGACGTGGTTTACCTGATCAGGCGTTTCGATGTTAAGTTCACTCACATCTCCGGTGCGCACCCAATCCATGCCGAGATGCCATTTGCCCACGCAGTGGGTCGAGTAGCCTTGTTTTTTTAGCATGTCGGCCACGGTCATTCGTCCTGGTTCGATTAAACGTGGGCTGAGTCCGCCGAGCACGCCGCTCTGGAGTTTTGAGCGCCAGGCATAGCGGCCCGTGATCACGCCGTAACGCGTCGGTGTGCAGACGCTGGAGCCGGAATGTGCGTCTGTGAAGGCAACGCCTTGCGCTGCGAGGCGATCCATTTGCGGTGTGGCGATTTTCCCTTCTGGATTGAAGCAATGCACATCGCCGTAACCGAGATCATCGCAGAGGATGAAGATGATGTTCGGCTTTTCTGCGGCAGAGGCACTGGCGAGAAGCAGTGAAGCGAAGAGTGAGAGATAGCGACGCATGACTTGGCATCAACGTCTGTCATCGGGTGAGCTATCGAGATATTCGAGGGCTTTGGAGAAGCTCGACTGCGTGAGGTAATGGTTCAGACGCGGCGGCAGAGTGGCGCGGAGGCGCAGGTGCTCGCCTTGCAGCGCCTCGGAGACGTTTTGCAATGCTTGCAGATGCCCGGCAGGATCGCGGTCGCGAAATGAGTGATCTGCGATCAGGGCGAGGCGACGCTGCAGGAGCGTGCGCAAGGATGAAAAATCTTCAGGCATGGTGGAGCGAAAAGAGAGCGCACTTTTTTCGTCTCGCACCTAGAGGATGACTTCGCGTACGACACGGCCATGCACGTCGGTGAGGCGGAAATCACGACCGGCGGAGCGGAAGGTGAGCTTTTCATGATCGAGGCCGAGTTGGTGCAGGATGGTGGCATGCAGATCGTGCATGTGGACTTTGCCTTCGATGGCCATGTGTCCGATGTCGTCGGTGACTCCGTGTGAGAATCCAGGTTTGAAGCCGCCTCCGGCCATCCAGACGGTGAAACCGAGAGGATTGTGATCGCGCCCTGTGCCGTTTCGCTCAGCGTAGGGCGTGCGCCCAAACTCGCCGCCCCACCAGACGATGGTGTCTTCGAGCAGCCCGCGTTGTTTGAGATCGTAGAGCAGTCCAGCGATGGGTTTGTCCACCGCTGCGGCGTGGTCGCCGTGTTTGGGGAGATTGGAGTGCTGATCCCAAGCAGGGTTGTTCGTGTTGTCGCCGTAATTGACCTGAATGTAGCGCACGCCTTTCTCAGCGAGTCGCCGCGCCATGAGGCACTGGCGACCGAAGTTGTCCGTGGGTTGTTCGCTGATGCCATAGAGTTTCTTTGTGGCAGCGGATTCGCCGGAGATGTCGAGCACGTCAGGCGCGTTGTTTTGCATGCGCCAGGCGAGCTCGTAGCTGCGGATTACAGCCTCGGTTTCACTGTCGCCAGGCAGAGCACGAGAGGCTTGCAGGGCGTTGAGCGATTCGAGGAGTTCGTATTGCTTGCGCTGTTGTGCGGGCGTCCAGATGGTGTTGGTGATGTTGCGGATGGTGGACTCGGTGGCTGGCTGACCGCTGCGACCTACGGGCGTGCCTTGGAAGGCGGCGGGCAGGAAGGCGTTGCCGTAGTTGCGCGGCCCACCGTTGCCGAGGGATGGGCTGAGGGTGACGAAGCCCGGTAGATTTTCGCTTTCGGAGCCGAGGCCATAGAGCACCCATGATCCCATGCTGGGGCGGATGAAGCTTGTGGTGCCGGTGTGCAGAAACAGCGTGGCAGGGCCGTGTGCGACGCCTTCCGTGTGCATGCCATGCAGAAAGCACAGATCGTCCACATGGCGGTTGATGTGAGGGAAGAGATCGGAAGCCCAGCGTCCAGATTCACCGTGCTGTTGAAAGTGCCACAGCGGTTTCATCACGCGCTGCGGCGCGCCTTTTCCGGTCTTCGCCACGGTGCGGGAGTCGGCGACCTCGATGATCTTGCCATCGTCTTTGAAGAGGCGCGGCTTGTAGTCGTAGGAGTCCACATGGCTGACGCCGCCCTGCATGAATAGGAAGATGACGCGCTTTGCTGCTGCTGTGTGGTGTGGGCCTCTCGATGTGGCGGTGCGGGTTTGGGCCGCCTGCGCTTGCTGGGCCATGGCCTGCCAAGCGAGGTAGCCGAATCCGCAGCCGGTGCTTTGCAAAAAGTTCCGCCGTGAGGAGAGCGTCATGGGGATCAAACGCAGCAGGAGGCGGGCGTTTCGCCAAAAAAACGCCCCATGGGCCGCGTGGGCGCATGGGGCGAGAGTGAGGCGGAGCAAAGATGGGTTACTTGATCATCTCGGCCACGAAGGAGCGCTCATCGACGAGTTCTTTGTTCGTCGCAGCGATCTTCGCTTTGGCGAAGTCGTCCATTTCGTAGCTGGTGATGACCTCGTAGCTGCCTGGCGTGGTGGTGCGCACTGGCATGCCGGCCCACACATTGGCGTCAAAGCCGTAGCGGCCTTCGCTCTTCACTGCGATGGAATGGATGGCTCCGGGAGTGACGAGGGAGCGGACGTGATCGACGAGTGCATTGGCTGCAGAGGCGGCTGAGGAGGCACCGCGCGCAGCGATGATGGCTGCGCCGCGCTTGCCGACGGTTTCACAGAAGGGGCCTTCGAGCCAGGCGCGGTCATTGATGACCTGCGTGGCTGGCTTGCCGCCGATGGTGGCATGGGCAAAGGAGGGGAACATCGTCGGGCTGTGGTTGCCGTAGATGAAGATGTCCTTCACTTCGGTGAGATCGACACCGGCCTTCTGCGCGAGCTGCGTCTGTGCACGATTCTGATCGAGGCGCACCATCGCTGTGAAGCGATCCGAGGGGAGGCGTTTGGCCTGTGAGGCGGCGATCATGCAGTTTGTATTCGCCGGATTGCCCACGACAGCGACGCGCGCATCGTCTGCGGCGACTGCGTCGATGATCTTGCCTTGTTCGATGAAAATTTTGCCGTTGTCCTTGAGCAAATCAGCGCGCTCCATGCCTGGGCCACGTGGCTTGGCACCGACGAGCAGGCACCAGTTGGCGTCTTTGAAGCCGACGCTGGCATCGCTGGTCTGCACGATGCCTTTGAGCAGCGGGAAGGCGCAGTCGTCGAGCTCCATCGCCACGCCGTTGAGTGCGGCCATCGGTTTTTCAAACGGAGCTTCGATGAGTTGGAGGATCACCGGCTGATCCGGGCCAAACATCGCGCCCGAGGCGATGCGGAAAAGAAGTGCGTAACCGATTTGACCGGCGGCGCCGGTGACTGCGACTTTGATGGGGGTTTTTGACATGACTTTGAATGGATGGGGCATCCATCAGAGCAAGGGAAGGAGGCGGGGCAACTGTTGGGGTGAGAATCATGGCAGAAAATGCTTGGGCGGATTGCGGAGTCCTGTTATAAAGACCGACTTTCCGCGATTTGATGCCTCTCAAACCCTCCCTGAACGATGTTCCCGCTCGGACTTCCCGCCGTCTGACCCACGGTGCTGCGTTTGCGTTTGCGATTCTCGCGTTGGGCATGTCGGAGACGGTGCAGGCACAATCCTTAGTGTCTGCCATGGCGCGCGCAGAGGCGCAGAGACGTGCCAGCCGAGTGAATCAAGCCGGAGAGGCGGTGCAAAAGGGCTACCGCCTGCTGGATGAGCGCAAACCCGAGGAAGCACTGGGAGTTTTCAAAGCAGCCTACGAGGCTCTGCCTGACATTCCGCTGGCCCGCGAGCACCGCCTCGCCGCGCGCAATGGTTATGTGGCAGCCGGCTGTCTGCATGCGCAGGCTCTGGCCGCACAGGGTGACGTGGCAGGTGCGAGAAAGCTCATCGACGAATTGCTCGCCCCTGGCGTGGCTCCGAATGACTCGCGTGCGCTGGAGTTGCGCCGACGCTTTGCCGATCCTGATCGCTACCCTCCGGCTCTGACGAAGGAACACGCAGCCAATGTGCAGGCCGTGCAGGCTCTCTTGATCAAAGCGAACTCTTTCCTGGAACTCGGCGACTTGGATAAGGCGATCTCGACTTTCCAGGACGTGTTGCGAATCGACCCCTACAACAGTGCTGCCCGCCGCGGTATGGAGACGGCAGAGCGTGAGAAGCAGCGCTACTACCAAACGGCCTACGACCATCAGCGTGCAAAGATGCTGGCTGAGGTGGGCAAAGCCTGGGAGGATCCTATTCCTCTCTCGGTGCAGGATGTCAGTGCCATGTTCGGTGCGGGGATGAGTGGCAAGAGGCTGCAAGGGGCAGCACGCATTAGCGACAAGCTCAAGAGTTTGGTTTTCCCCAAAGTCGAGTTTGCTGGGGCGACGCTGGGAGAAGTGGTGGAGATGCTGCGTGTGCGCAGCCGCGATCTCGATAGCGAAGGTTCTGGTGTGAGCTTTGTGCTCAATGTGCCGGATGAAGCCCGCAATAAGCCGATCAGCCTCACGCTATACAATGTGCCGATGGAGGAAGTGCTGCGCTACGTCAGCGAGATGTGTGGGGTGGCTTATCGTGTCGAGGAGCATGCGGTCACCTTTGTCTCGACCAGTGAACGCAATAATACCATGGTCTCCCGAACTTTTCGGGTGCCACCGGACTTCATTCAGAATGCTCCAGTGAACACAGAGACAGGGGCAGGAGCACCTGATCCCTTTGCCAAGCCGCCGCCTGGCGGTGGAGGGCTGACCATTCGACGCATGGGAGCTCGGGAAGCACTGGAGGCGCGTGGCGTGAATTTCCCTGAAGGCGCGAGTGCTAGCTTCAATGCAGCCACGAGCTTATTGGTCGTGCGCAACACCGTGGCCAACATGGACATCGTGGAAGACCTTGTCGCGCAAGCAGCCAACTCCGCTCCGAAGCAAGTCACCATCACAGTTCGCATGCTGGAGGTGAATCAAAAGAACCTCGAAGAGTTGGGCTACGATTGGTTGCTCGGCGGGGTGGGAATGAATGGCAACAATGTCTTCCTCGGCGGCGGTAGCCAAGGATCAGGCAACACCTACTCGGCGGCCAATTTTCCCTTCCTCAATCAGACCACCATCCCCTCCCTGACACCGGCGCTGCCACCCACGGTCGTCACATCTGCAGTCGGTGGAATTCTTCCTCCTGGTTCTACCAATGCAGGTGGCGGCGGCCCTATTACTTCGGGGCTACGAACGGGCACCTTTGCTGTTCCCGAGCACGCGATTGACTCTTTACTGGATCAAGGCGTGGTGAATGCCGCACCTACTGTCGCGCCTGGCATTCTTTCTTTGGCGGGTGTTTTCACCGACCCACAATTCCAAGCAGTGCTGCGCGGACTGTCGCAGAAGAAGGGCATCGACATCAATGCTACGCCGAGCGTCACCACTAAAAGCGGGCAGAAGGCGACGGTGGAAATCACGCGTGAGTTCATCTACCCCACGGAGTTTGACCCACCGCAGGTGGTGACATCCACTCCACCATTCGTTCCTTTAGCCACACCTACCACGCCGACCACTTTTGAAATGCGAAAGACGGGCGTCCTGCTGGATGTGGAGCCTGTGATTGGCGAGGACGGAGGCACGGTCGAGCTAACTCTTTCGCCCGAGCTTACAGATTTCGAGGGCTTCGTGAATTACGGCTCTCCCATCCAAATGCCCACGGGATTGAATTTCATCACTCTCGTGGTGGGCGGCGTCACGCAGGTTATTCCGTTCCAGGCTCCAGACCGCGTCATCACGCCAAACAAAATCCTCCAGCCTGTTTTTAAAACCAACAAGGTGACGACCGCCGTCAAAGTGTGGGACGGCGCGACGATTGTACTCGGTGGTGTCAAGATACAGACGCGCACCATGGTCAATGATAAACTGCCCATCCTCGGCGATGTGCCCTTTGTGGGACGATTCTTCCGCAGTGACACCAAGCATGTGGATACAAAGAACATCATCATCTTTGTGACCGTGAATGTGATCGATCCCTCTGGCCGTAAGATCAACCGCCAGACGACAGCAGAGGCGCGCTGAGTGCAAGCCGTGTTGCGAGGGCTTGCGGCAAATGGTCTATCGGATGGGGACTTTTGTTGAATGATGAGGTTACTCAATCAGTCGCTGTGAAGAGGATTGTTCTACGATGTGCAGATGCCCATTTGCACGGATGAAAGAGGGCAACGCTGCCTGACAAATCATCGAATGCACATCGAGAGCTGAGGTGTCATTTTGAACCACGAAGGGGCGCGAATGATGGAGGATGTATTCGTGCATCTTGGGTTTATCTGCGTTGAGTGGTAAGGGCGATCTCACGCGATTCATGCTTCGGAGATTTGCCGGCAACTCTCGGCGCGGTGGCTGTGGTGAGAGTGTTGAGTGGCGGCGATGATTATCTGTGAAAATGAAACAAGGCACCCGCTCTGCGCAGGTGCCTTGTGTGGGAAGGCGATGGGAGATGTGTGCGAGATCAGTGCTCGTAGCCTGCTTCGCCGTGTTCGGCGAGGTCGAGGCCGCTGTTTTCCACCTCGGGGTCTGGGCGGAGGCTCATGACCATCTTCATGAGGAAGCCAATAACGACGGTAGCTGCCACACTCCAAGCGATGGTGAGGAGCACGGCTTTGATCTGGTTCATCAAGAGACCTTCTTTGAGGCCGGCGATGATCGGATTGGCTTTTTCGTCAGCGAAAATGCCGGTGAGGATGGCTCCCATCGTGCCCCCGACACCGTGAACACCGAAGGTGTCGAGTGCATCGTCATACCCCAGCCACTTTTTGAGGTAGGATACGGCTAGGAAAGGAACGATCCCGGCCAAGACGCCCATGATCATGGCGGAGGTGGCAGTGACAAAGCCCGCTGCGGGAGTGATGACGACCAAACCTGCGACGATGCCCGAGCAGAAGCCCAGAACGGAGGGCTTGCCACGGAGCACCCACTCCACCACGGCCCAGACAAAGCCTGCAGTCGCCGCTGCGAGTGTGGTGGTCATGAAGGCGTTCGCTGCGACTCCATCCGCGCCGAGAGCGGAACCGGCATTGAAGCCGTACCAGCCGACCCAGAGCATGCCCGTGCCCACCATGCAAAGCACCATGCTGTGTGGAGGCATGGGCTCTTTGCCGTAGCCTCTGCGTTTACCCAACAGGATGCAGAGCACGAGGGCACTCCAGCCAGAGGTCATGTGAACCACTGTGCCACCGGCAAAGTCGATGGCCTTGATGGCAGCGTTCGCATTGAGCGGGCCGCACATGAATCCCGAGGCACTCCACACCATGTGGGCAAAGGGGAAATAAACGGCAAACATCCACAGAGTCACAAACACCAGCACGGCGATGAAGCGCATGCGCTCGGCAATGGCACCGATGATGAGTGCTGGAGTGATGATGGCGAAGCTGAGCTGGAACATGGCCCACATGGCATCAGAGATCCACCAGTAGCCGGCTCCCGAGGCGTAGGGAGAGACGCCTTCGAGGAGCGCAGACTTCAAGTCACCGATGAACGCATTGCCCGAGCCGAAGCTGAGGCTGTAGCCGCAGGCCCACCAGAGGATGGTGACGAGGCCAGCGATGCCCATGCACTGCGCCAGCACGGAGAGGACATTCTTTTTACGGACCAGCCCGCCGTAAAACAGTGCGAGGCCGGGCAGGGTCATGAAAATCACCAGAGCGGTGCTGGTCATCTGCCAGGCGCTGTGGCCGGGGCCAGGGCCGGCGATGTTGGATTTCCAGGTGGTCTTTCCATCTTTTCCCGGCTCGACATTCTGAACATATTTCTCCAGGTCGAAGATTCTCTGCTCGAGTGTGGGGGAGGCGTCCGCCACGGGGGCTGAGGGGGCAGGAGCTGCGGGGGCTGCTTCCTGACCACTGACGCTGAGAGGAAGAGTGGTGAGCGTGGTGATGGCAAGGAGGGCTGCGACCGCCATGCCGCGCCGGATTCGGGTGAGGAGAGGTTTCTGCATATTTCAGGTGGGTGGATGAACTCCGGCTCGGTGATAAGCATGCCTCGTGCCAAGTTGTGCTTGGAATTTTTATTTGGCGAGCCATGCCGTAGGCGACTGATGCGTGCGTTCGTCAGGCAGAGACGAAAAACGCCTTCTCCCGCGAAGGAGAAGGCGTTGGTTGAGTCGAGATGATGGTGCTGTTTTTAGGCGACGATGGGGTGCAGATTGTCCTTGCACCACTGACCGTTCTGTTTGGTGACGCCATCCGGGTCATCGACCGCGCAGTGAGCTTCGTCTTCGCAGATGATCCAGCCGGAGTAATTGCGAGCTACGAGGAACTCGGTGATTTTGTGGAAGTCGAGCTTGCCGGTGCCCATCTGAGCCCAAGGTTCCGCACCATTGCCGGAGAAGTCCTTGTAGTGGATGTGATTGATGAGGTGCTGCCACTTGCTGAGCGTGGCGATGACATCCATGCCGCCGCGGATGATGTGACCGACATCGGGGGTCCAGCCGGTGACTTTCGGGTCGAGGCTGCTGAGGACGACATCGTAGTCCTCCTGCGTGCGGACGAGTGAGGCGGGGGGGCTGTTCGGATGGTAGGAGCAGACGAGGCCCGCATCGTGGGCGCGCTGAGAGACGGCGTTGACGTTGCGTGCGACGTTGAGGCGGCGTTTTTGCAGATCCTTCGTGCGGCCGCTTGGCAGGGTGACGGTGCCGAGCATGGCACCAGGGAAATGCTTGAGATAGTTGATCGTGAAGTCAGCGGCTTCTTTTTCATTCGGTGCCTCAGTGTCACCGTCCCAGGAACAGACCAGCGCGAGGCCGGCGAGCTTCATGTTGTACTTTTGAAGGGTGTCCTTCATCTTGATGGGGTCGATCTGCGGGCCCAGCCAGTACTTTGAACAGCCGAGGGCGCTCTGGGAGATTTCCAGCACCATGGGTTCAATGCCTGTGAAGCCCGCCTCGGAGGCGACCTTGATCATGTGCTCGAGTTTGTTGTCGTAGCCCTTGCCAGTGCCCTGCATGAACCAGGTATAGACTTCGGAGCCGAATTGGATGTTGCCCATAGTGAGAGTGTGGTTGTGGGTTTCGGTGAATGGTGCCTGCGCGCGGCATGCACGGCTTGCATTGGAGACGAGTCGCTGCGGGCTGTCCAGTTTTTGTGTTCTGCTTTGCAGTGGATGACTCAGGGAGACTCTGGCGGCGGT
Source organism: Prosthecobacter sp. (assembly GCA_039806835.1). GTDB lineage: Bacteria > Verrucomicrobiota > Verrucomicrobiia > Verrucomicrobiales > Verrucomicrobiaceae > Prosthecobacter. The sequence goes on along the minus strand of JBDHQD010000002.1, from coordinate 396,782 downwards.
GGCAGTGCCTGTGGGAGATTGTCCATGCTGTCGCGCTGGTGCATGTCGCGCCAGATTTCGGCGAGGATGTAGGTGGTTTTGCCGCTGCCTGTCTTGGTCAACTTGAGCGGGATGCGCAGGTGTTCGATAGAAACGCCCCTGCGTCGTGCGATGGCGATGTTGGCATCGAGCACGAGGGTCGGGAGCTTTTTCTCGTCGAGCCGCAGGTGCGGGCCGAGCAGAAGGCTGGCGCGCGTTTGGCCGGGTGTTTTCGTAGGCTCAAAAGTGGCGCGCCCGGCGAAGCCGCGCGGTTCCATGGGGGCATCGAAATTGCCTGGGCCAGAGAGACGCAAGCTTCGGATCTCAAACCAACGCTGATCTCCTGGCGTGCCAAAAGCGTGAAGGCGCAGCAAGAAGGGGCCGACCTCGCTCACTGTGGCGCCGCCGATGACCATCGCACTGAGTGCCAAACCAGATTCTTGGCTCTGTGGGAGAAATTCGGCGCGGAAGACACAGCCGCCGACACGCGTGGGCGAAGCCGTGGCGGTGTATTCATGCCGAGTAGTGTGGATGTGAATGCAGCCAGAAAGGAGGAGGCACAGGCAGAGGAAAGGGGGAAGAAGGCGCATGGTGCTCATCATGAGAAATCATGGCATGGGAAGCCAGCATGATTTTCAGGGGAGGTTGCAGAGGGGCAGGAGGCAGGAAATCCAAATAGTTGACTTTAATGAATGAATTTTCTATATTTTCCATATTATGCGTTGGCCTCAAATCCTCTGCCTCGTGACTTGCCTTGCCGTGCCATGGGGCCCGGCTTGGGCCAATGATTGGAGTGAGGCTGTGGATGGCGATCTCTCCGATGACGGTGATGTGCCCACCTTCATGACTTTCACTCCTGGATCGAATTTCATCCAAGGCACGATGGGCTCCCTCGGGGGGGTTGGGCCGCTCGACCCAGACGTGTGGCGTTTTACCGTGGCGGCTGGGTATTATTTGACCGCGATCGATCTGACCGAGTATTCAGCCCCGACTTCTGGCCATCAGTCATTCATGGCCATTGCTCAAGGAGATAGCATCAACATGACTGATCCTTCACAGCATTTGAGCAATGGTCTGTGGGGAAAAGAGGTGGACGGATTCGGCAACACATACACCAACCTCCTGGCCATCCTTGATGCTGGGCCTGAGTACGGCGGTTACGGCTTCGATGGGCCGCTGCCGGCGGGCGATTACACCTTCTGGATTCAGGAAGGGGCAGAGCAGATCACCTATGGCATCAATTTCGTCATCACGCCGGTGCCTGAACCGGGAAGTGCATGCTTGCTAGGAGCTGCTGCCTTGTTGCTCATGCGGCGGCGGCGCGTTCATGCTAGAGGCACTTCGTGATATTCTAGTGCCCATTCCTGCATGTAACGCACGCGTTCGGGAATGAAACGGTAGATGATGAGTTCAGGATTATCGAGACTGCCGAGATAGGCCCGCAGGAGGGGATTGGCGGCCCAGATTTCCTCGAGCAGAGGGCGTTCGCTGACGATTTCCGCGCGCGCCGTGATGCGCACTTGGTTGTCTGCGGCATCCTTGTAGCAGAGTTCAGCCTTGGGATTGCTCGCCAGCTCATGCGTCTTGCCATAGCGCCTCAAGTTCGCCACATAGACGACAAAGCGATCTGTCCGCACAGGTGAAACTGGCCGCGCGCGTGGTTGATCTCCATCCACCGTGGCAAGCGTCGGGAACTTGGCCGCACGCATCGTCTCCTCGGCAAGTCGTTGCAAATCTTCAGGCGCGACGGGGTGGGGCAGGGGAGGCTTGGGCATAGGAGGTGAATACCACGGAGCGGGAGGAGGCAAATTTGCACACATCTTTGTGTTCCCAAAGCTCGGTCAGCGGCTACCATGCGCGCGAATTCGCTGATGAAAAATTTCCCCACCGTCTTTCAGCGCAACGCGATGTGGACTGCGCTCACGGCCTTGTCCATCGCTGTCATTGGTGCGCTTAGCATCGGCCTGATCTATTTGCTGACGAAGGTGATGGCCTTTCTCCAGCCGATCCTCGTGCCCTTCGCCGTGGCTGGGGTGCTGGCGTATTTGTTGGAGCCTGGGGTGGAATGGCTGGAGCGGCGTGGGGTGACGCGCCAGCGCTCGGTGTTGCTGGTCTTTGCCGTCTTCTCACTCGCCATCGGTGGCTTGGGATGGTGGATGAGTGTGAAGCTCGGCGATCCCGCAGCGCACCTCGCGCAGCGCTTGCCTGTTTACTTTTCCAAAGCGCAGAAAGCAGCGCTCGACTTCACGACCAAGATCGAAAACGACTGGGGCATCTCCCTGCTGCCGCACACGGAACCGGAGGCCCCTGTTCCTGCTGGGACGACTGCCACGACGGACAGCTTTGACTTCCAGGCTTTCCTTCGCGGGGATTGGGTGAAAAACACACTGCCCAAGCTGCCGGGCATGGCCTGGGCCTTCATTAAATCGAGTGTGGGTGGCTTCCTCGGCGTCTTCGGATTTCTCCTCTCCTTCATCATCGTCCCGCTCTATCTCTATTACTTCCTCATCGAGAGTGCCAGAATCCAGCAATCGTGGTCGGATTACCTGCCGCTGCGCGCATCCGCATTCAAAGACGAAGTGGTGAGTTGTTTGAGTGAGATCAACAGCTACCTCGTGGCCTTCTTTCGCGGGCAACTTTTTGTCAGCCTCATCAACGGGGTCGCCACGGGCATCGGGCTGTGGATTGTCGGGCTCGATTTCGGACTGCTCATCGGTCTCGCGCTGTGCTTGTTGGGCATCATTCCGTATCTGGGCATCGCCCTGTGCTGGATCCCCGCAGTCATCATCGGCGGCGTTCAGGGCGGCAGTGCCCTTGTGCCAGGGGATCCTTGGTGGGTGATGCCGCTGATCGTGACGGGAGTCTTTGTGCTCGTGCAGCAGATTGACGCGCTGTTCATCACCCCGCGCATCGTGGGCGAGGCTGTGGGATTGCATCCCATGACGGTGATCGCCTCCGTGTTGGTTTGGGGGCTGTTGCTCGGCGGTCTTCTCGGGGCCATCCTCGCCGTGCCGCTCACTGCTTCCGTGAAGGTTTTGTTCCAGCGCTACGTCTGGCGCGCCCGCCTTGCGCCACAGACCGTGGGTGGCGCACGGCGCGAGGCTGCGGGGGATTCATGAGGCGGTCGCGGCGGATTCCCAACCTCTCCACCAGCCTTCCTTAAGATCATGCGCGCTGCACTCTTTGTTTTCCTCGGCGGAGGGCTTGGCTCGGTGGCACGCTACGCCACCATTCGCTTGCTCGCGCGCTGCCTGCCGACGGCGGTTTTCCCGTGGGGCGTTTTTGCAGCCAATATCCTCGGCAGTTTCATCCTCGGTTTCCTTTGTGCGCTGCCGATCATGCGTGAAAAAGGAGGCGGCCCATGGCTTTTCGCTGCGACGGGTTTTCTCGGTGGCTACACGACCTTCTCCACGCTCGCGAATGACTCGTGGCTCTTGCTGGCGGGGCAGCATCCTTGGCTCGCTGTTTTAAACGCCGTTGGCAGCATCGCGCTCGGCATCATCGCGGCTGCCTTGGGCTGGTGGGTCGCTGGCAGGTGCGTGTGAGGCGCGGCTATTCCTCGGCACTGATCTTTTCGGCAGCGTCGCCGACCTCGGCATCTTCCACGCGCGCCGAACCCACCTTGAGGGAAATTTTGATGCCGTGCTTTGCCGCAGCAGTATTCAGCAGAGAACGAATGGCGCTGATGGTCATGCCATTTTTGCCAATGACATGCCGCACATCCTCCTGCGCAAGCTGCACGCGATACGTGATCGCGCCATTCACATTGGTGCCGATGGCGATTGACGCTTGCTGCGGGTGGTCGATCAAGTTCGCCACCACATACGAAAGGAACTCGCGGAGGGCTTCCGGCGCGTTCATGACGTTCAGGCCGTCGCGGCGGCGTTCTTGATGATGCTGGCTACGGTTTCAGAGGGCTGAGCGCCCTGAGAAATCCAGGCATTCACGCGATCCATGTTCACCGTTGCACCTTTCAGACCTTTCTGCGGGTCATAGGTGCCCAGAATCTCCAGGAAACGGCCCTCTTTCGGGAAACGCTTGTCAGCGGCGACAATGCGGAACACCGGGCGGTGCTTGGCACCTTCTTTGCGGAGACGGAGGACGACAGCCATGATTCGGAACGGGGAGTGGGGTCAGGTTTTGGGGACGCGCATGGTGGAGACATCCCGCAGGAAAGCAAACGGAATTTTCTATATCTTAAGGACACCTCTGGATACTCAAAGTATGGGACACAGACATCTTGCCTGTGTGGACAGGCGAGACGCCTGCCCCCCATAAGACGCAGGTTTCCAGAGGTGCCCTGCAACCTCTAAGTCGTGTTTGAAAACCTCTGCCAATCTTCTGCCGCAGAGCGGCAGTCGTCTCGTAGCCCGGCCTTTTAAGGCCAGGAGATCATGCGCGGGACATCCTGCCTTCATCGGGGCCGCGTCGCAGCGCGACGCCCGAACCCACCCGCTGGCATCCACCGGTTCGCGTGTCGCCCTGCGACACAGATGCATGCGGAAAACGGCGCATTTCATGTTCCCGGCCTTGAAAGGCCGGGCTTCGGCACGTTCGTCGCTCTGCGACTTCCAAACAGGTTTTCAAACACGACCTAACCATGTTGTAGAGTGGTACTCCCGGTGGTCGTTGTCAGACCTTGACGTATTCTCCGGGGTGCCGCCAGCCAAAGGGCGGTGGCGTGTCCGAGTCTCCGGGGTGCCGCCAGCCAAAGGGCGGGCAGGAGGATGGTATCTGCATGCTGCCCCTGCTGGCGTGCGCCACGCTGTCCCAGGGCGGTTGCCCTGGGCTGAATCCTCCGGCCCTGCAGGCTGCTCCTGCCCGCAGCCATTTCCCGGATGAATCCAAAATCAGGGGTTACGGATGACATTCATACCACAAGCCAGCACCGCCAATGCTTGCGTCAATCTGTCGAAGCGGCTCCAATGCCAGCGTATGAAACCTTTCGACCTTCAGGTGAACGGCTACGCCGGTTCCGATTTCAACAGCGACAACCTCACCGCCGAATCCCTCCATCACGCCTGCGCGGCTCTCGCTGAGGACGGCTGTGATGCCATTCTCGCCACCTTCATCACCGATGAAATCCCCACCTTGGAGCGCCGCATCGGCAGGCTGGTTGAGCTGCGTGAAAAAGACGAACTCGCCCGCAAGATCATCACCGGCATCCACATCGAGGGGCCATTCATCAATCCCATCAAAGGCTACGTCGGCGCCCACCCGCCGCACGCGGTCAAACCCGCCAACATCGACGATGCGAAACGCCTCCTCGCGGCTGCCAGTGGCCTCGCGAAACTCGTCACCCTCGCCCCCGAGCACGATGAAGGGAGCAAGACCACGGCCTTCCTCGCCTCGCAGGGCGTCACGGTCGCCGCAGGTCACTGCGATCCCTCACTCGATCAACTCAATGCCGCGTGCGATGCCGGATTGAGCATGTTCACGCATCTCGGCAACGGCTGCCCCGTGCAGATGCACCGCCATGACAACATCATCCAGCGCGCGCTCAGTCTGCATGAGCGTCTCTGGCTCTGCTTCATCCCCGATGGTGTGCATGTGCCTTTTTTCGTGCTCAAGAACTGGCTGAGAGGCGTCGGCCTCGACCGCACCATCTTCGTCACGGATGCCATCTCTGCCGCGCGCCTCGGCCCTGGGCGTTACACGCTCGCGGGCTGGGACATTCTCATTGGCGAAGACCTCGTCGCCCGCTCTCCTGATGGCACGCACTTCGTCGGCAGCACCGTCACCGTCCCGCGCATCAAAGCCAATGCGCTCCAGCAACTCGGCATGAGCGAGGCCCAGTTGCAGCAAGTGCTCGACGTGAATCCGCGCAAAGCAGTGTCTGGGGGCTGATGGGTTTATTGAGAATCGCAGAATCGTGCGGCAAAATCTGGGGGAACTCGTCAGCAGCTTGGCCGTGGCTGCGATGAGGCGTAGCGGAATGCGTCAGCATTCCGACGTTGGAATCGCGTGATGTCTCCCCATTTCGCGAGTCTCGATAGCGCGTCCTCAATGCGCCTCCAGCCAGTTCGCGCCGGTGCCGGCTTCGACTTCGGCTTCCACGCCGGGGAGCTTCAAGGCGTGCTTCATCGCATCGACGATGATCTCGCAGGCTTGCTCGACTTCGCTGGCGGGCATCTCAAAGAGGAGTTCATCGTGGACTTGCAGCAGCATGCGGGTTTGCAGCTTTGCTTTCCGCAAGGCGGCATCGACGTGGATCATGGCGAGCTTGATCATGTCGGCGGCGGTGCCCTGGATGGGCGTGTTCATGGCCACGCGCTCCGCCTGGCCGCGCACGGTGGCGTTGGCGCTGGAGAGATCGCGAATGGCGCGGCGGCGGCGTGACAGCGTCTCGACATGGCCGCTGCGCCGCGCGTCGGCGACGATCTGATCCATGAAGCGTTTGATGCCGGGGAACTGCTTGAAGTAGTTCTCGATGATCGAGGCGGCTTCCGTGCGCGGGATGCCGAGGCGCTGGCTCAGGCCGAAGGCGCTGATGCCGTAGATGATGCCGAAGTTCACCATCTTCGCCGTGCGGCGCATCTCCGGCAGCACGCCATCGAGCGGCACGCCATAGACACGCGCGGCGGTGGCTTGGTGAATGTCGTGGCCTTGCGCAAAGGCCTCGATCATCGCCTTGTCGCCGCTGAGCGCGGCCATGACGCGCAGCTCGATCTGCGAGTAGTCCGCGCTCATCAGAACCCAGCCGTCGTGGCCAGGAACGAAGGCTTTGCGGATTTCTCGACCGAGATCACTGCGGATGGGGATGTTTTGCAGGTTCGGATTGCTGCTCGCCATGCGCCCGGTGGCGGCCATGAGCTGGTGAAAGGTGGTGTGAATGCGTCCGGTGACTTTTGAAACCGTCTGCGGCAGAGCTTCGACGTAGGTGCTGTTGAGCTTTGTGACTTCGCGGTAGTCGAGGATGTCCTGAATGATGGGATGCAGGCCGAGGAGCGACTGCAGGACTTGTTCGTTCGTCTGATACTGGCCGGTGGCGGTCTTCTTCGGCTTGTCGCTGAGCTTGAGGCGCTCAAACAGCACCTCGCCGAGCTGCTTGGGGCTGTTGAGGTTGAAGGGGCCGCCCGCGTTGTCCTGGATGCGCTTTTGCAGCTCTTGCGCCTTCTTTTCGAGTTCGATGCCGTATTCGCGCAGTGCCTGCACGTCGATCTTCACGCCGATGTCCTCCATCTTCGTGAGCACGGGCAGCAGCGGGGATTCGATGTCGGTGAAGACGTAGCTCTGTTCCTTCAACTCTGGGCGCATCTTCGCGGCGAGTTGCCATGTCACATCCGCGTCCTCGGCGGCGTAGTCGGCGACCTTTTGCGCATCCTGCGCGGCGACGTCCGCCATGGTGGCCTGGCTGAAGAGATCGTTCTTCTCCGTGCCGATGAGGCTGGTGATGGGAACGGGCGTGTAGCTCAGATACATCTCCGAGAGGAAATCCATGCCGTGGCGCTGATCGGGGTCGATGAGCGAATGCGCCAGCATGGTGTCGAAGAACGGCCCGGCGACCTCGATCCCGTGCGCGAGGAGCACGCTGAGATCGAACTTGAGGTTGTGGCCGATTTTCTCGACGCCATCGCGGGTGAGGACTTCGCGAAACTCCTCCAGCACTTTCTTGGCTTCCGCTTTGTCACGCGGGAAGTGCGCGAACCAGCCCTCATGCGCCTGCCATGAGAACGCGATGCCGACGATCTGCGTGTCGCGCGGATCGAGTCCGGTCGTCTCGAGGTCGAAGCAGAAGCTCTTTTGCTCCGCGAGCAGCTTGAGCAGCTTTTGACGATCCGCGGCGCTTTGGACGAGGTGGTAGGTGTGCGGCGTGTCGGCGATGGTGCGCAGTTTGCTCTCTGTGGGACGCGTGATCTCCTCCGTGGCGAAAAGCTCGCCCGCCGGTGGCTCCGCCGCCGTTTTGCGCCCGCGCCCGGCCTTGAAGTCATCGCCAAAGATGCGGCGTCCGAGGGCGTTGAACTCGAACTCGGTGAGAAAGGCCCGCAGCGCCTCGTCATCGTGCGGTTTGAGGGCAAGATCGGCGAGCTGTGTGTCGAACGGCGCGTCGGTGAAGATGGTGGCGAGCTTTTTGGAGAGCAGCGCGTCGTCGCGGCTGGCTTCGAGTTTTTCCTTCTGCTTGCCTTTGAGCTGATCGACGTTGGCGAGGAGGTTTTCGACGCTGCCGAACTGCTGAATGAGCGCGGTGGCGGTTTTTTCGCCGAAGCCTTTCACGCCGGGGATGTTGTCCACCGCGTCGCCCATGAGCGCGAGGATGTCGATGACCTGCGCGGGGCGCTCGATGCCCCAGCGCGCGCAGACTTCCGCTGGCCCGAGGATTTCCACGTCGGCACCCTGGCGTCCGGGTTTGTAGATTTTGACATGCTCGGTGACGAGCTGGCCGAAGTCCTTGTCCGGCGTGACCATGAAGGTCTCCATGCCCGCCTTGTCCGCGCGCGCGGCCATGATGCCGATGATGTCGTCCGCCTCGTAGCCATCGCGCACGAGCAGCGGCACATTCATCGCCGCGAGCAGGCGCTGCACCTGCGGGATGGCGGTGGCGATGTCCTCGGGTATTTCCTCCCGCTGCGCCTTGTAATTCGGGAACATCTCATGCCTCGGCGTCGGCGCGGAGGTGTCGAAGGCCACGCCGAGGTGCGTGGGCTTTTGATTGTGCAGGATGTCCAGCAGCGTGTTGGCAAAACCGTAGAGCGCGGAGGTGTTCACGCCGTCGCTGGTGCGGATGGGCGCTTTGATGAAGGCGAAGTGCGCGCGGTAGATGAGCGCCATTGCGTCGAGGAGGAAAAGCCGGTCGGACATGTGGAGCGCGAGGGTAGGCGGCAGCGAGAGCGGCGCAAACGCGCAGAATCTCTGAGTGCGGCTGCTGAGAAAGGCACCGCGTCATGCGGCGTTTTTCTCCTGCCATGATCAGTCGCCGCTCCTTCCTCACGCAGTCCGCCGCCGTTTCAGGCGGGGTTTTTTACATCGCCAAAACCTCTTGGGCGCAGAAAAGCCCTGGGGATACCCTGAACATGGCCGTGATTGGATTTGGTGGGCGTGGCAGTGCCCACATCAACGGCTACAAAGGACTGAAGAACGAAGGCGTGCGCGTCGCGGCCTTGTGCGATGTGGACAGCAACGTGATGAGCAAGCACGTCCAAGCCCTTGATAAGGACAAGATCAAGGTCGCGCAATACACCGACATGCGCAGGCTCTTTGAAGACAAGAGCATCGACGCCGTGAGCATCGCGACGCCAAACCACTGGCACGCGCTGGCAGCGATCTGGGCCATTCAGGCGGGGAAGGATGTGTATGTCGAGAAACCCGTCTCCCACTGTGTGTGGGAAGGGCGGCAGATCGTCAAAGCCGCGCGGAAGTACTCCAAAATCGTGCAGACGGGCACCCAGGCGCGCTCCAGTCGCGAAGGCCTGGCCGCTGCGGTGAAGTATGTGCAGGACGGCAACCTCGGCAAAATTCGCCTTGCGCGCGGTCTCTGCTACAAGCGCCGCAACAGCATCGGCAAAACGGAAGGCGAGCAACCGCTGCCGGAGAGTGTCGAGTATGATTTGTGGTGTGGGCCTGCTGCGAAGAGGCCGCTCACGCGCAAGAGGCTGCATTACGACTGGCATTGGATCTGGGACTACGGCAATGGCGACCTCGGCAACCAGGGGATTCATCAGATGGACATCGCGCGTTGGTTCCTCGGTGAGAGCGAGTTGTCTCCCAGCGTCTGGAGTGTGGGCGGTCGCTTGGGCTATGTGGATGATGGCGAGACGGCGAACACACAGATCATCTACCACGGTTATGAGAAGGCACCGCTCATCTTTGAAGTGCGCGGACTTCCCCAAGCGAAGGATGCGAAGGACATGGACAAGTACAAAGGCGCAGGGGTCGGCGTCATCGTGGAATGCGAAGGCGGCACGGTGGTCGTCAGCAATTACAGCGGTGCCACCATCCTCGACAAAGACGGCAAGGAGGTGCGGAAGTTCTCCGGCGCGGAGGATCACTTCAAAAACTTCATCAATGCCTGCCGCAGTCGTCGAGTGGACGATTTGCACGCAGACATCTTGGAGGGCCACCTTTCCAGCGCGCTCTGTCACACGGGCAACATCAGCCATCGCCTCGGCGCGCGCGAGCTTCCGGGAGAAATCTTCGAGAAAATCCGTGGCGACGCATTTGCCGCCGAAACTTTCGAGCGCATGAAGGAGCACCTCGCGAAGAATGAAGTCGATCTGAAAAAGGATCAGCTCACCCTCGGTGTCCATTTGAAGATGGACGGAAAGGTGGAACGCTTCATCGACAACGAAGCGGCCAATCGCATGCTGAAGGACAAGTATCGTGCGCCGTTTGTCGTGCCGGAGGAGGTTTGAGCGGCGCATTTTGCGCACTTCTTGACCGCCCTTGTGACGCAGGCTGCATTTTCGCGCTTGCCGCAGGGGCAGTCCTGTCCTTTTCTCAGTGCCACATGGCTTTCAAACTTGTCATCATCACCGGCGCGCAGACGGGCGTGGAAAGAGCGGCGCTGGACTGGGCGCTCAAACATGAACTTCCGCACGGAGGCTGGTGCCCTCAAGGCACGCTGTCTTCAGGAGAGCCGCTGGACGCGCGCTATAAATTGAAAGAAGGAGCCTCTGATGATCTCCTCGAAGCACTGGCTGCCAACATCCGCGATGCCGAAGCGACGGTGGTCTTTACCCAGGCTGCAAAGGCCACCGGCCCCGCGCAGAAAGCGGTGAGCGGTGCCAAGAAGCAGAAGAAGCCGGTGCTCCATGTCCATCGTGGCATCCTCGGCGTATCCGAAAAGCTCGTGGCCTTTCTGGACAAACACTACGTCCGCCGCCTGCATGTGACAGGATCAGCGGAGGCGGATGAAGCAGGGGTCGGCCTCTGGGCATCGACGGAGTTGGAAAAGGCCAAGGGGATTCTCGACAGACGGCCAGGCTGATGATGCTGAAGGCGTCCCGGTGGGAAAAAATTCCTCTGTTGGCCGATGAACCATCCTGAATTTTTTCCGCACATGCCATTGCTTGCTTCGACTCTTCACACGTCGCTCCCACCGCTGGGGATGGTGCTGCCATTCGTCGCACTCCTGCTCTGCATCGCCTTGATGCCAATTTTTGCGCTGCATTTCTGGGAGCGGCACTATCCCAAAGTCGCGCTTTTGCTCGCGCTGGTGACCGCCGGGTACTACGCCGGTGTCCGTAGGGAGTGGGAGCCGCTCCACCACGCCGCGCGGGAATACGTCGGCTTCATGGCGCTTGTCGGCTCCCTCTATGTCATTTCTGGAGGCATCTCGATCCGCGTGCGCGGCGCGGCTACGCCGATGGTGAACACCCTGTATTTGTTGATCGGAGCCGTGTTGGCCAACCTTATCGGCACCACGGGGGCCTCGATGCTGCTGGTGCGGCCTTGGATTCGCATGAATCGCCACCGCATCACGAGCTTTCACATCGTGTTCTTCATTTTTGTGGTGAGCAATGTGGGCGGCTGCCTCACCCCCATCGGAGATCCTCCGCTGTTCCTGGGATTTCTGCGCGGTGTGCCGTTTAGCTGGGTGCTGACGCATTGCTGGACTGCGTGGTTGCTGGCACTGACGCTGCTGCTGGCGGTGTTCTATGGTTTCGATGCGCTCAATTTCCGCCGCGCGCCGCAACAAGTTCGCCAGGAGAAAACGGAGCATGAAGAATGGCACTTCCGGGGACTGCTGAATGTGTTCTGGCTCGGAGTTGTGCTCGCGGCGGTGTTTCTGCCTGCCTCGCTTCAGAACATGGCGATCTTCGGTGTGGTCACGGTTCCGGCCCTCCTCATGGCGGCGGCGGCCATCGCCTCATGGTTCACCACTCGATCCGAGGTGCATGAGGCCAACGACTTCAACTTCGGCCCGGTGCGCGAAGTGGGTTTCCTTTTCGCAGGCATCTTTGTGACCATGATTCCCGCGCTCCAACTCCTTCAGGGGGGTGGAGTTACCGGAATCGACACGGCATTGCATTACTACTTCGCCACCGGATCGCTTTCCGCCTTTCTCGATAATGCGCCGACGTATCTGGCCTTCTTGGCCGCTGCGATGGGACGTGCTCACCTCTCCGTGGACTCTCCCGCCGACGTGGCTGCTTTTGCCTCCGAGCACGCAGGACTGCTCATGGCGATTTCCCTCGGCGCGGTTTTCTTTGGAGCCGCCAGTTACATCGGCAACGGCCCGAATTTCATGGTCAAAGCCATCGCCGAGGCTTCCAGTGTGCGCACGCCATCCTTCATTGGCTACATCGTGCGCTATTCGCTTCCCATTCTTCTGCCCATTCTCATCATCACCGGCTGGCTCATGCTCAGCGCGGCCCATTGACGACTCCTGTTTGCATGCGCGTGCTTTTCTCCAGCCTATTGGCGTTCGCACTCGCGGGTTGCGTGTTTTTTCCCACCTTTGGGGCAAAGCGCCTCGCGCGTGATGTGGATGCGCTGCGCGCCACGGCACCTTCGGCATGGAAGGCACTGCCTCGCATCGCGCCGTCTGCGGCGACAGGTTGGTTGGATGAGTTTCGCAGTCCAAAGCTCTCCGATTTGGTGAAGCGTGCCGTGGCAGAGAATCCCAGCCTGAAAGCGACCGCGGCGCGCGTGCAACAGGCGAGAGCGCAGATGATGCAAGCTGGTGCAGGTTTGTTTCCGGCACTTGCATCTACGGGCACTGCGAGCCGCACCCAGAGCCCAGGTGACCAGCGTTTCGCGGGCCTTAACGCCATCGCCAACCGTTTTACCGGCAACTACCTCAATCTCAGTTGGGAGATCGACTTCTGGGGACGCATCGCCGATACCCGCCGAGCGGCGCAGGCTGGCAGTGCTGCGGCGGAGGAGGACTGGCATGCCGCGCGTCTTTCTCTGGCAGCGACGACAGTGCAAACGGCGGTGAGTCTCGCCGAAGCAGAAATTCTGCTCTCGTTGGCGCAAGGAAATGTGGACACACGCCGCGTGCAGTTAGGCATCTTGGAGCGTCAACTCGCGCGCGGCATCAATGCGGAGAGTGCCGCTCTGGAGGTGGGGCTCAGTCGCGCCGACCTCGCGCGTGCGGAAGCCACCGTCGGGCAGCGTCGCGCCGCCGTAGATCAGAATCGCCGTCTTTTGGAGACTTTGCTCGGTGCCTATCCCGCCAGCGTGGAGCGCGGTCTAGGTGGCGTGCTGCCCAGCCTGAAGCAATCTATCCCCGCAGGCATCCCATCGGAAATGTTGCTGCGCCGGCCTGATTTGCGTGCGGCTGAGCGCCGCCTCGCCTCGGCACTCTTTAGCGAGAGTGCTGCCAAGAAAAATCTCCTCCCGACCATTCGTCTCACGGGATCTGGAGGGCGCACTTCTCAGGAGATTGAGCGTCTTATCCGCCCGGAGGGAGCCATTTGGAATATCGCCAGCCAAGTCTCGCAGTCGATCTTCCAAGGAGGGGCTCTCAAAGCGGGCATCGATCTCCAGCGCGGGCGTTATCAAGAAATGCTGCACAACTATGCGTCGAGCGTGCTCACAGCCTTCCGCGAAGTGGAAACCGCTCTCGCTGCTGATCGATTTCTACTTCAGCAGGAGATCGCGCTGGAAAATGCGGCCAACGAAGCTGAGCGCGCAGAAAAGCTGGCGCTCGGTCAGTATGAAAAAGGACTCAGCGAGGTGCTGACGCTTCTCGACGCGCGTCAGCGTGCCTTTGATGCGCGCAGCACACTCACCAGCGTGAAAGCGCAGCGTCTGCGCAACCGCGCGGCATTGCATCTGGCACTCGGCGGTGCGTTTTAACTGCGACAGGCATGCAAGAGTCGCGCTGATGGGACTCAGTCAGCACGATGCCGCGCGGCGATACCTCACTTCATCAACTCGGCCAACTTGGAGGAGATCGCGTCCGCCCAAATCTGATAACCGGCAGCAGAGAGGTGGAGGAAGTCGGGCATGACATTCTTGTCCAGCTTGCCGTCGATGAGCGGGAACTTGCTGCCGATGTCGAGGTAAAAGATGTTCTTGCCGTCATCGAGTTTGGCAATGATGGCATTCACCTGCTTGAGTTTGTCATTCAGTGCATTGAGCGCACCGTCGGGTTTGCTGCCGCGCGGGAAGACCGCGAGCAGAAGAATTTTCGCCTGAGGTTGCTTCACGCGGATGGTTTCCACGATGGCAGTGACACCTTTGGCAATGCCTTCGGCGGAGTCCTGCCCTGCATTGTTGGTGCCGATCATCAAGACGCATGCTTTCGGTTTGATGCCGCCGTCGAGTTCGCCATTCTGAATGCGCCAGAGCACGTGCTGTGTGCGGTCGCCGCCGATGCCGAAGTTGGCTGGCGAGTAAGCGCTGAAGGCTTTGGCCCAAACCTCTTTGCCGTTGCCCGCCCAGCCAGCAGTGATCGAGTCGCCGAGAAACACGAGTTGGGCTTTGCCTTCCTTGGCGATTTTGACAAAGCGTTCATGGGAGGCGGCGAATCCCGCATTCACCTTGCCGTCGGGAGCGAACTTTTGTGCGGCGACATCCGGTGCCTGCGGCGGCAATTTCTTGGCCGCTGGTGCTGGTGTTTGCGCCGAGGCGAGGGTGGTGATGAGCAAGGAGGCGAGGGCGAAGGAGATTTGTTTCATGCGTGTGGAGTGTGAGAAGTTGCTGCTGAAATGGCAATGTGAAAACGCAACGGATGCCACGTTCTTGTGGACAGGCATGAATGGCACTCAGTTAAGCCCGCTTATCTCAGATCAATCGATACGTCTTGGGATTCCTTAACCGCCGAACGGCGAGGCTTAGGGGAATGTGTCAGCATTCCGAGGTTGGAATCGCGTGACGTATCCCCATTTCGCGAGCCTCGACAGTTAGCGTCATTCAGGTTCACACGGGATAGCTCCAGCCACGACGGTATTCGCGGCGCATGAGGCGGGTGGCTTCTTCGTCGCCGATGATCTGCTCTTTTTCAGCATCCCAGCGAATGCTGCGGCCTGTTTTTTGGCTGATCATGCCGAGCATGGGCAGGCAGGATGAGCGATGAGCTGCCTCGATGTCGGCGACGGGAGCGCGCTTCTTCTCGATGGCGTCGATGAAGTCGGCCCAGAGATGAGCGATGTTGTGCGCGCTGCCATTCGGATCCTGCAACTGGCTCTCGCTGTGGATGGAGGTGGTGGGGCCGCCGTTGCTAGGATAGAAGGTCCAACCATCCTTCCAACCAATGTGCAGCGTGCCTTTATCGCCGTAGAAGTAGCATCCCACTTGGCTCTTCTCTGCTCCATTGCCTGCAAATTTCCGATGCTCCCACACGGCGGTGAAGTCGCCGAACTCAAACGTGGCGACCTGATGATCGGGCGCGTCGGTGGTCTGTTCTCGATCGTTGAGCACGGCAGGGCCGGCGATGGGACGCCCTCCGGTGCAGAAGATTTTATCCGGCCCTTTACGCCCACTCCACCACAGAATCTGATCCAACCAGTGAACGCCCCAGTCGCCCATGGTGCCATTGGCGTAGTCGAGAAAATTCCGCCAGCCGCCAGGGTGGAGCTTGGTGTTGAATGGGCGCAGTGGCGCGGGGCCGCACCACATTTCCCAGTTCATGCCTTCGGGTACTTCGCTATTGGGTTTGGGCTGCTCAGGGCCACCACGACTGTGGGCAAAGGCGCGCACCATGCCGACTTTTCCCACGGCACCGGATTTGAGAAAACGCATCGCTTCGACATGATGCGGACCGGCACGGCGATGCAGTCCGACCTGCACGACGACTCCTGCTTTGCGCGCGGCGCGCACCATCGCCTGGCTCTCGCCAATGGTGTGCGCGGTGGGTTTCTCCACATACACATGCGCTCCGGCTTCGCAGGCGGCGATGGCTTGCAGCGCGTGCCAGTGATCGGGCGTGGCGATGATGACGATGTCTGGTTTCTCTTTGCTCAGCAGTTCGCGGTAGTCCTGGTAGCATTTGGGATCGTCGCCATTGAGGCCGTTGATTTCATCTGCGGCGTTGGAGGCGATGTCTTCGGAGACATCGCAGAGTGCGACGACTTGCACGCGGCGTGAGGCCACGGCCTCTCGCAGGATATTCATCCCCCACCAGCCGGTGCCGATGAGTGCCGTGCGGAATTTGGCCGGAGCATCAGCGGCACGGAGAAGAAACGAAGGCGCAGCAAGCGCGGCAGATCCAGTCGAGAGAAAGTGACGGCGTGAGTTCATCAGGTCAGGGGAGATGGGAAAAACGCGGCTCATTCTATGAGCTTGCGGGAAGAAGAGAGGATCAGCAGCACCGTGTGAATGATGGCTACAACTCCACCTGTTGATTGAACACGGCGATGGCGACATTGCCACGCGGATGGCGTTCATCGAGCGCGGCTTTGAGCGCGGTGGAGCGTTCAGGTTCACCATGAACGAGGAAGACGCGGCTTTTCGCTCCTTCGACGCGGTCGAACCAGCCGAGCAACTCATCATGATCGGCATGACCAGAGAAGGAATCGAGTGCTTCGATGTCGGCTTTGACCTCAAACTCGTCGCCGAGGATGCTCACTCGCTTGTGACCTTGGCGCAGTTTCCATCCCAGCGTGTGCTCTGCGCAGTAGCCGACAAAGAGAATGATGTTGTCCGGATCGCTGACGTTGTTGCGCAGGTGATGCAGGATGCGGCCCGACTCAGCCATCCCGGAAGCGGACATGATGATGGCCGCTCCCTTGAGTTTGTTGAGGCTCTTGGATTCATCGACGCTGCGCACGAGCCGCAATCCCTCGAAGCCAAAAGGATCCTCCCGCATGAATAACGCGTCCCGCACGCCGGGTTTGAGATCATCGAGATGGAGGCGAAAGATTTCGGTGGCTTTTACAGCGAGCGGACTGTCCACGAAGGTGGGCAGCGCCGGGAAGCAGTGTTCGTGACGGAGTTGATCGAGCGTAAAGAGAAGCTGCTGTGTGCGCTCGACGGCGAAAGCGGGGATGATGAGTTTTCCTTTTTGCTGAAGGATGCGGCGGATCACGCGGCAGAGGTGCTCGCCGGAATCCGTGGCCAGCTCGTGTTTGCGCCCACCGTAGGTGCTTTCCATGATGACAAAATCAACTCCGCTGCTTGGCTCAGCATCAGCGAGCAGATCGTTGCCTGGCCGTCCGATGTCGCCCGAGAACAGCAGGCGCGAGCGCCGCCCGGTTTGCCGGTCGTCGATGTCGAGCAGGACTTGCGCGGAGCCGAGCACATGACCTGCGTCGATGAAGGTCAAGGTCACGCCATCGGCGATGATGATCGGGCGATGATAAGCGACGGAGACAAACTGCCGCAGGCACTTCTCGGCGTCCTCGCGCGTGTAGGACGGCTCCAGCAGCGGAAGGCCATCCTGCTTGCGATGGCGATTCAGCCAGGAGATGTCGCTTTCATGAATGTGTGCGGCATCTGGCAGCATGATGCTGCACAGATCGCGCGTGGCTGGTGTGGCAAAGATGTTGCCTTTGAAACCGCGTTTGCAGAGATGCGGCAAATTACCGCTGTGGTCGATGTGCGCATGAGAGAGCACCACCACATCGATCTTTTCAGGATCGAAAGGGAAGTTGCGATTGCGCTCCATGGACTCGTTGCGATGGCCTTGATAAAGACCGCAATCTAACAAAATGCGCTGTCCGTTGACTTCGATGAGGTGCTTGGAGCCTGTGGTGGTGCCAGCAGCACCGCAGAATTTGAGTTTCATGATGGAAGGTGGGATGCGTGCAATCGCTGCGCCTATTGGTGGGCTGGGACATTCGTCAGGGCAAATCTTTTGCGTCGTTCAGACACATTCACGAAGGAGGATGAATGAACGCATCTTTGTGCCCAGGTGATGATGAGATCGGCGCGCTCCGTCTGCGCCCTTCGTGACTCAGAGAATTCTCGGACAGGGCAGGGAGTTAATTCTTTGGCTGCCGAGGCATGAAAATCAGCGCGGCCAACGCTGCGGCCAGGCACGCGATCATCGTCGTTCTCCCCATGACTCCTGCATTGCTCTCCGTTGCACGGGGTGCGGTTTGTATCACTTGAGCGCGAGAGGCTGCAGTGGCCTGATTGCTCGGTGGAGGTGCAATGGGCGCAGATGCGTCTGCATTCTCATCTGTCGTTTGCTCTGCGGCTGCGGCCAGTGCTTTTTCCCAGTCCACATTCAGCAGGATGTCCCAGCCAGGACTTTCGTTTTTCAGTCGGCAGCCACAGCGCCCGACTAAAAACATGCAGGCATCTTCCAGCGCTGCATCATCGAGCAGTGCGAGCGGCCATGCGCCCAACACGCGTCCACGGCCAAACACCGCAGCGGCAAAGCTCGTGTGGGATGGGTCTAAATCTTTGCGCGGGCCTGCGAGCATACTCAACAGCAGTCGCTCGGCTGGATCATCCAGCCGCAAGCGAAGCGTGGAGAACTTGAGCCGCAGTGGCGGGCCTGGGCCGAGCCGACTGTCGGGATCATGCGGATCCTGCACCGGCAGCGAGGCGACCTGCTCCAAGAAACGGAGACGTTTTTCGATCCGTGCCACCGCAGCAGTATCCGCGGCACTCCCAGAGTCTGCGATGACCCAGATGACCGAGTCTCCCGCGAGGATTTGCCGCAGCAGATGCTGACGTGCGGCCGAGTCGAGCAGGGCACTGAGCGAAGCGGCATTAAGTTCACCCGCCCACAGTTCCCGCCCATCGGCACGGGAGCTGCGCAACACGGCGGACTTCAGGCCACCTTCACGCGCAGTGGTGATGTCCAGATTGGCTTTGCCATTGGCGCGCAGTGGGCGCAGCAAATCCTGCACCGCTGTGTCCTGCGCGACCTCTGCTGGCAGCACAAGATGAAACTTGTCCGCCTCCCACCGATCCAGCGCAAAGCGGAACACCGGGATGGTGCAGCATTCCGCCTCGCTCACGGCGAGCAGGGCAAGGGAAGGGAGCAAAAGGCGGAGCGGCGTCACGGCGCTGCTTAACGTCAGCTTCCGCGCATCTTTGCGGAAAGTTTCATCCGAATGAAAAACCGAATCATCCGCGCATCTCACAATTCCTGGTGACAATTTTGCCGCTGCATTGTGAAATGCTGCCATTCTGCGCATGACCCATTTTCACTGGCTTCTCGACGGAGGCATCATTGGCCTCTATCTGCTCGTTACCATGGCTGCGGGCATTGCCATGCGGCGCTATGTCGGCAGTTTGGAAGACTACCTCGTGGCAGGGCGGGAGATGAATCTGCATCTCGGCATCGCCTCGCTCGCCGCGACGGAGTTTGGCATCATCACCTGCATGTACACGGCGCAGGCGGGCTACACGCAGGGCTTCAGCGGAGCGATGCCAGGCATTTGTCAGGCGTTGGCGATGGCACTCATTGGCATCACGGGATTCTGCATCAAACCGCTGCGTCAGGCTGGGGCGATGACGCTCCCAGAGATGTTCGAGAAACGTTTTGGCCGAAACGTGCGTTGGCTTTCGGGGGTGGTGATCGTGATGGGCGGCCTGCTGAACATGGGCGTGTTCCTCCAGATCGGCGGGAAGTTTCTCTGCACCGTGGCGGGCTTTGATCTCTCCAATCTCACGCTCATCATGGCGGCCCTGCTGCTCATGGTTGTGGTGTACACCGTCCTCGGCGGCATGCTCAGCGTGTTGGTGACAGATTTTCTCCAGTTCGTGGTGATGAGTGCCGGCCTGCTCGTGGTGAGCATGCTTGTTTTGAAAAACGTCGGCTGGGATACACTGGTGAAAACCGTGCAGACTCATCATGGCGTGGGTGGATTCAATCCACTGGCCAATCCTTCGCTAGGCTGGGCATTTCTGATCAATCAATTCATTGCCAATGCCGCGGCGGCCCTCACCTGGCAGGCGGTGATCGTGCGCATCCTTTCGGCAAAGGACAGCCAGACGAGCCAGCGCATTTACACGCGCACGAGCTTCTTTTTTGTGTGCCGCTTCCTGCTGCCGGGTATCTGGGGCATCGCCGCTTTGGCCACACTCGGCTGGGCACCACTGAAACAGATCAGCGATGCTGAGCGCGCGGCCATTCCCGCCAGCGTGCAGGAGAAAATCGCGGCATCACCCGCCGGTGCGCCACTTGCCGGACTGTCGGCGGCAGAGACGGCGCAAGTGCCACCCGACACGCAGGCAAAGCTCGCCGATGCTTCACTCCTGGCGATGCCGCGCTTTTTGAGCGTGTTTCTCCCGGCAGGTCTGATGGGCCTGCTCATCGCCGCCATGCTCGCAGCGGATATGAGTACGAATTCCAGTTACATGCTCAGTTGGGGCAGTGTCATCTACAATGACATCCTCGCGCCCTTTCGCCGCAGGGCTTGGACGGATCGCCGCGCCATCCTGTGGAATCGCTGCATCGTGGCACTCATCGGCCTCTACCTGCTGGTCTTTGGTCTCTTTTATCACATCGAGGGGAATGTGTGGTCCTACTTACTCCTCACAGGCTCGATTTATCTCAGCAGCATGTCGGTGCTGCTCATCGCCTGCTGTTACTGGAAACGCGCCAACAACTGGGGCGCGATCGGCGGCATTCTCCTCGGAGCGGCGGTGCCCGTGGCGCATCTGACGCTGGAGAAGCTGCCTTCGACCTCCGCATTGGCCGCGAGCATCGGTAAAGACGTGGCGGGCATTGCGGCCTTCGTCGGCGCGGCGATCGGGATGGTGGTCGGTTCGCTGCTCAAACCTCAATCGCGCATCTCATCATGATGACCCTTTGGTTGATCCTCACTCTGGCGGCGTTGCTGTGGTACAGCAGCGTCACGATTTATGTGTCCTACAAAGGCGCGTCGGACATTCGGGAGATGCTTGCACGACTGAAACAGCGCAGCCCGACCTCTGATGATGTGAAGGAGTGAGCGGCAGAAAGCGGCGCGATCAGCTTATTTGCCAAAGCACTGCACTCGGCCGTCCATCGTGCTCACATACACGCGTCCTTGAGCCACGGTGATGCCGTCCCAGACAGGCGGGCTGGTCAGCTCCAGTCCGGCGGATTGCTCACCGGTTTCCGTATTCACCGCCCACATTTTGGCGCCGCGTTTGCCTTCCAGTGCTTCGTCTTGCTCCTTCAGCTCTTGCAGAATCGCGGGGTCTTTCGCAGCGAGGCGTTCAAAGGCGTATTCTTCGTCGATCATGTCTGGAGCACCGCTGACGAGCACGGTCTTGCCTGCCAGAGCCATGCTGCGGGCGACGACGGGCACGAAGCGATCCCAGGTGTGTTTCACAAAGCTGCCGCCTGCCTTGGCCGCGCCTTTTCCTCCACTCGTGCCGCCTTTGAACCACAGCGCGCCGCCGACCTTGCCTTTGCCACTCTCCACGCCTGCGCCGACACCGTGGATGTCATTGCCCGAGCTGTCGCGCGAGTCACCGTTGTCGAACGTGCATGCGAGGATGGCTCCTTCAGGCCGCGCCTCTGGTTGTTCGAAGCGCTGCCGCACTTCATCAGCCGTGAGTGCTTTGTGGTAGATGACCAACTGATCCAATAAGCCGCTGTAACCTCCGGCGCTTTCGGTGGCGACACCTGCGCCGTTGCCGACGATGAGCGGATTGACGGGCTTGTTCGCTACGAGCGCATGCGCGATGCCTTCGGCGACGAGTTTGCCATCCAAGTAGAGGCTCATTTTCTTATCCATGCTCAGCGTGCAGGCGATGTGATGCCAGCCTTCGGTCAAAGCCTCAGCCGAGGAGATGCTGCTGGCTTCTGAGTTGCTGCGAAGATGGAACTGCGGTTTCTTATCATGAAGAATCAGTGCCACGCCCACGCGCGGCCCGCCGTGATTGATGAGCGTGCCGTTGGCCGCGTCAGGGAGCACCCACGCTTCGATCGTGAGCGCAGTGTTGGCTGGATCCAGTGCGGGAGCATCAGGGAACTGCACACTGCCTGGCAGGGGAGCACCTCTGGCACCGCCGCGCGCGCCGCCCTTGGCTCCTCCTTTGCCTTTGGCTCCTTTCTTTTTCTTGGCCTGATTTTTGAGGTCTTCCCGGTGGCCTGCCTGCATTTCTTTTTGCGGCTGCACAGCCAGAGGCCTGCCGTCTTTATCTAGTACGACGCTGTTGCCGAGGCGCGGTGTCGTGGCGGTCGCACTGTCGTAGGCTTCATCTGGTGGAGCCTTCGGCGTGGCAAAGAGCGTGTACTCCATCGTCGTGGTCCACTTGTAGTACTTCGCCTCGCGTCCGTAGGAGTACACGTTTTTGTCATCGTGTACGAGGATGCGTCCGGCGGGTGCGTATTTGCCAGCTTGATAGTAGCCGCCGTACCCGCCTGCAAAGCTGCGGCCATACACCCAGTAGCTGCGGTGGAAATTGGAGTCGTCGAGAAAACCCGTGGGCGCAAAGAGATGCTGGCCCTCGCCTTTGTGCGCGCCGCCTTGTTTGTCGAATTCACCACTCACGGGGCCCATCTCGATACGCTTGCCGTCTGGCGCGATTTTCTGCGTGCGCAGATAAGTCCATTTGCCGTCGCTGCTGAGGATGTCATTGCGCGCCACCGGCATTTGCAGCGTCTTGTGTCGATCGTTCAAGTCGCCGCCAGTGTCGGGGTCGCGATCATCATAGTTGATCTTCACCTTCATCTCTCCGGTCTTGGCGTCGATGCGGTAAAACCACAGTCCGCCATCGAGAAAGCATGAATGCCCGGCGACGAAGCTGGCGAGACCGTTTTCCACCAGCACGCTGCCATGCACGGGCCAGACGCTCTCCAGCATTTCCCAGGCTCCGTGGTTCAGAGGCAGCGGTGCGCCCTGAAAGCGCCAGATGAGCGCGCCGTCTCGCGCACGCAGGCAGTACACCTGACCATCCGTGCTGCCGATGATGACACGCCCCTGCCAATAGGTCGGTGGCGAATCCATGCGCCCGCCTGCGATGAAGTGCCACGCTTCCTTGCCTGTGATGGCGTCAAAGGCATGCAGCGTGTGTTTGTCCACTTCGGAGACAAAGGTGAGGCCAGCCGCAGTCGTCGTCGTGCTCAGCGGTGGCGTGAGCTTCACTTCCCAAGCCATGCCGAGATCTTTTTTCAAATCCTGATTTGAGAAGCCACTGCGCGCATTGTCGGCGCGGTAGGTCGGCCAGTCTTTGAGATCGGCAGGTTTTTCATCCACAGGCTCGGCGTAGGCGGGGCCTTTGAAAAGGCGCGCTTCATCCGGCGTGGGAGGTGGCATGGGATAGCGCGGTGTCGAGGCCATGACGCTCATGCCATCCAGCTTTGCTTCGGGATAACAGGCGCAGTTATGCGGCCCGGCGTAGGTCAGCCCGTTGCAGGGCATCACGCCATAGAGGCAGGCACCTCGCACCCAGTGATTCAGGTCCCAGTGCTGCTTCTCCATGTCCACGTATTCGATGCCAGTGCGGCTGGGAATGAGGAAGCGCTCAGTCGCCTTGGCCATGTAGCAGCGATGATGAAACCAGTAAGTGCCCTCGGGCACATCGGGGTAGAACTGCTTCTTCACGGTACCCGTCAGCGGATCGCGCCCGGTGTATTCCCCCGTTTGTTTGCCGCTGGTGGTGCCCGCATTCCAGACAAGCCCCTGCGCCACGATGACATCCTCCATGCTGCGGTAGCCACTCTTCTCATGCGGAGAACTCCACAGCTCCCGTCCCGAGTCTGCGTCGATGCCTTTCATCAAGCCATCCCCACCGGCGTAGAGGATCACATCATTGTGCAGCACCACGCGCGGTGCGAAGTTGAACTCGTAGAGCTTGCGCCGGTTCTGCGGCACATCGGCAAATTTTACGGCTCCGGTTTTGACATCGCGACTGGTGAGGCCGTCGCCGCTGTAGTAAACGAGCCGCTTGTCATCGAGTGCCATCGTCACAGGCCCGACTTTGTCTTCCACCTGCCAGCGCGTCGCGCCTGTGGCTGCGTCCAGTGCCATGAGCAGTCGGGGTTTGCCGTCCCAGTTGAATTCCGTCTCCACGCGCTTTTGATCGCTCTGCGCTTTAACGGCAAATTCTTCGTTGAGTCGCCAGGGTTCTTTGTTCGCCAGCACGTAGAGCATGCCGTCGCGGTAGAGCAGTTCCTCCGTGCCTTTCGTCTGCGGATACTGCCGGATCAGAGCCCCAGTGGCACCATCGAGGCAGGAGATCGGTTCCGAGATGCCGAGCGTGACATACACCTTGTCGCCGATGGCTGCGAGACGGCGCGCGAGTTGGGTCGGCCCTGATTTCAATGGCCAAAGGTGTGTGCTCCACTGCGGGATCGGCTTCTTCCACAGCACGGTGCCATTGAAGGCGTCGCGCGCGATGAGCGCAAACTTGGCCGGCATGAGGATCGAAATGCGGCTGCCTTCATCCATGATGTAGAAAATGCGTCCCTGCGCACTCACCTTGGCACTCACGGAGGACATGCGGTCGTGGTGACGGCTCCAGCGCGGGCTGCCCACCCACTGCATGCGCGAGGGCGGGCCCACGAGCATGTCCCGCGAGGTGGGATTGCCCCGCGAGTCGTAGGCGTAGTGTGTCCACTCGTCCATATCCTTCGGCCAGGGCTTGGTGATTTTTTCCCAGCCACCACCCGCTTTGCGTCGCAGCGCCACGCCGAGCGGTGCCAGCACGCGCTCGATTTCCTCCTGCGCCACCTGGGCCGTGTTTTCGATGACGAGGAGATTCACGAAGTTCTCGATGTAGGGCAGATGCCTGCCATCCCAAGCCTCCACGGCCACCGCACCATTCACGCCTGCTTGATGCAGCCTTTCACGGATGCGGCCCACCTCCGCAGTGTCCTGCGTCAGTCCATGCACCTGATACCGCTCATGCTGACGCAACGCTTGAGTGAGTTTGCCATCCCCACAGCCGACGTGGACGATGATGCCGCCCTTCACACCGGAGGTGGAGAGCATATCGGACGCTTCATCCGCAGCGAATACGCTGAGTGGCATCAGGAGGGCGAAAAGGAATCGCTTCATGGTGGAGTGGGCGCGTAACGCTCCCATCCATGCAAAGTTTCCAACGATTTTTCGCAGCCTTGTGCGCAAAGTCGCTCACGGCTTCTGCCAGAGCAGAGCCAGGAAGAGTGGAAATTCTTTGCGTGCTCGGTTCTCCGCTCGCGCTCGTGGTCCCGGCTGACTTTCTTTGTGCGAGTGCCATTCCTCAAGGCCCGCCAGCCGCAGCCCCGCCGCAAAGCCACACGCCGTCAAAACGTGCAGACTGCGGTGAAAAGACAGCGTGCTCTCGCTCTCCTCTTTGCCTGGGTGCATCACGATCGGAATGCTCAACGTGCTGCTGTAGGCGTCCGTGCGGCGGTATTGCAGCTTGCGCGATTCATCAAAGCCCCAGCTCGACTGCCGCGGAATGCGAAACGCGGGATGATTCATCACCCAGAGCATGCGCCCGCCGGGTTTCAGCACCTTGGCGGCTGCCGCTGCCACGTCGTCGAGTTTCTCCATGTTCTGCACACAGAGAATCGCTGACACAGCATCAAACTCGCCGAGGCCAGTGCATTGCGCCGCGTCTCGGGCGAGATAACGCACCGGGGGCTTGGCCGGGTAGGCGCGCGCTTTTTGGATCAACGAAGGCGAGGCATCCACGCCCGTCACTTCGCAGCCTTCACGCGCCAGCGCACGGCAGAACACACCCTGTCCACAGCCGAGATCGAGCACGCGCTCACCTCGCTGCGGACATAGCAATTTCAGCGCACCGGGGATCACCACCGCTTGGTACAATTCAGAGCCGCGTTCGCCGATGATGCGGTCATACCAATCCGCCGACTTTTCCCATGAAGTCCCGTGTTCCTTCCTAGCCTGCGGCGTGGGGCGTGATCGGAAAGGGCGGCGGGGAGGGGGGGGCATAGCGTCGTATCATGGAGATACTCTCGCATCGTGCGAATGCAATGCTGCCGATGAAAGCGGAACGAAGGCAGAGAATCACGCCAGCACCGCTTTGATCACATGGCCATGCACATCGGTGAGGCGACGTTCGATGCCGTTGTTGTAGTAGCTGAGGCGTTCGTGGTCGATGCCGAGCAGATGCAGGATCGTGGCGTGCAGATCGTAGATCGTCGTGACTTTTTCGGCAGCTTGATAGCCGAACTCATCCGTCGCGCCGTAGCTGAATGCCTTTTTCACACCTGCACCCGCCAGCCAGACGGTGAAGCCCTTTGGATTGTGGTCGCGCCCGTTCGCGCCTTTCTGAAAGGTCGGCATGCGGCCAAACTCGGTCACGAAGGCCACCAGCGTGTCCTGCAGCAGTCCGCGCGCTTTCAAATCGCGCAGCAGCCCGGCCACGGGTTGGTCGAGGATCGGCCCATGCACCGAATACTGCTTCTCGATCGTCTTGTGTCCGTCCCAGTTGCCCACGCCTTCGCCCATCGCGTAGGAGCCGTTGAAAAGCTGCACAAAGCGCACACCGCGTTCGATCAAGCGCCGCGCGAGCAGGCAGTTCTTGGCAAAACCGGCCTTCGTCTCGTTGCTGTCGTTCACGCCATACAAATCCAGCGTCGCTTTGCTCTCGCCTGCGAGATTTCCCACTTCAGATGCGGCGATCTGCATCCGCGCCGCCAGTTCATACGATGAGATGCGCGCGGCGAGATCGCTGTCCGCCGGATGTTCCGCCGCCTGGCGCTGATTCAAAAAGTTCACCAGCTTGCGTGTGTCGCGGTCCGCTGCCTCGCTCACACTCGTGGGGCGCAGCAAATTCGGGATCGGTTTGCTGGCATTGAATGCCGTTCCTTGGAACACGGCGGGCAGAAAACCCGAGTTCCAATGCCGCGATCCAATCTGTGGCACGCCACGCGGATCGGGGATCGCCACGAAGGCCGGCATGTCATCGCATTCCGAGCCGAGTGCATACGTCACCCAAGAACCGATGCCGGGAAAGCCATCCAGGATGTAGCCCGTGCTCATCTGATTCTCAGCGGGGCCATGCGTGTTCGACTTCGCGGTCATGGAATGGATGAAGCACATGTCATCTGCGAACTCGGCGATGTGTGGCACCAGATCGCTGATCATCTTGCCGCTCTGGCCGCGCGGTTTGAACTCCCAGATCGGTTTCACCAGATTGCCCTGCGCGCCTTGGAAGGTGATCAAATCCGCCGCGCCCGGCAGAGGCATGCCGTGGCGTTTCACCAACTCTGGCTTGTAGTCGAACGTGTCCACATGACTGAGCGCACCCGAGCAGAAAATCATGACCACGTTTTTCGCCCTCGGCGCAAAATGCGCTGGCCGCGGCGCATACGGTCGCGCTGGATCAATCTGCGGACGGATGGGCTCATTCGCCAACAGCCCATGGCGTGACAGCAGGGATGACAAAGCGATGCTGCTGAGTCCGCTGACGCTTTGATTCAGGAAACTCCGGCGTGAAAGGAAATGCGTTTGCATGGCAGGGATCAGTAAATCGTCATGAATTCACTCGTGTTGAACAGCGCGCGGCAAAACATCACCAGCCCGTGTTCAGAAATCAGCTTCGCGGATGCGCTCAACTCGTCCGCCTTCGGTGCGCGTTGATAGGTCAGTTGAAACGCGCGCGCCACTTGGGCCTGCGCGTTCTTTCCGGCCTCCTTTTCGAGACGAGCGGCAAACAAACCGGCCTGCTGCATGGCAAACGTGCTGTTGAGGAAGTTCAACGCTTGCAGGGGCGTCGTGCTTGAAGTGCGCCGCGGCGCGATCTGTCCGGCGTCGGGCACATCAAACGCGCCAAACGTGTCATCGAGCTGCACGCGTGGTTTGCTCTGATAAATCATTCGCCGGAAGGTGTCCGGCCCGAACTCATGCTTCGACTGATACACCTTCACGTAGTTGTCATTCGGTTCGAACAGGTCAAAACCAGGTCCGCCCATCGTCAGATCGAGCACGCCACTCATGGCGAGGATCGAGTCGCGCAGTGGCTCCGCTTCGATGCGCCTCGGCGGGAAACGCCACAGTAACCGCGCGCCCGAATCCGCTTTCAAACTCGCCTCATGGGATTCGCTGGATTGCCGATATGCCTCCGAATTCATGATCAGCCGGTGCATTTCTTTCAAGCTCCAGCCATGCTCGATAAACTTCGCCGCTAGCCAGTCGAGCAGTTCGGGATGCGAAGGTTTGCCGCCGTTGAATCCGAGATCGCTCGGCGTATCGACGATGCCGGTGCCGAAATGATAATGCCAGAGGCGGTTCACCATCACGCGTGCCGTGAGCGGGTTCTTCGGATCGGTCAGCCACTTGGCAAACGCCATGCGCCGCTCGGATTCAGGGCTGTCTTTGGGAAGATCGAGCTTGGGGCCGAGTTGGGAGAGTGCTCCTGGAGCGATCTCTTCTTTCGGTGACATGGGATCGCCGCGATAGAGGCGATACGTCGGCCCCGGCTGCTCAAATTTGCCGAGGTAGGCCATCGGGAAGTTGGTTAGCTCCTTGATCTCGCGCTGGAGCTTCGCGCGCTGTTCGCTGTGTTTTTTCACCTCGCTGCGATGCTCCGCCGGGACATCGCTCAGCGTCGGAATGTCCCGGATGCGGTCGCGATATTCGACAGGCAGGCGGTCTGCGGATGAGGCCACGCTTTTCCAGGTTTTTCCATCGAGCGACACCTCCACGAGATAATTCGTGGCGAGGCGATCTTGATACACCTTGCCTGCCTTGCCGCGATCACGGCTCCACACCACGCGATGGATGGTCTCTACTCTGGGGAGTTCGATTTGCAGCCAGCCACGGCCCGCGTTTTTCGATATCCAACTCTTCGCATTGCCATACAGGCCGTCATTCGCGTGGGCGATCTGATGAATCGGATTCGCGCCATCGAGGTAAACATCCGATGCCGTCACTTTCGCGCCCCGTTTGGCTAAGGCCACGTTTTGGCCTGCGGAGAACACTTCCAGTTCATCAATGCACGGCTGGCCACCGATCGTCGCGTTGATGGTGAAGCGCACGAACTTCGCCTTCACCGCGTCAAAGATTTCGCGGTTTGCTAGATGACTCACTGGCGCGCGCAGTAGCGGTTGTGCGGCGTGCGGCTGTCCATCCGAGGCTTCAAACAACACCGCATCTGCCACGGTCGGCCCGCCGCGTTTGCCACCGCGCAGAATCAGAATCGAATCCTTTGTCATCTCATGCGTTCCCGCGTAGCGAAAGCCGCTCCAGCGTTTTTGCTGCGGAATCGCGCCACTGCCGTCGGCGAACTGGCTTTGATTGACCACGGCGATTTCTTTTTGATCGCCCTTCGTATTCGCATCGCCGTCTTGATCGAGGATGTAGCGCGCATCTCGCGCATGCGTCGTCCACGCGCCCCACGACAGCCAGATGTGCTGCCTGCCGCTCACGCGAGGGTTCCACGAGAAGAAGTCTTTGTCTGGCTCGTCTGGCTTTGCGCTCCAGTAGCGGTAGCTCTCACCCAAATTCGGCAAGCGTATCGAGTCGCCTGGATCAGAGGCTTGTCCGATCTCGTCGCCCGGCGAATACGCAATCGGTTTTCCGTTGGTTGGCTGCTCGATCTGCACACATCCCACCGCCTCCGGCTTCGTCGGCGGGGGCAGGTCATCATCGACCAGAGTGCGTTGAGTCAGTTGCGCCTTCGGCTGAAAGCGGGCAAGCACCGAATCAATCGCGGCGATCTTCAAACGCACGGCATCCGCTTTCTTCAAACGCTCCTGGAAGTCATCGGGGCGCAAGGCGCGCTCGGCGTGTTGCACACCTTCAAAAATGGCGCGCACACGGTAGTAATCTGTCTGCAACACGGGATCGAATTTGTGATCATGACAGCGCGCGCAGCCAATGGTGAGCCCGAGGAACGTGCTGCCCGTGGTGCTGACGAGATCGTGCATTTCATTGGCTCGCTGATTGGCCTGCAAGACAGGATCCTGGCCTTTCACTTGATCCCAGGCTCCTGCGACGAGAAATCCCGTGCCTGCATCAGCGCCGAGTTGATCCCCGGCGATCTGTTCGCGCACGAATTGGTCATACGGTTTGTCTTCATTGAATGAGCGAATGACATAATCGCGATAGGGCCACGCATTCGGGCGCGCACGATTCATTTCAAAGCCGTGACTCTCGGCAAAGCGCACCACATCCAGCCAATGCCGTGCCCAGCGTTCGCCGTAACGCGGAGAGGCGAGGAGGCGGTCGATGAGTTGTTCGGCAGCTTTGGGGGCGACCGCAGTTAAGTGCTGAGCACTGAGTGCTTGATTCTCTCGTTCACATTCCTCGATGAAGGTGCGTACCTCTTCAGGCGTCGGCGGCAGGCCGGTCAGATCGAAACTCGCACGGCGGATGAAGGTGCGCGCATCTGCCGGTGCATTCATGGCGAGTCCTTTTTCTCTGAGCTTGTTCGCGAGAAATGCGTCGATGGAGGTGTGCTTCGACTCCTTGAGCGGTTGAAAGGCCCAGTGGGTGACATCGCCCTTGGGTTTTTCTCGCAGCACGATCTCCTTTGGCCACACGGCGCCGAGGTCGATCCAGCGTTTGATGAGTTCGGTTTCCGCAGCGGAGAGCGGTGATTTCTTCTTCGGCATCTCCGGTTTTTCATCTGCCGATTCCGGCACGATCATCGTGTAGAGCGATGATTCCGCCGCTTTACCGGGAGTGATGGCTGGGCCGTCATCGCCGCCTTGGAGCACGGTTTCGAGCGTCTCCATGTTCAGTCCGCCCTTCGTCGTCACGTCGTTGTGGCATTCGAGGCAGTTCTTCACCAGGATCGGTGCCACCTGCTCATGAAACAGCTTCTCGGCGGCAGACTCGACCGCCAGCACACTCGTGCTCGCCAGCAGGAAAAGAGAGGGTAGGGGAGTTTTCATCTTCAGCGTGCTTTCTTTGCCTTCGGCAACGCGAGATCAGCCTCGGCGGTGGTCAGATGTGCGCGCATCGCCTGTGCGGCGGCGGCGGGATCGCGTTTTTCGATCGCGGCGAGGATCGTGGCATGTTCCAGCGCGGGTTGACGAGTGGAAACTCGGCGGTAGCCGCGAATGAGGCCGCTCTGCATCAATTCGGAGAGCGAGTGCAGCAACAGAGCGGCGATCTGATTGCTGGAAGCGGTGGCGAGTTCGCGATGGAAGGCCATGTCGGCTTCCACGGCGTCGTCATAGCCATCGGCTTCTTGGAGTTTCTTCAATGCGGCCTTCATCTTGCGAATCTGCGCCGTGGTGGCGTGTTTAGCGGCGAGCCGCGCGTTTTCCGGTTCGATCATGAAGCGCACTTGCATGAGTTGGCGCAGCCGTTCTTTGTCATCAGGGATCAGCAGTGCCAGCGAGCCGTTCAGAGGCTTGTGCAGCTTGTCCACGATCTTGGTGCCGACGCCATGTTTCACTTCGAGCAGGCCCTGCAGCTCCAGCCGCTTCGTCGCCTCGCGCACCACGGGCCGACTCACTCCGAGTTTCGTTGCCAGATCACGCTCCGGCGGTAGCCAGCCATCACCTGTGGTGATTTCGTCGCGGATTTCAGCCGTGATGCGCGCGCACACTTCTTCCACGAGGCTGCGCTGGGGTTTGATGGAGGAAAAGGTCATGTGGTTAGAGGTCTTACCACTGACCTTAACGAGCAGCTTTCGCGGATTTTATCGACTAGGCGATGGAAAAGTGAAATCGCCTCAGAGGGCGATGGAATGCCAGAATGATGAATGAATATCAAAGCCCGGATGGGCACGCAGGACCGAATTCGCCATTTGCCAGCATTGTTAGAACAGGGTGTTCCGAAACGCGACCTAGATCGTCATCGACGAGTAGCCGCCATCGACGACCATTTCATGGCCGGTGATGAAGGAGCTGCCGGAGCTGGCCAGCAGCAGTGCGGCGGCGACGAGTTCTTTGGCTTCGCCAAAGCGGTTCATCGGCGTGTGGCCCATGATTTTGGCGACGCGGTCGGGCGTGAGCACTTTCTTGTTTTGCTCGGCGGGGAAGAAGCCGGGGACGAGGGTGTTGACGCGGATGCCGAGCGGTGCCCACTCGCGGGCGAGATTCTTGCTGAGGTTGTGAACCGCGCCTTTGCTCATCGAGTAGGTGAACACGCGGCTGAGTGGCAGCAGGCCGGACATGGAGCCGAGGTTGATGATGGAGGCGGGCACTTTGTGCTCGACGAAATATTTGCCGAATACCTGGCAGGCGAGGAAGACGCCTTTGGTGTTGATGCCCAAGATGCGGTCGTATTCTTCCTCGGGGATGTCGAGGAAGGGCGTGGCGGAGTTCACGCCCGCGCCATTGACGAGAATGTGGCAGCCTCCGGAGCGTTCGAGGATCTGATCGAGCAGGATTTGCAAATCGGCTTTGCGGCTGGCATCGGCGGCGAGGAAATAGGCCTGGCCACCTGCGGCTTGGATGGTTTCCAGACGGCGCTCCGCCTTGGCCTGATCGCGGCCAACGAGCACGACCTCGGCACCTGCGGAGGCGTAGCCTTCAGCGATCGCGCCACAGAGTTCGCCTGTGCCGCCAATGACGACAGCGGTTTTGCCTTGGAGGGAGAAGAGTTCAAAGATGGAGGACATGCGCGCGCATTAATGGCGTGCCGGGCAGCGGCTGCAAGCGGGCTGTCGTGCCAGTTTCGCCAATCTTGACACGGCATCGCGGGTGCTCTCCGGTGCGGACATGCCCTGGGATTATCTCCTTGTCTTCTGCGCAGGCATTCTCGTCGGAGCAGCGTCCATTATTCTTTGGAAGCTGCTGCGCTTTGCCGCCGATCTCCGTGCGGCGCGGCATGCTTTGGAGGGCTATGCTTATCCAGACTGCGGTGTTGCCGATGAACAGGCACACCGGGCGGTGGATGAGTGCAAGAAGCGTCTGCGCTGGCAAAAAAATCTCAATCCCGAGTGGCTGCCGCCGCTGGTCGATGAGGTGCCGAGGCTCGTGCGCGAGATCGCCGCGATCTATCATCCTGGGAAGCAGGATCCGCTGCTCGCGCCTGGTCTGAGTCA
This sequence comes from Prosthecobacter sp., assembly GCA_039806835.1. Taxonomy (GTDB): domain Bacteria; phylum Verrucomicrobiota; class Verrucomicrobiia; order Verrucomicrobiales; family Verrucomicrobiaceae; genus Prosthecobacter. The sequence continues at coordinate 364,085 of JBDHQD010000002.1, read as the reverse complement.
GTTTTCCCGCGCCGTACATCTTGCCGCGATGGATGTGGCGGATTTTTTGCAAACACGCTCCATCGGCAGGCTCGTCGATGTCAGTGCGAGCACGGCCATCAAGACGTGGGAGATGACGCACAAGATCGCCACGCATGAGAAACTGCAGTCTGTGAACAAATGGTACAAGCGCCTGCTGCCGGTGTGGCAGGTGATGCGCTTCAAATCGCCCGTGATGTGGGCTGGAATGGCGGTCTCAAATGTCGCCGCGCGCACCTTGCAGCCCGCTGTGATCGACATCATCGCGAGGCGTGCCATTGATCTCTACAGCGGTCGGCTCGGTCGTGGTGCGGAGGCCCCGACGTCGAATCCGCGCGAGGGGCCGCAGGTGCGCGGTTGAGTGTGCCGCTTGTGTGACGCTCCGCAGATCAGTATTCGTCATCCGCCAAGCCAACCGGCTGCTCCTCCGGCTGACTCGCGTCCAACCAGCAGTGATCTTCGGCAAGGCCGAACTGCGTGGGTACCAGACGGCAGACCTCGACGAGTTGGCGTTCGAGTTCACGGGTGAAGGATTCGATGACCTGTGCGTAGCGACCTCCGCGCAACGGCGGTTGCGCAGCTTGCAGACAACTCTGCAAATGCACTTCCTGGATGAAAGGCTCCAAGCCATAACCGACCATCGCAGAAGCACGATTGGCGGCGGTGTCGATGAGCAGCATCACGAGGCGGCTTTCACCACCTTTTTGGACAGCACTGGAAAGGCGGCAGCGATTAAAAATCCAGAACGCGTAAGCCGCCAGCGGTGCCTGTGGTGGCACCTCCATGAGCACAGCGGCCACTCCGATCTGCGGGAAGCGCCTTTCCATCGCCGCGATGACCTGCTTCACGCGCCGTTCAGCGAAACGACCGAGCACGCCCACCTCATCCGACACCGGGCGTCGCAGTGCGGGGGCGATGCCGAAGCTGCGATCCGCCACCTCCAGTGAAAAGCCGCACTGGCGGCAGGCAGGATCGTTTTCGATGGCAGGAGCTCGGCAGGCAGGACAACGCACGCGCGCACTCTACATGCGCAGAGCCTCGTGACGCAACGATCATTCCCGCGCATGGCGTCGGCGCAGCAGCACGCGCAGCACTGACCGCGGCAGCAGACGGAAGAGCAGCGCTGCCACCGGCACGCATCGCCCGGGATACACGCAGGCGTCGCCCGCGTGCAATGCGTGCAGTGCCTCGCTCACCACGCGCTCAGGCGGGATGCGCAGCAGGCCCTGGCCTTCGCGATTGGTGTCGGAGCCATCGGGCCGCCGCGCGGCGCGACCGAAATTCGTGGGCGTGGGGCCAGGGCACACACACGTCACCGTGATGTCCTGTGGAGCCAATTCCACCGCCAGTGCCTCGGAAAAACTCGTCACATACGCTTTGGACGCTGCATACACCGCGAGATTGGGCATCGGCAAGGTCCCAGCAAGGGAACTGACATTGAGCACGGCTCCAGGCTTTGACATGCGTGACAGCAGGAGATGAGTCAGCAGCGTGAGCGCGGTGATGTTGAGGTCGATCTGCTGTCGCGTTTTCTCCGCAGTGGAGGTGGCGAAAGAACCGTAATCTCCCAGGCCAGCGTTATTGATGAGGAGATTGGGACGGAGTCCGTGCGCATCCAAAAAAGCCGCCAGTGCCGCGCGCCCATCCTCCTGCGCGAGATCGACCGGACAGCAGTGAATGTGAGCGCGGCTCCCGGCCAGAGAGAGACGCGCCGCATCGAGTGCCTCCACTCTGCGCGCGGCGAGGACGAGTGTGCTGGCTCGTGGCGCGAGCTGGCGCGCGAATTCCAAGCCGAGACCGGAGGAGGCACCGGTGATGACTGCGTGGCAGTTTTCGAGAGGAAATCCTTTCGCCATAGGAGAACATCAGCGGTAACACAGGCTACGCATGACGATCAACCCGCTTTCCGCGCAAACGCCCTTCACCACCAAGGACGGCAGCACCATTCGCAGCATCCTCGACCGCACCAATGCGCCAGTGCAGAATCAATCCCTCGCCGAGGCCACCGTTCCTGTGGGCAAGCCGACGGAACGTCATTTTCACAAGCTCAGTGAAGAATTCTACTTCATCCTCGAAGGCCGCGGCACCATGGAGATCGACGGCGAAACACGCGAAGTGGCCGCAGGCGATGCGATCCTCATTCCACCTGGAGCCTGGCATCAGATCACCGCTGCGCAAACCCTGCGCTTCCTCTGCTGCTGTGCGCCACCTTATTCGCACGAGGATACGTATTTTGCCAATTTGTAATCTCTTTATAGGAGGGGAGCTGGATGAGGTGCATGTGGGCCTCGCCGTCGCCGATCTCGATGCGGCGGACCATTTGATCGACGACGCGGCGCTTCTCGTCGGGTGTCATCGCGGGCCAGCGGGCGTGCAGGTCGAGGGCTTCGGAGACGAGCTGCTCGCCGCTGAGTGAGTCGATGCGGAGCACGTCGATCTCGGACTGGAGCCGTGTGATCTCATCGTGGAGCTGCGTCGTCTGCTCGATCAGCGGCTGGTTGAACTGCTTGAACTGCTCGGAGGTCACGCTGCCGTCGAGGTAGAGGCGGAGCATGCGGTCGGTGTCGGCTTTGATCTTGGCGGCCTCCTTCTCGCGCTGGGAGAGGAGTTCCTGCCGTTCCACGAGGGCCTCCCCGGCCTTGGCGAGGTAGCTCTGCACGTTGCCGGGCTCGATCAGGTAGTCCTTCACCTCCTCCATGAAAAGCTCCTCAAGAACGCCACACGGGATTTTGTTCCGGCACTTTTGGCATGTGTATTTCGGGCTTTTGGTGGGCACATACATGGGCTTCCCGCACCCGCTGCAAAAGACGTACCCGGAGAACAGGTGCGCGGGCTTCTTGGCGGGCCGGTCGCGCTTCATGTAGCGGTCATCGAGGAGCTTGTTGCAGCGCTCCCAGAGTTCCGCCGGGACAATAGCCTCGACCTCGTTGAAGATGTGCTCGCTCTCGGGTTTCAGCGCCCACGTTTTGCCCTGGCCTTGGTTGCGGGTGTAGTTGCGGCGGTGAACGCCTTTGGCGGTCGGGTCTTTGAGCTGGAAGCGCACGGCCATGTCGGACCACAGCTTGCCGATGCGGGTGCGGTAGCCGCGCTCGTTGAGGACGCGGGCCACGGTCTTGATGCGCTGGTGCTCGTCGAACAGCTCGTAGATCAGCCGTCGGATAGGTGCTTCCTCGGCGGCGACGACGAGCTTCTTGTCCTTCCACTGGTAGCCGTAGGGGGCTTTGCCGCTGAGCGGCTTGCCCAGCTTGGCGCGGACGACGACGGAGCTTTTGATGCGGTCGGTGATCTCCTCGCGCTCCCATTGGGCCATGCTCGCCACAAGGTTGAAAAACAGTCGTCCGCTCGGTGAACTCGTGTCGATGCTCTCGCTGAGAGACACGAGGTCGGCGTGGTTCTGGTGGAAGAACTCGCTGAAGCTCATGAGTTCTTGGGCATTCCGCGAGAACCTGGCGAGCTTGGAGAAAACGAGCGCCTGGATGTGGCCGCGTCGCACGTCGGCCATCATGCGCTTGCACTCGGGGTGATCCACCACGCTCTTGCCGCTCACGCCCGCGAGGTCATAGACCTCGACGACTTTCCAGCCACGGGAGGCGCAATACATCTCCGCCCTGGCCTTGTGGTGGGCCGGGCTGTCGCCCTCGGCCTGCTCCTCGCTCGACACCCGAATCCAGACGGCGACACGTTTGGAAGTCAGTTCGCTAATTGGCAAAGCATTCATCGAGCTTTGACCTTGCCGCCGCTCGCTCATATTTCAATCACTCAGATGGCCGCTGGCTCTTTTTCTCGGCGGCCTTGCGGCGGATGTTCTCGGCGATGGCGGCGGCGATTTCGCCCTCGCGCGCCTTCTGGTCCGCCACGCTTAGCTCGACCACGGTGCGCTTCACCTTCCAGCCTTTGACCTGCTTCGACCTTGGAAAGTCTTCCGTTTCGGCCTGCGGCGGCGATGCCAGCACCAAGCTCTGGAGGTATTGGACGAAATCATCTTTCAGGAAGCAGCGCACCCGCGAGTTCTCCTCGGGCGACAGGCTGTTGCGGATGGCCGGCTCCAGCCGGGCCAGCTTCTCCGCGTCGAAGGTGATCATGGCAATCGACGGCATCCCCGCCCGAAGCAGCTTGAGCACGTTGCGCACCTCGTATTGCAGCGTATTGGTGACGGTGATCTCGCACCCTATTTGGAGGTCATCGCGCTGGAGGTGCAAATCGACGGTTTCCATGGTGCCGGGAAGCTGGCGCTCAATGGTGGCGCGGAAGCCGAGCGACTCGGCCAGGATGCGCAGCTCGTTCTGCGCCGCCCGGTGCAGTTCACCACCTCTGCCAAGCTCTTCGAGATCGGAGCGAATCTCCGTCGGGCGGAAGGTTCTCGGGGGAGCTGGCGGCGGCTCAGGTGGCGGCGGGGAAGATTTCTCAGGTGCGGCTGAATCTGCGGTCAGCGGTGCGGGATGCTCCGGCTCTGTCTTGGGCACTTCCTCGGCGACGGGTGGTGCATCTTCCTTTGTTGCCTCATGGTCTGCTGGCGCGAGGTCGGCGATGGGCGTGCCGTAGGCGGCCCGCGTGCGAGAGATCGCTTCATCGCGGTCCGCATACCCAACGCCCTCGAAGCGCTCCATCGCGGGCAGCGTGAGGAGGTTGAAGTCGAGGTCGCTGCGTTCGACGCGGCAGATGGCGGCTCCGACGGGCAGGGTCTGCAAGGCTCTCGTGTCGAAGTGGGAAAAGCCATCGGCCAGGCTTCGCGCATCGTGGTCGCCGACGCGGAAGGCGATGCGCGTGCAGGCGCTCGAATCGAGCGCTCCGGCGACCTCGGGTTCCGCTCTGAGCTGGCTGAGGCTCTGGTGAGAGAGGATCAGCCCGAGGCGATACTTTCGCGCCCCGGTCAGAATCTCGGCCATGGAGGGCGTGAGGAAGTTCGCGGCCTCGTCCACATAGAGGAAGAACGGGCGGCGGTCCTCCTCGCGCATCCGCTGACGGGCCATCGCCATCTGCTGGAACTTCGACACCAGCAACGTGCCCAGGAGATAAGCATTCTCCGCGCCGATCTGCCCCTGCGGCAGCTTCGCGATGAAAATCTTGCCGCTGTCGAGGATGTCCGCGAAGTCGAGCTTGTTCACGCGCTGCGACACCACGCGCTTCACGGGCTTGCGGGAGAGGAACTTCTCCAGGCGGGTGACGACGGGACCAACGGATCGCGTGCCACCGAGCTGCGGGAAGCCTTTCTTCCAGTAGAAGACGACATCGGGATCACGGACGGTCTTCAGAAACTCATTCCGCGTCTCCGCGTCGAGCAAGAAGTTCTTCAAGTCGGCGATGGTGCCGCCGCGCGAGCTTTCGAGGAAGGCGAGGATGGCGTGATGGAGCACGCTCTCCATCTGCTCGCCCCAGCTTGTGGACTGCCTGCGGAACACCGCCACGAGGTCGGACGCGATGAGGTCTTTCTCGAAGTCGCTGTGCGCGTCCAGAATGTTGAATCCAACGCAAGCCTTCTCGTCGGTCGGATCGACGATCACCACGTCGTCGAGGCGGTCGCGGGGTATGAAATCGAGGAGCTTGTCCGCGAAGTCACCGTGCGGATCTAGCAGACCACAGCCGAACCCATTCTCAATGTCTTGCCTGATGCAGTTGAAGAGAAAGGTGGTCTTGCCGTAGCCAGAGCCGCCGATGACGTGCGTGTGCCGGACGCGGTGATCTGTGCGCAGCCAAACCGCTGCCTCCTGGCCCGCGTGCTGGTTGATACCGAGGAGCAAGTCCGCCTGCTCCGTGAGCTGCGCCGGTGCCGGGCGGGTGGCACCGGTGTCGCGTCGCAGCTTCGGCGCTGAAACCGCGCTCGTGGGCAGGTGCACGAAACCGGTCAGCTCCTCCGCATTCAGCAGCATGCCCACCCTTCGGCTCTGGCGGCGGAGCACGTCTTCCTCGTGGGCATCAGCGGGATACTCTTTCTCGCTCAGAGGCATCAGCTCGTTGCCGCCGATCTGCGAAAAGGAGCGCAGACACGAAGCCATGTTCAGGGACAGCTCGCGCGCCCGTTCCGCGTCATCGGCGAAGACGGCGATGCGGACCACGGCGGCGAAGAGCGGAGCGCGAATCTTCTCCCGCGCCTGCTTCACCAAGTCGGGACGGTTCGCGAAGAACGCGCCGCCCGAGTTGTCCGAGACAGAGCGCAGGATGCTCTCCGCCCATGTGTGGCGCACCGGCTCGAAGATGACCTGAAACACCGCCAGTTCATTCTCGCGGAGGTCTGACATCGCCGCCGCCATGCTCACGAAGATGTCGCCGCGAGGCCGCGCGAGCGGGATCATGAACAGCTCCGCCAGGCCAAACTCGATGGCTGCCATCTCTGCCCCCGCCGCACGCCAGTTCTCGTGGAGGTAGCTTTCCTGCGGCATCGCCTCCGCGCCGGGGAAGTGCGCGGCGATTTGCTGACCGAGCAGCGCGGCGTCGTCCTGGGCGGCGGCGAACTGTGCCACGATCTCCCGTTCGGTGCCGATCAGCTCGAAGGCGATGGGGTCGCGGCAGGACGAGAGCGACAGCAGCCAGGACTCCATCACGTCCTGGCTCAGGCCCTTGATGTCCGGCAAATTGATCTGGAGTTCGATGAGGTCGCCGCGCTGCTCGTAGAACGGCCCCGGCTCCTCATCCGCTTCTGCTTCCTCTGGGGTGGCAGTTGTGCTCGGGGTCAGCCAACGGTTCACGCCTTCAAAGAGCTTGCTGCCGAAGGTGGGGCGCTTTCCATCATCGATGTGCTGCGTGCCGCGCTGCGGAACGAGGTGGCCTAAGAATGGCTGGAACGGCGGTTCAATGGACACGGGCGCGTCGTAGTGCAGCCAGCCCCGCCCGCGAAGTTCCCAGCGGTAGAATTGATCAGTTAATGCCTCGTCGAGCCAGCCCATTCACACTGGTTGTCCAGTTGGCGCGCAATTCAATCAAACCGTGCCTTGGTCTTCCAGCACACTTTGCTGGCGAGAAATACTTAAGATAAATGAAGTGATCCGTCTCTGGCCATCACAAGAAGGTTGCGGCCAACGGCAGTCCTGCTAGCCTTCTGGCCCTTTAATCCATGCCGTGAAGACAACTCATATTAGAAAAATTGGCCGCGACCTCGACTTCGATGCGAAGCATGAGTGGCTTTGGAAGAGGCTGGCAGCCAGAGTCGCCGAGGGAGGATTCGATGTCGTCATTCTCGTTGCATCGCAAGATGCCACGTTTGGCCGAGCTGTTCAGTCTCTCTTTCGGGGAAGAAGTTCTGGTCATCTCCGATGTCGCTATCCCGTTCTGCCATGAGGAGATTCGCGGTGCCAGGGTGGCAATCGTTGATGACATGCTCAATGTGGGCAGCACTGTGGACAAAATCAGTCGCGACCTCCGTGTCTGTGGAGCTGTGGCCGTTGAGGTATTCACTCTGTGCCGCAAGAAAACCTCCAAAATCGCAGACAAGAGCACGACCGTCGTAACACACGAACTCGACGATGCTGAGTATGCAAGTCATGTGGTCAAGGTGCCTGTGCTGATCTCTCGGCTGCCCAAGCCTTACGACCTCGCTTTTCCTATCATTAAGGGAAGTTACGCCACGCCATACGCAACAGCATCAGAGATCATGGGATGCCTCGCCGACCTGTATAACGGCAGAGTCAGCATCCTGCCAGCGCCATACTACAACTCGCAAGCAAAACGTGTGTCAGTAATTCAGCCGCAGTCTGCTGTTGATGGAGCACAGGTTCAGCATGCAAAGATTCGACTCTACTTTGATGACGAAACGAAATCATGCCTAGTGGTGCCGATGGCGATCCCGCCGGAGTTGCATGATCAAGCACTCAGTGTAGAACACCCGCTGTCTTTGGCTATTCGCCAACACTTGACAGATGTGCTCGAAAAGCGGTGCCCTGATCCAGACATGCGCGAGATGGGAGCTCTTTCCATCAAACTTTACGTCCATGCGCTAGACTGGCTTCTGACTGATCCGTTTGCGCAGCGCTTGGATGGCGTCCTGGCCCTAGATTTGGCTGGCTCCTTTGGTGGCAGAGATTGCGAGATGATTTTTGGCGACGCCCTCAAATCGTTTTCACTCAATATCCATCACTTGGAAGTGAGAGTTGCGAGTGCTCGGGGAACCGAGCAAGTTGATTCGCCCAGCCATGAATCGCCTTTTTACAAAGGAGTAAAAGGGAAGCTGCTGCCCCGGGCGCGAGAAAAATTCAAAGAGCTTTGCCCCATTAAAGTGGACGAAGGTTTTGACAGTTTTTCCTGCGTCAAAGCCATCATTGAGGCACTCGCTGATCTTGTCGGCGCGGAAGCGCCGGAGCAATACGAACTGGATTTTCCTTATACACGGGAGGAGGTTCGCAAAGACCCTTATCTTCGGTTGAAAGTTGGACCAACTTTCCATGACATGATTTTGCTAGTTGCCGATCTTCTTCGGGAATCGGGCTTCAAACAGCAATCACCCGACAGTTTCTATTATGCCTTGAGCGTCGTTCTGGACATGACTGTGGATAACGGAAGCCTTGTGCCAACATTCGCTCGTTACGGAGACAAATGGTTTAGGGTCTATCGCAAAGGGGAAAACGGGCTTCGTGACAAAGCGTGCCATCGTGTCCAATGGGCTGTAGCGCACGCGGCTGAAGAGAAGAATATCACCTTCAGCATCCAACGGCTGACCAAGCTGCTTAGTGCACTCAGTTTTTCAAGCACTTACGGAGAGCTTTTGGAACCTCAGGTGGCGACGCATGGGTTCATGGCCTCGTTGCCTTGCAGCGTTCTGGATGACGCTGAAATTCCGATCTCCTATTACATGATCAGGACGGGCAAGCTCAAGTCTGCACATTCCGCTTCGAGTGATCCATGAGCAAACTAACCGCTGATCGCCCCCCTTCTATCAACGGAGAAGATCCTACAAGTGAAGACACTGAGTTTGCTGAGGTGTTTTGTGAAGTCGCGGAGATGGTGGAGAAGCACACCAACCCTGCTAAAATGATCTTGTGGTTATCGACTTGCCGTAACCACTACTTAACAATCAACGCTCAATTTTTTGACATCAAGCGCTGTTTTGGACATGGTGCCATGCCGTCCCCTGCGAGCATAGTGGCTTATGAGTTGGACCGAGGGCGTGTTGCTGAAATCGTTCCGCATCTTTCAAGTTTGGGAGAATGTCTCGCCGCCTATGAAGAGAAAAGTGATTGCTGGTCCAGTCGGCTGGAGTATCGCAAGTTTCTGTTAGAGTATCTGGAGAACGCAGCCGGCAATACCCAAGTTCGGATCAAGAATGCGCTGTTCAAAGTGAAAACCAGCGATGGCGACTTTGATGGCGAGGAGTATCATTGGCCTGCGAAATATCTGGAGCTAAACGACAATGAAGTTCCAATGCTGATGGGAAAGCATCATGCGCTTTCCATCGCAGCTCTGAGAGTTCGTGGCATTTTGGACATTTGTCAGGCCATGGTGTGCTATGCCCGTGAATTGCAAGTGGCGGCAGAGGAGCTATTTGCAAAAGCAGTGGATGTTAATCCCGCTTGGATAAAGCTGCTCGAAGCGTTCTCAGAATCAAAAGACAACCTCCAATTTGTCGGTAGCGAGAGGGGCGCTGCTGGCCCTCACCATTATCAGTGGAACGAAAAGCATCTCAGCCTTCCTGTCGAGGCACCCTCCAGTGAAGACTTCGAAGTAATCGTCAAGGACTTTGGCGGCATGCTTGATGATATTCAGCGTCATGTTCACGAGCTGTTGCTTGAGCATTTTCGTCCTAATCAAGCAAGACCTCCGTTGCCCAAGATTTTCAAGATCGACCTAACGCCGCCTGTCGAACAGCGGACTAAAATCGAACTGTCGGCTACAAAGCACTCTTTTGATCAAGAGTCGGCAGAAGAAGTGGTGGTCGCAGTGGCTTCTGTGGGTGTCCCACCTGAATGCTACAAAGAGAATGAGACACGACTCAAAGATGAATGCAGAGGAAAGCTGCGAGCAGCCGCCTCAGTCCTGCTCCGAAAAGCTGCTGGTGCTGGAGCACATGTGCTGGTTTTGCCTGAATTGTTTATTCCGGCGGCGGAATCGGGTGCTTTTTTCAAAGAGGTCGCGAAGGGTAACGTGATTTGCATAGCAGGCGTTGAGGGAGGACGGCACGAACGAAGTGGGTTGGATTTTAACACCGTAGGTGTGCAATTCCCTGGCAGGCCGCTCATTGAACAATACAAATATTTCCCATCAAAGTATGAGCATGACAGGCTTTTCCACAAAGGTGGCATACATTTGTTCGAGAATACGACGATTGGGAACTTCGCAGTTGTCATCTGCTCGGATTACAGGGAAAGCAACGTTCTTGATGTGCTTCAACGGGGGGCCAAGCAGCTAGATTTTCTTTTCGTCTGCGCCAACAACCCCAAGCCCGAACATTTTCGCCACATGGCGATTGCGGATAGCTACCGTCTTTATTCGACCATCGTGGTGTCGGATTCTCATGCGACCGCCGGTGGTGCCCCGGAAGGATCGTGTGTCGTCCAGCCACGGACAGAAGGCCCTCTAGTTGCACCGGCCACAGCGATTGACCTTAGCGCCGAAATTGCACCACTTGGGAGCGTGAACCCCGAGCTTCATATTTACCGTCTTTCGCCAGGCAGCTTTGCGCGGAAGCGATGTATGCAGACTCGCGAGTTTGCACCTTGTCCATTCTCCAGAAGGCTGGTGTAAAAAAGAAAACCAGCCCTGAGAGAGCTGGAAGGGAGGCTGGCTCAATCGAGTGCCAGATAAACTTTGGTTTCGTTCTTCTGGAAGTCCGTCTGGACCCAGAAACGCCTGCCGTTGCTGGCCTTGTAGCAAGAAACCACATCTGCATGCTCGTGGATGGATTGGAGGTTCAGAAGACGGACCTGTGGGCTCGCTTCCCCCCAATCTCCCGCTTGATGCGATTGGAGTGCCTGACCAAGGTCATGATCGGTCAAATTCTTCATTGCCTGCAAGCTAAGGAAGACTTCGCCCAGGGGGACGACTGGGTTCCCGATAGTCGGTGGATTGAATGTGATCATGATTTTCAGCGAGGGTGAGATTCACTCCGCTGTTTACCACGATGCCTCTTTAGCTGTCCAATCAGCCTCCCAGCACCTTCCGCAGGAACGCGGCAAGCGGGCGCTCTTGTTTGAGATCTTTGAACTCCAGCAGGTTCAGCCCCGACGACGCGGCGAAGCTACCGATCTGGCGGTGGACAATGGCCTGGATGAGGTTCTGAAAAAGGCCGCGCGTGTCGTCGCGGAAGAACGTGTTGGGCCGGAGCCAGAGTTCGTAGATGACGCCGAAGACCGGGAGCCGTAGTAGCAAGTCGTCGAGGCGGTTCCAGCCCATGGCGACGAGATTCCGGCAGAGCACTGCAATAGCGATCACGTTCAGCGCGAAGATGGCGACACCCCAGAATAGTCCGAGGAGCTGCCAGTAGGCGAAGAACGTCCCCGCGAGAAACAGGAGCGCCGCAATGGCCTCCCACCAGCGCAGCGAAACGGGAATCTCGGTGAAGCGCGTGCTGAAGAAGAACGAGGTGCCCCAGGGCGCGGCGCACACAAGGTAGGCGAATCGTTCCCGTCGCACCCGCAGGTATTCCCGGTTCGCCGAGAGCAGCCCGCCCTCGCGGAAGAGCACTCGCGACACCTTGATGTCGGGCAGCTTCTTATCGGCGATTTCAGCCTCAATGGCCTTGTAGAGGTCGCCGGGCGCGATGGAGAAGTTCTCCAGGTAGGTGGCCTGGTGGTCATGCACCAGAGGTTTGCGGTGTCTCCAGATTCCAAACATAGCGTCGTCATCGATTGCGGATTGGCTCCCGGCGATAAACTCGCACCTCTTCCGAGATAATTTTGGGGCCACTTTGCGTGAGCGACACCTCCATTTGCACGTTGGCGATGGAGCGCACGTCGCCGGCTTTCGGGTTTTGCTTCTCAAAGGCAACCTCATACCTGGCGGCAAACTGGTTGCCCGCCCTGCGCTCAAGGTTGATGCGCGAAACGACCTTTTCGAGAATGCGCGTGCCTGAGGCGAAATTTTTCGCTTCCCACGCTCGAATCCGCTCGTGGGTCATCACGACTCCGTTGGTGCGCACCACCGGCGCGTAAGTGCTGACAAGGCCGTCCAAATCGCGGTCGCCCCTCTTCTTGTGATGAGCGATCAGGAACGCTCGAATCTGGTCCTCCTCGCTGACTTTTTGCTCGGGGGCAGGTTTTGGCGGAGGAGGGGCGGGCTTCGGCAGTTCCATCGGGGTTGCCGAAGCTTTTGCCGCTGGCGGCGTGGTCGAAATAGCGGGAGGCGTGATCGGAACGGCGGGAGGCGGAGGCGTCGCAGCTTGCGGGGGAGGAGTCGCTGCACTGGGGCGCTCGGGAGCGGCCGGGGGCGGCCTGGGCACTGGCTCAGGCAGCGGTCGCAGTGTGCGGGTCGGCGAGGGCGGCAGTGTCACCGTTGCCATGTCTGCGCGGCGGGGGATGGACTGGTTGTCGTCCGTCGCCTTGATAACTGCCCACCAGTCGGGCGACGCGGAATACTCGTCGCCGCCCTGAATCACAGAGAGATTGATGAGCACATCGCCCTCGCGAACCGCCTGGCGTTCCTGCTCGATCCAGACCGAGCAGGTCTTGTCGGTGGCCGCGATGAACCGCGCGTATCCTTTGATGCGCTTCGGGTCTCCCGCGACGGTCTTGCCGTTGAGCGGGTTCACGATGGGCGCGGCCACCGCCGCGCGGACGGACCGCGCCTCCAGCGCCGCTTTGACGGCGGGGGCGGCTGGGAAGTCGTACGCAGATTCCGCGATGAACCGCAGCGGGGACGATTGGCGCAGCCCCATGTACAGTATCCGCAGCCGCTCCGGCTCCATGATAAAGAACATGGTGCCGTCGCGGTTCGGAAACGCGCGGGTGAAGGCGCGGTCCGCGCTCGCGGCCACGCGGGCGTAGAGCGATTCCTCGTCGCTGAGGGCCAGCGCTCGCGAGGAGTCTGCGGTGCTGCCGATGAAGGCGAACCCTGCCGTCGCGGTCTTCCATGTGGAGGGCGGAAATGCGTTATGGTCGATTCTGATGCGCTCGTCCTCCTTTAGCTTTGACCATTCGGGGACGTTGGCCGCCGCCGTGATACGCAGGGAATCGAGCGACAGGATGCCCGGATCGCCGCGACTCGGATAGATGACGACGTGCTCATCGCGCCACCACGCCAAGCCGTGGCGCTGGCCTCCTTCTAGGACCGGAATCGGCAGGGGAATCATCTTGCCGCTCTCGGGGACGCAGACCCAGAACGCGCCGCTCTCGGCGGAGAGGAAAATGATGCGCGTGTCGTCGGGCGACCACGCCATCGACGAAATGCCATCTCCCAGCGGCATCGAGTAATCAGGCCCCGGATCGTAGAGGTGCCGCACGACAAGCTGATGACCGCCGCCTTCTCGGCTGACGAACGCGAGGCGGCGCTCGTCGCGGGACAACACGAAGGGCGAGCTGGCATCCGCGTTGGGAATGGAGTCCTCATGCGACACCCCGCGCTTCCAAGCGTTCGCCACGTCGAAGCCTTCCGGCTTCACGTAGCGAGGTTTGGGCGGTGGCGGCACGTTCACGGGAGGAGGCGTGGGAGTAACAACGACGGCGGGCTTCTCCGCGAACTTCCCAAGCACGTAAACCGCAGGCCAGACGAGGACTGCGGCGGCTGGCAGGGCAGCGCTCGCGACGAGCGCGAATGCTTGCCTCCGTCCTGCGGACCCACCCTCAAAGGTCATGCGGTGAGCAAAGGCTGCGCCCACGGTGGCGAGCAGTGCGCTGGGCAAGAGGCCAAAGCCGGTGAGCATTGCCGCCGCTTCCAGCGGCAGTCGAGAGCCGCTGGCCGCATGTGCCGATAAACAGGCCACCAGAGCCGTCAGGAGGCCCGTGATTGAGGCCTGGGATCGAGTCGCGCCCTCCTCGTTATTCCAGCCCGCTCTGAGCCTCAAAAAGCCAACAACCCACCCGGCTGCGAACGCCGAACCGAACAACGGCAGGAAGATCAATGTTCGAAAGGAGGGGAGTAGCTTTTCCCACAGCGATCCGGGAATCCATGTGAATGCGATCACCCCACCCAGGAGACAGCCCACCCGGCACATCCATAAGGACGCGCTGTTCGATTTGGAAGCTGCCGATTTCACGGGCATGTCCGGGAGCCAACCTGTTTCGGCATATGGCTAGCCGAACAGGTGAAGCCCCGTCAATGGAAATCGCCCGTATGGAGCGGCTAGGCTCGCCCTAGCGCCAGCTCGTTTTTCCAGCCTGGCACATGCGTTGACAGCAGGCTTTTGAACAATTTCCCGTGATTGGGAACTTTCATGTGCAGCAGTTCATGCACGATCACGTAGTCCTGAAAGGTCTGCGGTTGCTCCAAGAGGTCTGAAGCAAAGGTCACCCATCCGGCGGTGGAGCATGATCCCCACTTCCGGGCCATGGACTGCACCCGGATTTGCTTTGGCTTCACCCGGACTTTTTCAGCCCACTGATGCACCCTCGCCTTGAATTCGGTGGGGGATGGTGCGGCTGCCTTGCGCTTCACTTTGGCTCGCTTCTTCATTGGCGCGTCATCCGCAGAATGGTTTCCGTGAGATCCACCATGCGCTTGCCGCTCACCGCTTTGAGTAGCGTCTTGTAAATTTCGGCTTTGAGTTGGCGCTGCTCGTCGGCGTTCTGCCGGTAGTTGGGGAAGCGGGTGAAGGCACCGTTGATCTCTGCCGCGAGAGCTTCGGGACTCGCCAGCTTCTCTTGTTTCAGCAGCCAGAAAATCTCGAATGTGTTGGCGTCGAGTCCTGACTCGCGTCTCGCGCTCTCCATCTCGAACCGCTCCTCCATCAGCTCCTCCAGCCGTGACATCGCCTCGCGGGTGGCGATCTGGCGGTCCTCCATCTGCTCCATGACTGAGCTGGCACGCTCGGCAATGGAGAGCAGATATGGTTCCTGCTCGCCGCGGGTGAGCGCACCGGACTCTAAGCTCTTCACGAGGTTGATCACCTTGGCCTCATCTCCACCTGCCTGTGCCTTGAGGGCGGCGAGAGCCTGCGCATCGAACTCGACCGTCTGCGTCAGTCGCATCAGGCCCGTTGCCTCGGCGCTCTCACGAACCAGCTTCTCAGTCTTGTGCGCCACCTCCTCCCAGAAGGTGGTTTTCTTCCCGAACTTGTTGCGCACGATGAGGTAGAACTCGCTCAGCCGTGAATAATCATCCACGAATTTGCGCAACTCAGGCGATGGCGACAGAATCTCGTAGAGCGTTTCGATCTCCTTGTAGAACTCGGTGAAGTCCTGTCGCGCCTTCTTGTCGAGGAAGACGGCACAGAGCTTTTCAACCAGCCGGTCATCTTTGAGTCCCGCGAACTGCATCAAGTAGCCGCGTCCCTGGCCGGTCATCAACTCCCGGAACCGGGCATGGAGTATGTCGAGGTCTTCGATCACGCCGCTCACGACATCGGAGTCGAAGGCGAGCGCCTTGTTCAGCTCTTTGAGCACCCCAACAAAATCGAGGATCAACCCGCACGGCTTCTTCACTCCCTGCTCGTCCTCGTAGGGGCGGTTCACTCGCGCGACAGCTTGCAGCAGGATGTGATCCCGCATGGGCTTGTCCAAATACATGGCGTAAAGCACGGGAGCGTCATATCCGGTGAGCAGCTTGTCAGTGACGATCAGGATTTTCGGCTTCTCTGCCGGCTTCGGGAAAAGCTTCCGCACCTTCTTCTCACTTGTCTCGTCGAGCTGGTGTTTCGCCACGAGCGGGCGTTCCTCGGCGTCGTCGGCGTTGCTGGTGTAAACCGGCACCGAGTAGTCAGCGGGCAGGTAGC
This sequence comes from Prosthecobacter sp., assembly GCA_039806835.1. Lineage (GTDB taxonomy): Bacteria > Verrucomicrobiota > Verrucomicrobiia > Verrucomicrobiales > Verrucomicrobiaceae > Prosthecobacter. The sequence goes on along the minus strand of JBDHQD010000002.1, from coordinate 348,280 downwards.
GGTCGAGCGCCTGCTTGTAGAGCGCGCAGGCCTCGCGATCCACGGCCACGAGGAACGCCTTGTAGCCCAGCGGCTCGACGTTCTCGCGGAAGTGGCTGGCGACGAATCGCGCCACCTGGTCAACACGATCCTCTGCTTTGAGGAAGCTCTTGATGTTCACCGCGCGATCCAGGATGCGGTTCAGCTCGTCCACATCGCTCACCCCCTCCGCCTCCACGAGGCTCAGAAATTCCTTTTCGAGCAAATCCTCAGGAAGCCTGATTTGATTTGGGGCGAGCGAATGACGAAGCCGCACCGTGGTTCCGTCCTCGATGGATTCACGGATCGAATACTTGTCGAGATAGCCCTGCGGATCATCCGTGCCGAACACTTTGAAGGTGCCCTTGCCGTAGGCGGTCTTGTCAATCGGCGTCCCGGTGAAGCCAATGAGCGTGGCATTGGGCAGCGCGCCCATGAGGTAGTTTCCGAGATCGCCGCCGGTGGAGCGGTGCGCCTCGTCAATGAGCAGAAAGAAATCCTCGCGGGTGCAGGCGTCCTTCTGGATGCCGTCGAACTTGTGGATCATCGAAATGATCAGCCCGCGAAAATCCTGGTCGAGCAACTGCTGGAGCTTGGCCCGCGACCACGCGTATTCGATGGTGATGGGCTTGTCCTCCGAGCTGCCAAGCAAGCGCTCAACCCAGCCGGAGAGCTGGCCTTCCAATTCATTGCGATCCACCACCAGCATCACTGTCGAGCTGGGGAATCGCTCCAGGATAAGACGCGCGGCCGTAATCAGGGTGAATGTCTTGCCCGAGCCCTGCGTGTGCCACACCAGCCCACGCCGCCGCTCCTTGTCAGCACAGCGGCCCAGCACTTTCACAGCCGCGCGTGTCTGGTGCTGACGCAGAATGGTCTTTTGCAACTCGTCATCTTTCAGGAAAAACAGAATCCAGTCCCGGAGCATCGTCACAAAGCGGCCCCGGTCGAAGAACGTCTCCACCGCCCGGCGGTAGCTCACGGGCGAGGAATCCCCGCCGTAGCTGGCAGCCTCCTCGGCCACGCGCATAAGGTCTTCACCGCTGGATGCGGCGGGCGCATAGCGAACGGATGCCTGAGCACCCTCTGCGCCTCCCTTGATCACGACGGGGGAGAAGCCGCTGGCAGCCTCCACCACATCGTCCCGCCAGTTGAAGATGCCCTTCCTCGTGTAGTTCCACGTCACGCCGTAGAAGTATTCGAGTAGCTGCGTGATGTTGAAGACCTGCGCGGAGGTCAGCAGCTCCGGCGTCTCGCGCTCGTAGCGGCGGAGCTGCTTGATGGCGCGCTCCATCGCGTCGGGCAGCTTCGGATTCTTGTTCTCCACAATCGCCACAGGCACGCCGTTGATGAGGAACATCACGTCCGCCCGGTTGCCCTTGCGCTGGCCCGTCTTGAACGTCCACTCCCAGGTCACCTGAAAGACGTTTCGCGACAGGTCGTCAAAATCCACCAGCGTCACGTTGCGGTGCCGTTTCTCTGCCTCCACAAAGATTGTTCGGCGTCCTCGCAGCCACTCCAGCATTTCGCGGTTGCCCTCGATGTTGAAGGGCACGGCCTCCATGGACTGGATGACCGATTGCACATTCTCCGGCGTGACGATGCCGGGGTTCAGTCGAAGTAACGCAGCCTCCAGCTCCTTGTAGAAGAACAGGCCCGCCTCGCCGCCCCGACGGGTCAGCGCCTCCACCGGGGGCACGGCCTCCCAGCCCACGGTTTCGGCATGGTAAATCAGGGGGAATTGCGTGGTCGTGGCTTCGTTCACGAGACGGCGGCGCATTGGGGGGTTGTTGGCGCATCGTCCTCACAGTCAGGCATTGACGGACGGATGGCGGGAGCCATGTTACAACGGAATTGCCTCCAGCCCGACAAGTGCTCCGTATGGAGTGGCTTCCGCAGCGATAGGGCTGGGGAATCTCCTTTTTGAGGGCAGGAGGAGGGCAAAATCGCCTCGTTTAGCTCTTGCATTGTCAAAATAATTTTATTATTCTCTAACTGTCGGGTGCTGCTGGTCAGCTAAATATGGTTTAACCCAGCCCGACATCATTTAAGCCTCGCCAGAACCGGCGGGGTTTGCTTTTTGAACGATCTCCTGCCAGCAAGCAGCCGCTGGAGCCACAAGCTCCGAGTCTCCCGGAAACACTTTGAGACCGTCGAGTTGCTTGCCCTGGCTGCGTCGATAAAAATGAGGCAGCAGCATCTGAAAGTAGGGGTATTTCAGGTCAGCGCGCTTGAAGGCGCGGTAGATGTTGTAGCCACAGAGATCGGCAAGCTGCACACCGTTCGACAAATTGCTCTCCGTGAAAAAGGGATACTCGATGATGTGGCGGAAGCGGACGTTCTGATTTCCCTCGCGCTGGAAGAACGCATGCTTCATCGCCACCGCCTGGTTCAGGTTCTTTTCCGTGTTGTCCATCACTACCACCGCGTTGTGACGGGAGTGATACTCAGCCATGAAGTGCTCGATTCTCTCCAGAAGCAACTCATAGGCTTTCTTGTGGAGCGTTTCGTGGGTGATGTGATCATGGAGCTTTCGCTTGTCCACCACTACAGCGAACAAGATTAGCTTCAGTTGCGTGACCTGATTGAAGAAGGTGGCCACCAGTCTTTCACGATCTTCGGCAGTCAGGGCTTCGAGAAACGGGCTTTTTTCTGCCCTCGCTTTCGGGCTGCGAATCCAGTTCGATTTCACCTCGCAGTCAGCCAGATTAAACCGCAACCCTTTGGAGCGGAAAAGGTGGTCGGCCAATTCCAGCTTCACGTTGGCAATATTGCGATCAAATCGCTTCCAGTAATTCTCCCACATGCCAACGGCTGTCAGGACATACACATGCTCGGTTGAGCCGTCCTGGTTCGTCACCGAGGGATCAGGATCGCGGCTGCCAGACTCGTCAAAATAAAAGAAATACATAATGTGGCATTTGGTGGGTTCAGATTTCAGGGTCGCTCAAGTCAATCACGGCAGCCGATTGATGCTCGCGCACGATCTTGTCGAAGGCGCAGTCTGGAGCGCCCATCTCATTCAGCAACAGCATCTCCAGCAGTGCGTGTGCCTGCCGAGTTAGCGTGGGAATCCTCCGATCGTGTTCCTGTCGCGTCCTTTGCGCGGACGGGCCGACATGGTGCGTGTAGGCATTCCTGAGATTCTTCACCACGTTGGCGAACTCAGGCACATCATCGATGAGGGTGCGCGCCTGGGCAGGTGCCGAGGCTATGACCTCTTCCAGTTTCGTTCGATGGGTCTTCTGGTTGGCAAAGATAAACCTTTCCCGAAGCGCGGCGTAGTCCCCTGGTGACAAAGCCTGCCTTGCCCTCTGTTTGAGCGCGTCAAACTCCCCCTCCGGCATCGCTGTTCCCGTGAAGCGCCCGCAAGCCGTGTGATAGGCCTCCAACGCTTGGGCGAGCATCAGGAACTCCGCTGTGTCGTAGAGATCGCTGTAGGTCACGGCAGCATAGAGGTCGAGTACGGCCCGCATGTCGGGGTTGTCGAACAGGGCGAGCCACCGATTCAACATTGGTCCGATGCGCTCCTGCACCTGGGGGTAGGTAGCCCGCATACGCCAATAGTCTTTTTCAGTCTTGGCATCGTGTGCATATCCACGGCGTTCCAGCAGCTCGTGTTCGACGCTGCCCATTTCCATCTCAGCGGTTCCAGGGTCAAGAAAAGTGAACCCATCAAGAGCCACCGGATCGCCGACAAGCAGGGAAAGGAACAGCGCCAGAGCCAGGATTTCTCTGGATCGAACCCGCCAGACCGGCTGGTCCTCGGCAAACTCGATACCGAGCCAGGTGTCATGGCTGACTTCAAAGCGAGAGCGTCCCGAGTGGCTGTGAATGCTGGCTCCCAGTGTCACGATAAGGCCGGGCCGGACTTCGATCCGAATGTCCTCGGGACGATGATTGTCATCTCTCACGGAGCCACGACGATCCACCCAGCTATGCAGCATGGAGAAACGGAGCTGGAACCACCGGCTGGCCTGCTCCGGCCACTCTCCACGATCCAGACAGGTGACAGCCCTCTGAACGAAAAACGAATGTATTTGCAGACCCATCTTGGACTGCAAGCCATTGTCACAGCATCCGAAAAGGCGGATTGACCGGTTGTCAGCATTCCAGCCCTGGATCGTGAGGGCAGAAGATCGGAAGCCTCGTCCAATGCCACCTCGAAGAATCCCTTCGATTGTCTCCTGGCGCAGTTCCTTCACCTCCAGTCGCAAGCCCTTCACCGGATCGCAAATGAGCTGGCCGTAATGCGCGGGCTGGTCCTCACCGTGGATGTGCCAGCGGCCTTCGATGGTCAGCGGCTCCTTCAAGCAGCCACCTCCTTGGTGTCAATGTAGAGATCGGCCACGCGAATCTGGCCGGTCATGAGTTCGTGGAGCAGAGTCTTGAACAATTCTTGCAGCGTGTCGCGCTTGCGCTCGTGGATGGTGATCTTGCGGTCAATCGCACCGAGAATGTCAGCAATTTCTTTTTGCTCATCCTTTTCCGGGATCGGCACGGGAAACGCCTTGAGCTTGGTGGCGTTGATGCAGGCGAGGTTAGTGGTCTTGTGCGCGACAGTGAGGAAGTATGCCTTCCCATACGGACTCTGCGCCAGGTAGGCGAAGAACTCGGGAATCAGCCGCTCGCGATTTACGCGAACCGCGAAAACATGGTTTTGATGAACGCAATTCTTGATTTCGCCGCGCCAGATAAAACCACGCCCGAGCTTGTCGAAATCACCGCCCTCTGTCAGAACCACATCACCATCTTGAAGCAAATAACCTTCAAGCTCTCTGCGCCGGATCGTGATTGTTTTCATCTCACTCAGGTCGAGGTGCCCATCTTGGACGTTTGCCACTCGCAAGTAGGGCACTTCAAGCGCTTCGGATGCTGGAATCACTCGACCTTTGGTTACACCAGTCTGCACCTCGCAGCACTGGCTCAAAGGCCGAATATCCCACGACTTTGGCAGCGGCCCGTAATCTGTTTCTTTTTGTGAATGCCCACGAAGGCCACGAGCGAAAAGCTCTCGCATCGCTGACTGCTTTAGAGCACGAGCCGTAAATGTTGCCTCGGACTCCAATTTCAGAGCGAGCTGCAGCTTCCAAAGCACGGCCGCAACTTTATCTTGTTCAGGTTCTGGAGGCACCGCGCATTCAAATTCTGCGAGCGATGCCCATGAAGTTCGCGGGTGATTAACGCCCTGAGTCGTCGCCACAGCATGAGCAATGAAATCAGGGGAATGTAGCAGCGACAGCAGGTAATAAGGACTTGTTCCTGACTTGGCCCTGAGCACCAAAATGTCCGTCGAGCAGATTCCTTCTCCCTCCGCAATCACTGCTTTATCCAGATACGGACGCAGCTTTCCGTAAAGCACATCCCTCTGTCGAAAGCGATTCTTTGAGCTGACAACATCGCTGGCACGACCAAAGCTCGTCGGGGTAAACGATCCGGGGCTGATATGTTCAAGGCCAACATAAATACTGGCAGAGCAACGTGCCGGATCACACTGCTCGGAAACCAGATCACAAATGTCGCGAAGCTTGCTCATGCGTGGTAGCTCGCAGTGATTGATTCCACTTTCGCGATCAAGGGTTCAATTTCCTGATCCATCGCCGCAACCTCAGCGATTGCCGCCCTATAAGCTGCCAAGGCGTCTGCGAATGACTTTTGATCGGCATTGGAGTCGCCATTTGATGCCAAATATCGCGAAGGCGACAAATTGAAATCATTGCCCGCCGCTTCTTCATTCGTGATGACCGCGCACAGGCCGTCTTGAGGCTGAGCCTTGTTGAAGGCGTCGGCGATTTTGCGGATGCCCTCATCGGTGAGGAAGTTCTTCGGCGCGCCCTTCTTGAACTCGCGGCTCGCGTTCACAAGGACGATTTTGCCTTTGCGATCCTTCGGCTTGTGCTTCCGCAGCACGATGATGATGCCGGCGGCGGTGGTGTTGTAGAACAAGTTGTCTGGCAGCAGGATCACGCCATCCACGAGGTCATTTTCCACGAACCACTTTCGGATGTTGCGCTCCTTATCCTCGTTCTTGCTTCCGCTGCCGCGTGTGACGGCTCCGGTGTCGAGCACCACGGCGGCGCGGCCCGTGTCCTTCAAGGAGGCGAGTGTGTGCTGGAGCCAGGCCCAATCCGCCTTGCTCGTGGTGATGCCGCCCTGTTCCTCGAAGCGGCCAAACGGATCGTTCTCGTAGAAGCCCTGCTCGAAGGGCTGGTTCCACATGGGGTTCGCCACCACGATGTCGAAGCGCTTCAAGCGCGTGTCGCCCTCGCGGAACTTGGGGTTGCGCATGGAGTCGCCGCGCGCTACCTCGCCCTCCATGTCGTGGATGATCTTGTTCATCTGCGCGATGGCGTAGGTGGAGCCAGTGAGTTCCTGCCCGTAGAGCTTGAGCGGCACTTTGGAGAGGGGATCGAGCCGTCGGCAGACGATCTGGAGCTTGATGAGCAGCCCAAAGGAACCGCAGGCGTAGTCGTAGGCTTCCTCGCCGGGCCGTGGCCGCAGAATCTCTGCCATGAGGAAACCCGCTTCGGTTGGCGTGAAGAACTCGCCCGCGCTCTGACCCTGGCCCTCGGCGAACTTGCGGAGCAGGTATTCGTAGCAGCGCCCCAGGAAGTCCGGCTCCACGTCATGCAGGCCCAGCCGGTAGCGGGGATCGGAGAAGATTTCGATGACCTTGCGAAGCGCCTGATCGCTGATCTCGCGCTCGCCGTGGTTCACAGCATTGAAGTCCACTGTGTCGATGACGCCAGCGAGCGATGGATTGTGCTTCACCACGGCACGGATCGAGGTCGTGACCTGCTCGCCAAGGCTCTTGGGCGTCCGTCCCTGCGGCCAGTCGAAACTCTCGCGGCCATTCAAAACCGGCCAGCGCGCTTCACGCGGCACATAGAAGCGGACCAGAGAGTGATCTGCCTCCAGCACTTCGAGCGCAGTCTCGGCATCGCCGAACTGGTCGGTAAGCCGCCGCACCTCATCATCGAAAACATCGGAGAGGCGCTTCAAGAACAGCAGGGGCAGCAGGTAGTCTTTGAACTTCGGTGCGTCTTTCTCACCGCGAATCGAGCAGGCCGCATCCCACAACATCTGCTCCATGCTGCGGGTGGAGAGGACTGTGCTCCCCGAAACACCGCGCCGCCTGCGAGTGGGGGAGAGCGCTGTCACGCCAGCCTCGACCACCTCTCCGCCCACAGTGACCGCATGGCCGATGCTGTCGCGGCCAATATCAAAGGCCATCGTCACGCCTTCCTCATCGAGGAGCTTCTGCAACGCGTCCCGCTGCGCCTTCTGCGGCCTCACCCCGGCATTCTCCCACCGGTTCACAGTGGCAAACGAGACATTCAACTTCGCCGCAAGCTGCTCCTGGCTGAGGTTGGTTTTGGTGCGGTAGGCCCGGATCAGGGCCGAAAAATCGTCCTTTTTTGACATGTTTGTATATTATGCTATAGCATACATGCCGTCAATGATTTACGCAGACGAAAGGTGATGCTACTCTCTCGAACACTTACCCCCTATTCAACACCATGAGCATAGGCTACGAAATTGATTACCTGCCCGTTGGCGACGGCGAGCGCTGCGGAGACGCCATCGCGATTCGCTACGGCAACCTCACCGGTCCACGATCTGAACAAACGGTCATTACTGTTGATGGAGGCACGGTGGAGTCTGGCAAAGCGCTGGTAGAGCATGTGAAGAAGCATTTTGGCACCGACACGGTGGATCTCGCCATTCTTTCGCACCCGGACACAGACCATGCGTCTGGAATGCGCGAGGTTGTTGAAAACCTCAAAGGCGGGGTTGTTGCCATGCATCTTCCCTGGAATCACTCTTCCGATGTGAAGGCATTGCTTGACGATGGGCGCGTGACCGTAGGCTCTCTCAAGGAAAAGGCGAAAAAGAACCTGGCTGCAGCACGCGAGGTGGAAACCATCGCACGGCAGAAGGGGTGGAAAATTGTGGAGCCGTTCGCGGGAGCGGACAACGGCAACGGTCTTGTCGTGCTGGGGCCAACCAAGGAGTTCTATCAGCAGCAGCTCGCGGGGTTCAAGTTCATGCCAGGAGTCGAATCGGTTGTCGGCGGGTTGATCCAGAGGGTGTTTGAGGCGGCGGCTCGCCTGATTCCTGAATCCTGGATTTCCGAGACTTTGAAGGAACCGGCTGCGGGAGCAACCAGCCCGGAGAACAATTCATCAGTTGTCTTCCTGCTGTCCGTAGATGGCAAGCAACTGCTGTTCACCGGCGACGCCGGAGTGCCTGCCCTTCACTCCGCACTAGATTTTGCCGCCGCGAATGGCATCACGATGAACAACGTTCAATTTTTGGATGTGCCTCACCATGGCAGCAGAAAGAACCTTGGCCCCTCCGTCCTAAATCGCATTTTTGGTGGCATCCGTCCCCAAAACTCAGCCACGACGTGGACAGCATTTGTGTCTTGCGCAAAAGAGGCCTCCCACAAGCACCCGCACAAAAAGGTGACAAACGCCTTGATGCGCCGGGGAGCCAAAGTGTGCTGGACCAAGGGTGAAAGCATCCTCCATTTTTTTAACGCACCCGGACGAGCGGGGTATTACCCGATCCAGCCGCTCCCTTTCCACCACTCCGTTGAGGACGACGATTGACCTATGGACCTCTACACCCTTTCTGCGCGTTTCTATCCCTCCGTCCTTGTGGTGACTCCAATCATTGCCGCCGTCCATGCGTGGTCACCGGATGCGCTCGACTGGAAATCCATCGGGCTGGCACTCACTGGAGGAGGTGTGATCGCCTTCCTCCTCGCTCAGCTTGGGAGAGACAAAGGCAAGGAGCTTGAGCCTAAACTTTTTCAAATGTGGGGTGGCGCGCCGACCACACGACTGCTGCGCCATCGGCACACGTCGAATGCGATACTCAATCACAGGTATCATGCTGGGCTGCAATTGATCACTGGGCAACCGATGCCAACACCAAATGACGAAAATGCCGATCCGAGGGCGGCCGATCAGGCATACGAGGCCGCTGTCAAATATTTGCGCAACGCCACAAGGGATCGAAGCGAGTTTCCCTTGGTCTTCAAAGAGAATGTCAATTATGGCTTCAGGCGCAACTTGGTAGCCATGCGTGGAGCGGCGATAGCAATTGCTGTCATCGGATCAGTCGCATGTGTCGGTGCCGGGGTGTGGATGACAACCAAGGGGAATACTTCCTCGTCACAGTATCTGCTCGGTGCGGCAACATCTCTCTGGCTCACCTGGCTTGTAGTGAGAGTAAATTACGATTGGATAAAGCTCGCCGCGTATGCCTATGCAGAACGTCTCCTGGAGAGCATCGAAACATTAAAAGAGGCTCGCGATGGGGCAAGAGTTCCAAAGAGGGCGTGAGGTTATTTTTACTCAGTAGCAGCAAACTCATTCATCAGGTCCGCCGCCTCTTTCGCAGGATCAACACCGAGAGCCTTGAACAACTGGTAAGCCTCAACGAAATCCACCCGGCGCTCGCCCAACTCGATGCGGGCAACCATGCCATGCTCGCGGTCAAGTGCTTTGGCGAGGTCGCGCTGGGTCATGCCAGCATCCTCCCGGAGCGACCGGATGCGGTCGCAGAACTGTTTCGAGAGCTTGCTGTGGACGGACTTTTTCACGCTGGGAAATTCCCAGCAGAATCGCTTGCTTCCAAAATGAGAGCGGCTACGCTACGCCACAATCCCGCCCGCCATGACATTCCTTCGCAGACTTGGACCCCAGAACCCACAGCGCGGCCCCGCTGAGTGCGTCGCGCTGGATCAGTGCCCGGACATTCTCGAACTTGCCGACGGCGACTTCGCGGTGATCGGAACTCTCGTCACCGCCAGCGCCGTCCCGCATTTGCCGCCTGGAGTTGGCTGCGGGCCGCATGAGGCGGTGGTGCGGATTCCCCGGCGGGTGCTGGTGCAGGCCAAGGCGGATATTCCTGACATGATTTGAGCCGTCGCTGTGAACACGAGCTAGCTGCGTGGTGGTAAGATCGGCGGCATGGAAGTCACGCGCTGGCTCGTGCATCACGGCGAGTCCCTGCTGGAAAGCGTCGGTATCATTGGCGGATTGATCTTCACAGGGGTGGCGCTGCACCGCGATTCCCGTGCGCGTCGGATACAGAACCTGCTGACGCTGACCCAGCACCACCGCGAGCTGTGGCGAAAGGCGGAGGAGTCGCCGGAGTTGCTGCGCATCTTTGATCGTGATCGGCAGGTGCAGACAACCCCGGTAACCGAGCGGGAGCGGCTGTTCGTCCGCTCGCTCATCATGCACCTCAGCGCGGTGTTCCGCGCCGCGAGGCTCGACGAGATTCTGAGGATTAATGGCGTGGAGCAGGACGTGCGATCTTTCTTTTCCAGCCCGGTTCCTGCGGACGTGTGGAGGGACGTGAAACGCTTCCAGGAAGACGATTTCGTGCGCTTCGTGGAGAAGGCGCTGCGGGATTGAAAAGCGCTCGGCGTATCGAAAAGAAAACCATCCTGCATTCACAGGATGGGAGGTGCTCACTACATCAGTCCGCTTTCGCGGAACGAGAAGTAACGCTGGTGGCCGACGATAACGTGATCGTGGACCTCGATGCGGAGGATTTCACCTGCTTCGCGGACACGCTTGGTGAGGGCGCGGTCGGCGCTAGACGGATCAACCTCGCCGCTTGGGTGGTTGTGCATGAGCACGATGCCGTAGGCGGAGGCCGTGACGGCGAGGCGGAAGACCTCGCGCGGGTGGGCCATCGCCTCATTCAAGACGCCGACGGAAACGATCTGGTGGCCTTTGATCCGCAGCCGCGAGTTCAGCAGCAGCACTGCCACGCACTCACAGTCAGGATTGAAGTGCGGTGCAGTGGCGATGTGCTGCTGCCAGTAGGCGAGCGCGCCAGACGGCTGGTTCACGCACATCATCTCCTCGGGCGTGGGGCATTCTCTGAGCGAGACGACCTTCCACTCCTTCGGTTTCGTGCGACCTGGCGGCTGAGGAACCGGAGGGAAGCGAAACAGTTCGAGCTGTGTCATGCTTCCGCCTCCGAATCAGTATTCATCCGGCAGCAGCACCGTGGTGGCGCTGCGGTCGGCCTCGGTGATGATCCAGAACTTGGTGCCGTTCTGGCCGGTGTAGGCGGAGAGCATTCGGAGGCGGCTCGTCACGGCCTCGTCGTTGAGCTGCTTGTCCTCCGCGTATACATCGCCCCAGTCGCCCGTCCAGTGACGGGCGATGCCGCGTGCAATGTCCTGCTCTGTCAGCCCGGCGAGCGCTCCGGGTGTGGAGTAGAGCTTGCCGAGAGGGAAGAGGGGTGGCTTGTCTGCAATGGCTGCGGTCATAGGTGGTGGTCGTTGTAGGTGGCTGCGATGGCGTCGAGGTCGTCGCCGAGGATGTCCTCGATGGTGTGTTTGAGCGTGAGGCGGTTTTGGTTCGCCTTCGCCTCCGGTGGGCACGCCGGGCAGTGGATGATGTGCATCAGCGTGTGGCCGAACTCGTATCCCGCGTCGCGGAAGACGGCCCGGTAGTGGGGAGTGAGCTGCTCTTGGCGCGGGGTCCGGTTCCAGGCAGCGCACTCGGTGCGGGTGAGAGCCGTTTCGTAGATGGCATCGGTTAGGATGTGCCAGCTATCCCACGGCTCCCCGCAGGCGGAACAGTGAATGTCCATGATGGTTCAGCAGGTGCGAAGAAGAGCTTCAAGTTCGTGTTTCTCCAGGTGCTCCGGCTGGTGCCGGAACTCCCCGATGTCCACGGTGCGCACCGTGCAGTGACGCGAGAGCCGCGCTGCCGCATCGGATGCGCCGTGTCGTCCAGCGTCGTCAGCATCAAGCAGGAGGTGGATTTGGCCTCCCCTGCCCGCTGCCTCACGGAGCAAGATTTCCTGCTGCTGCGAGAGCGTGGAGCCGAGTAAGGCCACGGTGCGGAGGTAGCCGAACTGCACGAGCCTGAGGCAATCGAAGACGCCCTCAACGACGATCAACGGCTCTACAACAGGGTGCTTCAAAGCGCGGTCGAGGTTGAAGACTTCGAGCCGCTTCTTGAAGCCCTTGGGCAGCTTGTAGCGCGGCTTGTCCTCCGGCGGATCGCCGGGCCAGCGACCAATGTAGGCCACGAGCTGTCCCTCACGGTTGCGGATGGGAATGGCGACGTAGCCGCGCAGACAGCCCTTTGAGCAAAAGCCGATGCCGTAGTCTTTCACCAGCGCTTCCGAGAGGCCGCGCTGGCCGAGGTAGGGGTGATCCTGCTTGAGTGACTTCAGCTCAAATGAGAGAGACGGGTTTTCGCCCGCCTCATCATCATCATCGCTGGAACTCGCCGCTGGCGCTTTGGCAGCAGGTGGCGGGCCTGATGGCGGTGACGAAGGTTGCGGCTTGGGCTGAGGTGCTGGCATCTCGGCGACACGGCCACTGCACTTGTCTGGCATGAACCATTCCTGGAGCATGATGGCGGCATCACGGAAGGTGAGACCTTCACGCATGGCGACGAAGTCGATGACGTTGCCGCCGCGCCCGCACGCGCCGAAGCAATTCCAGCAGTTCTTGCTGGCAGACACGCGGAACTGCGTGGGGTTGGTGCCTTTGTGCAGCGGGCACGGCCCGGAGAGCCGGTCCGCGCTGCGGTTGAAGGTGCGGGTGAGGTCGTAGCGCTCCAGCACTTGGAGCATGGAAACGCGGGACTTCACCTCCTTGAAGTCCACGAAGGCATTGGATGGCAGCGAATGAATGGCGCTCATGTGATTTTGAAAGAACTCCTGGGTTTGGGGTGGGAACAAAAAGAGCCACGGCCAGCCATTGGCGGCTGGTGTGGCTTCCTCGTGGTTCATTCTACCATGGCGTCAGCAGGGGGGGCAATGGGGGGCATCGCTCAGCGATTGCACTTCATCGTTGCGGCCTGGGCCTGATTCTATTGGTTGCAGCATGAGCCGACGCCCCGAAAACAGCGACGAGTGGAGTCCTAAACGGGATGCCCGTGAGGTCGGCTTGTAGTGCACTACTCAACGGATACGCTTGGAGCCTACAGCATCGTGCCAGAGTTCATGCAACTAGCGTGGATAAAGATGACGGCCCTTTTGTGTGCATTGGCTGCAACATGGACGTGATTCACCGACGGCCTTATCACATCAGGAGGCACTTCGCTCATCACGCTCGTGTTTCGCCCCTCGACACCTCGCGAGAGTCTTGGCTTCATCACCGATGCAAGACAGAAATTTTCCATGCACTGCAAGATGCCCATCCGAGAGGCAACTGGATTTGCGATACCCGTCGGGTTATCAGACGAAGAAAGGATGACAAAATCAATCGGCAGCCGGACATCGGAGGTCGAATCGGAAGACAACCCTTAGTGATCGAGGTTCAGCGTTCGTCCATCGGTATTCGACAACTGGTGGCACGCACAGCCGACTACACTGCGATGGGCATCGCGATTCTATGGGTCATTCCGCTCACCGAAGACTTGGGGACTGACTTGTTCCGTCCGAGGCTCATCGAACGCTACTTGCACTCGTTGTATTATGGGCGGGTTTATTACTGGCTTCCAGGCATGGGGGCTAGCGTCCTGCCGGCGCACTTTAGCCCTGCGGTAAGGGCTGTGCCATTTCGCACCAATGAAGATGGACATTGGAATGATGCAGGATTCTACAATAAGCCCTACAAGCTGATTCGGAGACCAAATGCCTATGGCGGAACGATACCGATCAGTTTCGGGTTCTCGCCGCATGAGAGAAGCGCCTTTTTGCCTTGGGGAGAAACTCAACCCTTACCTCCAGCCAGACTGTGGCGAGACACGCTTTTCCCCTGGTGGGACAAGCACGAGCGATCCAAGCTTCTTTCGTCCTACCCTGAAGTCGAAGGATCGGATGGCGATGACTTTGACGACCAGTTCGACGACTAAGATCAACTAAATCAAACCCTGAATCCACATCCAGTCATGCCAAAGAAACCAACGATATTCAATCTCATGAAGTGCGGCCCAAGTGATGTGGCACGCGAGATCAAAATCATCAGTGAAGAAGTTGATGAGTGGAATCGTGGAGCTGGAATGAACTCCAACTTTTTTGTCCGCCATTCCCACTGGGCAACAGATGCCCTGCCTGATTTGTCGGGCAGGCCGCAAGCATCGATCAACGACAGGTTGATCGATAACTGCGACATCGTCGTGGCTGTCTTCTGGCGGCGCTTTGGGTCTCCAACTGGCATCGCTGCGTCAGGCACTCAGGAGGAAATAGAGCGTGCGATGTCCCAAGGAAGGAAAGTCATGGTGTATTTTTCAGACGTTGAAGATTTGCGAGCCGAGGATGATGCACAGTTCCGCTTGGTTCAGCAGTTTCGCGAGAAGCTAAAGCCGTTGGGCATGTTTTGGTCATTCAAGAGTCGAGCTGAGTTTTCGCAGCTCTTTCGCAGGCATCTGCATATGGCGGTTCAAGATTTGATCGCCATTCATTCACCAAAACCAGCGAGAAAAAAGAAGGCTGGCGATGTCCGTCAGAAAGGTATCGCAAATGCAAATGTGGTGGGCGACGGCAACCAAGTAAATCAAAACGTTTACACACAGCCTCCTGTATTCAAATCAGTGGTTCCTCCTCCCAGCGGAGCAGTAAGTTCTGCTGAGAATAAGCAAATCACTGAATGGGTGGATGAGCTTGCGCAGCAAGCTACGGGGAAGAGCATCGGCCAGGCCAAGGCCGAATGGTGGTCTCGCTTGAAGAACGAAGCGAAAGTCACCCGCTATGAAGACATCCTTTCAAGTCAGATGCCTCAAGTCGAAAGGTGGTATCGCATGAATCGTGGGATTGGCGTTCGTAAGCTTCGCAGAAAGGCTCCTAACCTTTGGGAAACAGAGAGGATCAAAGCTATCAAAACCTGCATGTCTCGAATGGGGCGAGAAAAAGAAGAATACTACCCTGAAATCGCCCGTCGGCTGAAAATGAAGAAGCCTTTTGAGAGTCTCAAAGACCTCACCAAAACTGATCTGGAGCGTGTTTACCAGTTGGTGACGCGAGACTCGCGATAGAGGCTGGTAATCGCTTCGGGAAAAGCAGTTTTAGCACCATCTCAGGCATTGGCGAGGCTCGAGACCAGACAGTGCTGCTTTCAGGATCTTGGGTGGGCAAAAAGCTGGAAGGCAGAACGCTCGCCACAGGTTTGCCATGCTTCTTGGCCTGACAGTAATTTTGATGCCAGAGTGAAACATAGCATCGTGGAATCGCCTCGCTGGAAGCAGGCGGCGGCAGCCGACCGAAGTGATCTCAACCGCCGCTCGCTCTCGGCGATGACTAGCACACGGAAGCCGGGAATAGCATGGCGTTTCCACAGAATGCCAGCATCGCGTGTGGCTTTGTAGGCCAGCACCTTGCGACGGAATGAGGTTTGGTCGGCACTGCCTCGGGAGACAGGCATCGTGCCCCGATCTACCTCGACGAAAAAGAAGGATCGTTTGCCTTTTTGATCGAGTGCAAAGGCACCATCAGGCATCACCGCGCAGCGAACTCGCTTGGCGTCGTATTGTATCGTGATATTCCAGCGCATGAGCGTCAGGCGCGAAACTTCTTCCGAATCTTTTTGCCAATCTTCCCGATGCAAAAATCTGGCCTCACAAGCCGCAGCCGTTCGCTCGAAAGCGAGCATCACATCGGTGACACGAAGCGTGTGAGATAGCGACAGCGCCATGGTTTCGCCACGAGCACGAGGTGGCGAAGCAAAAGTCGGGAATCCGCGCTCCCTCAGGATCGCCTGCCCGGCATTTGTGATACAGCAGACCATGTAAGCATTGGCACGCGGTTGAATGAGCAACTGTGATTTGGGACGATCCAGGAAGCCTGCGTGGAAGAGTCTGCCAAGCCGCCTTGTGATGTGCTGAACACTGCCTGCCAGCGCGGAGCACAAATGGCCGGAATGGACAAAACGATGACGCTCGACCAGTCGAAGAATGCCGACATCCCTCTCCGTGAGGTGAAGCGGCGGAAAACCATCCGAGCGGATGAACCGTGGCTTCCTCAGCCTCGGTTTCTGCACATAACCATTTTATCATTTTTGGATTCGCAGAGGGAGCGCACTTGCAGATCAACCGTGGACCTCTATGTTCTCAATGGCGCTGGGAGACCAGTGCTGGGGCCTTAGAAAGTCTCAAACACGAAGCGGAAATGGCGTTCCCCGAAAAGCGACGCCGCCAACCTGACCAATGGTCGGGGGTGGCGGTGGTGCATGTTCAGGCCGCAGCTCTGCTGTGGCTAAAGACCACAGCGGTCGTCTTCGTGCGACTTTCTAACACCCCCTGCCACCTGTCGGTGGGGGAGTGATTCCCCAGGGAGGTGGACTCTGAACCACCACGCCGCACCTCCTTGAGCCTCCCGCCTGAGTCTTGTCCTTCCGCTGTTACTTCGCCGCCGTCCATCCGTCCTGGGCTGCTGCGGCGGCTCGCTACGGTGTTCAGCGGCCACGCGCTCTACGCCAGCTTCAACTGGTGCTTCGACAACATCCTCTATGTCTATGCCGTTCATCGGCTCGGGCTGCTCTGGGGTGGAGCCTTGATGACCTGCCTCGCCGGGCTGCAATGTGCGGCCACGCTCCTGCTCTACGAGAGGATGCGCATCGACTGGGTGGGGGCTGGCAGTTTGACCCGCCTTGTTGACCTGGACTCGCCGACATGGTGGCAGAGAGTGCTCCTATGGGCCGTGCAGAAGGGTGATGCCCCCGTGTTCGTGGCCCTGTGCGTGTTTCAGGACGCTTTTATCACCACAGCATACTTCCGCCGTGGCCGGTTCGATGATCTCACCGCACGCGACTGGCGAATCTTCGTCGGCAGCGTTCTTGTTTCCAACCTCTACTGGACGCTGCGCTCGGGTGTGGTGGCCGCCGCTTTAGCCGGGGTCTGGCACCGGCTCCAGTCATGAGAACGGCTGGCACAGATGTGGGGTGCATCTACACACCGGAAAGCGCGGCAGAGGAGATGCTGCAAAAGCGACGCCTTGGGACAACTGCGACCACAGCGAACGCTCTGGAGCGACTGCTCGCAAGCGATCTATACGCCGTGCTATTCCGCCAGGTAGCAACGCCGAACTTTGAAATGCAGCGGTTTGTTACAGCGGCTACCTCCGCCGGGCTGAAGCCCTTGGTGCTGGAGTATCACGAGGATAAGTTCGTTCACTTCAATCCAGCCAAGCACTCCTTGCTGAAGATGCGCTTTCACTCTGGAACAGGTCGCAATGGCGGAGAACGCATCCGCTGTCTGAGCATCGCCGAAATGAATGGCGGCGATGGGAAGCGGCTCCGAGAACTGCACACACGAAATGGGGTGGGGATCGTGCCGTTCCACCATGCTTTGATGGATGAAGCTGCGTTCTCACGAAACGTGGCGCGGCACGACTGCTCGCAGTGGTTTCAAAGGCATGGCGGCAGTGCTGACAACTACTACCCCGAGCTTTTCCGACTGTTCTTGAGACATGCGGTCCTGTTCGAGAGCTTTCTCACTGTCGGCAATGATGCCGCCTTCACTTCCCGCGTTGTCATGCCTGCGTTTGAGGCCGTTCGTTATGAGCACGGGGAACAACCGCTCGTCTGCCGACTGGACCCTGCCGAGACGGAAGGTGATCCCTACTGGCTGCACTATCCGGGTGAATTGTTCAGCAAGGCTCAAGAGCTTTTAGCCGTGCCGTCCCAACATCAGAATCATGAGCCACTCAGCCACTTGGACAGCTTGCGCTCAACCTCTGCGCGAAGTGTGCAGTATCGCTGATGGCAGCGATGTCGAATGTGGTTCGCATGATAAGTAGCTTCGATGACGGAAGACTCGATCAGCAGACGAAATGGATAGCCCGCGCCGTCCACGGGCCTGACAAGGGCTGTGTATGGTGCTGCTTCGATGAAGGCTGAGGGTGAAAAGAGGGTGCCATAGTGCTTCGCGAGCACCTCCGCATCGTCTCCTGAAACGCGGAAGTTGAAGGTGGTGCCGACGTTGCCAAGCACAGCGGTTTGAATCGCAGGTGGAAGCTGCGCGAGGTATTGATGACAGAGCACCATGCCGAGGCCGAACTTGCGGGATTCGGAGAGCACGGTCACAAGTGCGTCGGAGAGAAAGGACTGCGCCTCATCCAAGATGAGCGTGAATGGCTTCCGATCTTGCGAAGCCTCTCCATTCATCGCGGCGGCGCAGAGCATGGCGACGGTCAGAGAGCCGATGATGCGTGCGGCATCATCACCGATTCGGCCTTTGGCGAGATTTAGAATCACGATCTTGCCCTCACGAACAACTTCCGCGAAATCCACCCGCATCCTCACCTGGCCGAAGATGTGGCGGAGCTGTGGCAGCGCCGCGAGCTGCCCGAGTTTGTTTTGAATGGGAGCGATGGCCTCCTGCCGAAATCGTTTGTCCCAGGCGTCATACTCCGTGCTCCAAAACGAGCGGATGAACGGATCGCGGCACTGCTTAACGAGGGAATCTCGAAAAGCCTCGTCCACCAGCAAGCGAGGCAGCGCAATCAAACTGACGTTCTCGGCATCCAGCAGCGTCCGCAGCGAGTGGTAAAGAATGTATTCCAGGCGTGGCCCCCAGCTTTCGGCCCAGAGATGGCGAAACGATGACAACAAGGCCGATGCCACACGGGGCCTGTGAGCCTCTGGAATGGCACAGGAGACGAGATTGAGCGCCGGGGCATAGACAGGGTCGGCTGCGTCGAGAAGCACCACATCATTGTGGCGGTGTGGTGGGATCACATCCAAAGCCCAGCGGGCGAGGTCGCCGTGCGGATCAAGGAGGCAAAACCCACCTTCGTCCATCAAGCCCGACATCAAAGATCGAAGCAGCGTGGACTTGCCCATGCCCGTCTTGCCGAGCACATGGACGTGGCGCGTGAGGTTATACGCGTCGAACCAGCAGGGTAGCATGACGCCCGCGTAGCCGAACCGCTGGCCGATGTAGATGCGTGACATACCGGAGGCGACCGCCCTCGCCAATCTTTGTGGCCGCGCCTCGTGCAATTAGCGCGACAACAAAAACGACCGGCAAACCTGTGTTGAGGAGCCGGGGAGGAGAGAAGCTGCCGCCGATACCCGAAGCGCGAGGCTTCGGGTGAAGAACTTGCCCGAGGAATTATAGCAAACCTCGCTGAGAGAATCGTTATAGTGTGCAAGAGGCGCGGCTGAAATCAGGAGGTGGCGCAAAGCTGAATTGAGCAACCTCCCGTTCTTTCGACTTCGCAGCCGTGACTGACGAAAGGTGTATTGTAACGAGATGTGATTGCCTGGTAACGCGCGCGAAGTTGTAGTTCAGATTGCGGGGAAGCAGCGCTTTTTTGCTCATGCGACACGCAAAAATCATGCGCTGCACCACTTGTTCATCAATCGATCGCGACAAGGCATCGAAGTCCACCAAAACTACCGTAACGGAATTCATGGAACGAACATGTAAGAGTAGGACTCGGACATCGGCTATGAGGGATCAAGCCGCTCTCAACACCGAAACCCCTGCGCGCACGGAACCTGTGTAGCCACCTAGGTTCACTACCAAGTGCCAGCGGCCTGAGTGTGGTGCGCGAAGAACCACCGGAGATCGCTTCGCCAGTCCGCCCCGGTAAGAGTAAGAGGAACCGTGCTTGTAGTGATGGAAGTTGATATCGTCGAGCAGCAGGACATTCGCCTGCGAGTCGATGGTCACTTGGAAGCCATCACCTGCATTGAGGTGTTCTTCGGTGTGCAAATAGTTCATAACATTTCAGAGCTGGATGTTGATGCGGATGTTTCCCATCTGGCGCTTGAGGTTATCGAGTTCACGATCGGCTTCCGCCACGCCCCTGCGGAATTGGCCGTCAGTTTTGAATGTTGTGCCGCAGCCATGAGGACAGCTCTGATTGGCCTTCCTGAACCACCCCACGGTATTTGTGACCTTTTTGAGGCAAGTAGGACAGGTGATGGTCATCGGTAGTGAATCCAGGCTATTCATGGCGCGGCCTTGTGTTCGGGGTGCTGCTTAACCCTGCGGCGGGAAATCATCATGCCCGTGGCTGTCACGGTCACGAATCCTGCCATCCCTTCCGTGAATGAGAAGTTCGCTTCCTTGGTTGCGGCTGATTTCACGGGCGGCATCAATCGCCTCCGCTTGGGTGTCATGGATGGATGTGAGGCGAGAGTTTCCTTCGCCCCGGATTCCCCATTTTCCTTCGACGGGGACAACGTGTTGGTTCTTGCTCATATGGTATGTTTTGTTTTGGGTTGTTGCTGTGGGTTGAATCAGGCGGCTTTCCAGGCGCAGTAGCGCAGGCTGTCGAGATTGTTATCGGACACGGCATCAGGTGCCGATTTGATGATAGCTCGCCCGCAGTGTGGGCAGGCAGCTTTGCGGACGAGGGCGGTTTTACCGGAACGTTCACCATAGGTGTAGAACACATGGCCCTGATCGAGTGCGGAAATGACTTCCGTCAGCGTCATCCGGCTATTGGCTTGTGACGCGGTGGTGCCGATGCCGACCGCAACAATGTGGGCGTGTGAAGGAGGCAGATTGGCTGGCTCCTGATCAGTGCAGACGATTCTGTAGTTCATGGCTTGTGCTCCTCTGTGGCGTATGGTAAAAAATGACGATTCCGTAAAGATTAGCTCCGAAAAAAGCCGCCGTGGAAAGCGTCATTTAATGAATGACGATTCCGTCAACTTTGTCAAAGCCATTTCTTCTTCATGCCCGAAAAATTTTCAGACCGTCTCAAAAGCACTCGTGAACTTCGCGGATTAAGCCAGGTCGAACTCGCCCAGAAGGCCAAACTTCAGCCCACGGCGATTTCACACTTTGAGACTGGCAGCCGTTCACCTTCCTTCGACAATCTACGGCGACTGGCCGATGCCCTCAGTGTGAGCACGGACTATCTGATGGGGCGGACTGATGAGATGAAGCTGGCGGGACCGGCAGCAGACAGCCTGTTCCGGGGATTGGACAAGCTGTCTGAAGGTGACCTTCAAGCGCTACAAATGATGAAGGAGGCGTTGCTCTCAAAGAAACAGGGAGGTGAAAAATGACTTCGGCTGTGCGCAGGGCGGCAATTGTGAGGGCAGCACAAGATGTTGTCGCTGATCACGGCTTTACTGGCCTGCCAGTCAGCCCAAAGGCAATCGCCGCGTCAACGGACATTAAAGTAAGCTCATGGCAGCCGGAGGAGTTGGGAATATCAGGGTTCCTGATGAAGGCTGGTGATGCATTCGGGATTGGCTACTCCACGGCCATCAAAAATGAGGGGTTCGAGAACTTCACCATCGCTCATGAGCTGGGACACTATTTTCTGGACGGCCATGTTGATGCTCTGTTCAAGGACGGAGCACCATGTCACTTCTCCAAGAGTGGCTATATCTCGAATGACCTGCACGAGAAGGAAGCAGATCTATTCGCCTCCGAACTGCTCATGCCAGAGAAGCTTTTCAGGGCAGCCATCCATCGCGGGGGAATCGGGTTCTCGCTTATCAAACGGCTCGCCGAAGAAGGAAAAACATCGCTAGTGGCAACCGCGATTCGGTGTTGCAAGCTAGGCGAGGATCCCCTGGCTGTGATCCTGAGCCGAGGCGATGAAATTGAATGGTGTTTCATGACCAAGTCATTCAGTGAGTGTCATGGTGTATATCAGCTTCCCAAAAAGAGCTTGCTACCAAAGGCATCAGCTACCTACGCCTTTAATTCCAACAGCAGCAATGTCGCGAATGGTGCCAGCAGGGAGGATTATGCGTCTCTCAGGACTTGGTTTGAGAGAGCTCGAAACGTAGATGTTCAAGAGGATGTAGTCGGCCTTGGACATTACGGAAAGACGCTCACTGTATTGTTCAGTAACGAGCCACTCGAAGATGATGATGAAAATGAGGATCAAGACGGAGATGATTCAGACGATGATCAGAGAAGTCGCGGTAGTTGGAGAGGCAGTTGGTGGCGTGGTGGTTGAGTAGTAGTGGGTTCCACCCATCGTTGTCTTTTCATTGGGTCCGTCGTTCACCACTCGTTCACCTGTTGAACCCGTTGTGGATACTCCACCCGCAGTGCGGGTGAGCCAGACGGAGGCAGGGGACGGGCTTTGCCCGGCTGCTGCCGCACCTCGTCCGAGGAACACGCGTTCTGCAGGGAGGTGGGCGCGTGCATCGGTTCGTGTGGGAGCGAGCGCAGGCGGGCCAACGGGCGGAGCGGCCCCCACCTGGCCGATGGGCGCGCGGGGCTTGGTGCGGCGGGCAGCCCGTCGTGAAAAGCCGTTGTCCCGCGCAGCGGGAACCCGTCGTTGAACTATTAGTTCCCCATGTGTCGTGTCCGCATCGCGGCCCGACTTGCACGGCAAGGCGATGTCCTTGATGGCGTTGCCTCAAGGACTCGCCCGCTAGCCTGCGGTTGCCGTGCAAGTCGGGCCGTGAGGCCGACACATGGGAAGTAGAAATCCCTTTGTTTTACAAGGGTGAAACGCCAATCGGCGTGTTGCGCGCCCCGACATACCGTGGTTGTCGGGTGCGATGTCGGGGGCCGGGGCGCTGCAAATGCCCGCGTGATCGCGGCGCTTTGACAGCGCGGCAGCGGGTACGCTGTACTTGGCCCGGCCTCCGCGTTCATTGACATAGCGGCCCGCGTGTTGCGGGCTGCGCATGACTCCGGGTAGGGTGGCTTGCGGTCTCTCAACGAATGTGTCCCTCTGCGACGAGCGGGGGAACGGAGGCCATTTATCCGCCTGACAAGGCAACATGGAGAGAACGAAGAACTGGCCGCACCGCGTCACGCGGTATGCGCCGGTGGAGAGCGTCTTCGCGCCGAGCGAAGACAACGAATCGCTGGTCCGTCAATACCTGGAGTGGAAAAGCAGCTATGCGCCGCCTGCCGCGCGAATGTATGCGCGATGGGTGCGGCGGTTTCAGTCCGCCATCAACAAAACGCCCGAGGCCGTGACGCTTGGCGATTGGACCGCCTTTGCGCGAAGCCTCGACGGGCGCTTTGCTCCGAAGTCCGTGGAGTTTGCGCTGAACATCGTCCACAACTACCTGAGGTTCTGGCATGAACAAGGCAGGCTTCGGAGGCTGCCATTGTACTTGGCGCGGGTGCCGAAGGCCATCTCGCAATCCCACCTCGCGATCAGCGAGGAAGAATACCAGCGGATGGTCACGGCTCTACGAAAAGAAGGTGAGCGAAACCTACGCGATCTCACGATGATCATGCTGCTGCACGACAGCGGGATGCGGGTGGGTGAATTGGCAGCGCTGGAGATCGAGCAAATCGAGGAGGATGCCTCCGCCGTGATTCGCACGGAGAAGACAGTGCGTCGCCGTCGCGTGTTCTGGAGTCAGGACACTGATGACGTGCTGCACAATCTCATCGTGCAGCGAATCAACTCGGGCGCGCTGAGCGACTGGCTGTTCGTCGCGAAGCGAGGCGAAGGCGAGTTGCCTCTCACCACCCGAATGATGCAGCGCATCATCCAGCGCGCCTGCAAGCTGGCTGGGATCGAGCGGCATCTGTCGCCGCACTCGTTTCGCCACGCATACATCCACCGGCAGGCGAAGCTGGGTACGCCTGACGCGATTATCGCGCAGCTCGTCGGCCACAGCACCACGCACACCATCGCGCACTACACGAAGCTGAGCCGACCGGAGTTCTCGGAGTACGCGCGGAGGCAGTTCGCCATGCCATCCGAACTGGCGTTAGCGGCGTGACGATGCGCTGGGCTTGTACGGGACGCAGCCGGGGGCTATAATGGCCCCCGGCTCCTTCATCCTCACAGGAACGGACCGGTCTCGCCTGGGGCGAGACACTGCTGCTGAACAAGACTTTGATCTCCGGGCGCGACGAGCGCCCCTTCAAAAAGGGGCGTAGTGTCGCAAAAGGTATACTACCGGAAGTCAAGGGCACCACTCCAGGCAAGCAGAAGGGCCGTTCCTCGAAGGGGCGGCCCTTTTGCGTCGGGGAGCCTGGCGGCACTGAGAAACACGGGGAGAGACCGCCGCCAGGCTTCCCGGCACAAACCGGGAACCAAGGTCGAGCATTACCAAGACTAACCACCTCGCCCATGCGCCAGCGATTCGAGATCGAGTACCTGCCCATCGCGACGGGAGCACCGCAGCGGCCACACAAAAAACGTGGCTTCCTCAATCGGCTGCTGCGGCTGCTTTTCCCGAAGCTGTTGGACTCATGCAGTTGCCCGGCCCATCGCCCGTCGAGGGGTGAGGAGGTAGCGGAACCGCGAGTCATCGAGTTCTGACTTCAGCCGCCCGCGCCGCTTCGCGAGCACGGCGCACTGGCCCACGGCGCACGCGCCACGGCTGGTCCGCCGCCGCGAGGCACCGGACGCGCGGGCATGAGCAACCAACGCACATGGACAAGAACAGGTATGTGAACACCCGTTTCTGGGACGATACTTACGTCACCCGGCTGAGTCCGAGCGAAAAGCTGCTGTTCCTCTACCTTCTCACCAATCCCTTGACCACGCCTGGCGGCGTTTACGAACTCACGCTGCGGCGCGCCGCCATGGACACGGGGCTGCCGCAAAAGGAGATCGCTGCCGCGTTCGACCAGTTCGAGAAGGACGGGAAGATCGTGCAGCACAACGGCTGGATCGGCATCGTGAACTTCCTGCGCCACCAGAACCCGAACCCAAACATGCGCATCGGCATCGCGAAAGCGCTCAATCGCGCCCCAAACGAGCTGATCGAGCGCCTGCCCATCACCGTTGCCGCCGGCCGCAAAGGCTTTGAAAGGCTTCCAGACTCGAACTCGAACCAGAACTTGAATCCTAATGGCGGACTTTTCCCCAGCCAGTCCACAGGTCGCTCGCCGAAGGGGATGCAGCCGGTGGGAGTCCTGATGCCGCGCGCGAGGCCCGGAGGGCAGGAAGGCGCTGGCTGGTGATCGGCATGAAGCCCGTCTCACCCACGAGGCTGGCTTCACCCGATCATCAAACCAGAACCCAAGAGTTCCTTCCCATGAAATCCAAAGCAAAATCCAAGGAGGCTCCCGTCGCCACAACGACCGCAACGTCCGCAACCGAGACCGAGAAAAAAGATCGCCTCGATCCCTACCAGCTCGTCACCGACATGATCCTCCGGCATTTGGGGGAGGGCGTCGTGCCGTGGCGACGCCCGTGGAGCCGCGAGGTCGGCAAGCCGCGCAACTTCCACACCGGCAAGCCCTACCGTGGCGTGAACCTGCTCATGCTGGGTTGGCGCGGCTTCGCCTCGCCCTACTGGCTCACCTTCCAGCAGGTGAAAACTCTAGGTGGCAGCGTTCGCAAGGGTGAGAAAGGTTCCGTCGTCGTGAAGTGGGGCCGGTTCAAAGACAAGGAAGCACAACCAGATGAGCAGGCGCAGAACGGCGCGAAGAGGGCGAAGTTCTATCTCAAGGAATACATCGTCTTCAACGCCGTGCAGACCGAGGGCATCCAGTTCCCGGCGGTGAACGGCAAGCCGCACATGCCGGAAGAGAAGCGTATCGAAGTGGCCGAGCAGATGGTCGCTAACATGCCGCAGCGGCCGAACACCATGGAAGGGCAGCGGGACATGGCCTTCTACAAGCCGTCCACCGACACCGTCCACATGCCGGCCTTCGGTTCCTTCGCCACCGCCGAGGACTACCACCTCACGCTCTTCCACGAGCTGATCCACGCCACGGGTCACGAGTCCCGCCTCAATCGCAAGACGCTGGTGGAGACGGACTGCTTCGGCGGAAAAGTGTATTCGCAGGAAGAGCTGGTCGCCGAGATGGGCGCCGCCTACCTCGGCATGGAGGCCGACATCGTGCAGGACAGCCACCTCAACGCCGCCGCCTACATCCAGAGCTGGCTGGAAGTTCTCCGCGAACCCGATCACAAACGCTGGCTCGTCTTCGCCGCCGCCCAGGCCGCAAAAGCTGCTGACTTCATCCTCGGAATACCGCAGCCAGTGTATGAGGACGCGAAGAACTGAACCTCACATACTCTCTCCCAGAACCGGAGAGAGTTTTCTATTGTGTATCGATGGAGACTGCTTTCCCGGAATCGAGTCGTCCGAGCCACCGTGAGAACACATCACGATATGCAGGATTTGTGCAGTCGTTAAGCAGCGTCTCAGTTTGCCTCCTCTCGCCGCGTCGCCTCAAACCCTCGCATAGCAGAATGCAGGCGATGTTTCTGTATTGATCCGGGAGGTCAAGACTGTGCCAGGCTCGCAAGAGAATCGAACGACCGATGTCGGGGCGAATGATGTTCTCGATCAAGTTTTCCAACTGGATGAAGGAGGCATCCGAAAGCTCTTTTACATCGTCGAACCGATCTGTGCTGGCGACCGCCTCTTGCTTTGAACAAGCCGCGAGGCTGATGTCGTCTCTCTCATAGACATGCATGCTGTCGCTGAAATGATGATAGGGGCCTAGTTCAAGTCCAAGCCAGCCCGCTACCACCTCTTGCACGAAGGTGAACTGCACAACATTGTGAACGAAGCCGAGAAAGAGGTCATTGCTGCGCATGATCTGGGTCCACTCCAGTTTGCCGTCGCGCACCTTGAGCATCGCGATCACGTTGCATGGGACATCCGGGGCAACGGGTGTTCCATGCTCGATAGGGAAGTCTGTCTCGCCATTCCAAATCTGTAGAACAACCTGCCTGGAATCTGGATTGACTTTGAGCGCTTGGTAGGCTGCCTCAAGCTGATCGAATTTTAGCGCGTGCCGCAACCGGTATCCGTATGCTCCGTGGTAGGTTTCTCCTTTTCCTGCGAAGTCGGACAGCTTGCTATTGAAGTAGTTCAGGAAAGCTGAGTCGTTCCGACCGCGGATGATCCAGATTACCTCCGCTAAGGCGAATGCAGGATTGATGACTGGGGTGCGGGAAGTAATCCACCGATCACGTGGATTCCGGAGCTCCAGCGCGGTGTGTAACAGCTCTGCCGTCGGCCCGCCTCGACTGGCCTGAGCATTGGTACCGTCCATGCCCCTGAACCTACTCGCCACCTGCCACCAGAGGTCGTCGGCCGAATCGGATGAAAACGAATGAAACATGAGTCAGGCGTTGGGTTTGATGAACGGGTTGATGCCCCACTTGGGCGGATAACGCGGCAACAGCCGGTCGCTGTGTGGGCGGAACTTCTGCTTGATCCGAGTTCGCCCGGTGAGGCCGGTGATCTCGGGGTGCGATACGCGAGAGTATTTGCTGACCTCACAAAACAAGTTTTGACAGTCGATCAATTGCAGACGCCTCCCCCAGAGACTTTGAAAGCGGAGATCAAGTCTCTCGAACTCCGCCTCCTGCCGTTCTGCCATAAGCCTGATTACCTCCGCCTCTGACAATCCTGCGGTATCGTGGAAGCACTTGCTGATCCCGTCTTTGGCTCCTGGACCGGGGACCACGAACTCCATCTCGGTGAAGTTGACGATCTCGCTGTAGTTGAGGTCGGTGACGTATTGGTAGGCGAGAAAGTCTCCGATGGTTGGATAGCTGCGCAGCAGTTCGAAAGCACGACCCATCGTCTCGCATCCTTGAATCTGTGCAGGCAGATCGTCGCACAACATTTTTTCCAACAGACTCAAGTGGAGCCGATGTTTGCGGTCGAAATTGGTTCCACGTCCACCTGTAGGCATGATGTAGGCAGCCGAATAGATGCGCTCGCCACACTCCAATGCCTGGTTGAGTACCGCGTCATATTTGCTGAACGAGAACTCGCGCCATGTGAGTTCGCCAAGAGTTTCGCGAAGCAGTTCCCAAGTTTCAATTTTGTTGAAGAGCTTAAAGAGAAGAATTCGAAAAAAGACCTCTTCTGGTTCGCTTCTGCCTTCATAAATGATCCGCTGGATGAGATACTGACTCACTCGGTCAGAAGCGCGATAGGCGTTGGTGAACTTGTGCGCGCGGAGGATTGGATCATCGGTCCACGGCGATGGTTGTCCCTGGATGCGGCGGAAGAACACCGCTTGTCTTTCGACGGCAAATTGCCAGTAAACATCTAGGACTGGGGTGGGCTTGAGTGGTGCCCAGACCTCGCTGGCCGGCTTGATGAGCTTGTTTTCAGTGGGTGATTGCAAGGCAAAGGCGAGTTCCACCTGACGCTGTGGTGTCTTCGTCGTGGCTACTTTTTTCATGACGATGTGGTCAGCAGTCCGCAGACACGATCAATCGCAGCTTTCTCGGAGGCATTGTTAATGATCACATGCACGGGATAGTTGCCAGCTTCGGCCTTCGCGAGGGCAAGATATTCAGCCCTCCACGCTCTCCATGTGTCCAGCG
Organism: Prosthecobacter sp.; assembly: GCA_039806835.1. Classification (GTDB taxonomy): domain Bacteria; phylum Verrucomicrobiota; class Verrucomicrobiia; order Verrucomicrobiales; family Verrucomicrobiaceae; genus Prosthecobacter. The sequence continues at coordinate 320,122 of JBDHQD010000002.1, read as the reverse complement.
GTTCTTCGCGCAGCGGTTGTTCGCGATCCACAAGAAACAACGCTTTGGGCAGGAGCCAATCCCAAGCTGCCACTTCAGCCTCGATGAGCTTGGTAAGCACCTTGCGATTGGCACCTGCCACGATCCCATAAACAAGGGTGGACCACCAAAAGCGATCCAGCACAACAAGGCTTCCTTGAGCAACCGCCGGAAGAATGCGTGTCGAGATCGCATCCAAGTGCGCCGCGATGTGGAGGCATTGTAGCGCGGTGGGGGCAATCGCTTCGATGCCAAAATCGCGGGCACGATGATGGATGTCATAGACCGTCTTCCCGACTGTGCCCTCGCTGCGTCCCGGAAAGGAAAGTGGCAGGACATCCTGTCCGCTCGATTGCAGATGTTCGACGAGCTTCTTGCAAAGCGAAGATTTGCCTGTGCCGTCAGAGCCTTCGAAAACAATGAGTCCGCCGTTCATGACGTGAGCGAAAAAGCTGAGGATGCGGACTCGGCCAGAAAAGCAACGGTCGCTTTCTCCAAGTCACGAAGATCGGTTTTGTTGAAGCTTCCGCGTTTTGGTGTCGCCACGAAGCAGGTGAACTCTGCGAATGAAATGCCCAATTCGGCTGCAATGAACAAGCCTAGCTGGCAAAGGCCGACGTAATTGCCCAGCGCCCGCTCGACGACGAACTGCGTAGGATAGAAGGCGCTCAATTGAAGGGCGCCGGTCGAGTCAAAGCTGAGGCCAATCTGGTGCAGGCAAGGAAAGTTTGATCTGGCTGAAGCGGTCAAATCTTTGGCCGGATCAAAGATGGCCATCTGCAATCCGGATTCACGGAAATGGGTTCTCCGTAAAGCAGCGTCTTTGCAGAGTTTGATGACGGCGGCCAGTTGGTTGACGGTTTCAATCGTTTGTCCCGAATCCGACTGCTTGATCCCGGTATAGTTCACCAATCGGTTGAAGTAGGTTTTCCCGTGTTTGGCGGAGACTCCCTTCAGTCGCGGCATGAAATCGTTCAGATACCACGCGCTCAGTTCTTCGACATGCCAGTTCTTGCAGCGCCATTGCGTGTAAGGAAAGATGATGGCTGAAGATTCGCTTACCACCGGCTTGCTCTGCGACCGCAAAAGCGAGTTGAGTTGATCGATGAGCGGATGCCTGGGAGTGACGGACTCGTGAGTGGGATTGCAGATCGAAACCACCGTCGCGGGGAGGGAATCCCCGCTATGGCTCATCTGCTTCACGAATATGCGCGCCCACGCTTCCAGGGGCGAACTCGATTGAATGTAGTTTTCGTCAGGCATCGTCTTCAGGCTCCAGGTTTCGGAAAATTGAGCGGCCGGTGTAGCCGCGCCTCATCACTCTCGCCGCCGCAGCCCAATCACTGGATTCTGAGCGCAAGAGCGATATGCCCGGACGTACCGCCTGAACCAGCGTGTGGCTGGGGCGCTGCTCGATCACAGCGACGCTGCCGCCGTCGGCCTTCACGCTTGCTGGAAGCAGCGCAAAATCACCCGCTTCCAAATCGATAGGAATCCGGGGAATCAAGGAGTGCATCACAACGAGATGCTGGCTTTCCCTTCCACCGAGGAGACGCGTACGAATCGTGCGAGGCGCGACTCGCTTCAGTTCCTCGTAGGCAGAGTGACCGAGCTTGCGTAGCGCCCAGCGCAAATGGTTGAGCATGGAGGCGTAACTGACGCCAAACCAAGAAGCCAGGGCATAGATGTCATCAGAGCTGCACGCCGAATAGCTGATGCCGAGAGCGGCTCGTGCGGACTCCACCGCAGGAGGAAACATGAGAATGTAACCGGCAAACATGTTTGCCAGCCTCTCTTCGGGCCTGTCGTTGTAGCCCTCGATGGTGGTGGAGTCGTCCAGCATCGACCCGTGCTTGTATCGCCAGTGCGCCAGTTCATGGGCGCAGGTGAAAACCCGGCGTCCGGCTGGTCGGTCCACCGGCAGAACAATGACCTTCTTTTCCTTCTCATACATCCCCTCGAAGGTGCCACCGAACACGAAGCGGACTTCGACCTTCAGTTTCTCCGAGCAGTCGAAGATGTTGATGGGGTCGAGGCGACCAATACTGGCCCGATCCCGGACATCAATGGCACCCTTGTAAGCGATTGTAGCTAGCTCTTCGTTGTCCATTACTCGGAAGGTCCTTTCACTTTGCGCAGGAGATCGAGCACTCGTTCCAGGTCGTTTGCAGACAGTTTCTCCAGATGCCGCGCCGCGAGCAGCAACTCTTGGGACATGCCAGCGCTTTGATCTCTGCCCAGCAGCCATTCTGTTGAGACTCCAAACAGGTCGGCCATCTTGCCAAGCTCCTCGGCCGATACCTTCCTCCGTCCTGCCTCAATATCGGAAACAGTGGGACGGCTAACATCCAGCAGTTTTGACACCTGACCTTGGGTGAGCCCGGCATCCTCGCGAGCGAGCCGGATTCGCTCGTGAAGCTCGACGGGAGTGCTCATGGGGTCTGCGGCGCTAGAGATTTCAGTTCCATGAGGCGGGCGGCGATTTCCGCCACCTTCCTCATCCTCTTCCAGCCATTCTCGCCCTTCGTCACGAGAATGTTTTCCTTGATCGGTATCTCGATGCCTAGGCGCTTGCTCAGTTCGCAAGTGATCTCGATTCCTTCCAGAGAATCAATACCCAAGTCTTTCTCGGGATCGGTGTGGTCCGTGATGGGAAAGTCGCTGAGTTCAGCGTGGCGCTCACGGATGGTATCGCTCAGCACTTCAATGAGTTCGGTGGTCATGGTTCGGGATGAATTGACCAAAGGTCAGATAATCTGACACTTTGTCAAGATGTTCTTTGAAGCCACCGCTCAAGATGGCCTTTCTGCATCCACTCCCGACCACCATGCTACTCGCTCTCTCGGTCCTTTACGCAGCAGGCACACGCCTTGTAAGTGCTCTCAATCGAGAGATTTGCTCGGACGAAGGCTGCTCGCTTCCACATTCCCATCGGCGGAGGCGCTGGTGAATCACCCCAACCTTCTCGGCCAGCTTCTTTTGCTCCAAGCCAAGCGTCCGCCTCGCCATCAGTGTCACATCGGCAGGTGACTCCTGCGGGCCGGGGTAGTAGCCGAGAAACGCCAGAACCAGAGGCCAGACTGATACGACTGGTTGGCGCTCGTCCCGCTCCCAGCGCTCATAAACCTCACGCAGCGTCCCCAGCCGCGCCGCCACATCCTCTTGGCGCAATCCCAAAACCAGCCGCCGATTCCGAAGATGCTCGCCAAGCGTGTTGGGCTGATCAGACAGGCCTTTCTTCCTCAGAATGAAGGAATTCAACGCTTCCGCTGGCACCCGAAGATCGAAGTAACAAAATGGCAAAACACGGTGATACCTATTTTGCCGAAGGCTAAAGGGGAGGCAGCAGGACAAGATGAATTCACGCATGAGTGCGACTGCGGTGAGCACTCCTCCTTCTGAACCGTGCGTGGAGAGTTTTTATTTGGTGTCGTGGGAGGCTGACTTCACGGAGCTTTGAAATCCAAGATGCAGCGGAATCCAAGGTCGGCGCGGGAACTGTTTTTCAATGCGTGAGTACGCACGGAGGTGAGCAGGGAGTCTTTGTCAAAGGACAGCCAACTGCCACCGCGGATGACCCGCTCTTCAGGAGCACCGGGCCAGGGGTCGGAACACCATTCAGCGACATTGCCGCCGAGTTCATGGAGTCCCAGTGCGTTGGGCGATGAATGATTGACCGGTGCGGTGTAGGGATAGCTGTCGGTGGTTCCCGGGATTTTGGTAGCGTCGAGATTGGCGGAGAGGGAAGGGGGCTTCCATTCACCGGGTTTGGTGGGCCAGGGATAGTGAGTTTTGTTGCTCAGATGGCGGGCGGCAGGATCCGCACCGGATTCGTCCTTGAGCCCAGCGGCGAGGCTCCACTCGGCATCGCTGGGCAAGCGGTAGGCTGCACCTGCGGGGATCAGTTTGCTGGCGCGATCCTGCTGTGTGAGCCAGGCGCAGAAGGCGGTGGCTTCTTCCCAGGTGACGCCAGCGGCAGGATGGTCGCCCCCGAGGAGGAAGGTGGGCTTTTTACTCCAACTGCGTTCGCTGTCTTTGAGCCAAGTTTCATACGCGCGCACGCTGGTCTCGGTGGTACAGATGAGCTTGCCACTTTTTTCCTGCAGCGGGACAAAGCGCATGCCGAGGGAATTGATGAAGACGCTGCCATCATCGGCTGCGGGCTTCAGAGAGGCGATATTGGGCAAGGCGTCATCGCTGCTGCGATCGTCCTGCATTTTTTTGCGCAGTGCTTCGACGGCTCCCGCGTTGATTTTGCGGTTGGCCTCCATGGCCTTCAGGCGTTCTTCGACGGCCTGTTTATTTTCAGCCGCAGTCGCTGCCAGGAGGCTGGCGGTGCGATGCTTGTCATCAAACACGCAGCGGAAACCGAGGGTCGCGGAGCGCAAATCGGCGGGCGCGATGTAGGTGTAGGCGGAGGTCAGGCATTCGGCGCGGAAATAGGCCCATGCTCCACCGCGCAGGATGCCAAAGGGCTGCGCACGAACCTCCACGGGCTGGGTCCATTCCCACGCATTGCCGGCTAAATCGAACAGTCCTTCTTTGCTCGGAGTGAAGCTGCCGACCGGCGCGGTGAATGGATAACCATCCGAATAGCCAGGGATTTCATTCTCGGCAAAATTGGCCGCTTTGGTCGGCGGCGGCCAGTCCTGTCCCCAGGGATAGATGCGATCGTCCAGCAGTCGGTCTTCGGCAGTGAGTCCTGCTTTCTTGCGCCCACGTGCCAGCCCCACAGCCGCATCCCACTCCTCAGGCGTGGGGAGGCGGTAGGCCTGTGAGCGGTCGATGAGCCGCTTGCTGCGTTCGGTTTCAGTGAGCCAGTTGCAGAAAGCGGCGGCGTCTTGAAGATTCACGCCGACCACGGGGTGCTCAGGGGTTTGCTGGAAGTGCGGTTGAAAGGACCAGGGATATTTGGTTTGCCGCAGGAATTCGTTCCACTCTGAGAGACGCGTTTCCCAGATTGCAAACATCACGGTGGTTCCCGGCACGCTGACAAAGCGTGTGCCAAGGCTGCTGACATGGGGCTGCGTCGCCGGATCGGCCGCGCCTGTCACCGTCTGTGCTGGAGCAGTGAGCATGGGTGCCCAAACAAGGCAGGCAGCCGATAGAAATGACAGGAAAGAGGGAATCGTGGGCATTCCGCTTCTCCTATAACGGCAATCTCCAGCGGGGTCACTTGGAAAAGCGCGGCTGAAATCAACCCCATCATTTTTTGCGTCATGAATCACCCAGACTGTCAAACCTTTAACGTGCGTGACGACTTTATGCTTTGCGCTGGAAGTGAGCATGGTACATTCGCGCTCTTTTTCTGAAAAATGCCGTTCACACCTTCGGCATCTGGCACGGTCGCCATGATGGCATGACCGATGGCGGCAGCTTGTCCGCATTCTCTGAACGATGATCGTACTCGGCCTCAATGCCTTCCATGGCGACTCATCCGCCGCTCTTGTCAAAGATGGCAAACTCATCGCCGCAGCGGAGGAGGAGCGTTTCCGCCGCATCAAACACTGGTCCGGCCTGCCCACCGAGGCCATGAAATGGTGCCTGGCCGATGCAGGGCTCAAATTGAGCGATGTGGACCACATCGCCATCAACCGAAACCCGAAGGTCAACAACCTCCGCCGTGCCCTCTATGTCCTGCGCCGCAGACCCAGTCTCAGCCTCATCTTCAAGCGCCTCGCGAACATCAAGCGCGCCGCCTCCTTTGAAGACAGCGTGCAGGCCGCCTTCCCCGGCGAGGCACTGCGCGCGCAGGTGCATCGCGTCGAGCACCACCTCGCGCATCTGGCCTCCGCCTTCCTCGTGTCTGGCTTTGATGAGGCAGTCTGCCTTTCCATCGACGGCTTTGGTGACTTTGCCAGCTCCACCTGGGGCATGGGGAAGGGGAATGACATTCAGATCGACGGTCGCGTCTATTTCCCGCACTCGCTGGGCATCTTTTACAGCGTCATCACCCAGTTCATCGGCTTTCCTTACTTTGGCGATGAATACAAGGTCATGGGCCTCGCCCCCTACGGCGAGCCGAAGTACCTGAAGGAAATGCGCGAGCTCGTGCACATCCAGCCGGACGGCACTTTCCGGCTGAATCTGAAATACTACCGTCACCACGACGAGGATGTGCATTACACCTGGGACAACTGCTCCCCCGAGGTCGGCACGCTTTACAAGAAGGAGCCGATGGAGGCACTCTTTGGCCCGCAGCGTGAGAAAGGCGCGCCCTTGGAGCAAAAACACCGCGACATCGCCCGCAGCGCGCAGGCTATGTATGAAGAGGCCTTCTTTGCCATGCTGCAAAGCCTCCACGCCAAGTATCAATGCGATGACCTCGCCTTCTCCGGCGGCTGCGCAATGAACTCCGTCGCCAACGGCAAGGTCTATCTCCATTCGCCCTTCAAGCGCATGTACCTCCCCGCTGCGGCGGGCGATGCTGGTGGAGCTATCGGTGCCGCTTTCGTCGTGTCACGTCAGCTTGCCAACAGTGAACCGCAAACAGCGAACCGCGAACGGTTTGTCATGTCTCACGCCTACGTCGGCCCGCGTGCCTCGGAGGACGACATCAAATCGCTCCTCGACTCCCGCGCCGCCGACATCGCTGCTGAAAACTGCACCGTGCGCCGCTACGACGACGAAGGTGAGCTTTGCACAGTCACCGCCACCGCCATCACCGAAGGCAAAGTCATCGGCTGGTTCCAGGGCCGCATGGAGTGGGGCCCGCGCGCGCTCGGCAATCGCAGCATCCTCGGCGATCCGCGCCGCGCCGACATGAAGGACATCCTCAATCTCAAGATCAAACGCCGCGAGTCCTTCCGCCCCTTCGCGCCTTCCATCCTCCGTGAATGCGTCAGCGAATGGTTCGAGCAGGACGACGACGTGCCCTTCATGATGGAGGTCTTCCAAGTCCGCCCCGAAAAACGCGCCCAAGTGCCTGCCACCACGCACGTCGATGGCTCGGGCCGCCTCCAGACCGTTCACCAAGAGACGAACCCACGCTACCACCGCCTCATCAGCGCCTACCGCGATCTCACCGGCGTCCCCATCGTCCTGAACACCAGCTTCAACGAAAACGAACCCGTCGTCTGCAAACCTCAAGAAGCCCTCGACTGCTTCCTCCGCACAAAGATGGACGTCTTGGTGCTCAACGACTGGATCGTCAGACGCTGATTTATGCGCTCCACAGCAGATGCTGCCAAAATCCAAGCCTTCATGGCCGCGTTGGGGAACTCAGTCAAAGGCACGGGACATGTCTATCTTACCGGCGGAGCCACGGCGCTGCTCCATGGCTGGCGCGACACCACGATTGATGTCGATCTCAAGGCCGACCCCGAGCCTGACGGTTTTTTTGAAGCCATCGCCAGTCTCAAAGACTCGCTCGACGTGAACATCGAGCTCGCCGCCCCAGATCAATTCATTCCTGAGCTTCCCGGCTGGCGTGAGCGCAGCCGCTTCATCGCAAAACATGGTTCCATCGAGTTCCATCACTATGATCTTTACAGCCAGGCGCTCGCCAAAATCGAGCGTGGTCATGAGCGTGACATCTCCGATGTGGCGTCAATGCTCAGCCGTCAGTTGATCAACAAGAACCGCCTTTGGGAGCTGTTTCAAGCCATCGAGCCTGCCTTGATTCGTTACCCTGCCATCACCGCCTCGCTGTTTCGTCAATCCGTTGAGGCAATTTGTTTCTCATGACCTCCATCGAGCACATGCCCGGCGGCGAACTCGTTCAGCGTGGTCTTTCCGAATACGCTGAAGGACGGGTGACGCCCGCATCCTGCCTGCTTGCCATTGGATGGAGCCGCCTGCAGCGCGGAGGCATCAAAATGCCCGTGAAGTCTCCTTCACGCTTTCCGGAGCCAGAACTGCAGCTCTACAGCCTCCTTTGCAAGGAGCCAGGCGATGCCTACTCTCGCTACAACTCGCTCATGCGCCGCTTCATCAGCTTCGAGCAGTCCTTGGCGGCCCAACGAGCATCACAAGCATGAAAGGCATCATCCTCGCCGGCGGCACCGGTTCTCGCCTTTATCCTCTGACTCAGGTTGCCTCGAAGCAGCTCCAGCCGGTCTATGACAAGCCGATGGTGTATTACCCGCTCACGGTGCTCATCGCATCTGGTATCCGCGAGTTCTGCCTCATCTCCACACCGCAGGATATTCCGCGTTTCCAGCAACTCCTCGGCGATGGCTCCGCGTGGGGAATTTCCATCGAGTATCGCGTGCAAGCAAAGCCCGAAGGCATCGCACAGGCCTTTCTCATCGCGGAAAGCTTCATCGCGGGCGTCCCCGTCGCGCTCATGCTGGGGGACAACCTCTTCTTCGGCGGCGACGCCTTCCCGCGTGCGGTGGATGAATTCAAATCGGGCGCGACGATCTTCGCTTACCATGTCAACGACCCCGAACGCTACGGCGTGATCGAGTTTGATGCCGCAGGCAAAGCCATCTCGCTCGAAGAAAAGCCCGCGCAGCCGCGCAGCAACTACGCTGTGCCCGGCGTCTATCTCTACGATGGCGACGTGGTGCAAATCGCCCGCGAATTAAAACCCTCCGCGCGTGGCGAACTGGAGATCACCGATGTGAACAAGGAATACCTGCGCCGTGGCACACTGCGCGTGCAGCGCCTCAGCCGCGGCACGGCCTGGCTCGATGCCGGCACCAGCAGCAGTCTGCACGAAGCCTCCGCCTATGTGCAGACCATCGAAAAACGTCAGGGAGTCAAACTCGGCTGCCCCGAAGAGGCCGCCCTGCATCGCGGCTTCCTCACGCTCGAACAATTCGAGACTCTGGTCGGTGGACTGCCAGCATGCGAATATCGCGACTACTTGGCTGAAGTGGCTGTGGAAGTCCGGCGTGTGGGTTTAAAAAGCGCATGAACCTTCTCGTCACCGGCGGCGCGGGCTTCATCGGCTCCAATCTCATCCACCATGTCATCGGCAACCCAAGCGTGGCGAAGTTGGTCAATCTCGACTGCCTCACCTATGCTGGCCGCCTCGAAAATCTCGAAGGCATCCACGGCACCCACCCGCGCTACGTTTTTGAAAAAGTCGATCTGCGGGACAAAGACGAAGTCCTCCGCGTCGTCCGTCAGCATGACATCACCCACGTCATCCACCTCGCGGCGGAAAGCCACGTCGATCGCAGCATCACCGGTCCGGCTGACTTCATCACCACCAACATCAACGGCACCTTCCACCTCCTCGAAGCCTGCCGCGCCCACTGGCAGTCGGAGAACCGCGAACTGCGAACCGCGAACTGTTTTCTCCACGTCAGCACCGACGAAGTCTTCGGCTCCCTCGGCGGAACCGGCTTCTTCACCGAAACCACGCCCTACGCGCCGAACTCGCCCTACTCCGCCAGCAAGGCCGCCAGCGATCACCTCGTACGCAGCTACCATCACACTTACGCGTTGCCGACGCTCGTCACCCACTGCTCGAACAATTACGGCCCACGCCAATTTCCCGAGAAGCTCATCCCCGTCGTTCTCCAGAGCCTCATCGCCCGCAAACCCATTCCCGTTTATGGCGACGGCATGAACGTGCGCGACTGGCTCTTCGTCGGCGACCACTGCGAGGCACTGTGGACTGTTCTCACCACCGGCAAACCCGGCGAGACCTACAACATCGGCGGTCACAATGAGAAGGCGAACCTCCACCTCGTGCAGCACCTCTGCGATCTCATCGACGAACTCAAACCCGAACTCAAACCCGAACTCGGCGGCAACTCACGCAGCCTCATCACCTTCGTCGCCGACCGCCCCGGCCACGACCGCCGTTACGCCATCGACGCCGGAAAAATTCAGCGTGAGCTAGGTTGGGCACCCGCCCACAGCTTTGAAACCGGCATCCGCGAGACAGTGGCGTGGTATCTGGAGAATCAGGAGTGGATGCAGACCGTCTCGCAGGGTTATTGAGGATCGCAGAATAGAGCGACAAAATCTGAGGGAACTCGTCAGAAGCTTGGCAGATGCCACGATGAAGCGTAGCGGAATGCGTCAGCATTCCGACGTTGGAATCGCGTGATGCCTCCCCATTTCGCGAGTCTCGATAAATTGCAGGGTCATTCTCGATCTCCTTCAACAACGCGACGCGCAACGCCAGGCCGACCGCCTGACCGAGTGGAGTGCCGTGCGCGAGCATCTGCGGGAGGTGCTTCATCGCCACCTTCCAGGTCGGAAAGTCTGGCTGTACGGCTCGGTGGTGGAGCGCGGGCGTTTCAATGCCGCTTCCGACATCGACCTTGCGGTGGAGTCCTTGCCAGAGGGCATGTCCATCTACACCCTCACCGCGCTGTTGGACGAGGAGATGCGGCGTCCCGTGGATGTCGTCTGTTTGCCCGAGTCCAGGCTGAAGCACAAAATCGTCACCGAGGGGGAATCATGGATCGCATAGGTCTGGTCACGCATGCTTATGATCTGGAACTCGACGAGGCGCGTCTCGCCTTGGTGCTCAGGCATGCGGACGATGCCTCCCGTCTCCTGCCAGGCATGGTGGCTGCTTTTTTTGATGCCGTTCAGCATGAAATCCACTGACCATCACGCACCCGCGCACAGCTTTGAAACCGGTATCCGCGAGACAGTGGCGTGGTATCTGGAGAATCAGGGCAGGCTGAACATTGTCCGTGAAAATCACCTGTCCGCAGATGGAGCCGATGACGCCGATTGAATGAAGGGAGATTTCTGATGAGCACAGACGCGCGCACTTATCACTATGCTTCGGCGGTGCCTTCGCACATGCATGAGGTCTTTGTACCGCCTATCTTAGCTAGGCTGCGCCAGTTAAACCCACAGCGGGTGCTCGATCTTGGCTGTGGATGACCATGTTGCTGGAGTTTAAGAACGCTGATCACCACGCCACGGCGACATGAGGCTGCGCAATCTCCTCCGTCCCTTCTATCTCGCAGGCCGTTTGCAGAACTGGCTTTATGAGAAACGCCATCCCGATCATCCCTGGCTCGCCCCCGGCGCGATCACCTGGCTGGAGCAGCATCTGCGTCCAGACATGCGTGGATGGGAGTGGGGCAGCGGTCGCAGCACCCTCTGGTTTGCTCGACGCCTTCGCGCTCTCATCAGCATTGAAAGCGATGCCGCCTGGTTCGCCGCCGTCTCGCAGAGCCTCACGCAGGCAGGCATTCACAACGTCGATCTCCGCCACATCCCGCTCGACCACCCCGAAGCAGACACCTACCGCAGCGATTACACTCCGCTGCCGCGCAATCCCGCCGCCATTCTTGCCGAGGATGATGCCTCGCTCGATTTCGTCGTCGTCGATGGCTGGTATCGGCCCGTCTGTGCCCGCGCCGCGTTTTCCAAACTCAAACCCGGCGGCATCCTCCTCATCGACAACACCGATTGGAACGATCCACCCCACCTCCACGTCCCCGCCGATTGGCCGCTGGTGCATCGCAGCAGGAACGTGCTGACCGAGACGAGCATCTGGAGGAGACCCGAATAGCGACCATTTCTGATTCAGGAATGAAAATGACGCCGGATGCGCACCGTGCATGACAGAGCTGGAGCAAAAGACAGGCAGCATCCCTCATCCACCGTCAACTTGGTGGTTGAGATGGATGCGGCGTTTGGCGGCTTACAGCGGCGCACAAGTCGTTGTCATGGTGTTCAACGCTTTGAGCGGCTTTCTGCTCGTGCGCGGCATGAGCAAGGAGCAGTACGCGTGGTTCACCATTGCCAACACGCTCCAGGCAACGATCAGCGTCATGTCCGACTCGGGCTTGGGCAGCGCGATGATGGCTGTGGGCGGGAGGGTGTGCGAGCAGCGTTCCCGCTTCGCCTCGTTGATGCATATCGCGCACGGCCTCCGGTTCAAATTCATGATCTGGGCGGCGTTGGTGACGTTGCCAGCTGGAGGCTGGGTGTTGGCAAAAAACGGCGCGCCGTGGCCGGTGATTCTGGCCTTGGGGGTGTTGATTACACTCACCTCCCTGCGTTCGGTGGAAGCGATTGTCCTGGGCATGGTGAATCGCCTGCATGGTCGTGTTCGCTGCATTGTGGAGGCCGATCTGACGGGGAGCCTTTCGCGGATGGTGCTCGTTATGCTGGGCATGCTTCCGGGGCTCAGTGCCACTTTGGGTGCCGCAGCCACCGCGATTTCACAGTGGCTGCAAACGCTGCTGCTGCGGCGGCAAACTCGGGCGGACATGGAGGCTCCGGGCGAGGAGGACCCGGCCTGGAGGCCAGAATTTCAAAGCGCGGTCAGGAATCTGTTTCCGCTCTGTCTATTCAACTGCGTGCAGGGCCATATCACCACATGGATATTAAGTCTCCTGGCGTCCTCCGCAGAGGTGGCCGATGTGGGGGCCCTGGCCCGCATGAGCATTTTGTTCTCCTTTCTCGGATTGCCGCTGGCGCATCTGATCCTCCCGCGCATCGCGCGTGCTCAGCAGCCTAGACATCTGATGCGGCTTTGCATGATCGCCTTGGGCGGTAGTTTGTTGGCGGCTCTGGCGTTGGCTGGCATGGGTTTACTGTTTGCCGATCAAGTCCTGGGGTTGCTGGGAGATCAGTATGCGCATCTGCACCATGAGCTGGCCTGGTACCTTGGCTATCTAGCCCTCGGGGCCGTGGCCAACGCCGCATGGGGCTTATGCTACACCAGGAATTGGGTGCGTCTTGCCTGGCTGCAAATTCCTTTCGCCGTGTTGGCCCAGGCGGTCGCTGCCTGCTGGCTTGATTTGAGCCGTGTGACTCACGCCATTGTGTTTTCGAGCCTCGCTAACATCACCGGATTGTTCATCGCCGTGTTTTTGATCGTGCGTGGTTTGAGAAGCCTTCGGCCTTCGGGGAACGATCCAGCGATTGCCTGACCTTGCATGATTCTTCATCGCCTAACCTCATTGATTCGCCGTGCGACAGGACTGCTGCCGACTCCGTTTCGCTTGCGGACTTTGACCTTCATAGACTGTCTCATCGGTGCTGCGGAACCCGAAAATGTCTATGTCCCGCCTCTCCTTCCAAAGCATCAGCGGCGTGTGGCTGTGGATGTGGGGGCGAACAATGGCGTGACAACCTGCATCATGGCGGCTTTGTTTTCCAAGGTTCATGCCTTCGAGGCAAATCCCGTACTCTGCAAAGATTTGGAAACGGTCGCTCCCGCCAATGTGGAGGTCCATGGAGTGGCCCTGTCCTCGCATGCAGGCGAGGCTGTGCTGACGGTGCCAATTTCAGCGGGCGTCACACTCTCTGGATGGGGTAGCGTGGAGGCACCACTGCTCGATCACTTCGAAAGCTCGAGCCGCATTCCAGTGCGAGCCGACACGCTGGACTCCTTTGGCTTCACCCATGTGGACCTGCTCAAGATAGATGTGGAGGGCCATGAGATGGCTGTATTGGCCGGAGCAACTGAGACGATCCGCTGTTGCCACCCTTGGTTGATCATTGAGGCACTCGATGAGCAGCAGGATCTTGTGCGGGACTTTGTACGGCCTCTTGGCTACCAAGAAACGACTCTCCAAACGCTCACGGGCCGCAAAGGCTCAAAGCACAACATGATCTTTATACCCTCGACCTGATCTTGAAGATATTCCTTTCCAAATGGCTGACTAATCTGAGCCGTGCGCTTCCTCCACGGCTGGGTATCTGGTTCTACTATCGTTGTCTCAGCCGTGTGAATTTGAGCGATGAGCCGTTTAGAAATGCCCCACTGCGCTTTGCCCCTGGTTTTCGCATGAACTTGATGCGCGGCGACTCGTGCCACGGCAGCATCGCTTACACCGGCTGCTATGAACTGTCACTCACTCGCCGCCTGTGTGCGATTGCACGTCGAGAGAGAGGTGTGCTCATCGACGCCGGAGCAAACTACGGTTACTACTCCTTGTTATGGGTTGCTGGTGGGGCGAACAATCGCGTGTTTGCCTACGAGGCGTCGCCGAGAAATTACCCGCAACTGCTTGCGAATCTGGAACTCAATGGTGTGGCTGATCGCATCACCGCAATCAACAAGGCGGTGGGAGACAAACCCGGCATGGTGCATTTCAAAATGTCCGACCCACAGCAAAGCGGTTGGGACAAGGTGACTTCTAATCCCGCAGAAGCTGACTGGTCAGTGCCGCTAACCACGTTGGCCGCCGAACTGCCCGATCAAGAATACACCGCGCTCAAAATCGACTGCGAAGGCTACGATCACAAGGTGTTGATCGGTGTGTTACCTCTGCTTCAAGCGCGCAAGATCAAGCATGTGTTTTTCGAAGAGAATCAGGAATGCCTGGAGAAGTTTGGCGTAGGTGTCGGAGAGATTGGTCAAATGTTAGAGCGTCTAGGATACCAAGTGTCCGCATTGGGAGGGCCTAGCGAGTATGAAGGATCATTGCTAGGTGATGGCAGATGAGTGGTTTAGCAGATATTTCTGAAGGCATGCGCGTCGCCTATTTCCTCACGCACCCGATTCAATATCAGTCGCCGCTGATCCGGTATCTGAGGAACGGAGGTTTGAATCTGGAGGTCGTGTATGCTACAGACATCACGGCAAAGGGGTATCAGGATGTGGGATTTGGTACGCAGGTGGCTTGGGATGTGCCTCTGCTAGAAGGCTATCCTCACCGGGTGTTACATCCGGGATCGAATTTGCCGCAAGGGCTGAGAAAGTATGGCGATTACTTGCGCAGCATCGAGTCGTTCTTGGACGAGACCAAACCCGATGCAGTATGGGTACATGGCTGGGGCAATGCCTATCCACTGGCCGCTTTGCGGGCCGCGCGAAAACGAAAGCTGCCCGTGCTCATGCGTGGAGAAACCTATTTGAATTGCCTGCAAGGAGGGCGTCTGCGGCGAGCGGTTCATGCGATCATTCTCGGTAGATTGTTCCGTAGTGTCTCGCGGTTTCTAGCCATCGGTACTGTAAACCGGGAGTATTACCGCTGGCACGGTGTTTCAGACGAGCGCATCCACACGGTGCCTTATGCGGTGGACAATTTCTTTTTTCAAAAGTGCTGCCGTGATGCAGTTCCACATCGGGAGCACTTGCGTGAAAGACTGGGTATCGCGCCAGGAAGGCCAGTCGTGTTATTTTGTGCCAAGCTGATAGCAGTGAAAGATGCAGCGACATTGGTTCACGCCATTGGCAGAGCGCGTGATGCGAATCCGGTGTTACTTTTGGCAGGAGATGGTGCTATGAGAATGGAACTCGAACGTCTAGCTTCTGAAGTGGCCCCTGGCTCAGTAAAATTTCTTGGCTTCCAGAATCAGACGCAACTTCCCGCCCTTTATGATTTGTGTGACTTGTTTGTGTTGCCGTCAGTCTTTGAGCCTTGGGGACTGGTGGTGAACGAGGTTATGAATGCTGGGAAACCTGTCATTGTAAGCGACAGAGTTGGTGCTGGGCATGATTTGGTGTATGCAGGCGAGAACGGAGATGTCTTTCGCGCAGGCGATGTGAATGATCTTTATGAAAAGCTTTTGCCATGGTTGCAAGAAGCGCCAATGCGGGAAAGAGGTGGCAGAGCAAGCCTGCGAATCATCAACCATTGGAGTTTTGAGGAAAATTTAGCAGGAATGCGCCAAGCAATTAATGATCTGGAACAACTCCCATGAGTCTTAGCGCATTAAAATCAGCCAAAGCATGGGTGCTTGATCGTTGGTTTATCAAAAACCCTCGGCTTAGATTGCTGATCACACGATTTCTATATGGCACCAAGGATGTGGTTGTCAGCCTGATGGGCATGACTCTTGTGGTTAATCCTACGAGGGAAAACGGCTATCTTCGTGCTTCAAAAATTGCACAAAATAGCAGTTTCTGGAGGGATGAGGCCAGCTCATTGTGTGCCTTGTTCGCCACACTTCGCCCAGGCGACTTGTTTGTTGACGTTGGTGCAAACATCGGAGTTTTTTCGTGTTTGGCCGCCAGATTGCCGGGAGTGGAGGTGTTGGCCATCGAAGCCAATCCAGAAACCTTTCAAAGGCTTCAAGCCAATTGTCAGCTACATGGGGTTCAAGCAATCAACACAGCTGTTTCCAATGTCGCCGAGGTACTCGATTTTAGCATGGGTGCGGTCTCTCATGTTTTTGCAGCCTCTATCCACCGAAATGCCTACCACTTTGGCGAATCCGTTCAGATATTCGCTCGCCCGCTAGACGACTTGGTTCACGGCAAAGGGCCAGTGGTACTCAAGGTGGATGTCGAAGGACATGAGTTGGAAGTACTGGAGGGAGCTTCCAAGCTGTTGTCCGAAAATCGTATTCATGCTGTTTTGTTCGATGCTTCAGGAGCGGCTAGGAAAGCAGCGGAATGGCTCGAAAGCTGCGGTTTTGCACTGGTGGATCCTACAAACTTTAAACCTCTAACCGATGACTCTGGCGTCTTTCTTGCCCTAGCTCCAGAGCGTTTTGCTACTCTCGGTTTTCATAAGTTGAATCCTTAATGAGTTTGGAGGGCTTGATGAGACAGTTTTCCTTTGGCCCTGATTTGATTCGCGACGGGCAGAATGGGGGCGTCTTCCCAGTCGGAAACGTCGCGGCACTGACCCGCATGTTAGAGCGGTGGTGCCAGGATGCGAACGCGCGTGAGCAGGCAGGACGTTGCAGTTTGGAGATCATCTCGAAATGGGACTTCGATGCCTGCTGCGCGGGTTTGCAAGAGGCGCTAAAAACACTTTCAGTACACCATGACTGAGTTGCCACCCTTCGAGGCGTTGCTGGCTTGTCCAGTCGATGGAACTCCGCTGAGTCGGGATGGTGAGGCTTGGGTCAGCGCCGCTGGCCGCCGCTATCCCACGATTCAAGGCATTCCCGTGTTATTTCGCCCTGATGCGACAGACACGTTGAGCGCGATGACGCGCTCCCGCGCCTTGGCCGCTGGCGGAGATGCCTCAGACCCGTGGTGTGTGGACACACTGGGATTGAATGATGAGCAAAAAGCTCCGCTGCTGGAGGCGTTGCGGCGCGGCGGAAACGCTGTCGATCCGGTGGTTGCTCAAATGATCGCCGCCACCTGCGGCAATCTGTATCTGGGACTCATTGGCAAGTTGCCGCGCTACCCCATCCCGGATTTCAGACTCAAAAACGGTGCAGGTCGCGTGCTGGTGGATCTCGGCTGCAACTGGGGGCGCTGGTGCCTCGCTGCGGCGAAAGAAGGCTTTTCGGTGATCGGGATCGATCCACAAATCGGCGCGGTGCTGGCGGCACGCCGCGTGGCAGAACAACTGGGGGTGAAGGCTCATTTCATTTGCGCGGACGCCCGCCATCTGCCTCTTCGCGCAGGCGTGGCGGATGTGGTCTTCTCCTACAGTGTGCTCCAGCACTTCAGTCGTGAAGATGTGGCACAAACGGTACAAGCCTCTCATCGTGTGATGAAACCGGGAGCGCGCCTCTATGTGCAGATGCCGAATGTGATGGGGGCGCGCTGCTTTTATCAATGGGCGAAGCGCGGCTTCCATGACGGCAGCGGATTCAACGTGCGATACTGGACGCTCGGCCAGCTCCGCGAAGCCTTTGGCAGAATCGGTGTTACACGGTTTGAGATCGACTGCTTCTTCGGGATCGGGCTGCAACCGAGTGACGCTGACATCATGCCGACGAAATGGCGTCTGCTTCTGAAGGTCTCCGAAGCTCTGCGGGCGCTTGAAGGCATCGTGCCCGGCCTGGCCTGGGTGGCGGACAGTGTTTATGTGGATGTGGCCAAAAAAGAAAGCCTCGTCTCCACCGTTGCCCGTTCCTAGCTCACTCCTCCTTGTCGTCCTCGTCGTCGATCCATCTGCATATATCCTCCCTGCACTCCAAAGTTGCACATCATGTGCTGGACTTCTCTTTGATCACGAAAAGCTTGATGTTTACCAACTCGAACCCGCTGTCATCTCGTGGCTTACCGATCTCTTCGAGGAGCTGCGCAATCTCAAAGGTGCTCGTCTTGCCGAGACACTTGACCAGCTTGACCGTGCCAGCATTTCGGGCTTCTCAACACGGCCGAAGGCAATGGCAAACGAGTTGACCAGATTCGGCTCGATTCTTTGATGATGCGCGAGGCTCCGCGACTGAATGCGCCGCTTGTTTGGATGCTCTCGTTGCGAAGCGTGCTTGCCCGGCCCAACGAGTCGAACAAGGGAAGGCCATGTTGGTTCGAGTTGTCAGCATGCTGACAAAGCTGGTTGAACGGTTCGATGAGTCAGATGCCGCAAAAGGGGCAGAATCGAGGACGAGTTCGAGGAGGAGGACGGGTGCTTAAGGTGACCAAGAAGGCATGAACGGAATCGCGTTGGCATACGCAGGGGTTCATCAAATCTTCCAGCTTGCCCTCGCAGCACAGGAAATGGGGGAGTTGGATGCTTTGTTTTGTTCCCTTGTGGATGGGGCGGACAAATGGGGAGGAAAGTTGAGGCGCTGGGTTCCGGCGGGTACCGTGAGACCGCTGGGAGCGACAGACTTGCCTCCTGAGCGAATGGTGGAATACCCCTGGCCGCTGCTGGCCAATCGGTTGGGGCAAAAACTGATCCCTGCCAGACGCAGCGCGCATTTGCATAGCAATGCCTGGTTTGATCGCGCGGCGGCCAGATGGTTGCGCTCGCGCAACGCCCGGCTCTTTGTCGGTGCGGAAACCTGCGCTTTGGAGAGCCTGCGTGTGGCTGGAGAACGAGGCATGAAACGAGTGCTCGATTGTCCCGGCATTCCCTCCCAAGTGCTGGAGACGGAAGAACAGAAAGCGGCGGCGAGATTTGGGATCAAGATCGCCCCCAACGCGGTCAAGGCGACGATGGCGGAGCGCAAGCGGCAGGAGCTTGCGAGTGCGGAGGTGGTGTTGTGCTGCTCTGAATTTCAGCGTGATCAACTCACGGCATTGAATCCCCAGGTACGCCGTTCGGAAGTGATCCCGCTATGGGTGGACGTGGATTTTTGGCAGCCGTGTGCGTCGAAGCGCGTGTTTGCAAAGCAGGGAGAACCGCTGCGCATTCTCTACGCGGGAGCACTGAGTCTGCGGAAAGGTGTGCCTTATCTGCTGGAGGCCGTGGAGCCGTTGGAGAAGGAGGTTTCTCTGACCCTCGTGGGGGCAATGGCCCCGGAAATGAAGGACATGATGAACCGTTTCCGCGCTCATCGAATGCTGCCCTATCTTCCGAAGGAACAGCTTCGGGATTTGTATCTTGCGCATGATGTGCTGGTCATGCCCACGCTGGGAGATTCGTTTGGCTTTGTGACGGTGGAGGCGATGGCCTCCGGCATGCCTGTGATCTCCAGTCAGCATGCGGGTGCGCCGGTGCCGGATGCGCATTGGCGCGTGCCTGTGCATGATGCCGAGGCGATTCAGGCCCGCTTGGCCTACTACTTGGCGGATCGCTCCCGCCTGGTCGAAGATGGCGCGCGTGCCGCTGCATTTGCTGCGGATTTCAGACCGGAGCGCTATCGAGCGAAGGTTCGGGCCTTGTTTCAGGAACTGCTGGCCGCATGAATATTTTGCACCTCCTTCCGCGCGTGCCGCCTGCGGTGTGTGGCATTGGCGACTACGCTTGGGGCATCGCGCGTGGCCTGCGCGACGAGCATGACATCCACAGTCAGTTTCTCTCTGCGGGCACGAGTTGGACTGCGCCACAAGGGGAGACGGAGTTTCCGGTGTTTAGGCTCCCGGCACTGACAGCGGAAACATTGGTGGATTTTGTCCGCACACGAGCCGGAGAATGGGACGCCATCATCCTGCATCTGTCGCCTTATGGTTTTCAGCAGCGTGGAGTACCCCTGTGGCTGGCACGCGGTTGGCGACATTTGTCGCAACTCTCACCGCGTCCGCGTCTGTTGACGATGTTTCATGAGCTGTATGCCGCAGGCCCGTTGAATAGTTCCGCCTTTTGGCTGCAACCCTGGCAAAAAGGGGTGTTGCGGATCGTGGCCCGTGCCTCGGATGGACTGCGCACCAATCGCCAAGCCTATGCGGACTGGTTGCGGAAGATCGCCGGGCTGAAGGCTCGCACCGTGGAGGTGATGCCCGTGTTTTCCAATCTGGGGGAGCCGGAAATGCTGCCCCCCTGGTCCGAGCGTGAGCCGGCGATGGCGATGTTCGCCTGGGGGATTCACAGCGGGGAATCCCTGGAGGTGGTGGTGCGCAAAGCGGCTGACAACTGTCGGCGTTTTGGCATGAAGCGGTTGCATTTGCTGGGAGGAGAAGAATTCAGCCCTCGCGCCGAGGAGGGCGTCGAGATCGTCCGTCATGGCTTCCTGGCGGCTTCGGCGGTGTCCGAGTTGCTGGCCTCCTGTCAGATGGCTTACACCGCCT
The DNA here is from genome assembly GCA_039806835.1 of Prosthecobacter sp. GTDB lineage: Bacteria > Verrucomicrobiota > Verrucomicrobiia > Verrucomicrobiales > Verrucomicrobiaceae > Prosthecobacter. The sequence continues at coordinate 299,910 of JBDHQD010000002.1, read as the reverse complement.
ACAGTCCAGAGCATTTTGGCAAATCCACCTTGGTGGCTGCGTTTGCGGCTCATGGGCTGGCCACGATCACGCAGGGGAAGGCGGCTGAACTTCCGGATGGTCTTCGCGACTCGATCGAGGTGCTTCATGAAAGCTTTCCGAAAGAGGGGCTAACTTCGGAGAAATTGTCCAGCATCGGGCGCAATCTCCGCATCTGGTATGAAGGCCACTCCTTGAAAGCGAACACGCGAAGTTACGCAGCGCAAATCTTGAGTCAATGTCCGTGAAAATAGATGATGAACCAGTTGGCTATGAAGGAATTATTGTAATAATTGTTTGAATCCATTAGTAAAACGGCAATCAGTAATGAATTACTTAAAGCGATTTGGCTATCAACAGATAATTTACCCACACAAAATGTGTGGAAGGAAGGCTAATCGACGTGACAAGTTCTTGAGTGAATTGAGCCAAGAGGTTCTTGGATGAGGCTACTGAAACTGAGTAGTGATATGATCGAGCCGCCGAGGCGCTTGCTATGATGGCGTAAATAATGCAGATGGTGAATAACTGTTGCTACTGCGTAGTTATATTAGTACATAAGACAAATGTTTGCTAGATTGATGTCAATAATCAAAACGGTATGAAGGCGCTTATTTATTCTCCAGCTTTTCCTCCAAAGATCGGAGGCTTAGAGGAAATCGCCAGGATTTGCGCGGATGGGCTCACTCAACTTGGACATGAAATCACGGTGCTGTGTGATATCCCGGATGAATCTCAAACAAAATACCCTTTTCGAGTGTTGCGAAGGGCGGCTTTTCATGAAGCCTTTCGCGCAAGTCGTGCATCTGACGTTTTTTTGATGTTCAACATGAGCCTCAGAGGTCTTGCGCTGCCGCTATTGAGTCGCAAGCCACTGGTCATCTGTCATCACGGATGGTATGGCCAAGACGAGCGAGATTGTTGTTGGAGGGCTTGGTTGAAAATGAATCTCTCTCGTGCCCTGGCTGTCAATGTTGCCTGCAGCCGGGCGGTGGCTGATTATCTTGGCGGTGAAGTTTTGGTAATCCCCAATGCTTACAATGATGGTTTATTCAAAATGAGGCCCGATATTCCTCGTTCGCGGGATGTTTTGTTTGTGGGACGCCTGGTATCTGACAAAGGAGCAAACCTCTTGGTCGAGGCTGTAAGCAGGCTAGCGGCGCAAGGATTGCGTCCGACTGTCACGATTACTGGCGAAGGACCGGAGGAGGGAGCACTGCGTCAGCAAGTGACTTCGCTGGGTTTAGACACACAGACGATTTTTACCGGTGCGTTGCGGGGAGAGGAACTTGCGCGAACCATGAATGCTCACCGCATTTTGGTGGTTCCGTCGATTTGGCATGAGCCATTCGGAATCGTCGCCTTAGAAGGTTTGGCATCAGGGGCCATGGTCATTGGCTCTTGTCGGGGGGGATTACGTGAGGCGATTGGTCAGTGTGGTTTAACGTTTGAGAATGGGAGCGTGATAGAACTCACTCAAGTGCTAGAAAAAGCTCTTTTGAGGCGTGATCAGCCCATTGGTTCAGACCTTGCCCTGATGTCTCATCTCAAACTTCATCAGAGTATTTCTGTCGTGAAAGCTTATGAAAGCGTGCTCCAACAAGTGATTAATCGACAAAAATGAGAAATGAGAATAATAAAGACGTAGGCATTTCTGATCTTCTACAGAGACGAATCGAGGCTGCCCATGCTTCGGGAGGGACCAGTTCGCAGCCAATTCTTGATACAGCCATGCGGGTGATTAAAGGTAGTAAAATTGAAGGTGGACTACTAGAGTTTGGAGCAGGTACAGGGGAGTTTCTTTCGAAACTCATCGATTATGGTTATGCTGGAAAGATGATTGGAGTTGATCTTCTTGAGAGACCGCAACATTTGCCTCATTCTGTAGAGTGGGTGCAGGCGGATCTTAATAATCCTTTGCCTTTTTCTGATGCATCGTTCGATGTGGTTGTGAGTACCGAAGTGATTGAACACCTTGAGAATCCTAGGGCGGTCGTTCGTGAATTCAATAGACTCCTGAAGCCATCGGGAAGAGTGATTTTAACAACACCCAATCAAGAAAGCATACGATCATTTTGCTGCTTGGTATTTGGCGGTCATTATGCAGCGTTTCAAGATTCCTGTTATCCTGCTCATATAACACCACTGCTAAGAAAGGATATTCAACGTATCTTTCTTGAAGCTGGGTTTTCAGCTCCTGATTTTCATTTCACCAACCATGGATGCATTCCCAAATTGACCCATTGGTCATTTCAACAAATTTCTTTCGGGTTTTTGAAAGGACGTTTATTCAGTGATAATATTTTAGCGATGAGTCGTAAGCTGCCATAGTTTGTTTGGATTCATTGTCCTCAGAACGCGTTTAATCAACATGTGGGATTATTCTGTCGTCATTGCCGCCCAGTTGTCTCTCTCATCGCTTCTATTCATCGGAGCATTTGGTGCTCTGGTGATCATTGTCTGGAGCTTTAACTATTGGCGTGCCGCGGTGAAGGTGGCCTTCGTTGCCGTGCTGGTGGAGGGAGCGATTCGCAAGTGGGTGCTTCCCAGTGGACAGGAGCTGGCCTACTTCCTCAAAGACGTGTTCTTGTTGGGGGCGTACCTGCGCTTCTACTTCGCGCCAGAACCGCAATTGCGTGCCTATGCCCTGCGAGTGCCGGGAATGCTGATCTTTATTTTCTGTGCCGTGGTGTCTTTCAGCGCGCTGAATCCCAACATCGGCTCGCCGATCTTGGCTCTGTACGGCTTGAAAATCTATTTCATGTATGTGCCGTTGACATTCATGATGCCCTACCTGTTCCGCAACACGCAGGAGATGGTACGGCAACTCACCTGGTACGCGCTGCTGGCACTGCCCATCTGCGTACTGGGTTTTCTGCAATACCATTCAGACCGTTTCAGTGTGCTCAACACCTTCGCTACTGGGATGGAAGAGACGGGGGCGACGGGGTTTGGGGTGGGAGATCGCGCACGAGTGACCGGTACTTTCTCCTACATCACGGGCCACACGACCTTTGTGATCATTTTCTTTGCCCTCGTCATTGTGCTGCTGACCGCGCGGGAAACGAAGTGGAAGAGTCTGCTGGTCTTTGGGGTAATGCCACTGCTGGCAGGCAATGCACTGATGAATGGAGCGCGCGCTTCAGTGGTGACGATGGCCTTTGTTGCGGGAGGATTTATGCTTGCGGCCATAAGCAATCGCTTGGCGTCCTCGCGTCACTTCGTCATCACCTTGGTTTTTGGGGGCTTGGTGGCCTGTGGGGCGGGGGTCTATTATTTCAGCGATGCCTGGGCTCACTGGGAAGCGCGTCTCAAGACGGGAGGAGACACCGTGCGAAGTAGGACGATTGAGCATCCACTGTCGGCACTTAATTTAGCGGTGGAGAAGGGGGGCTTCTTTGGCTTTGGCATTGGATCTGCGCATCCCGCCACTGCCGCCATTCGAGACAAGTTGGGCATTTTCCCGATGAAACGGAAGGTGCCTTTGCTGGACAATGAGCTGGGGCAGGTGATGGCGGAGTTGGGGTTCCTGGGTTTTGCGGCTTGGTATGGTCTGCGCTTTCTACTGCTGTGGATCAACTGGCAGGCCTACCTCAAATCCCCGCCGGGGATCGTGCGCGCCATGTGTCTGGCCGTGGTGTTGGTGGGTGTGCCGTTTCTCATTATGTCGGTGGTGTACAATCACACCGCCGCCTTTTTTATCTTTGCCCTGTCGGGCTTTGGCTTGATCCCCCTGGTGGAGCAGCGCATCCAGCGCCGGGTGCAGCCGCGCGGACGTTTGGCGTCCGCCGAGGTTAAGCGCCATCCTCTCTGATCCGCAGATTTCACAGGGGAATGAGGTGGATGGATCAAATCGGTGCTCTCATTCTGCGCCATCAATGAAATCTACGGACATGTTTGAAGAATCTGTGTCATCTGCGAAATTTGCGACCACTGTTTAAGAATCTGCGTCATGCGCCAACTAACCCTCATTCCATTCCGCAGGTAGCGCATGGCCGCCACCGTCCCGATCAGTGTTATCATCCCGGCTTGGCAGCGCGTGGACGCTCTGCGTAAAACGTTGGGCGTCGTTTTTGCCTGCGATCCTGCACCTGATGAAGTTTTGGTGCATGTGGATGGTGCCGGGGAGGAACTGTTGCACCTGTTGCACACCGATTACCCGCAGGTGACGGTGCTGAGCAGCAGCGGGTTGCTAGGGCCGGGTGGGGCGCGCAATCGCCTGATTGCCGCTGCCAAGCATGAGCTGGTGGCCAATTTTGACGATGATTCCTTTCCTCGACACGGAGATTACTTTGCGCGGGTGCTGGATACTGCTGAACGGTTTCCCGAGGCGGCGATGCTCAGTGCCGCCAGCCAGGAATCCGAGTGGCGGGAGGCGGTGTTTCTCAAAGCGGCGGTGCCTTCGGGGTGCGGCTGTGTGTTCCGCAAGCGTTGGTTCGCGCAAACGGCTGGCTTTGTGCCCCTGCCAATTGCCTACAGCATGGAGGAGGTGGACATCGGCCTGCAACTCCACGCGCTCGGCGGCGTGATCGTGCATGATCCCTTCCTGCGCGTGAAGCACGAGCATCCTGCCGCAGCGAAGATGGATGCACGGGTCAACGCCCACGTGATGGCCAACACGGCACTGCTTCCTTTCCTACGCTATCCTTGCTGGCTGTGGCCTGTGGGACTTTGGCAGATCGCGCGGCGCGTGCTTTACTGCCTGCTGCACGGCTGGACTGCCGGAATGGGGGAGGGACTGGGCATGATCCCGAGTTTCCTGGAGCGTCATCGGCATCGGCGTCAGCCGCTTTCCAGCCTGAGCGTGCTGAGTTGGCTGCTGCTGCGCCATCGCCGTGGCTCCCTCGGCAGCACGGAGGCACTCTCAACAACTCGCTTCACCTGAAAATCGGCGTGATGATCAAGGCTCTGCAGCATGCGTGGAAGGAAGGCCGCGAGGCTGCCGCGCTTGCCAGTGACGTGCGCGCGCGCCGCGTCTTGAAGCGGGATTTTGTGCTCAGCCGGCTGCTCAAGCTGGGACGGCTGCCGGGCTACAATGCGGTGCGGCGGGTGAGTCTCGATGGACTGCGTGTGAGCTACCGTTTCAATCGCGGTGATTTGCAAAGCCTGCGGGAGGTGCTCGTCGAGCAAGTGTATGCCTGTGAGCTGCCTTTCACGCCGCAAACGGTGCTCGATCTCGGCGCGAACATCGGATTGTTTTCGCTCTGGATGTCGAAGCAGTTCGGCCTCAGTCAAAGTTCATCAAAGCGCGTGCCGTGGCTGCTAGCGGTGGAGCCAGTGGCGGCGAATGCGGCAGTGGCTGAGGCCAACTTGCGTGACAACGGCATCTCGGGTGAGGTGGTGCGTGCAGCGGTGGGCCAAGAGCAGGGAGAGGCCTGGTTTGAAGCGCGGGCGGAGTCGAATCTGGGCTGCCTTGCCAAGGTGTCTGGCACAGGGCTGCGAGTGCCGGTGATCGGTATTCGCGATTTGCTGGAGCGCTTTCCTGGGGGAGAGGTCGATCTCGTAAAGATGGACATCGAAGGGGCGGAGGCGGAGCTGCTGGGGCGTGACACCGACTGGCTCAGCAAGGTGAAGGCACTCCTCGTGGAGTGGCATGATGACCGCGCGGATTCCCGCCCGCTCATCGCCAACGTCGAGGCGGCGGGTTTTGTGCATCACCGCATCAACGAAGCGCGGCAGGACAATCTGAGTCTATTCCACCGCACAGCCTCTTAAAGATATGAAGCGAGCACTCATCACTGGCATCACCGGGCAGGATGGTTTTTATCTGGCGGAATACCTGCTCGGTCTGGGCTATGAGGTGCACGGGCTGGCGCGGCAGACGGGGCTGGAGCACATCAAGAGCAACCTGCTGCAAGACGTGCCGCCAGAGCTCTACCAGCGCTGCCAGCTTCATGCAGTGAGCCTTGACAACTTCCCCGGACTCTATCGCCTGATCTCCAGCACCCCTTTTGATGAGTGCTACCACCTAGCGGCTTCCAGTTTTGTCGGCGAGCGTCTGGCGGACGGATATCAGACCATTCAGAACAACATCGCCAGCACGCATTATCTGCTGGCGGCATTGCAAGAGTTTCAGTCGGGATGCCGCGTCTATTTTGCAGGTACGAGCGAGATGTTTGGCCGCCCACGTTCTTCACCCCAGACGGAGGAGACGCCCTTCATGCCGCGCAGCGCCTACGGCATTAGCAAACTGGCGGGCTATCACCTGGTGCGAAACTATCGCGAAGCCCACGGCATGTTTTGCGGCGTGGGCATTCTCTACAACCATGAGAGTCCACGGAGGAGGCCGGAGTTTGTGACGCGCAAAATCACCATGGCTGCGGCGCGCATCGCACTGGAGGGCGGTGGAAAACTGCAGCTCGGCAATCTGGAAGCCCGCCGGGATTGGGGGTATGCGCCTGACTATGTGCGCGCCATGCACGCGATCCTAAACCACCAACGCCCGGAGGATTTCGTCGTGGCCAGCGGCGTGTTGCGCAGTGTTGCAGAGTTGTGTGAGGCGGCGTTTTCCCATGTGAATTTGGACTGGCAGCAGCATGTGGAGACGAGTCCGGCTTTTTATCGAGCGGAAGATGAAGTGCCGCTGTGTGGATGCGCAGACAAGATCACCCGCGTCACGGGCTGGCGCTCTGAAACCACGTTTGAGCAGATGATTCAGAAGATGGTGGAGGCCGATCTGGCGAGGCTGAAAGCGGGACGCTGAGGGAGAATGAGAGAGAGAGATGAGTGGCGCATTGAAACCCATCCATGTGTGGACGCCGGGCATCCGGGATGACACGGGCGGCATCCAGGCCTTTTCCCGTTTCTTTGTGCGGGCGTTGCGGGAGGGGTTCCCTGATCGACCGCTGCGTGTGTTTGTGCGCAATGAGACGGCGGCAGGTGATCCGCTGCTCGGGCAGGGGATCAAGATGCACTCCTTTGAGACGCTGCCATTGCCACTGCGATCGTATGCGATGGCAGCCAGTGCAGCCACGTACGCGCTGCGGGAGCGTCCGGCGTGCCTGCTCTCGACGCACCTGCATTTTTTTCCGGCAATGCGGCTGTTGCGTGGTCTCACCGGTGCCCCCTACGGCGGCGTGTTGCACGGGATCGAGGCGTGGCGGATTCGCTCGCGCATGCGGTTGCGCGGCATGCAGGAGGCGGATCGGCTGCTGGCGGTGAGTCAGTTCACACGCGATCAGATCATCCGGGAAAGCGGCGTGCGCCCGGAGCGCGTGACTGTTTTCCCGAACACGTTTGACGCCACACGTTTCACTCCTGGAGCCAAGCCGCAGCGGCTTCTGGAAAAATACGGCCTGCGTCCTGATCAACCGGTGCTGCTGACGGTGAGTCGGCTGGCGTTGTCTGAACGCTACAAGGGGCACTGGCAGGTGCTCATGGCATTGCCTCAGGTGCTGCGTCAGGTGCCTGATGCGCATTACCTGATCGTCGGCACGGGAGATGAGGCGGAGCATCTGCGCCGTGGCGTGCGCGCGCTGGGGTTGGAGCGGCAGGTGACGCTGACGGGTTTTGTCTCCACTGCGGACCTGCCGGACCACTACCGCCTGTGCGACGCCTTTGTGATGCCGAGTACGAGAGAGGGCTTTGGCATTGTTTTCCTCGAAGCTGCTGCCTGCGGCAAACCGGTGATCGGGGGCTTTCTCGATGGTTCTTTTGACGCGCTGGAGGGTGGCCGCCTCGGCCTCTTGACCGATCCGCACTGTCCCGAAAAGATCGCGCAGGACATCATTGCCGCGCTCACGGGAAAGCATGAGAACCGTCTGCTGCATGATCCCCAGGCACTCTCTCTTGCCGTGAGGGAGCGCTTTGGATTCGATGCGTTTAAGAAGCTGCTCGTGCAGGAGGTGCAGCCGCTGTTGGAGCCTGCGTCTCCGCAGATCGCAGTTTCTGCCAGGCCGACTCCGCCACAGACAATTCCGCAGCCCGGAGTGGGGCGCGCGCCGCGCATCGTGGTGATGACGCAGTTGAATTCACCTTACCAGGTGGAGTTTTTCAATCGCATTGCCCAAGCGGGACAATGCCATCTCGATGTCATCTACCTCACGCATCGCGACAAGCACCGGCAGTGGGCCGCAGCGGACATCGCACACGCTCACATCATCCTTTCGCAATCGCCGCACTTGGAAAAAAGTGCTCTCGAGTCGTTGCAGCATGCAGACCTCGCGGTCTTCAACTATTACACAAGCCGTTTTGCCTGGCGTGCCATCCGTAGCCGCGCTGCCACCGGCAAGCCCTGGGTCTTCTGGGGAGAGCGCCCCGGTTTCCTGAATCTCGGACCGCCGGGGGCATGGTTCCGTCGTCTGGCATTGAAGCCGCTGCATCGCAGCCTCGCGCCGATTTGGGGGATCGGACACTGGGGGATCGAGGGATACCGCAGCGAGTTTGGTGTCCGGCGCAGTTACCGCAATCTGCCTTATCATTCGGAACTTGGGCGTTTTCACATCCCGCGCACGGCACCGCCGGTGGGAGCGCGTACTTTTTTCTATTCTGGTGCTTTGTCTGAACGCAAAGGCGTGGACGTGCTGGCGCGTGCATTCGTGCGCGTGGCAGCAGAGCATGCTCACGCGCGTCTGATTTTACAAGGCAACGGGCCTCTGGAGTCGAAGCTGCGGGAAATCCTGGCCCCATGCGCTGCGCAGGTGGAGTTCTCAGGATTTCGCTCCTGGCAGGAACTGCCGCAGGGCTATGCGCGCGGAGATATTTTTTGTCTGCCTTCCCGCTACGATGGCTGGGGATTGGCGCTGGTGGAGGCACTGGCCTCGGGCATGCCCGCGATCGCCACCGACTTGTGCGGCGCGGCGGTCGATCTCATCCGCCCAGGTCGCAACGGTTGGTTGGCAAAAGCCGATGATGAAGGCAGCCTTCAGCAAGCCATGCGTGAGGCGCTGACACTCCCAACGGAGGCTTTTGCAGGGATGCAGGGACATGCCCAGCGCACGGCGGCTCCACTCGATGCGGCAGAGGGCGCGAAAAAATTCATCCAACTTGCTCACGATGCGCTGGTGACATGGCCGGGCATCGGCACTGCGGCCCACTGAACTCGCGTGCGGCCAACGCGAAATGGGCTGCCTATTTTTGATCTGACTTCTCATGTGTGGCATCGCCGGATTCTTTGATCCAAGGAAAACTCTGCCTGACGTTGAGTCGAGGCTGCAAACGCTGCAACGAGCGCTGCGCCATCGCGGCCCGGATGACTGCGGCGTGTGGCAGTCGCCCACAGGCGGTGCCTGCCTGGCACACACCCGATTGGCGATCCTCGATCTGAGTGCCGCCGGGCATCAGCCCATGACGCTGCCTGGCGGGCGGTTCACCATCACGTTCAATGGAGAGATCTACAACTTTCGCGAACTGCGCGCGGAGCTGGAGCACGCAGACGTGTCCTTTCAAACGAATACGGATACCGAAGTGCTGCTGCGTCTTTACGAACGCGAGGGCGCAGACATGCCCCGGCGGCTGCGCGGCATGTTTGCCTTTGCTCTCTGGGATGAGCAGGAGCGCTCCTGCTTTCTGGCGCGAGATGCCTTTGGCATCAAACCGCTCTATCACAGCACGGGCAGTGGCGTGTTCGCCTTTGCCTCCGAATTGCGTGCGTTGCAGGAGGCTCGTCTGGTCGGCAAAGAAATCAATGCGCATGCCGTGGCGGCGTATTTTGAAACCGGCAGTGTGCCGGAGCCGCTCACGCTGCTGCGCGATGCGCGCTTGTTGGAGGCAGGGCACAGCCTGCTCTGGAAGGACGGGCACGTCGAAAAGCGCATGTGGTGGCAGCCGTCCTTTCCTCTCCACGCGTCTTTGCAGGACACTCCTGTTCGCACTCTCCGCACGGCGTTGCTCGACAGCACACGGCATCATTTCGTCAGCGATGTGCCGGTGGGCATCTTCCTCAGTGGCGGCATCGACAGCACGGCGCTTCTTGCACTGGCGCGAGAGAATGGGGTGCGTGAGATCGACACCTTCTCCATCGGTGTGGATGATGCGGCGCTGGATGAAAGCAACACAGCGCGGCGCACGGCGGAGCACTTCGGCGCACGCCATCATGAACTGCGTCTCACGGAAGACGAGGGCGTGCGCGGCTTTCAGGATTTCATCCAGCACATCGATCAACCCAGCATCGACGGCTTCAACACGTTCATGGTCTCGCGCTTTGCACGCCAGCAGGGATTGAAAGTCGTGCTCTCAGGTCTCGGTGGCGATGAGATGTTTGCAGGCTATGCCAGTTTCACCCAGGTGCCGCGCCTCACGCATGCGGCACGCTTGCTCGATTTTATTCCCGGCCTGCGGCCTTATCTCGGCATGCAGCTTGAGCGCAAAAGCGGTTCTCATCGCTTTCGCCGCCTCGGCTCTTATCTGCAATCTCCGCCTACGCTGCGCAACGCCTACCACGCTTTCCGTGGCATCTTCTCCCGCCGCGCGGCGCGCCTGCTCGCGGCTCGCTGTGCTGGAGTCACCCTGGCGGAGCTGCACGACACCGGGCTCGCTGCTGCGAATGCCACAGAAGCCGCGCCGACATTGCGCGATGAGGTGAGCCGCTGCGAACTCACCCTCTACATGCGCAATCAACTCCTCAAAGACAGCGATGTGATGAGCATGGCCAACGGTCTGGAGCTGCGCGTGCCTCTGGTGGATCGCGTGTTGTTTGAAACCGTGGCGCGCATTCCTGCCAGAACACGATTGCGTCAGGGAAAGAAACTGCTCGTCGAGGCCTTGCCGGAGCTGCCTGAATGGGTGGTCAATCAACCCAAGCGCGGGTTCCTTTTCCCATATCAAAAATGGGCGACCGCCAGCGGAGGCGGCTTCTTCCAGCACTCCAGCACGCGCATTCCCCTGCCTGCCAGCACCTGGTATCAGCAATGGGCGGTGTTCATGCTGGAGCACTGGCTGGAGCAGCGCGGACTTTCCCCTGTCATCGCGTGATGAGTGCCGCCATGCGCATCCTGCACGTCATTCCTTCGCTCGCGCCGAGTTCAGGTGGGCCGAGTTTCGCTCTGCCAGCGATGGCGCGCTCATTGGCGGCGCAGGGAGTGCAGATCACCGCTGCCACCACCGATGACGATGGTCCCGGCAAGCATCTCGCGGGCGTCCCTCTCGGAGTCGAGACCGCGCAAGACGGCTGGAGTGCGATCCACTTTCGCAAGCAGACGGAGTTTTACAAAACATCCCTGCCACTGCGTCGTTGGTTGCGCGCGCATGTGCGTGAGTTTGATGCGGTGCACATCCACGCCGTTTTTTCCTTTGCCAGCCTCGTGGCGGGGCGTGCCGCCGCTGTGTGTGGCGTCCCGTACATCGTGCGCCCTCTCGGTGTGCTGAATCGCTGGGGGATGGAAAACCGCCGCCGTCTTGTCAAAGCACTCTCCTTTCGCTGGTTCGATCTCCCCATGCTGCGCCAAGCGGCGGCGATGCACTACACCAGTGATATGGAGAGAATGGAGGCCGCGCGCTTTGGTCTAAGCAATCGCCAGTGTGTCATTCCCATCGGGATCGACCTCGCGCCATTTGCAGAGCTGCCGTCGCGCGATGTTTTCAGCGAGGCGTTTCCCGAAACAGCGACGACACGGAACATTCTCTTTCTCTCGCGCATTGATGTGAAGAAAGGACTCGATCTTCTCATCACGGCTTTCGCCAAGATTGGTGCGAAGCATCCTGAAACGCGGCTCATCATCTGTGGAGCGGGTGACCCTGCGTGGATGGAGCCCCTGCGCGCACTCGCCGCCGCTCAGGGAATGGCGCAGCGCATCACTTGGGCGGGACAGGTCACAGGTGATTTGCGCATGGCGGCTCTGGCAGCGGCGGAGATGTTTGTGCTGCCTTCGCATTCGGAGAACTTTGGCATTGCCTTGCTCGAAGCGATGGCTGCGGGGCTGCCATGCCTTTCCACCGATCAAGTCGCCTTGGCTGCCGATGCGGCGCGCGAGAATGCCGTCGCGCTGACCGCCCGCCATCCTGAAGCCATCGCTTCCTCCTTGGATGCCATGCTCAACTCCGCAGCCGCGCGCCAGACTCTTGCCCAAGCCGGCCAAAGGCTTGCTCAAAGTAAATATTCACTGACAGCCATGGGCGCATCCCTGCATCAGCTCTATCGTGAGGTGACCCATCATGCAGCTTGATCACATCACCCCCCTCATTCTCACTTGGAACGAGGAGCCAAACCTGCGCCGCTGTCTGAAGCGCCTGCGTTGGGCGCAGCAGGTGGTCATTCTCGACAGCGGCAGCAGCGATGCCACGGCGGCCATCGCAGCAGAGTTTGCCAATGTGCATTTCATCGTCCGTCCTTTTGACGACCACACCTCGCAATGGAATCACGGCCTCGATGCCACAAACACGCTCTGGGTGCTCTCTCTCGATGCCGACTATGTGCTGGGGGAAGGGTTTGAGGAGGAACTCGCATCTCTCGACGAAAAGACCGCTCATGATGCCTTTTACGCCTCCTTCCGCTATCTCATCTTCGGCAAACCTCTTCGCGCCTGCCTCTATCCACCGCGCGCCGTGCTTTTTCGCAAAGATCGCTGCCGTTATCGTCACGATGGGCACACTCAGTTGCTGGAAATCCCCGGCAGCAGTGGGCAGTTGCAATCCTGCATCGACCACGACGACCGCAAGCCGCTGAGCCGCTGGTTTGCCTCGCAAGATAAATACGCCGTGTTGGAGGCGGAGAAGCTCGCTACGCTCACGCATCTGAGCATTCAAGACCGCATTCGCCGCACGATGATCCTTGGCCCGGTGCTGGTCTTTTTTTACACGCTGATCGTGCGCGGTGCGATCCTCGATGGCAGTCGCGGATGGTTCTATGCCTTCCAACGCACGCTCGCCGAAATCATGCTCTCGCTGCGACTGCTGGAGAAACGTCACAAGTCATGAGTCGCCAAAATTCGTTTGGGATTGATGTAATCAAAGCCGCTGCGGCCTTGCTGATCATCAACAGTCACCTTGAGGCGTTCTATTCGCGTCCCTACCTTTCTGCTGACGGCTTGCTGGGAAACACGCTCTTTTTTTTCACAACTGGCTTCACGCTAGCGGGTAGTCTTGATCGTCATCCTTTGGAGTCTTTGACGACGTTTCTCTGGAAGCGACTCTCACGCCTTTACCCATCTGTATGGATCGTCATGTTTATATTGCCCGTTCACACGGTGCCTTGGGGGGGGGCGTTTACAGACATTTTTCATGCGCTTATCTATCCTACTTATTACACATTTGTGGCAGCCATACTGCCTATGTATCCAGTGTTTTTTCTGTTATGTCGATGCGAAGGCATGCGAAGGCATGGTGCTTCCGTCGGTTGGCTCATGCTGACTGTTGCAACTGGCATGGCAGTTTATGCGGAATGGCAGGAAGGACATCCTGGAGTGGCTTGGGGACAGCGTGGCATTTCACTTAATTTTCACTTTCTTGGAGCCATGCTTCTTGGGGGGCATGTCGCACGAAAAGGAGCGAGTGCCATGGCTTCTAAGCACCTAGGGCGTGAAGCGGTAATCTTTGTTGGACTCGCATTGCTGTACTTGGCTCTGCGCCTACTGGCTGTTCCTGCTTTCGCTATTCGTGTCGGTGGATTTGCCGACTACATCGCTCTCGGTAGCCTTGTTTGTGCTGTTTGCTTGGGAATGGCTGCTTTCAGGTTGGTTGATGGTCGAGACTATTTGCGTACCAGGCCGACGATGTTGGTGATAGCTTGGTTGGCCGCTCATACTTGGGAAACGTACTTGCTACATTATGGCGTTTCCTATTTTGCTTGGATCAAAGCTCTGAATGCGCCATGGAGCATCATGGCCGTTTTTGCCGTCACTTTGATGCTAGCTCCGATTCTGAAGCGCTTAGCATCCTTGTGCTTGTTACGTAATGCTGCAGTTTAGGCATGACTCATAGCACAATCCTGCCACATTCGATTTTCGTTAGCTTTCTCATTTCTCCTTATGTGTAATGACCAACTCATCACCGTCTGCGGCGCAGGCGGCTTCATCGGCGGCGCGCTGGTCGCCGATTTGCGTGCCCAAGGCCACACCCGCATTCGTGCCATTGACATCAAACCCTTTGATCATTGGTATCAGAAGTTCGATGATGTTGAAAACCATGTCCTAGATTTGTCCTTGCTCGACAACTGCCGCGTTGCCGCCCAAGGAGCACACACCCTCTACAATCTCGCCGCTGATATGGGCGGCATGGGTTTCATTGAGAACAACAAGGCTCTCTGCATGATTACGGTGCTCATCAACACGCACCTGTGCATGGCGGCCAAGGACGCCGGGGTCGAACGCTTCTTTTACGCATCCTCCGCCTGTGTTTACAACGGTGACAAGCAGAAGGAATACAACATCCCTGCACTCAAGGAGTCAGATGCCTATCCTGCGCTGCCTGAAGATGGTTACGGCTGGGAAAAGCTTTTTTCCGAGCGCATGTGCCGCCATTTCCGTGAGGACTTCGGCCTCAAGACGCGCGTCGCGCGCTATCACAACGTCTATGGTCCGCACGGCACATGGGATGGTGGACGCGAGAAAGCTCCGGCAGCGGTTTGCCGCAAGGTCGCTCTCGCGAAGATCAGCGGCAAACATGAAATCGAAATCTGGGGCACGGGTGATCAGACGCGCAGCTTTATGTACATCACTGACTGCGTGCATGGCACGCAGATGCTACTCAACAGCGATTTTGTCGAACCGATCAACATCGGCAGTGCAGAGATGGTCAGCATCAACCAGCTCGTGGACATTGCTGAGGAGATCGCCGGAGTGAAACTGAAACGCAGTTACAAGCTCGATGCTCCCAAGGGGGTGAACGGCCGCAGCAGTGACAACACGCTGATCAAATCCGTCTTTGACTGGGAGCCGTCAACCAAGTTGCGTGATGGACTGCAAATCACCTACCAGTGGATCTACGACGAGATCAAGTCTGGAGCCACGTCACGGTGAGCGAAGTCAGACTACGCCAAAATTACCCGACGGGCCGGATTGACCTCCGGCCCGTTTTGTTTCACAACATTTCCATCTCATGCGCGTCCTTCTGCTCAACCAATGCTTTCACCCTGACCACGTTTCTACGGCGCAGCATTTGAGTGATCTCGCGCTGGAGCTGGCAAAGGCCGGGCATCGGGTGACTGCCGTGGCTGCAAGCCGTGGCTATGATGATCCATCCCGGCGATTTCCAACGCACGAGACATGGCAAGGCATCGACATTCACCGCATCTGGACACCGGGCTTGGGCAAGCGCGCGAAGTGGCGGCGGCTCGTGGATTTCGCTGTCTTCTGGCTCAACGCGGCGCGCATCCTGCTGCTGCTGCCGAAGCATGATGTGACGGTGTGCCTGACTTCGCCTCCGCTGATCTCCACGCTCGGCACCTTGGTGGCGAAATGGAAGGGCGGGGCCATCGTGCCGTGGGTGATGGACCTGAACCCTGATGAAGCCGTGGCGGCGGGTTGGCTCAACGAGGGCGGCATGGTCGAGCGTGTGCTGACGCTGGTGCAGAACTGGAGTTTTCGCCAAGCCTCTCGCATCATCGCGCTGGATCGTTTTATGGCCGAGCGCTTGCAGGCGAAGGGCGTGAGGGCGGAGGTGATTCACACGGATGCGCCGTGGAGCCACGACCAAGCGGTGAGCTATGATGAAGCAGCGCGCGCAGCGTTTAGAAGCAAGCATGGCCTCACGGATAAATTCGTCGTGATGTATTCGGGAAATCACAGTCCCTGCCATCCGCTCGATACCGTGCTCGCCGCAGCGCAGGCACTGGTGGACGATCCGCGCATCCATTTTCTCTTTGTGGGAGGAGGGAGTGAATTTCAGAAGGTGCGGGCTTTTCAGAGTGATCAGGCGTTGAGCAACATCACCACGCTGCCCTACCAGCCGATCGCGGAGATTTCAGGTTCCCTCTCCAGTGCCGATCTACACCTCGTGGTCATGGGCAATCCCTTTGTCGGCATCGTGCATCCCTGCAAAATCTACAACATCCTCATGCTGGGCATTCCCTTTTTCTTCGTTGGCCCGGAGCGTAGTCACGGAGGCGATCTCGTGAAGAGGCTCGATGATCCTCACTATGCGCGGCTTATTCCCCAGGGGGCCGTGACACAACTGACAGAAGAACTGCGCGCTGCTGCTGAACGTGGTCATCAATCCACGAACGCAGCGGCACAGAAAGTGGCTGCTGAATTCTCTCAGCAGAGACTCTGCCCTCAACTCGTCGATGTGATCTGCCGAGCCGCGCAGGAAAAGGCAGGTCTGAGCGCGCAGAAGTAACCCTAGGATCACGCCAGACCGGCCCTGCCGCGTCCGCACCGGCTGGCATTCCATCACGGCATTCCGTGTGGGAAATTCACGAGCGTGGAACGCTCACTGATGGCGGCAGCATGTCCTGATGACTCGCCAGTCCAGGAGGTGGCCATGGATGGTGCCCTAGATGTCAAAGGAGACGGTGCCGCGTGAACGCTCCCGCTCAATGATGCGGGCGATGGTTTGGCTGCCAAACCATTGGGTGACTTGCTGTCGGAGATCGGCAAAGACTTCACTCATGGCTTCATGTTCGCTGCCGGGCAGGGGATCAAAGGGGCCGTCAAAGAGCGCGATGACTTCACCGAGCGTGATCCGCTCCGGCCTCGTGACAAGCTGATAGCCGCCGCCGACGCCACGTTTGCTGCGCAACAGGCCGCCGTTTTTGAGCGCGAGGAGAATCTGTTCGAGGAATTTGAGCGGAATGCCTTCGCTGCGGGAGAGGTCTTGGATCGAAAAGTTTGCGCCTTCGTGCTCGCGACCCATCGCCACGAGAGCGCGGAGGGCGTATTCGGCTTTTTTAGAGAGCTTCATGCGTGGAGAGCGTGGCCTACTCGAACACCAAACCTGGCATTCGTGCAAACTGCGATTTGCCGCGTGGATGAATCCGCGTCATTCATCCACGCAGAGCCGCATGAGCGATGATTTTTTCAACCAGCCCCCGCCGGAGCCTCCTCGGGGCACCGGCGTGACGCACGCGAGTGCGCCACTGGCCTCGCGCATGCGGCCACGCACGCTGGATGAGTACGTGGGGCAGCAGCACATCCTGGCGGAGGGCAAACTGCTGCGCCGCGCTGTGCAGGCGGATCGCTTTTCATCGCTGATCCTCTACGGTCCGCCGGGCGTGGGGAAAACGACGCTGGCGCACATCATTTCGCATGAGACAAAGTCGCGCTTCATCACGCTCAGTGGTGTGGAAAGCAGTGTGGCGGACATTCGCCGCGAGGCGGAGCATGCCGCGCAGCACTTGCGGCTGTATCACAAAACCACGGTACTCTTTGTGGATGAGATCCACCGCTTTAACAAAGCTCAGCAGGACGTGCTGCTGCCACACCTGGAGCGCGGCACGCTGCGCTTCATCGGCGCGACGACTCACAATCCCTTCTTCTACGTGAACAGTCCTCTGGTGAGCCGCTCGCAGGTCTTCACGCTGGAGCCGCTGGGCATCGCCGAGCTGGAGGAATTGATGGATCGTGCGTTGGCAGACTGTGAACGCGGCCTTGGAGGGATGAATGCGCATCTCGAATCAGAGGCGCGTCGCCATCTGGCCGTCATCGCAGACGGTGACGCCCGCCGTTGCCTGAACGCGCTGGAGCTGGCCGTGCTAACCACTCCGAAAAATGCAGCGGGCGAGGTGGTGGTCACTCTGGCGGCTGCCGAAGAGTCCGTGCAGCAAAAAACCATCGTGTATGATGGCGATGGCGACGCGCATTTCGACACGGCCAGTGCTTTCATCAAAAGCATGCGAGCCTCGGACCCTGACGCCGCCATCTATTGGTTGGCAAAGATGCTCCACGCTGGTGAAGATATTCGCTTCATCTCACGGCGCATCGTCATCGCCGCGAGTGAGGACGTGGGCATGGCAGACAGCAACGCACTGCGCGTCGCCGTCGCAGCGCAGCAGGCGGTGGAGTCCATCGGCATGCCGGAGGCGCGCATCATCCTGGCGCATGCCGTGATTTATCTTGCCACCGCACCCAAGAGCAACCGTGCCTACCTTGCGGTGGATGCCGCCTTGGAGGACATCCGCCAAGGACGCACCTTGCCTGTGCCGAAACACCTCCGTGACGCCCATTATCAAGGGGCGAAACAGTTTGGCCACGGGGAGGGCTATCTCTATCCGCATGACTTTGCGGAAGGCTTTGTGCCGCAGCGCTGTCTGGAGGGAGGACGGCGATATTACGAACCATCCACGAATGGTTTGGAAGCTAGGGTCAAAGAACGTCTGGATCATTGGCGGCGTCTCTGGGAACAAGAGGCCGCAGCAGGGCAGAGCACCTCGGAAAATGATCCATCTGCCCGGCCAAAGTAGGCCGCAGAGTGAGGGGTGAAGCGTACTCAAAGTCTTCCAACCCCCTCTTGGAAAGGCACTGAGGAGGAGGGCTAAGGAGTGGGCGTTGCGGTCAAATTAAGATATATTAACCATATTTTTTATATTGAAGAAATATGAAATTTACGGTATGATCATTTTAATAACAAAATTAACCGCCATGTACAACGCTCGTTTGTTCACCTCTGGCCTCAAAGTCGCTCTTGCGGCCTTGCTTTCCTCCTGCGCTTTGCCGAAACAACCTTTGCTGACTCACTGGCTGCAAAAACACGGCAAGAAAGCAGCTCCTCTCGAAACCGGCAAAACCTACGAGGTCAGAAAGGCACTGGCGGTGAACGTGCCCTTCCGCCCGGCTGAGATCAAACGCTACACCTTTGTCTTTCAGGAAGCGCGCCCGCCGTTGCTCGCGGCCTCCAACCTGCATCGCGGTTCCCAGATGCGCGTGCGCACCACGGCTTACACGCACAGTGAAAGCGATCACATCGTCTATGGCGTCAAGAACGCGCTGGGCACCAATTTGAAATTCGGCCAAGTGCGCAGTGCCGCTGCCGACTGGTCTCGTTTCCCGGTGGGCACGCGCTTTCGCATCGCCGGTCAACCTGGAGTGATCTACGAGGTGGATGATTATGGCAGTGCGCTCGTCGGCACAGGCACGATCGACCTCTATAAGCCGAGTCGTTCGATGATGGATGCCTGGGGCGTGCGCCATGTGGACATCGAAGTGATCCAATGGGGTTCTTTTGAAAAAAGCATGAACCTCATGCGCGATCGCACCAAGTGGAAGCATGTGCGCGCGATGATGGAGGGCATTGAGGCGAGGCTGCGCACGGCGCGAGTGCATGCGGGTGGCCCGTCGGTTGCGGCATCTCTGTGAGATTGTCTCCCGCGTTGAGAAAAGAGACGATATTCCACCGTCGGCGCGACCGTTAAACACGCCGCCATGCGTGCCGTTTTCATTTTGCTTTTCCTCGTCTCCTTTGTTCCTGCCATTGCCCAGCAACAGAGGAAAGCGTGGAAACCGCCGCTCACGCCGAAACAACTCCAGGCTGCGCTGCACGCTTCACCACAGCCAGACGAACAGAAAGTGCTGCATGATAAAGTGGTGCGCTGGTTTGGTTTGGATAACCTGACTCAAGGCCGAGCGGGTGCCAAGGTGGAGGCCACACGGGTCGCCTGGGCAGTGCTGTCGCCCAAACCTGCACGCGTGGTTCAACTCGACGGCACGCTGATCGGTGAGATGACGACGCTCGGCGACGATGGTCTTCAGGTGCTCGTCGCGGAGATGCCGAACTTCACTGAATGTGGCTATCGCGTGGAGGCGGGAGGCATGCCGTTGCTGGTCGGCACGGTGCGTGTGGAGCACTTCGACTACATGGCAGAGAGCCAACCGCGCGCAGACGTGCCGAAGGGGCGGTTGGAGAAATTTGAGTGGAATACCAGCCGCGTCTTTCCCAACACCGTTCGCGATGTCACTGTTTATCTCCCGGCGGGACATCAGCCCGGGGAAGAAACCTGCCTCATGGTTTGGCAGGATGGTTCACGTCAAGCTGATCCCACGGGAGTGCTCCGCGTTCCGGTCGTTTTCGATAACCTCATCCATCTCAAGCAGATGCCGCGCACGGTGGGTGTCTTCATTGATCCTGGGCGTAAGCCGCAACAGAAAAAAGGAGGCAGAGCTGCCAATCGCGGTTTTGAATACGATTCGCTGGGGGACGCTTATGTCCGTTTTGTCACAAGTGAAATTCTGCCAGAGGTCGAGAAGCGTTATCAGGCTAAATTTCGCCCGCAGCCAGAGGCGTGGGCCATCGCAGGCGGCTCCTCCGGTGGCATCTGCGCCTTTACGGCTGCCTGGGAACGTCCCAATCAATTTCGCAAAGTGCTCTCCTGGGTCGGCTCTTTCGTCGATCTGCGCGGCGGGCATGTTTATCCTTCACTCATCCGCCTCTCGGAACGCAAACCGCTGCGCGTGTATCTGCTCGATGGCGAGAACGATCTCGACAATCGATTCGGCAATTGGCCCATCGCAAACAAGCAAATGGCAGCCGCGCTCAAGTTTATGAACTACGACTTCCGCATCGACTGGACGCCTTGTTTTCACGGTGGCAAAGGCATGGCGTCTCGTCTTCCTGAGGCCCTGCGCTGGCTTTGGCGCGATGTGAAGTGAGGTTGCGGTAAAGAAGAATGCGTCAAGAATAGGAAGCTCGTCTCACGCGAGAATGCCTTTGATTACTCGTCCGTAGTCGCGCTCCAATCGCTGCCTTCCGGGCACGTTCATGCGGTGCGGGTCGAGGCCGAGCAGATGCAGAATCGTCGCATGCACATCGGTCACATAGTGCGGGTCCTCCACGGCATGAAAGCCGAGTTCATCCGTGCTGCCGTGGATCGTGCCGCCTTTGATGCCACCACCAGCCATCCAGACACTGAAACCGTAGGGATGATGATCGCGCCCGTCTGCACCTTGGGATCCGGGTGTGCGGCCAAACTCGGTGGCGAAGACGACGAGCGTGTCGTCGAGCATGCCGCGTTGCTTGAGGTCTTTGAGCAGGCCGGAGACAGGCTTGTCCACCTGCTGTGCGAGGCTGGAGTGGTTCTTCTTCAAAGCAGAGTGCGAATCCCAGGCTCCCGCCGCACCACCGCCGTGTTGAATCTGGATAAAACGCACACCGCGCTCCGCGAGGCGTCGTGCGACGATGAGTTGTCGAGCAAACGGTTCTGTTGTCTTCTCATCAAGTCCGTAGAGCTTCTTCGTCTCCGCACTTTCAGAGTCGAGATTCATCGTCTCAGGCACTGCCGTCTGCATGTTGAAGGCCAGTTGATAGCTCTTCATACGCGCGGCGAGCATTTTGTCGTCAGGGTATTGTTCTGAGGCGAGCGTGTTGAGTTTGTGGATGAGATCAAACTGCGCGGCCTGCTCGGGTTTGCCGATTTGAAACTCCGGCGAGGCGAAGGTGAGGGGATTCTTTGGATCGACCTTTAGATTCACCGCGTCGTAGGCCGGGCCGAGGTAATGGCCGTCGCGCACATCGAAGTAACGCGGCCCCATGTTGATGAACGCGGGCAGATTGTTCGTCATGGAGCCGAGTCCATACGTCACCCACGCGCCAATCGTGGGCACGCGCGGTTCCAGCATGTGACGCCCGCTGTGGAACTGCACCTGCGCGCCGTGGTTGTCATCCGTCGTCCACATGCTGCGGATGAGCGCGATCTCGTCCGCGCACGAGCCGATGTGTGGGAACCAGTCGCTGATCTCAATGCCGCACTGACCGTACCGCTTGAAGCCTGTTTGCAGCGGATAAATGACATTGCGCTGTTGTCCGTTTGCGTCGTTCACCACCACGACACGCACCTTTTTGAGTCTCTCAGGATCCTGCACAAACTTGTAAGGCGTTTCGCCGATGCTCTTGCCCGCATACTTGTTCAGCATCGGCTTCGGATCAAAGCTCTCCATGTGGCTGACACCACCGCGCATGAACAGCCAGATCACGCGTTTCGCCCTCTGCGGCATCATGGATACTCCGCCTGGACGCCAGCCGCGCTCCTCCGCATGCAGCATGGAGGTAAGCGCGATGCCGCCCAGGCCACCGAGGATGTCGCGACGGAGGAAGGGAGAGGGGGGCACGCGGTTCATGTGGGGATCAATACGGGAGAATGGTGAAGGTTTGTTGCAGGACTTGGGGGCTTCACGAATGGCCGCCGGTTTCAGTCAAACTTGAGCGCAAACAAATCAGCGTCGCTCATCATAAAACGCAGCCGCACCGGTTTCGCTGCCAACGCGCTGACATCGCTGCCAGATTTCCATTTCACGATGCGTGCGATGTGGTCACCATAGATGGGCTCGCATTCCTCCAGAGAGAATCCGGGCATCGCTTTGCCATCGGCATCCTGGAGCTCGACGCGCACAAGACCAGCGGCGCTGGTGGAATAATTGATCTCCAACTTGTTGCCGGTGAAGGTAAACAGCTTGGTGGTGAATTCCCCACCTGCGAGCGGTGCATTCACGGATGCGAAGCCATCGAGGCGCAGCGTGAAACGCCTGCCTCCGGTGAGAAAGAGCGACATCTCCGCATCGCCCGTCTGATGAATGCCAATGGCGGCATAGTTGGCGCGGTTGGCCCAGCCGTCTTTGCCAATACCCGGGCGGATGAAGCTCTGTGTGAATTCGCGGTCGTATTGATTTCCGCCGCGTGTGCTCATGAAAAGGATGTCTGTGGCCGCGCCTCGATTGTCCATGAATCGTGTTGGCGTGGCGAGGTAGATGTGGGGCGCGCGGAAATACGGCTGTGTGCAACTCGTGTAGAGATGCTCCCTCGGCAGATTGGCCTGCATCTCGACGAAGGGTGTCCAGTGAATGAAGTCGGTCGAAGTCGTGCGCGCGATGCCGCGATAGCCTTTGATGATGCGGCGGAAGTAGCACACATAGCACTGCTCGCTCTCGCTCCAGAAGGCGTAGTTTTGTGAATCGAAATACTTGCCCCATGCTTCCGGGATGACCGGCTCATCGCGCAGCTTTTTCCAATGGATGCCATCGGGAGAGGTGTATGCCTTCAGTCCGCCGGAGCCGCGTTTTTCTCTCACCGTCTGGTAGATGGGGTTGGGTTGATAGGAAAGTCCGCCGAGAGCCTTGTATTTTTCCTCGGCAGGCACACCTGGCTTCGTGTCGATGAACGGCGTGAAGTTGTGATTCACGAGGAACTCATTCATCAGCACGATGTTGCCCTGCGGGAAGGTCGCATGCTCAAACAGCCCGAGCTTTGGCAGCGTCCAGTGAATCGCATCCTTACTCTCGGCGTAGAGGGTGACTTCGCCTTCGTGATATTGCTCCCAGCCCTTCTTCCAGTGGTTGCCAGGGATGGTGTCTCCCCGGTAGTAGAATTGAAACTTGTCGTCGGCCTTCAGCACGGTGGCGTAATGCCCGTTTGGGCGTGGTGATGTCACGGGCGGCATCAACTGCGGCTCGTGCAACTTCAGCGTCGTGCCCTTTAATTCACCAACGAGGAAGCGATCGACAAACAACTCACGACGCGAGCCGAGGGCGATCGGTTCATCCGCAGAAGCCGATAACAGAAGCGCGCCGAAGAGAAAGGGAAGCCGGAGTGGGCTCATGAGCAAAGGCTAGCGCAGGGTGACGAAGTCGTTGTGATTGAAGAGGGCTTGCAGAAACAGCGCGCGGTTTTGTTTCAGCGTTGCAAGCCCATGCAAACTCGCCTCGCGCTCGGGCGCAGTCGGCGCACGGCTGAGAACGGCGAGAAAGCAGCGTTCGACGAAGGTCTTTTCATCAAGCGCGGCCATCTTTGCGGCCAGGGCATTGGCGCACTCTCGGCTAAACCTGCTGTTGGTCAGCGCAAGTGCTTGCTGCGGCACGACGCTTTCATTGCGGCGATAGCATTCGAGGACGTTGCTGTTATCGAACACGGCGAGGAAGCGGTGCTCGGTGTCAGCGTTCTGAATGAAGTAAAGTGAGCGTCGCGGACTCGCCTCTGATGATGGGCTGATGCTCGGCCCACCAAGCGTGAGATCGAGTTTGCCCGCGAGATGCAGCACGCTGTCGCGCACGAGCTGGCTCTCCATGCGGCGTGGATTCATGCGCCAGTAAAACGCGTTGTCAGAATCGGCGGCGAGAGTGGCGGCATCGGCGTTCGCGTTCGAGGAGCTGCGGCGATACAACTCAGAGAGCACCAGGGTGCGGTGCAGATGTTTCAAACTCCAACCGTGGTTCATGAAATCGACGGCGAGCGCATCGAGAATGTCCTGGTGCAAGGGCGCTTTGCAGCGGAGACCGAAATCGTCCCCATTCGGCACCAGCGACGCGCCGAAGTGCCTAGTCCACACCTGATTGACCAGCACACGCGCGGTGAGCGGGTTGCGTTTGTCGGCGATCCATCGCGCAAAGGCCAATCGTCGGCCCGTGCTGGTGCCGGGATAGCTTTGCACTGCGGCGTTGTTGTTCTCAGTCGGCCCTTCCTGCGCTTTCAGGCTCGCGGGCAATGAGGTGTATGTCTCACCCGGTGCGGCGGCTTTTTTCTGCGCTTTCTCCAAGGCGTCGCGCGCCGTTTTGATCTTCTTTTCGGCGTCCTTGGCCTTTGAATCGGCTTCCGCCTTGGCAAGATCGAGTTCTGCTTTGGCGACGAGATAGCGCGACTCAGCAAGTGCGGCGGCTTTGGCGATGTTGTGATCACCTTGGGCCAGATCAGCCGCGTAAACGGCCTGAATCATCGCGATGCGCAAGCTCGCGGCCTTGATCGCCTTCGCATCCTGAGATGTTTGCGCAGCGAGCAACTGCGCATCCGCAGCGCGGAGATGATCGCCAAGCACAAAGGGCAGCAATGCCGGTTTCACCGCCTGGGGAGGCAACTTCACTGTCACGGGTTGGAAGGAGGCGAATTCGAGCACGCGCGGGATGCCCGGCTGCATGACCTTGCTCTTGTCCTCTTTTTTCTCGTCGCCACGCACATGCCGGTATGTCGGTTGAGAAAGATGCAGGTCGTAAACGCGCGGCAGGCCATCCCGTTCGAGATTGGGTTCGCCTTGCCACGGATCGAGCCGCACATGCAACGGCTCAAAGATCGCGCGCATGCGGTAGTAGTCTGTCTGCTCGATGGGATCGTATTTGTGATCGTGGCATTTCACACACTGCATCGTCAGCCCAAGAAAAGCGCGGCAGGTGTGCTCGATGGTTTCATCCAACCAGGTGGTGCGGTTGAAAAGATAGTAGCTGCGCGCGAGGAAGCCGGTGGCGCGCAGGTTGTCGCGATCAGACGGTGCCAGTTCATCAGCCGCGAGCATCTGCACAATCATCTGGTCGTAGCCCTTGTCGGCGTTCAGCGACTCCACAATCCAGTCGCGCCAATGCCAGATGTGTTTCTGCGAATGACGGAGCTGCGCGCCGAGGCCATACCAGTCGCAGTAGCGCCAGATGTCCATGAAGTGCCGCCCCCATCGCTCGCCGTATTGCGGTGAGGCGAGGAGATGATCCACCACGCGCTGGCGCGCAGGCAGCGAAGTGTCCTGCAAAAACGTGGTGAGCTGCTCCGGTGTCGGTGGCAGGCCGATGAGATCGAGATAAACGCGTCGCAGCCAGAGTTCAGGCGCGGCTTCGGGCTGCGCTTTGAGTTTCTTTGAGGCGAGTTTTGTCGCGAGCAGCGCATCCATCGACTTGCCGGATGATTGCGGCACTTGATAGGCCCAGTGCGCGCGCGGATCAGCTTCCGCTTGCTCATTCGCAGGCGCGGGTGCTCCGGCAGCGAGCCAGGCTTTGAGTTTCGCGACCTCTTCTACGGTCAGCGCCGATCCCTCGCCTTCCGGAGGCATGCGGTCGTCTTTGTCCGTAGTGGTCACGCGCTCTATCAGTAGGGAATGAGCACCAGCGAGGATGTCGCCGCTATCGCCGCCTTTGCGCATCGCGGCGGTGGTGTCGAGCCGGAGATCGGCTTTCTGTTTCAACGCGCCATGACAGGCATAGCAGCGCTCTTTGAGCAGCGGCTTGATCTCCTTCTCATAATCCACCGCGAGCACCGGAATTGTTATCCAGGCAAACACGCAAAGGCTTCGTGCAAAACTGATGCGAGGGACTGAAAAAGGCAGGCTGCTCATCAGGGCAAGTGATCGTGACAGTACGCGCCCTGCGGGAAAAAACTTTTCAGTCCAAAATGCTCCTTTTCATGACTTGGGGCGTCTGCCATACATCATCAAGTATGCGTTTATCCATCCTTTTTGCTCTCACGCTCTCCTCCGTTTTTGCCGGCGATGCCGCCGTGATCGAAAAAACTCCCGGCCTCGTGGCCTTCTGGACCTTTGGCGAGGAAGCCGGGCAAAAACGTGTCTCGCAAGGAACGAAGGAAAAACATCCGCTCACGGAAGTGAATGGGCCGATCACGCGCGTCGCAGGTGGCCCATTCTCCGGCTACGCGGCTGATTTGAACGGCAGTCAGTATTTTGAGATCAAGCACGGCGAGACGGGCGATCTCAACATCAGCGGCAAGGACGCGCAGGTCAGCATGTTTGCCGTCGTGCGCATCGTGAATCTGAAAAAGAGCCGAACCATCGCCGGCATGTGGAGTGAGGGGAAGGGGGCTGACGACGACACCGGCACGCGCCAGTACGCGCTGCTCATGAACATGCCGACCTACGGCGGGCCGAACAACCTGGTGCCGCACATCAGCAGCGAGGGCGGGGTGACGATGCGCGCAGACGGCACAAAGTTTCCGTGGTGCGCCGATTATGCCGCCACGAAGCTCCCGGTGCCGGAGGAGCAATGGTGTACGCTCGCCTTCAGCTACGATTCGAAATACATTCGCGCTTACATCAACGGCGTGCTCGATGAGCGCAAGCTCGACGCCGTCAAAGACCGGCGCAACGACCCTTACTTCACGAAAGAAGGCCCCGATGGCAAAGATCGCGGCATGAATCCCTACTACCACGGTCGCGGCATCTTCAAATACGATCCCGCCTTGCATGCGAAGACGAAAATTGCTCCATCCGATTTCACCGTCGGCGCGCGCATGGCGGTCGGCTCGATGCTCGGCGAGGCGACGATTGGCAAATTCGGCGGTCTTGCCGTTTTCAATCGTGCCTTGAGCGATGCGGAGATGAAAACGCTGCATGACGCGGCGGATGTGGGCGCGATTCGCTGATGCAGGCTGTTTCCGTGCTTGGATTCATGATGCGGGCCAGCTATGAGTCGGCGCATGATTCGCCAATCACTTCTCCTTCTCGTTTGCGGCTACCTCCACGCACAGACGGTCGTTCAGATCGCAGCGCCGGAGATCAAACGTGACGATCAAGGCGTCGTCACGCTCAAGAGCACTGAGCCGGACACCACGATTCTCTACACGCTCGATGGTGCGGATCCGGTCGCGAAATCGAACCCGTATCTCGCGCCGATCGAACTTGCCTGCGGCGGTGTTTTGAAAGCGCGCGCGTTTTCGACCGACCGCAAAACGATGAGTGAGGTCGTCCAGAGCACGTTTGCGCCGCTTCCGGGGCACAAAGCCCTTCCCAGCACCGTGGTGCCAGTCACGCAGGATCGGAACTGGCCCAGTTATGACTGGGCGAAGCGCCACGAGATCACCAGTGCCGCAGTCAAAAAGAGCAAGCCGCAGATTCTCTTTATCGGCGATTCCATCACGCACTTATTCGGCGGCGAGCAGTTCGACAGCTATGCGTTGTGCGGCAAGAACACCTGGGATGAGTTTTATGCGCCGCGCAACCCGGGCAACCTCGGCTTTGGTTGGGACAAGACCGAAAATGTGCTCTGGCGGCTGCAGCATGGCGCGGTGGACGGGATTTCACCGAAACTCGTCGTCATGATGATTGGCACGAACAACACCGGCACATGCTCTGCACCGGACATCGCTGAAGGAATCGAAGCCATCGTGCTGGAACTTGAGAAGCGCCTACCGCAGTCAAAAATTCTTCTGCTTGGCATCTTCCCGCGAGGTGAGAAACCGAATCCGGCGCGGGAAAAGATCGCCGAGATCAACCGCATCATCGCGAAACTCGACGGTACGCATCATGTGACGTTCCTCGATATTGGCGCGAAATTTCTCACTCCCGAAGGCCTGATCACGAAGGACATCATGCCCGACTTCCTTCATCCGAACGAAAAAGGCTACCGCATCTGGGCCGAGGCCATCGAGCCGACGGTGAAGAAGCTGATGGGCGAGCGAAAATGATGCTAGCGAGATTACGGCTCTCGCTAACGTTGAAATCATCGCATGCAGCCAGTGACCGTCGTCTTTCCCCAAGAGACCCACGCGGGTGAAACGCGTGCTGCATTCATCCCGGAACACGCTGGCAAACTGATCGCGCTGGGTGTGCAGGTTGAAGTGGAAACGGGCCTCGGCCTCTCCTGTGGTCACACCGATGCGGATTATGAAAAGGCAGGTGCCGTGGTGCGCGCGGATCGCGCGACGATGATCCAAGGCGCGGATGTGATCGTGCAGGTGCGCAAGCCTTCGCTCGATGATGTGGGCCTCATGCGCGAGGGCGCGGTGTGCATCACGCTGCTTGATCCGTTCAACTCACGCGAATTGATACAGACACTCGCGCAGCGCGGCGTGAGCGCGATCAGCCTGGAGCTGGTGCCGCGCAGCACGCGCGCACAGAAGATGGACGTGCTGTCCTCCCAGGCCAGCCTGGCGGGCTACGCGGCGGTGATCTCCGCCGCAGGGCAGTCAGGGAAGATTTTTCCGATGATGATGACACCCGCTGGCACGATCAAGCCTGTGAAGGTCTTCATCATCGGCGCGGGTGTGGCCGGTTTGCAGGCCATCGCCACCGCGAAACGCCTCGGCGCGAAAGTCGAGGCCTTTGACACGCGTCCCGTCGTCGAGGAGCAGGTGAAATCACTCGGCGCGAAGTTTGTGAAGATCGACGTGGGCGAAACCGGCCAGACGGAGGGCGGCTACGCGAAGGCGCTGACGGACGAGCAGCTCAAACTCCAGCGCGAAGGCATGGCGCGCGTGTGCGCGGAGTCGGACATCGTCATCACCGCCGCGCAGGTGTTTGGAAGACGCGCTCCAATCCTGCTCACCAGCGAGATGCTGGATGTCATGAAGCCCGGCAGCGTGGTGGTCGATCTCGCCGTGGAAACCGGCGGCAATGTCGAGGGCGTGGTGGCCGACCAGATCACCGACCGCAAGGGCGTGAAGATCATCGGAACCGCCAATCTGCCGGGAACGGTGCCGGTGCATGCCAGCCAGATGTTTTCCTCAAACATCACCGCGCTGCTGGCGGAGTTTTGGGACAAAGAGGCCAAGACGCTGAAGCTTGATCTCGACGACGACATTCTAAAAAGTTGCGTCGTGACACACGGCGGACGCATCGTGAACGAAAAACTCGCCGCCAACTCCTGATCCGCCATGACCGCCGACATGCTCGTGTTCTTCATCTTTGTGCTGTCGATCTTCCTCGGCTTTGAATTGATCTCCAAGGTGCCCTCCATGCTGCACACGCCGCTGATGTCAGGCACGAACGCGATCCACGGCATCATCCTGCTCGGCGGCATGCTCGCCCTGGCGACTGCGGAGGGTTTCATCCAGCACGTCGCGGGCTTTGTCGCCGTCGTGCTCGGCTCCGCGAATGTGTTCGGCGGCTTCATGGTCACGGACCGCATGTTGCAGATGTTCAAACGCAAAAAATGAGCACGCCTGCCGCCATCGCCTTCCTCGTCGCCTCGGTGCTCTTCATCCTGGGCATCAAACTGCTCGCCTCGCCGAAAACCGCGCGCCGTGGCAATCTCGTGGCCGGTGCAGGCATGCTGCTGGCACTTTTCGCGGTGCTGCCGCTGCTGCACGGCCCGCATGGGGGTGCTGTGTCGCTGTGGAAATGGTTTCTGCTCATCACCGGCATCGGCGCGGGCCTCGTCATCGGCGCGCTGGGTGCCTACAAAGTGAAAATGACCGCCATGCCGCAGATGGTGGCGCTCTTCAACGGCGCAGGCGGCGGTGCGGCGGCGCTCGTAGCCGCCATCGAGTTCGCGCACGTCACGCCGCGCTCCAGCCTCACGTTTGTGATCGCGATGCTATGCGCGGCACTCATTGGCGCGGTGTCGCTGTCCGGCAGCATCATCGCGTATTTGAAGCTCGAAGGCCATTTCGACAAACCGGTCACCTATCCCGCGCAGCAGGTGATGAATGGCGTGCTGTTCGTGATGAGCGTGCTGCTCGCGCTCGCGATGGCCTCCGGATCGCACAGCATGGTGTTGATGGTGCTGTTTCTGGTGCTCGCGCTCGCCCTGGGCGTGCTCATGGTGCTGCCCATCGGCGGCGCGGACATGCCGGTGGTCATTTCGCTGCTCAACTCCTTCACCGGACTCGCTGTTGCTGCAGATGGTTTCGCCATCGGCAATGTCGCCATGATCATCGCGGGCACGCTGGTCGGCTCCTCCGGCACGATCCTCACCCTGGCGATGTGCAAAGCCATGAACCGTCCGGTGACGAACGTGCTCTTCAGCGCCTTCGGCAAAACAAATGGCGTGTCTGCCGATGCAACCGCCGTAACTGGCAATGTGAAGCCCGTGCAGGCCGATGAGGCTGCTCTCTTGCTCAGCGTGGCCGCGCGTGTCGTCATCGTGCCCGGCTACGGTCTCGCCGTGGCGCAGGCGCAGCATCAGGTGCGGCAGTTGTCCGATGAGCTCGCGAAAAAAGGCGTCGAGGTCAGCTTTGCCATCCATCCCGTCGCCGGACGCATGCCTGGCCACATGAACGTGCTCCTCGCCGAGGCCGATGTGTCGTATGACCAGCTCATCGAGATGGACGAGATCAATCCTGAGATGGAGCGCGTCGATGTGTGCCTCGTGATCGGCGCGAACGACGTGGTGAACCCCGCCGCGCGCGAAGAAAAATCGAGTCCAATCTACGGCATGCCCATCATCGAGGCGGAGAAGGCCGGCACCGTCATCGTGATGAAGCGCAGCATGGGCAAAGGTTTCGCCGGCATCGAAAACGCCCTCTTTCTCCGCGACAACTGCCGCATGCTCTTCGGCGATGCCAAGGCATCGCTGCAGGAGCTGGTGACGCTGGTGAAGGCGGACTGAGGCTGCGCCGCATGCAGGCACAAAAAAACCGGGCGGCGGAAATCCGCGCGCCCGGCTGAGTGGGGAGGGTTACTTCTCCAGCTTTTCTTTAGCGGCCTTCCAGCCGGAAATGCCTGCGGAGAGGTGCTTCACGTTGGTGTAGCCGAGTTCGCTGGCAGCTTTGGCAGCGGCTTTGTAGGCGGAGCACTGAGGGCCGCCGCAGTAGGCCACGACGAGGGCACCTTTGTCAGCAGGGAGCAGGCTGGCGAGCTGTTCCTTCTGGGATTGGAAGTCGATGGCGGAGGGCACGTGGCCGGCCTTGTAGGAGGCAGAGCCGTTCACATCGATGACGGTGACTTTCTTGCTGTCGATGGCAGCCTTCAGGTCCGCGATGCTGATGTCGGGGAATTCCGCAGCGAAGAGGCTGGAGGCGGCGAGCGCGAAGGCGAGTGCGATGAGTTTCTTCATGTTCGTTGGATGTGGGTTAGGGTGGTGCGCTATTGACTGCCGCGCGTGGCAGGGCCCCGTTCGCCGGGGCAAAGTGAGATCAATGGGAAAGTGCCCGGTTTGTGACGCCGCGCACGAGGATTTTATTCCCGCGAAGTTGGGCAGCACTTGAAAGAGGTGTGCGTGTCGAGGTCGTCATGGTCGGCTTAATGAACGGGATGAAATACGTCTCTGTTAGCCAAAAGCTGCATTCATTTTCTTCACAAAAATGGAATGAAGAGTCGGGCGAAGCCATTGCGGGCCTGCTGCCAGAGTGGCGTGGTATTCAGCATGGTGGAGGTGATCTCCTGGCTGACGGCAAGCCGGGCGTCCATCTCTGCCGTCAGCTTCTGAGCCAGTGTGGCGTCATGGCAGGCGAGATTGAACTCGAAGTTTAAGCGCAGGCTGCGCGGGTCCCAGTTGGTGGAGCCAATAAACGACCACACGCCGTCGATGAGGAAGTACTTCGAGTGATCGAAGGGCGCGGGTGATTCAAACACGCGGCAGCCGGACTCGAGGAGAGCGGGATAGAGCGTGCGCGCGGCCCAAGCGACGAAGGGGATGTTGTTGCATGATGGAGTCAGGATGGTCACTTTCACGCCGCGCACGGCGCAGAGGCGGAGGGCGGCCATGAGGATCGGATTGGGGAGGAAGTAGGGGGTGATGATGCGCACTTCCTCGCGCGCAGCGTTGAGCGCGGCGAAAAAGGCCGCAGGCATCACTTCGAGATCTTCATCAGGACCGTCCACGATGCCGAGAGCACTGACCGTGCCGGTGGAGGACAAGTCCGGGAACCACAGCGGGCCTTGGAGTTGCTCGCCCGTGCAAAATGCCCAGTCCTCGGCAAAGACGCGCTGAAGCTGGCTCGCCACCGGGCCAGTGACCTCAAAGTGCATGTCGTGCACGGGGTGTTTGGGATTGCGGGAGAGCATGTTTCCCTCGCGAATGTTCATGCCGCCGGTGAAAGCGGTCGCGCCATCCACGACGAGGATTTTGCGATGATTGCGCAGATTCATCGTGATGAGGCGCAGCAGCAAGCGGCTCGGCATGAAACGCCGTGCGGGAACTCCCGCCGCTTTGAGCGCACCGATGACGGAAGGCCACGAGTAGCGTGTGCCCGCATCATCCACCATCACGCGCACCTGCACTCCGCGTTGCACAGCGGCTCCCAGTTCATGCACGAATTCGGCACCGATGCCGCGAGCTTCAAAGATGTAGCTGGCGAGGGTCACGCTCTGCTTGGCGGCGCGCACGGCATCGAGCATGCGTGTCATGGCCTCGTCGCCGCTGCGCAGAGGCTCCACCGTGTTTCCGAGGGTGAAACAAAAGCGCGAGATACGATCCAGCGTGCGCGCGAGTTGTTGATGCTCCTGCGCGGTGCAACTGTTCGGCGTGAAGGGCAGAGGATGCTCCGGCACGGGATCGCGCCACGGCTCTGCCATGCTGTTGCGATAGCGCTTCCCTCGCCGCCGCACGAGATTGATGCCAAAAAAAACGTAGAACAACGCCCCCAGCAGTGGCGTGAAGATCACCAGTGCCGCCCAGAATGCAGCGGAGCGATAATCTTTGTGACGCAGCAGGAGGTGGCCTAATGCCAGCAGAGAGGCTGTCAGCGACACCGCCGCGAGGGTGACGGTCCAAATTTTCAACTCAAGGTCGCTCATCGTTCGCCTCACTGTGATCGTTTCCGTTTGCTGTGCAATGGAATCGATTCGCCAACTCCTGCATCTTGACCGTTGGCAGCGTCGTCCTAGGCTCGGCGGCTGATGTCTTGTCACGCGTGCGGCAAAAAATTTTTCATCGTGTGTCTTGGCCTTTCCCTTGCCGTGCTCGGTGGGTTGTGGGTCGATGCGCGCGTGCTGCGCGGGCCGCTGTCTCATCGACTGATGCGCGCGCTGTCTCTCGGAGCTGACGGTGAACCTGTGGCGGAGGTGGGTGACCAGCTTGTGACAAAGCGCGATCTCAGCGAGGCGCTGCACGAGGCTCTCTGGGAGAGCGGTGGCTCGTGGGCCGAGATGGACGAGGCAACACGGAAGCGCCTGCGCACGGAAACTTTGGAGCGACTCATCGACGACCGCCTGATTCGCGCCTTTCGCATTCAAGAGGGCGTGAAACATCCTCCGCGCCGCTTTGCCGCGCAGAAGGAAGCGGCTCTCCATCGGAAACAATTCGCCAATGAGACGGAGATACCGCAGCGACTGGCGGCACAGGGGCATTCTGCGCGGAAATGGGTGGATGAGATTCACGAAATACAGCTCGATGAAGCATGGCTGCGCGAGCGCATGGAGCAGCACGCGGCGAAGGTGACAGAAGACGCGATGCGAGCCTGGTATGCGCAGCACCGCGAGTCGCTACGCATTCCAGAGGCCTATCATGTGGCGCATCTTTTTCTCTCTCGTCATGATCCCGCCAAGGCCGATCGCGAAGCGGAGATGCAGGCCATTCACCGGCGACTCATCTCCCAAGAGCAAACCTTTGCGTCGCTGGTGTTGGAGCACTCCGAGGATCAGCGCACACGCAAGCTCGGCGGTGATTTTGGCTGGTTCACGGCAGCGCGCATACCCGCAGACTTCATGGCTGCGGTGCGCGCGCTGCGCGTCGGTGAATGCAGCGCACCGGTGGCCACAAAGCTCGGCTGGCATCTTCTCGTGGTGCTGGAAAAACGCGCAGCGCAGACGCCGAGTTACGAAGCGGTGCAGGATGAAATCCGCGCCAAGCTGGAGAGCCAGCAGCGAGAGGAGGCACTACGTCTTCTCCTGAAAACACTGCGCGAGCGCACTCAACAAGCATCGCCTCCATTGATTTATCACGCGCGTAGAGTTGACCTCGTGGAGCCTACATCCTAAATGGCAGCATGAAACAAAACATCGGTGTCTTGGGGCTCGGCATCATCGGCAGTCGTGTCGTGGAGAACTTGCGCAAAGCTGGGCATGAAGTGTTTGTGTGGAGTCGCAGTGCGCGCCCGGTGCCAAACTTTCTCGCCTCTCCCTGCGAGGTGGCGCAGGCTGCGGGAGTGATTCAAATTTTCGTGCGCGATGGCGCGGCACTGCTGGAGGCGGTGGAAGACATGCGCCCGGCACTGAAGGCAGGCCATCTCGTGATGAATCATGCCACGGTGAGCAAGAAGGCCGTGCTGCAAGCAGCACAGATCGTGGAGGCCACTGGAGCGGCCTTTCTCGATGCTCCTTTCACTGGCAGCAAGATGGCGGCACAGAATGGTCGGCTCTGCTATTACGTCGGCGGCAGTGATCTGCTGTTGGAGCGGGCGCGTCCGGTATTGGAAGCGAGCGCGGCAAAAATCCTCCCGCTCGGTGCTGTGGGAGATGCCACGGTGGTGAAGATCGTGACCAATCTCATCTCCGCCGTCACGGTTGAGGCGCTGGCCGAGGCAGCAGCACTGACGCGCGCGCATGGCATCCCGCTGGAGAGATTGCATGAGGCATTGGAGGGAAATGCCAACCACTCCCAACTCATCGGCATGAAGCTCCCAGCCATCATGAAGGGAGATTTCGAGCCGCACTTCAGCCTGCGCAACATGCTCAAAGATGCCGACTTCGCGCGTGAGCTGGCGAGTGAAGCCGGCATTGCCGCGCCCGCGATCGACAGCACGGCCACCGTCATGCGCCAGGGCGTGGAGAAGGGCGAGGGCGATTTGGATTTCTGCGTGATCGGGCGGAGTTCTTGAGGATCGCAAAGGAGAGCGACAAAATCTGGGGGAACTTGTCAGATGCTTGGCCGTTGCCGCGACGAGGCGTAGCAGAATGCGTCAGCATTCCGACGCTGGAGTCGTGTGATGCATCCCTATTTTGCGAACCTCGTTAAGTCGCGGCGGCGCGCTCATGCGATTCCATCATCATCTTCTTCTTCATCGTCATCATCGGCAGGTTCGACGCGCAGCATGGCCATCAAGAGTCGCCCAGCCCAGCGATAGACGTTTTGATGGGCGACGCGGTCGCGCATGTGGCGCATGCGACGCTGTTGCAGCCGGGGACTCATCGTGAGTGCCGTTTGCACGGCATCGGCGAGTTCTTCGACGGCGTAGGGATTCACGCAAAGAGCCTGTGTGAGCTCGCGCGAGGCTCCGGTGAACTGGCTGAGGATCAGCACGCCGCGTTCGTCGGAGCGGCTGGCTACGAATTCCTTCGCCACGAGATTCATGCCGTCGTGGAGAGAGCTGACCATGAGAAAGTCCGCCAAGCGGTGCAGTGCCATCATGTCCACCGGGCCGTGGTGTTCTTTGATGAGATAAAGAGGCTGCCAATCGTGCGTGCGGAATCGCTGATTGAGATGTTCCGCTGCCTTTTCTACTGCCACTTGTTCTGCCTGATATGAACCGAGGTGATCGCGGCTGGGAACGGCGATCTGGATGAAGCAGACTTTGCCGATCCACTCGGGGTGACGCTCAAAAAAATGCTCCAGCCCGCGCAGGCGCTGAGGGATGCCTTTGGAGTAGTCCAGGCGCTCGATGCTCGCGCCCAGTTTGCGCCCGCGCAGGGCAGGGAAGCGTTGATGCCAGCGCTGCATGGCTTGTTTGACTTCACTGCTCTGCGCCATGCGGCTGTCTGCCTCAAAGTCGATGCTGATGGGGAAGGGACGCACGCGAGTGAGGTGATTGCGGCGCGTGATCTCGCTGCGATCGGGATCGACGCGGCTTTCGAGCGTGCGATCCACCGTCTCCAGGAAATTTTGGCAGTGGTAATGGATGTGAAAGCCCAGCACGTCGTTGCCGAGCAGCCCTTTGAGCAATTCCTCTGCCCATGGACAGGCGCGGAAGATTTCACGATTCGGCCACGGGATGTGCCAAAACTGAGCACAGACAACGCGCCCACGGCTCATCTGCCGCAGCATGCGGGGCAGGAGGCAGAAGTGATAGTCTTGGATGAAAACCAGGGCGCGCTCGCCCGCAGTCTCTTGAAGCACGGCCTCGGCAAAGAGACGGTTGGCCTCCTGATAGGCGCGCCAGTCGGAGAGGCGAAATTCGGGGCGGGTGAAGGTGATGTGGCACAGCGGCCAGAGTCCTTCGTTGGAGAGGCCGTAGTAAAAGCCGCGCTCCAGCGCCGGATCGATCCAGACGCGGCGCAGTTTGTAGGCGGGATTTTCCGGCGGCACCATGACGCAGTCATGCGCATCGACGACTTCACGGTCGGCATCGCCCGCACCGTGAGCGATCCAGGTGCCACCTGATGCCATGAGGATGGGATGCAGGGCTGTGGCCATGCCGCTCGCAGGGCGGATGCAATCCACCGTGCCATCTGAACGCCGCCGGTGGATGAAAGGCTCCCGATTTGAGACCACGATGAATTTCCTCCCCGCGAGTCGCGACTCGATCAGATGGTGAAGCCTCTCTCTGTTCCATGTCTGCACCATGCTGGGAGATGCCATCGCCAGCGCGACGATGCAACGCCGTGTGACCGCCCAAAGGCTGTGGCGTCTGCGGCCACAGAATGTCATGGCGTGTGGTCAGGAGCGCAGGGCGCAACTTCCACCGGCGCAGCGGGTGAGCACACAGACTGCCGCATTGGTCCAGCCAAAGCCCGGCTCATTGGTGGAGTAGCCGAAGGTGACATCACCGGTGATTTCAGAGGAGCCCGTGTGCGCATTGTATTTCTCAAAGAGTTGCCCGGTGCGTTCGAAATCGGCGGAGAGCGTGCTGAGGAATTTGTGCGAGATGCGCGCGGCCTCCGTCTTGTAGCCGTAGCGATCCAGCCCCTGCACCGCCATGAGCACGAGCGGGGCCCACATGAAGGGCGCATCCCACTGGCAGCCGGTGGCCGTCGTGCTCGTGAGCAAACCGTGATCGGTCTCGAACAGAGGGAGATTTTTCACGATCCGCGATGCCTGCTCCTCCGAGGCCCAGCCAGCCCACAGGGGCCAGAAGGTCGTCGCATAGGGATAGTGCCGCCGCTTTTGCCGACTGAGCTGCCAGTCGAGGAAAAGTCCGTGATCGTCATCCCAAAACACGCGGCTCATGCGCTCGCGCCGCTCGCGCGCCTGACTCTCCCAGCGCTCGATGGAGGGCGGCGTGGCTCCGAGGAGGCGGCGAATCTGCGCGATGTCGGACTCCAACATCCACAGCAGCGTGTTCAGACACACGGGAGCGAAATCGCGAATCCCCATGCCGCAGGGGCCAAAGCGCCAGGTGATGTCAAAGCCGGATTCGCGCATGGTGCGGTCGTCCACATAAGCTGCGGGAGTGAGGCAGTCGTGCGCGCGATCGTAGAAGGTTGCCAGATGCGGATGTTTATCGAGGTGCGCGCGCAGCCAGTCTTGCAGCCGCTCGTAGTGGTTTTTTCCAGCAGCGTCCACTTCACCATGCAGCACTTCGGGTGCGGGGCCGTCTCCCAGCGCGTGATAGCGGGAGAGTTCGAGACCGGGGATGAATTGCGGCAGGCTGCACCAGTAGGCGTGATAGCGCTCCACATAGGGCAGGGCATCCCCCAGCCACTCGAGATCGCCGGTGGCATGAAACACCGAGAGCACCAGCCGCCCCAGGAATGGCGGATGCGAGCGCATGAGGCAGTAGGTGCGGTTGCTGTTGAGCACCGTGCCATAGTGCCGCACTTGATAGAGATGCAGATTGGCGATGGACTCCGCCAATCCCGTGCGCCCCTCACAAAGCAAGCCCTGGGCGATGAAGTAACTGTCCCAGCCGTACATTTCATTGAAACGACCGCCGGGAACCACATAGCGGCCCGGCAGATACACGAGACCGTGATCCGTGATCTGCTCCGGGGCGCCACTCAGCGTGCGGATGTCGATGCGGCGGAAGGCCTCCAGGTCGAGCGTGCGGCGCAGGCGCTCGCGCACGCGGCGGGAGTCCTCGCTGACAGAGACGTAGAGCGGCCAGCGCTCACCCGCAGGGGCCTTCATCTTAGTGTCCTGCACCGCCTCCAGCGCATCGCGCGTGTTGCGGGTCAGGCGCGGCCACATCTGGCTGACATACAACTGCAAGGCGTCGATTTTCTCACGCGGCAGAGACGGTGCGGGCTGACGGCTCATGACCGCCAATGTCCTGATGACGCTCCCTACTGCAATTCATGATGCCATGACAATAACCTGTGGCACTTCACGCCACACTCAGACCCAGCCGCATCCGTGAGTGAATCAGTTGATGAGAGGGGAATCCCTGTGGTGCTCAAGAAAATGAAACCACGATGGGGGAGAGGACGTTTGCGCCAGCATGCACGCACTGCTTGTCAGTCAGGCGCAGCCTGATCTCGGTTCACTCCCCGTGTTCCACAGATTCAGGTCGGGAGCTCAGCCCCCCCAAAAAACCCACCCCTCCCGACCTGGCTCCGCCAAACGCCTTTCACTAGGGGAAAGGTGCCCAACCCGCTGCGGAGGGGGGCTTCTGCGAGCTTGCAGACAGGCCAGCGCGGGGGGCTCCCGACCTAACTGCCTGTGGAACGCCGAAAAAATTGACAACCCAGCCCCCCTAAGGCATAAAAGCCCTCTCAGCCGAAAGGCATTGGAGACGCATCGGACGAGCGGCAGCGAAGATCGTGTCCTTCGTTTGGGGCATAAAAGCCCTCTCAGCCGAAAGGCATTGGAGACCTTAGCAGCCTCGGCTGCAACTTGGGGTTGGGCGGTGTGGCATAAAAGCCCTCTCAGCCGAAAGGCATTGGAGACTTAATCATCGCGCACTTGCTTTCTCCTTTCAGCGTATGGCATAAAAGCCCTCTCAGCCGAAAGGCATTGGAGACGATTGCCCAAGACATCCTGCACCGCTTTGGGCACTGGTGGGGCATAAAAGCCCTCTCAGCCGAAAGGCATTGGAGACGGCGCTCCATTGGTAAAGAAACAGCTCGCAACGTTGGGGGCATAAAAGCCCTCTCAGCCGAAAGGCATTGGAGACACCGTCAAATCGATGAGTATGAAGAGCGTCCGTTCCGATAGGCATAAAAGCCCTCTCAGCCGAAAGGCATTGGAGACGGAATCAAACTCTTTGGAACGTTTGTCATCATGCGCACGCGGCATAAAAGCCCTCTCAGCCGAAAGGCATTGGAGACAAGCAAGTCCATAAGAAAAACCCTACATCTGTTACAGGCATAAAAGCCCTCTCAGCCGAAAGGCATTGGAGACGATGGGAGTGTAGGGCAAAGATTCACAGTTTCACGCCACGGCATAAAAGCCCTCTCAGCCGAAAGGCATTGGAGACGAGGGTTTCACCAAAGCGTTTCGGTTTCATCTGTGGCCGGGCATAAAAGCCCTCTCAGCCGAAAGGCATTGGAGACCGCGTGTCGGCGGATCGTCTCCGCCACAGCGGCGAGATAGGCATAAAAGCCCTCTCAGCCGAAAGGCATTGGAGACTTAGGAACGATCCCACAACTGTTTAACGCCCTCTCGAGGGGCATAAAAGCCCTCTCAGCCGAAAGGCAGGGGGGGCGGAGTGGAGTGGTGGCGACGGTTTGCCATCACTCCACACGTCAGGCGGGCGCGGTTCGCTGTTCGCGGTTCGCTGTTCGCGGTTTGTGGTTTGGGAAGATGGAGGGGGGACTGGCAGGAAAGAGGGGGCACGTACGAATGGCTCGTCGTGCATTCGTGGTTAAAAAAATCGGCGTCCCCGTGGCCTCTGGAGTGCCTGAGTGCGCGCGTCATGGGTACGGGGTGGCATTTGCGTTTCAGAGGAACTGCCCCCAGGTGGGGCGGAGCATGCTCGCGCTGATCGGGATCATGGATGCGGCGTTCAGCAGGGCAGTAATCCACCCACACAGCATGCGGCCCCTTGAGTGGATTCACCGGGCGGACATCCTCACATCAGGGCCAGCAGGGACTCCCGTACCTGGGCCTGCCAGCGCGCATAGTAGGCGAGGCGCGCCTGCATGGCTTGCAGTGTGGCGAGCACGGTTTCATCTCCGGTTTGCAGGCGCGTGTCGAGTTCTGGCAAAGCGGCGAGGCATGCGGCACGCCCAGCTTCGATTTCCTGAATCAGATGCTCCAGCGTTTCGCGCCAGCGCATTTCCTCGGAGGTTAGCAGCGCTCGGGAAAGTGCGGTGGTGGACTGTTTGCGTTTGAGGAAGGAGGCCACCTCTTGCAGCGCGGCCCCCAGGCGACTGAACAGAGCCATCATGGCTTCGTCGATGGGCACGGAGCGCCACGGCACGCGATAAAGTTCCAGCAGATGCTTGAGGCGCTTTTCAGGAGCCTGGAGCGTCTCGAAGGCCGCATTCACCTCGGCAGAGCGTGCGGCATCTCCACCGGGGAGGTCGGGATGCGTGGCGCGGCCGGCTTCGAGCCATGCCTGGCGCAGAGCCGACTCATCCAGCGCAGCAACGCGTGGCATTCCCAGAAGTGTGAAGGCATCTGGCATCGCGGGGGATCCCTCAGGCAGAAAAACTTTCGCCACATGAGCAGGTGACGACGGCGTTGGGGTTCTTCACTTTGAAGCCACCGCTCTGCAGATCGTCGCTGTAATCCAATTCCGAGCCAGAGACAAAGAGCGCGCTCTTGGGATCGATCACGACGCGTACCTCACAGGAAGTCACCATGATGTCGCGGTTCGCCGGGCCATCGACGAGATCCATCTTGTACTGAAGTCCCGAGCAGCCACCGCCGACGACTGCCACACGCAGTGCTCCATGCTCTGCGCGGCCCTGTTTTTTGAGCAGGCCGAGGAGACGGTTGGCGGCATTGGGCAGTACTTTGATGAGTTTTTCGTTGCCAGTCTTGTAGCTGGGTGCGGCGGAGGTCATGCAGCGGCATCCATAGCCCGCAAAGCGCGCGTCGTCCATGTTCATCCATAGACCGCGGGTTTCGCTGTCCGGTGGTGTGCTGCCACGCGAAGAGCACCTGTGAAAAACAATGCGAACTTGCGCCTGGGCAAACCTTCCCCACAGTCCAGCGCATGAAGCGCCTCCTCTCCTGCCTCCTCTTTCTGCTCGCCGCGTGCCAGTCCTCTCAAGATTACCGTGCGCGCAGCGTGGCGGAGGCCAAAGCCTTCGCAGCAAAGGCAGTGCAGGCCGGGGTCATTCACAAAGGAGGAGAGCAGGCACTGATCGCGCAGGCATCGGCGGGGAAACCGCAAGAGGGCAAATGGGATCAGGCCAAGATCGACCGTTACATCAACGAATTCGTCGCGCAGAATCCGCGTCTCGTGCGCATCAATCTCGCAGCCACCCAAGGAAAGATCAGCGAGGCAGATCGTGTGTTTTACACTGAGGTGCTGAAGAATCAAAAGGAGCGCGAGGCCGAGCAACGGACGGCTGCGATCCAAGACATGTCGGCGGGCCTCAATCAATCCGCAGCGTCGATCAATCAAGGCTCCTTCTACCGCTACAATTCAGCGTTGATGCAGAGCAATCCGGCGAGCGGCTATCCCGGCTACGGTGTCGGATTGGGCGGGATGGGCAGCAGCAGCTATGGCTACTGATTGCTCCCGTTCCGTCGCTGCCAGAGGTGTGGAAACGTGCAGAGAGGACACTTTTTGGAAGAGTCTGAGGATTGAGCTTGCTTCGCACGAATTTTTTTGAGACGAAGGGCGCATCATTCGATTTTCACATGAGCGAAACTTCGCCGCTTCCACCGCTACCGCTTCAATTTTTCGCACTCAAAGATGGTGTCGTCTCTGGAGACGCAGGGCAGGAGGCGGTAGATCACTTCGCGGCAGATTTCCAGGGGCTGCGTCACTTTGGACTGAAAGTCGGGGAGTGTCTGGAACTGGGCGCGCCGTGGATGGGCACACTGCAAGAAGAAGACTTCACGCTGAACTTTGCCTACTTCGATGCGGGCACGGACGCGCAGGATCCTGGCGGCGGAGCTCATGTGGGAGAGCGAATGCCGATGTATGAATTGCTCACCCGTGTGAACGCCATGGAGGCATAAGATTATGGCTGCGTCGATCACCCCCTCACTGCGCTCTGCGCTCGAGCGCCTCAAGCATGCAGGCTCAATCAATGGTCTGCTCCTTTGCTGGCGACGTCAGATGCTCATCAATCTGCTGCCGTTTGAAGAATTCCGCGCCGAGCGGCTGCTGCAGGTGGTGCATGATGCGCGCGCGCATTTTGCCAGTGGAGGCGATCGCGATGTGGGCACCTTCTGGTTTGGCTATGAAGGCGTGTTCGTCTTGGCGGTCTTTCGAGGGGAGTGCCTGCTCATCACTCTTCACACCCACGCTGCGGAGGTGGATTTTCTGCGGCGCACGAGCCTGACATTCCTCGATGACACTCAGTTGCTGGTGGAGGCGCTTTTGCAACCCGCGCCGGATGACGCAGCAAGCCGCGATGAAACGCAACCGCTGGATGAACCTGGTGTGGACGGACTCCCACCGCAGTCGCCTGCCATCACGAAGGTGATCCCTCGCGGAGTCTGAATCTGCCTGCACAAAGATTGCGCAAGCGCGGCTCACTCATGGTGAAAGGTTTGCCATGCCTGCGGC
The DNA here is from genome assembly GCA_039806835.1 of Prosthecobacter sp. GTDB lineage: Bacteria > Verrucomicrobiota > Verrucomicrobiia > Verrucomicrobiales > Verrucomicrobiaceae > Prosthecobacter. Next base: position 257,229 of record JBDHQD010000002.1, on the reverse strand, counting down.
GATAACTGATTCTTCAATCCCAATCTCCAACCAAACCACCAATGTCCGACCCAGCAGCCTCCATTTTCTCTCGCCGCCGTTTCATCAATGCCAGCGGCGGAGCGTTACTCGCACCCACCATCCTCACGACTGCAGGTACGCTGCGAGCTGAGAAGAAGGCGGATTCAAATGAGACGCTGCGCATCGGACTCATCGGCTGCGGTGGGCGCGGCACGGGTGCTGCGGCGCAGGCACTGGGAGCGGATTACAACACCAAGCTCGTCGCGATGGCGGATGCTTTCGACACGCAGATCGAAAACAGCATCAAGAACCTCTCCACGAAATTTCCCGATCGTGTCGATGTGAAGCCGGACAAGAAATTCACCGGCCTCGACGCCTACCAGAAGCTGCTCGACAGCGGTGTGGATGTCGTGCTGCTGGCAACGCCTCCGGGTTTCCGTCCGCTGCACCTCACGGCAGCCGTTGAAGCGGGCAAGCACATCTTCTGTGAAAAGCCGATGGCCGTGGATGCTGTCGGCTACCGTGTGGCTCAAGCTGCCGTGGAGAAGGCCAAGCAGAAGAAGCTCAATCTCGTCGCTGGCTTTTGCTGGCGTTACTCCACCAGTCGCATCGAATGCTACAAGCGCCTTCACGACGGCCAAATCGGCGATGTCACCAACATCCTGGCCACTTATTTCGCCACCCCGGTCAAGCCGATGCCACCAGCGGCGGGCCGCCCCGCAGGCATGGGCGATGTCGAGTGGCAGGTGCGCAACTGGTACAACTTCTCCTGGCTCAGCGGCGACAGCATTGTCGAGCAGGCCGTCCACAGCCTCGATAAAATCTGTTGGGCCATGAAGGATCAGCCTCCGGTGAGCGTGATCGGCACCGGTGGGCGTCAGCGCCCTGCGGAAGACGGCAACATCTTTGACCACTTCCACTGCGCCTATGAATGGGACAATGGCGTCTTCTGCCATCTCACCAATCGCCAGATCACGGGCTGCCACAATGAGGTCGCTGATTACATCCAGGGCACCAAAGGCCGTCTCGTGATTGGCAAAGGTGCCGCTCCCTTCATCGAAGGAGCCAAGCGCTGGCGCTGGCGCGGAGAAGAGAAAAACATGTACGACCTCGAACACGAGGCGCTCTTCAACTCCATCCGCAAAGGCACGGTCATCAATGACGGCGACCGCATGATGAGCTCCACCCTCATCGCCATCATGGGACGTGAAGCAGCCTACACCGGGCAAAAACTGGTGTGGAAGGATGATGCACCCGCTCCCGCGCCTGCCGCCAAAGAAGGAAAGAAGGGCGCAGCTCCGGCGCGCGCCTCACTCGCCATTCTTTCCTCCCAGCAGGATCTCGCGCCAGAAAATCTCAAGTTCTCAGACAAATTTACGCCCACACCGATGCCGCGGCCAGGTGTCACAAAATTCGTCTGAGTTCGATTTTCTCCGAGCGGAAGGCGATCTCCCTTCGCCTTCCGCTCTTTTGTTTTCATCGCTCCACGGGCGCGGAGAAATCCGTGATGACGCGCGCTGGACATTCCCTGCGGCAGATGCCACATCGAGCGTGCGATGCCTGAAGACGCCGAGATTTTCACTGTCACCCAGCTCACACGAGAAATTCGTGAGTTGCTCGAAGGACATATCGGCAGCGTGTGGGTCGAGGGGGAGGTCAGCAATCTCCGCGTGCAGAGTTCCGGCCATCAGTACTTCACCCTGAAGGATGCGACAGCACAGATTTCCTGTGTGTTTTTTCGCGGGGCCGTCAGCCGCAGCAACACTCGACTTCAAGATGGCATGCGTGTGCTGGCCCATGGAGAGATTAGCGTCTATGAACCGCGAGGCCAGTACCAGATGGTCGTCAAGCAAGTGCAGACGCGCGGGAAAGGATCGCTCCAAGAGCAATTCGAGGCACTGAAGCGCAGGCTCCACGCTGAAGGTCTCTTTGATGAAGAGCGTAAACAAGCCATACCGCAGTTCCCCAACGTCGTGGCACTGGTGACCTCGCCCACAGGAGCGGCCGTGCGCGACATGCTGAACATCCTCTCTCGGCGTGCGCCGTGGGTGCGTGTCCTCGTTTTCCCGGTGCGCGTGCAGGGGCAGGGGGCAGAACATGAAATCGTGCGCGCGCTAGAAATCCTCGCGAACGCAGAAGACTACGATCTCCCCACTCCGGACACCATCGTTATCGGGCGCGGCGGTGGGAGTTTGGAGGATTTGTGGTGTTTTAATGAAGAGGTGCTCGCCCGTGCAGTGGCCGCTTGCCCGCTGCCCGTCATATCGGCTGTCGGGCACGAAATCGACTTCACCATCGCTGATTTCGTGGCTGACTTGCGTGCGCCAACTCCGAGTGCTGCGGCAGAGTTGATCGCGCCTGACACCAGCGATCTACGCCGCCACTTCACGACTTTGGCACGGACATTGCACACGCGTGTGAGCACCTTGCTGGCGCATTACCAGCAAGTGGTCGATCTCACTGCCAAAGGCACCTTGTCTCACACACCGCAGCGGCAGCTCCAGCAGGTTGCACAAGAGGCGGATGAGATGGAGGCGCGGCTTCACGACACAGTGCGTCTGCGATTGCAGGAACTGTCTGACGAAGTGCAGCAGCGGCAGCATCTTTTGTCCATGCGTCAGCCTCAGGTGCTGCTAACAGAGATCGCACATCAATCGGATCATTTCTTCCAACGGCTGCGTCAGGCCGTTGTGCATCGCTTTGATCGCCTCACGGATCGCCTAGAATCTCGAAGTGAACTGCTGAAGCACCTCGATCCCAGCACCATCCTCGCACGCGGTTTTTCCTACACCACAAACACCCATGGGGAAGTGCTCAGTGCTGCGGGGGAAGTCAAGGCGGGGGAGGAAATCATCACTCAACTCGCACATGGCAGACTGCGCAGTGTCGTCAAGTAACTGGGGGGGCTGATAGAACCGATGAAGAACACCCTCTGATGAGACGTATTTTTAATGTCATCTATGTCCTACACACGTCGATCCATTCTCAACCGCTCTGCCTACGGCATCGGCGGTATCGCATTAGCCACGCTGCTGCAAGAGCAGGGGCTACTGGCGACATCCGATCAGGGAGCGGTGCCTCATTATGACCTGAAGCCGAAGCAGCCGCATCGTTTTGGCCAGGCGAAGGCGATGATCTCCATGTTCATGCAGGGTGGGCCAAGCCACATGGATCTCTTTGATCCAAAGCCAGAACTCGTGAAATACGATGGCAAGGACTTCCCTGGAGAAGTGAAATATGATGATGCGGCAGGAGCCAGCCGCGAAGTGATGGCCCCTCCGTGGAAGTTTAAAAAGTACGGCCAATGCGGCATGGATGTCAGTGAGCTACTGCCGCATTTCTCGCGCATCGTGGATGATGTGACGCTGATCCGCTCGATGCGCACGGGCGTGAATAACCACGGCCAAAGCATCTATGCACTGATGAACGGCCAAGTCACGGGAGGTCGGCCCACACTGGGCTCCTGGATCACCTACGGCCTCGGCAGCGAGAATCAGGATTTGCCAGCTTATGTCGCACTCACCGATCCGCGTGGCGTGCCAGTGCTCGGTGTGGACAACTGGAGCAATGGCTGGCTGCCCAGCCTCTTCCAAGGTACCGTCATTCGTCCCAAAGAGCCGCGCATCTTGAATCTCGATGCACCGCTGAGCCTGCAAGGAGAAGCGCAGACGCGATACCTCAATTTTGTGCAGCGCATCAATCGAGAGCATCTGCAAGCCCGCCCCGGAGAAGCAGACCTCGAAGCGCGCATTCAATCCTTTGAGCTCGCGGCGCGCATGCAGGTCGCGGCGAAGGAGGCACTCGACATTTCGCAGGAGAGTGCTGCCACGCGCAAGCTCTACGGCCTCGACAATCCTGCGGCTGCTGAATTCGGCACTCGCTGCCTTATTGCCCGCCGCCTCGTGGAGCGTGGTGTGCGTTTTGTTTCTCTCTTCACGGGCAATCAGACTTGGGATCACCATCAAAACATCCTGACCTCACTGCCCGCTGCTTGCCTCTACGTGGATCAGGGGGCTGCGGCTCTCGTGACGGATCTCAAACAACGCGGCTTGCTGGACACGACCATCGTTCACTGGGGAGGTGAGATGGGACGCCTGCCGGTCATTCAAAATCGTGCGGGATCAAAGGATCGCAAGAGTGTGGGGCGCGACCACAACACCTACGGCTTCAGCATGTGGGTGGCTGGAGGTGGTTTCAAAGGAGGATACATCCACGGTGAGACTGACGAGTTCGCGCACAATGCCGTGAAGGATGTCGTCAATCACTACGACTACCATGCCACGCTGCTACACCTCTTTGGTCTTGATCCGGGAAGGCTTTCCTACAAGCGCAATGGCGCATTCCTGAGACTTGTGGAAAATCCGCAGGCACGATTGGTGCCCGGACTCCTCGCGTGATGCCTTGGTTCAAACCTCGAGCTGGATGCCGAGTTCGATGACTTGGCGCGGCGGAAGGTCGAAATAGCCAGTGGCAGGGCGGGAAATACGAGAGAGCAGCACGAAAAGTTTTTTGCGCCACGGTGCCATTTTCCCTGGGCCATTGGTCAGCAGTACCTCGCGACTCTGGTAGAAGGTGATCGCGGCTCGTTTCACCTTCCCGCGAGTCTCCAGTGCGGTGCAAAGGTCTTTGAAGACTTCGGGTGACTCAGCGAAGCCGTAGTGCAGCACCACACGGAAAAATTCATCGTGAAATTCCTCGATCTGGAATCGCTCATCCGCAGCGATGCGCGGCGTCTCATCAAAGCGGATGGTGAGCAGCACGACTTGGCTGTGCAGTGCCTTGTTGTGTTTCAGGTGATGCAACAGAGCCAGCGGCAGCCCTTCTGCAGAGGCAGACATGAACACCGCCGTGCCTGGCACGCGAATGATCCTCTCTTTCTTGATCTCATCGACGAGAAACTGCACTGGGAGGCGCCCGCGCAGCATCGCCCGGTAGAGGACTCCGCGCCCATCCGTCCACGTCTTCATCGTGATCCACATGGCGAGGCCGATTAGCAGTGGCAGCCACGCCCCAGCGAAAAATTTCAGAAGACTGCCTGAAACATAACCGATCTCGAAAACCAAAAAGATGCAGACGGGCAGGGCGCACTTCCATGTTGGCCACTTCCAGGAATGCTTCGCCACGAGGAAAAAGAGGATACTGGTGAAGGTCATATCCAAGGACACCGAGAGGCCGTAGGCCGCAGCCAGGTTGGTGGAGGATTCAAAGTGAAAAATCAGCGCAAGGCATGCCACCATCAGCAGGTAATTGACCTGCGGCATGTAAATCTGCCCGCGCACATCTGGATTGGTGTGTACGATCCTCAACCGGGGCAGGTAGCCCAGATGCACGGCCTGCTGTGTCAAGGAGTACACTCCGGTGATCATGGCTTGTGAAGCGATGATCGTCGCTGCGGCAGCCAGGAGAATCACAGGAATGAGCGCGGGCTTCGGAACGAGGCTGAAGAAATGATGGTAGCCAGGTTTGAGCGAAGCTGCCACGTCCGAAAGCACCAAGGCTCCTTGACCGAGGTAATTCAACATCAGTGCCGGTAGGACGAGGCAATACCAACTCCGCAACAGCGGTGGGCGTCCAAAGTGCCCAATATCCGCATACATTGCCTCACAGCCTGTGACCGCCAACAGCACCAGCCCCATCAACACAAAACTCTCATGACCATGATGCAGGAGAAAGTTGATCCCATGGTGCGGCAGCAGCGCTGCAACAACACCGGGGTGACTGCGGATATTGATGATGCCCAGCACTGCCAGTGTCAAAAACCACAGCACCATGATCGGCCCAAAGGCGACTCCGATGCGCGCCGTGCCGTGTTTCTGCACAATGAACAGTAGGAAGATGATGCCTGCGGAGATGGGAACGACGTACTCAGCCAGTTGAGTGCCCAGTTGCTCATCCAGCAAGGAAAGCCCCTCCACGGCAGAGAGAACGGAGATCGCTGGAGTGATCATCCCATCGCCATAGAGCAGGCAGGCTCCGAAAATCCCTCCCAGGACGATGCCAGCCGTCATTCTCGGCGACATCGCCCCGCGCGCGGAACGAAACAGCGTCAACAGGGCAAACATCCCTCCTTCTCCCTTGTTCGTCGCACGTGTGATGAAGCCCAAATATTTGAAACAGACCATCACGATCAGCGACCAGAACATCAAGGATAACGGTCCCAAGACTCCCAAGGCGTCGCCAACCACTGGCCGAGCGTGATTCAGGCTCTCTCTGAGGGCGTAGAGTGGGCTGGTGCCGATGTCTCCGAAGACCACGCCAAGCGCTACGAGGGCGAGGGTGGATGGATTTGAAGTTTTGTGTTCAGACATTGAGGCATCTTCGAGTCCTACCCGAAGCCCTGCGAAATAAGGGACTCAAGCCCTTATGCAGCACGCCCCCGCATGCAAGAGGCAGTTCGCAACTTCCTGTTTCTATGAACACTTATTTCCCAGCCTCCCGAGTGCCTTTTCCGCGTGGCATTTTTTTCAAGGAGTCCCCCAGATCAGCACGAATCTCTTGAGCATGTTTCAGGAGCTTCATCACCTCCTCGGGCTGCTGTTCGGCGAGGTTTCTGGATTCGCTGATGTCCGCATACAGGTCATACAATTCAACGTTCTCAACGCGCTTCACGTTGTAGAGCACTGGCTTTCCTCCCGTGGCCTTTGGCTGTCCCGTCGGCAGGCTGTTGTAGGCATGCGGGAGTTGGAGCTTCCAACGCCCATCTCCGCTGACGATGGCTTGGAGTTGATTGTTTTGATAATAGTAGGCGTAAAATTCATGCGGGTTCTTCGCCTCGCGCTCTCCGCTGATCACAGGCCAGCAGTCGAGTCCGTCGATCGGATGATCTGGCAGCTTCCCCCCGATCACTCGCGCGAGCGTGGGCAATACGTCGATCGACATCAGCATGGTGTCGGTGGTCGTGCCAGCAGGGATGTGCCCGGGCCATTTCATGAGGCAGCTCACGCGTGTGCCACCTTCCCAGCAGGTGCCTTTTCCTTCTCTCAGCGGTGCTGCACTACCGGCATGTTCGCCATAGCTCAGCCACGGCCCATTGTCGGAAGTAAAGATCACCCAGGTCTTTTCCTCCAACTTGTTTTTCTTGAGTGTCTCCATGATCTGACCAACGGACCAATCCACTTCAGCCATCACATCTGCGAATAGTCCACGCCCTGTCGCGCCTTCGTGTTTTTTACTCACAAACAGGGGCACGTGAACCATGCTGTGAGCCAGATAGAGGAAAAAAGGGCGGTCTTTGTTTTCTTCGATGAAGCGCACTCCGCGCGTCGTGTAGTCTGTGGTAAGCTTTGTCTGCTCTTCGGGAGTGACCTCTGCATCCACCACGCGGTCGTCTTCAATCATCGGCAACTTCGGAAACCGCCCAGGCTTCGCCTGGGGATGGTAGGGCCACATGTCATTGGAGTAGGGGAGGCCGTAGTAATGATCAAAGCCATGCTGCTGAGGTAGAAACTGTGGCAGAGAGCCCACATGCCATTTGCCCAAGGCCATGGTTGCGTAGCCTTTCTGCTTCACCAGTTCAGCGAGGGTCAGTTCCCCCTTCGCTAATCCATGCCGGGCCTCCGGCCCCAGTGCTCCATGAATACCAATCCGATTCGGGTAGCAACCGGTCAGCAGTGAAGCCCGTGAAGCGCTGCACACAGGCTGGGCCACATGGTAATTGGTAAATTTTCTTCCTTCCGCTGCCAGGTGATCAATGTTTGGCGTCTGATATCCTTGAGCACCGAAACAGCCGACATCCGCGTAGCCCATGTCGTCCATCAGGATGATCACCACATTCGGCTTCTCGACTTCCGCTCCCTTACATGCCAGAGACAGCAGCGCGATCGTGAATAACCACAGGAGCAGGGGAGAGGAAGGCTTCATCTCCCCTGCAACGCCAGCGAGGCAAAGAATCTTCCAACCACTCAGCTCGCTTCACCGTTCTTTGGCTCCCGCACCACCCGATCCACACTGTGTTTGGTCACGATATTTCCCTGCGATTCGCGTCCTTTAATGGCGAGCGAATTGAATGGGAAACGAATCTGCATGTTTCGTAGATAGAGGGCCGGCTTTAGGTGAATCATCACGCTGAAGGCATTGCTTTCTTCTTCGGTTTCATGCCGGATGAGATAGAGGACAGTGGAGCCAGGGGTTCCTTTGGTGAGTACATACTCTTTGTCGCGCGTGATGCCCCCGACCCGGAAGCGCTTTGCCATGACGGCTCCCTGCCGACCATCGCGGTAGATCATTGAGTAAACTGCGGTGTCATCCTTTTTGAAGAGGCCGATGTAAGGCGGATTTTTGCCCACGAAGAACTTGGCGGCAGCCTTCGTCACGCTCATCGTGCCGTCCTTGGTGAAGAAGATCACATCATCAAGCGGCGAGCATTTGCAAACCGGCTCGCCTTCACGCTTGAGGCTGGTGCCTGCAAACCCATCCTTCGCGTTCAAGTACAAGGTTTCCCCCTGAATGATCACTTCGGCGGCTGCCACGCGGTCAAAGCTGGAAATTTGCGTGCGCCTGCCGCGTGTCCCTCCATACGTTTTCTTGATCTGCTCGAAGTGAGACACCGCAAACTTGGTCAGTTGCTTGAGGAATTTCTGTACTTGTTCGATCTCTTCTTCCAACTCCCGAATCTGCTCATCCGCCTCGAAGCTGTTGAACTTTGAGATGCGCTTGATCTTAATCTCAGTGAGTCGAGCGACATCGTCATCTGTGACCTCGCGCTTGAGTTGCCCCAGGAAGGGTTTGAGTCCTTTCCAAATCGCGGCAAGCACCGCCTCCCAGGTCTCGCACTCTTCGATCTTACGGTAGATGCGGTTTTCGATGAAAATCTTCTCCAGAGAACTGAAATGCCACTTTTCTCCGAGCTCTCCCAACAAGATTTCCAATTCTTGTCCCAGCAGCTTTCGCGTATTGAGCGCATTAGCCTTCAACAATTCGTTCACGCTCATAAAGCGTGGCTTATCGTCTTGGATCACCACGGCATTTGGAGAGAGCGCGACCTCACAGTCGGTGAAAGCGTAGAGCGCCTGAATCGTCTGCTCCATATCCGTGCCGGAAGGGAGTTGTACGACGATTTCGACTTTTTCAGCCGTATTATCATCGACGCGAGCGATCTTGATTTTCCCTTTTTCGTTGGCGGCGACGATGCTGTCCATCAACCCTCCCGTCGTGGTTCCGAAAGGAATTTCGGAGATGACCAGCATGTTCTTCTTGGGGCCTTCTTCGATCTTGGCCCGCACTCTGACTCGCCCGCCACGCATGCCCCCATTGTAGTCGCTCGCATCCATGATGCCCCCGGTGGCAAAGTCAGGCAGCAGATTGTACTCCTCGCCACGCAAGGCAGCGATGCTGGCATCACAAAGCTCGACAAAATTATGAGGCAGAATGCGACAGGATAGGCCCACGGCGATCCCTTCGACTCCCTGGGCCAAAAGCAGGGGGAATTTCACGGGCAAAGTCACGGGTTCCTTATTACGCCCGTCGTAGCTGGCCACCCACTCTGTCACTTTGGGGCTATACACCACGTCCAATGCGAATTTAGACAACCTCGCCTCAATGTAACGGGGAGCTGCCGCGTTGTCTCCGGTCAGCGTGTTGCCCCAGTTCCCCTGGGTATCAATCAGCAGGTCCTTCTGTCCTAGCTGCACCATAGCGTCTCCGATCGAGGCATCTCCGTGCGGATGGTACTTCATCGTGTTGCCAACCACGTTGGCCACTTTGTTGTACCGCCCATCCTCCAGCTCATCCATGGAATGCAGGATGCGGCGCTGCACAGGTTTTAGGCCGTCGTTGATGTGCGGAACCGCTCGTTCCAAGATCACATAGCTGGCGTAATCCAGAAACCAGTCCCCATACAAATCGTCCACCGACTTGTGTTCCACCGGCGCGGCGGAAGGAAGGATGGGGCAGTTTGTGTCATCGGAGGAGGTTTTTTTAGAGGACTTTTTAGCCACGGTGCAGGGAATCAGGTTGGGAGGGAAGGGGCGCGAGGATAAACACAGCGTCGAGACGCGCAACCATTCCCTCACTCGCAAATTGCTCTAGGGAGGGCCTCCAGTCTGCGAGCTGACAAGGTAAAATGGGCAAAAGTAGGCTTACCCAGAGAGTGTTGATTTTTGTGTCGTAATGACCCTGTGTATTTCGAAGTTCAAGAAAAGGCACGGCGTTTGTTCGCTCGAAGTGTTTTATTTAAATTATGTGTTATGCTAACAGACAAAGTTGATAATCAATGATTAACACTAAAATTTATGCAATAAAAATGTGACTTTATATTCACTCCCTCTCGGCGTGAGCAGACTTCCGAGACCTCCAACTCGAAGTAGAGGCATTGTAACCCTCGCCATTTATCGAATCAGAGCAGACAATAATTAAACCATCAGCTTAATTTAATATCGTATAAATAATAGACAAAAACACTTTTATTAAAAGTATGTTAAAATAGAAAATAAAACACTTAAAATGAGCAAACTAAATATGCAATTTGCCAAAATTTAGTTGAAGTTTTTCGAGAATTTTTGCAACATTCGTCTGAATCGCTGTGGCCTGACTTTGATGGTGTCAATCATCTCGACTTTTGCCTGGAAGGCAATGAAACGGCATGTGGGGCTACGGCACCAACTCCCAAAGAGCATGGCCTGTTATTTGGCATCGGCATCAAGGATTGGCCGACCGCTTGCTGGTTTCACCTTCGGCGTGCTTGCATTCAACGGCTTTCAGTCCAAGAGAAGGGCTCGCTATTTCAACCATGTCCATCTGGAACCACGCCAACCCGCAGCTCAAAGACCTCGTCGCCTACGAACCTGGAAAACCCATTGAGGATGTGGCGCGTGAGCGCGGGCTAAAGCCAGAGGACATCATCAAGCTGGCATCGAACGAGAATCCGCTCGGCCCATCACCGAAGGCCATCCAAGCCATGCAAGAGGCAGTGAAAGAAGTTCACATTTACCCGGACGGCGCCTCCTGGAAACTGCGCAATGCGCTGGCGAGCAAGTTTGGCCTCGAAATGGGCAACATCATTGTCGGCAGCGGCAGCAATGAGATCATCGAGTTCATCGGTCACGCCTTTCTGCAGCCGGGCGACAACATCATCACTGCCGAGCATGCCTTCCTTGTGTACAAGCTCATGGCGAAGGTTTTCGGTGCTGAAACCATCGAAGTACCCGATCCCGGCTATGTGCATGATCTCGACGCGATGGCCGCAGCGATCACCCCCAGGACGAAAGAGGTTTTCATCGCCAATCCGAACAATCCGACCGGGACACTCGTCACGCAGGAGCAGATCGACCGTTTCATGGCCAAGGTGCCGGATCATGTCATCGTCGTGTTCGACGAGGCCTACTACGAGTTTCTCGACAATCCGCCCGACACGCTCAAATACGTTCGCGAAGGCCGCAACGTGGTCGTACTGCGCACCTTCTCGAAGATTCAAGGCCTCGCCGGCACGCGAGTGGGCTATGGCATCGGCAACAAGGAGCTGATCGACGTGCTGCAACGCACGCGACAACCATTCAATCTCAACGCCGTCGCCCAGGCCGGTGCCTTGGCCGGTCTGCTCGATGAAGAACATCAAAACAAAACCAAGCGCATCACCGATGAAGGCCGCGCCTATCTGCAAAGCCAGTTTGCAGCACTGGGCCTCGAATACGTACCGAGCTTTGCCAATTTTGTCCTCGTCAAAGTGGGTGACGGCAATGCGGTCTTCAAAGCGATGATGGACAAGGGCGTCATCGTCCGCGCCATGGCCGCCTACAAACTCCCCGAATGGATTCGCATTTCCATCGGCACCATGCCGCAGAACGAGCGCTGCATCGAGGTGCTTAAGCAGGTACTCGGGAAGTGAAGCTTATCGCTTCGCGCGTGCTTTCCTCACCCGCCATACATCCCGCGCCATGCGCCACGAGTCGCGGATGAGGTGGACGTGGCCGCCTGGGGTTTCAAACCACTCGATGGGCACTTCACGGAAGGGAACACCCATGTCGTGCAATGAGGCGAGCAGTTCCACATCGAAGGCAAAGCCGTGGATGCGCAGCGATGGAGCGGCGCGTTCGTAGGCGGTGCGTGGGATGAGTTTTAGCCCGCACTGACTATCGTGGATGCGGATGTGCAGCAGTGTGGAGACAAGTGTGCCGAAGAGATGCCCGATGAGGCGACGTTTCCACTGACGGTGAACTTGCTGACCAAACTGGCCCATGCGAGATGCAAACAGCGCGGTGTGCGGTTCGGGTTGTTCACGGGCGAGGGATATGAGTCGCGCGACCTCGGCAGCGGAGCAGGAGCCGTCAGCATCGACAAAGCCGAGCCAGTCGGCGGTTTTTTCCATGTTCCAGCCTGAATAAACCGCGCCGCCTTTGCCGAGATTGGCGGGGAGAAAGAGCGGCGCGAGGAGATGTGGATGCGTGCCACGCATGGATTCGATGATGCGCCGCATGCGCGCGACTTCAGCGGCGTCGGAGCCATCCTCGACGATGCGGATCGTTACCTCGCCGAGTGCATGAGTCACTGCACACAAATCTGCGAGGAACGGTTCAATGCGTCCGCTCTCCTGATAGCAGGGGATGACGAGGTGGATGCTGGCCGGCATGTGAAAGATGATGCTGGAGCGCCGCCGCGAGATGTGGGCGGCACATGGCAGAGATCAGCGTGCGAGCCAGTCGATAGCACTGCCTTCGGGCTGGCTTTTTTCACCTTTGATCCAGAGTGGGAGGCTTTCATTAAGCGCGATGAGGCCGGGGATGTCGCGGTATTTGGCTCCTCCTGGGATGAACATGGGGTCGCGATAATCGGATACTTTGCCAAAGCGGAAGCCGTGAGTGTCGAGCGCGGCACGATCCACGGCCTCACCCGCCAGCGCACGGGCGGCGAGTGCGATGGGGCCGGTCTGTGCGCCGAAGGCAGCGAGGCAGACGCTCTGGGGGCTGGGATGCTTTCCGACCTTGGTGTTGCGAAGGAAGGTGACGATGCTGAGCACATCGTGAACGCGCTGGGCAAAGAGGGCATGATTGTAGCCAAAGGTGTATCCTGCGAATTCGCGCGGGTTGGCGACGACGCGCGTTTGCTTTACGCCGCCGTTTGCCTGGAAAATGAGATCGGGGCCGACGATGGCGTTGCCTTTAGCGAGGAGCTTGCGCACGTCGTCGTTTTTGATGCCAGAGCGGCCTTGATCGTCCAGCCAGATCATGACCCGCCCGTTCCATTGTTTGGGATAGAGCCAGGTCACGGGAATTTCCTCGTGGTAGGTGGTGTTCGTCAGGGTACCTGTCATTTCGAGGTGGTCATCGTGGTCTTGCTTGTCTTTCAATTCCCAAGTGACAGTGCCAGCTTCGGCATAGGTGCGACCGAGGACGGTTTCGACACCTTGGCGCACGACTTGGGGATCGGCAGTGGCGAGCTGTTTCTCGGTGTCTTCGGTGAGCCAGCGCAGGAGCTTGCGCTCAAATTCAGGGCCGGTGATCTTCGGCGCAGGGTGTTTCTCATCCCAGACGCTGAGCTGTGCGCGATCGAGAGGTTCAAAGTCTCGCTCAATGACGGGTGAGGGGAAGCCCAGCTTAAAGTGCTTGTTGAGGAAGGTGTAGAACGCGCTGCGTGTGACGGCGTTGTAGTTGTGAGGGAAATGCTCGCCGCGCGCGAGGATGACGTTGTCTTTTTTGCCGTAGGAGGCGTAGAGTTTTTGCAGATCGGGGAAGCCTTTGGTGGACATCTCACGAGTCCAGTCATTTGCAGTGCTCATGCCCTGCGGTTTCGGAGCAAAGAGAGCGGCAAATTCGACGTTGCCTGTGCCGATGCGGAGCAGGCTGGTATTTTCACAGGTGCAGCCGCCCTGCATCGCGGTGCTGACCATGACGCAGGGAAAGGAGAGGGCGATGCGGTCGTCGATGGCTGCGAGCAGCATCGTCTGCGTGCCTCCGCCGCTGGCGCCGCTGATGGCGATGCGTGTGGGATCGACCTCTGGAAGAGAGAGTAGGAAATCGAGACCGCGCACGGCGTTGAGCGTCTGCAAGCCCATGATGGACTGAAGATGCGACTCAGCCTGCGGGCTGTAGAGGCCCCAGTTTTCCGTGGTGTTCATTTCAGGGCGCTGTTTGGCGAAGCCGTGAACCACTTCGCGCGAAAGCTGAATGGAGTCGGAGTCGCTGAGCATGTCCCACTGCCAGACGACGCAGCCCATGCGCGCGAGTTGGACGCAGCGAGCCTGGTAAATGTTGCGTCCGCCATTCTCAAAACGCTCCCCTCCGGCGGCGATTTCTGCGCGGGTTTTTTCTGGAGTGGCCAGCGTGAAACGGGCGTCTTTCCAGTGGCCGTGCGGGCAGAGTACGCCGGGGACTTTGCCCTTGATGGTCTTCGGACGCCACAGACTGCCCGTGACGTAGAAGCCGGGTGCGCTTTCAAAATAAACGCGCTCCACGGTGAAGCCATCGCCTTCGACCTTCCCGTGAATCACCGGGTTGAGGGGCGTCTTCGTCGGCATGGGCCAGAGTCCCTCGGCCACGAGAATTTGCCGTCGCACCTGCTGCTTGCGCGCCTCCCACGCACTCATGGTGGCCGGTGGGGAGAAGGGGAAATAGCCATGCAAATCCTTCAAAGGCTTGTGGCGGATGTCTTCGGCACGGGCATCAAAAGCAGTACTCGAGACGATAGCGAGAATGGGGATGAGGTGGGTGAGTTTCATGGATGGCAAAAATGACCGCAGACCAACGGTGCGCGCGAGTGAAGTTCATCAAGAAGATGCGTGGAGGCGTTCACGGAGAAGATTGAGGCACGTAGGGAGGATAAAACTTTCGCGCGCCAAACTCGATGTAATGGTTCTCTGCGCTCTTGAGATAGACCGGAGTTTGAGCCGTTCCGTAGTCCGCAGCGCGCTGGTAAACGTGGTATCTGCCAGATTGATCGAGGGCGATCTTGAGCATGCTGGCGTCGTCAAAGACCACAGCAGCGTTGCTACGGCGGTAGAGGCCTTTTTTTAGATCGGAAAAAAGCAGATTCGGTTCGTAGCGATCATCCTGTCCGAGAGCCGTGTAGTAGCTCAAATCGCCGAGAGCTGTGGGATATTCGATCCACTCATACGCCGCTGGATTCAGACGAATGCGCCAGGAGAGAATGAGCAGGGTGGTCAGCAGAAGCGCCCAGCTCAGCAGTAAACGTCCCGGAGTATCGCGAAACTGATTGGCCGACATGGGATGAGCAATGGGTGGTGATGCGAATGGGAGCAAGGAGGACTTTATGATTGTCAGTGCGTGGATGAGGGGCATTGGTCATGCTTCTATGAAAAAGAAATGGCGCATCGCAGGCATCAATTTTGAGCACTTCCACATGGGAGATCTGCTGCGGCAGGCATCCGAGCATGCCGACGTGGAGATCGTCGGCATATGCGATGAAAAGCCTGAGCGCATGGTAGAAGCACGGCGCAATTTTAGCCTGGGAGAAGATCGTGTGTTTACTGACTACCGCCGTTGTCTGGAGCAAACCAAGCCCGATGTGGTGATCCTTTGTCCCGCTGCTTCACGACACGGTGAATGGGTGGAAAAAGTGGCCCCCTTCGGCACTCACATCATCATGGAAAAACCCTTCGCCGGGTCGCTGGCGGAGGCCGACGCGATGATGAATGCGATGCGCCTGACCGGCAAGCTGCTGACCGTGAATTGGCCGCTCGTATGGTATGCGGGGCAGCAAACCGCCCATCGTCTCATCCAGGAAGGCGTCATCGGCGACGTGCAGGAATTTCATCATTATGGGGGCAATCGCGGACCGCTCTATCACGGCGCAGACAAGATGGAAAAAGAACCCACCGCCGAAGAAAAGGCAGCGAGTTGGTTTTACAGCAAGGCTCAGGGTGGGGGATCGCTGCTCGACTACATGGGCTACGGAGCGACGCTGGGGACGTGGCATCTGGGGGGAAAAAAGCCCGTGGAGGTGACATGCGCATGGCATCGGACTCCCGGGCTTGAGGTGGATGAGCATAGCCTCACGGCGGTACGTTATGAGTTTGGCATGAGTAAAACCGAAACACGTTGGGGAACCTTCACCGACCCTTGGACATTTCAGCCGCAGCCCAAATGCGGCTTTGTCCTCAAAGGCACGGAGGGAACCATCTCGTGCTATGATTACGAACCGGTGATCCGTGTGCAGACGCGGCAGCGTCCTGAAGGTTTTGATCTGCCTGTGGACGAACTTTGCACTCCTAACCGCAATCCGGTGGAGCATGTGATTCATCATCTTGAAACAGGGGCACCTCTCATCGGCCCACTGCGGCTGGACATCTCACGCATCGGTCAGCAGATCGTGGACACCGCCTTCCAAAGCGCGCAGAGCAAACAAACCCTGCAACTCTTGGAATGAACGTGAGGTGAGGTGAAGGGGGAGGAGTTTTTGAGGATTGCCTCCACGCGCGGCCTCTTTGTAAGATGCCGTCATGGAGTGCCTCACGCGATTCCTACTCTGGGTTTCATCCGCAACCCTAGCCGGTGCCGTCTTGTCAGCATGTGGTCAGCGCCACACGCCGCGGGAGCAGTGCCGCATGGCAGAATTGCCCGCCGGTGCGCCTCCGCCGCAGCGGCTGGTCATCGGTGTCGCGCAGCAAAAGATGGTGACTTTCGACTGGCATGTTCCCAGGAAAATGTATCGCGTCAGCACCTCAAAATTTGGCCTTGGCGACCAACCCGGCTCGTGGCGGACTCCGCTGGGGCAATTGGAGGTGGTCAAAGTCGTTGGCCGTGGTCTGCCCATGGGTATGCGTTTGCGCGGACGCGAGCCAACGGGGGAAATGGTGCCCATCAACGCGCCTGAGCATGATTCGATCGTCACTCGCGTGCTCGTCCTCGATGGAAAGGAACCAGGAAACGCACACACTCAACAACGCGCGATCTACATCCACGGCACCTCGGCAGAGAACAAATTGGAAAGTCCCGCTTCATGGGGTTGTGTGCGCATGGCCTCAGCAGACATCATCGAGCTGTGTCAATGGATCAGGCCCGGAGCGCGTGTGGATATTGTCACAGGGAAAATCCCGCCGCCTGACCAACTCCCGCGCTGATCAGGCTAAAGGGAAGGCAGATTCGCGGAGGCTATACGCCCATTATTTCAAACTGAGACAGCTCTAATTAACTACAAACAATCTATGTAATGCAAATTGAATTGGTAGTGGGTCAGACGGATTATGATAAATCAGTTCTGTATGCGATTCCTGGCTTGCGGACTTCTGGCTCAGGGCCGCCGCTCTCGGGATCGAGATACCACGGAGTTAAGCGTTCTTTGGTGGTCACAGGTGCGTAGGTCTTGGGAGTCCGGCGCGGTGCCTGGAACTTGAGGCGCGTGAATGCCGCCTCAAATTGCTGGCACTCACGCTCCGCAAGATAAGCGTCCATCATCTCAACCACTTCTTCCAAAGTCCACTGATGGCCTGCCACGCCTGCTGCCTGCGCTGGAGTCTGCTTGATGCTGGTGTGCTTGCGGCAGAAATTGTAGTTCATGATCGTGAGCGCGAACATGTGGCAGTGATTTTCCACTTTCTTGCTAAATGCGTTGGTCAGGCGTGTGAAGCGGCGGTTTCCCATGCGGATCGTGAGGTTTGCGCGCTCCACGTAAGACGTGCTCACCAGATCAATGTCAGGCGTGCCAAGAACAGATTCCTTGCGTGCTCCGACGCACACATCATGTCCCTTCTCATCTTTGCCGTAAATCTTCACAAGGCGGGCATAATCCACGTCGTTGAAATTGGCTCCCACGGCCCACTGATAAGCCGGATGGCCGTCGGTGCTGATCTGGATGCGTCCAGTGAACCGGCCCGCCAGATCGGCACAGAATGCAAAAGCGGTGTTTCCACTGCGATCCCCTATCCTCCAACTTGGAATCAGCTTCGTGTCTGCACAGATAGCGGTCCATGTCCAGATGTCGCCCTGATGATTATTAACCGCGCCCAGCTTCTGCGCCTCCTTGCACCCGACAAAACTCCAGATTTCGTCAAGCTGGAGCACCTTGCACGGCAGGTTCACCAGCTTCTCATGCATGTAGAATGAGCAAGCATCGCCCACGTCTGCTAGCAGCTTCACGATGGTGTTCTTGGCTACGCCAGTAATGCGCGAGGTGCTCAGGATGGAATTACCTTCGATCAGGCAACGGAGAACTGCGGCGCGTTTGGAGGTGGCGAGCGTTTGCATGCTTGCAGATTTAGCTTGATATGCTTGCGTTTGCAAGCATAATTGCAAGCATGAACGAAGAAACACCCAAAGGACAAGCTGGAGGCAAGGCGCGCAGTCGGGCCTTGTCTAATGAGAGAAAAAAAGAGATTGCCTCGAACGCAGCGAAAGCTATGTGGGAGAAACGTCGTAAGGAGGCTGAGGCAAGAAAGTTGGCTAAATTTTCTGAGCCAAAGCCTCCTGAACTACCTACCCCTCATACAAAGAGATCAGGTGAGATGATGATCGGGAATTATGTATTCCCATGTTTTGTCTTGGACGGAGACTTGCGGGTGATTTCGCAGCGAGCGTTTCTCGAACTTTTAGGCTTCAAAGGCAGGGGTGATTCAACTGGCCATCGGCTGCTTGCATTTCTTGACCATCCTCAGCTTAATTCATTGAATTTCAAAGAGGTTAGACTGGCCATCCAGCAGCCGATAAAGTTCCTCCACCCCAATAAATTCATCACTTACGGCTACACGGGTGAAACGTTGGTGGATTACTGCCGTGCAATCCTGAAGGCTCGGCAGTTGCAGGTGTTTGATGGTGAGGTCTTTCAACGCTACGCAGAAGCGGCGGAAGCTTTTGTTTCGTCGGTGGCAAAGGTTGGCATCATCGCCCTGATTGATGAAGCTACGGGGCATCAAGACACTCGTCCGCGTGATGAACTTCAGAAGCACCTCGACAAATTCTTGAAAAAGGAATTTGCCGCATGGGCCAAACGTTTCCCAGATGAGTTCTACGAGGAAATCTACCGCCTCAAAGGTTGGGAATGGCGAGGCATGAAAGTGAACAGGTATCAGATTGTAGGAACATACACGAACGACTTGATTTATTCGCGGCTCACCCCTGGCCTGCTCCAAGAACTGGAAGTGCTGAACCCGGCAAATGAGCACGGACTACGCCATCACAGGCACCAGCAGCATTTAACGCCCGACATTGGTCATCCTGCGTTGCAGCAACACCTGCATGCCGTGGTGAGCTTTATGAAGGCAAACACGAGCTGGCCGGTATTTCTGCGGATGGTTGACAGGGTATTCCCCCGGTTCGGCTCAACGTATGCTCTTGCGCTAGACGACGATGAATTGAATCCTGCCGAGTGATTACTTTTTGGCCGGATCAGCCTTCTCCAGCACCTTTGCGAAGGTCTTTTGAGCCGCAGAGACACCGCTCTCTGCGGCTTTTTCTTTGGCTTTGCGGCTGGCCTTCTTTTTGGCGATGCGTGTCTTGGACATGCGGACAGGATAGCACCGAGCGGCAAAGCCGGAAATTTATAATTTCTCGCAAACGATGTGACCCACTACCATTGAATTGGTGTCGGTGCCGGTTGATTATGGAAAGCAAGCTTCTCGCTTTCGGATTCTGCGGTGGATGCCCGCGAGTTTGGCAGCCGATGTGTGTCGCAAAGTCTTGCCTTGGATTTCTGGTCGTTAACCATGGTTGCGAGATGGCATAGGCCGTGCTTTTGGGAAAGCTGTTCGCGCCGACTTTTCGTTCGGCTATGCCAACTTCATCCACAACTACCCCCGCCCGACAAGACCATGAGCCACTGGGATCGTTTCCAAAAGTACTTCGTCCGCTATCCACACCTCGGATTTTCGATCGACATCAGCCGGATGAATTTCGACGACAGCCTATTCTCTTCCCTCTCCGAGAAAATAGATCAGGCGTTCAAGGCCATGCGGGAGCTTGAAGGAGGCGCAATCTCCAATCCCGATGAAAAACGCATGGTGGGCCATTATTGGCTGCGCGACTCCAAGTTGGCACCAGACGCAAACATCCGCCGTGAGATCGACGACACGCTGGAGGCCACGTTGAAGTTCGCAGCCGACGTACACGCTGGAGCGATCGTGGCCGCTAGCGGAAAGAAATTCACGCGTGTGCTGATCGTTGGCATTGGTGGATCTGCGCTCGGGCCGCAGCTCGTAGCGCAGGCGATCACTCCGAGTCGGCCACCGATGGCGATTTCCTTTTTCGACAACACCGACCCGGACGGCATCGACCGTGTGTTGGCGGAGATCGGTGCGGAGCTTTCCACCACCCTGACCGTTGTCATTTCAAAGTCGGGTGGCACCAAGGAGACACGCAATGGCATGCTGGAGGCGGAGGCCGCCTACACGCGCTTAGGATTGAATTTTGCCCAGCATGCCGTGGCCGTCACGGGTGTGGGGAGTGAGCTCGACCGACATGCAGCGAAGCAAGGCTGGCTGACCCGCTTCCCGATGTGGGACTGGGTGGGAGGCCGCACCAGCGTCATGAGTGCCGTTGGGACGGTGGCCGCTGCTCTGCAAGGAGTGGATGTACGCCAGTTTCTGGCTGGTGCTGCGGCGATGGATGCTGAAACACGCACACGCTCATTGCGTGAAAACGCCGCCATGCTGCTCGCGCTGATGTGGCACCACGCAGGCGATGGCAAGGGGCTGAAAGACATGGTCGTCCTTCCCTATAAGGATCGACTGGTGCTCTTTTCAAAATACCTCCAGCAACTGGTCATGGAGAGCCTGGGGAAAGAACACGATCTCAGCGGTGCCGTCGTGAATCAAGGCATCGCCGTCTATGGCAACAAAGGCAGCACCGATCAGCATGCCTATGTGCAGCAGTTGCGCGATGGCGTGAACAATTTCTTCGCGACCTTCATCGAAGTGCGCAAAGCGCGCGAAACCGCATCACTCGAAGTCGAGCCTGGCTTCACCAGTGGCGACTATCTCCAGGGCTTCCTGCGTGGCACGCGCAAAGCGCTCTCTGACAAACAGCGTGAAAACATCACCCTGAGCATTGAAGAGGTTAATGCCTTTAGCTTGGGCATGCTGGTGGCCCTATTCGAGCGCGCGGTCGGTTTTTATGCCAGCCTCGTGAACATCAATGCCTACCATCAACCCGGCGTTGAGGCTGGTAAGAAAGCAGCCACGGATTTCCTCGCTCAACTCGCCCGTGTGCGTGACACACTCGCAGCAGCCAAAGCCCCGCTCGGTGCAGCGGAGGTCGCAGGTGCCCTGGGCATCGATGCCGAGGATGCCTTCCACATGCTGACGCATCTCGCAGCCAATGGCAGAGCTGCGCTCACTTCGGCGGGAGCGAGCCCCGCTTTGGATCAATTCTGCGCAGTCTGACAATTCGTCATTTGCGCGCTTAAACGCCGCATTCTATGCTCCCCCACCCCTCGTGAGGCTTTGTTGCCACCTGAGAGGAATGTCATGCGCGAAATTCCCATCCAATACCAAATCGCCTGCGTCATTCTGACCGCCCTCTTTATCTGGTCGTTCAGTGTGGCGAGAGAGCCTCGTGGCTGGAGACGGCTATTTCAATCCGTCTTCTCCAGTTCGGAGAACTTTTCAGTCAACAAGAACAAGGTCATCGACGAGACCCTCAAAAAATACGGCATCATCATCGCGATGATCATCCTCGTTGCCGATGTGTCCTGTTTTGTCTTGGGGGTGACGTATTCCTTCCGTGAGAAAGCAAGGCATCTCTCACCGCAGCAGCGAGACAATATGGAGGAAATCAACAAAATCCAAAGCAGCTCAGGAGGCGGTCTGCCGCAGTTTAAGTGAGCGAATCACCTCCGTGTCTGCCACCCAATCATGCAGGCAGCGGCGGTCTTTGCGGAAAATCATCAGGGCATCAACGAGCAGAATCGAAAGGCCGATCGGCCCGAGCAGACTCGCGGTGAAGAAAAGAAAACTGCGCAGCATCACCGCCCGCAGGAATCCTGCACGCGCACCACTTTGCGTGCGCACAATGCGCAGACCCAGCAGCCATTTGCCAATGCTCTGCCCACGCAAGGTCAGGAGGATGACTTGGGTGAGGATCAAAATGTCCGTGAACCATCCTAATCCCACCAAGAGTGGATTCCCTTCAGCCACCACTGCTGCCACCCTTTTTTGCATGGCTTCCATCAGTGCCTGCGGATCGTTTTGCAGTTTCATCACCTGCGCCTCAAAGGCCGGATCCATCAGCAGCATCAGCATCCCCATGAACGGCACGAACAGCAAAAGCCAGTCAATGAGCTTTGCCATCAGCCGCTGAGGTAAAGATGCGGGCTGCATCGTCAGCGCATCCGCTTGCTGCTCCGCTTTGTTGGGGGCTGCGGGCAGTGGAGGAGGCAGCCCTGCCTCAGCGGCGAGTTCTTTCATTCGCGCGTCCAGAGACTGCCACTCTTTCATTCCATCCGTCCAGCATAGGTCACTGGGCTGGAAGCGTCCTTCGCGCAGGCCAGCGCTTACCTCGAGGTCAGAAAAGGTGCCGAGCTGTGTTTCGCCGCGCGCGAGGTGATATTTCATGCGTTGGAGGTTGCCGTGAAGCTGTGCCTAGATAGCTGCTAACTCCACCGCATCAAGCATTCCCCTGCTCTTTTGAAAACCATTCTTCGCGTCTTTTCTTACTTGCGCCGTTATCCCATGATGGCTGCGGCACAGCTCGCCTGCGCCATCGGCGGCACGCTCATGGTCCTCGTGCTGCCTTCGGTGACACGGGAGATCATTGATGTCATCATCCCGGCACAAGCATGGGAGCGACTGGTGCCCTCCGTGCTTTGGGTGGCAGTAGCATTTTTCGCGCAGAATCTTTTCAACTCACTGCGCATCCAGCTAAACAACAGCTTCGAGCAAAAAGTCATCTACGATCTGCGCAGCGACCTCTACGCCCACCTCCAGCGTCTGCCTCTGCGTTGGTTCGATAATCGTCCCACCGGCGACATCATGACCACGGTCTCAGAGGACATCCCAGCCGTGGAGCGCGTGCTCATTGATGGCATTGAGCAAGGGCTCGTCGCCGTATTGCAGATCGCCATCGTGGCGGGATTCATGTTCTACGCTGATCCTGCCCTGACCTGGGCGGCCATGATGCCGCTCCCTCTCCTGGCTTTGGGAGCGATACTCTACACTCGGAGCTCCCGTGATCGTCACCGCCGAGTACGCAAGGCATCCAGCAACATGAATTCCCTGCTTCACGACAACGTCAGCGGTGTGCGCCAGATCAAAGCCTACGCCATGGAGCATGAAGAGCACGGGCGCTTTAATGAAAGCTCAGGAGCACTCCGCGATGCCACCCTGCATCTCATGCGCGTCTGGTCTGTGTACCGGCCCAGCATGTCGCTGCTCAAGGATCTCGGCTCAGTCATCATCTTATGGTTTGGTGCGCGCGCCATCATGCGGGGAGAAATGAGACCCGGTGATCTCACGGCCTTTCTGCTCCTAGCCCGCCTCTTTTACGAGCCGGTCGAGCAACTCCACAGCCTCAACCAACTGGTGCAGGCCGGACGTGCTGCGGGCGAGCGTGTCTTTGGCATCATGGATGCGGAAGAAGAACTCGGCATTGATGGCGGCATCACCCTCGATCAAGTGAAAGGACACATCCGCTACGACAACGTCGGATTCAGTTACAACGGGCGCCTCCCCACCGTGCATGGCATTTCGATCGACGCCCAACCTGGGCAGACGATCGCCCTCGTAGGTGCCACCGGCGCAGGGAAATCCACCCTCATCAACCTCCTCACGCGCTTCTATGAATACGATGAAGGAGAACTGACCTTGGATGGCATCCCCGTCCGCAAAATCAGCAAAAATAGCCTGCGACGTCACATCGGCTATGTCACACAGGAGAGCTTCCTCTTTAACGGCACCGTGCGTGATAACCTGCTCATCGGCAAACGTGATGCCACAGATGAAGAACTCTGGTCAGCACTCGAAAGCGCCAATGCCGGAGACTTCGTGCGCCGCCTTCCTGCGCAGCTAGACACCCACGTCGGAGAACGCGGGGTAAAGCTTTCCGTCGGCGAGAAACAGCGCGTCAGCATCGCGCGCGCACTCTTACGCAACCCACCGGTACTCCTTTTGGACGAGGCCACAGCGAGCGTGGACACAGAAACGGAACGACAGATTCAGGAAGCACTCGAACGCCTCATGGCTCATCGGACGAGTTTTGTCATTGCTCATCGTCTCAGCACCGTGCGCAATGCGGGACGCATCTACGTTCTGGATAAAGGCCGCATCATCGAGCAGGGCACACATGATGAACTCATTGCCCAAGAGGGAGCCTATGCCCGCCTCTGCCGCACTTCACTCATGGTGGCCTCCGCAACACCCTAACCTCCCCCCCTGCCCTTCTACGGACGATCACGCTCAAATCTCAGTTTCTCTCGCAGGGATTCAGGCTCATGCCCCCGTTTCCTCGGCTGCCAAACTCGTTTTCAAACACGATTTATTAAGGATGGCAGAATAGGGTGAAAAATCTGGGGGGAAAAGGTTGTCAAAAGCCAGACCGTTACCGCGACGAGGCGTAGCGGAATGCGTCAGCATTCCGACGTTGGCATCGCGTGATGTTGTATCCCTATTTCGCGAGCCTCGATAGTTCCTCACCTGCCTGCGGCGAGGATTGATCTCAGGTCATGCGGTCAAACATCAAAGAGTAACGCGACGGAGCAGCAAGGAAAGGAGCGCGAGCCTCCGAGCCCGCAGCAGGTTCTTCCAGCCATGAGCCAACGAATCAGCCATGACCAGACGTAACCACGGTGATCCCCGATGGATCGGAGTTTGGCGACATGCAGCACGCTTTTTACAGCGGCATGCCGCAGCTTCGGAGAGCCGCGCTCCGCAGACTCTGATTTCAGTGAGTCGTAGCCAAAGCAGAGGATTGAACCACAGAGCCACGATGAACGCAGAGATCAGAAAACAGGAAATCAGTCCTCGGTGCTCTCCGTGCCCTCTGTGGTGAATGGATCGAGTATCCATTGGGACAGTGCTGAGGAGTAGAACCACAAAGGGGCACAAATTGTGCACGAATGGATCGGACAATATTCGTGATCATTCGCGGTTAAAAACAGGTACCCCTGCGTCACGAAAGATCGGAGAACAGGAAATCAGTCCTCTGTGCTCTCCGTGCCCTCTGTGGTGAGTCATCCGCTTCCAACGACGGCTCATGTCTGGCATCTTTTCCCGGCGGATTGAATGCGGATGCTGCGTGCCATGCGCCGTTTTCAACGCAGGGAGCAATTTTGTCAACCTGTTGCACACTGACCCCTTTT
This sequence comes from Prosthecobacter sp., assembly GCA_039806835.1. Classification (GTDB taxonomy): domain Bacteria; phylum Verrucomicrobiota; class Verrucomicrobiia; order Verrucomicrobiales; family Verrucomicrobiaceae; genus Prosthecobacter. The sequence continues at coordinate 232,059 of JBDHQD010000002.1, read as the reverse complement.
CCCCGATTGGCCGGGTTGCGGCGGAGTTTGTTCCGCATCGACTCAGGCGGAGAGAGAAGCGTTTCTTGGATGTACATGGCCGCACGTTCAGCGGGGGTGTCGAATGGGTCACGCCGCATCCCCAAGGCGCGGGACTGCTCGGTTCCCGTGTTGCGGTAGAGGTAGATCAGGCGGGCAATCTGCGTGCTGTTGCCTCCCTGCATGGCCTTCTGTGGGACGAGCATCTTGGCCGCTGCCGTCATCAGCATTTCGGCGGCGTTGCGGGCCTGCGCCTCGCTCACGATGGCCTTGATGCCGTCCGGGAACCCATCCGTCGAGAGTACCGTCGTGCCGGAGTTCATCCAGCGCACAACCAGATTTTCAGCCGCGTCAGGATCGACGGCAAAGAGCCGCGTCGCCAGTTCGTTCATTTCGGCGTGCGTGACCTCCTCGGGCGTCATGCGGCGTTGATCCACACCCGCAAAGGCGGCAGCGCCAGACATCGCGAGGTCAGGACGACCGCCAGCGGCCTTCACAACGCCATCCTCGACACGGACAGTCGGCTTAGTGGCGGCACGGTCGAGCAAGATGCGCAACCGCCCCTCGGCCATGCGTAGCACGTTGCCAACTGCCGTTTCGGAGATGTTGCGCTTGGCTGCAATGGCTGGAATGTCCATCCCGGCCCATTTGTCTTGCAGCACGTCACGCCATATCGGGTACATGTCTTCGAGGATTTCGCGGACTTGGGCCTGCTTGTCGTCTTGAGCCGGTGCGGAAAGCAGGGATTGACCAGTCATGCCGCGTTGGTTATCATTCTGCTGACCAGTCTGGGCAGGGATCGCTCCCGCTTCATCCGGCTGGCCTGGCTGTGGGGCAAGCGTTTGGCCCGCCCTGGAAACAGGCGCAGCAGTCGGTGTTCGCACTTCGCGGACGATTGCACCCCTGAACTGCTTCTGTGGTTCAGGGGTGTATTGCGAAATGAGGCCGCCATCATAGACAATACCTTGATCGGTCACACCGCCGTTGCGGTCGGTGACGACCATGTGAAGCTGTCCATTGGCATAGCGCCGGAAATAGAGGTTTTCGGCATTGTGCGAGGCCATCAGGAACGCTTCGCGCACTGTTGAAGCCGTGTTTGGCATCCATCGTGCCTTGTTCTCATCAAAGCTGCGTTGTGCCGTGCCGTATGGATTCATGCGTGCGCCAGCGAGGTGTCTGGCGCGTGTGGCGAGGCTGCCGCGCTCGGGATTGGCAAGCAGAATCGTGTTGCCCCACGGATCGACCACGGTGGGCGTCTGCTCCAGCATGGCCTCAATGCGCTGATAAACCGCCTCATCGCTGCCGCTCATGTCGGTCAGCACAGGTTGTGCCGCGTCCTTGGGGATGATCTTCTTGATCTCATCCAGACGTGCTCCCGGCCTGATGGCAGCCGGTGCGCTCGCTAGAATGCTGTCCTGTGCGCCGTCGTAGTCGCCGGTGTTGTCGGTGGCGGATTTGATTTGGGAGGGGTTGAATACAGCGATGCTTGTGGCGGGTTCCACATTGAGGGGATACGAACCTGGGTCGATGACGTTTAAAACCATCAGGCCGTCCTTGGATTCTTGTTTTGCCTGACGAACCTTGCTCCCCATTTTGGAAAATTTACGCCCTTCAAAATCAATCTTCCCTGGGTTCTTAATGTTCAAAAAGACCTCGTAGAGTTCGGAGCCTTTGTAAGGCTGTGTTTTACTGTTATCCCGCATTTTTTGTTCCGTCTCGCGGATCGCATCTTCAAGGGTGATGTCCCTGCCATTCCAGAATGCGATTGGATAGTCGTCCCAGCCAAGTGCGCGGGATCGCAGTTGAACCTGTATGCCTTTTTTGAGGCGTCCAGTCGGAGTGAGCGACTGCTCACGGGTGTAGCTTCGTCCCTTGGAGAGGTAAACAAGTTTAGCGGTGTCGGATACTTTGAAAGGATTCGGAGGTTCCACGGGGGCAGCTTCATTGTCTCTCTCTGGTTCCTCCCCAAAGACGAAAACCTGATAGGTTTGCGCTGTAAATTTGTCAGTGGAAAACCAATATGTATCTGGGTCGTAATTCAGATCGTCTATAGTTCTGTCAAATTGGGGGTCTTCGCTCTTTCCGTAACCATGCCCAGGTTTTCCCGTTTGATCTGAAAAGATGGCAAAGCCCCCCCCCTGGGGGCACCATGATACACCACCATCGGCTCGCCGTTTTCATCGACAATCTTGGACACTTCGCCGCTGGCGTCGTTCCAAACGCCATTGCCATCCTTACCATTAGCGAACTTCTCCCAATCTCCAAACCACTGTTTGAACTTCGCTGTGCGGACATGGAGCCACTGGCGTTCGGTGAGCTTGGTGGGCTGGCCGTTGGGGGCTTTCAGCCAGGTGCCGTTGGCGCGGGCCTGCGCTTCGATCTGGCGCATCTCCGGCGTCTTCCCGTCTTCGGGGGCGCGGGTGCTCATGTAGAGCACGTCCTTGGTCAGAAGAGATTTTCTTTCACGCCCTTGCGCAGGTTCCCGTCCAGCCACGCCAAGTGACTGTCTGTGGGCTTCTCCGAGGAGCCGGTGATGAGCAAGAAATGCTCTCTGAGCTGTGCTTTTGCCAACTCGTAGGGAAGCTCGACGATTTTCCTGATTAAGACGGCTCTTCGTCTCTTGCATTCCTGCAACGATTCGCCTGGTAGCTGCGCTGGATGAGTCATGGAGGGCGCGGTGGAGGTCATGCTTCTCCCAAATATCACCCAAGAACGGAGCGCGTGCAAGGGTCATGTCCGCCTCCACGGCGGCTAGCAGCCCCACATCTTCCGTGAAGGATTCCGGCGTGAGCCGCAATCCCGCCAGCGCGGGCACCTGCGTGCTGTGCGGCATGAAATGCTGCATGGTACCATGCCGCAGGGCGCTGGAGAGCATGTGGGAGACGCGCCGGAAAGCACCGTCTTTCGTGTAGCCGGTGTCGGGCACGATCTGGTGCCCGTTGTTGTGCGCCCAGGTGTAGATGGCCTGGTAGAGGCGGGTGGCGTGCGCTCCCGCGCCCATGAGGGAGTTCACCGAGAACTTGCCCGGCCCTTTGGCTTCGATCTCGAAGGTATGGCGCGGGGCTTGGAACTCTTCCGGGACATCCGTTGGTGGTTCGAGGTAGATGACGGTGGCATCACGTCCTGGTGTGGTCTGGGTGAAGAGCAGTGGGAGGTTGTAGGCGCGCAGCACGTCGTCGAGCTTCTGCGCGCTCTTCTGCGCGTCTGTGAGGGGGCCGAGGGTGAACGCGCCTTTCTGTGCCGCCACGGCGCGCCAGAGCAGTCCCAGCTTGCGCAGTTCCGCCGCAGGCGCGCGCGCCAGCCGCAGATGCTCGGCTGGCATGCGGTAGTCGTGCGCCGCTGGAGTGAGGTGTGCGGCCTCGTAGGCATCGCGGATGCTGTCATCCATCGGGTCATCCAGCGCCCCCTCGATCATCTCCGGAACCTTGCGTGACATGGCGAGGAACTGCGCGTTTGAGGCGGGTTCCACGGTTTTGGAGGACATGCCGAGGTGGTGGAGGCCTTCGGAGCGGTCGCTTTCAGTCGGTATGTCATGATGAGCCATCAGCGGCTCGCTGTTTTCATCCACGACTTTGGAGATGGAATCAGGGTCGATTTGTCCGTGGCTGAAGGCATGGTTCCATTGTCGCCCCGGAGTATAAACCGGCGTTGTGTTGGACTTGACGCCAGCAGGCGACACCTTTACCCAAGCGTTCTTGAAAACAAGACGTGGCGTCTTTCTGGATGAGGTTTCCAGTGCCCACTCTGCCACCATGACAGTACCGTCTGTGAAACGCTTTTGGTAGGTGGTCTTCGTGTTGTTCCGCCCGCCGGGCGTGACCACGATGGCATCCGGTGCATCAAGAATCTCCAGCAAACGCGGGAAGTCAGCAGGTGTGAAAACTCGCTGCCCCTGCTGCTGCTCCAATGTGGGATCGCTGTGCGAGTTGAGAATATACCGCAGGTGCGCAGCTCAATCTCATGCACCATGCCCGACACATCCGGCCCGCCTTGCCGCTTGATCTCCGCGACCGCCTTGGCGATCCATCTTGCAATTCGCCCAACCGTCGCGTGAGACCTCGGCGGACATTTCGAATATCTTGCGGTGCGCTGCCCGCTTACCTCAGACCCTCATAGTACCCGACTTAAATCCTTTAAACTCAGGCAATCCTCAACTGTGCATCATTATGAACCAGTGGTTTCATAATGCACACCGATGACTTTACCGCGCAGTCGCTCTGCTTTGGCACCAGCTTCGTCGCGCTCGATCACTCCATCCCGCAGGCGGATGATGCGTGTACAGCGTTCGACCATGCGCTCATCGTGAGTGACAAACACCAGCGTCTTCCCCTGTTGGTTGAGCTCGTCAAAGAGACCGAGGATTTCAGTGCCTGACTTTGAATCCAGATTCCCAGTCGCCTCGTCAGCGAGAATGACGAGTGGGTTATTCGAAAGCGCGCGAGCGATGGCGACGCGTTGTTGTTGCCCGCCCGAAAGTTCGTTCGGTTTATGATACAGACGATGCTCCAACCCCACTTGCTGTGCGAGCCGAGTGCCCGTCTCGATCATGTCGGAGTCTTTCGCGCCGCCGTAATACATGGGCACGGCGATGTTTTCGATGACGCTAAGCTGCTGGATGAGGTTGTAGCTTTGAAAAATGAATCCGAGGTTGCGATTGCGTGCTTCGGAGAGATGATCGTCTTCGAGTTGCGCCACATTCTGTCCGCCGAGGAAGTAATCTCCACTGGTGGGCTGATCAAGGCATCCGAGAACATTTAGCAGCGTTGATTTGCCGCAGCCAGACGGCCCCATGATGCACACATACTCACCCGGATAAATTTCGAGAGATACGCCTTGCAGCACATGCTGGGTGATGTCGCCCATGCGGTAGCTCTTGCGAATGTCCACCAGCTTAATGATGGGATCTGTGCCACTCGTCATCTCAAGGTTTGGTCGAGGCTACGTTCTTTTCCTTGGGTTTCGCTTCCTTGGATTTGGGAGTGCCTCCAGACGAATTTTGCCGGGTAGTGCTGGCACCTTCCATCTCGGATTTCTTCGGCAGTGACAAGGCGACTGCTTCCCCGCCCTTCAAGCCGTCTTTAACCTCGATAAACTCGTCATTAAAGAGGCCTGTGTTGATCTCGCGTCTTTCCAGTGAACCACTGTTGTTGATGTAGCAGTAATGCCGATCCTGCTCCACTTCCACAGACTGCACTGGCACGTAGATCACATCCGCCAATTGATCGACGATGATCTCGACTTTCGCGTTCATGCCAGGCTTCATCCACGGATGGAAGCCGTTGATATGAATGATACAGGGATAGACTTTCAAGTTTGGTGTGAATCGGCTGCTACTGGAGTCTGGCAAAATGGCCAACTCAGCCACGCGCCCGTCCATTTCCTTTCCAGGCTCGGCATCGACTCGCACTTTCACAGGCTGACCAATGCGTACTTTTTTGATCTGCGACTCATGCACATTCACTTTAACCCCCATTTGACTCATGTCAGGGATCGTCAACATCGTCTGCCGAAGTCGCACTGTGGAGCCTTCTTCGATGCTGTTGTTGTAATTGTAGGAGGAACTGGCGTTCAAGTCACCGTAGGCGACTAGGCCGACTTGAGGTGCGCGAATCACGCACGCTTTGAGCTGTCGTTCCAAGTCTTCACGCTGGGCTAATTCCATCTCGTAGCGACGCTTGGCAGTGGCGAAGCGTGTCTCCGCCTGTGCCATGCGGGAACGATTGGCGCGAATCGTGCGCTGGAGTTTATTGAGGGCTTCACGATAAGCTGCAATGAGAGTGGAGCACTGTTTGCTAAACTCATACTTCTTGAAAAGTGCCAACGCAGTCTCAGCCGTCTTCACGGAAAGCTCCACCTTTTCCAAGCTCACTTGATCATTTTCGAGTTGAGCCGAGGTGATGAACCCTTTCTTCGCTAGGCGCTGGGATGATTCTACCTTCTGTTTTGCCACGGCCAATTCTGAGCGATGCAAAAGCAATTCGTCTTCCAACTGTCGTAGCTTTTGCTGAGCCTCTCCGTCACTGAGAGACTTCTGCTCTAGGAAAGGAGAGAAATCGATGATTTCACTCGCAGTGACTGTCGGAGTCGCCGGTTTCTTGACGCTGGACTTGTCATCTGCACCCGCCTTGGCCTTTGCCGCCTCAGCAGAAACAGGCGTATTCGCCTGCGTTTCAAGATCGCGAGCATATTTTTCAAATGCCTCCACTCCGTTGGGAAGTTTGGCAGCGGTGAGGATGGAGGCAGTGACTTCCCGGCCTAGGTACTTCTCAAAATCCATCAGGGCAAAGATGGCTGTCTGCTTGGTGTCTCGCACCAAGCTCTGATTTTCGCTTTTTTGGATTTCACGATTTTCATCCGCGTCGATGTAGTTCGAGACGGTAGTTTGGAATTCGATCTCATGTGACTGAATTCGCGTTTTAAGATCGGTGCTGTCGAGCTCGATAAGCACCTTGCCTTCCTTCACATCATCTTCGCTAATCAAGTAGCCCTCCGGGATGATGCTGAGGATTTTTGTGGGCACCTCAATTTCGCTTTTTACTTCCACATTGTGCAGTGCACGGATTTCCCCGCCTTGCAGCACGTTGATTTCAAGAGGGCCGCGTTTGACTACAAAAGTGGGTACTTGCTCACCTTCAGACTTGCCACCGTTCATGAGCGATAAGCCGACTACAACAAGCAGGCCGACTCCGCCGAGGATCGCTATCCCCTTTATGGACTTTACCATCTTCATTCACCTTTAATTTTTTCCTTATTCAATACGTTTACCCAAGAGCCGTCTTTCTCAATGAAGAGGACGCCCATGTCGCGCCAGAGTTGGAGACGCACGAGAGTGTGATTGATAATCGTCGAAACCATCAGGTTGCGTGTCACATTCATGTCACGCTGCGCATCCACCAAGTTGATGGCACTCCCCTGCCCTTCTTCGTTTAGTGCTTCTTCCAGTTCTAAGCGTGAGCTGCTGATCTCCATGCCGCGTTTGGCAAGTTCCACTTGTTTCTTGGCGAGTTCCAAGTCGCGCCAACCGGTGCGGATGTCGCTGCGGACATTTTCTTCCGCGAGGTCCAGTTCTCGCCTCGCCCGTTGTTCAGCAATGATCGCAGCTCTTAAAACATTGCGTTCAGGCTTTTGGTTGATGTTCAGGTCGGCGTTGAGCCCCATGCTGGCTCCACGATTGCGCCCCACGAGAGTGAAGTCATTGCGATCCGGATTGTCGAGAATGTTGTAGGAGACCAGCGAGTTGAGGGTGGGCAGCGTCTGTTGCTTTGCGATCAAGACTTTCCGACTTGTGTCTTCTACGGCATCTCGGGAGTTCCACAAATCGAGCCGGGTGGTGAGAGCCGTAGTGATGGACTCCTCCAAGGATCCAGGAGAGTCAATCACCTTCAATTGGTGCATGTCATCGTAGTCGAGTACGATGCGCTCTGTCACAGGCAGCCCGAGTTGGATTTTTAAATTATCGAGGGACTGTTCGTAGTCACGAATCGCTGAGATCCAACTGCGTTGGAAGACAATGCGTTGTTGAGAAAGACGATAAAGTGAGGATTTGGTGGAGGCATTTTCCTTCTGCATGGCGGTTTCCCGCTCGACCACGAAATTAAAGGCCTTGAATCCCAGATAGGCGTTGCGAGCCGCCTCACGAGACTGGATGGCACGGAAATATTGGGTGGCAATATCGACGGCAAATGATTTCCGATACTGAGTAAAAGTGCGAATGGCATACAGCACATTGCGCTCGCTTTGAGTAAGCGTTTCTGAGGCGGGAAGATAGCCAGCTCCGGCAAGGATTGGCTGTGCCACCGAGAATCCAAGTTGAGTAATGCCGCTGTCTCCGCCACCAGTGAAGAAGCGGACAAAATTGGTCGTTAAATTCGTGGCGATGATGGCACCAGTGCGTGTGAGCGCGGAAAGGCCCAGATTTCCGGTGGTTGTGAGCGTGGAGGTGTTTACCAAATTGCTTAGACCGGTCTGCACCTTCGTGTGTGCTCGCGTGGCAGAACCACCTCCCGCCATGATCGGACCATACTGCTGCCGTGCGAGCGTTAGATTCAGCGCTGCCAAGTAAACAATTTCCTTCTGCAGAAGGTAGTTCCTATTGCGATGCACGGCAAAATTCAGCGCTTCGGCAAGGCTTAGCACACGCGCGTTTTCTTCGACGAATGTGCGGTCGCCTAGGAATTCGACCTTGTCCATGTTCTTCCTGAGCACTTCCATCTTAACAGGCGCAGGCGGCGTGATGCTCAGAAATGCCTGCCCGGAGTTGGGCACCTTGCTGGCCTTTTTCCGGAGCAGTCCAAAGACTTCCTTGTCTGCCCACTTTTTGTAGAACCCTGTCGAACATCCGCTCACTCCCAAGGCCACCAGCGTTAGGAACGCGGTGACAGGCGGGGGAAGGCGAAATTTCGGCATAGGCATATCTACCGGCATGAGGTTGTTGGCCGGAATGTGAATTTTTGGGGGAATCTTGTTACGGCAACAGCCCGCCAAGTCTATCGTTCAGATGAACAAAACGACGTTGCTAGAAGGAGTCGTGCGGTTACTGATTCCCCCATGCCGGAAGCTCCCCAAGTCGCTGAAACAGATGAGCTGCTCAAACAGGCGTCGGGTTCTCCCCCAACGCGAAAGACGCTCATCGAAAAACTCGACAACTGGGATGATTGGGCGAGCTGGGATGAGTTTTACCGCACCTATTCTGGCTTTGTTTTTCACGTCGCACGCAAGACAGGATTGAGTGACGATGAAGCAAATGACGTGGTGCAAGAGACCTTCATCGGAGTTGCCAAGAATCTGCAAAAAAAGAAGTTCGATACCAGCTTGGGCTCTTTCAAGTCCTTTCTCCTCAATCAGGCGCGCTGGCGCATTCTTGATCAATTTCGGCGCAGAAAAAAACAACAGAGCCGGGAGGCAAATCTCTACGCAGGCGAAGAAGCCGAGGATCGCCGCACTGCTCCCATTGAGCGCTGCGCAGATCCGAACGGTGTCGCTTTGGAAAAGCTCTGGGAGAAAGAGTGGCAGGATAAGGTGATGGACATCGCTCTGCGGCGTGTGCGTGCGCTCGTCTCACCGCGGCAGTTTCAGATTTTCTCCTGTTATGTGCTCAAAGGATGGAGTCCTGAGCGCGTGAAGAAAGAACTGGGGGTCAACGCTGCCCAAGTGTATCTGGCCAAGCATCGAGTGGGGCGCATTCTGAAACGGGAAGCTGCGAAGTTGGCCGAGATCGAGCAGTGATCTTGTGCTCAAGCTGAAAGCTTACATCGGAGCCAGCCGTAGATGCGGCATGCTTCGATTCCTTGCGCTCTTTCTTGCCTGTTCATTCATCTCGGCCGCAACGCCCCCGGCGTTATTTATCGAAGGCTATGCAGGGCTGCGCAGCGCTGCTCAAGGAGAGGAAGTCCCTCTTCATGTTAGCACGAGTGCTGCGACGTTTGAGGTTGAGGTCGCACGCCTGGGGCATCAGCGAGAAGTACTCTGGAAAAAATCGGGACTGCCTGGGGTGTCGCAAGTCGTGCCTGAGGATGCTTCAGCGAACGGATGCCGATGGTCGGAGAGTGTGCGCATCCCCGTGGGTGCGAACTGGAAGAGCGGCTATTACGAAGTAACACTGCGGGCAAATGATAACGGTGGGAAGTGGACTCATCGCGGTCGTCGTTCAGCAGAAGGAAGTGCGTGGTTTATCGTGCGCCAGGCAAAGCCGGGGAGTAGTGCGAAGGTTCTTTTGCAGCTCTGCACGAACACCTACAATGCCTACAACAACTGGGGCGGCTTTTCAGTGTACGCGTACAACAGCTTGTCGAATAATCAGGGACACCGCGTCAGTTTCGAACGTCCCTGCTCTTCTCAGTTTCGCCGTTGGGAGTTGCCCTTCGTCGCATGGGCTGAGCGCAACGGATTTCCACTGGAGTATGCCGTCAATGACGATCTGGAATTTCATCCCGACATGCTCAAGAACTACAAACTCGTGCTGAGTGTCGGCCATGATGAGTACTGGAGCGCTCCAATGCGCGACAATCTCGAATCATGGATCGCCCAAGGGGGCAATGTGGCTTTTTTCAGTGGAAACACCTGCTGCTGGCAAGTGCGAACAGAGGATCAGGGTCGTGCATTCACCTGTTGGAAGCAAAACTATCATCTCGACCCAGTCTTCCCAACGCGTGATTTCAAGACGCTGAGCACGCTGTGGAGTCATCATCTCGTGGGCAGGCCGGAGAATCGACTTACGGGGGTCGGTTTCTTATGGGGAGGCTATCGCAAGAGTCATGGTCAATTCATGAACGATCCCGCAGAGTATGAAGTGCATCGCCCCAATCATTGGGTCTTTGAAGGCACTCAATTGGCGCGTGGCGACAAGTTTGGCGGCAAAGACACCATCGTGGGCTACGAGTGTGATGGATGTGAGCTGACATGGCGGGATGGGCTGCCTTTCCCGACGCATCGAAATGGCACGCCGAAAAGTTTTGAGGTTCTCGCCACCTGTCCTGTTCGCTGGCACCCTGACGATGCTGAATGGTATGACCAGTGGCAAATCGGGCGCACTGGCGCTTGCTGCCTCGGCGTGTACACCCAAGGTGGAACGGTGTTTACCAGCGGCAGCACCGACTGGTCTCATGGCCTCCAGGGAGAGGACAAGATTGTTATGCAAATCACACGCAATGTGCTGCTCAAGTTGAGCAAGTGAGCGGATGCTCAAACGTGGATGGTTTATATTTTAAGCCTAGCACTAGACGGGCAACAGCCGTCCGAAAATACCAACGGCCACCGACCACCAACAGCGGGAGACCTCGCTGAGTCCCAGACCTGGTGAAGGCGAAGACGCGAGCAGAAAAGTGATGAGCAGCATGGCATTGAAGAGGAAGATCAACATCATCGAAAAAAACTCGCCATTCCTTTTAAGGTCTCCTTGCTCGGCGGCGACGGTTTTAAAGGTGTAGGTGGCATGGAAAAACCAAGAAAAGCCGATGAGGATGTAGAGAATCCGCAGCGGTTTAAGATTGATGCTCCAATGCAAAAACGAAAATGCATGAGGTGCTCGGATGTCGAGTCCCAGACTGAGGATGCCAAAGATCACCATGACAAGGAGTGTGTAAAAGGGCACCAAATAGGGGGCGAGTGTGATCCAGGTGTTCGACTTGTCCGTTTCGACGTAGCCCCCTTGAGCGCTCACTTTCCAGTCAAAAATCCGTCCACCAAACAAGCGCGCTGTGAGTAAATGACTGAGTTCGTGGCCGAGAACATAAGCCCTCACCGGTCGCAATCCGACAAGGTAGGCCAGTCCCCAGGTCAATCCGCCCAAAGAGAAAAAGATGAGTTCCTCTGAACGGAGAAAATCTGCTCGCGTGATTGCCCGCCAACACATCACGATCAGGGTGATGGCCGTCACGAGGCAGGCAGGGGCAAGCAGGCAGGCTCCGATCCAGCGCTTCATGCGCAACAGCCGAAGCGCGTTCTGAACGTCATGCCGGTTGTTGATGCCGGCAGGGCGGTAACGGCTTTCGTGGAGGTGGCGGCGCAGGTTTGCAGACGGCATGACGATTCTCGCTTATTTAACTCTTGTTAAAGATTTTCACAATTTAAATTGTGAATATGTGTACAAGCCGTGAGTTTCCCTCCCCCTATTTGAGCCTTTGCCCTCCTCTCGCTTGGTTTTGCACGAGTTGGGGAAGAACCTCATGGCGGCATGTTCTTTCTCCTGTTCAAATCTCGATCTGGCTCTAGGCTCTCATCTCCTTGATTTCATGGACCCACTCATCAAGCTCCTACACACCAACTCCAAGCGCACCCATCAAGAAATGGCGGCTGTCTTGGGCATTTCAGAATCGGAAGTGGCAGCAAGGATCGCCTCTGCTGAGGCCGATGGCACGATTTTGGGCTACAGCGCGGTGGTCGATCGTATCAAGGCCGGCCATCGCGGGGTGACGGCGCTCATTGAAGTACGCATCACGCCTGAAAGAGATGGGGGCTTTGACCGCCTGGCACGCCGCATCTCAAAGTTTGACCAGGTACGTGAATGTTTTCTGATGAGTGGCGGTTATGATTTAGCCGTCATTGTCGAAGGAAAGGATCTGCTCGATGTGGCCAACTTCGTGGCAGAAAAACTCAGCACTCTGGGAGGGGTGCTGTCCACTGCGACGCGCTTTCAGTTAAAAGCCTACAAGGAGGGAGGTTTCCTTGTGAACGCCGAGGGTGATGAGGAGCGTCTGCCGGTGAGTCCGTGAGCGGAAGGAATTGATGGACATGGACTACGACAGTAAACTCTCCACGATCATTCGTGATCTGCCGCGCTCTGGCATTCGTGATTTTTTTGAACTCGTCATCGGGCGCAATGACGTGATCTCCCTTGGGGTCGGTGAGCCTGACAAACCGACTCCGTGGCCGATCCGTGAGGCTGCCATTCGCTCTTTGGAAAAAGGAGTGACGAGCTACACCTCAAATCTCGGCCTCGAATCCCTGCGCATCGCGATCAGCGATTACGTGGCCAAGCATTTTCGCGTCACCTATGATCCGAAGACGGAGATTCTTGTCACCGTTGGAGTCTCGGAAGCTCTCGACATCGCCTTCCGCGCCGTGCTCAACCCAGGCGACGAGGTTATTTATCATGAGCCTTGCTACGTAAGCTACAGTCCCAGCATCAAAATGGCCTACGGCGTGCCTGTCGTGGTGCGCACGCGTGAGGAGAATGAATTTGCACTGATGGCGGCGGACGTGGAGGCCGCGATCACACCACGCACCAAAGTGCTGGCCATGAACTTTCCCACCAACCCCACTGGCGGCATCATGCCGCATGAAGAGTTGGAAAAAATCGCAGCACTGGTGGTGAAACACGATCTCCTCGTCTTCACCGACGAAATCTATAGCGAGCTGCTCTATGATGGCCGCCAGCACAAGAGCATCGTCGAGTTTCCTGGCATGCGCGAGCGCACTGTTTTGCTCCATGGTTTCAGCAAGGCCTTCGCCATGACAGGCTGGCGCCTGGGCTATGCCTGTGCCCCGGCACCACTGCGGGAGGCGATGATGAAAATTCATCAATACTGCATGCTCTGCGCTCCGATCATGAGCCAGGTGGCTGGGGTGGAGGCTCTGAAACTCGGCTCTTCTGCCTATGAGGAAATGCGGCAAAGCTACGAACAACGACGCAATCTCATCGTCAGCAGACTCAACAACATGGGACTGCACTGCTTCAATCCCGGCGGCGCGTTTTATGTGTTCCCTGACATTCGCAGTACAGGGCTAACGAGTAAGGAGTTCGCGCTTCAGCTCCTGCAGCGAAAGAGCGTGGCCGTGGTTCCCGGCAGCGCTTTCAGCAGTGCAGGAGAAGGCTTCGTGCGTTGTTGCTACGCGACTGCCCCAGAGCTCATCGCCAAAGCGATGGATTTGATGGAAGAATTTGTGAACGAGGTGCGGCGGTAAGGTCGGCCAAGCCTCGCGTTCACGTCCACACACCAAGCTGGAGTGTGGGTGGACGTGTGCCGCTGCGATTCCGCCTCACCACTTTTTCTTGAAGCCCCCACCAGAACGTCTGCCGGCACCGTAACCTGGACTTGGGCCTTCTCCCTCGCGATTGAGCCAGGGTTTGGGCTTGTTGAATCCTCCGCCCTTCTGGAATCCTCCACCAAAGCCACCCTTCTTAAAACCAAAGCCGCCGCCGGGGTGCCCTCCCTTTTTGAATCCACCGCCGCCGAAACGCTTGGGACCGATACCCCTGCCTGCATCGCCCGGGCGGTCAGCATAGTCCATGCGCACTTCGCGACCGCGCACCACGGGGGCTTGTTGGCGAATTGTTTCAAGCACAGGTTCGACGGCGTCTTCAGGCACTTCCACAAAACTGCATTTCTCCACCACGTCGATGGTGCCAATGCTGCCGGGCGTCAATTCCTGCACCGTGTTGTAGAGCATCCCCGCGATATCTGCCGGACGCACCATGTCCATGCCGCCGACGTTGATGAAGAGGCGCACCATGCCCGAACGCGGACCACGCTGAGCAAAGCTGCGCTGCTTTTTCGGCAGGGACGGCTCGCTTTCTTTATCGCCAATATCAGAAGCAGGCTGTACTGACATTGAGCGGCCCATGGTTGGCTGATCTTCCGATGCGGTGCTACTCGTCGGCATTGCTTCTGCTTCAGTGGAAGCTGGGGCTGCCTGAATCGTGGGCGTAATTGCTGTGTTATGCTGTGTTCGCGGTTTGAGTTCGCGCTGTGGAAGCTCTTTCTTCTTTCCAGCCCGATCCTCCACAATCTGTTCGCTCTCACGACCGTGCTCCTTCATGAGCAGATCCATCAGCGCACTGGCGATTTCAGTAGCGGTGTGTCCCGCATCCAGCAGCCGCTGAATGCTGTGCTCATGTGAAGTATAGCCGCCTGCCTCAAGCACCGACTTCACCTTTTCAAACGCCTGATCGACACGCGTTGCCTCGACCTCTTCCTGTGAGGGCACCTTGGCACGCTCCACTCGTGTATTGATGAAGCGCTGAATGCGCTGCATGAGATAAATCTCACGCCCCGCCACGAGGCTGACGGCTTTGCCTTTGCGCCCAGCGCGACCCGTGCGCCCGATGCGGTGAACGTAGTCTTCTGCATCGTACGGTAGTTCCAGATTCACGATGAGGTCGATGTCATTCACGTCGAGACCACGCGCTGCGACATCGGTAGCCACGAGGACTTCGACGTTGGCATTGCGAAAATTCCGCATCACACGTTCGCGCATGATTTGGTTGATGTCCCCGTGCAAACGGTCGGCTGCATAACCACGAGCTAAGAGGGCATCTGTGGCATCATCGACAGCACGTTTGGTATTCGCAAAAACGATCGTGAGGCGTGGGGCTTCGATGTCGAGGACACGACAGAGCACCTCCAGCTTCGAACGTCCATGCACTTCGTAGTAGCGCTGCTCGATGGTGGGAACGGTGAGTGCCTTCTGCTCGATGGTGATCGTGGCAGCGTTGCGCGTGTAGCTTTCAACGAGGCGGCGAATCCTCGGTTCGAATGTGGCGCTGAAAAAGATCGTTTGGCGGTTCTCGGGAACAGCCGCCATGAGGCGGTCGATGTCCTCTGCGAAGCCCATATCGAGCATTTCGTCGGCCTCATCAAACACGAGCATCTTGAGATCATCGAGGCGGATGAGTCCACGCTCCATGAAATCGAGAATGCGCCCAGGCGTGCCTACAACGATCTGGGTGCCGCTTTGCAGCGCGCGAATTTGCCGATCATAGGAGGCCCCTCCATAAACGGGCGTCGCACGCACGCCTTCCTTAAAGCTGGCCAGCTTGTGAATCTCCGCGCACACCTGCATCGCCAACTCGCGCGTGGGGCACAAAATCAGTGCTTGAACTTGCCGCAAACCCCCATCGACTCCTTGCACGACGGGAATCCCAAAAGCCATCGTTTTGCCGCTCCCCGTGTGACTCTGTCCGACCACATCACGGCCCGAGAGCGCCACTGGAATGGCCTGCGCTTGAATGGGAGAAGGCTGCTCAAAGCCGAGCGACTCGATGGCTTGAAGAAGCTCTGGGGCGATGCCCAGTTCGGGGAAAGTGTGCGTACTCATAAACGGTCCCCCGGGTTTTGAGGGCGGCCATACTCCCACCGATCAAGAAGATAGCAAGAGCTTAGATTTTCTGCGCCTTTCCTAAAAAGACACGCAGCACACATCGCGCTGCGTGTCTTGCATGAAGCCAAGGTCTTGCTCTCAAGCAAAGACAGGCGTCAGCGGTTGTCCTTTATCAGCAATGGTGAATGGACGCTTGCTGGGGCTGTAGATGACGTGATCGAGCGGCAATCCCAGGGCGTAGGCGATGGTGGCGTTAAAGTCTTGGATCTTCACTTTATCCTCAACGACCTCACGCCCCTCCTTATCCGTTTTGCCATAGACGAACCCACCTTTTACGCCGCCTCCAAACATCACGCCGGAGAACGCTTTGGGATAGTGATCGCGCCCGGCGTTCTGGTTGATGTCGGGAGTGCGTCCGAATTCGGTGGTGACCACCACGAGCGTCTCTTCGAGTAGGCCGTGATTATGCAGGTCCGCGAGGAGTGCCGAGAGCCCCTTGTCGAGCGTATCGCAGCGTTCAGGCACCGAAACGAAATTGGCATTGTGTGTATCCCACCCCCCAAGGGAGACTTCAACATACCGGACGCCTCGCTCGACCAGTCGGCGTGCCAGCAGGCAGCCTTGGCCAAAAGCTTCCCTTCCGTAGGCTGCACGGACTTCGCCAGGCTCTTGTGAGAGATCGAACACTTTGAGGTCTTCCGATTTCATCATGGCGATGGCATCGTCGTACATGTCCGCGTAGGCCTTCACATTGCGATGTGGGAAAGTGCTGCGGAAATCCTTATCAAGATCATCCACGAGGCGCATCCGAGCCTGAAACCGCTCTTCAGGAACACTGGCTTTGATGTTTTTCAGACCGTTTTCTGGGTTGCTGACAAACAACGGTGCCTGGGCTGCGGGGAAGAATCCCGCGCCGGGATGGCGGCTGTCATTGCCGATAAAAACGAAATTAGGCAGAGTGCTATTGCCTCCGCCCTGAAACACATTGAGCCATGCCCCCATCGCAGGATGGCGGATGGTGCCGCGCATCTCATAGCTGGTGTGCATCATGTAATTTCCCTGCTCATGGGCACCTTGTGTGGATGAGAGCGAATTGATCACGGTGCCGTGATGCATCTGTTTTGCTGTCAGCGGGAGGTATTCTGAAATCCTCACGCCATCAGCACTCGTTTTGATCGGTTTCGTCGGGCCAGCGGTTTCGACCCCTTCTTTGGGATCCCAGGTGTCGAGATGAGTCTGGCCTCCACTCATGTAAAGATAGATGACATTTTTGGCTGTGGCAGCCTGACGCAGCTTTGAAGATCCTTCGAATGCAGCGAAGGAGGTGCTCGTGAGAGACCGCCCAAGTAGCCCGACCCCCAGGAGCGACGCAGCAGTTCGAGCAGCAAAGTCCCGGCGCGTGATTTCGCCGGAGCGTAGTAGATGGGTGGCGAGTTCGTGTTTCATGGCGTTGAGCGGTGGGTGGTGCGTGTTCCGATTGCTTACTTACTGGATGAAAATGAACTGCTGCGTGTTCAGGAGCGAGAAAATGAGATCCTCCATGCTGGTGAGGCCATTCTCCTGCGCCTTGAGCCATGCATCTTTCTCACGCTGTGAAGGTTTGCGGGAGAGAATAGCCATGTAAGCAGCCTCCAATTTATCGTCAGGGTACTTCGCTTTATTTACCGTGAGCATGAGCTGGCTGTAACGGCTGAGCATTTGCGGGAGCAACTGTCCGTTCATCATGGCCAAGGCTTGCGGCACACTGGCTTCATGGTTGGCATTTTCGATCGTCTCACGGTCGCTTTGACCGAACTCACGCAGGTAGTGACCGCGTGGGGCAGGACTTTCGAGCTCGGCGGCGCGCAACCAACTGCGATTCACCCTCTCGCGCTCGGCCACATAGTTGCGGCGCTCTTTTTCAGGGATGCCGTAATAGTCGGCTTCCTCATTGAAGGTGGCACGGAGCTTCTGGATAAGGGCCTGCCTTTCCTCCTGGGTCAGCTCTTTGCGGTCATAGCCAGGAATGCGAATTTTCTCCACACGAACACCACCGGACATCATCATCATTCCGCTCCCTGCCATAGCTGGAGGAGCGTTTTCAGAGGCAGCTTCTCCAGGATGCAGTGCTGTGGTTTCGTATGCTTTGCCTGTAACCTTTTGGTAAAGCTTCTTCTGTCCAGTCACCACGACCTCAGAGAAGGTCACGCGCCTGCCTTCATTCTGAATGCGACTCACCTCACTGCGAATTTTATCCGCTTTGTTCTTCAGTTCCTTGGCTTGCGCTAATGCAGCCTCTTGTTCGGGGCCAGGTTTCATCGCGTCTGCCTTATCCCGCATGGCTTTGGCCGCTGTTCGCGCATCAATAAACAGTTTCTGCTGAACTTCGGTTCGCTTACGATTTGAGGCATACACTTCGGCTGCTTTGGCCAGTCCAGTGAGAGCCTCCTCGGGTGTGAGTGAATCAACACTGTCGGCTATTTTTTTTGCCTGAAGGACGCGCTGATCCATCTGCTCTCGGCTCGCCTGATTGATCATGTCTGGGTGAGGATTGATCAGTGTGACAAAAGAGTCCCACATCTGCTCGGCGGTCATGCGGCGCAACAATGGCCCAGTGAAATGATACACCGTACCGGGGGCATGCTCTGCGCGCGAGACACTCGCCTGATAGGCCTTGGTGTTGTACAGCACTCGCAGCACGCCTTTCATGTCGTACTTCATGTCCACTACCAGTTTTTCCAGGTGCTTTTCCAATTCAGGAATCATCGGCACACTGGTGTCCATGAGTTCATCAAGTGGCTCGATGAGCGCTAGGCCGAATGCGCGTTTCCAGAGCCGGTTGGCAATCACGGTCGTAAATCGTGGATTGTCTGCACTTGTCATCCATCGAGCATAGGCCTGCAGGCGCGTCTCGCCAGGGAGGCAGTTGCATTCATGCCCCATCATGACGGCGGGTTCTACGGACGAACGCGGTTTCGCATCTTCATACTTGTAGTCGTGAGGCAGCGTGGGCTTGCGCTCTTGAACACTGACCGAGGTGTAGCGCATCGAGTCACGAATATCCTTCATGGCCTCTTCGAAGTTGCGTTGCTCTTTGCGCATCTTATCCCGCACCTGATTGCGCTGTTTGGCGACTTCGCGCATCTGGGCTTCGTAGTTTTTGCGAGCCTCGGTAAATTTCTTGTCTGCCTCGATCCTTTGCTCGCGCGTGGCCTTTTTGTCCAGTCTCGGACGTTCAGGTCGCTCGGGAGCTTTGATGGCAGCACTCGCGTCATCCGCCTTTTCGCGCAGGAGATCGCGTACGCCTCCAATGGTTCCATCATTGTAGTCCTGAGTGCGCACACCATAGGTGAAAGCGGCCATCTGGTAGAACTGCATCTGCGTCCATTTATCAAAAGGATGATTGTGGCACTGGGCGCACTCGATGCGTGTTCCCAGAAAAATGCGTACGGTGTTCGCCATGTTATCGAGCGGCATGCCGCGATCCCTCATGTAATAGCCGATCGCTCCATTATCCCAAGCCTTTCCCTGCGCGGCGACCATCTCCCGAACGAACTGGTCATACGGCTTATTCTCACGCAGGCTCTGTTTCACAAAATCGGCATACGCAGCGCCTGTGATGCCACCGGTTTGACCACCGTTGCTGGTGAGGCGCAGAACATCGGCCCAGTAGTTGAAGAAGTGCTGCACATACGCCTCAGACTCGAGCAGCTTGTTGATTAATGTGGCACGCTTGTCTGTCTCCTTAGAGGAAAGAAATGCTTCGGCCTCACGCGTGGTGGGGATGCGCCCGATGATGTCGAGGTAGATACGACGAACAAAAGTCGCGTCATCTGCGGCGGGATTGCCTTGGAGCTGGTTCTTTTTCCAATCAGCCGCCAAGATGCTGTCGATTTTCCTGGCTGCCTCAGCAACATCCGTCTGTGCAGAGGAGCCTAGAGCAGCCGTTGCAGATAAAAGAAGCAGGACGAGGGAATGGGCGTTCTTCATGGGTGGGGAAACGCCAGATTAAAGCTACTATTTCACAATCTAAGCACAAAATGCCCCCTCCTTTTGCAGAGAGGCTGGCCGACTCGTGCGCTTAGGGTGCCCCCGTCGGAGCCGCTCGATCTTCGTCGATGTTCCCCAAAATTTCCTTGGCTGTTCTTTGCTCGTGAGAGGTCAACCAGTGCTCCAAGGCATCTCTTAGCCGAACATGCACTTCTGGAAAGGCAGCCTTCACATCGCGCTCGCAATGCGGATCAGCATTCAAGTCGAACAACCTTTCAATGGGCTTCTGAGTGCCTGGAGTGCGAACATATTTGAAGCGGCGGGTGCGCACACAGTACTCCTTGGTTCGCAAGACCGCTTCCTGGTACTTATTCTTGAGTACAAAATGGAAGTCGAAGTCTGGATCGATGAATGTGGTCTCATCCATGGGAGGGATGTGCAGAGGCTCCTCCCCAGGAATGCTGCGACGAAAGAACAGGTAACTCGTTTCGCCGTAGTATGCGAGTTCTTGGCTTTGTGCTTCTCCGCGAATCAATGGCGCGAGACTCGTCCCTTCAAAGCGCGGTTCTGAGCGTGCTCCGACCAACTCTAGCAGAGTGGGAGCAAAGTCGATAGTGCGGATAAGGTTCGCGTGACGCTGGGGCTTTCCAAGACCGGGAATATGAAAGATGGCAGGGACATGGTTTGCTTGATCGCCGCCATTGAAGGTGGTGCCATGCCCGAACGTGCAATTAGGCTCAAAGTGGTCATCCCCGTGATCTCCGGTGACGAGAATGATGGTATCATCCATCAATTTCAGGCGCTCCAATTCTGTCACTACGCGCCCGACAGCATCGTCGAACATGCGGATACAGCCGTCGTAGAGCGCGATGATCTGCTCGACTTCTTCACGTGGCAGTTTGCTCCATTTTTCATTGATGTCGGTGTTGCCGATGAACTCGTCCACATTGAGTGCCATCTCGTGTTTGTGCGCACCTTTGTAACCGGGAGCAGACCAGAGCTTCGCGTAATGCGTGGGAGTTTTATACGGAAGATGTGTACACGAATAGTAGCCGAAAAGCAGGAATGGCCTGCCATCCTCGGCACGGTGCTGAAGACGTTCGATCACCTGATTTGTAACAACCTCCGGTGTCATGTAGCTGGCAAAGGACTTTAACCTTGGGAAAAGCATGTGCCCGATGTGGTTGTCGAAAAACAGCGGTAAGATTTGATGCCGCAAAAACACCGCCTCACTCATGTACACGCGGAAATTATCGAAGTCTGAAACAACGACTTCTTTGAATCCCAGAGGGAGTTCGGAAAATACGCTGGCACACCAGTCGCCGATTACCGCCGTATCATAGCCCTGCTTTTGCAATGCTGCGCCGAGAGTGGGTGCCGTGGCATTCGCATGCTCCACCATCGCTCGATCTGGGAACATGTGCCGCACTCCGTGTGTGTGCGGATACTGCGAGGAGAACATCGTTGTCAGGGATTCCAGCGTAGAGGCGATCGGCGTCAGGCATTTGGAAAAATTCACGCCACTAGCAGCAATGCGGTCGATGTTCGGCGAGGTTGGTCGGTGGTAGCCGTTGCACGACAGATGATCTGCGCGCAGAGAGTCGGAGCCTAGGATCACAATGTTTTTCGGCTTCTCCTTCTTCCCCTGTTTCTTTGGGTCAGTGTCGTCAATGTCCCCCTTGCCGTAACCTCCGACAGCCAACAGTCCTGTGATGCCAACTGCGGCCAGGCAGCTAATGGCGAGGGAGCGCGAGATGCCCGAAAACCATTGGCGCAGTGCATTGAGGTAAAAGATCACAACGGCTCCAACCGCAAGCGTTGGGAACACCTGAGTGATTCCAGTATGCACTCCTTGCTGGACAGAACTGCCGCACCAGCGGTCGAGGGCATCATACCAGCCCAGCAGATAGCTGTAGTCACCGAAGTATGGCTTGGCCAACATCAGTTTGAAAATGAAGTAGCCGTACATCAGCGCCGCAATGAAAAGAGTGCGGAATGTCCATCCGACTCGCCCGCAGGGTTGCAGCCACCCCCAGAGCCGGACTAACGGATAAATCACCACGATGAAGCCGACGGCCACGAGCAGATAGCCTTTCAGCACCACCAGATTACTCCAAACGAGGTACCACCAATGATGACGGAGGGCGACTTCGCTGAATCGATTATTAAATCCTTGGTCGCTGCCAATCAGACTCACGATCGCTCCCAGGTACCAAGCCACCAGCGTGCCGAGTACCGTCAAAGAGACAGTTTTCAGGCATTGGCGGTGATTTGAGGAGGCGGGCTTCATGTGGGGAGTGAAAAGCCGCGCATGCCTTCCTATGGCAGCGCGATTGAGCCGTTCTTATCGCAGTGGAGTTCTCAACGAGCAAGCGCGTGCCAGCTTTGAGACTTGCAGCGAACAATTCATTTCAAGGTCACGAGCACAATACGACTTTCTCAATGTCCGCCGCGATGACTTTGTATTCCGGGCAGAGCGTATCCGAGTCGCAACCACCGCCAGTGACGTTGTTCACCATCGCATCAGGGAAATGGAAGGTGGTGTAGAGGATGCCTGGCTTCACCTCATCCGTCACACTTGCTTCGAGCTTCACTTCACCACGCGCACTAAACAGACGCACCGTATCCCCTGTTGAGATGTTCTTCTTTGCTGCATCCGCAGGGTTGATCGCGAGGATGTCTTTTTCGACGATGTGTCCGTTGCCAGTGCGGCGCGTCATGGTGCCGCAGTTGTAATGCTCCAGAATGCGCCCAGTGGTGAGAATGAATGGGAAATCCTTGCCGTGAGTGGTGATCTCCCGTGACTGCACCCAGTCGAAGAAGTGAAAACGCCCCAAGCCACGCGCGAAGGTTCCCTGGTGCATGATGCGTGTGCCCACACCATCGGCCACAACAGGCCACTGCTTGCCGTTATCACCCAAATTCTCCCACGTCACGCCTTTGAAAAATGGAACGATGCGCGCGATCTCTGCGAGCACTCCATCCGGAGTGTAATCTTCCTGCGGGAAACCAAAGCGCTGCATGATCTCGCACATGATCTGACCGTCTGTCCGCGTGCCTTCGAGAGGCTTCACCGCCGCATTCACGCGTTGCACTCGGCGTTCCGCATTGGTGAAGGTACCGCTTTTCTCCAGGAAGGAGGTGGCTGGGAGAATGACGTGAGCATACTGCGCCGTCTCCGTCATGAATAGCTCCTGCACGACGAGAAATTCCAGCCCACTCATGGCACGCCTGACGTGCTCACTATCAGGATCCGTCTGCACAACATCCTCTCCCATGAGCCAGAGAGCTTTCAGGCGTCCGTCAATGGCTGCATCAAACATCTGCGGGATTTTCCAACCAGGTTCCGCAGGTGTGGGCACTCCATAGAACTGCTCATACTGACGTAGCACCTGGGGATCATCCATCTCCAGGTAGCCGGCACCTTGATGCGGCTGGCAGCCCATATCGGCGGCACCTTGCACGTTATTTTGGCCGCGCAGAGGGTTCACTCCCACGCCGGGCCGCCCGACATTGCCAGTCATCATGGCAATATTTGAGATCAGCATGACCGTGCGTGAGCCTTGCTCGTGCTCAGTTACCCCTAAGCCGTGGAAACTCATCGCCGCGTCGGCGGAGGCATATTCGATGGCAGCCGCGCGCACCAGTTCCTTGTCCACTCCGGTGATTTCTTCCATCAAATCCATGTCCAGCGTGCGCAAACCGGCCTCAAACTGCTCCCAATGCTCGCAGCGTTTTTTCACAAAATCTTGCTTCACGAGGCCGGCATCCAAGATGCAGCGCGCGAACATATTCAGCAGAGCCACGTTGGTGCCAGGGCGCAACTGGAGGTGATATTTCGCATAGGGCACGATTTCGATACGCCGTGGGTCGATCACGATGAGCGGCACGCCTTTCATCACCTGCTGCTTCAGCCGCGCACCCGTCACAGGATGGCCCTCAGTCGGGTTTGCGCCAATGACCATGATGCAGGCCGTGTGTTCGATGTCTTCAAACGAGTTCGTAGCCGCACCAGTGCCGAAAGATTGCTGCATTCCCCAGGCGGTAGGGCTGTGGCAGACGCGGGCGCAGCAGTCGATGTTGTTCGTGCCAATCACCTGACGGATGAATTTCTGCATGAGGTAATTTTCCTCATTCGTGCAGCGTGCGGAAGAGATGCCTGCAATGGCACTGGCACCATGCTGCGTCTTGATGCGGCGCAGATTCGCGACGATGTGATCGTAGGCTTCATCCCATGAGCAGGGCTTAAAGCTGCCATCTGCCTGACGAATGAGCGGGCTGCGCAGACGATCGCTATGATTGTAAAATCTAAATGCGTAGCGCCCTTTGAGGCAGGTGTGCGCATGATTCACCTCCGCGTCGAAGGGAGCCTGGATGCTGAGCACCTCTCCTCCCTTGCTGGCTACCTTGAGATTGCAGCCGACACCGCAGTAAGTGCAAATGGTGCGTGTCCTTTTCGTGGCTTCGATGGATTTGGAAAAGAAGACATCGCTGATGGCAGAGGTCGGACAAGCCTGCGCGCAAGCTCCGCAGGAGACACAAGTCGAGTCCATGAAGGACTGATCAAGTCCTTTGATGATTCGCGCATCAAAGCCACGGCCATACATGGAAAGGACATGCTGCCCCTGAATCTCATCGCAGGCTCGAACGCAGCGAGAGCAATTGATGCACTTCGAGAGTTCGCTGGTCATGTAGGGATGAGAGCGATCCTTGGCTCTGTCCAAATGATTTGCGCCCGCAGGATAGCGCACCCCACGAATTCCCACTTTGGCCGCCACGGTTTGCAGCTCGCAGTTTCCATTCACCTCACATGTCAGGCAGTCCAGCGGATGATCCGTGAGCACGAGCTCGACGATATTCTTGCGCAAGCGTCGCACCTTGGGGCTCTCGGTGAAAATGTGCATACCCGCCGTGAGTGGCGTGTGACACGAAGCCACCACGCGGCGCGGCCCGTCTTCGCGCATAGCAACTTCCACTGAGCAGACGCGGCATGCGCCATAGGGCTCCAGTTGTGGTGCATCGCACAAAGTCGGCACAAAACCACGCCCTCGATGACGGTCGATAAAATTGAGCAGCGTCTCGCCTTCTTCAAAGTGATACGGCTCACCGTCGATGCAGGCCGTGCGGGTAGAGATATCCTGAACCATGGTGTGTGAGAGGTGGAAGGGATCTGAGTATGAAAGGATGGTGAATGGCTCGCCAGTGACTCAAGCGGTGAAGTATGGAGCTAGTTCCTCTTTGAAGTGCTCCAGTGCATTCTTAATGGGCAAAGGTACGCCGCCGCCAAGAGCGCAAAGTGACGTTTGCTCCATCGTTTCGAGCAGATCGTTGATGAGTTCGCGCTCGATCTTCCAATCACCACCACGCGCTTTCGCCACGAGTTCCTTGCCGCGCGTACTGCCGAGTCGACATGGGAAGCACTTGCCGCAGCTTTCGTCCGCAGTGAACTGAAAGAGGTGCTGAATGTACTCGATCATCGGCATCGACTCAGGAATGCTGACGACACCTGCATGGCCGAGCAAGAAGCCTGCATTTTTGAAACTCTCGAAGTCCACCGTGAGTCGGTCAATCTGCGCCATGGGGACGATGCCGCCCAAAGGGCCGCCAATCTGCACAGCCTTGATCTTGGATTTGAAGCCACCTGCGAGATCAAAGACCGCACGCAAGGGGGTGCCCATCGCGACTTCGTAAATGCCAGGGCGGACAAAGTGACTGTCGAGCGAGAGGAGTTTAGGTCCGGTGGACTGCGCCGTGCCGATCTTCGCATACCCCTGCCCCCCCAAGGTAAGGATGGCGTGGATGTTGGCGAAAGTTTCGACGTTGTTGACGATGGTGGGTTTGCGAAAGAGCCCCTCGACCGTGGGAAAAGGTGGCCTCGTGCGCACTTCTGGGCGCTGGCCTTCAATGCTGGCAAGCAAGGCCGTTTCTTCTCCACATATGTAGGCACCCGCCCCTTTGATGGTCTTCAGGGTGAAATTGAAACCGCTGCCGAGAATGTCCCGCCCGAGCAAGCCTGCGGCATGGAGTTCGGCAATGGCCTTCTCCACACAGATGATGCTGTCTGGATATTCCGCACGGATGTAGAGCACGCCTGACTCAGCTCCAGCAAACCAGCCTGCCACCATCATACCGAGGAGCACGCTATGAGGGCGCTGCTCCATGAGATATTTGTCGATGTAGGCACCTGGGTCGCCTTCGTCGGCATTGCAGACGATGTACTTCACTGGCCCCTCAGCTTCGCGGCAGCTTGACCATTTGAAATGCAGCGGAAAGCCTGCACCGCCACGACCACGGAGGCCGCTGGCTTTGAGTTCCCCAGCAAGAGCATCACGCGAACCTTCCGTGATGAGTTGGGTGAACGGAGCGTAATAGGCCGTGATGCCAGGAAACTCTGCCGTCAACAACGCAGGCTGAAGCTGAGACACCACAGCGTATCGGTCTGTCGCGTCACTGTGACCCGAATCGAAAAGGCTCTCCATCGCAGCCTCGGTAAGGCCGGAGTAATTCCGTCCCTGATACTGAAACGCCGCCCCTTCGTGGCAGCGACCCAAGCAGCAGATGTGGCCGACTTCCTCTTTCTTGAAACGCTTTTCAAAGCTGTGTTTCAGCTTTTCCTGCGTGCCGGCACAGAGGCAGGCACTGCCGTTGCAGATGAGCACCTTGCGCCCAGCATTTTCTTTTTTCAGAAAGTCATAAAATGAAACGGCACCGAGCGTGAGCGCGTCGCCAAATAAATGATCCTGGCCGAATTGGTGGACAAGCCCATGGTCTTCGGACGTGCCCTGTTTCTCAGCGGCTTCGACCATGCGTTCGAAGACATTTTTTTCGATGCCTTTGCGAAAAGAGAGCGCGCTGAGGTTTCTGGACATGCGATGTGAAGTTGAAAGCTGAGAGTGTAACGGCCAATATCCGCAAAAGCACTCGCAAAAAATGCGGGCTCAGACTGCCTGAACAATGATTTTCTCTCCGCGCACTTCTTGCACTCGGACGGCCACACCACTCTGAAGATATTCCCCCTCGGTCGCGGCCTCCACCAATCGGCCACCGATTTCCACGGTGCCAAAAGGCCGCATCGCGCTGCGAGTGACACCACTGTCCCCTTCCCTAGCCTGCGTCGCGGCCTGCATGACGGGCGCATCGTCCAAAGTCCCACCCACAGATGCTTGGAGCACCAATGCACGAAATGGACGCAAGGCAGGCAGCCAGAGGGCCAACAGCGCGATAAGGAGAATCGCGCCGCAGGTGCCGAGAGCGAAATTGCGCAATCCTTCCGCGTAGGTGCCCAGATGGAAGCCCGTGTCATTAGCGGGAGGTGCGGCTGACTCCCAGCCCGACATGGCGTACACGAGCGCGATCATGACGCAAATGAATCCGAGTACTCCAGGCAGGATCATCCCTGGGGCTGCGAGAAGTTCGACGCCAAGTAAAATGAGACCGAGCAAGAACACCGCAGAGACCACGAGGGTCTCCTTCCCTGCGAGGCTGCCAGCGACGTAATGGCCGAAGAAGAACAGAGCGAAAGCACAAACCGCCACAAAGCCAGGAATGCCAAACCCCGGAGACTGCATCTCCAGATAGCCGCCCGCGAGCCCGATCAAAATCAACACGGCTGCATACCGTGTCACCCAGATGGCAATCATTTCGAATCCTGTCGGCTCAGCGATGACGGTGGCTCCTTTCAAGTGCTCCAGGCTCTTGATCTCCTCGATGCTTTTAGCGATCCCCTTTGCCAGCAGCGGCTTGCCCTCGATTAGCATCGTAGCCTGCGCAGAGTCGAGTGTGACAATCTCACCCTTGGGAATGATGACTTGGCCGTTGATGATGAGTCCGCGTTCCATGTCGATCATGCCTTCGATGATCCGCACATCGTGCCCCTTTTCGCGCACGACCGTACGCGCCATGCCCATGATCGCGGAATTGGTTTTGGCGCGTTCGGCTTCCGCCAGTGGAGTGCCGTCTCCTGAAACCGGCGTCGAGGCACCGATGGCAGAGGCGGGAGCCATGTAAATGGCGTCGGTGGCCATGGCGATCAGCGCCCCGGCGGAAATCGCCCGTGTGTTCACGAAAGCGAAACTGCGGGGATGCAGATGCTGAAGGTCTTTCATCATCAGAGTGATCGTTTCCCAAGCCAATCCGCCAGGAGTATCGAGATCAAAGATCACCGCCTCGGCTTTCTGCGAGTTGCAGAGGGAGAGCGTGCGCCGCATGAACTCGAATCGCGCCGGGATGAGCAAATCTTCCTCCCCGACCGGAATCACCACGACTTTGCCGTGATAGTCCTGGCTGCGAGAAATCACGGGAAGCTTTTCCTGCACGGGCGATTCCTCATTCGCGGTAGCGTTGGTTTGAGACAACTGCGGAGACTTTTCCTGGGCACGCTGTTTTTCATACCAAGCCGCGTTCAACGTGATGAGAGTGGCGTTGAGAGCAGCATCATGGAGCAGCGTTTGGAGATCACGCGCCACGCCACGCGCCAAAAGTGCCGTGCCACCGAAATTTTGAACGGCGGTGTCGGCATCGAGCAACAGCAATTCCCCCTTTTCCGCCAGCGTTGTGGTTCCCACCGTCATGCCCTTTTCGCGATCGACAAAGGCTTCGCCAATCTCGGGCCGGTGCCCCTTGAGTTTGCACAGGCTGCGCGCTCCACCTTTCAGCACGGCCAGCGCCTCTGCCAGTAGCGTGTCTTGCGCTTTGGCAGGCAGGGCCTCATCCACATGCACCCGCGGTGGGGCCGCCCCGATGCGTGAACCGGGTGCCATCCATATTTCATCACAACCAAGCGCGAGCAGCGCACCGCCGCCGATGGCGGAGCTGTTGACGAAAGCGATCGTTTTGATCTTCCTCCTTGCCACTTCTTCAGCCTGCGGCAGCGCCGTACGGGCATCGCTCTGCGTTACGTTGATGTCAAAAATCACCCCGGTCGCGCCTTGCGTGATCGCTTGATCCAGCCAACCTCGCAATTCCCCCCAGCGGCGCGGATCATCGAGATCCGAGTCCGTGATCGTGATATGCGCGATTTTCCCTGCTGATGCAGGCGAAGCCGCAAGGAGTGGCGAGACCGCTAGTGCAGCGGTCATGAGGAGGCGGAGCAGCAACATGGTCTGAGTTTACGTGTGCGCCGCGTTCAGGCAACCACGGGGAAATCAGCCTTTCTTGCCAAAAAGCAGTCGCCAGACATACATCAACAGCAATGCACCGCCCACGGCGACGCCGATGCCTTTAATGCTGAAGTTGCCGGAGAGGTCTCCGATGCCCATGAGAGAACCGAGGTAGCCACCGATGATACTGCCAATGATGCCGAGGAGCACCGTGGTGATAGGATTGATGCCTTGTTTGCCTGGCATGATGAGCTTCGCCAGGATGCCAGCGACGAGACCAAGGACCGACCAGATGAGAAGTGACTGGAGCATAGAGCAGTGAGGCTACTGGATTTTGTCGTGAATCGTCAAATCTATTTTGCCGCCGCCTTCTGCCAAGCCGTCCATCCCCCTTTGAGCACATGCGCGTTTTCGATTGGCAGTGTTTGTTTGAGGCGTTCGAGAATCCGCCGACTGGCATCACACTTTGCGGCGCTGCAATAGACCACAATCGGCTTGGTGTTCTTTTGCAGGATGTCGAGATAGGTGAATAGCTGCTGCTCGAAGGCTTGCTCGTTGAGCAACAACGCGCCGGGGACATGTCCAGCATCAAACGCATCCTGAGGACGCGCATCGATCCAAAGGACATCGTCATGCCAGCGCTCTTGGATGATCTTCATCGTCACCTCGTCCTCCCGCAGTGGCTCCTGCACGAGATAGAGCGCGGGGGCGCGCGGATGCCAGCGCAGCGTGGCCCAGGCGGCTGCCGCGCTGAGCAGAATGAGAAGTGCTACCTGAAATGCCGTGTGTCGCATCGAAGTGAGCATCAGGGTTTAGCGGAGGCAGGCGGTGTAGGCTCTGGTTTCCGGCTGATCGAGAAAAAGGCGAGTTGGTATTTGTACTTGGCGATGCTGCTGTTGGTTTCGATCTTCAACGCCCCCATGGTCACATCTTGAGTCGTCTTCGGACGCACGGTGATGAGGTATTCGCGTCCCTCCTGAATCTCTTTCCAGTCGAACTCCACGTTTTCCCTCGTGGGTGTGATGTTGAGCACCTTCATCGGCATGTCTCCCGTGAAGCGGACCAAGCAAGACTTCGCCGTCTTTTCATCTCCGATGAACCACTGAAGTGTCTTGGGCTTGATGTCCACGACGGCGGGCACATCGAGGACGAAATTCACCTGCCACTCCGGCTGCTTGGGGTCATCCGTGCTGACCGTGATGAATTTCTCATGCCTGCCCACGAAGGTGGACACCTTGAATGAAGCGTGTCCCGTGCCGGTCTCGCCCGGTGCGTACTCAGCCTTATTGAGTTCCGCGCTGAGGCAGGAACAGGCACTTTCCAAGCCGAGGATTTTGACAGTCGTCTTGCCCTTGTTGCGGAATTTGAAAACCGTCTCGACCTCTTCGTCTTCGGGCCGTGGCTTCAACTCGATGGCAGGCACATCAAGGGAAAGCTCAGCTCTGGAGAATGCCGTTAAAAGACACAAAAAGATGACAATGCGATTCGCGGACATTGGAGAAGATAACATGAAATATGCTTCTGAATAGAGGGCGTCTTCAATTTCATGAAGGCAGAGTGGTTTGAGAATTTGATCACGACTCAAGACAAGTGCCATCCCATCAATCCACCGCCGACACTGCGAAGGCGATGCATCTCGATTCCAAGGCGAGTCAAAATTCACAACGTTTGATATCTTCGTTCGAAGAGAACTCTATCGTGGTCTCATGATCAAATCCGATCATTCATGGATAGAACGTGAGTAAAGTCTGAAACCTAAGTTGGAATGCCTTGATGAAATCTCCTGCCGCTCTTTAGGAGGAAGGCATGCCTGAAAACGATCCCGAAAAAAGAGACTACCAACTTCTCGATAGCGGTAGAGGACGCATCCTGGAGCGGGTGGGTGACTTCATCTGCTCTCGCAGTTGCAGCTCGGCATGGTGGCGGAGAAAGCTACCCGACGCCCAGTGGCGGCAGGCGGGAGACATCAAGCAGGCCGTCAGGGAACCCAGCGCAATCCAAATAGGCTCACTACGTTTCATCTTGTCTCCAGAAACACCCCTTCGCTCACTCGCTCCAGAGCTGAGCGACTTCTATGAAGAAGTTCGTGGCTGGTGCGCTGCTTTTGCCGACAAGCAGCGGATACCTGCGCGAGTCTTGAATCTTTTTGGTGCTTCGGCGGGCTTCACCCTAGCGGCTGCTCAAGGTGGAGCAGCAGCGACCTATGTGGGCGCCTCCCCAGAGACGCTGCAACACGCCCGTCAAAACGCGGCAGCCAGCGCAATGACAGGACGTGACATTCGCTGGGTGGTCGATGACCCCATGAAATTCGTCCGGCGTGAGCAGGCGCGTGGTGCGCGTTACGAGATGATTCTTATGGACTTGCCCACGTCAGCAGATGCACGACGACGTGGAGGCTTTGATCTGGAACGCGGACTGGGGCCTCTTCTGGCGGCTGCCAGCGGAGTATTGTCTGAGAAAGCGACTGCACTGCTTATTTGCTATCGCCATGGCAATGTCTCACCCACGACACTGCTTCATCTATTGCGGCAGGAGTTTAGCATTTTTGGCGGCGAGTGTGACGCTGGAGAAATCCTCCTGCATGGAGGAGATGGTGTGCTTGCTGTGCCGTCTGGCGTTTTTGCACGTTGGCGAAAACGGGATGAATGACCCGAGCATTTTACCGCCCCATCACCTTGCGCAGATAGCTGATGCTCTCCCTGGCGATGGTGGGTGCGTCGGGCGTATAGTCAAAAACCTCGGTCGAGAGATACCCTGAGTAGCCAGTCTCACGCAATGCGGCAATGATCGGCTCGTATTTGATCTCCCCCTGACCTGGGCCGCGCAGATTTGCATCATTGGTGTGAAAATGAACCGTCCAATCCTTGCTGTCACGAATGATGTCCGGGATGGGCTTTGCCTCGTCACTCATTGCCTTCACATCGAGGTGGAGCTTGCATGACGAGTGATTCACCAGTTTGCAGAAGCGGATCGTTTCTTCGGCTGTATTGAGAAAATTGGTTTCCTTGCGCCCTAGGGGTTCCATCGCAATCACCACACCGAATTTCCCGCATTCCTCAGCCACTTCACGTACGCAGTCGGCTGCACGCTTAAAGGCATCGTCATAATTCCACTCGGGCAACACGTTGCGCGCTTTGGGGCTACCCCAGACCATGATGCGGCCACCGGTCGCTGCACAAAACTGTGCGAGATGGCGGCCAAATTTCGCTGTTTCCCGACGCTGCAAGGCATCTGGAGTGGTGATGTGAAACCATGTAGGCTTGGTCAGCAGCCAATGCAGGCCGAGGATTTCGAGGCCAAAGGATTTTGCCTTGGCGCAGAGTGTCAGCGCTTCTTCGGTGGTCAGTTCGCGCGGATCATCTTTCAACGTAAAGGGTGCCAGTTCGATGGCCTCATAGCCAGCGGCGGCAACATCCTCGCACATTTTTTCAAAGCTCCAATTTTGGTAGGTCTCGTTGCAGATGGCAAAGCGCATAGAATTGGCAAATAGGGCGGATGAATAGGCGCGTCAACCTGGGAGGTGCAAAGCGGGTTTCAGCATCAGACGCGATGTCATTGCATGACACATGCTGAAGGGGTGTAAATCAAGGACTCCACACGCGTCCGAAGCGGCTATTTGCGTTTCACTGCCCGTTTGGTAGCGGGCTTTTTCGTGGGGGCTTTTTTGAGAGCCGCTTTTTTTGCACGCGGGCGTGGGGGCGGCGTGGGGGCCTGGTCTTTGAGTGCGAGTTCAGGGGCGTCGCCCCAGAGTTCTTCCAGCGCGTAGTAGTCGCGCTTTTCAGGGGTGAGGATGTGGACCATGACATTGCCGTAGTCGATGATGATCCACTGGCTGTCGTAGCTGCCGTCTTTATAGAGGGGGCGCTGGCCGTGCCGCTCTTTCATTTCGTCTTCGATGTGGTCACGCACGGCGCGGAGTTGCGGGGCGGAGAGGGCGCTGCAAAGCACGAAGTAGTCGATGACGGGCGAGAGGCCGCGTAGGTCGAGGATGCGGATGTTTTCGGCTTTTTTGTCGTCGGCAAATTCGGCGCAGGCGCGGGCGATGGCGAGGTCTTCCATGTGATTTCGGGTCGGGGGAGGTCAGGGATAAAGCAAGAAACGCTGTCTTTGCGAGCGGAAGCTCTGATTCCAACTCTGCCAGCGGGTGGTGATGCTGTGGGGGGAGGCTCCGCTGCGGAGGCTGCGGTAGAGGGATTCACTGCCATAGACTTTGTTGAAGAGATTGAGCTTTGATCCGCTCATGCGTCCGACGACTTTGCCGCCACTGAGCCGGTTGATCTCTGCCAGCAGGAGGACATCGAGCGCGGTGAGGTCTGTCGTGTTGCGCGGACTCATGTGAATGCGCACGCCGCCGAAGCCATCGCGTGTGTAGGGGGAGAAACTGACGCCCGGTGTGTTCAGTCGCTGGCAGTAGGCGAGCAGCGCGTGCGGGTTCACCCCCGCGCCGCCGGCATAGCCGAAGGGCTCCTCGGTGCCGATGCCGATATCGACGGAGGTCGCGCCACCAAGAATGCCCGTGGTGACATAATAGAAGGGCGAGAGGGCATGCGGGATGTTCGGCGATGTGGGATGCCAGCGCAGGCCGGTGTCCTGCCACGTCATGCCACGATGCCAGCCCTGCATTTTGACCACATCGAGACGCGGTGCGCGCGAGACCCAGCCGCGTGCGCAGGCCATCATGGCGATTTCCCCAGCGGTCATGCCGTGGACGTAGGGCACGGGGATTTGCCCGACGAAAGATTTCCACCGTGCTTCGAGCGGCGGCCCTTCGACGCGCCAGCCACCGAGCGGATTGGGCCTATCGAGCACGACGAATTGTTTCCCGCATTCCGCAGCGGCCTCCATCGCGACGATCATGGTGCTGATGTAGGTGTAGCTGCGGCAGCCGATGTCCTGGAGGTCAAAGACGAGCACGTCGATGGGGGCGAGCATGGCAGGGGTGGGTTTGCGCGTGGGGCCGTAGAGTGAATAGACCGTGAGGCCCGTCACTCCGTCGCGGCGCGTGCTGACGTGCTTCCCCGCGCCGATCGTGCCGTCGATGCCGTGCTCTGGCGCATACAGCGCGACGAGATTGGGGCCGAGACCGCGTTGAAAGACGGTACGGGTGCGCTCGCCACGACTGGTGAGGCTGGTGTGATTGGTGATGAGGCCGACGCGCTTTCCACGAATCAAATCAAAGCCACGCGAGGCGAGGACATCGACGCCTAACATGAAAGGGCCGCCATAGCCCGCCTGCGGCTGCGCCATTTGCGGTGCAGGCATCTGGCACGAAATGATGCTGAGAAGTGCGGCAGAAAGAATCCAACGAGGAACGGCAAGCCTGATCGACATGCGCTGAGATGTAATCGACAAGGACAAAGCGGCAACTGCGGGTGGATGAAAAATGCGCTCCCGCGAGTGAGGGCGCCGTGCAGCCGCTCTGAGGATGAAACCAATCAGCACAGCGGTGGTTAGAGCACCCATCTCTGCGAACCTTCCATGAAGACGCTCCTGCCTATTTTCATTTCCCTGTTGCTGACTTCTCTGCGTGCCGCAGAGCCCCCCCAAGGAACTCCCGCCAGCAGCGAGGCGGAGCAGTTGCAATTTTTTGAGAAGCGCATCAGGCCTGTGTTGGTGGAGCACTGCTACCGCTGCCACTCCGAGGAAGCCGAGAAGGTGAAAGGCGGATTAACCCTCGATACGAAGCAGGCGGCCTTGCTGGGCGGTGAGTCGGGTCGCCCCGGCATCGCTCCAGGCCATCCCGCACAGAGCACCCTCTATGAAGCGATCACTTATCTGAACGACGAGATGCAGATGCCGCCGAAGGAAAAGCTGCCAGCGGAGGTGGTGGCCGACTTCAAGAAATGGATCGAGATGGGGGCCGCTGATCCACGAGTCGCCCAAGTCAAAAACGCCAACGGCGGGCGGCGCGTCATCGACATGCGCGAAGGCCGCAAGCACTGGGCCTTTCAAAAACCGGTGAAGCAGACGCCGCCACAGGTTAAAACAGAAGGATGGGCAAAAACAGACATCGACCGATTCATCCTCGCGGGCATGGAGGAACACGGCCTGCATCCGGTGAAAGACGCGGATCGCCCGACGCTGCTCCGTCGCATTGCTTTTGATCTCACCGGCCTGCCGCCGACGCCGGAGGAAGTCGCCGTATTCATGAAGGACACATCACCGAATGCGGTGGAAAAGGTGATCGACAGCTATCTCGCCTCAGAGCGTTTCGGAGAGCGCTGGGCGCGTCATTGGCTGGATGTGGCGCGCTACGCCGAGAGCAGCGGCAAGGAGACGAATGTGATCTATCCGCATGCGTGGCGGTATCGCGATTACGTCATTGATTCATTCCGCAAAGACAAGCCCTACGATCAATTTCTCAAAGAGCAGATCGCTGGAGATTTGCTGAGATATGACAACAAGAAGGAGCAAGCGGAGCAAATCATCGCCACGGGATTTTTAGCCATCGGGGCCAAGGGACACAACCAGCGTGATCGACGCCAGTTCGCGATGGATCTGGTGGATGAGCAAATCGACACCTTCTCACAAGCCATGCTGGGGATCACGCTGGCCTGTGCGCGCTGCCACGATCACAAATTCGACCCCGTGACGCAACGGGACTACTATGCGCTGGCGGGCATCTTCCTGAGCAGTGAAACTTTATTCGGCACGCATGCCCAGTTGCAAAACAACAACGTGGCGGGGTTGATCGAACTCGATCGCGAGGCAGGCCAGAAAGCAGCCCTGGCGGCGATTTCACGCACCGAGGTGGCCGAACTCAAGAGCAGCTACGAGCGCGCGAATGAGGCGGCTCAAGAAGCGGTGAAGGAAGTCTTTGCCATGCGGCGGAGTGAACGGGAGAAAGGAGGCACCAAGAATTTTCTACGAATCCGCGGCGCACGTGACCGCGCTGAGGAAATCAAGGCCGACCTCGATCTTTTCCGCGAAGATGGCACGCCACGCACACTCGTGATGGGGATGCTCGACCGACAGACGCCCTACAATTGTCCGATCCTCGTGCGCGGCGACATCAAACAGCCAGGTGACGTGGTACCGCGTGGTCTCGTGGAAGTTCTGTGCGCCGAGGGTGAGCCGCTCAACATCAGTCCAGAGAGTGGCAGTGGACGCTTGGATCTCGCCTACTGGATCGCCTCAAAGGACAATCCCCTCACCGCACGCGTCATGGCAAACCGTGTCTGGCTTAAACTCTTGGGCGCGGGGTTGGTGCCGACACCGGATAACTTTGGCATGGCAGGCCAAAAACCGACTCACCCTGCGCTGCTGGATCATCTCGCCGTGAGTTTCATGGATAACGGCTGGTCGGTGAAAGGATTGATTCGGGAGATCATGCTGAGTCGCACTTACCAGATGGGGTCCTACCACGACGCCGCGAATCATGCGGTCGATCCTGACAACAAATACCGCTGGCGCATGAATCAGCGGAGGCTGGACGCCGAGGTCATTCGCGATGCGATGCTCGCCGCCGGTGGGGTGTTGAATTTCCATCCGATCAGCGGCTCCCCTGTCGCACGACTCAGTGAAGGCCGACAGGGACTGATCTCGCTCTATCGCGAGGGGGGGGACGGCGAGACCCGCACCTATCGCTCCATCTACCTGCCCATCGTGCGCGACCTGATTCCTGAATCCCTTTCGGTCTTTGATTTTCCCGATGCCAGCTTGGTTAGCGGCAATCGCGACACAACCAATGTCCCTTCGCAGAGCCTCTATCTGATGAACAATCCACAAGTGCAGTCCGCAGCAGACGCATTTGCGATGAGGATCAGTCGCTTCCCTGGAACATCCGCAGAGAAACTGATCCACGCCTACCAAATCGCCTTTGGTCGAGAGCCGACACCAGATGAGAAAACCGCCATCAGCATGTTCTGGACGCGATTTTCGCAACAAGGAACCCGAGGCACTTCCAACAGTCGCGAGGCACAAGCGCGCGCAAATTTCTCGGCCCTCTCGACCTTCTGCCAGAGCTTGTTCGCCAGCGCAGAGTTTCGTTACCTGAATTAACCCTCTCACCTTCACCGCTTCACATGAACTCTCCTACTTTCACTCGGCGCGACATTCTCAAATCGAGTTCAAATGGCTTCGGCTACTTGGCATTTGCCGCATTGGCGCAACAACAAGCCCTGCGTGCTGCGATGCCAACGGCCAAAGCCACCCACCTCCCCCAACGCGCCAAGCATGTGATTTTCCTCTGCATGCAGGGAGCACCTTCGCATGTGGATACCTTTGATTATAAGCCGAAGCTGGCGACTGACTCTGGTAAAAGCGCACCCGCCGTGGCTGGTCGCTACGGGTCAGCCAAGCTCATGGGATCGCCGTGGAAATTCAGCCGACATGGTCAGAGCGGCCTGTGGATTTCTGAGTTGTTCCCTTACTTAAGCAAGCATGCGGATGAACTGTGCCTCCTCAATTCGATGACTACGGATTTACCAGCCCATCCGCAGGCATTCACTCAACTGCACACGGGCACCACGCAGTTTGTGCGCCCTTCGCTCGGAGCATGGTCGCTGTATGGCTTGGGGACTTTGAATGAAAACCTGCCAGGATTCATCACAATCAATCCCCCGCTGAATGCTGCACGCACCTATGGCAGTGCTTTTCTCCCAGCGGTCTATCAAGGCACCCGAATCAGTGGCGGAGGACAGTCGGGAGGCGGAGTTTTTGCGAGACGCATGGGATCAGGGGCAGAAGCCAGTGTGGCGAACATCAAGAACACCCGCCTCAGCTCGGAGCAGCAGCGCACGCAGCTTGATCTCGTCCAAGCATTGAATCGCTCACGCATGCGACAAGACGGCGGTGTCAGCCACGAAGTGGAAGGAGTCATCGAGTCTTATGAGCTGGCGTTTCGGATGCAATCCGAGGTGCCGAAAATGATGAACCTGGACAAAGAAACTGAAGCTACGCGCACACTCTATGGCATTGGAGAGCAGGCCACGGACAGTTTTGGCAAACAGTGTCTGATGGCAAAGAAGTTCGTGGAAGCAGGGGTGCGTTTTGTCGAGATCACGCACGGCAACTGGGATCAACACATCAATTTGAAAGCGGGACTGGAACGCAACGCCGGTGCCATTGACAAGCCCGTCGCTGGACTGCTGGCAGATTTAAAGCGCTGTGGCCTGCTCAAAGATACGCTGGTGATCTGGGGCGGCGAATTCGGACGCACTCCCCACTCGCAAGGCGAAGACGGGCGAGATCACAACAATAAGGGCTTCACCCTGTGGATGGCAGGAGGTGGGGTAAAGGGCGGCATGAATTACGGCATGACCGATGATTACGGCTACGAGGCCGTGCTGAACAAAATGCACATCCACGATTGGCACGCGACGGTGCTCGCGCTGATGGGACTCGATCATGAACGGCTCACTTACCGCTATGCGGGGCGCGATTTCCGACTGACGGATGTTTACGGCACTGTAGCCAAGGAAATCTTCGCCTGAGAAAGATCAGGATTTCCCCGAGATGCCTGCGTTGCATCCGCGCTGATCCTCCCTTATAAGGTGGACTCGTAAAATGCAGCAAAACGCGCAAGAACCTGCCGAAACGTCTCCTGCCTCACCGGTTGATGAGGCGAATCGCGACTCATGCTCTAGCGATTCTGCGGCACAATTTACTGCGCACATCGAATCTCTCATTGCCACCGAGCTCCCGAACGAACTTCAGCAATCGGCGCGTGATTTACTAAACGCCCTCAAGCAGAAAGTGGCGGTGCCTGGACATTTCGATGCGTTTTGCAGTCTCGCGTTTTCACGGCCTGAATGGGTGGCGGTCGCCAGCCCGCTGATCGCCGAGATGTTTGAAAATGACGAAGACACGCTGGCAGAGATGGCGCGCATCCCCGACTTGGCGATCGAGCTAGGCAGTGGGCAGGCTGCGGTCACATGCATCGTCGCCTCTCGCTGGGCCGCTCGGAGCGAGACGCACCGGCTCACGCGTCTAGCTGAGTCAATCACCGCCTCGCATGCTTCTAAAAACGCGTGTGCGGTGGATGTGATGCTCGCCCTCGCTGCGACCCTCGCCGTGACGCGATACTCGCGTGCGGAACAGCTCTACAATGCAGCGCATCCCCTGGCTGGAGAAGAACACCAGGAGGCACTCGCTGATGCCGCGCGCTGGCTCGATGCCGGAAAAATGGTGCGTAGCAGTTCTCAAGAAGAGCGCGATTTCTGGGATCTGCGTCTGCGCAAACCACGTACGGCTTGGTCCTGGCAACGTGAGGAGGAGCGCCATGCGCTGAACTCCCTCGCAGAGAATCTCTGCACCGACACGGAAGGTGGTGCTCTTTATAAAGCGATCGTTCCTGCTTGCTGGTGGGATCTCGCATTAAAACACTCAAATCTGCAACAAGCAGTCACAAAAGCAGAGGCGACTGTGGCAGCACTCTCTGTCCCAAGCGCATCAAGTGAGTCTCAGATCAGTTCGCCTCAAAAAGCGACGATAGATCAGGAGCAGAAACCAGTGAGTAAACTATGGGCCGAAGTGCCGGAAGAACGCATTACGAGGCTATCTAATGCCCAACGTGCTCGCGGGCTGTTCTTGGTGGGTTGGGTCTGTGGCGCTCTCGCTATGGCGCTAACTTTTTTCGTATTGCCGAATTCGCTGGTCTCAAGAATGCTTGGACAAAGAGAGCGCGCAGTCACACACAGCCAAGGAGCCACTACCGCCAAAAAAGCCCTTACTCCTCAAGAGAAGGATGCTTGGCGCAAAGAAAACACTCAGAAAATGGCCAAGGAGATGGCCGCCTACGCGAGTCAACATGTGACGGCACTCACTAGCGACTGGCATGAAAATGAAAAACTCTTGTCTGGGCAAACCGCAGAGCTACCCGCAACCAGCCCGCAGTATATGAAGTTTCTCGTCTGGCTGCATCTCGATCCCCCTCGCGATGCCGAAGTGCGCAGCCACGCAGCCAGACTTCTTTTGCAGCTTATCAAAGGCGATGCCATCACCTTATGGGAGGAATTGGTCTATCCAGGCTCTCCCAATGCCTCTGATATTCAGCGTGCTGCACAAGAAGCCCTCTCCCAACCTGGGCATACGTGGGCTTCCGAGGATGAAGCACGCTTGAGAGTGCTCGCCCGTGGGGCCGCCGTTGCGAGTGCTTCCTCTCAGTCGGCAACGACCGCAAAATAGTCGAAATCATCTCGAAGTGAGGGTTTTAAGAGGGGGAGCAGAACAGATCCATGGCTCGATGATATTTCAGTATTTATAAATGTTGCCCAATATTGGTGCTTTCCACCATCGCCTTGCTATGGAATTACTAGATTTTTCAGAATGTTTTTGCATTTTTGAGCGCCATCCTTTAGAATTTGAGAAAATTCGGGCTATGTATTCCCCTTTCCTTCCCCACACGAACGGCTTCTAGTCTCTCGCGCCATAGTCCATTATGATTGAGGAACTCCAGCAATTTGGCAGCCTTTCGCTCGCTCACCGCACAGGCGGAGCACCGGTAGAGTTGCAGCGCTCAAAAGACGAGGTGGTGTTCCTAGCTTTCGATAACCGCATTCGCAGGCTTGTGGAATTGCATGTTCTGCGTGGTGGAGCCACCCTAGATGCCACAGCTAAGCGTTCGGCCTTTGAACGCGCTAAGCAGGCATCCGAATTGCGCGGCCACTCCTTCATGCGCATCCTCGAAGTGGGAGAAGACCAGGGGATGGTCTATTATACCAGCAATCTGAGTGATGGAGAGTTTGTGGAAGATTACGTTTCCCGTCGTGGTGCCGTGCCTCCCGCTGTTGCTCTGGGCTTGGTCAGCCAGTTACTCGAAGACTTGTTACAGCTCGGCAGCCATCAGCGCTTAGTATCGCGCATACACCTCGACCGCGTGCTCGTAACGACGCTAGAGGATACCTTTCTGCAATTGCGAGTGTATGACTACGGGCTTTCGCTGGTCGATGCCGGAACAGAGGCGCAAAGCGGAGCACGCCTTGTCGTGGAAGGCAGCCGCCTGATTTTCCTGCTGCTCACAGGGCAGCCTCACTATGGTGAAAACCCAGACCGCTTTCCCGCGCTCACGCAGTTGCCCACGAGTTTGCGCACCACCATTCGTGCAGCCCTTGGTGATCCGGCAAACTCACCGTCTTCGATTGAAAAACTCCGTGACGATGTGCGAGAGGCTTTTAGTGCGCTCACCTCGAACGCCAAAGCCCGTGGATATCGGAGACATCTCGTGGCGAATCAATCCTTATTGCCGCAATCACAGCTCCAAGAGATTTT
Organism: Prosthecobacter sp.; assembly: GCA_039806835.1. Lineage (GTDB taxonomy): Bacteria > Verrucomicrobiota > Verrucomicrobiia > Verrucomicrobiales > Verrucomicrobiaceae > Prosthecobacter. Next base: position 191,227 of record JBDHQD010000002.1, on the reverse strand, counting down.
GTTGGAGAAGGTGCCTGTGGAAACCATCCTCGGCAGCCGCTTTGCGGTCGAAGACGCGGAGCTGGCTAGGCGCTACCCCTTCTCGATTCCGGCAGTCAATAAGAAGGCTGAGCAACCGGTCATGGTACATCTGCTGCCGCCTGCCCGCGTGGTGGAAAAAGCCCGTTACGAAGCGGTGCCACTCCAGGTTTGGCGGTTCAATCCAGCGCGACATCCGAATATCCTGCGCTCATTAAGTCTGTGGGAAAGTCCCGAATGGACATTCCTCACTGAGGAGCGGGAGCCTGGGTTTGCCCTGAGCCGCTTGATGGCTGAACGCATCACGCTGAATCCTGCAGAGGTCGTGGTGCTGATGCGGCAAATTCATGCCGGACTCGAGCAAGCCGTCGAATGCGGAGTAGCTCGCGTGGATGTGCATCCTTCCAACATTCTGCTGCGTGTCGGCAAAGGCGGGCCAATGCAGTCTCGCGAAACGGAGAGATTGATGCAGAAGCGACTCGACGCATGGCCGCCGTTCCTCGTGAAGCTACGCCCGCATATGACCATGCGCAGTCTTTATGAACCTCTGCTGGTGGATATGGACATCCCTGAGGGTTCCTCACTGGAGGAGCACCTCCGAGATCGCGATTTTCGGAATCGTTCGTTTGTGGCACTGGCCGCCTACCTCCTGACTGGCGAACGTCAAAGTGGCGAATCTCCCACCTTCCCCGAATCCGTCCCCGAGGCAGCTGCAGCTTATGTGCGAGAGTGTCTGGCGCTGACGCAGCGTGCAGGCAAAGCCCCCTCCACCGGTGAGTTCATCGAAAAATTCGAGAGCCTCTTAACGGCTCAACCCATCGATCTCGCCACGCGTTTGCGGGGCGGAGCAGTTGCGCTCGAAGAAATGGAGAGTGCTGGTTCTGTTTCAGACTTTGAAGACGATTGGGGCGAAACCGAAGCTGACTCATCCTTCAATGCGGACGACTCCAAGACGGGACACCGCAGTCTCAAAGCCCACGAATTTCATCCGCTGCAACGCCGGAAAAAAACTGCCCCTTGGGGGATTTTAGCTGCTGCTGCCGCTGTCGCGCTCAGCTTCGCAGGCTGGATGTTCCTCGGACGGGGTTCTGAGAGTCATGCCGTCACAAAATCGCCAGCAGCATCCTCCGAGGCCGAAGGGCCGGGCACGGTGGCCGCAAAAGCGAAGCCAGACAGTGATTCCAAACAGGCCGCCACCGCGCATCAAACACCCGTTCGCGAACCACAATCGCCATCAAAGATCACCAAGGCGCCGCCACTCCAGGCATCCTCTCAGCAGAAGAAGCCGCTCCCCACATCCAGCAAACCCGCTCCCGCCATGTCGGTGGCAGTGCCCAACCCTACAAGACAGGCCACTCCTTCATCGAACAAGCCTCCTGCCACGAATCCAACCAAGGCAGGAGATCAACCTGCGGCATCTCAACCCTCGAAAGCGGTAGCGCATCAGACAAACAAGCCCGCACCTACTCCGCAGCCAAAATCCGCTGCCCCAGCGCAAAACACTTCCGAAAAAACGCCCATCACCATTCGCCGCGCCATTGTCCCCACGAAAGAGGAGATCGACAAGATGAAGCAAGGGCATGTGGAAAACCAGACTGGCCAAATCCCAGTCATGTCCACGGCATCTCCTCTACCAATACCCAGCAAAGGCAAGCCGTGACACCCGATTTCCTGCCGCGCATGCCTCTCGACCTGATTCGTGCTCTGAATCCTTTTGAAATCGAGGAATTTACTTGGACTCAGGCATGCCCCGCAGGTAGAAGTACTCACGATAACTGCGAGCGTCATGATTGCTTCCATCAAGATCACCCGACTTGGACTGTGACTTGGTGGGGCTAAGCAGTCGGCAGCGCCCCTAGCATCGCGATTCTCTTCATACGACTCCCCAAAACGCAAATCGAGCAACAAAGAACGACTGATGAAAGTAAACAACACCATCGTCATCTCAATCGGTCAGGCCGGCAATCAAATCGCCGCTTCTTTCTGGAAAACCATCTGCCAGGAGCACGGCATTGATCCCCTCACTGGCCAAACTGCACAAGGACAACAGCCGCGCGGCAACTGGAGCGCGTTTTTCACCAAGCTGGGCGAGTCCTCGTCTGGTAGCTTTGTGCCGCGTGCGATCATGGTCGATCTGGAACCGAGCGTGATCGAAAATGTGAAGGCCAACTCTGGCTCTCTCTTCAATCCAGGCAACCTCATCAGCCGAACGGAAGGTGCCGGGGGCAACTTTGCCGTGGGCTACCTCGGAGCGGGACGCGAGGTGCTTCCCGAAGTCATGGGCCGTCTCGATGCGGAGATCGACAAATGCGACAATGTCGGTGGCATCATCGTGCTGCACGCCACTGGCGGCGGCTCTGGTTCGGGCTTCGGCGCACTGCTGATCGAATCCATCAAAGAGAAGTACCCTGAATTCCCGGTGCTTAGCTGTGCCGTCTTGCCATCCCCGCAAGTCTCCTCCGTCGTCACGGAGCCTTACAACACGGTATTCACCCTCAACACTCTGCGCCGCGCAGCCGATGCCTGCCTCATCTTTGACAACGAGGCATTGTTTGAGCTCGCTCATCGCAAATGGAACATCGAAAGCCCGACTGTTGACGATCTGAACCTCCTGATCACCGAAGCACTGGCCGGACTGACTGCCTCCATGCGCTTCAGCGGTTTCCTCACAGTCGAAATCAGCCTGCGCGAGCTTCTCACCAACCTCGTACCCCAGCCCTCGCTGCATTTCCTCATGTGCGCTTTCGCGCCACTGACGCCACCCGACCGCAGCAAGTTCGAAGAAATGGGAGTCGAAGAAATGATCCGCAGCCTCTTCGACAACAGCTCTGTCTTTGCTGCTTGTTCGCCGATGGAGGGGCGCTTCCTCAGCACGGCGGTGCTTTACCGTGGCATCATGGATGACAAGCCGCTCGCAGACAGTGCCCTCGCCGCTATGCGTGAGCAGCTCCCCCTCACCTACTGGATCCCCACCGCCTTCAAAATCGGCTATGTGGAGCAGTCGGGCGTCTCTCATCGCAAGAGCATGGTGCTGCTCGCCAACAACACCGAAATCGCCCGCGTGCTGGATCGCATCTGCCACAATTTCGACAAGCTCTGGCAGCGCAAAGCCTTCGCCAACTGGTACCTCAATGAAGGCATGTCCGAGGAGCAGATCAATGCGCTCCGTGCCTCAGCTCAGGAACTCATTCAGAGCTATCAGGTCGCTGAAGAAAGTGGAGCCAAAGCCAAAGTGCAGGACAGCTCTGCGGACCTCCCGCGCACAGGCTCTAGCTCAGAAGAAAACCGCGCCGCCATGAGCCTGCGTGATCTCGTCGAACGTCGCCGCGCCTAACCATCACCCCGTCAGCATCAGAGAAATCTAAAGTTTGGAGGAATACCCGTGAGAGAAATTTTGAGCATTCATGTCGGACAGTGTGGCAATCAGATCGCTGACCGCTTTTGGCGGCTTGTGCTCCGCGAGCACGGCCTGACCGAAGCCGGCACTCCCAAGGAAGGCAACACCTCTGCAGCGGCCAATGCCAACATGGAGGTCTTCTTTCACAAAGTACGCGATGGCAAATACATCCCCCGCGCTATTCTCGTGGACTTGGAGCCGGGCGTCATCGCCCGCATCGAAGGTGGGGATATGGCGCAGCTCTTTGACGAAAGCAGCATCATCCGCAAAATCCCTGGGGCTGCCAACAACTGGGCGCGCGGCTACAACGTCGAAGGCGAACGCATCATCGACCAGATCATGAATGTGATCGACGCCTCGGTGGAAAAAACAAAATCCCTTCAGGGCTTCTTGGTCACTCACTCCATCGGCGGTGGCTCAGGCTCAGGCCTCGGTTCGCTCATCCTGGAGCGGCTGCGTCAGGCTTATCCGAAAAAGCGCATCTTTACGTTCTCCGTCGCGCCATCACCGCTGATCTCAGACTCTGCGGTAGAGCCTTACAACGCCGTACTCACACTCCAACGCATCCTCGATAACGCGGACGCCGCCGTATTGCTGGACAATGAGGCCCTCTTCCGCATCGCCAAGTCGAAGCTGCATCGCAGTCCGAACTACATGGACCTCAACCACATCATCGCGCTCATCATGAGCTCGGTGACGGCGTCACTCCGCTTCCCTGGAAAGCTGAACACGGACCTCAGCGAATACGTCACCAACTTGGTTCCCTTCCCCGGCAACCACTTCCTCACAGCCTCATTCGCTCCCATGCGCGCTCCCGGCCAAGAAGGTCAGGTGCGCATCAACTTCCCAGACATCGCCCGCGAGACTTTCTCTCAGGACAACTTCACCGCTGCCATCGACTGGACCAACGGCGTCTATCTCTCCGCCTGCGCACTCTTCCGCGGAGATGTGAAAGCCAAGGAAGTCGAAGAAAACATGGCAGCCATTCGCAAAGGGCTCAACTTCGCGAGCTACGTCCCCACGGGAGTCAAACTTGGCGTCGCTGAAACCGCCCCTGAAGGCTTTGCCTCCAGCGGCCTCGCACTGGTGAATCACACCGGCATCGCTGCCGTCTTTGATCGCCTTGTTTCTCAGTTCGACATCATGTTCGACAACCATGCCTACACGCACTGGTATGAAAACAACGGTGTCTCTCGTGACATGATGGCCCACGCGCGCACCACCATCGCCAATCTTGCCCAATCATATCGCGACGCCAGTTAATGACACCGGCCACGCATTGATGCGTAGCCTCGCCACCTTCTGATCTCTCACTTTCGTGGATACTGCCTTGGAGCGTCAAATTGCCTCCGCCTCCCGCAGCGTCGAGGAGGCGAGGCGGCTTGCATACCACGATCCCGTCCGGGTAGGTGCCCTCGTGGAGCAGATCAGCGTCCTCGCTGATCTCCGCCAGAAGGAAGGTGATTTCCGCAGAGCCGAATCCCTCTACCGCGAAGCCCTCTTCCGCGCCCAGGAACTGCGCCGCCAAGACCCCGACTTGCTCACGGGCATCTATTCGTTGCTCGCCCATCTCTACGACCGCTGGGGACGCATGGACAAAGCGGCGGAGTTCTACGAGAAGGCCCTCAAAATCAGTGTCGATCATGGCTTGGACGGCAGCGACAAAGTCGCCACCATCAGAAACAACCTGGCCATGATCTTCAAGCAACTACGCCAGTTCGACAAGGCGGAGTTGTATTACAACGAAGCCCTGGAAACCTTCAAACGCATCGACGGCGAGCAAAGCTCGCGTGTCGCCTCGGTGTACAACAATCTGGGCGTCCTCTATTATAGCAGCATGGACGTGGATCGTGCCCAAGCCATGCACGAACGCGCGCTAGCCATCCGGCAGAACCTCAACGAAAGCCAGATGGACCCCACGGATCTCTCGCAGACTTTCATCAATCTCGGTGCGGTGTATAAAGCTTCGGGCGATTTCCAAAAAGCAGAGGCCTGTGTGGAACGCGCCAAGCGCATCCGGGCAGCCATGAATGGCTACCACCCGACTCCCCGCCGTTCCGCTGCGCTCCTCATTGACAAGAGTCTCTAGGAAGAGCCTTTCAAGGAAAGCGCGAAACGGACGAACCAACGGCCAGTGCTTAATACAGCTCGACTGGCGAACGTTTTCCATCCTCCACACTCAGCACCTTGGCCTTTTCTTCCCCCAGTGTATCCACGCGGAGTTGCCAGATGTCTTGATTGATCGCCGCAAAACGGTCGAGACTGAATTTATCAGGCCTGACAAGGCGCTTCTTGGTCTTCTCGATGCGCTCTAGCGCGTCGTTCAAGACTGGTTCCTCGACTCCCTCAAGATGCTCGCGAGCCAGCTCGACCATTTCCACGCGATGACAGATCATGACCAAGTCGTTACCTGCACGCACCGCCTCCTGAATCGCCTGCTCAAACGTCACTTCATTGAGAATCGCACCCATATCGAGGTCATCCGTCATCGCCAACCCATCGAAGGCATATTGGTGTCTCAGGAGTTTCGTCACAATGTTGTGGCTCAGGCTCGCCGGCCAGCGTTCACGCTCCGGCTCATAGGCGGTGTAGTGACTGTGGCAGGTCATCACGCTGTCGAGCTCCGGCAGAAGAGCGGAGTAAGGCAACAATTCACTCCGCTCCATCTCCTCTCGGCTTTTGGTGATGACGGGGAGAAACTCATGCGGATCACACTCCGCAGGGCCATAGCCTGGGAAATGTTTACCACAAGAGAGAATGCCTTCGCCACGCATGGCGCGATTAAAAACGCCTGCATTGTCGATCACCTGCTGCGGATGGCGTCCATAGGTTCGTCCTTTGAGCGAATTGTCCGCCGTATCATCGTAGCTGATGTCTAGCACGGGGCAGAGGTCCAGATTGAATCCGAACAGGCGCAAGAGCTGCCCCGTGATTTTGCCATGACGTTTGATGAGAGCAGCGTCCCCTTTGTCACGCAGAGATTGCGCATTGGGTGGCTCTTCGCCAATCAGGCGGAGGCGCGAAACACGCCCCCCTTCCTGATCAATGGTGATGAAAGGCTCGACGACAGATAGATCACGAAGATCGTCCACCAGCTTGCGCAGTTGTTCAGGGCTTTGGATGTTACGCCCAAAAAGGATGAAGCCCCCAGGTTGCAATTTTTTGAGGCGAGCGGCGGTTTCAGGCGTCAGTTCCGTGCCGGGAACGCCCATAAGAAGCAATTGACCGAGGGGGAGGTGGGAGGGCATGATGATATGTTCAAATGTTTACTAGTTGGGGAACTGCTGGCTTGAACGGTGTCAAGTGAGTGTTTACTGAAATTTTGAGAAAATTGAGGAAGTTTACCCTCTCACATCTGCGACTCACCAAGTTCTTTTTGCAAAAGACAGGTGGGGCTGTTGACGGGAAGGGCAAAACTTTTTAACATGGCCTCGCCTTTGGGGTAACCCTTGGGTCACATTTGCAAGCTTCCTCAGCTTCTGCATTTCGTGCCAAACGATCCTCATCGTTGTTGGTTGCTGGATCGCCATGGAACCCTCCGGCTTCGCATGCCGGAGGGTTCTCTGCTTCTAGGAAGTGAATACACATTGTGAGCAAGTGTGTGAGAAGAATGCGAACAATCAGGGAAGCCCTAGCTGACGTGCCCAATGGATGGCTTTCAACATGCCTGCTGCTTTGTTGACGGTCTCGCGATACTCGCTGGCTGGATCCGAGTCTGCCACGACACCCGCACCGGCCTGCACATAAGCCTTTCCTCCCTGCACCACACAGGTTCGCAATGCGATGCAGGAATCGAGGTTGCCGTCGAAACCGAAATAACCGACCGCACCAGCATAGGCGCAGCGCTTGCTCTTTTCGCACTCATTGATGATCTCCATCGCGCGCACTTTGGGAGAGCCACTGACGGTTCCCGCAGGGAATGTGGCGCGCATGACATCGTAAGCGCTCTTGTCTGCGCGCAGACGACCATCCACGTTTGAAACAATGTGCATGACGTGAGAGTAGCGCTCGATGATCATCAGATCGCTCACGCGGACGCTGCCGTACTCGGCCACCCTGCCCACATCATTGCGCGCAAGATCGACCAGCATGATGTGCTCGGCGCGCTCCTTTGCATCGGCAAGAAGCTCACGGGCCAGAGCCTCATCTTCCTCCGCCGTCTCTCCCCTCCACCGCGTGCCCGCGATCGGCCGGATATCAATGCGGCCGTCCAAGCATTTCACATGCACCTCTGGAGAGCTGCCAACGAGTGCAAACCCCTGAGGGAAATCCAAACAGAACATGTACGGACTCGGGTTCACATGGCGGAGTGCGCGGAAGAGGTCCAGCGTGCTGCCTGCATATTCCGTCTCGAAGCGCTGTGACGGTACACCTTGGAAAATATCCCCCGCAGCGATGTATTCCTTCATCTTCAACACCATCGCTTCGTACTCCTCCCGCGTGGTGTTGCTGATCAGAGCGGGCGCAGTGTCCGCGCCTTGAGGAGCAAAGGTTTGCAAGGGCCTCGCTGCCAAAGGCTGTTCCAGTTTCGCAATCACCACAGCGATCTGCTCCCGCGCCCACTCGTAAGCCGCACCCAGCGAGGTGTGCTCGTCAGTGTGAACGTTGGCGACGATGGAGAGGCGGCGCGTGCGGTGGTCAAACACCAAAACGGTGTCTGTGACCATGAAAACCATGTCGGGCAGATTCAGCTCGTCTTTCTTCGGTGCTGGCAAGGTCGGCTCAAAATGGCGCACCATGTCATAGGCCAGGTAGCCGACCGCTCCCCCATGGAAAACAGGCAGCGGCTTTGATTCTGCCGGGCGAAAGGGTTTCATCAGCCGCTCCAGCTCCACCAGGGGATCTCCCTGCGCAGTGAACGATCGTTTGACGCCGCGTTCTTCGACTTCGATCTCGTTTCCCCGCGCCGTAAAGATGATACGCGGCGCGCTCCCCAAGAGCGAGTAGCGCCCAGAATGCTGCGTCAGTTCTGCGGACTCCAGCAGGAAACCGCAGCGGCCATCATGAATCTTCTGAAACGCGGAGAGCGGGGTTTCATAGTCTGCCGCCAGTTCGGCCACCACAGGTACGAGCGTGCCCTTCTGCGCGAGTTTCTGAAAGGCGTCGAATGCGGGCTGAAGATGGAGCGGTGACATGAACGGGCGGCGATACTGGACGCAATTGTGCGCGAAGGCAACGTCGGCTCGTCACAGAGCCGTGCGGATCGCGCTCAAAAGCTCCCCATATTCCTCAAAAGCACTGAATTGCGGGAACTGTGACTGGATACTCGCCGGTGCATGAAACAGGAAGCCCGCATCCGCCTCACTCAACATCGCCGTGTCATTGAATGAATCCCCCGCCGCGATCACTCGATAGTTCAGCCCTTTGAAGGCAGCGACCGCTTTCCGCTTCTGGTCAGGCTGCCGCAGCCGGTAGTCGGTGATGCCCCCCTGCGGATTGACTTCAAGTTGATGGCAAAAAATCGTCGGCCAGCCGAGTTGGCGCATGAGGGGCTGCGCAAATTCCTCAAAGGTATCACTCAAAATAATCACCTGCGTGAGGGAACGCAGCTCATCGAGAAAATCCTTGGCTCCCTCAAGCGGCACCAAAGTGCCGATGACCTGCTGAATGTCAGGCAGGCGCAGGCCATGCTCATGGAGAATACGCAACCGACCTTTCATCAGCACATCGTAGTCAGGTTCATCACGTGTGGTGCGGCGCAGTTCTGGGATGCCGGTCTTCTCCGCAAAAGCGATCCAAATTTCGGGAACGAGTACGCCTTCGAGATCCAGCGTGACGAGGGTTTGAGGTTTCATCCCGTGCCAATGTCACCACTGCCGCGTTTTGTCCAGTGCCCGACTGACTTCAAAATTAGCAGCAAGCCTCGCAAGCCAAGCGGAGGCAGCCTTCGATCTTCACGTATTTTACATCATGAAGATCGAGAGTGAGCTTGCCCGGGAGGCCGCCCAGCTCGTCACCCATGCACGCGCCGCTATTTTAGCCGTCGCTGATGCGCAAGGGCACCCCCACACCATGTGGATGACCCCATGTGTGACCTCAGATCTCGAAGAGATCATTTCTATCACCGCTCCGTCATCACAAAAAGTCGCCAGCCTTCGTCAAAACCCTCGCGCCGAGTGGATGTTTGCCTCCGCTTCACTGGAGACGCTCGTCTATCTCTCCGGCCATACTCGCATCATTGAGGGGGTTGCGGCGAAGCGTTACTGGGATCGGGTTCCAGGGAAAAGCCAAGCCTACTATCGCAAGTACTGCGCGATTGAAGATTACCGCCTGTTCTCGGTCATTCGCACCGAGGTGGATCACATCGAACTCTGCAAACCCTGCGCCTACACCAAAACAGTTCTTTTTACGCGGGAGGTGCCGCCTGCACTTTGCGACTATGGCTCACCTGAAACTTGACCCATAGGAATTTCCACCGCTTCACACACTTCTCGCCAGCCGGGAAAATTCCATTCATTCGGGAATCCAGCACACTGCGCGGGCTTCACCGGCTGAATACGACACACATTCACTCCTTCGAGGAAAAGACAGGAACCATCCGGCTTGTCGATAATGCTCAATCCTGTGCGATTTGCATTGAGCCGCGTACATTCTTGAACAAACGCATCCTGCGACATCTGCAGGAAATTTGCAATCCGCACGACCTCATCCTCAGTCACCCGCACGTCTCCAGGCCAGCGACAGCAGTTCCCACAACGCTGACACGCATAGCGAGTGCGCGAGGTGTCAAGCATGGGTGTGTGATTCATGGGTAAGGATTCTGTTGGCGCAGGCATCTTCGCAACGGCATGTTTGCCGCGATGCAAAACCCTCTGCAAGGAAGCTTTAATGCGCGGTGCCAGGCACAGCGGCTGAAAATTGATCGTGTGCCATGAAGCTCCGCCTCCTCCCCTGCGTCACTTCCATGCTCCCCGCTGTCGCCACGCCCAGTGAGGGTGCCTTCACCGCAACCTCCCACGAGTACGATTGGGTTCGCTGGCTGCTCAGCAGCGTTCGTGCACGCACAGAGACCTTGCTCGTTGGAGATGACGACTGGCCGAGCTTTGCACGCCATCTGCTGCCACAGACCATCGGCCCAGTACTGCGTCGTGCGTGGTTGGCTGCGCACGACGGTGATCTATCGAGACTGATCGCCCTAGATGAGCACGTCAGTGCACGGCTCTCCCCGACTCAGTCAGCCCGCAGTCTGAGAGCCGGTTCGGTTTTGCTCAAATCCACGCGGCATGCTCGTTATCAAGGCGTGCTCGGCCGTTTGCGCGAGGCCTCCGGGCAAAATCTCTGCCGCGGACACATCGTGATCGTCTGGCCTGCCGTCGCACACTTTTTTCAACTCAGCCTCACCTGTGCCGTTGCTGAATACCTCCGCCTCGAATGGGACATCCACAGCCGGGAAAGACGGCCTTGGACACTGCCTGCGCCGCCTCACAGCCTCACAGCGCTCACCCGCCGAGTCATGCGAGCGTCTGATTGATTGTTCGCTTTTGAGGTAGGTTAAAAAACGCCCGTCAGGTTCTGACAACGCCTCTACTTACCGAGCAATCCTTTCAATCCCTCCTTGAGAGCACCGCTCTCCAGCTTGCCCTCAAGCAATCCTTTCACAGCCCCACCCACGCTTGCCTTCGTCGTCTCGGTGCTCAGACGGTTGAGCACCTGAGCAGTGAGATCTGCCGGCGAAATCCCCCCCTCACCGACCCCAAGATTGGTCAGATGAATGTCCGGGAGCTTGGCACTCGCTTCCGCTCCAGGCAGCAGCCCTGCGGCGCTTGCCTTCACCTTGGCTCCAGTGATCACCAATTCATTCACTTGCAGCTTCATCTCTTTCTTCGGTTTCTGGCTGCCACGGTCAGAAGCTCCCGCCCCGCGGTCAGTCAATGCTGCGGACTCCTTGGCCACGAAGCTCTTCGCATTCTCGGCAATGTGCTTCAGATTTGTCCCCGACGGGCCTGCCTCTAGGTTGATTTCTGGGTCGGAAATACGGATGGTTTTAATCACCAGCTTGTCCCCGCTCACGCTTTGCGTATCCAGGGCAATCTCCGCCTTGCCCACGCGCACGGCGTACGGTCCGCTGAAGCCCTTGGGATTGCCGATCACGAACCCCTCGATCAAACCTGCCCCAGAAAATGGAGACAGCCGCACCTTCTCCACCGTCACACTCGTCTGCACCACCGGCGGAGCCCCCTTCTCAATGCCATACTTGATGATTTGATCGAGCTGGGACCAGAAGAACCACAGCAGCACGCCGATCACGACGACAAGAACAATGAGGATGCGAATAAACCATTTCATAACAGCATTCTCCCCGCAGCAGACAGGTTGTAAAGATTCCTTTGGGCCCGCGCTCCCATCGAATCGACAGATTTATGAGGTCTTCTGCACCCGCTGATTGGGTGCAGGCTTCCTGGCACGGAAACCATGGTCCCAACCGGCCAATCCTTGCTTTGATTGCGCGGCATGGATTTTGGGAAATGCAGGCGTGACATTTTCTTGGAAAACGCGCCAGCCTGCGTCATTTGTGTTGATGGGAAGATGGAAAGATTTGCTCGCTAAATTTCTGCCTCGAAAAGAATGGCGGAAGATTGAATACTTTGACGAACGTTGGAAAAACCGCATTCGCGGCATGAGCCGTCACCTAGGCCCCAAAGAAACCATTCTGGATCTTGGCTGTGGCCCAATGTGGTTGAAGGAATTTTTAAGCCCAGAAAACCGCTACTACGGCTGCGATTATCAGGATCGAGGCTCTGGCACGCTAGTGTGTGATTTCAATGCCAAGCAGTTTCCTGAAGTGACTGCGGACGTGACTTTCATCAGTGGTTGCCTTGAGTATGTCGAGGATGTCGAGTGGTTCACCTCTTGTGTGGCAAACGCTGCTCCACGCTGTGTGATCGCCTACTGCATTGTCAGACCGGAGGACAATCTTGCCCGCCGCCGACAGAACGCATGGGTCAATGATCTCAGCGAGCAAGAGCTCATCGCACTGATGAACCGTCATGGCTTGCTTCTCAAAGAGAAGGGAGAGCGTTTTATGTCCTCTCAAATCTACGTTTTTGAGCGATCTACGCCCACTCGATCATAAACTGCGGTGAGTGCAGCCATGTAGTCTCTCATGCGAGGCTGCCGCGCCCATTGCAGGCGTTGATGAGTCAGAATGGAGTCTCTGAAAGTGGAATCCTCGAGGCAAGCCCGCACACGAGCGGCATAGGTGGCCATATCATCCAATGGGAAAAGACCCGGATGTCCTTCGCCAAGAGTGGCGACGTTCCCTTCGATGTCACTTGCCACCACGGGGATGTCGCAGGCTAGAGCCTGGAGCAGAACCATGGGTTGACCTTCCCAGCTCGAAGGCAGCACGAGCACATCAAATGCCTGAAGCCACGGTGCGATGGGGCGTTGATTCCCGGCCAGTCGTAGGCGAGAGCCCAGTTGCAGGCGATCGATCTCCGTTTGCAGCGCTGCGCGGGTATTCCCCTCTCCACAGATCACAGCGGAAGCATCACATCCTCCGCGCACGAGGACATCCATCATGCGGACGGTCGCTGCATGGTTTTTCTGTGGGGAGAGTGAGGCGATACCGCCAATCCACGGACGTTCTTCATTCAGACCTACGAGTCTCTTGGCCGCCCTTTTATCTGCCACCACCGTAAAGACAGAATCATCGACCGTATTGGAGACAACCGAACACGTGTGCGGAGAGAGCTTGAGTGCGTCGATCAAATCCATCCGTGTCTGCTCTGACAGAGCGATCTGTGCAGCAGTCCGCTCGGCCAGCCGCCGCATGATCCACCAACGGCGGCGGCGCTCACGGTTGAAGGTCTTATGATGATGCATCACTGCGGGAATGCCCGCCCATCGCGCAGCCAACACGGCGTAAACGTGTGCATTGTAAACATGCGAATGCACCGCATCCACCTTTTGCGCGCGTAACCACTTGGCCAGCTTGAGTACCGCCAGCGGTTGAAAGCGTTTTTTGCTCACCACGGGCAAATGATGCACGGGGAGGCCAGCTTGCACGGCTTCTGCACCGGCCACGCCCAGCCCCCCCAAACAGACAACCTCAGCGGGTGCCGAGGGCGGTGAGTTTCGAAGGATCGAAAGCACGAGATCCTCCGCTCCGCCCACAGGCATGCTGATAAAGACATGCATCACCTTCATGGCACCGGACTACGAAGCTAGTTTCTGAGCCAACGAGGTATAGAACGAGCGTGTCACCTCCCACAACTCATCTCGCCGCGCAATGGCCTGCTTCCATGCATTCTGCAAAGCAGCATCTGGCTCTTGCCAATGTTTCACGGCAGCCGCCAAGCGTCTTTGTGCCAAAAGGCCGAAAGCGTCAAAGGTGGCACCTGCCGCATTAAATGTATTTCTAAAGGCCGCTGTGCGTTGATCAAAGTTCACCAACAAAAAAGGCAGTCCCATTCCCAATGAGGCGATGGCCATGTGCAAACGGTAGCAAACCACCAGATCCGCTTCTCGGAAACAGTCGAGATACTTGTTCGTCTCCATGCCAAAATAGAGCGGCTCCTTGTTGAAGCGGGAAACCATCGGGGGGAGGTACTTCATGTCCTGTGCGTCCTGGGCCACCACGTCGAAATCAGCATGTGTTTCCTTCAGAGTTCCCAGCACCCGTTCAAATGTGGTCTGCATCACTTTTCCTGTGAAGTAGCCTTTATGTCCCCATTTGGGGAGAAATCGCTCAGGGGGAGCACTGACGAGCACACGTCTTGGCTGTCCCTGCTTGAACGGCTCACGGCTGATAAACGTTGCCGGACAGCCGGTAAGGCTGGCATTCAAACCGAGTTCGGCGAGGAACTCTACTGTATCCACATCCCTCACAGCCACACCGATAGCCTTGCGATGAGATGCTATGATTTCCTGACGTGAGCGCTCAGAAAGCGGGCGTGATTTTTTCCCACGAATCGAGCCCACCCCCAGGCCAATAAAAGCAAGCGGCACGGAGAGCTTTTCGATGGCCTCCACGCTGGTCACAAAACGCCAATCGGGGCCTTGATACATGTTGCTGCCTCCCACGATCACAAGATCAGCTTCCTCATTGGTGCGCTCTAGATTCCCCCCCTGAAGCCCCACTGGCCGACCAGATTTCTTGTGTGGATCATTAGCAGGAAACTCTTCAATCTTCACCCCGGGAAAGGTCTCACGCAGACGCTTGTGAATACCATCACGTACAAACAGATCGCCTACATTGCTTGTGAAGGGGACGTAATGATGAACAACCATTGGGGGAGGCGAAATGAGTGGAATATCAGGCCGCAGGAGAGAGGTGGGATCAACCATAAAAACCGAAGCGTGAGTTAGTTTGGATAATTCGATTGCACCTCTCCGAGCTGCGTTCTATCACCGCTGGCCACATGCACTCCGTCTCCCGTAGCATTCTCGATGCGCACAACCAGCTTCTTCGGTGGTTTGGCAGTCGGTTGAAAGTGTCCACACCCGATGCTGCGGTCGGCTTGCAAGAACATCATGAGTTGTCCGAGGCGGGACATCGACATGATGACAATACCCTCGAGACGCGTGTGAATGGCACAAACACGTCACTGTACGAGTACGACTGGCCTGCGACAGACCTCTATCGACTGCGCAACACATGGCTCACGGGTGATCAAGGACAGGTATTCTTAAGCGATGGCAGCCTGTTTGAACCTTGGGTGCGTCCGTATAACCTTGAGCGACTCAAAATCTGCCGCCCACTCAAAATCGGAGCCAAGCGCATCGACGGTCCCGTTTTCCACCTCACCGGGCGCAATCACGAAAACCGTGGCCACTTCATGCTGCAGCATCTTCCCCGCCTGATGGCAGCACGGGATTATTTAATAGCGCTGCCGGATTACAAACTCTTGGTGGCTCCCGGTCATGCCCGCTGGCAGGCGCGATACATCGCTTGGGCGGGCCTCGATCCCTCCAAAATCGTCGAAGGCACCCGAGGGACAATGCAGGTCGATGATTTGATCTTTGTCCCGAATCTCTACGGCAAGTCTTCGCTGTGCCCGCCGCCGTTTTACGATGAGCTCTCCGATTGTGCGGCATCCTACGCAGTCGAAAACGGCCCCGGCAGACCGCTTTTCATCACGCGGCGTGACGCGCCGGACAAGCAATTGGAGAATGAAGAGCGCATCGTGGATATTCTGCGTGAGCGCATTGGCCCGGTGGATGTCATCCGGCTCGGAGACTACCCGTTACCTGCACAAATCGGCATGTTTCGTGTTGCACCGCTAGTGATCGGCCCGATCGGGCAAGGCATTTGTAACATCCTCTTTTGCAAAACAAGCCTGCTTGTGATGCTGGCACCGGGCAGCCCGGAAAACCAAGTTTACACCTCTGCGCATGGCTCTCAACTTGCCCGCATCTGTGGCAACGCAGCAGTGACCTTCCTCTCGAACGAACCCGCGCCTTCACGCGGGAATTGGACCTTCCCGGAGGAGCGTTTCTGCATGCTGCTGGATCGACTCCTCGAACAGCCGGAGGCGGCCAGACTCCGAAGGACATCAGCGTGAGCACTTCCTGGCAGCCTCGACGCGTCCTCGCGATCAAGAATAAGCACCTCGGCGATGTGATCTGCGGTGTGCCGGCATTCCGTGCGCTACACGAGACTTTCCCACAAGCCACACTCGATGTGATTGTTTCGCCAGGAAGCCGGGATTTGATCGCTGGATTTGACTGGATCGCAAAAGTCATCGAGTCCCCGCGAAAGCTTAGGGGATTAGCCCGTCTGCGCGAGGAGTGGCGGGTGGCCTCGGCGGTAGCATGCGGCGGTTACGACCTCCTCGTAGATTTCACCTGGAGTGATCGCGCCATGTGGTATGCGGCACTCAGCGGTGCCAGCCGCCGCTGGGGTATCCAGGTAACCGCAGGTTCGAGGCTGAAGCCTTTTATCTTCACCGACTATGGAGGCAAGCCTGACCGCTCGCACCATGTGATGGAGCACGAACGGGAGTTTCTCATGCGCATGGGAATCCCCCACTATGAAATTCATCCCGGCTTCCCACCAACGCCGTTGGAAAATGCCACAGCGCGTGACTGGCTCGCCCAGCATGACATTCCACGAGAAAAGCTCGTCGTGGTGCATCCCACCTCCCGCTGGCTATTTAAATGCTGGCATGACGAGCGTGTGGCAGCAGTGATCGACTGGCTCGCGCAAGAAGGCTGGGTGCCGGTGGTGACCTGCGGTCCTTCGCCGGATGAGTTAAAACGAGCGCGGAATATCGTCAGCCTCACCCAGCTTCCCTGCCATGCCCGCTTGGGGGATATGAGTTTGCGGGAGCTCGCTGCTTTCATGCGGCAAGCACGCTTTTTCTTCGGCATGGACTCTGCCCCCTCACACATGGCCTCGGCAGTGGGGATTCCCGCAGTGATTCTCTTTGGCCCATCGCAGGTGCGCCGCTGGCGTCCTTTTGGAGAGCAGCATGTCGTGTTGCATCGTGACTGCGCCTGCATTGCCGTGCGCGGAGCAGAACTTGCCTGTGACAAGACGCAGGTCGTACGTTGCATGAGCAGCATCCTTGTGGACGACGTTACTCGCGTGATCCAGTCGCGATTTCACCTTGCCGCTTAGGGCGCGCGTGCTTTGTATCGCTTCCTGTTTCATGGCATCCCCTATTCGTGACCTTAGAGAGCAAATCCTCCGCGCCGCTAGCGCTGCCGGTGAGGGACACATCGCCAGTGCCTTCTCGATCTTGGACATCCTATGGGTGCTCTACCACGGCATTTTGCGCCACAATCCCGCGAAACCTACCGATCCGACGCGTGACCGCTTTGTACTCAGCAAAGGCCATGCTTCGCTCGGTATTTATGGCATCCTCGCAGCGCGCGGTTTTTTTCCGATGGAGGAGTTGAAGACCTTTGCCTCATCCAGCGGACGTCTTGGAGGACATCCAGACTCGCGCAAGGTGCCGGGAGTGGAGGCCTCCACCGGCTCACTCGGACACGGCATGCCCATGGCGGCTGGCATGGCCCTCGGGCTGAAGATTCGCGAATCGAGCTCCCGCGTCGTCTGCATCGTAGGCGATGGTGAATGCAATGAAGGCGCGGTGTGGGAGGCGGCACTGTTGGCGGCTCATCACAAGCTGGGGAACCTCACCTGCATCGTTGATTTCAACCACTCCGGCGATCGTGCGCTCATGCTCGGTGACTTGGCTGCTAAATTCCGCTCCTTTGGATGGGATGTCATCGAGATCGACGGCCATGATCACACTCAGATCGAGGCGGCGCTGAAGCCGCATGGTGGGGATGTGCCACGCGCGGTGATCGCCAGCACGATCAAAGGTAAAGGCTGCAAAGAGATGGAAAACAATCCCGCATGGCATCACAAGGCTCCCAAGGCGGACGAACTGGAGGCGATGTTGGCGCAACTCACATGAGAAAACAGTTTGTCACCACCATGGAGCGTCTGCTCGACGAAGACTCCCGCCTCGTCGTGCTGCTCGGAGACATCGGCGTCTTTGCCTTCCGTCACGCTTTTCAAAAGCACCCGAAGCGCGTCATCAATATCGGCATCCTGGAGCAAGCCACCGTGAGTGTGGCGGCTGGTCTGGCCAAAGAGGGCTTCATCCCGCTTTTCCACAGCATCGCACCCTTCGTCGTCGAGCGCGCATTTGAGCAGATCAAAGTCGATTTCGGCTATCAGTCACTGGGCGGTCACTTTGTGACTGTCGGCGGCTCGTATGACTATGCGGCGCTGGGCTGCTCGCATCATTGCCCGGGCGATGTGGAGCTCATGCAGGCCGTTCCTGGCATGCAAATCCTTGTTCCAGGCCATCCGGCGGAGTTTGACTCGCTGATGTCGCAAACCTTTGCGAGCGGCAAGCCGACCTATCACCGCCTTTCGGAGCGTTCAAATCGCGAGGCCCACCCGGTGACCTTTGGCAAAGCGGAGGTCATTCAGCGTGGCAGCGGCCCAGTGATCGTCACGGTGGGCCCGTTCCTCGATCGCGTGATCGAAGCCGCCGCAGGCAGCGATGCCACGATCCTTTACTACACCACGCTGGCACCATTCGATGCTGAAACCCTGCGCGAGCATGCCGGTGATGGCCGCATCCTCTGCGTGGAGCCGTTTTACGAGGGCACGTTGGCCGCCAGCATCACGAATGCGCTGCGTGGCAAACGCATCGCCCTCTCCAGCATGGGCGTGCCGCGGAAATTCCTGACCGATTACGGCCACGCCAGCTATCATGACGAGGCCTGCGGCTTGCTGGCGGCGGACATTCGCGCCCGTCTCGACGAACTCCGCCATGTCTGAATCCTACTTCCATGACGACGCTGGCATCGCATTGGACGGCGTCCCGCGTCATCTCCTGCAAGACGGTCGTGTGCTGCTCACCGGCGCCTCCGGCGTTGTGGGCATTCACATGGCCGCAGCCTTCCGCCGACTCATTGATGAAGGCTCGAAGCTGCGCCTCCGTGTGACCTTCCAAAGCCCCGTCACCGGCGTCGTGGCGCAGATGCTCGATCATCCGCAAATCGAGATCATCCGCGGTGACCTCACCGATCCTGCGTTCCGCCGCAGCTTGGATCAGGCGGAGTTCATCCTGCATGCCGCAGGCTATGGGCAGCCAGGACGATTCCTCGAAAACCCATCAAAGACCATCCGCCTCAACACCGAGGCCACGCTCGATCTTCTCGAAAAAGTGCCACAAGGCGGCCGCTTCCTGTTTGTGAGCACGAGCGAACTCTACGTCGGCCTGCCAGCCGGTGAAGCAAATCGCGAAGACAAAATCGGCAGCACGAACACAACGCACCCGCGAGCTTGCTATATCGAGGGCAAGCGCTGCGGCGAAGCGGCGTGCAATGCGGCCCGCGCCAGCGGCATTCAGGCTGTCTCGGCCCGACTCGCTCTCGCGTATGGCCCTGGCGCACGTCCGGATGACCGGCGCGTGCTTTACACCTTCATCGAAAAGGCACTCAAACTCGGCGAGATCGCCATGATGGATCATGGTGAGGCACGCCGTGTCTATTGTTACGCACCTGACGCCGTGCGCATCATGCTCCGTGCTTCGCTCGAAGGACGTGAGCCTGTGTACAACGTCGGCGGACGTGGTGTTCTGCTCATCCGTGAAGTGGCAGAAAAGATCGGCGCACAGCTCCGCGTGCCGGTAAAGCTCCCGGAAACTGCCAAGCCGCTCGAAGGCGCGCCTGCTGAAGTCGGACTCGATATGGGGCTTTTTGAGCGGGAGTTTGGCAGGCTCAAATACGTTGACTTTGATGAGGGACTTCGTAGAACCATCGCGTGGCATCGGCGGGAACGCCCAGCTGATGCGTGAATGAAACTATGGCTCGTTATCTCGTCACCGGCAGCGCCGGCATGCTGGGTTCCTCACTTCGCCGCCTTCTGGGGGACGAAGGAGCAGTTTATTTGACTCGCGAAGACGCGGATCTGACCAACTTCGAAGCAACTGCGGCCCTCTTTCGCACTCACAAGCCCGAGTATGTCATCCACTGCGCCGCTGTCGTCGGTGGCATCGGCAGCAACAGCATCCATTCTGGTGAGTACTTTCGGAACAACATTCTCATCAATCTCAATGTCTTGGAGGCTGCTCGTCTCGCCGGGGTGAAGCGTTTGATTTCCTTCATGTCCACCTGTGTTTTTCCGGACAAAACGGATTATCCTCTCAACGAAAAGAACCTGCACAACGGGGCACCCCACCCATCGAATTTCGGTTACGCCTACGCAAAGCGCATGCTGGAAGTGCAAAGTGCCGCCTATCGCAAGGAATGGAACTGCGATTTCATCGTCGCCATCCCGACGAACATGTATGGCCCGCATGACGATTTCGCCCTCGAAGGCGGCCACGTCATCCCGTCTCTCATTCATCGCACCTTTCTCCGTCAAAAGGCCGGTGAGGATTTGCTTGCCTGGGGCACGGGCGCACCTTTGCGCGAGTTTGTGTATGTCGATGACATCGCAAAGCTGACGCTTTGGGCACTGGAAAACTACCGTGAGGAGGAGGCCATCATCTTCTCATCTGGCATCGAGCGCAGCATCAAAGATCTCGTTGAGATCGTAGCGGACAAAATGCAGTTCGCCGGCAAGATCGTATGGGACTCCACCAAGCCCGATGGTCAATTCCGCAAGCCTTCGGACACCACCAAACTGCGCCGCTTGCTGCCAGATTTCCAATTCACTCCACTCGACGAAGGCATCGAAAAATCCGTCATGTGGTTCAAGGACAATTACCCCAACATTCGTCAATGAGCGTCCACACCATCCAGCCCGCCGACATCGAAGCCATCATGGGCGAGCAGATCAGTGAGCGGCTAAAGAAGCGTCTCGCTGACTTCGATCTGCGTTTCACTGAAATCACCTCGCAAGAACGTGATCAGTATATCCTCGAAGCCGTTCGTGCCCTGGTGAATCCAGAAATCAAAGTTGCCGGTGAACATCGCATTGGCGACTGGGAACGTGGCTGGGGTGAAAACTTCGACATCTTTCGCAAAACGGGCAACCCCGATGCCGCAGTGCCGCTCTACTTTGGCAAACATCCCATCGTGCGTTGGTGCCGCCGCTGGGTGCGCCCTGTATCTGATTCCTTCGACTACCGCATCATTTGCCTGCTCGTCGAGCATGCCATGGAGTGCTACATGAAGAATGCGTCTGGCATCTATGAGTTTGGCTGCGGCCCGGGCTACCATCTCTTGCGGGCTCGCCAGATCAACGCCACTGCGCGCCTCGTGGGCCTCGACTGGACGACCGCTTCGCAGAAACTCCTCAACGGCATGGCCGAAAACGGCATCGATAAAAACCTCGAAGGGCGCAATTTCGATTTTTACCATCCTGATGAGACCCTGGAATTCCTGCCGAACAGCGTCGCCTACAGTGTGGCCGCACTGGAACAGGTGGGGCCACGCCATGAGGCATTCATCCAGTTCATGCTGCGAAAAAAACCGGAGATGATCGTTCACTTTGAGCCAATTGACGAGCTTCTCGAGAAAGAGGACCTGCACGACCAACTTTCCGTTTTGTATTCCAATAAGCGCAACTACCTCCGCGGCTACCTGCCACGACTCGAAGAACTTGAGAAAGAAGGAAAACTGACCATCCACCGCAAACAGCGAGTCCACAGTGGCAGCTTCTTCATCGAAGGCCACTCACTCATCGTCTGGTCACCCAACCGCTGATTTTCCCGCCATGAGCGATTCGTTCAACGTCGTCAATTTCGCCTCCACCGATGAGCGTGAGCGCCGCAAAGGCATGGCCCGCCTCATTGAGCAATGCCCCATCCCCGCCGAGGAGCGCATGGACAACATGGGCATCTTCCTCAGCTCGAAGACTTGGGCTCGACTGAAGTTCATGGACTTCATCTACCAGAAGATCGTCGAAGTGCCGGGAGTTGTGATGGAGTTCGGCACACGCTGGGGGCAGAATATTGCCACTTTTGCAGCTCTCCGTGGCATCTACGAGCCTTTCCACCGGCATCGTAAAATCATCGCCTTTGACACTTTTGAGGGCTTCCCACACACCGCGAATCAGGACGGCGATGGGGGCATCATGCGCCAGGGCGGATACTCCGTCACAGAGGGCTACAAGGATTACCTCACAAAAATCATGGAGTTCCATGAGGCTGAGAATCCACTCTCACACATCCGTAAATTCGAACTCGTGCAGGGAGACGTATGCGAAACTCTGCCGGTCTATCTCGAAAAACACCAAGAAACCATCGTGGCCCTGGCATATTTTGATCTAGACCTCTATGCGCCGACGAAGAAGTGCCTCGAACTGCTCAAGCCGCGCCTGACCAAAGGGAGCGTGCTCGGCTTTGATGAACTCAATGAGCATGCCACCCCAGGGGAGACTCTCGCAGTCATGGAAGCGCTCGGCCTCAGCAATGTCGCCCTGCGTCGCCTGCCCTACACTTCGCGCACTTGCTACTGCATCATCGAATAGCCTTTGTGGCATGAGTCATGTCCGCGAGTGCCTTCACGCTCCTTGTTCCTTCGTGTGATGCCTATTCAGATGCTTGGCCGTACTTTTTTCACTTCCTTTTCAAGTACTGGCCAGAAGTTCCGACACCTGTGGTGCTCACGGCAAATCATTTGAGCTATCACGATCCCCGTGTGCAAACCATCAAAGTCGGCGAAGATCGCCAATGGGGAGACAACCTCCGTGCGGCACTGCCGCAGGTACACGGTGACGTCATATTGTTGCTGCTCGATGATTTTTTCATCAACCAAAGAGTTGATGAAGGTGCTATACGCGTTGCGGTAGATCGCTTCCGCGCCTTGAAATGCCGCTATTTGGGTATCGATCACTTCAAAAAAACAGGGATACCCCTCGAAAACAGTACTTGGCACGGGATATTGCCAGAGGAGACGCCCTGTGTGGGGTTGAATGCCACTTTCTGGACCGCAGAGTACCTGCGCGAGGTGGTGAACTCGCCCGACATGAATATCTGGCAGACAGAAAAGCGCGCTAAGGATCTCGCTCGTGCGAATCCACAGGGGCATTTCTACATCGGACCAGAGGGAAAGCCGCTACTCACCTACCATGAGTCGATCAAAGGACTCTTTTGGAAACCTACCACGATCGAATTCTTTAAACGCGAACAAGTGCCGCAGTGCCGGTCTCCCCGCCCGTGCCCACCGCAGGGGCAAGATGCGCTTTCCAAGCTCATCCGAAGCTGGCAGAAGCGGCGTTTCCGTGGTTGGCTGGATCGCCAGGCCAAGGCATTTGCCGCGCAGGGCGGCGGAGTCGTAAAGCCCCTCTGAATCCCCTCCTTCATGTCCTCTCACACTGTTCTCTACCTCGGTCCTGAATCTGGACTCCCCACGGTCAAAGAAACGCTCGGCACCAGTTATGAGGTGCTAGCGCCAGCCACCTTGCCTGCTTCCGTACTGCCTCTGCTACCGCAGGCACATGCCATCCTTGACGCATCAATGAAAGTGCCGCTGCGACAGGCTGAACTCGGCACCGCAGCCCAATTAAAAATCATCGTCACAGCCACAACCGGCGCAGATCATATTGATGCTGCCGCACTCAAAGAGCGCGACATCCCGCTGCTCACGCTCAAAGGTCAGAAGCAGGTGCTCAACGAGCTCACACCCGCCGCCGAGCTTAGCTGGCTGTTGCTTATGTCCTGCGCACGTCATCTCCGTGCTGCAAACAAACATGTCGAAGCAGGCCTGTGGGACCGCGAACAGTTCCCCGGCATGCTTTTGAAAGGTCGAACACTCGGCCTCATCGGCTGCGGCCGCATTGGCCAGTGGATGGCACGTTACGCCACCGCCTTTGGCATGCGTGTCGTAGGACATGATCCCTACCTTCCGGAAAACGAGTGGCCTGCGACGATCGAGCGCGCCGATCTCAACACCGTGCTCAGCACCGCCCACGCGGTCTCTATCCACGTCCATTTGAGTGATGAGACACGCGGTCTGTTGCGCCAACACGAATTCAACCTTATGCGCAGGGGCACTGTTCTCATCAACACTTCCCGTGGTGCTATTTGCGATGAAACTGCGCTGCTGCAGGCACTCGAAAGCGGCCACCTCGGTGCGTATGGCACGGACGTACTGGAAGGCGAGCCTGACATTCAGAACAGCCGCATCTGGCAGTACGCGCAAAAGCACGACAACTGCCTCATCACACCCCACATCGGAGGCTTCAGCCCGGATGCAGTGAACATCGTACTCAAATTCTCTGCGGAGCGTATCCGCAGCTACTTTTCCTCCCAAGCCTGACTCGCTGCCATGGCCTTTGAATCTTTTGCTCAGCAGTACACAGCACTCGGAGGGCGCCACATCTTCGGTGTCCCCGGTGGTGGCCCCAGCTTGGAACTCATCACTCAGTGCGAACGCGCAGGCGGTTCCTTCATTGCCACGGGCCACGAAGCCGTTTCGGCTTTGATGGCGGGAGCCTATGCTCGTCAGACCAATCAACCAACCGCGTGCATCACGATCAAAGGCCCGGGCTTCATGAATCTCTCGCCCGGACTGCTCTGCAACAGTTACGAAGGCTATCCCTGCCTCTCGATTTCCGAGGCCTATCCTTCGAATGAATCCACCGGACGCCGCCACAAGTGGCTGAATCACTCCAGCATTGGCGGCGAATTTCTCCGGGGCATTCATGGCTTCATCGAGGATGAGGGCGCGGTGGCCGGATGGTGGCAGGAAGCCGTCAGCGAGTGCCCTGGACCTGTTCATATCGATCTCGCGTCTCGTAGCGAGCCGGTGAGAGAGGCAACTCGCACTTCGAAGCCAGCTTCGCAGATCCATTGGAGACAAAAGGTGCTGCAAGCATCTCAACCGGCCCTTTTGCTGGGCACTTGGGCCACTCGCGCGACTTGGCGTAAAAAACTGGCCAAACTCAAGATGCCTGTTTTCACCACCGCAGCGGCCAAAGGCGCTCTTTCTGAGCACCTGCCACACAGCGCTGGCGTCTGCACTGGTGATGGAAAGCCAAACACGCCTGAAAAGACTCTACTGCAGAAGGCTGACCTGCTCATCTGCCTCGGCGTGCGCAGCGGTGAGATGCTCTCGCCCAGTGCGCCACATGCCAACACGCTCTGGTTCGACGCACCTGCTCTGCAAGAAGCTCGCGTGTTTCCAGACAATGCCCTGGGCGCTCGTGCCGATCAACTTGATGAGGTCGATGCGGCTGAGCTGCTCGATCTCCTTGCTTCGAAGGAATGGGGGATCGATGAGGTGGCCGACGCGCATGCACAGCTCGCGAATGCAGTGAATGGATGGGAGGGCTCGCCGCGCGCTGCCATGCAGCACGTTGCACAAGCACTGCCAGATGCCGCTCACATCGTCGATACCGGCAACTTCACTGTGTGGGCCGAACACTTCTTCAGAGTGGAGCATCATCTCAACCTCACAGGCACGCCGAATGGCCGTTACCTCGGCGCAGGGCTTGGTTATGCGCTTGGCACAGCCCTCGCTTGCAAACCGAGGCCTTCCATTCTTTGGATCGGCGATGGTGGCATCCGCGCCAATCTCGCGGAGCTGTCGCTCGCCATCGATTTAAAACTACCGCTGCTCGTGCTGGTGATGCGTGATGGTTACTTCGGCAGCATCCGAGGTCGAGCAAGAAAGCTCGGCTGGTCTCAGCAGCCGCTGACGTTGCCGGATCACCGCCTGCTGCGTGTGGCTGAGGCCATGGGCATGGCCACGTGGGATGTCCCGCATGTGGCGAAACTTGACGCGGTGCTGAAGCAATGGCAGCACGCAGGCAGCCCACCCGCTATGGTCGAGTTTCATCTCGCTCCCGATATTTATGTGGACATGACTGAACAGCTTCGATGAGTGCCACCACACCCCATATCCTCGTCATTGGCCTCGGCTCCGCCGGAAAACGCCATGCGCGCAACCTGCGCTCGCTCGGTTGTGAGATCAGCGGCTTCGACCCGCGAGCCGACCGCCAGCAAGAGACCGCTACGGAAGGCCCGATGAAGAGTCTATTCAGCAATCTCGTTGATGCGTTAAAGGCGCATGCCTATGACGGATTCGTGATCGCCTCGCCGCCATCGTTTCACGTTGATCAAATCATCGCCGCTGCAACTCAGGGCAGATGGATCCTGTGTGAGAAACCGCTCAGCATCGACGCCACCGGTTGCAAACACCTCGCCGATAGCGGCGCGAAGGTGTTGCTCGGCTACACCTATCGCTGGTGGCCTCCAGTCGCCGAATTCCGCCGTCGTTTGCAGAGTGGTGAGATCGGCTCAGTG
Source organism: Prosthecobacter sp. (assembly GCA_039806835.1). Classification (GTDB taxonomy): domain Bacteria; phylum Verrucomicrobiota; class Verrucomicrobiia; order Verrucomicrobiales; family Verrucomicrobiaceae; genus Prosthecobacter. Next base: position 165,145 of record JBDHQD010000002.1, on the reverse strand, counting down.
CGGCATATCCGCTTCGTGATGAGTGCTCATCTGGCCGACTGGCATCCGTGGGAACGCTATCAAGATTTTTTCATGGCCAACAAGGAACAGGGTGGCGGCGCGTTACTCGACGAAAGCCACTTCCTCGACTTGCTGCTCTGGTTCGTCGGTAAACCCAAGGCTGTCATGGCATCGGTGGACAAGATTTCCGATCTCGACATCAGCGCGGACGATAACGTGGATATCATCGCCAGCTTCGATGGTGGTCTGCGCGCCAATCTGCACCTCGACCTCATCGGGCGCCCCCATCAACGGCACATCACCGCCGTCGGAGAGACGGGCACACTCATGTGGTCATATGAGGAGAATGCGGTGAAGCTCTCCCGCACCGGCGAATTGAAGTGGGACAGCCAACCTTTCATCTGCGAGCGCAATGAGATGTTCATGGGAGCGGCCTCTGAGTTGCTCGAACTTATCCGAGGTGCGCGTGCCACACCGTCCTGCTCGCTTGCCGATGGCATCGCAGCACTGGAGATCGTTGATGCCTGCCGTCAAAGTGCCGCCAGCGGCCAGTCCATTTCCCTCACCGCATGAAACATGGACGCCGCATCCTCGCCGTGGTGCCAGCCCGCGCTGGCAGCAAAGGCATTCCGGATAAAAACATGCAGGTTATTGCCGGGCGCTCGCTGATCGCTTTGACCGGTGAAGTACTCAATGCTCCTTCATGCGACTGGATCGACCGCCGCATCATTTCGACGGATTCGGAGCGTTATGCCGCCGAAGGCCGTGCGCATGGTCTTGATGCTCCGTTCTTGCGTCCGCCGGAGCTGAGCTGCGACACTGCGGGGGCTGTGGAAACACTCTGCCATGCCGTCGAGGAGACAGAGAAACTCGATGGCGTGACTTACGATGTCATTTTGATTGTCGAGCCCACCTGCCCTTTTCGCCAACCGGAGGACATCAATGCCGCCGTGGACCTCTTGGCAGAAACGAACGCTGGCTCCGTTGTCACCGTGAGTCGAGTGGACACCAAATTTCATCCGCACAAGATTCTGAAGGTGGAGGGTGAGCAGGTGATCCGATTTTACAGTGAAGCTGGAGCCGGCGTGAAGCAGCGACAGTCCCTCGATCCACTGTTTTTTCGCAACGGTGCCTGCTATGCTCTCACTCGCGCCACCCTTATGAACGAGAGGCGCATCTTTACCGAAACAACCCGCGCCCACTTGGTGGAGCGCATGCTGATCAACATCGACGAGCCGGAGGAGATCATCCTGGCGCGTTACTATGCCGAAACCCGCGGCTTTCCTGTCGGGGTCCCTAGAGCCCGCCCATGAAGAAAAAAATAGCCGTCGTACTCGTCAACCGGGCCAACTATGCCCGCATGAAGCCGGTCATGAAAGCCCTGCAAAACGAACCTGCAGTGGAAATGCAGACGCTCTGCGCAGGCTCCATGCTGCTCGACCGCTACGGTTGCGCAAAAAATGTCGTCGAAGCGGACGGTTTCCCCGTAGAGTCAGAGGTATATCTCCAACTCGAAGGTTCCGTCCCTATCACGATGGTGAAGTCCATTGGGCTCGCCGTGACAGAATTTGCCTCCGAATTCAACCGCCTGAACCCTGATTTTGTACTCATGATCGGAGATCGCTATGAGGCGATGGCTGCCGCGATCGCTGCGGTGTACCAAAACATCTGCCTCATCCATCTTCAGGGCGGTGAAATTTCTGGCTCCATCGATGAATCGACCCGCCACGCGATCACGAAGCTCGCTCATTTCCACTTTCCTGCCACGAAGCGTGCCGCTGAATACATCGTGGCGATGGGAGAAGATCCCAAGACGGTGTTTCCTCTCGGTTGCCCGACCTGTGATGTCGTCACGGCGGCCTCCAACCAGCTCCCCCAAGATGTCCTCGGCCAGCTCGGCGTCGGCACCTCGATTGATTTCACCAAACCGTATCTGCTGGTGCTTTTCCACCCGGTTACGACCGACATCGGACACCAGGAGCAACAAATGGAGGCTGTCCTCGAAACGGTGCGCCGGACAGGGCTGCAAACCGTGCTGCTCTGGCCAAACATCGACGCAGGCTCTGATCTCGTAGCGCAAGCCATCCGCCGCTTTCGCGAGTTTCACCGTGATTATCCACTTCATGCCTATAAGAATCTGCCGCCAGACATTTACATCCCGCTGCTAAACCACGCATCATGCTGCATCGGCAATTCCTCATCCTTTGTTCGTGAGACATCATTTCTCGGCACGCCCGTGGTGCTTGTCGGCTCGCGCCAGGATGGGCGCGAGTGGTCCCCCTCCGTCATCCGTGTAGAACCTGTACTGGCGGAAATCGAAGCAGCGACGAAGAAGCAGCTCGCGCACGGGCGCTATGATGCCTCACCGATCTATGGAGAGCCTGGAGTTTCCGCCCGTATCGCCGCACAGATTGCACAACTGACGCCTTATTCGCAGAAACAGCTTCACTACGTCCAGCGCCCGAACTTCCCGACTCTATGAATTCTCCCTGTCTTATCTGCGGTACCACGAGCTGGCACAGCTGTTATCATGGTTCCATTCGCATGGGGTCTTTTGGCAAAAAATCGCCGGAGGACCTCGATGTGTGGGAGTGCGGTGATTGCGGTGCCAGATACCTACCTCCCGTCATGGCAGACATTGAAGCCTACTATAAGTCCGGCGAATACCGCGACGATCTCAGCCAAGGCAATGCAGTGGATGAGTACTTCCGCCTCACGGACAACGACCAGCCGCACAAACTCGACCTCATCGGCATGCACCAGCTTCGCGGCAAGTCGGTGGCAGATATTGGTTGCGGTGCTGGCCCTTTTTTAGACTTGGTGAAGGGCTTTGCCTCGCGCACGATCGCCGTGGAGCCAAACCAATGCTACCACGAGTCACTGCGTCGGCGCGGCCATGATGTTTACACTTGGGCACAGGATGTGCCGGTTAGCCTCGCGGGCCAGATCGATGCTGCGGTGAGCTACAGCGTGCTCGAGCATGTGGAGAACCCTCTGACCTTCTTGAAGGACATTCGCCGTCTTTTGAAGCCCGGTGGCATGCTGGCACTCAGCACCCCCAATGCCGACGACTGGATGGTGGCGAACTCCAGCGACTACGCTGCCTTCTTTTACCGCAAAGTGCATCTTTGGTATTTCACCGCCACGGCACTGAAACGACTCGCCACTCTCGCAGGCTTTGCATCATGCGAAGTGACTTTTGATCACCGCTTTGATCTCTCGAACGCGATGATCTGGATGCGAGACAAGCGTCCCACAGGCAATGGCAAACTTCCCTTTGATGCGGCCCTGAATGCCGCCTGGCGCGAACACCTCATCCGCGAGGGGCGCAGTGACTATCTTTACGCAATCCTCAAAGTTGCGGCTTAACGCCGCATTGCTCCGGCAGCTAGATAATCTCCAACAGCCCGCACCCAGCGCTCGCAAGTCTTGCCATCCGTGTGCGTCACCGCACGCTCTAAGAGACGTCGGCGTTCTTCACGGCGTTTTTCAGGATGATTCACGCACTCCGTCAGTGCAGCGCGAAGTTCGTCATCATCATGTACCATCCATGTGGCGTTCTCCTGATCCACCGGCTGCGCATGCACATAGCGAAAGAAGCGTTTTACCGAAAGCCACGGCGGCAGATCAAGCCCGCAATCATAGGCAAGATTCACAACGGGCAGGTCAAAACAGGCCGCATCGAGAATGATCGATGAGCCACTGGTAAGCAAAACATCGGTATTTTTGAGTGTGGAAGCCCGTTCGTAATCCTCCTCCGCCAGAGGCACCCAAGTGTGCCGACCATACGCCGAGCCTTCGCCCAATGGATACTGGACGGTGGTGTGAGGGAGCCCTTCAAACTCTTGGTAAAGTTCAAAGATGTCTTTTGGACTGACACGCACAAGCAGATGACATGGATGCTCAAACGGCTGCTCTGCCACGATACGTTGAAGCAAGCGAACAAACGGTTGGTTGCAGCGAATGATCGCGCTGTCTCCGGTGGCAAACTGAATGATCTTCGTCTCCGTTGACACTCCCAGTTGCTCGCAAAACTTCTCACGCGAAAGCAGCTTTTCGCGGGCGAAGTAATTTTCAAAGTAAATCACCCCAATAACAGCCATGCTTTCAGGTGGCAGGCCATGGCACTGACTCATCTCACTCACCATTTCCGTGGACCAGACGAGTGCGAAATCCGGAATGACTGTAAGGGGCCCTTTTGACGTAGGGTTATCCCAGCTTGCCACTGCAAGGATCAGCGGGATCCCCCGGCGTCTCGTCTCCTTCAAGCATTCCAAATCAGACGGAATCATGTTCGCAAACACGACTGCATCAGGTTTTTCTTCTTCAATGAGGCGGCCAAAATCATCGTCCGAACCGCATCGTTCCATCAAGCGAATCCCCTTCTCAGAGGTGAGGCCCAGACGCCTCACCAGCCGCGCGATTGCAAGTCGCACAGCAAGGGATCGATTTCCATTTCCCATGGCCTCGATCAAGCGCTTCTGAGTGAAGCTGCTTTCCGGATGCTCAACCGTCCAAAGGTCACGCACGAGGGAAAACAGCAAGGACGCGATCTTATTGGGTTTTTTGCGCACGAGCGGGACAATCCTCAAGCGCTCATGCTGAAATTCACGCATGGTTGCCTCCAAATTGAACGAGCAACAAACCACAATCCTGTTGGCTGGATCAGCAAGCCATGCTTCAAGCAAACGGCTGCGAAACACATCCCGGTAAAACTGCACAGTATCGACGATTAAAATCAGCTTCATCGCTCCAGAGTCAAAAACCTATCCCGTCACTCAAGATCACTCCGATCGAGAAATTGCATCGCCTTCACAGCCCTCTTCAGCTTGCATCCCATCACAGATTCCACCTCGGCTGCCTGAATGCCCGAGCCTGGTTTGCGGCATGAGAGGTGATCGCGTGTGAGCACCGTGCCAGCAGGCAGGTCGGCGACCGCAACAAGACTCTGACCAAACATGCTACGCAACTGCTCAAGCTGCCCGGCCTCAGTGTCTTTACGCAGAGGATTTGATAGTGATTTTTCAATGAAGCGCACACCTTCAACCAACTGCGACAGCTCTTGCGTGGTGAGCGACGAGGCAACATCCGGGCCAAACAATTCGCGGCTGAAGGCTACATGCACCTCTATCAATTTCGCTCCCATGGTGACCGCAGCCATCGAAGGATAAGGTGTCCCTGAATGGTCTGAAAGACCCACAGGACAATCATATCGCTGGGCAAATTCACTGATCAAATTCAACCCGATCTTCTCAGGTGGGCAGGGATAAGAGGTGGTGCATTGAAAAACGGCGACGGGCGAGTTCTCGGCTTTTAGCAAAGAAATCGTGGCATCCAACTCATTCAGATAACTCATGCCACTGGAAACAAGCACGGGTTTCCTCGTTTCAATCATGGCATCCAAAAACATGCGATTCGTGACTTCGCCGGAGGCCACCTTCCATGCGGTCATGCCGATGCGCTCCAGCATTCGTATCGCAGCGATGGAGAACGGTGAACTCAGGAACACCAGCCCCCTCTCTTCGGCATGCAGTTTAAGACCGCACCATTGTTCCTCGGAGAATTCCATGCGCTTCCAGTAGTCGTAGCGCGAGGCGTCTTGCCGGCTGAATTTGACGCGCCAGGCATCCAGTGGAGAACTTTCCTCAGCAGCAATGTGGGTCTGGAATTTCACAGCATCCACTCCGGCATTCGCCGCCGCATCAATATAAGCATGCGCCATCCCCAGGCTGCCTTCATGAGCTTGCGCGATTTCGGCAATCACAAAACACGGAGATGCCGGATTTTGCCACAGTTCAAGAATGCTTCGTGGTTGGGACATGGCGGATAAAGAGGATACCTGAGAGATCATGGCGAGAGCAAACCCAATGACGAATGGCTCTTTGCCCTAGCACTAGGGAAGTTTGCCGACACGATCAAGCAAGCTCAACTTCATTTACCGTGTTCGCACTGGCGATAAAATTCCAACGTGCGTCGAAGCCCCTCCTCCCAATTCACCAGCACCTCGTAGCCCAAAGCCTCCCGAATTGCCGTGATGTCAGCCAGCGAATGGCGCACGTCCCCTGCCCTTGATGGCTCAAACCTCGGCTGCAATTGCTGACCTGTCAGGAGGTTGACATCCGCTACCAATCTGAGCAGGTCGATGGAATCACCGCACGCGACATTGAAAACTTTACCCGCAGCTTTTTCGGCAGGAGCTTCAGCGGCTCTGAGATTGGCATTCACCGCATTGCTTACAAAGGTGAAGTCTCGGGCCTGCTGGCCGTCACCATAGATCACGGGTGCCTGGCCTGCCAGCATCGCGGTACAAAATTTTGCAATGACTCCTGAATAGGGGGAATCAAATGCCTGACGCGGCCCGAAGATGTTGAAGTAGCGCAGAGAAACGGTTTCAAAACCATAGAGCTGGTGAAACAACTGCGCGTAGCGTTCTCCGCCGTACTTCTGCAATGCGTAGGGCGAGAGTGGTTGCGGCGGCAGCCCTTCATGCTTCATGCGTGCGTCAGCGTTGCCGTAAATCGACGATGATGAGGCAAACATGAGTCGCCTCACTCCTGCATCACGAGCAGCAATCAGCACGTTGAGAGTCCCCTGAAGATTGTGTTCATGACTCTCCTGCGGAGCGGCGACAGATCGCGGCACTGAAGGCAGTGCCCCTTGATGAAACACCCACTCAACTCCCGGCATCAATTTGGTGAGCAACGCTTGGTCACGAATGTCTCCCTGAACAAATTCAATCTGATCACCAGGCTGTTTCCAGGCTAGGTTGTTGAGCGCACCGAGTGAAAGATTGTCCAGCACGATGACCGAAGCCCCTTTGCGACAAAGGGCTTCCGTGATGTGTGAGCCGATGAATCCAGCCCCTCCGGTAACTAACGCCTTCATGCCTTGAAATAGTTGTCTTTGCCTTTCATCAACGCACTCAGGGCATTGCGCGAATCCACAACCAGCTTGGCATGTTTTGCCAACATCTCCCCATCCACATTCTTGTGATTGGTAGCCACAAGCACCAGATCATAGGTGGAGACCGCATCGATAGTAAGCTCCACGCTCTTGCGCCCAGCGAAGTGTGCATGCTCGCGCGATGGTCGAATCGATGGGACATGCGGATCATGATAATCGACTTGCGCTCCCTGCTTTTCCAACAACTCCCACAGGACATAAGCAGGGCTTTCACGGTCATCATCGACATTTGCCTTGTAGGCAATGCCAATCATCAGGATGCGGCTGCCATTGATGGTCTGGCGCTTGGAAGCGAGTGCATCAGACACGCGCTGAATCACATAGGCAGGCATGGAAGTATTGATTTCCCCAGCCAGCTCGATGAACCGGGTTTCCTGGCCGTATTCGCGCGCCTTCCAAGTGAGGTAGAATGGGTCTATCGGAATACAATGACCTCCGAGGCCAGGTCCTGGATAAAACGGCATGAAGCCAAAGGGCTTGGTCTTTGCGGCTTCAATCACGTCCCAGATGTCGATGCCCATTGCGGCATAAACCACCTTCAATTCATTCACCATGGCAATGTTCACCGCGCGAAAGATGTTCTCTGTCAGTTTGACAGCTTCCGCCACTCGGCAGGATTCCACGGGCACCAAGGTCTTGATCGCCCGACCATAAACGGCAAGGGCACGCTTTTGACATTCCGACGTCAAGCCGCCTACGACTTTCGGGATCATGGCCACGTCGCTTTGCGGATTACCCGGATCTTCACGCTCAGGGGAGAAGGCCAGATGAAAGTCCGCTCCTGCGCGGAGCCCAGAGCCAGCCTCTAAAACCTCCCTGAGCTCTGTGTCCGTCGTTCCTGGGTAGGTGGTGGATTCGAGTACAACGAGTTGTCCACGCTGCAGGTGCGGTGCAATGGCGCGGCCAGTGTTTAACACAAAACTCAAGTCAGGATCACGGTGTTTGGCCAACGGCGTTGGCACGCAGATGATAACCGCCTCACACTCACGAATGCGTGAAAAATCCGTGGTCGCGGCAAATCTACCCGCATCCCGCTCCGCGCGAACTGCCTCTGCAGGAATGTGGAGGATGTAGCTCTCTCCCGCCTCCAGCGCTTGAACCTTGGCTGGATCAATATCGAACCCAAGCACGCTACTGCCAGTGCGTGCAAATTGCAGACTCAGGGGGAGGCCCACGTAGCCCAATCCGATGATCCCTATGGTGGATGGCGTCATGTATAAATGTTCTTTACGTTGATTCTTGGATATGAAGTCGAGGGGGCTTGCGTGCCAGAACTTTTTGTCAAAAAGCGGCTTTATTTCCCCATGGAGTGAGCACAAGACTAGCGTCCGCACTTCATGTTGAAATCAGCTCCTTCACGCCGCAGATGGCGCATTGTACACTCTGAGGCATCTCTCGGATGGGGCGGCCAGGAACACCGGGTATTGGCCGAACTCGTCGGCTTTCAAAATCGAGGCTGTGCCCCTTGGCTCATCGCTCCCACACAGAGTGCCATTTTTCGCAGAGCTAGCCAAGCGGGCATCAACGTTAAAGCACAACGTTTTGATCAACGTCTCCTCCTCCCCTTCCACGCGCTTAACCTGGCTTGGTGGCTGCGCCGACATCAAATCGAAATCGTAAATCCCCACAGTTCCCGTGACGGGTGGCTTCTCACACTTGCCGCACGGCTGGCTCGCGTACCCCTCATCATCCGCAGTCGCCATTTTGACGTGCCCATCCCGAATCAATCACTCAGCAGGCTGGTTTATAAAGAATGGACGCATCACATCATCACCACCAGTCCCAAGATCACCGAGACACTCATAAACACCTTCGACTTATCCACGCAGGAGATATCCACTCTTCCCACAGGTGTGGATTTGCTGCGTTTCCGAGCCGATGGACCACGCGCAAATCTCCCTCTGCCCGCCGAGCTTCCCCCTGATACACCGTTGGTGGGCATGATCTCTGTGATTCGCTACGCCAAAGGCATTCAAATTCTCGCTGAAGCCACACGTCTGCTCAGAGAACAAGGGCTTCGCATTCACTGTGTTATCGTGGGAGAGGGCCCCTGGCGCACTCATTTGGAAGACGCCCTCCGCAAGCTTGGCATACAGGATCAATTCACTCTCACGGGACATCGTGAAGACGTGCCTGACATCATGCGTGCCCTGGACATCGTTGCCATCCCCTCCTTTCACGAGGCGATCCCGCAGTCCGGCCTTCAGGCACTTGCCACCGGCGTGCCCGTGGTTGCCAGCGATGTTGGCGGCATTCCCAGCATCATCATCAATGGCAAGACCGGGCGCCTCGTGCCAGCGCAAGACGCATCCGCACTTGCCTCAGCCCTGCGCGCAACCATCGAGCAACATGAGCTTACGCGACAGATGTCTGCTGAAGGGTTAAAATTTATTGAGAGCACCCACAGTCTCGAACGCATGCTCGATCGCATTGAGGACATTTACCTTCAGCATCTAGGCTGACTTCTCGGTTGTGTGTCTGGCGTTGCGGAGGTTAATGGCGACCGTCATCTTCATGCCCAATCCCCCTTCACCGCCCAATGCAGCCAGCACCACCGCGCTCGTGCGGCAGACTCTGCTCTCCGTTTGGAAATACATGCTGCCGTACAAGGGGCGCTTCGCACTCAGCCTACTGCTCGGCATGCTCAGCGCAGTGTTCAATGGCGTCATGCTCATTGGCTTTCAGCTTATTTTTTCCCTCGTTTTGAAGGGACAGACCCGCACCCTCGGACAACCTACCAAGTTGCCACTTCTGGGTGAAATCAATCTCGCAGCCCTCCTCGGCTTTGACAATGACACGCCCGTTGGGCTCACCGGCGTCATTATTGCCTGCTCTTTCATCCCGGTGCTCATTTTCCTGCGCGGCTTCCTCTCCTATCTCTCCAGCTACATGCAGGCGTGGGTCACGAGCAAAGTGGTGTTCCAGATCCGCAATGACACCTTTCACAGCGTGATGCGCCAGTCACCCGCGTTCTTCAACAGCGCGCGCACGGGTGAATTGATGCAGAGCGTCACCAATCAGACCAGTGTTGTGCAGCGCAATGCCATGCTGCTCGTCCAGACTTTGGTACAGCGCCCACTGACCATCGTCTCCATTCTGATCGTGCTCTTTGCGCAGGATTGGTTTTTCACACTCATGTCCCTCGTTGTTTTCCCGGCCTGTCTGGTGCCGATCATCCGTCTAGGGCGCCGCGTACGCAAGGTCGGGGCCAAGGAGGAATATGACTCCCGCGCCCTCATGGTGGCCATGCAAGAGTCCTTCGCTGGTGTGAGATTGGTGAAATCCTATGCTCGCGAAAAACATGCTGAGGCGCGCTTTAGCCAGTGCAATCTCAACATGACAAACAACTTCCTCAAGTGGACCAAAGCCATGGAGCTTGTTGGTCCCGCCGTGGAAACCGTCGCCTCCCTCGGCATCGCCGCCGGCCTCGTCTATGCCTGGCATCGCGGCTTGGAGGCAGAAAACTTCTTCCTACTGGTCATGGCTCTCACACAGATCTATCCGCCCGTGAAGGAACTCAGCCGCGTGCAAATGCTGCTGCAAAAAACCGCTGTCGCCGCAGGCATGGTTTTTGATCTGCTGGAGCGCGAGCCGGACATCAAAGACGCCCCTCACGCCATCGAACTCGGGCGCGCCTCGGGAGCTGCTGCCTTTCATCAAGTCACATTTTATTACCGCGACACCGACGGCGTGAAAAAAGAAGCTCCCGCAGTGCGCGACATCACGCTTCAACTCGAACCAGGCAAATTCTATGCCTTTGTCGGCCCCAGCGGCGCGGGCAAGAGTACTCTCTATTCGCTGCTTCTGCGTTTTTACGATCCAGATGCCGGTTCCATCACGCTCGATGGCAAAGACATTCGCACCCTGACGCAGGAATCACTGCGCGCCAACATTGGCATCGTCAGCCAGGACACCTTTCTCTTTCACGACAGCATCCGCGAGAACATCCGCTACGGCCGTCTCGATGCGACGGAGGAAGAAATCACCACAGCCGCGAAAAAAGCTCATGCGCACGAGTTCATCACCCTGATTCAAGGAGGTTACGATGCCGTTGTCGGCGAAGGCGGATGCAATCTCTCCGGGGGACAAAAACAGCGCATTTCCATCGCCCGTGCCATTCTTCGCGATGCTCCCATCCTGCTGCTCGACGAGGCCACCTCCGCGCTCGACACCGAGAGTGAAAAAATCATCCAGGAAGCCATTCACACACTATCTGAAGGGAAGACGGTCGTCGCCATCGCCCACCGCTTATCCACCATTCTCGAAGCCGACCAGATCGTTGTCATGGATCATGGCAGCATTCTGGACTGTGGCACGCACGCGGAGTTGCTTGAGCGCTGCGCACTCTACCAGAAGCTCTATCATCTTCAGTTTAACAGCGACGAATCCACCTCATCCGACTCATGATCACCTCAACGGATTTGTTGGTGCCTCCCTTTCCAACGGCTTGAACTCATGCCCCTCCTCGTCCAAAACGAGTACGCATGACATTTTTGCCGTTCCTCGCAGCCTCCGAGGGCATTCCACCTCTCTTTGCCCTGCTCGCTTTGATGCTGGCCGGTGTGGTGCTGGTGTCGCTGCTACTCCTGCGGCTCCGTCAGTCGATGCTTGCGGGATATTTCATTTGCGGGGTGATGATCGCCAACTCGGGAGTTCTCGAATTGCTCGGCGGAGGCACTTCGCAACAAAGCGTCGCACAGATGGCAGACTTTGGAGTGCTGCTGCTCATGTTCACTTTGGGACTGGAATTCTCCCTCGGTGAACTGCGCTTTTTGCGCCGACTCGCTTTTGTCGGCGGAGGTTGGCAGATGGGGCTGTGCATGCTCGCAGCGGCAGCGGGTGCGGTGTGGCTTGGCCTATCTTGGCAAGGAGCCGTACTCGTCGCAGTCGCGCTGGCACTGAGCTCCACGGCCGTGAGCTTGAAAAGCTTCCAAGACCTCGGGCAGGAGGCCAGCCCAGGCGCGCGCATGGCGTTGGCTGTCGCGATTTTTCAAGACCTTTTCATCATCGTCTTTTTTCTCTTCATGCCTTTGCTGCTGCCACATGAGGGGCCGCAAGTGCCCCTGCTCTCTCGGCTTGGCTCACTGGCACTGCGTGGCGGCGTGTTTGTCATTTTGGCAGGTATCGCCTCGCGCTGGGGCATCCCCTGGGTGCTCAATGCCGTCGCTCGTACGCGTAGCCGGGAGCTCTTCACCCTTTCCGTTATCGGCTGCTGTGTCGGCTTGGCCTTCATCGGCGGATTGCTCGGCCTCGGCCTCGCGCTCGGGGCATTCATTGCGGGGCTTGCGGTGAGTGAGTCGATCTTCAAACACCGCATCCTCTCCGACGTGATGCCTCTGAAGGACCTCTTCCTCACGATTTTCTTTGTCTCGGTCGGCCTCATGATCGACCTCAAAACTGCACTGCGCCTCTGGCAGCCGATCTTCATCCTCACGACCGTGCTCATGCTGGTCAAAGCCGCAGGCATCACCGTCATCGCGCGCAAGCTGGGCCTTGTCCATCGCCAAGCCTTGATGGCTGGCATCGGCTTGTGCAGTGCAGGTGAGTTTTCACTCGTGCTGCTCCAGAGTGCTGGAAATGCCAACCTATGGAATGATGCGACGCAACAGACTCTGCTCGTCTCGTGCGCCCTCTCCATGGGTCTGCTTCCAGCCGCGCTTAAAAGCGGCCTCCCGTTGGGTGATTGGCTCGTACGGCACGGTTGGGGCCGTGGCAAACCCCTCAAGATCAACTCCAGCGATTTGCGTCAGCGCATTGCCACCATCAGCGGCCACGCCATTGTCTGCGGTCACGGTCCCGTTGGCGAAAAACTCAACAAGGATCTTCTCGACGCAGGCATCCGCACTCTGGTGCTCGAGCTCAACGCCGAAACGGTGCGCAAACTCCAGCGCCAGGGGCAAGCGGTGCTTTTTGCCGATGCCAGCCATGAAGAAACCTGGGATCTCACCCAGTTGAAGAACGCGCGCATGGTCGCTCTCACCTTCCCCGACGCCACGGTGAATGCTCAAGCGCTCGCCATCGTGCGCGCCCAGCGCCCCGACATCCCGATTCTCGCCCGAGCACGCTTCAGCTCCGACGTGGAGCGCCTCAAGCGACTCGGTGCCACCATGGTCATCAATGACGAGAACGAAGCCAGCCGTGCCATCGTCGAACATGCGCGTACCTTGCATGGTTGAAGCGGTAGCCGCCCCTTCGCCGTCGTCCCTCGTGAATGAAGTGTGATTGTTGAACAATCCCGCCTTGTGGATCGTTCTCAGTGTCCTCACCCACCGCCTCATTATGTTTCGTCATCTCCTACTCCTCCTGTGTTTGACGACCGCCTCACTCAAGGCAGCGCATCGCCCCAATGTTCTCTTCATTCTATGTGACGACCTGCGCCCCTACGCTCTGGGTTGCTATGGGGCTGCGCATGTCAAAACACCGAACATCGACCTTCTCGCCGCCGAGGGAGTGCGCTTTGCGAATACCTTCTGCACCACCTCTCTCTGTTCTCCCAGCCGTGGCTCCATCCTCACCGGCCTTTACGCGCACGCCCATGGCGTCACCAACAACTTCACAGAGTATCCAGCCTCGCTGCGCACCTTCCCCTCCACCCTGCATGATGCCGGTTACACCACGGCTTACTTTGGCAAATATCACATGGGAGAAGAGAATGATGAGCCGCGCCCCGGTTTTGATCTCTTCGTGACGCACAAGGGGCAGGGCAAATACTTCGACACGGAGTGGAGCATCCATGGCAAAGAACGCAAAGTCATCAAAGGCTACTACACCACTGTCGTCACCGATCTGGCCATGGACTGGCTCAAACAACAAAGCACCGACAAACCCTGGTGTGCCTGCATCGGCCACAAAGCGCCGCACAGCTTCTACACCCCTGAATCAAAGTATCAGCATGTCTTCGACGATGTGCGCGTCCCCTATCCAAACACGGCATTCCACCTCGATGACAAGCCCGCGTGGCTAAAGCAACGACTCTACACTTGGCACGGCATTTATGGCCCCCTCTTTGAGTGGCGGAAAAAGTTTCCCGATGATCGTCCAGAGGCCGTCAAAGACTTTGAGAACATGGTACATGGTTATTGGGGCACCATCCTCAGTGTCGATGACAGCGTGGCGCGCATCCGCGTCTGGCTGGAGAAGACTGGCCAACTCGACAACACGATCTTCGTCTTCATGGGAGACAACGGCCTCCTCGAAGGCGAACACGGCATGGTGGACAAGCGCACCGCGCACGAACCGAGCCTGCGCATTCCGCTCATCGTGCGCTACCCCGCGCTAGGTAAGGCGGCCAAAGTCGTGACGAAGCAAGTGCTCACCATCGACGTGGCCCCCAGCCTGCTCGAACTCTGCGGCGCACCCGCCCTGCCCAACATCCACGGCAAATCCTTTGTCAAACTCGTCCGCGAAGGCGACCCAACCTGGCGCACCAGTTGGTTCTATCACTACAACTACGAAAAACAGTTCCCCTACACACCCAATGTACGCGCCATCCGAACTGACGAGTGGAAGTACATCCACTATCCGCACGGCGATGGCAAACCTGACCGGCACATGGCGGAGCTTTATCACCTCACCGACGACCCCGAGGAAACGACCAACCTCATCAACAAGCCGGAACTCGCTCCCAAGATCGCTGAATTGAAGGCTGAACTCGCTAATCTCATGCTCGCCACAGGTCTCGACGCAAAGACAGACAAAATGCCCATCGACGAAGGCGTGAAGAGCGAACTGCCCGACGCGAAAATCCGGTGAGTCCACCGTGGCGAAGGGTAACGCCTCAGCTACTCCTCTGCGGCCCCATCTTCGCCATGACCTTCCTCGGCCATGCGCTGAATCGTCGTACTCAGCAGGGCGATATATCCATGAACATCAAGTGACTCAGGTTCTGGCTCTCCACGCACGGCATAGAGCCACCCTTGTTCATAGGGATCGCTGCGCACGATGCAGGCATCTGCTTTGAGTGCTGGGTTGCCGCCGGCAAAGTTACCGCTCATCACACAATAGACGTCTGAAGCAGCCTTAAATCCCTCAACCCAGCCAATGTTGCCACCGGGTGTTACAAGGTCGCCTTCCTGCATTTTCCAGTCGCAATCCACCAGCTCTCCCAGCATGCGCGTTGCGAATTTGGTAAAACCCACACGCCATAGGCCTGGCGTGTCTTCCACTTGGGCCATCCAGTAATGCGAGCGTGAGTATCGAAAAGAATCTGGGAACCGTGCAGAAAAGCGGGCGTGCTTGAAGCGGACAAAATTCAGCGGCATGGACAGGCAAAAACGGAAAAATCACTCAGGCGCGACGGCGCAATCCCAGGTAAGCCATCACAGTTCCGGTCAGAAAATGCCCTCCCAGCATGAGCATGGCGAGATCCGGTGTTGCAAACCAAGTACGCACCATATGGTCGATCGGATCAAAAAAGGATGTCTTCTGCATGGAATCAATGATGCCCGACCAGCCGTAGTGAGCCGTGATGAACGGATGCACCACATGGCCGAGCGTTTTCGGAAAACCCAACAGTGCTCCGCAAAGCAGTACGTTGGCGCATAACAGCGTGAGGGAGATGCTATGCGCACGTTCAGCGGAGCCACAATGTGCCGATATGCCTAAACACAACGCTGCGAACGCAGCCCCTGCCAGTGCTGGCAGTAGCAACTTCGCCCCTCCTGCTCCTGGCAGACCACCCGAGACGATGTCCAGTGCCATCTCCATGCACAAAGATTGTACGAGGATGATGGGCAGCACAAATAGCAACGATCCCACGAGCCATGCTGCGGGAGAAACGCCGCCGATGCGCTCGCGCTCATAAAGTGTGCGCTGCCGCGCGATCTCTCTCGCCCCCAAACGCAATCCCATAAACATGAGTAGCAAGACCTGCACCAGCATGAGCATTGAGACCGTGTGACTGGCAGGCCACAGCACCTCGGCAGCAGACGCGCCCCCAATCACTTCTTTGAGTATTTTTTTGTTGGGGAGCAGCAATAGAGAAGCAACCAAAGGACATCCAACCAAGAGAGCGGCATGGGTGATCCATTCTCTGGGCGTACGGCGCAGCAGCGTCCATCGTCGTTGTAAAAGATGGCGTGCCTGTGCAAAGGTGCCTGGCAGCGGTATGACTGGGCGTGACTCTACTTCGACCGTTTTTTTCTCTTCTTTCTCTTCCCCAATTTGCTGCACGACTGTGCGTTCTGAGTCATCAGGGTCTTCTTCAGCGGCGGAGAGATTCTCCGTGCCGCCGCCAAGCTTGAAAGCAGCATAATAGGCATCGCGATGCTTCATCCACGAATCTCCCCAGCGCTGCGCGGGACGTTTGGCCAGACGCGCATAGACCTCGTCATAAGTGGGCACGGTAAAGTAGTGTGGAATGGCGCGCGCTGGGCCGTGAAAGGCCACGTAGCCCTCATGCAGTACGACGACAGTATCGTAGGCACCGAGGTTGGCCAAGGCATCTGTGGCGTGGATCACGATTCTACCAGGGATATCTGTGGCCACCAATTTCAAGAGCGCCTCAAACTCTCGCTCACTGCGTGCGTCCAGCCCCACAGTAAAGTCATCACACAAAACCAGCACGGGATCAGCCACCAAAGCGAGGCCGAGTTTGAGCCGCCTCCTTTGCGGCAGCGGCAGCGTGGAAGTGCGCTCGGCGGCGATATTTTCCAATCCGACCGTCACCAGCACATGCGAAACGCGGGAGACGATCTCCTCACGCGTGCTACCAGCACCACGCAGCAGAGCCGCACTCATCAAGTTCTCC
The DNA here is from genome assembly GCA_039806835.1 of Prosthecobacter sp. Taxonomy (GTDB): domain Bacteria; phylum Verrucomicrobiota; class Verrucomicrobiia; order Verrucomicrobiales; family Verrucomicrobiaceae; genus Prosthecobacter. The sequence continues at coordinate 148,434 of JBDHQD010000002.1, read as the reverse complement.
CTCACTGTGAGCTGGTTAATCAGACTGTCATCACCAGCAGGCACCCAGCCGAGCTGATTCGGCAATAGAGGCTGCTGCGCCAAATCCTGACCTCGCCATGTAATAGTCCCAGCTTCTGGCTCAGCAAGTCCCGCAAGACAGCGCAGCAGTGAGGTCTTGCCACTGCCAGAGGGGCCGATCAAGGCCAGCACGTGCCCGCCCGGTGCGGTCAAGTTTACCTGCTCCAACACACGGAGAGGTTCCTTATTCCTGCCAGAGGCGACGTAAGAGAGGTTGCTGATTTCGAGCATGGCGGTTGATCTAAGCCACTCCACCGGTGTGCGCCAAGGTTAAAATTCATCCATTCCCCCTAGCCATCGCACTCGCGGCGCACATGATGCCACCGAGATGTCACACATTCTTCAAGTCCACCCCACGGACGACGCCATCGTCGCCTTAAATGATCTCGCTTGCGGCACCACCGTCTCTTGGGGTGCAGGCTCTGCGACACTGCGCGAGCGGATTCCGATGAAGCAAAAATTCGCTGCGCGCGGCTTCGCCGCCGGAGATCTCATCACCATGTATGGTGTCACCGTTGGCAAAGCCACCCAGGAGATTGCTCAAGGTGCCCTGTTGCACACCGGAAACGTCATTCATGCCACCTCATCTTACCGCGGTAAGCAGCGTGAATACCTCTGGACACCACCGACTGTCACCTCGTGGCAGGAGCGCAGCTTTCGCGGTTACCGCCGGGCGCAGGGGCCAGCGGGAACAGCCAATTTCTGGATCGTCATACCACTCGTGTTTTGTGAAAACCGTAATCTCGCCTTCATGCGCGAGGCACTCTCCCGCAGTCTCGGCTATCACAAAACCACGCCCTATGAACAATTTGCACAGCAACTTGTCGATCTGCACCGCCAGGGCGCTGCCGCAGAACAGATCGCCGCTCTCGAGATGGCGCGCGCCTCCGCCATGGATAAGACGCGTGTCTTTAAAAATATCGACGGCGTGAAGTTCCTGGAACATGGCCTCGGCTGCGGAGGCACGCGCCAGGATGCCCAAGCACTGTGTCGTTTGCTCGCTGGCTATATCCATCACCCCAACGTCGCGGGTGCCACCGTGTTGAGCCTCGGCTGCCAGCATGCACAAGTCAGCTTATTGGAGCAGGAGTTGGCGGCTTTTGCACCGACACTGAAAAAACCGTTGCTCATCTATGAACAACAAAAAAGCACCTCTGAACGCGACATGCTGGCTGCTGCCATTCGCGATACGATCTCTCATCTCGCCATCGCAAACGAGCAAACGCGCGAATCCTGCCCTCTCCAAGATCTGGTGCTGGCTGTCGAGTGTGGCGGCAGTGATGGCTTCTCCGGCATTTCGGCCAATCCGGCGGTAGGCCACACTGCGGACTTGCTCGCTGCACTCGGCGGCACCCCCGTTTTGAGCGAATTCCCTGAGCTTTGCGGCGTGGAGCAGAGTCTGTGCGACCGCTGCGTGTCTGGCGAACTGGCAGACAAATTCGTCCGACTGATGCGCGCGTATGAGGATGCCGCCCGTGCCTGCGGTTCTGGCTTCGATGCCAATCCCAGTCCAGGCAATATCCGAGACGGACTCATCACCGATGGTATCAAATCCGCAGGTGCAGCAAAAAAAGGAGGGACGAGCCCCATCCTCGATGTGCTCGACTATGGCGAACCGATCCGCAAGCGCGGTGGCCTCACGCTCTACTGCACACCAGGCAACGATGTGGAGAGCACCACAGCCCTCGCTGGCGGCGGCTGCACGATGATGCTTTTCACCACGGGTTTGGGCACCCCCACAGGCAATCCGGTTTGCCCGACTCTCAAGATCGCCACACACAGCGAATTGGCCCATCGCATGCCGGACCTCATCGACTACGATACCGGCCCGATCATTACCGGGGAAAAGACGGTATCTCAGTGTGGAGAAGAGTTGCTGGAGCTGGTGCTCGCCACTGCCAGTGGTGACTACATCCCCAAGGCAGTCGCCCTCGGTCAAGACGACTTCCTGCCATGGAAGCGTGGCGTATCTCTGTGAGTGTGATCCCAAGGAGATCACACATCACACACCATCGCCGCGTGGCGTAGGGCCAGCACCGGATCAGGCCAGGTGGGAATGAATTCATGCGCAACGAAATCGTGATAGCCAATCTCGAGTACGGCCTGCATCACGGCGGGATAGTTGATCTCCTGATGCTCGTCGAGTTCGCAGCGCCCTGGATTGCCGGCGGTATGAAGATGGCCGATGTAATCCTTGTGAATACGCAGGCGGCGAATGATATCGCCATTCATGATGCTGACGTGATAAATATCGAAGAGCAATTTGAAGTTGGGACTGCCGATTTGCTTGATGAGATCGATGCAAAAATCCACATCATCACCGAAATAGCCAGGGTGCCCTTTCATTGGATGAGAGTTGTCGCGTGAGTTCAGATGCTCCAGCACGAGCGTGATGCCCTTCTTCTCTGCCAGCGGCAGCACCTTTTTCCATGCATCGAGGCAATCGTTAATGGCCTTTTCCCGCTGCATGCCCTCAAACTTCATCCCGGTAAAGGTGATGACCTTCCGGCTGCCGACATCTGCGGCGAGATTGATGGAGTCGGTGAGCTTGGTAATCACCTCATCTTTAAAAGCCGGATTGCAGGGGCCTCTGGCAAATCCATGACTACCGACGAGTGAAATATCCAGACCGAGTTTCTTCACTTCAGGATAGAGCTTGGCATCGATCCCCTCCATGCCGACGAGGCCGATATCCTTGCAGTGTTTCGCAAGAACAAGTATATCCATCGGCTTAAAACACCAGCCCATGACAGAGTGCTTGATGCCCTGCTTTTTTATGGTGTACCTCGGATCTGCATCAGCTTTGGCGATGCTTTGAGCACTGAGGCTGGAAGCCGCGCCAGCAACAAGCGCGGAAGTAAAGAAGTGGCGGCGTTTCATGGGGATGCAGTCAATCGTTCCGTGTTCCCTCACAGAGCTAGCCCATGGGAGAAGACCGTGCAATGACTCGATGCCCCTTACGAACATCGCTTTCAGAGAATCGGCTGTGGCTGAGTGGGCGCAGATCGCATCGGCAAGTACCAATGGCTGCTCACGCAATACTCACTGCCAGTTCCCAAACGCATACGGATTGTAGGACGAAGGCTGATTGTAGTAACCGGAGGGTTGGCATCCGTTGTTATAGCCATAACCTCCTGGGCCGCACCCGTAGTTGGAATTGTACACTGGCTGACGGTACTGACGGCTGTTTTGAATAGCCCCACCGGCCAAAGCCCCCAACAATCCGCCAATCGCTGCTCCCTCAAGTCCGCGATGGCTTTGATTTCCGATGATGCCGCCAGCAGCCGCCCCCAGCAATGCGCCAGCCACGGCTCCTTGGGCAGGCGGGCGTCCATAATAGCCTGGACCGCCGTAGCCAGCCCCGTAATACCCGCCTCCATAATAAGGATCCACACATGAGGTCAACGCGAGAGCCAGAAGCACAGAGCTGACAGAGAAAAAACGGACAAGCGATGTCTTCATAGGATGTAGGGGATGATGCTTGTCACCTCTGACGCTGCGGCTTCATGACTATTCGATTTTTTTTAAAGTCCCCCACATCACAAAAAAATCGCTCTCGCCAACACCAGGGTTGCAATCAATTCCTAACTGCGCTGGATGAAAGGCCATGAAGCACTTCGCAGCACTTCTTTTTTCCCCATTGTTCGTGTCCTCCAGCTTTGCCGCACCTGATGTGGTTATTTATGGCGGTTCCTCCGGCGGTGTCGTGGCGGCCATCCAGACTGCGCGCATGGGCAAAACAGCCGTTTTGATTGAGCCGACGAAGTTTCTCGGTGGCCTGACCACCGGCGGCCTCGGCGCGACAGACATCGGCAACAAGAAGGCTATCGGTGGTATCTCGCGTGAGTTTTACTCCAATGTTTTCACCTACTACACTGACGCAGCAAAGTGGAAGCAGCAGACCCGCGAGCAATACTTCGCCAAGCGACCACATGGCAACAACAGCAACGAAACCACCATGTGGACCTTCGAACCACACGTGGCTACGGAGATTTATGATGCCATGCTCGCGAAGGTGAAAGATAAAGTCACCGTCGTTTTCGGCGAACGGCTCGACTTGCAGAAAGGCGTCATCAAAAAAGGCGCGCGCATCACAAAGATCATCATGGAAAGTGGCCGTGAGTTTGAGGGTGCCATGTTCATCGACGCCACCTACGAAGGCGATCTTATGGCAAAAGCCGACGTCAGCTATCACGTCGGGCGCGAGCCCAATTCACAGTATGGCGAGACCATCAACGGACTCCAGATGGCCGGGGCAAAACATCATCAGTTCATCAAGAACGTCGATCCTTATGTGAAACCAGGCGATCCGAGCAGTGGTCTGGTCTGGGGCGTCACGCCGATGCCCAAGGGCAAGGATGGCGACGGCGACCACCGCATCCAGGCCTACAACTTCCGCATGTGCAATACGGATGACGCCTCCAACCTCGTCCCCTTCCCAAAACCAGAGAACTACGACGAAAAACAATTCGAACTGCTCCTGCGCAACTGCGAAGCCGGCGACCCTCGCCTCCCTTGGGCACCCACGCCGATGCCGAACCGCAAGACCGACACGAACAACAATTTCGCCTTCAGCACCGACATGATCGGCATGAACTATGACTATCCAGATGGCGATTACGCCACCCGCGCGAAGATTTGGAAAGCTCACGAAGATTATCAAAAAGGTCTCATGTGGACGCTCGCCAATCATCCTCGTGTCCCGCAGGCCATTCGCGATTATTACTCCAAATGGGGTCTCGCAAAAGATGAGTTCACTGACAATGGCCACTGGCCGCGCCAGATGTATGTGCGCGAGGCTCGCCGCATGATCGGCGGCTACGTCATGAGCGAGCAGAACTGCAAACGCCGCGTCATCGTCGATGACAGCGTCGGCATGGGTGCCTACAACATGGACAGTCACCACACGCAGCGTTACGTCACAAAGGAAGGCTTTGCCCGCAATGAGGGGGACATCCAGATTGGCGTTCGTCCCTACCCCATCAGCTACCGCAGCATCACGCCAAAGGCCGAGGAATGCACCAATCTGCTTGTGCCCGTGTGTTTGAGTGCCAGCCACATCTCCTATGGCAGCATCCGTATGGAACCCGTCTTCATGGTCATGGGCCAGAGTGCAGCCACCGCCGCTGTGCTCGCCATCGAAAGCGGCGTCGAACTGCAAAAACTCGACTACGCTAAACTCAAAGAACGCCTCCTTGCAGACGGCCAGGTACTCGACTTTGAATCTCCTCCGATGCCTGATCACTTCTCGATCGCCAAGGAGAAACTCGGTGGTCTCGTCATGGATGATAGTGAAGCTGAGTTGACTGGTTTCAGCTCTGAAGGCCACACCACGCCGGGCTTCGTCGGCACAGGCTATTGTCACGACGGCAACACTCTCAAAGGCGAACAGCGTGCTCGCTTTACGCCGAATCTACCCGCTGCGGGTCAATACCGCGTCGCCATCACCTACCCCGCGCTCGGAAATCGCGCTCAGAATGTTCCTGTCATCATTCATCACGCCGATGGAGAGAAAACCGTTCTTGTGAATCAGAAGAAGGCTCCACCCGGAAAAAATAACCTGTTCCCACTAGGCACTTACCGTTTTGAGGCTGGAAAAAAAGGCTGGGTGGAAATCCGCAATGAAGGCACCACAGGCTATGTCATCATCGACGCTGTGCAGTGGCTGGCACCCACACCTAAATCCTGAGTGGATTTGTCAGTTACGATGGCCCTCCCTCAGTGCGCAACATGCTGTTTTAGTTCATCCGCGAGATAATTCCATTCTTGGGATGTATCTGTTCCAGAATCTCGTCTCTGGAGCGAACCATTCAGGTTACCTTGTTCTTGCCTGCGGCACATCTTCTCTATCTCCTCCCGTTGGCACACGCCTAAAGCCCGCTTACCTTCTTCCAGATGCCCACGCTCACCGTCCAACCTCGCGCCCGTCTCTTTCATGGCCATGTTTGGGTTTACGCCACCGAAATCCAGAAGCGCCATGGTGATCCCAAGCCCGGTGATGTGGTTCATTTGCAAGATGTTCGCGGCAAACCGCTCGGCAGCGCCATCTACAACCCGCAGTCACAGATTTCCGCGCGCCTTTTCTCATATCGACGCCAAGACCTCGATCTCGATTTCTTCACACGTCGCATTCAGCGTGCGCTCAAAGTTCGTGAAGCCTCCGGTGTCGATCCAACGCTCTGCCGCCTCGTGTGGAGCGAGTCCGACGGTCTCCCTGGCGTCATCATTGATCGCTACGGCGATTTTCTTGTGCTCCAGACACTCACGCTTGCGATGGACCAGCGCAAAGAACTCATCGTCCAAGCACTCACTGATCTCATCAAACCGCGTGGCATCATTGAACGCAATGAAGCCACAGTCCGCAAAGCGGAAGGCATGGAACTCGTCAAAGGAGTCATCCGTGGTGAAGCCCCCTCTCCCTTCGTCGTGCGTCATCAAGGCAGTGCTTTTCATGCCGATCTCATCGAAGGACAAAAGACCGGCCTCTACCTCGACCAGCTCGACAACTACCAACTCGTCGCCAAGCTCGCCCAAGGTCGCCGTGTGCTCGACTGCTTCTCCAATCAAGGAGGCTTTGCACAAGCCTGTGCACTCGCAGGAGCCAGCGAAGTCACTGCCGTGGACATCAGCGACAGTGCCACCGCCGTGTCAAAACAAAACGCCGCCATCTCAGGAGCAAAGATCAACTGCACCGCTGAAAACTGTTTCGACTTTCTCAAGCGCAACGAGGCTGCGGGCACGCGCTACGATTTAATCATTCTCGATCCGCCTTCCTTCACCAAGACGAAAAGCTCCGTCCGCGATGCGCTCCGCGGCTACAAAGAAATTCACCTCCGCGCCATGAAGATGCTCGAACCCGGCGGCATCTTTGCCTCCTTCACTTGCTCTCACCACGTCAGCGCATCCGAGTTTCACGGCAGCATCACCGATGCCGCCGTCGATGCGAAGAAAACCCTCCGCCGCATTGCCACCTACACCCAGCGCCCTGATCACCCCATCCTCGCCACCATTCCTGAAACCGAATATCTCCGCGGTTACGCCTACGAAGTGGTGGCTGCGTGGTGATTCCACTGAGGAACTGGCTGCCAACCTACGGCACTGGCACTCACTCCCTCAAACGGTTCAGCGTGTAATAGGCCATGCGGTGCCATAACGGTGTGCCGTCCTTTGCTTTGAGCCTCGGCAGCTCGAACTCATGCACATAGCCTTCGCGGAGGTTCGTGATGGTCACTTCGAGCACCAGGCCGTCTTCCGTGAGATTCGTTTCGCGAATCTGTAGAGGCTTGGCATCGACTTCAGTGCCTCCGTATTTGCTCTGAAATGGATAGGTGTAGCTCTGCCCCGTGATCTGGCCCACGCTGGCTTTGTCCACCGGCAGGGTGAAAGTGAAACGGAAGCCGGTTTTGGTAAGCTCCATCTTCTTCACATCGAGCGGCGTTTTTTTCGTCCAGACAACCTTCTGCAACCCGAATGAGCGGTTGCCCTTGCTGTTCCAGCCACGATTCGATTCGCCAACCACGAGCGAGCCATCAGGCAAAAAAGTCAGCGCCAGGGCCGCGCACTGCAAGCCGTCCACGAAAGGAAAACAGGCTCCCTGATATTCACCACCGACCTTTTCCAAAAATACGCGATTCACACCACTGAGCACAAACTCACCGAGGAAGAGTTGTTTCCCGAACGGGCCGAACTTGCCACCGCTCTTGTCGCACACGATGCCCGTGGCACTCTGCCCCATCTTCACATACGGCAGCCAGACGGCAGGCGGGCAATAGCCCTGCACGGATTTCATCGCTTCTGCGACGGTGAGGGTGCCATCCGGTTGCTTCGCGGCAATCTTCACTGGCGAATCCGTCCGCATGGCATCTGGGATCGAGTCAGCGTGCGCAAAGTAGGCTCCTTTGCGCACGTGAAACAGCGGCGTCGTGGGCATCCAATTTCCCTGTTGATCTGCGACAAAGATTTCGCCCTCGGCATTCTGTCCGATGCCACACGGACTGCGAAAACCAGCACACCACGGCTCCAACTTGCCCTGCGGTGTCATACGCACCACCCAACCTCGCCACAGCGGATGCGCCGCCTCATCGCCTGCTCCTTGCCACGTATTGCCCATGCTGCAATTCAGTGACGTGTATAGGTTTCCCCCGGCATCAAACACGGGCCCGTAGGCATACTCGTGATAAGCACCTGAAACTCCCCAGCCTGTTGACGCGGTGAGGTATTCGTCCGCAGTTCCATCCCCGTCCGTGTCGCGCAGCTTCGTCACCTCCGCCCGCTGCGTCGCGTAAAGTGCTCCGTCATGCCACGCGAGGCCCAGAATCTCATGCAAGCCGCTCGCAAAACGACGAAACCCTTTTCTCTCCTCGATCCAGACCTCGCCTTTGCGCAGTGCGACGGCCAGCTTGCCATCCCCCATGACCGCTAAACCGCTCGCCTCAAAGTTCACGCCCTTCGGCAGCTCGTACTCTTCGATGCGAAAATAATCCGACTGCTGCTGAGCAAAGATCGAGGGGCCAAGCGCGAAAATCAGCAAACCGAGGACCGCGAACCGAGAACCGCGAACCGATGTTACCATGACAGCACCTCCTTCGATTCTTTGCCGTTGGTTTTCACGATGTGCTCAAAGCCGTTTTTTGTCGGTCGCAGTGTGTCCTCGACCTGCCGATCATCTTGGCGATACAAAAACGTCGGCACGCCACTCTTATCGAGCTTGTAGCCTTCAAACACGCGCACGCCAGTTGCAGGCGGCAGCATCTTCACTTGCGATCCGAGTGGCTTGATTGGCGGCATCGCACGGTCCTGCCAGTTACTCATCGCATCGAGGAAACGTCCTTTCCAGATGATCGCCCAACGGCACTGCTTTGCATCGAAGGCCGCATTCCATCCTCCCGGGAAACCTACCCCGATGGCGTGCGATCCTGCGCCCTCGATGAAGCTGCGAAACACAATCACGCGCTTCTGCACATCCGGCTTCAGTTCGAAATCTTCGGCAGACATGAGTCCCTCCGGCAATGGCTGCCCTTCGATCTCGCGGAGATACGTCCAGATGCTCTCGATGTCCTTGTCGGCCGTTTTTCGCCCGACAAACATCGGCGGCATCACCGTGCCTGGCTGGGTGACCTGCGGGTTGAGCAGCAATTCTTTGAAATACTCGGGTTGCAAGCGCTCCACCGTATGAGTGAGCCGGATCACCGGCGGGCCGAGCGATTTGCGATCCTTCAATCCATGACACGACACGCAGGCCAGCCCCGTTGATCCCAGCAGCTTGCGACCGAGTTCTGCACGGTGGTGCTTCTCCAATCCGCTGACATCAATGGTCACCGGCTTCTCCAATTTGTCCGCCTCGTTCAGCCACGCGATGAGGTCTTCTGTCTGAGCGCGACCAAAATTGGGCATGCGTGTGTCCATGTAGGGTCGCACGCTGCCGCCCACTCCCCATAGAATTTTTTCAAACCATCCACGGGTCAGCTTTCGCCCCACCTTATCGAGCATCGGCGGCAGGTGGGCAAGCTGGCCGAGTGATTCGGCAGTGGAGTCATTCACTCCAAAATACTGTGCTCGGGGATCTTCTGGACCACCCTTCCCATCCCGATCATGGCAGGCATAGCAATTCAACCGCGACATCTGCCAGTCCACTTTTTCCTGCGCGGTGAGTTGCGGAGCAGGTTTCTGGATTTCCTTTAGTGCGAGGCGCAGTGCGCGTTTCTCCAGATCATTCAAATCAAAACGTGGCGTGCCACTTGATTGCTTATCTGCCATGCACCCTCGGCTGGCATCGAGCATGTTCAGACTCATCTGTCGCGGCGCAGTACCCTGCCTCGTTTGATGGCAGGCGACGCAGTTCATCTGCTCAAAAACCAACCTCCCCTTCTCCACTCCTTGTTTGGGAATTTTCAATGCAGCGCGCGCTGTCGCCTTTTCCGTCACACGTCCCACATGCAGATACGCCGCAACATCCGATGCCTCCTGCGCACTCAATCGCATGTCAGGCATGCGACCTGCTGGACGGAAAACGAGTGGATGCTGCAAAAAATAGGACAGCGCGGCAAAATCATACGCATCCGCCAGCAAGATCGGCACGGACGCGTTACCCGGTTTCTCGATTTCAGCATTTGCGGCGGCCTTGGGAGGGCGGGCATCTTTGGCAGGCTCATGACACGCCACGCAGCCCACTTTGTGATACAACACTTTTCCCCGCTCTGCGTCCCCTGCGGGCACTTGCGGCGCATTCCACTTCATCGTGCTGAGGTATTCCACCAGTGCCTCGACTTTTTCTTCGTCTCCCTCTTCGCCGGCGAACAGTCCCGGCATTTGAGTTCCCTTCTTACGGCTCTGCGGACTGCGAATCATCAGCCACAGCGAATCGGCATCAAGTCGCGAGCCAACGGCACTCAAGTCAGGCCCAGGCTTTGCTTTCAACCGCTCCTTCCACGCCTCCGGTGCCGCATGACACGCCGTACAGTTCAACTCCGCTAACAACAACAGTCCGCCGTTCACCAGCGATTCATCCAGGTCTTCCGGGATGTTGAACTGATCAAAGGTGTAAACGAACGCATGATTGATCGGCTCCGCCTGCAACGGATGAGCACATGCTGACGAGGCGATGAGAACAAGCGACGCAAACAGCCATGCGGAGTGACGAAACATGAATGACGAATGATGGATGGCGGCAAATGCGGCGATCATGGGAGCTGCGAGAAGTTCATTCGACATGCGTCACCTTCAAACTCCCATCCTCGCACGCTCCTGATCCAGAGCTTTAATCCACGGCCCAATGAAATGCCCCGAGTCGTGATAGGTACGGCCGGAGAACATGTGCTGATCAATCACACACGGTTCGTTCACATAGATGCCGCCGCAGATTTCGAGGTCGAACTTGCATTTCGCCACCGTGGCCATGCGCAACCCTTTCACAATGCCCGCACGCGCAGGGATTTCGACGCCGTGACAGACGCTAGCACAAGGTTTTTTATTGTTCCAAAACCACTGAGTGATGCGCAGCAGATCGGCGTCTTCCCGGATATATTCAGGCGCACGCCCACCGCTGAAGAAGATGCCGACATAGTCCTCTGGTTTGATGTCTTTAAAGGCAATGTCTGCGTCAATGCTGTAGCCTTCCCATTCCTTGGTGATCGTCCAGCCCGGCTTGATCTCATGCAGCACCATCTGGTATTTCCGCTTTTCCGGCGCAGCCACGACCGGTTTGTAGCCGCCTTCGATCAAGCGGTAAAACGGATAGAGAGTGTCAACGGTCTCGGTGGCGTCACCGACGATAATGAGGACTTTGGCTTCAGGCATGGGAGTGGTGTTTTAAAGGATGAATCAAAGAGTGGAAACAAGGGCATCGAGATGAGCTTTGGCCGTCACAATCTCAGCGGTTGACTCTCTCAAAGTGGGCATAATGGGAATGCCGCGTGGTGTCGGGTGCATGAAAACTTCGGTCGGACCGGTGAAATTCACGGCTTTGAGAGCTTGGAGCAGCGGTTTCCAATCGAGCTTACCTCGTCCCGGCAACTGCTGAAGCTCCTCATCCTTTGGCATTGGTTTCATGCAGCCCATGCCATGTTCCCAGGCATAAAACAGCGTCATCTTTTTCCCGATGTGCGTGATCAAGTCGGCCAACAAACGCGTATCCTGCGGCAGATGATAAGGCGCGAGCGCGATGCCGATGCCGGAAAGGTCACGAATCTCGTCTGTCAGCCATCGTAGCGAGTCCGGCGTGTCGATGAGATTATTGATGTGGTTCTCGATGCCAATCTCGATCCCGCTCTCTGCGGCAAGCGCGGCATGAGGTTTCATCTTCTCCACAAAGCTCTTCACGTTCGCTTTCAATTGCGCCGGAGTGATGTTCTTCCACTCACCTGAACCGCCAGTGATGACGAATTTGCCTCCCAGTTTCTTCACGACTGTGATCTCTTCCACCAGTTTGAACGGCCCAAGATCGTAGCGTGTGGTGCCTGCAAAGCCAATGGCGTGCTCCTTGAGCATCGCGGCGAATTTGTCATGCCCTAGGACATCCATCTCCTCGCGCTGAGTGCCGTGCTTCTTCGGCCAGAGTTCGATCGCTGTCGCGCCCCCCTTCTTCACCTCCGGCAAGATGTCTGCCAGCGGCAAGCTGCCATACATGGATGAGGCGAGGATGTAATGCAGCTTCCACGGTGTTTCCGCAGCCAAAGCGGGAGCGGCAGTCAGTGCGGACAGCGATTGGAGAAAACGGCGGCGTTTCATGATACTGATTAAACGCTGTCTCTCACCGCGCTTCATTCAGACTTTGGTTCCCCGTCTTCAGGTTTTGCGGCGCTTCCGAAACTCTCCAGGAGTGATGCCCTGCCTCTTTTTGAAAGCCTCGGCCATGTATTGCGGATGAGTGAAACCACAGCGCGCAGCAATGGCATCCAGCGTGAGGTCGGTCTGTGCGAGCAGTTTCTCCACAGCGGCGAAGCGCAGGCGGTTGATCTCCTCGCCTGGACTGCGGCCAATGAGCGCCTTCATGCGGCGCTCCAGCACGGTGCGCGAGAGCGCGGCTTCGCGTGCGATACGCGGCACGTCGATCTGCTCCGTGGCATGCTGACGAATGAATCGCAGCGCAGCAGCGATGCGCGCATCTTCCACCGCTACAATGTCGCTCGACTGCCTCACCACGATGTCGCCGGGCAAAAGGTAATGCCTTTCCGCAGGCTGTGGAATGCGCCTCCCAGCCATCCATTCGTCCAGCAACTTCGCCGCATGATACCCGACTGCCTGCCCACGCAACCGCACGCTGGAAAGCGGCGGCGAGGCGGTCTCGCACAGCATGATGTCATTTTCCGCGCCGACAACAGCCACCTCCTCTGGCACAGCGATGCCGAAGCGGCGCGCGGCATCAAGCACCCAAAAACCCATTTGATCATTCACCGCAAAAACGCCGACAGGTTTTGGCAAGTCGCGCAGCCACGATGCGAGCTCACGCTGATGCTGTCCCCAATGCTGTCGCTGTGAATGGAACACGGGACACGCGCACCCCAAACTGCGCACGGTCTGCGCAAAAAGCTTGCTGCGCTCGATGAAAAAATTTTCCGAATCATCCAGCACACACGCAAAATGTTGAAACCCCCGGTTCTGGAGATGCTGTGCCACACGCTCGCCGACAACGCTATTGTCCATGCCGACGAAGGGAAACGGATGCTTTAACACCGTGGTGCGCAGCTCGACGACTGGCAGCTTGGTGGCCTTGAGCTGGCGCAGCAGTGTTTCATCGACGGTGCGGGAGAGGATGCCATCGCCTTTCCATTTTTTGAGCCAAACCGGAAACTGGCTGTGCAAATCGCGGGGCTCCAGATAGAGCGACCACGGCCCGTGCTCAGCCACATAGCACCGGATGCCGCGCACAATGTCGCGTCCATACGAGCGCGAAGTATCGACCAGCACCGCCACCTCTGGGATGCGCCCATGCCGATCCTGGGATTGCCGTGAAGTCACCTCTCATCAAGTCCTGAGCGCAGAGGCTCGCGCAAGCCACAATCCACATCTTTCAGAAATGTTGGCAACTGGACTCAAGTCGCAGGGTTTAGACGTTCACTATGAAAACACACCGCTTATCCATCCACCCTGCCAAGCAGATTCTCCGTATCTGCATCTGTGCTCTAGGAACGGCATGCCTTGTCGCTGCCAGCAGGCTGCCTCCAAGCAGGGTACGCATCAGGACAGACTCCCACTATCGGCACATCCAGGCCAACGGCATTCCGAATCATGAGACTGGAGATTTCCCCAATCCGCACAACCCCAACTCAATCTCCCCCCAAGACTATGACTATCGGGTGCCCATGCAGCCCCAGCTCGCTGAAAAACCCATCCCCTATTACATGCAAGTCTTTGGCATTGCGGTGAACGGCGTGGTGTTTGACCCCTTCGCCGCCGAGTGGTGGAAGGGCGATCCGAGCAGCGGCTGGCAGTATGAACCACGCGGCGGCGCAATCGACCTCGGACTCGATCAAAGCAACGCGCATGTGCAGCCCAACGGCGCGTATCACTACCACGGTATCCCGAATGGTTTGGTCGATAAACTCAACGGAGGGCAGGCAAAGATGACCCTCCTAGGTTGGGCGGCAGACGGCTTTCCGATTTATGGCCCGTGGGCTTACAGCGATGCTGGAAACTCCGGAAGCGATCTCAAGAAATTGACCTCAAGCTACGCCATCAAGGCAGGGATGAGACCGGCACAATCCCCCGGTGGTGTTTATGATGGTTCATTCGTACAGGACTACGAATACATTGAGGGGTCTGGAGATCTGGATGCCAACAATGGCCGCAGTGGAGTCACTCCCGAGTTTCCGCAAGGTACCTATTACTATGTGCTGACTGAGGGATACCCTTTCATCCCGCGCCAGTATGCGGGCAAACCGGATGCCAGCTTTCAGCGCCGCGGCGGTCCTCCAGGCGGAGGCGGCGGCCCACCACGCGGTGGCAGGCGCGGAGGACCGGGAAGACGCCCACCACCGGGATTTCCCCCGCCGTTTTGAAACTCATTCAGATGCCCCCTGTTGCACAATTGGCACCACCATGCTGTGGGAAGACTTACCAACACTTAAGGGCTAAATGCCCATTCGGGGGAGTTCAGCATTGCCCACAAAATGTCCTCAAGGCGCTTCCGCCAATCGGCGGCGAGCCGCTGAGAGGGAGGGTCGCCCCGGCGAGCGGCGGTTTCCTGCGCCATGCGCACGGTCGTGGCCTCGGCGTCGAGGTGGTTCGACCAGGAAACATATTTTTCCCTGACGCGCGGTGCCGATGACTTTGGCACCGGCGGCGATACGACACGCTCTTCGTATCCAGGCGAGAGGTGCCGCACATACATCTCTTTCTCGTCTTTCGTGGGCAGCCGCGTGAGCAGCTTGAGGTAAAGTCGATCGACGAGATCTGCGACGCTCTGCTTTTGCAGGGCAAGACGCGTGACGCCGTGGTCATCGCTAAGGCGTGTGAGCCAGACACCGACTGTGCCATTCCCCAAAATGGCGGGCTGAAGTACGTTCGATGACTGGTCGCGCACACTCGTGGCATCCTGGCGCGCTCCGCGCCATCCGAAGGCGCTGAGAACATCGCACACGGCCTGAATGCGCGGCAGACTCAGACTTGGGCGATCGCGCTCATTGCTCGTGCTGGTGAGCATCCAGGAACGGCGCGGACGACCGAGGTTGATGCTATTTTTCAAATCACGCGTGTTGTCGATGTCGAGGCAAACCTCCTCGGTGCGGAAGGGCTTGCCCGTGGCTGCAAAGAGACTATCCACAATCTGCTCCGCCATGAGCCGCCGTGGCGCAGGCGATGCAAAGACAGGGCTGGTCTCCTTCAATTCGGAGTCCGTGGCGCGCTGATAAGCGTGCGAATTCAAAATAATCCGCGCAAGGTGCTTCATATCGTACCCGCCGCGCACAAACTCGCGCGCGAGCCACTTCAACAACTCGGGGTGCGAGGGTTTCCCCTTCTCCCAATCAGCCACGGGATCGACGATGCCACGCCCCATGTAGCGCGCCCAGAGGCGATTCGCCATGACCTGTGCAAAGCGTTCATTCTGCGGCGCAGTGATGAGCGCAGCGAGTTGATCGCGCGTGTCTTCGGGGAATTCGGCGAGCTTCACTGCCGACTCATCACAGAACTCCGTGAGCGACCACTTCGGCTTCACTTTGGAGCCTACTTTGAGCGTCACGGAGATGAGTGGTTTGCGTCCTGTCGCCTTGAAGTGGTCCATGCTCACGCTGCTGGTCTTGGGCACCTCGATTTCATTGGCATTGAGCATCGCCGCGATTTCAAAGAGATCCTCCTGCGTGCTTTTGGCCGCAGGCGCGTCATGGCAACGCGCGCATTTCATTTCCACACCGAGGAAAGCCGAGCTGACAATGGTTCCCTTGGCCGCCATCGGCACATCGTTTTGTGAAGCTGTGGCAAAACCGGCAGGGCCACCAAGGCGCTCGCTGCCTCTCATGCGCAGCAATTCGGTGACAAAGAAATCCATCGGCTTGTTGTCACGCAGCGACTCATAGAGCCACCAGCGGAATGGCCCGGTGTTATTCAGCGTGGGATTGAGGATGTTCGGGTTCTCAGCCAGCACGTCTTGCCAGTACCCCATCCAGTGATCGGCCCAGCGCGAGTCGGCGAGCACTTTGTCGATCAGCGCCTTGCGATTCGGATTCTTTTGGAAGGCTGCTATCTCCTCCAATGTCGGCGGCACACCGACGACATCGAGATACACGCGGCGCAGGAAAGTGAGATCATCGCTCAAAGCGGTGATCTCCGTTCTATCCGCACGGATTTCAGGCCACACGGCACCTTCTTTGATCCACGTCGTAAGAGCCGCGACCTCATCGGCCGTGAGTTTGGCCCCTTTCGGCGGCATCACTTCGTCCTCGTCATCGGAAACCACACGTTTCAAGATGGAACTGTGATCCGGTTTGCCGGGCGTAATCGCCGCGCCGTCATTTTCGCCACCCTGGATCGCCGCAGCGAGTGTGTCGAGTTGAAGGTCTCCTTTTGCCTTGCCGCCTCGATGGCATTCGAGGCACTTCGTTTCGAGAATCGGCTGCACCTGCTTGAAGAAATCCACGCTACCCTGATGCGAGGTCTGCGATTTCACTTTGGCAATGGTCGCACCGATGAAGTTGTCGATGTCGTTGTTGCGCGGCATGCCCGCTGGTAACTCCGGCACCTTCACCTCGCTCGAGTGAGCCAGCCACTGCTTCGCAGCCTCACGGCGGGTCTGCCAGTAAGGATCAGACTTTGCGCGCAATTCGGCACGACGCTTGTCATTCACTGCCTCGTAGTGCGCCGTGCGCTCTTGCTCATACGCAGCCCACCCGGCGTCGTTGTAGGGCACGTTGCGCTTCCCTGCGGAGACGAGTTGCCAAGTCTGCGTGCCTTCCTTTGACCAGGCTACGACGGTTTCGCCAAGCTCCGGTCTGCGGATGGATTTCCCCACATAACTACCCACCAGCGTCTCCAACACGATAAACTGCGGCTTGCCGGTGCCTTCAAACTCGCACCACGACTCGCGATTCCCTGGCTGCACAAAACGAAAGTCGGGACCGAGATCGAGATAGTCCTTTTGGTCCGCGACGTGATAATGCCCACCGCTGTCCGTGGGCGGGAAAGGCGTTTTCAGCATCGTCTTGCCGTCGATGTAGAGATTCGTCGCACCACGAGCACGCAGGAGCAGGCGGTGCTTTCCTTTCGGAAAAGTCACACTCGCGGCGGCCCGATAAAGAAACGGCACATGGCGGTCGCCACGCACACCCGTTTCCACGTACTTCAGTGGCAGATCAAAGAAGCCGAACACGTCCTCCGTGTAGGTCTCCCCCACTTTCGGCGGCTCACTCGGCCAGGCATTGGCATCCGGCATGCCTTCCTCCGCAATCTGCACAAGCACACGACCCGCAGGAACGTCCTTTTTCGCCACGGGCGGTGGCGGTGGAATGTATTGATACCTGGCCTCCAGCACCTCAGGGTCAATAGGGCCGCGGTAAATCGCCACGTTGTCGAGCCAGCCTTCAAACGCATGCGTCGTGGCCATCGTGGAGCCATTGCCGATGACCACCGCATCGCCATCGGTCACCGGAGCACGCTCCGTCGCTCCCCCCATGTCCCAGGTGCCATTTGTCTCGTGGCCGTCGATGAATCCCTTGATGCTCTTTGGCTTCCCGAAAGTGTACGTCACCGCCACATGATGCCAGCCACTCGTCGGCACCGTGTCCTTCGACCACCAGCGATGCCACTCGCCTTTTTTTCCAGGCTCATCTGCACTGTGAAAAAGAAAGCCGATCTGCGAGCCAGCCTTGCCATGTTGAAGGCGAAAAGCGTAGTTCTGGTTGTCAGCACCATACTCCTTGGTGCCCAGCCGTCCCTTCCCGATGATGTAGGGCGTGCCTGATGCGTCCGCCACTTTCACCCATGCCTCTAGGGTGATCGTTTCATTCAGGCCAAAGCGCAGTTCAGGGCTGTCAGCCACTTTGATCGGCGACTTCACGTCAAACTTTCGCGCCTTGTTTGTCTCCGAAAAACCGGGATACGTCGGCGAGCGTGGGCCCGCTTCTTTGCCATCATCAAACCGCCACTGCCTCACAGGACGAGCACTCGGACGATCAGAGACATCATTCCCCCCGCTGTCGTTTTGCGCAGCGGCAGGAAGAACGGAAAGAGCGAGAGAGATGATGTGGACTCGGTAAACAGTCATGACTCAAAGAACGCCAAGCCACGCTCACTTTCAGCACTCATTGCATCCCACTTTCGTGAGGGGGAAAAGGAGCTTGCTTCACCCACATGGCCTGGATCAGGTCACCCTGAGCTACCTGACGGGGCCCGGCTCCCAACGCACCATATTCCCTACTTTGAAAAAATTCGTGCCCCAAGGACTGCACCTGCAGCCCGTGGAAACGATCTCCTCTTAAAATCAACGTGCCGCGTGTCTTGGCAGAGTTCCTGAGCCGGTTTTATCATTTGGAAAAGCCTTCCCTTCCGTGTCGTTTCCCCCAAGCATGTTCCATCCCCTGCTCTCCCTTCTTCTTTTCACCGTGCCGCCACTTCCACAGCACCCAGCGCAGGCTGGCCTGCCGAAACCTCGAGGGTTGAGATTCCATGCAGCGATGGCGCGCAGCAGCAAGCCATCTGGTTTACCCCAAAGACCGCTGGCAAAAAGCCATTACTCGTCGGCCTCCACACCTGGAGCAGCACTTTTGCTTCGGCTGGTGGAGATGCGGTGTATGCGAAATGGTGCATCGACCAGGGATGGGCTTTTATTCATCCCGATTTTCGCGGTCCAAACTGGACGCCTCCAGCACTCGGCAGTGATCGCGCTGTGCAGGATGTGGTCGAGGCTGTCGCATGGGCCAAAACGCAGACTGAGATCGATGAATCCCGCATCTACCTAGTCGGCGTGAGTGGCGGTGGTCACATGGCCATGCTCATGGCTGGCCGACATCCTGAATTATGGGCTGGCGTGAGTGCCTGGTGCGGCATCGCTGACGTTGCTCAATGGCACCGCGAACACCTCAAGGATGGGAAGCCAGACCGATACGCACAGAACATCGAATCTGCCCTCGGACATGCGCCAACTGCCGAAGACGCCGAAGCGCGCCATCGCTCGCCGCTGACTTTTCTTCACCATGCCGCCAACGTGCCGCTCGATCTCGCGCATGGCATTCATGACGGACGCACAGGCAGCGTGCCCTTCTCTCATTCGTTGCGCGCCTTCAATCAAGTGGCCGCAAAAGCAGACCAACTCCCCATCGACGATATTCAGTCCTACTACGACACACAGAAACTGCCTGCTGGATGGCACCGTCCCAAGCCAGACGCCACTTTCGGACTCAAGCCGCCACTTTTTCGCCAAGTCAGTGGCAATGTCCGTGTGACAATCTTTGAAGGCACGCATGAAATCGTGCATCAAGCGGCACTCAACTGGCTCGCTCAACAGCGCAAGGGACAGAAGGCCGTCTGGGAGGTTTCTGATTTCATCCCCATCAACGTCGATGGCGCGAGTGGCAAATAAGCATCGCCCACGCACTCAAACGGTCACAATTCCACGGCGTATGGCTTCGGCTGTGGCTTGAGCACGGTCGTTGACCTTGAGCTTCACAAGAATGCGGCTGACATGCTGCTTCACCGTGTCCTCAGAGATACCCAGCGTAGCGGCGATCTCCTTGTTCGCATTGCCACGGGCAACAAGGATGATGATCTCGCGTTCGCGCGGAGTGATCTCCGGCTCAGCGAGCCGCTCCTGAAGCCGTTGGGCGATCTCCGGCGGCAAGCAATTTTCTCCGCGAGCGACGTTGCGAATGGCAGCGAGCAACTCGTCGCGCGACGAGGATTTTTGCAGATAGCCACGCGCTCCCGCTTTCAACGCGGCTTGGATTTCTTCATCGCGCGCAAAGGTGGAGAAAATGAGCACCCGCGCCGTGGGATGATCGCGCAATAATGCTGCGGTGGCATCAATCCCACTCGATCCCGGGAGTTGCAGATCCATGAGCACGACGTCGGGTTTGGTTTTGGCAAAGAGCCGCAGCACGTCCTCGCCACGGTCTGCTTCACCCACCACTTTGAGATCATCCTCAAGCTCCAACGACGCAACGAGGCCGCTGCGAACTACGAAGTGATCGTCAATGAGTAACAGATGGATCATGTCTAAGTGAGAGGGAGAGTGATGATGACACAGGTGCCTTTGCCAGCCTGACTGCGCCACTCAGCGTTTGCACCGATCTTTCGCGCTCTTTCCCGAATGCCAACACAGCCAAAGTGGCCCGGCTTGCCCTGAGTTTCTGTGCTGCTGTCAAAACCGCATCCGTTGTCCTGGATATGCAGGCGGAGCAGATTCTCCGCAGCGGAGAGATGGAGTTCGATGCGTGTGGCACGGGCATGCTTGAGCGCATTGGTCAGGCTCTCTTGGGCCATCATGCGCATGTGGTGAGTGACGTGCGGCGCGATGATAGGCACAGGATGCAAGTCGAGCAGGATGGCAATGCCTTCGGGAGCACGCGCTGCCAGAGCCTCCAACGCGTCTGCAAGAGTGGACACATGCTCCGTATCGCGGAGATCGGCGACGAGATTTCGCGCCTCGCTTTGAATGCGTGAGACGAGACTCCGACTCGTTTCGAGCAAACTGCGAGCCTTGTCTTCGAGCGGCCGCGTGCTGGCTGCATCGAGTCGTAAAGAGAGGCCTGTAAGCTCTTGTTCGAGCGTATCATGAAACTCGCGCGCGATGCGCTGGCGTTCTTCACGTGTGGCCTGACGTGCGACTGTCTTCTCCAATCGCGTGATCTGCCGTCGCTGAAGAGTGATCCAAACAAGGGTCAGCAGCACGAGGCTGCCGAGAACAGCAATCGCGATGACCAGCCGCTTTGCAGACCAGAATGGTGCGCTGGCAAGCACTTGGAGATCGTGGATGGATCGCAGGAGCAAGGAAGCGCGCTCCGGCTGCGAGCGAAAGCCTTTGTCGGTACTGGATTCAACCACGCAGATGCCAGTCAGCAGACAGGAAGAGCCGATTTCGATCTCCGGTGGTGCCCTCTCGTAAAGCCACGCGCGAATCGAGGTGCTGCCTGCCGTGAAACGCAACTCGTAGCCATCCGATGTGCGGAAGAAATCATTGAGCACTGCCGGAGTGGTGAGACGCACCAGATCGGCATCGTGTGAGCCATTTTGAAACTGCGAAAGCGTGACGGGCGATGAAGTCGGTTCACTTTGCGGCTTGGAACTCAGCACCATCGCATCTTCCAATGAGGCGCTGAACCCCTGCATGATGGGGAAACCCAAGATTTCTGCAAAGTGCCCACTTGGAAGGGCCGTCGCGCTCGAGAGACGAATGGCGATGGCAGGTGAGATGCGTGGCTCCGCTGCATCTGCTTCGCGCGGCGGAGGCGGCGGCGTGGCATCACGCAGGAAGACGCGCCCATCTTCAAAAGCAGCCAGCACCGTGCCACGGATGCGCACGCGATGATGAGGCCCATCGGCCACTCCGAAGCGCAACAAGCTCGCTGCCGAGGTCACTGGCAGTTTATCAGCCACAGGTGCTTTTTGAGAAATCTGCACCTCACTCCATTCGGCAACCCGCAAATACGGCACCACCAACTGCCGCCGGTCATTGATACCGCCCGCTGCCAGCGCGGTGATCTGCACGCGAGCGTCGATGACTTCCGGGGCCGATTCGGGAGGGGAATCGACACGCACTTCTATCACACGGCTGCCCATGTCGAGACGGAGGAGGGACCGATTCTCATCCAGCGGTGTCAGCGTGCGACCGAGCCCTTGCACAAGCACACGCTGATAGTGAAAACGACCACTGGCGAGATCGTCATAACTGGCCTGGGCTGCGGCAGGCGGGTTCTCGTGTCCAAGGATTTGAAGCTCCTGCACATCCACCCCGGGAATGTAGAGTCCGGCCGTAGTCGTGCCTCTGACACGCACACGATCCCCCACACGGAGATCATTGCGCGGCGGTTTGAAATGCAGATGCGTGCCCGCAGTGGCATCCTGCACAAAGGCCGTTCCTCCATTTTCAACAAAACCAACCACACACGTCAAATCGACCGGAAGCTTCTCCAGACTACGCTCATACGGCAGCAGGCGAATATCCACGGCACGCGAAAGCTGCGCCTGCACGCCACACTCGGCGCACAGACCCATGATGAGAGCGAATAGGAGACCTCTCATGCGTGCAGGTCAGTCGTTGGTGGCCTGAGTTCCGCGCTGCAGCTTGCGCACGAGATCCTTCAGCTCATGAGCGCGCCTCATATTCTTGAACTGCACTTCGATGCCCGCGTTCGCAGCGGTGGAAAAGTCGATCGTCCCCAGCCCGAGCAGCCCTTTAATGCCAGACTCGTAAACATCAATGCTGCGGATGTCGCAGATGCGTGCCTCTTTGGAGCTGCGTCCAATGATGCCCCAGATCAACTCCACACGCTCCTGGGTAACAATGTAATCATGCGAAAAACGTGCAATCCCCACCGCAATGAGAGTCGCAGACGCGCACAGCAACGCGATCAAGGCGTAGTCCTCATGCAAAGCAAAGAGCAACCCCGCAGCGATGAACAGCAACAAGGCAAGAAAGAGCGCCTTGGTGTATCCTAACCATGAAGGATGCGTATGATGCAGAATCGCCTCGCCACTCGGTGTGTAGTCGAAGTCATCCTCCTCGATCTCTTCATCCTCATCATCTTCTTCACTCGCCTCATCCTCCAGAGCCTCCATCTCCCCTTCTCCAGGAGTCTCCTCATCTGGACTGATTTCACGATAGGCGGGGCGGCTGAGGCGTGACTGTCTCGCCGGCACCGGACGCATGCCACTGATAATCTCCCCCACGGTGTGCGTGAGCCCCGTGTCCTCATTCACGCACATTTCACCGCGAGCCAGGGAACCGCGGGAGACGAGGGTGTGCAGATCCGCCTTTGACAGCGGCTCACTGAAGGCCGGATGGTTTTGCAGCGTGTATCGGGCATCCATGATGGCGAAAGGTGGCAGGCAAAAGCACCCGCGCGCACTCATTCTGCATCGGGCACAGGCGGGAGCAAATCCTCCCGTTGTAGCAAATCAGCGACTTTCAGCAACAGTAGCTCCCCTTTGGGAATGCGCAGAATCTCTCCCAGGAAGGGCGTGAGGCGATCCATTTCCACGACTGCAGAATGCACCATGCTGGCGAGAATACGCTGGTCGTAGCGATGTGGGGGAAAGACATTGGTGACGCGAAACATCACCTGCCCACTGTCCCACTCCATTTCCATGTTGCCGAGGTTCAACTCCTTATTCACCCGCATGAGGAGTTCGCATACCTGGAGTCGATGCGAGGAGGGCACCTGGAGCGTGGCATTGGCCACCACACTCACGATGTGGGTGTCTCCAAAGACCTGCAAATGCAGTGGCACTTTGGTATGATGCGCCTCGAAATCACTCTCAATGACCCCCGCCCCCGCGACCTCACGGTAATGCCATCCCATTTCCTTGAAAGTGCTCAGGGCGGCGGCGTAGAGGGCTGACATCAGGGATTAGAAAAAGCAGAGTTGCTATCTGCGGTCAAGGTGGTCGGGACGGCGAGATTCGAACTCACGACATCTTGCTCCCAAAGCAAGCGCTCTACCAGGCTGAGCTACGTCCCGAAACTGGATGATCCCCTGCCGCTCTGGCGAGGGGCGGCGATAGTCGCCATGAATCGCGCCGACGCAAGAAGAAAGCTCACAAGTAGCCGCAGATTTCACTCGTGCAGCGCAGTCAGGAGAAACGCCCACTCGTCGGCCACCTTCTCGATCGTCTTGTTCAGCGCCGTCCCCGCACCATGTCCGGCGCTCGTTTCGATGCGGATCAACACGGGCGGGCCGCCCTTGGCCTGACACTCCTGCAAACGCGCGGTAAATTTGAAACTGTGCGCAGGCACCACGCGATCATCGTGATCACTGGTGAGTACGAGGGTCGCGGGGTAGCGCGTCCCTGGTTTCAGATTGTGGTAGGGCGAGTAGTTGCGCAGCGCGTTGAATTCCGCCTCGTTCTCCACGCTGCCGTAATCGCTTTTCCAACCCCAGCCGATGGTGAATTTCTCAAAGCGCAGCATGTCCAGCACACCCACGGCAGGCAAGGCAGCCGCGTAGAGGTCTGGGCGTTGCGTCAAGCACGCACCGACGAGCAAGCCGCCATTGCTTCCGCCCTGAATAGCCAATTTGTCACGAGAAGTGTATTGGTGAGAGATCAGCCACTCGGCAGCAGCGATGAAATCGTCAAACACATGCTGCTTACCGAGTTTCACGCCTGCCAGATGCCATTCACGTCCGTATTCGCCGCCACCACGCAAATTGGGCATCGCAAACACACCGCCCATCTCCAACCACACCGCGCGTGAAACAGAAAAACCGGGCGTCAGGCTGATGTTAAAGCCACCGTAGCCATAGAGCAGCGTCGGATTCGAGCCATTGAGCTTCAGACCTTTCTTATGAACGATGAACATTGGCACCTTCGTCCCGTCTTTACTGCTAAAGAACACCTGCTCCGTCTCGAATGCTGCGCCATCGAATTTCACCTCGGATTTCCGCCACAGTTGGCTCTCACCCGTCTGCAAATTCATGCGGTAGATCGCCCCGGCCTCAGTAAAACTGGTAAACGAATAAAACGTGCTCTTGTCCGTGCGGTGGCCGCCAAAGCCCCCCGCAGAGCCGATTCCAGGCAGCGCGATGTCACGAATCCATTTCCCACTGAGGTCAAAGCACTTCACTTCCGTCTTCGCATCCCGCAGATACTGACAGAACATCTGCCCACCGACGGTGCTCACATCCTCGAGAAGTACTTTCGGCACTTCTGGCACGATGATGCGCCAGTTGCCACGCTGCGGCTTGCGCACGTCGATGGCAATGACCTGGAAACACGGCGCGTTCAAGTCCGTGCGGAAGTAGAACACCGGCCCATCGTTGTCGATAAACTCGTAGCGCGCATCGTTTTCATGGAGCAGTTCCACCACCGGCGCGTCGGGAGCGATCTTCTTGTAAAACACCCGGTTTTTAGGTTCCGTACCCAACCACACCTGAATGATGAGGTATTTCCCATCCTCCGTCACGCTCCCGCCAAAGCCCCACTTCGGCTGATCTTTGCGTTCATAGACGATTTTATCCTCGCTCTGGGGTGTCCCTATCTTATGAAAGCACAGCTTGTGAAATTCATTCATCGCCGTCAATGCCGCGCCAGCTTTCGGTTCATCGTAGCGGGAGTAGAAAAAGCCGCTGCCATCTTTCAGCCATGACACGCCGCTGAACTTTACCCATCGTACCACATCTTCCAAATCGCGTCCTGTGGCGATCTCGCGCACACGGATCGTATTCCAGTCACTCCCAGCCTCTGAGAGGCCATACGCCATGAATTTACCGTCCTCGCTCGGTTCATAATCGCTCAGCGAGGTCGTGCCATCCTTTGACATCGCATTCGGATCGAGCAGCACCTTCGCCTCGCCATCCAGAGATTCTGCTGTCTTCAGCACCGCTTGATTCTGCAAACCTGAGTTATGTGTGAAAAACCAGCGTCCACCGCGCTCGAACGGCATGCCGACACGCTCATAGTTCCACAGCTCGCGCAGCCGCTGTTCGATTTCATCGCGTCGTGGTAGTTTTTTCAAGTAGCCGAAGGTCACTTCATTCTGAGCCTTCACCCACGCCTTCGTCTCCGCCGCATTGTCATCCTCCAGCCAGCGATACGGATCGGCGATCCTCACGCCATGCAGCATATCCACCACATTCTCTTTGCGGGTTTCTGGATAACTCAAAGTTTCGGCGGAGAACGAAGGAAGGGCCATCATGAGCAAAAATGCGAAGCGCATGCTGCATGCTGGCCGTTTCGCCACAGATTGCACTTTCCATTTTTCAATTCCCACTTTTCAATCAGCACCGACAACTCTCCCCCATCATCATGCCCATCTCACCTGATCAATACGAAAAGCTCGGCAGCTTCTACCTCGGACGCGAATACGATCTCGATAAGAAACAGGTCAAAGACGACCTCCTGCTCTATGACTCGAAGGATCTCGTCACCCACGGCGTCGTCCTCGGCATGACCGGCTCCGGCAAAACGGGCCTCTGCCTCTCCTTGCTCGAAGAGGCTGCCATCGACGGCGTGCCCGTCATTGCCGTCGATCCCAAGGGCGACATCGGCAATGCCCTGCTGACCTTCCCGAATCTCGACGCAAAGGAATTCCGTCCATGGATCAATGAGGACGAGGCACGACGCAAAGGCCAGTCGCCCGACGATTACGCATCCTCCCAAGCTGCACTCTGGCAGAAGGGCCTCAGTGACTGGGGCCAGAGTGCCGACCGCATCAAGAAGCTGCGTGAGACGGTCGATATGGCGATCTACACACCCGGCAGCAACAGTGGTTTGCCTGTTTCCATCCTCAGCTCGCTGAACTGCCCGCCCGCAGAAGTCATGGACGATGCGGAAGCGCTCGCCGACCGCATCGAGAGCACTGTTTCCTCCATGCTCGGCCTCATGGGTATCGACGCTGATCCCGTACAATCGCCGGAACACATCCTGCTGAGCAACATCGTCGCGCATTGCTGGAAGAAAGGTCAAAACCTCAGTCTCGAAAATCTCGTGCGGCACATCCAGCAGCCCCCGATCCGCAAAATCGGCGTCGTCGATCTCGAATCCTTCTTCCCCGAAGCCAAACGCGCTCCCCTGGCGATGAAGCTGAACAACCTGCTCGCCAGCCCCGGCTTCAGCACCTGGCTGGAGGGCGAGCCGCTCGACATCCAGCGCATGTATTACACGAAGGAGGGCAAACCGCGCATCACCATCTTCTGCATTTCCCATCTGAGCGATACCGAGCGCATGTTCTTTGTCTCGCTGCTGCTCAATCAGCTCCTTGGCTGGATGCGTGCGCAGCAGGGCACCACCTCTCTCCGCGCCATTTTCTACATGGATGAGATTTACGGCTACCTGCCACCCACGGCCATGCCTCCTTCGAAGAAGCCGATGATGTTCCTCTTGAAGCAGGCCCGCGCCTTCGGACTGGGACTGCTCTTGGCCACACAAAACCCTGCTGATCTCGACTACAAGGCCCTGGCAAACATCGGCACCTGGTGGCTCGGTCGTTTGCAAACAGAGCGCGATAAAATGCGCGTGCTCGACGGCCTCGAAGGCGCGGCCAACACCGCAGGCGGCAAATTTGACCGCCAAGAAATGGAGCAAACGCTCGCAGGTCTCGGCAACCGCATCTTCCTCATGAACAACGTGCATGAGGATCATCCCATCGTCTTCAACGTGCGTTGGATTCTCTGCTATCTCAGCGGCCCACTCTCACGCCCGCAGATCAAGGCATTGATGGATCCCATCCGTCCTGCGAAGGAAGAAAAGGCCACTGCACAGGACGATGGCTTTGCTCCTCCTGGAGCCAACACCTCCGACGCTGAACGCAACACCACACGTCCCAAACTGCCGGAAAACACCACGGAACTCTTCCAGCCCAGCGATGACGAAGGCGAACGCATCACCTACACACCATGCATCGTGCGCAGTGCCGTGGTAGTCTTTGACGACGCAAAACGCAAAATCAGCGGCAAGGGCGTCATCACCAAAGTCAACGAGATCGACATCGAGAAACAAAAAGTGCTCTGGGACAAGTTCGTGGACATTCCAGAGAACGATGATCTCTCCAAATACGACTCCGAACCCAAGGAGAACGCCGCGTATGCCGATCTGCCCGGCCCAGCGCTGAAGTCCAGCACCTACACGAGTATCAAAAAAGACTTTGCCGACTGGGTCTATGCCAACCACAGCCTCGAAGTCTATTTCAGTCCTTTGCTGGAGACCTATTCAAACCCAGGCGAAAAGCAGGACGAGTTCAAAGCTCGCATCACTCAAACCGCCCGCGAGCAGCGCGATGCCGCGATCGAAGAGCTGCGCGCCAAAATGGCCAAGTCGATGAAGTCTCTCGAAGACAAGGCGGCAAAAGCATCTGCCAAAGTGGATGCGCAAAAAGCTCAGTCCACGAGTGCTAAGCTCAGCACCGTGGCGCAGATCGGCGGCAGCCTTCTCAGCGCATTCTTCGGTCGCAAGAGCAGCCTCGTCAAAGCCAGCACCATCAGCAGCGCCTCACGCATGTGGCGTGAGGGGCAGGACGTGAAAGCAGCAGAAGGAGAGCTGGAGGCACTCAAGGCCGACATCGCTGCGCTGGAGCAGCAGATCGCGGACGAAACTCAGAAGATCCGTGATCAATACGATCCCACCACGCTCACGCTGGAATCATTCAAGCTCTCACCAGTCAAGAAGAACATCCAAGTGACTGCCACAGGCATCCTGTGGATGGCGAAAGCATGATCAATACACATCGCGGCGGTAGCGCTTCGCTTCCTTCATTGCTTGAACGTAGGCGGCAGCTTCCTCGGGCGACTTGCCACCTTCTTTTTCGATGATGGTGTGCAGTGCCTTATCCACGTCGCCAGCCATGCGTGCAGCATCGCCACAGACATACATGATCGCTCCTTGTTCCAGCCAGGCCCAAAGCTCAGCGCTGGCTTCGAGCATCTTGTGCTGTACGTAGATTTTTTCAGCCTGATCGCGGCTCCACGCCGTGCTCAGCTTGGTCAACGTGCCATCGGCGAGATACGCTTCGAATTCCTCCTTGTAGAAGTAGCAAGATTTGGCGCTGACCTCGCCGAAGAACAACCACGCCTTACCCTTGGCATTCGTGGCTTTGCGTTCTTCGAGAAAGGCACGGAACGGAGCAATGCCGGTGCCAGGCCCACACATGATGATCGGTGTCTCTTCGTGCGGTTCAGGCAGACGGAAGCCTTTGCCATGATTCACAAAACACGGGATCAGTGTCTCGTTCGGCGTCACTCGCTCGGCGAGGAATGAAGAGCAAACACCGCTGCGGGCACGTCCGTGACTATGGTAACGCACGGTGGCGACGGTGAGATGCACCTCCGTCGGATGCGCCTTCTGGCTGCTACTGATGGAGTAGAGGCGGATGTTGAGCTTCTTTTGCGTGGCGATGAACTCTTCCGGCGTGAACTTCGCTGTCGGATTTTCGAGCAACAGGTCGATCACAAAGCGCCCCCACAGGTAATTTTTGAGTTCCTCCTTCTTCTCAGGCTGCGAAAGCTCGGCCAGAGGCGTATTGCCACCTGTTTTCTCAACGATCGCTTTGATCAATTTACCATCGACCTCGGTGATGAGGGCCCCCTCGATCAACGCCTGACGAATCGGCACATCGGCTCCTGTTTTCGGATGCTTCACGATCTCATCACCGGAAAAACCGAGTGCCTTCAGCGTGTCTTCCACGAGCACGGGGTCATTCGTGGGCTGCACTGCCAACGAATCGCCAGGCGTGTATTCGAGGCCACTATCAGCGAGGTCGATTTCATAATGCGCGGTGTGCTTCGGTGCCTCCGGGCCGGAGAGGTTGAACATGCGCTTCACTTTGGCGATGCAGGGATTCTTGACGTTGTAAACAGGCTTTCCGGCTTCAGGAGTGCTCATGATGATGGGTGTGGCAAAGAAGTGCGAGAGCCTAGGGATAGCGCTTTGAAATGTCAAACCTACCCTCGATCAAGCTGCGAGAATCAACATCGCCTTCGCACCCGGCCGTTTTCAGGTTCATCAGCTCGGCACTGCCATCCTACAAAGTCGCATGGCAGCAGTCCGGGACAGCATCGCTGCCGAAGTCGAGTGTGCCGCGGAGGCGCCAGGCCATGATGATGGCAGCGGTGAGGGCGAGGCCGCGCTGAATTTTGCGCAGGGTTTGCGGCTGCACTTTGCCGCTGATGAGATGGAGCTGCGTTTGCGCAAGCCAGAGTAGCGGCAGCGTACCTAGGCCAAAGGCAAAGGCAAATTCTGCTCCTTTGATGGCAGAGCCGTTGGCCATCGCGAGGGCAAACATGAGGTAGAGTGGACCACAGGGAAGCAGCGGCGTGGCAAAGCCAAGCAAGCCGGCACGAGCCACGCTGCGCATGCGAAAGGCTGCTGCCTGCACCTTGCGCACTCCAGCACGCAGGAACTGCGGCTTGGGCAAGCAGGTCTCCAATCCCATTCCAACAATGGCGAAAGCGATGACGAGCAGCCACGGCAGCACGATGCCCGCACCATGCTGGAAGAATTTCAACGGCATGATGCCAATCATCCCAGCAAGTGCTCCGACCAAAGCATACGAAGCGAGCCTCCCTGCGTGATACATGCCCGTGGCACGCATGAAGCCGGACGCACCGGGACTGGTAGAGACTGCCCATGAGCACGACAATGGGCCACACATGCCGACGCAATGCACGCTGGTGACGAGTCCTGCCAGAAAGGCCGCGGCGCTGGTATCAATGCCCTGCATGAACGGGTCGAGTAACGAGCGGAATCTCCGGCGGCGCGTTTTTGACGGCGAGTGTGATGAAGAAGGCCCACCATGCGACAAAGCCAAGAAAGGCGACGGTGACGAAGATCCACGGACGGCTGGAGATGAATTTCGGGATCATATCAGAGTGGGCTATTGGATGAAGTCTTTCGCATTGAGCGAGGAAGCCGACCCGCTGCCAAGCGCGGGGCCGAGGTATTCCATGGTGCGCGTTTCGGCACTGTCATCACGCGCCGTATTGGTCACCTTAAAACGGAATTGGAATGGTCCTTTGTAGTCAGCCCTCGGCATGGTGATGACGAGTGTCTTCACCTCTTCCATCATGGCTTTGAGCTGGAGAGGCTGTCCGCCGTCGATAATGCGGACGGAGGAAGGCACGGCACCGACAAGCTCGATATTGAATGAGGCGTCCACGTTGCGCTTGTTGATGACGCGGAGCTGGAACTGGTTGCGAATGATGCCGTCGTCCACGTAGAACGATGCGCCGCCCATGCGCACTGCTCCTGCGCTCAGGGGCGAGATGCGCGTGGCCGCCAGTGCAAAGGCAGCCGCACCTGCGACGAGCATGCAGGTGTAGAGTATGGTGCGAGGGCGCAGCAGGCGCGTGTGTCCTCCCTGAAGCCCCGTGTGGGAGTCATAGCGTATGAGCCCTTTGGGCCGCCCCAGTTTGAGCATGATGTCGTCGCAGGCGTCGATGCACGCGGCACAGCCGATGCACTCGAGTTGCAGTCCCTGCCGGATGTCGATGCCGGTGGGGCAGACTTGCACACAGCGGCGGCAGTCCACACAGTCCCCCACTGCTTTATCGGCAGAGGCTTTGCCACGCGGCTCACCGCGCTTGCTGTCGTACCCGATGACTACGGAGTGCTCATCAGTCAGTGCCGACTGCAGACGGCCATAGGGACAGAGAATGATGCAAAACTGCTCACGAAACCAACTGAAGCAAAAATAGAGTGATGCGGTGAGGAAGGCCACCACACCGAAGGCCTCTGCATGAAGCAGTGGCGGGCCACGCATCATGTCATAGAGCGTCCCAATGGAGACGAAGTAACTGAGGAAAACATGCGCGATGGCTGCGGAGATGAGGATGAACAGCGTGTGCTTGACGATACGGCGCCAGATTTTGGCAAACGTCCACGGAGCATCTTCCAGCATACGCCGTTGGTGGCCGTCGCCGTCGATCCAGCGCTCCACGCGCCGGTAGATTTGCTCCATGAACAAACTGTAGGGGCAGGTCCAGCCACACCAGATGCGGCCCAAAAGCGAGGTCACGAAAAAGAGCGCAAAGGCGAGCCCGGTGACGAGGAAGAAGCCGATCCAGAGGTCCTGCGTGGCCAAGGTGAGGCCAAAGAAATGAAAACGCCGCCTCTGCACATCAAGGAAAACGGCAGGATGACCATTCACCGTGATCCACGGCAGGGCGACATAAACAATCAGCAGAACAAGCGCCACCACGCGCCGCCACGTGGTGAATCTGCCATGCACGTCGGCAGGATGGACGAATTTACGCGATCCGTCGGCATTGATCGTGGAGAGAGACTCTAAGGTGGGAGCGGACGGCTTCATGGTTTTGCCGGCGCGGCCTGGCCTGACCGCAGAGGCGAATCAGGTGCGAGTGTAGCAGGCTCTCCTTTCTCATGCTTGCTCAAAATGAAGGCCACCACCTCGACGACGCGACTCAGACCGAGTTGCGGCTCCCATGGTGGCATGCCTTTGGTGACATCAGGCGCACCTTTGCGTACGGTTTGGAGAATTTGCAGGGGATTGCCGCCGTGCTTCCATTCCTGATCGTTGAGCGGCAGACCAGGGAGCTTGCTGCCTGCGATCTTGGCCGAGAGGTCCGGCCCATGACAGGCCACGCACGTCGCAGCAAAAGTGGCGGCTCCTGCGCTGACGATTTTCTCGTCTTTGGACATGGCCCAGAGTTTTTCATCGGAGATTTTCTCCAGCTCTTTGACCTGAACGTCCTTCACATGCGCGAGTTCCCGTTCGATCCGCTCGAAGTCTGAGCCGCCGAGATTCAACTGATAATAGGCGAACCAGGCAATCAGGAACCAAGCAATGGTGATGTACCAAGTGAAGAGCCACCAGTTTGGCAGCTTCTGGTCATACTCCTGAATCCCGTCAAAGACGTGCTCGCGTATAACGGGACCGTTGTTTTTAGAGGGCTGGCTGGACATAGGGCGTCTGGTAAGGGAGGAGATGAAAACGATCAGTCATCCAAAGGCGCGCGGGAAAGGCGCTCTGCACTTTCTTTGCGCAAGCTGAAGGCACGCACGACAAAGGTGACAAAGATCACCACGGTGATGGCAAAGGCCGCGTAAGGCACCCATTCGAGCGCAGCTTCATAGATGAGTCGCTTGTACATGAGATGGCGTGTTGGAATTATTTTACCGACGTGGAGGGGCGGTGATCATCCGGCACTGCGGGTTTGAGTGGGAATGGAATCCCCTGCGGTGTGTTGCGCGCACGCTCCTCGATCTCAGGCACGTCATATTTACCGAGCTTTTGCAGGTAGGAGATGAGTGCGACGATCTTTGTGTCTGGCATTGCTCCAGGACGCCCTTGAGCTTCCAGTTCCTTGGCGATCTGGATACCCTGCTCGATGGCGCGCGTCTTGACCTCGGTATCCGTCATCGCCGGATAAGGCACGCCGAGTTGCGTCATGACGCCGATTTTCCTCCAGAGTGTTTTTTGATCGAACTTCTCAGTAAACAAATGCGGGTAGGGTGGCATGTTTGATCCTGCGGAAATGAGTCGCGGATCTCTCATGTGGTCATAGTGCCAGCTATGAGGATACTTGCCGCCTTCACGGGCAAGGTCAGGACCGGTGCGCTTGGATCCCCATTGGAAGGGATGATCGTAGATGCTCTCACCGAGTCGGCTGTAGTCGCCGTAACGCAGCACATCCGGCAGCATGGTGCGGATCATCTGCGAGTGGCAGTTGTAGCATCCTTCACTGACGTAGATGTCACGTCCAGCCAGCTCAAGCGGAGTGTACACCTGCTGAATGCGATCCTCGACATTCTTGGCCCGATTCACCATCACGGTCGGGATGATCTGGATGAGTCCACCGAGGGCGACGGCCACAAAGGTGAGCACGGTGAAGGGCAGCCAGTTGGCCAACAGGCGATCATGCCAGCGCTCCCAGGTTTGATGTCCTTGGCGGAAACGTTTCACCGTCAGGCCCACAAAGATGATGGCACAGATCAGAGAGACGAGGCTCGCCCCAGGCGGGAGGAAAAACCAACCGAAGGTCAGCAACAGGGCACCGCAGCCGCAGGCAACCGGATCGTTGATGAAGGTTTCGCGCATGCCCATGGTGTCTTGCTGAGTGCGCTCGATCACCACTTCTCGCGTTTCATTCACCGGACTACCGCGACGGATGGTCAGCCAAATATTCACCCCCATCAAAATCATGCCTGCGAGGTAGAGCGATCCGCCGACAATGCGGAAGCCCATCATCGCGCGGATGGAGGTGAGCGTATCGATAAAGTTCGGATAGACCAGTGCCGTGCCGTCAGGTGTGGTGGCGTTGAGCATCAGCCCCTGCATGATGCCAGACACCCACATGGAGCCGACGTAGATAAGGATGCCCACCAGCCCGATCCAGAAGTGTACATTCGCCCAGCCAAGTGAGTGCAGCTTGGTGCCGTAGAGGCGCGGCGCGAGCCAGTAAAAAAGCCCTGCAGCCATAAAGCCGTTCCAGCCCATAGCACCGGCGTGGACGTGGCCGATGGTCCAGTCCGAGTAGTGCGAGAGAGAATTCACCGCACGGATGGAAAGCAGCGGCCCTTCGAAAGTAGCCATGCCGTAGAAGGTGATGGCCGCGATGAAGAACTTCACCACCGGATCCGTGCGCAGTTTATCCCACGCGCCACGCAGGGTCAGCAGGCCATTGAGCATACCACCCCAGCTCGGCACCCAGAGCATGAGAGAGAAGAACATGCCGAGCAATTGCAGCCACTTTGGCAGAGCGGTGTGCAGCAGATGGTGCGGCCCGGCCCAAATGTAGATGAACACCAGCGACCAGAAATGGACGATGGATAGCCGATAGGAGTACACCGGACGCTCCACCGCCTTCGGCAGAAAGTAGTACATGATGCCCAGGATTGGCGTGGTGAGAAAGAAGGCCACGGCGTTATGGCCGTACCACCACTGCACCAAGGCATTCTGCACGCCCGCAAAGATGGTGTAGCTGTGCGTCCAACTCGTCGGGATCGACAAGTGGTTCACGATGTAGAGCAGCGCGATGGTGATGATCGTGGCAATGTAAAACCACAGTGCCACATAGAGCGTGGGCTCGTTGCGCCGCGCCAGCGTCCAGAAAAAGTTCACCGCAAACACCACCCAGATCAGTGCCACGGCCACATTCACAGGCCAGATGAGTTCGGCGTATTCCTGACCACGCGTCAGCCCCAGGGGCAGCGTAATGGCAGCGGCCACGATGATGAGCTGCCAGCCCCAGAAATGAATTTTCGAAAGCAAATCGGATGCCATCCGCGCTTTGCACAAGCGCTGCGTGGAGTAGTAGATGCCGGCGAACATCATGTTGCCCACGAAGGCAAAAATGACGGCATTGGTGTGCAGCGGCCGCAGTCGGCCAAAGCTCAGCCATGAGGCGAGGTTGAGCTGATGAAAGTTCAACTGCGAGGCGATGAAAACGCCCGCAAGCATGCCGACGATTCCCCAGATGATTGAAGCCAGCATGAACTGGCGGACGACTTTATCATTAAACTCGATCGTGGTCTTGACGCTGGCGGTGGTGGTCATGGCGTTGGGCATGGAAAGTGTGAGGCGGGCGGGCAGATGTCAAAGGCGTGTCATCCAGCGGCAGCAGCGCATCCTGCTCGATGCTGCGGTGCCTCCCCTGCACTCTCTCTCCCAAGAACAGCACCGCGAATAACACGGCAAAGGCCAGACTCATGAAGATGGTGACAGCGAATACTTCCATTGACGCGCGCAATGGAGCGCAGCCCCGCCAGCCGCGCAAGACGTGCCTTGTCGGATGATACACGGATTTTGTGCGCGGCGATTGCGCTCAGGAAATTCACCCCTCAGCAAAGAAATCCAGGCACTCGGAGCGTTGTTCTGCCACACCGCTCTCATGTTCCGCCTCCTTTTGCCCGCCATCTTTACCGTCAGCCTTCTCCCAGCTGCTGAAAATATCCGCCCACCACTCCCACGCATGGCGGGCACTCCCGACAGCGGCGCAAAATTTGTGGACCTCAATGAAGACGGGCACGAGGACATCATCGTTTCCAATCCACGGGAATACGGCGTGTTCCTTTTTGTGCCGAAGGAGCGCGAGAAAAAACACCTCCAGTGGTTTGAAGGCTGGACGCAAGTGATGCGCGAAGGCAAGGCAGGCGACGCGAATAGCCTTCCGCTCTTGGTGGATGCCACAGGACGCGATCTCGGCGTCACTTTTCATGATCGTGCCCTGTGGATTGCGGCGACAGGAGAACGCGTGCCGTTTTCCGAGTTGCTCAGAGTGCCCGGCCCACCGCCACTGACGCCAACGCAATCACTCAAAGCACTCCATCTAAAAACCGGCTACGAAGCCACCCTGGTGGCACAGGAACCGCTCGTGCAGGATCCTGTTTTCATCGACTGGGATGCCCAAGGGCGCATGTGGGTCGTGGAGATGGGCGACTATCCCTTCGCCTCTGGAGAAAAAACCAAAAGCAGCGACTTCGGCCAGGATAAGATGTCCCCACTCCAATCCGGGCGGATCAAAATCCTCGAAGACACCAACCACGACGGTGTTTACGACAAAGCCTCTCTGTTCCTCGATGGATTAAAGCATCCCACGGGACTCGCGCCGTGGAAGGGCGGCGTCTTCGTCGCCAACATCCCGGACATCTTCTATGCCGAGGACACGGATGGCGACGGGAAATGCGACAAACGCGAGACCTGGTTCACGGGTTTCACCGCCGGAAATCCGCAGCATCTCGTCAATGGATTCTGCTGGGGACTCGACGGCTGGTTCTACGGCGCGAATGGCGACAGCGGCGGCGAGATCACCTGCGTGAAGACAGGCAAAAAGATCGCCCTCGGCACCAACGATTTCCGCTTTGACCCGCGCACCGGCGAGTTCGCACTCGAAGGCGGGCGCAGTCAGTATGGCAAATGGCGCGACGATTTCGGCAACTGGTTCGGCAACAACAACAGCACCATCGGCTGGCACTACTGGCTGCCCTTCCGCCATCTCGAACGCCATCCTGAAGTGACGGTGAAATCACTGCGCGGCATCTTGAATGGAAAGACCAGCGTCATTCCCGCCAGCGCGCCTGTGAGAAGGCTGAACCAAGCCAGCGCAGTGAATACGCTGACCTCCGGGTGCTCTCCCCTGCCCTTCCGCGACATCACCTTCGGCGCGGATGGCGAAAACGCGATGTTCATCTGCGAACCGGCGAACAACCTCGTGCATCGCGAAGTTTTGAACTACGACGGCGCGCACATCACCAGCCAACGGCACCCTGACGATGCGCAGAGTGAATTCATCGCCAGCGAAGATCATTGGTTCCGCCCCAGCCTCGCACGCACCGGCCCCGATGGCGCGCTCTATGTGGTGGACATGTATCGCCTCGTCTTAGAGCACCCGGAGTGGATACCGCTAGAGATCGCCAAAGGCCTCGACCTGCGCGCAGGAGAGGACCGAGGACGCATCTACCGCATCGCCAAAAGCACGCCGCCGAAAAACCTGCCCGCCATGACCGATCCTGTTGCCGCCATGGCCTCATCCAATGGCTGGATGCGCGACACCGCGCAGCGTCTGCTGCTGGAGCGCAGGGACACATCCGCCGTGCCCGCATTGCAGAAACTCCTCACCGCAGCCCCAGCCGTGCGCATCCAGGCAGCTTTCACGATCATGCAGCTTGGCGGCATGACGCCCGAAGAAGTCTTCGCCCTCCTCAAACCGTTGGCTCCCCATGTCCGCGCCGCCGCTTTGACCGCCACAGGGACGAAGTCAGACGATGTGTTCATCGAGCTCGAAAAGCCGCTGCTCAAGCAGACGCCGTCCAAAGCACCCGTGGTCGCAGCGATGCCCGTGATCACCAACAACCATCCCAACCGGCAGAAAGTCGTCGCGCGCTACGTCGCAGACGCGGGCAAACTCGACGGCGATGCCGCGCGCGGAACTGCCGTGTTTCAAAAAGTCTGCATGATCTGCCACAAAGTCGGCAGCCTCGGCGTCGAGGTCGGCCCCGATCTCAAGACCGTCGCCGCCAAGCCGCGCGAACAACTCATCGAAGCCATCTTCGATCCCAATCGCGCCGTGGAGCAGCGCAACGCCGCCACGCAGGTGACAAAGAAGGACAAGACACTCGTCGTCGGCCAGCTCGCTGCGGAAACACCCGGCAACATCACCATCCGCATGCCCGGCGGCGCGGAGATCGTGGTGCTGCGCAGCGACATTCAGGAAATGAAAACGCTGACCACCTCCATCATGCCCGAGGGCCTCGAAAGCGTGCTCACCGCACAGGACGTGGCTGATGTGCTCGCATTCATCAGTGCGCGATGAGGATGGTCTGCTGCGGCTGAAGTGTTCTGCGACTGCACGGCAAGGCGTTTCGCGCTCAGTCATTCGTCATGTCCAGAGTTGCTGTGTTTCTCTGCCCGCGCCGTGTCTTGGCAGACTTGGGCGTGAGGGGCGGCCTCGCGTGCTTCAGTTCATTCAGGACTTCAGCTTTTGCTCAAGCTGGCGATAGACTCCGAAATCGTTGAAGAAAAATTTTTTCGCCAGCCAGTACATCCAGTGTTTTTCAGGAATCTCTTCTCCTGGGCGCCATTGGCTGGTGCGCGGCGTCATGCTTTCGATCTCTGCCATAGCCGTCTGCCGGATGGTGCTGTCTTTGGCGGTGTGTTTGGTGACGATGGCTTTGACGAGATCGGGCCGCTCTAAAACGATGCAGCCGCGGGTGTTCTGCGCTGCGGCGGTGCGGAAGTCGGCAAGGAAGCTGCTCTGGGTGAAGACCTCAAACAAGTCGTCCTGCGTGCGCACGCTTTCCTTGGCAAACTGAATGATCGGGCAAGGCTCAATCGCGCCGGTGGGGCTGATGTGGTGGCTGATGCCGTTGGCCATCGGACAGAGGGCCTGTCCGTTGTGATCGTAGTAGGCATCGACGATGGCGATGGGGAGTCTGGCGCGCATCTCGACGACGAATTTGCGCACGCGGGTGATTTGCTCCGGGCGGAGGGCGAGCTGCGCATTGATCTGCGGGCCGACGGGGCGGTAGGTGTGATACCAGGCATAGTGTACGCCCATGTCGATCAGGCGGCGCAACCATGACTCGGTGAGTAGGTCGTCGATGTTCGTCTGACAGAGGCTGGTGGCTACGCCGGTGAGGATTTTTGCGTCGAGGCAGTGTTGCAGGCCGCGCAGCGTGCGCGTGAGCACGTCTTTGTTGCCGCGGCGTTCGTTGCTGACGATCTCCGTGCCTTCGATGCTGACCAGCGGCGTGACATTGCCGAGTTTGCGCATGGTCACGGCGGCCTTCTCCGTGATCATCTGGCCGTTGCTGAAGATTTGGAAGTAAGCGTCTGGGTGCAGCGCGAGAAAATCGAACAGCTCGGGGTGCATGAAGGGCTCGCCGCCGAGGATGCCGAAGAAGGCATTGCCGCGCCGTTTGGCGTCGTGCACGATTTTGTTCAGTTCATCGAGATTGAGGGACTGGCGCGGTTTATCGACATCCACCCAGCAGCCCTGGCAGCGGAGGTTGCAGGAGTTCAGGATGGAAATGTAGAAGAAAGGAGGGAAGAACTGACCGCGCCGCATGCGCTGCTTGTGCAGCATGACGGAGCGCGCGCCTTTAATGCCGAAGTTCCAGCCTATTTTCGCAAGGCAGAGGGGATCGACCGAGCGAAGGATGCGGGAGGTAAGGCTGAGCAGCATGGGCGGAGAAGTTGGGGGCAAAGTTTCAAGTATAAAGCCTCAAGTTTAAAGTTCTGATGGCTTCGATGTCACACTTCGTTAGTCTGAACGGGTGAGCTACCAAGTTTTTGCCCGCAAATACCGCCCCCGCACTTTTGCTGATGTACTCGGCCAGGAACACGTCGTGAGGACGCTGCGGAATGCCATCGCGCAAAATCGACTGGCACACGCCTACCTTTTTGTGGGGCCGCGCGGCACGGGAAAGACCTCCACGGCGCGCATTTTTGCCAAAGCGCTGTGCGCCAAGGGCGGGCCGACGATTGATTTTGACCCCGATGACGAACTGAGCATCGAGATCGCCGAGGGGAGGTGCATGGATGTGCTGGAGATCGACGGTGCGAGCAACAACGGCGTGGAGCAGGTGCGCGAACTGCGCGACAACGTGAAGTTCGCGCCGTCGCGCTGCCGTTTCAAAATCTACTACATCGACGAGGTCCACATGCTGAGCCCGGGGGCCTTCAATGCGCTGCTCAAGACGCTGGAAGAGCCGCCGCCACATGTGAAATTCATCTTTGCCACCACGGAGGCGAACAAGATCCTGCCCACGATCATCAGTCGCTGCCAGCGCTTTGATCTGCGCCGCATTCCCAATGCCGTGATCGCAAAGCATCTGCTGCATATCGCCGAACTGGAAGGAGTGCGCCTCGATGAGAAAGCCGCCTACGCCATCGGTCAGGGAGCTGATGGAGGCATGCGCGACGCTCAGTCGATGCTGGACCAGCTCGTGGCTTTCTGCGGTGAAACCATCCACGAGCAGGATGTACTCGATGTCTTTGGCCTCACTTCCGGCGAGTCCGTGGCACGATTGGCGCGCAGCATTCTGGAGCGCGATACGGTGGGTGCCCTCCGCGCCGTCTATGAGCAAAACGAAGCCGGCAAGGACCTGAGCCGTCTGCTCGCAGACCTGATCCAACATTTCCGCACTCTGCTCGTGCAGCAGGCGGACCCCGAATCTGCCGCGGAAGACCTCAGCGCGGAGATGGTGCAGGAGATCACCAGCCAAGCCGAGATGGCTAGCACCGAGCAACTGCTGCGCGTGGTGGATGGGCTGGCTGAGGTGGACTCCCGCATGCGTTGGGCAGGTAACAAGCGACTGCACTTTGAACTCGGGGTGATCACCGCCGTGCAGAGCCTGGGTGAAGTGTCCATCAGCGATGTGATTGACGCGTTGGCAGGTGGAGAGGGTCACGCGCAGCCTAAAGCCCCGGCGCCCAAGCCTGCGGCCACGAAGCCCCCAGCCACAACGCCCACTCCCCCTCCTGCACCACGCCGTGCCGCACCATCAACGCCTCCTGTAGAAAACGTAAAAACACAGGATGACACACTCTCGGTCGTTAAAGAAGCCCCAGCGAAAGTAGAGAAAATCGCAGCCGCGCCAGTAACACCTCGTGCAACTGCACCATCCACAGCGGATGTCTGGCCTCGTTTCCTCGGACGCGTGCAAGAAAAACGCCCTCTGGTCGCGTCCTGGCTGCAATCCGCCAGTCTGCTGGGCGTCACGGACAGGCAATTCAAAATCGGCTTCCCCCCATCGGAGAGTTTTTCCCGCGACAGCCTCATTCGTCCGGCGCAACTGAGTTTCCTCGAAAGTGTCGCCCAAGACATTCTCGGCCGGGCGGTAAAGCTGGAAATCGTGCTCGATGCATCCCTCAAGGTTCCAGAAAACCCGCCTCCCCTTTTTGAATCACCCGCTGTGCCCCCCCCGACGCCGGTCGAGCCAGCGGAGCCCGAGCCAGACGTGGAACCCAAGCCCGAGAGCAAAGCTGCCGAAGCTCCAAGCGTGACCGTGGATCCTGACTTCTACAATGATCCGCTGATCCAGCAGGCGATCGCCAAATTCAAGATGAAACCGATTTCCCTGAGCTGATCCCCAAGGCTGGCGAGGCAGCTAGGCTTCGCCAGCCCCAGGTGGAGAGCTTCACTTGATGTGAGCGCTCACCAGTTTGGTCATTTCAAACATGGTCACTTGGCTCTTGCCGCCAAAGACAGCCTTCAGCTTTTCGTCAGCGTTGATGTTGGTCTTCTTGGTTTGATCCTGCAGGCCATGCTTTTTGATATAGTCCCACAGTTTCTTGGTGATCTCGCCACGAGAAGCGGGTTCTGATCCCACCACCGCCGCGAGGATTTCATCGGGCTGGACGGGTTTGGCGAGAGCTGGATTGAGTTTGCGAGCGGGTTTGGAAGAGGATGAGTCGGACATAGGGCAACGATGCTGGCGGCTGAAGCGCGCTAGGTCAACACTCTTGCTCAAGATGAGAAAATGTGGCGTTTCCCGCCTCAACGGAAAGCGCCTATGAAAACGCTGCAACCTCTGAGCCTCGCGAGGGTTTTGCAGCCCATTCTCCACCACCATGCCATCACGATGACTCGCCTTTTCGCCTTTCTGACCGTCCTGCTGTTCACCTTTCCCTCTCATGCTCAATTCGGAGGAGGCTTGCGGGAATGGATCGCCCGACGTCGCGGATCGGAAGTTCCCGCAGGCAAGCAAGAGATGAGCTACGGTCGAGACCGCCTTCAGAAGCTCGACTACTGGCGTCCCGGGACTTACGGAGCCCCCCTCGTCATCTACATTCATGGTGGAGGCTGGAAGCGCGGTTCCAAGGAATTGGCTTCCGGGGACAAAGCGGCCCACTTTCTCCAACAGGGTTACGCCTTTGCCTCGCTCGGCTACCGACTGGTGCCCACGGTTCATGTCGAAGACCAGGCTCAAGACATCTCGGCTGCCGTGGCGTATTTGATCAACAACGCAGAATCGCTCGGCTTTGACGCGCGGCGCATCGTGCTCATGGGACACAGCGCAGGCGCTCACCTTTCGGCACTGGTCGGAACAGACATGCGGTATCTCAAAAAAGCAGGCCTCGACTCCAACACACTCCGTGGCGTCATCCTCCTCGACGGGGCATGCTATGACGTGCCACGCCAGATCGCAGAAGGCGGCGACTTCATGCACGACACCTACCTTCAGGCTTTCGGCACTGATCCAGCGAGGCAGCGTAGCCTCTCTCCCTTTTTTCACGCCACCAAACCGAATGTGGCGTCTTTTCTCATCCTGCATGTGCAGCGCGTGGATGGCTCGGCACAATCGAGGCAACTCGGCGAGGCACTGCGCAAGGCGGGCACACCTGCAGTTGTGAAAGGATTTGAAGGGCGAGGGCTACCTGGACACGCGGAAATCAATCGGCGCATGGGCGACCCTACCTACCCCGCCACACCCGTGGTCGATGCCTGGCTCAAAGGTGCCTTTGCGCTATAGGGATAGCATCCTGCTCCGTGGAGACCAGACCAAGGAGTCCGCTTGTACGCCATCGCGAAAAGCCTCTCTAAGATCGAAATGCTCCCCCAAGGATGCGCTCGATCGCGCGCTGCCCAGGATTACGGCGAAGGAATCGCCTTTTAAAAATCTGAGAGTCGCAAAAAAGATTTGCGAAAATCAGGACTTTAAGAGATTATTTAATTTATCTAAATAATCAATGCTTGCTCAGCTTGCCATGAAAAGGACCTCTTTTCTCACT
Organism: Prosthecobacter sp.; assembly: GCA_039806835.1. GTDB lineage: Bacteria > Verrucomicrobiota > Verrucomicrobiia > Verrucomicrobiales > Verrucomicrobiaceae > Prosthecobacter. Next base: position 105,609 of record JBDHQD010000002.1, on the reverse strand, counting down.
TTGACTCTCGTTCTCGCCACCTGTCATTTTGCGAGAGCGCAAGGCACCCCTCCTGCGGGTTACGGCGTCATGGGACTTCCCCCGGGTTATCCGCCGCCCACCACTCCCGTACCCGCCTATCCCAATTCCCTCCCTCCATCTTCGGTAACGCCGTCGGTCACCACACCTCCGCCGTATGTCGATCCTTACGCCACGGCTCCTGCGCCTGGTGCCGTCTCATCCTATGCCCCACAAGGCAGTGGTGCCTATACAGCCCCTCCTCCCAGTTCCGCCAACTATGGTGTCAAACAAGGCCCTAGCCTAGTGAACTTCAACAATTTGGAAGTTTACTACCGTTATGTGGATCCGAAAAACGGCAATCTTGACGGAGCTAGCACCATCGGTGGTGCTTTGACCATTGCTTTATTCAACCCACTTTACGTCAAGGTTGGAGCCTCATGGGGCAGCGGCCCTGGAGGAAGCGGCACCGTGGGCGGTGCGGTCAATGCCAACTATGACTTTGCCACCATCCAAGCTGGCGCAGGCTTCCATACATCGCTCATCTCCGACAAACTCACCTTTGTGGCTGAAGCAGGCCTTGTTTACGCCAGTTTGCGCGCAACAGACTCCAGCCTGAGCTTCAGCGACGGTGCCATCTATGTGCGCCCCGCACTGCGCTTCACCCCTCTGGATTTCTTGGAAGTCCAAGCGGGAGTCACGGTCAGCAGCGCAGATAAATATGACAGCAAGCTGGTGGACCTCTCCACCTACTTCCGCGTCTTGCCCATGTTTGATATCGGCATTGGCGCCGATTTTGGAGATACCACGCGAGCTTTCCGCACCTCGTTGCGACTGCGCTGGTAAACCGGCGCAAGTGGAGTGCTGAGGCAAAATTGTGCATTTCGCACACAGTGCTTCCTTTTTTCAGCGTGGAAAAAACTCTCGCGTGTTCATGGACGTTTGCAAAAGACCGCCATAGAGTGGCCTTCCGCGTCCCACCTTTCCCCAAGCTGCTCCCTCAAGTTATCCGTCTTTCGTCATGTCCACCGCCCCCGCTCCAGCCGCATCCACCCACACTCTCCGCAACGCAGTCATCCGCCTCGCCGGAAATTCTCAGGATGGCATTCAGTCCATCGGCGGCTTCCTCGCTCGTTTGGCAGGCCGCACTCAGCATGATGTGATGACCTACATGACGATTCCCGCCACCATCTCTGGCGGCCCGTCGATTTTCCAACTTCACCTTGGCTCTGGTCATGTCCTGCATCCCGGCGACGAGAGCGATGTCCTCGTCGCATTCTATCAGCACAGTTACGATTCACATCTCGCCGCACTGCGCGACGGTGGCATCTGTTTTTACGACAGCGGTGAGGTCAAGGAACTCAAGAACGAACGCGGCATTCGCCACATCGGCATCCCCTTCACCGCAGCTACGATTGAAGCCATCGGCGGTTCTTCCAAAGATCGTGGCAAAAACATGTTCGTACTGGGCCTCCTCTGCGCCGTGTACCAGCTCGATAAAGAGAAGCTCGCTGGCATTGTCGAACGTCAGTTTGGTAAAAAAGACGAGAGCGTGCTGCGCAACGCCATGCTCGCCTTTGATGCCGGATACGCCTATCCCGTCGGCGACATGGAAACCTTCTGCTTTGCTGAAGGCGAGCACACGGATGAACGCCGCATCAGCACCGACGGCAATACCATCATGTCCATGGGACTCATCGCCGCAGGCGTACGCTACGGTGCTGCTTATCCCATCACTCCCTGGTCGCCGATCATGGAAACGCTGCGCACCGAACTCCCCAAATACGGCGGTATCTATGTTCAGGCTGAAGACGAACTCGCCGCCGTCGCACTCGCCATCGGAGCTGCATACGCTGGGCATCTCTCCATCACAGGCAGTTCCGGTCCGGGCCTCAGTCTCAAAGCAGAAGCACTCAGCTATGCCAGTATGGCAGAGATCCCGCTGATCGTCGTCAATGTCCAGCGTGGGGGCCCCTCCACCGGTCTCCCCACCAGCGTGGAGCAATCCGATCTCCTGCAAGCCATCTACGGCAGCCACGGTGATGCACCGCGCATCGTCCTCGCACCTCAAGATGTCGAGGATTGCTTCTACATCGCCCTCGAAGCAGGCAAACTCGCCCGCGAATACTCCTGCCCTGTCATCATTCTCAGCGATCAGGCTCTTAGCAGTCGCATCGAGGCATTCACGGAGCCTGACCTCGACAAGCATTGGGTAGAGCCCACCCTCGACCTCTCCGAGCGCGGTGCAGACTTCAAACCCTATCCGCTCGATCAGATCACCCGCCACGCTCCTCCAGGCACCAAGATGGCCGGAAAATATCCGCACATCTCTGGCCTCGAACACGACGAGTACGGCCACCCCGCTGGCAATCCCAAGATGCACACCGCCATGACGGCAAAGCGGCGAAACAAACTCATCGAACTGAGCAAAAAACTCCCCCTTCCTGAAATTCACGGTGATCAGGAAGGCGACGTGCTCCTCATCGGCTGGGGTAGCACTTACGGCCCGATCAAAGAAGCCGTAAACCGCCTCCGCGCAGAAGGACACAAAGTCGGCGCTGCGCACATTCGCCACATTCACCCGATGCCAGCCGGACTCGATCGCCTCTGGGCGAAATTCAAACGCGTCGTCGTCGTGGAAATGAACGACTACGGCGTCTATGGCTACGGGCAGCTCGCCATGATGATACGCGCCGCTTACGCCGAACCCAAAATCCAATCGCTTTGCAAAACCGACGGCCTCGCCTACCGCATCCGTGAGATCATCACCGGCGTTGAGAAGATCATGACCTCTCATTGATCCGCACGTCAAACACACCCTCAACCACCTTCCCCCCCATGTCCTCCACCGCCACTGCTGCCACGGCTCCGGCCACTGACAAACTCACCAAAAAAGCTCTCACCGCCGATCATCCGACGTGGTGCCCAGGCTGTGGTGACTTCGCCGTCCTCGCCGCCTTCTACAAAGTTCTCGAAAAGCTTCAATACCCCCACGAGAAAATCGTCGTCATCGCAGGCATCGGCTGCTCTAGCCGCTTCCCCTACTTCATGAACACGCACGGCGTTCACTTCATCCATGGTCGTGCCCTCCCGCTCGCCACTGGCATCTCTCTCAGCCGTCCCGATGTGCATGTTTTCGTCTTCGGTGGCGATGGCGACGGTTTCTCCATCGGCGGCAATCACCTCAACCACGCCGCACGCAAAAACGTGAAGCTCACCTACGTGATCATGGACAACTATGTCTATGGTCTCACCAAAAAGCAGACCAGCCCCACCAGCCCACAAGGTTTCAAATCCAAAACCGACCCCACTGGCAGCATCGACCGTCCCATCAACCCCATGAAGCAACTCCTCGCCAGTGGAGCCACCTTCATCGCACGCACCCATGCAGCGCAGGTGAAGCACATGGTCGATACCTTCGAGCGCGCCATCTTGCATGACGGCTTTAGCGTTGTCGAATGCCTCAGCGAATGCGTCATGTTCTACGAAGGCAGCTTTGATGACAGCACACCGCGCAAAGGTGGCACCTACGACATCATCGACGAAACGCAGCACAACGTCCAAGACGACGTCGCCGCCTACCAACTCGCCAACCTCCCCTCCCCCGGCAAGTTCGGCGTCTATTATCAAGTCGAGCGTCCCACCAAAAACGCGCTGGAGCAAAAGTGGATCGACAGCACTCAGGCCAAGCTCGGTGGCTTGAGTGGCAAGGACATCCTGCGCAAACGGCTTGAGGTGATGCGTTGATCCTGCGTAAACGATAAAAACCGTTCGCCCAACAAAGTAGTGGATCGCCGATGAATCGTCGGCACTCCATGCGCATGCAAATCCACACCCTTGATCTGCTTTTCCTCGGCACGCCCGGACTCATCGCGGCCTACCTCGTGGAAAACGGCGGCGAGTACGCCCTGATCGAAACCGGCCCAGGCTCGACACTGGCGACGTTGCGCAAGGCCATCCGTGAAGTGGGCGTGGACGAATCTGCCATCAAGAAAGTTTTTCTCACTCACATCCATCTCGATCACGCAGGTGCTGCTGGCTGGTTCGCCCAACATGGGGCCACCCTCTACTGCCACCCCAACGCCGCGCGCCATTTGATCGATCCCGCAAAGCTCATCGACAGTGCGCGCATGGTCTATGGAGATCAAATGGACGCGCTGTGGGGCGAGATGCTCCCCGCTCCCGCCGCTCAGGTCTGCATCCTTCAGGATCACGACCGCGTTCCACTCGGCGATGCCGAGATCATCGCATGGGACACTCCCGGTCACGCACGCCACCATCATGCCTTCATCATTGACGACATCTGCTTCACTGGCGACGCCGCAGGCGCGCGCCTCCAAAGCAGCCCCTACCTTTCTGTCACCGCCGCTCCACCGCAATTTGACCCTATAGCCTACGTCCACACCGTGGACCGCCTCGCAGCAGCCCGTTTCCAGTCCCTCTACCTCACCCATTTTGGCCGTGTGGACGATGTGGACTGGCACCTCGCCACCTATCGCCAGCGCATCACCGATGTGTATCAGCGCGTCGCCGCAGACTTTGCCGCTGGCGTCAGCGATGAGGAAAACCGCAGACGCTATGCCGTGAGTGAACACGAAATCGCCATGCAAGCGGGCGTCAGCGAAGCTCTCTGGCGTAAAAGCGAAAGTGCCAACGTCACTTCAATGTGCGCAGACGGCGTGAGATTGTACTGCGGTAAAGAAAAGTGAGCGCCACAAAAGCCGGGATCAGCAGCCAAGAAGGCCATGTCACCGGCTCAGAAACACTCGTTTTTCGCGCTTCCGCTTGTTGCACAAAGGGATCCTCTGCAAAGCCAGTGTCATACGTGTACTCCGGCTCCTGCAATGTGAAGAGCACCTCCAACACCTGCCCGTCCTGCTCATACATGCCGCGGATCGTCTGCATCGGCCCCGTTTGCTCGAAAAAATCGAACTCGATCCAGAAATCCTCCAACAAACGGCTTTCGACCGGCAAGGTAAACGTCACATCCACATTCCGCGCCGCATAATCAAACTCCGTCATCGGCGGCGTCTCACCCGCATTCGGCCAGAGGTAGGCAAAACTAACCTGCTCTCCCAGTACCGCTTTCTGCTGGTTGATTTCCATCGGGATACGCTGGTTCAAGTATTCCGTCAGCCGTGGTTGCGCTGCCTCCAATTCCGTCATGCTGATCTTCGCGTCACCATCCCTGTCGATCCGCACGAATTTCGATAGCGTTAGAATGTTGAAGGTAAAGCGCAGTTCTAAGCGATGCGGCTGCGGTCTTGCCCGCATCTCACTTTGATCGGCAGGATGCGCGTGGGCATAGTGGCACCCAAGCAGCAAAACGGCGCGCATCAGGAGTTTCACAGGGGAAGTATGGACTGAACTTTCGCCCACCGCCAATCTCGCGCACAGGCGGGAAGAAGATTGTTTGGCGAGCGGGGGCGTGCTTGATTTCCACCATGACAGCCTCGCGCACCCCTCATCATGTCAGCATCTTCGGCCTCGGCTACGTCGGGGCAGTCACCGCAGGCTGTCTGGCGGAGCTCGGACATCACATCATCGGCGTGGATGTGCAACAGGCGAAGGTTGATGCGTTCAAGTCAGGCATTTCGCCGATCATCGAGCCTGAACTCGAAATCCTACTGCAATCTGCCAAACGCGAAGGCCGACTGGATGCCACCACGGATGCCTCCGAGGCTGTGCGGCGCACGCAAGTGAGCATCGTGTGCGTCGGCACACCATCACAGGCGGCGGGGCGGCTGAATCTCGATTTCGTGCGCAATGTTTGCACACAGATCGCCGCTGCGATTCGGGAAAAAAAGATGCCCCACACCCTACTGCTGCGCAGCACGATGCTCCCTGGCAGCACGCGAAATCTGATCGGCGAAAACTTTGCCGACCTCATCGAGAAAGGGCTGCTGCATGTCTATTACTGCCCCGAATTCCTGCGAGAAGGCACCGCCGTGCGCGATTTCCGCGATCCCTCGCTCTGCGTCGTCGGCACTCACAATGGCAGCACACCAGCAACGGCGGAAGCACTCGATCTGCTCGGCCAGCATGCGCAAATTCTGGTCTGGGAAGGCGCGGAGTTGCTCAAGTATTCCTGCAACTACTTCCACGCACTCAAAGTCGGCTTCGCCAACGAAATCGGGCGCATGGCAAAGCATCTCGGCGTGGATGGCGCACGCGTGATGGAGGTGCTCTGCCGCGATGATCGCCTCAACATTTCCCGCTACTATCTGCGCCCGGGCAATCCCTTCGGCGGCTCATGTCTGCCGAAGGATGTGAGCGCGCTCTGCGGCCTCGCTCGCATTGAAGGTGTGAATCTGCCGCTGCTCGATCATGTGATGGATTCCAATCACGCGCATTTGGAGAGCTTGCTCAATCTGATTGCCGCCAAGGGCCTGCGTCGTGTCGGGCTGCTTGGACTCGCATTCAAAGCCGACACCGACGACATGCGCGGCAGCGCCATGGTCTCCATCGCCGAGACCCTGCTCGGACGCGGCTATCAAATCCGCATTTTTGATCCCTCGATCAATCTCACTCGCCTCATCGGAGCCAACGAGGCGGAAATTCAGCGCCGCATGCCGCATCTGGCTCAGTTGCTCTGCGATTCGGCGGAGGAAGTCGTGCGCGAGAGCGAGGTGATCATCGCCTCACAGAAATGCGTGGAGGTGGAATCGCTGCGCGGTATCGCGACGCAAGGAAAGCATATCATTGATGTCAATGGCTGGCCGGAACTCAAGGTTCTGAGCTGGAGCTACGAAGGCGTGTGCTGGTGAGAGGAGTCTTGCGCGAGGCGTAGGATGCTTCTATATCCGCGCGTCATGCCCACCACCTACCACATCGTTCCCACTGAAGCTCACAACGAACTCGTCCGCGCCGCCTATCAGCGCCGTGGTTACACGCAGGCGGAGGCCACCGACGCGGCCCGCTTTTGCGAGATGGCCTCGACGCATGGCATCCGCACCCACAACGCCATCAAGGCACTGCATTTGGATCACCTTTTTGGCAGTGCCACCGGTGGCTGCAAGCCCGGCGCGGAGATTGAAGTGATCAAGAAGCCCTTCGCCGCGAGCGAAGCCTGGGACGGCAAGCTGAAGCTCGGCCAGAGCGTGGCTTTCCGTGCGATGGAGCGCTGCATGGAGTTGGCGGACAAATACGGCATCGGCCAAGTCAGCGTCGATAATGCCTTCCATTATCTCTGGGGCGGCGGCTATGTGATGGATGCGGCAAAGAAAGGCTACATCGCCTACACGAACTGCACCTCTACGCTCGGAGAAGTGGTGCCCTTTGGTGGCAAATTCCCTGTGCTGGGCACCAATCCGCATTCCTGGGGCCTGCCGACACAGGACGCCTGCGGTTTCCCCGTCGTGATCGACTGGGCCACCTCCACCGTGGCCATGGGCCGCGTGCAACAGCTCAAACGCGAAGGTAAACCGCTGCCGCCCGGTGCCGCTGTCGATAAAGACGGCAACCCGACCACCGACGCGAACCAAGCCGCGTGGCTGCTGCCCTTCGGCGCACACAAGGGCTACGGTCTCTCCCTGCTCATCGAAATCATGGGCGGCATGATCGGCGGTGGCCTTCCCACGCTGCGCGGCGGTGGAGCCCATCCTGACATTAAATCAAAGCCACTGCCTGCGGGTGAGAAGCGCACGAGCAGCTTCTACTTCCAAGTCATCCACCCCGAAGCCATCAGCAGCGGCCTGTTTTCCAACGGACGCAACTTCGCGCAGAACATGAAGGCGGTGATCGACGACATCCTCGGCCACGGCAACGAGAAATGCATGCTCCCCGGCCAACCCGAAGCGCAAAATGCCGCCCACACTGCGAAAGCAGGCGGCTTGCTCTTCAGCACCGCCGAAGTTGAAGCGCTCAACGAAATCGCTGATGAAATCGGTTCGAAGCGTTTCGATGTCGCCGCACTGAAGACCTACGACGTGCCGTAAAGCTGCGTGGAGCGCGGGCCTCCGAGCCCGCAGCATTCCGCGAGCATCACTTGCACCACTCAGCCTCTCATCGTCGCCAACACCGACGATTCCTTGTTTGCTTCATTGCAAGCAAGACTAACCCTGCCTTGCGTGAACGACCTGCTGCGGGCTCGGAGTTCCGCATTCCGCCATCAGCACATCAATAAATCATCGCGTTGTCCGGCGCGGTGGTTTCCTCCACCTTGGTGGCCTCGATGATGGGCACGGTTTGATCGCCCTCCTTTTTATAGGCCATTTTGCCGACAACTTTCACCCAGGTCATGTCTTTGAAGTCGGGAGCTTTCTTGCCGAAGTCAACGGGGACGGAATAGGGTCTGGCATCAGCCGCACAGCACTGCACCAGCATGCGGAAGATGCGCAAGCGATGGCCGTCCGCGTTGTTGACTTTTTCTGGGAGAATCTGCGCCACGGTTTCCACCATCTGACCTCCGAGCACCTTCTGCACTTCGAGATCGCCGCCGGTATAATAGAGTTCGGGCACTTCGAGAATGAAATTGCCCTCCTTGCTCTGCGGCACCTGTGCCTTGAGATCTTCGAGCGTAAAGCTGCCGTAGCTTTTGGACTCCTGTTTTGCAGGTGGGATGGCGCGCTCGTCAGGCTTTTGTGCTGCTGCAGTCGCTCCAGAGGCTGCTGCCGCTGGAGGATCGTTTTTGACCACGGCAGGAGCGGGCGGCGCGGCGGGCTTCTCAGCAGCCGGTTCGGCCTTGGTCGTGGCCGGCTTGACCTTGTTCTGGAGGGAGAATTGCTCTTTGCGCGCGCCGACTCCGTACGTGGGGTTGTAAAAGTTTTTGTTCAGGATGGCATTGGCACTGAACTGATCCGGCGTGCGCATGGCGGCGACGGCCAGTGGCACCGCGAGAATCGTGACTGCGACCGCACGCCCCACCCAGCTCCCTTCCTCCAAGATACCATGTGCGTGATCGTGTCCGTGCTCATGCGAGTGATCATGCGCACAGCTCCCGGCCTTGCCCTCCGCATGTGAGTGATCATGCCCGCAGCAGCCGTGCTTGTGATCATGCGCGTGACCGTGGTCGTGGCCGCAGCAATCATGATCGTGGTCATGCTCATGCGAATGATGGTGCTCATGGGCATGACTGTGTTCGTGACCGCAGCAGTCGTGGTCATGGGCATGATCATGGCTGTGATCGTGACTGCAACCTGCGCCTTCATCTTGAGAATAGGTCAGGAGATTGAAAAGCCCCAGCACCACCATGCCGATGCCACCGACGAGCATCAGCGGGCGAAAGAGCCCATCCGTAGGCAGATAGCTCGCCACACGCCCGCTGATGTAAAAGTAGAGCATCACACCACCCCAGAGAACGAGGAGCAGCACGCTGAGCAGATGAATGAGAAGTCGCTGTGCTTTCATGACGATGAGAACGGAGGATTGAACGAGATTACAGACTATTTAACGACCGCCGCTGCCGGTTTAGGCTGAATTTGCTCGATCAAAATTGTCCAAGGCCGTGCCAGGCAGGCCACAAGGATGAACATGATGGCGCACAGCCAAATGACGAACTTCCTGCGGAAAACAGCGGAGTACATGAAGACCAGCTTCACGTCGAGCATCGGCCCGAAGACCAGGAAGGCCAGCTTCGCCGCACTGGAGAAAGCTGCCATCGGTGCTGCAATGAACGCATCCGAGGTGCTGCACAACGCCAGCACAAAGGCCAGTCCCATAAGCGAAGGCACTGCCGTCCAGTCCGTGCCTGCCACCAATTCCACCTTCGCCTGATCCACTTGGGTGTTGAACACACTCGTGATGATCACGCCGAGGGAGAAATACATCGCGGTGTCCAGAAAGTCGCGCATGGCAGTGCGCATGGCATGCACCAGCTTGGTGTTGAAGGGGACGACCGGCTGATTCTCCTCAGTGGCAGCGCGCTCTGCACCGGCAGCCACGCTCGCATTGAGCACTTCAGCGGGCTTTTTGCGCAACAGCAGCAAGCCCACGATCACGGCGATCAAATACCCAAGGGACACACGCGCGATTGCCATGCCCGCACTGCCAAGTACGCCTGCCTTTGCCTCGACATTCTGAAAGGCGCTCATCGTGCTGAAAATCACAATGGGATTGATGATCGGCGCGCTCACTAGGTAAGTGATCGCACAGGAGAGCGGCAGACCCTTTTGCACGAGGCGGCGCACCACAGGCACCACGGCACACTCGCACACGGGGAAGATCAGCCCCATAAATCCCGCCAGCAGCGTCGCGAGCACGCCATTTTTCGGCAGCACCTTTTCCAGCAAGCGCGCCGGGAGAAATGCCGCGATGAATCCCGAAAGCACCGTGCCGATCAAAATATAGGGAGCCCCTTCGAAGACGATGCTCAAGAAAGACATGAGGACATCCCCCATGCGGCTGGGTGCGGGCAGTGCGGCGAGTAAATTCATGGAAGCGAGCCATCCCTAAACGCTCCAACAAGGCGGGTTCAAGCGGGAAACCGTCCGCCAACCCTCCCCCTCCGTGTTTTTTCTTCCCAAAGAGAAACCATTGTGGGAGCCTGCCATTTCATCCCACCTGCATGTCATCACCGACTCCTTCCCGTGTCTCCGTCGGCCTGATTCTCGGCGTGCTGAGCTTGTTGAGTGCATTCCTGCTCTTTCAAGTGCAGCCGATCATCAGTAAATTCATCCTCCCGTGGTTCGGTGGCAGCCCTGGGGTGTGGACGACGTGCATGCTGTTCTTTCAAGTCGTGCTCTTTGCCGGATATGCCTACGCTCACGCGCTGACCCTGCTGCCACGCCGTCGGCAGACACTGATCCACGGCCTGCTGCTCGGTGCGGCGGTCGCACTGCTGCCAATCTCTCCCGGAGATCAATGGAAGCCTGCGGGACAGGAGGAGCCTGCCCTCCGCATTCTCCTGCTGCTGGCAGCCAGTGTCGGGCTACCCTATTTCATCCTCTCCAGCACCAGTCCGCTGGTGCAGGTGTGGTACACGCGCGCCACGCAAGGCAGCAACCCCTGGCGGCTTTATGCTTTGTCAAACCTCGGCTCCCTCGCTGCGCTGCTGAGCTATCCGCTTTTCTTTGAAGTACGTTGGGACGTGATGGAGCAGACCACCCTCTGGTCGGCGGCCTTCATCGTGTTTGTGCTGCTTTCCATCGCCGCGCTCTGGCAGGATCGCCATCAGGCACTCCAGGCTGTCACAACCTCCGAGCATGAAATCGCACCTGCGTGCGCTCCGAGTTGGCGGCGCAGGCTGCTTTGGCTGCTTCTCCCAGCTTTGGCGAGCTGTGTGCTGCTCTCTGCCACGAATCATGTCTGTCAGGATGTCGCCGTCATTCCCTTCCTTTGGGTGGTTCCGCTGAGTCTCTACCTCCTGACTTTCATCATCTGTTTCGAGCACGAGCGGTGGTATGCTCGTGCGCCTGTGCTCTGGGCTTTGCTGGCACTGACCACCGCTTTTGTCGCCTGCACAGAAGAACCTCTGCAAAAACTCGCGGCGTGGACGAGTCTCGAACGACTGCTGCGCGACCATGTGCAACCCCTGCTCAACATGCTCCCGGGCATGAAGGTCAATCTCTCCTCCATTGACCTCACGCCGAACTACCTCTGGCAACTCGGTTGGAGTTTTGGCGCGCTGTTTTTCGCCTGCATGCTCTGTCATGGCGAGCTGACGCGATTGAAACCAGCTCCTCAACGGCTGACGGAATTTTATCTCTTCATGTCAGCGGGAGGTGCTCTGGGGGGGCTGTTCGTGAGCCTCGGCGCACCGCGCTTGCTCACCACCTTTGCCGAGTGGCCAGCGAGCCTCGTCGCCATCGTCGTCGTCGCCTTTTTCATCCTTACACGCGCGGTGTGGAGCGTGAAAAAAGCGCGCTATGGAGTGGGCACTTGCCACCGCTTTGCTGACATTGATCACCGGAGTCACTTGGTTGTTCTATCGGCTGGGCGTGATCTCCTCGGACATGCTTCACGCGCGCTTTGCTGCCCTGCCCAAGAGCACTTATTTCTTCCTACTGATCGTGATACCGGCGGTGTTCATCCTCGGTTGCGGGCTGCTGCTATGGCGCACTCTGCGTCGCGGGCGTTTCCGCGCCGCACTCATCTCACTCCTCGCACTCGGCATCCTGGCGACCGTGAGTGTGATGATGATGTGCGACCTCGGCTTCAAAAACGACGAGCGTTTGGAGCGCGTTCGCAATTTCTACGGCATACTGGCCGTGTCCGATGATGAAGACCTCCAGACGCGCGATCTCGTCAATGGCGGCATCGTTCACGGCAAGCAGAGCCTCGATCCCGCCTTCCGCGAAACTCCCTCCACTTACTACGGGCACCACACCGGCATCGGTCTTGCCTTAGACAGCCTGAAAGATCGCCCTGACGCGCGAGTCGGCATCGTCGGCATGGGTGCTGGCACCGTGGCGTGCTACGCCAAAGCCGGACAGACCTTTCGCTTTTACGACATCAACCCCGATGTCGTTCGCATCGCACGAAAATACTTCACCTACCTCGACGACGCCCGCAAACGCGGTGCGCGGCTGGAAACCGTCACCTCCGATGCACGCCTCGCGCTCGAACGCGAGTCTGCGCAAAATTTCGACGTGTTGCTACTCGACGCCTTCAGCGGCGATGCGGTGCCCGTGCATCTCCTCACTCGCGAGGCCTTTGCCATCTACCGGCGTCACATGCGCCCCGATGGCATCATCGCCGTTCACATCACCAACTCCTATCTCGTGCTTGCTCCTGTGATCGAGAAAATAGCCGCAGATGCAGGCTATCAAACCACTCGCATCGCCACAGAAACGGATGGAGATCATGACTCGACTGATTATGTGCTCGTCACCAACAACGCCGCCTTCCTCGCGGCCACTCCGCCAAGTCTCGTCGGTGATGAGGTGGTTTTGAATCACGATGTCCGCCTCTGGACCGACCGCTACCACAATCTCCTGCACATTCTCGACATCCCGTGGAATGTGAAATCCACATCGCCCTAAAAGCGATCCTCTCCTGCGGTTGAACAGCCGTTTGCACGCTGCACGGATGCACGCCAGTTTCCAGCCCCTCACCGTGCAATGAATCCCTCCGAACCAGCTCCGACTCCGCAGCAATTGTTTCGCTGGCTCGACAGTGGACGCATCACGCGTGAGGAATTCCGCAGCGCCATGGCCGTCCATGCGAAGGAAATCATCCAGGAGATGGAGCAAGCGCACGCCAACCCGCTCGTGGCGAAATTCAATGAACTCATGAATCGCCGCGAAGCCTGGCGCTGGTCGCGCAGGCACGGTGAATCCCTCATTCGCGAGGTTCTGTGTGCGCTCATGGATGAAGAGCGTTTCCCACCTGCGCGCTGGCTGTGGAATGCCACGCATCCACACATCCCACTCCACTGCTTTTTCCGCACACGCGGCACTCCGTTGATGCGTTTTCTCGAAATGACCGTCCATCCACAAACCGTGGCCGTCACGATCGAGCATGGCGGCAGCGAAACACTGGCTCCCACACGCGAAATCTTCTCATTGCGGCGCGACCGGCGTGCCCGCCTCTTTGTTCACCGACGCGATCTTCTCTAAATTTCCTCCGATGCCCCCACCTGGAAAAAACTCATCGAGTCCCCTCAGCCTCGTCATCCTCATTCTCTGTGCACTCGCACTCGCTGCCTACTACCGCTTTCCATCTCTAGGCGAGCGCCCCATGCACACGGACGAGGCCATCCTGGCCGTAAAACTCAGCGACTTCCAGCAGAGCGGCCACTTCGACTACGACCCCAAGGACTTTCACGGCCCCGGATTGCACAACCTCGCCCATGTTTGGTCAAAACTCTCTGGCCTAGAATCCCCCGCCGCATGGACCGAAGCACGCCTGCGCACCGTCGTCGTCCTTTGCAGTCTCGTGCTTCTGCTCTCCACCCTCTGGGTGCGCGACGCTCTCGGCAACACTGGCACTGCCTTTGCCATGCTGCTCATGGCTGTATCGCCGATGATGGTCTATTACTCGCGCTACTTCATCATGGAGGTGCCGTTGGTGATGTTCATCATGCTCTCCATCGCCGCGCTGTGGAGGTGGTCTCAAGGCGGCAGCTCGCTGTGGTTGATCGTCGCCGGCATAAGCATCGGCTTTCAACACGCCACCAAGGAAACATTCGTCATCAATCTCGCGGCTGCGCTGATCGGCTACATCGCCGCCAGATTACTCATCGGTGATTTTTCACCTCGCCGCAGCGGCCTCACCCTCGGTCAGCAGCGCACGCGAAAGGCCAATCCCTGGCTGTGGGTTTCTCTCATCGCAGTGCTGACCAGCATCACTCTCTATTCCGGCTTTTTCAAAGACTGGCAGGCCGTCAAAGACAGCGTCACCACCTATCTGCACTATCTCCAGCGTGCGGGCGGCGCAGGCCACGAAAAACCCTGGCACTACTACATCACACTCATCTTCTGGCGCAGAGACGGCGGCCTCACTTGGAGTGAGGCGATGATCGGCGGCCTCGGCATCATCGGCATGCTGCATGCCTTCCTCGGCAATCATCAAAAAAATCAGCCGCGTCAGGCATTTCTCGTCTTCCTATCCACTTACACGCTGGTGCTCTTTGGCATCTACTCTCTGCTCTCCTACAAAACGCCCTGGTCGATCCTCAGCGCACAGCATGCTCTGACGCTCCTCGCTGGAGTCGGTGCCGCAGCGATCTCTCAAGCCGCCAGCGGCAAAGTCGCCCGCTTGGCTTGGCGCATCTGCTTCCTCCTGGGCCTCTACCATCTCATCTACCAGACCAATCTCGCCATCCATCGCTACGCTGCGGACTCCCGCAATCCCTACGTCTATTCGCACACATCCACCAACCTGCTGCGCCTCATCCCCATCGTGCGCGATCTGCGCGATACAGCCCCCGATGGGGCTTTCAACGTACTTGTCGTCAACCGCGACGCAGGCTGGCCCCTGCCTTGGTATCTGCGGGATATCCCATCCGTCCGCTATGCCACCGAAGTCCCCGAAACACTCGATGCGCGCGTGATCATCGCTGAAACAAGCATGCAAAGTACGATCGAAGCCAAATTCAACGGAGCCCGCTACATCACGCGAAGTCCCTTCGGCTTGCGCCCTGGCGTGCTGCTCACCCTCTGGGTCGAGCAAGCTCTCTGGGAACGTCATCATCTCCGCGTAGAGCAGGAGGCCGCTCCGAAATGAGCACCACGGCCCCATCCCACCATCGCTTCACCTGCAATGCGATGGCCACCACCTTCGACGTGCTTATCAATCACGCCGATGCCGATGCCACCTACGCCGAGCAAGCAGCACGCGCAGTGTTCGATGAAATCCACCGCCTCGAAGCAGAGCTCAGTCGCTTTCGTGCCAGCAGTGACATCTACCGCCTCGGCCAGCTTCGTGCTGGTGAGAGCATCCACGTCGGCATGGCTGCCTGGGATTGCCTCAGCCTCGCCAAAGCAATGCATGAAGAAACCAACGGTGCCTTTGACATCACGATCGGTGCCCTGATGAGCCTGTTCGTCACCGGAGACGGAACACCACGTCAAGTCAGCAAGGACGTGCTTGAGCAAGCACGTCAGATCACCGGCAGTCATCGCTTTGAACTCGATGCTGACACGCTGCGCGTCACTGTCCATGCCACGGGCATGATCTTTGATCTCGGGGCCATGGGCAAAGGCTACGCACTCGATCAAGCCGCCGATGTGCTCCAGGATTGGAAGATCGAAAACTTCGTCCTCAATGCGGGTGACAGCACCATCCTCGCCATCGGCGCACCCTCGGGCAGCATGGGCTGGCCTCTCACCCTAGGTGGAGGGGTCCATGCCGCGTCCCTCACCAATCGCGCTGTCAGCGGCTCCGGTTTTGCCGTCAAAGGTGCGCACATCATGAACCCGCGCCTCCTCCATCCCGTCCCCATTCGGGATCGCCGCACCTACGCCTTCGCCCCCACAGCGGCGTTGTCGGACGCGCTATCCACGGCCTTCATGATCATGGAGCCGGAAGAAATCCGTGCGCTCTGCGACCGCTACGAAGGCGTCGAGTCACTCGAACTCCCCTCGTAAACGGCGACCACAGGCTGCGCTCACGCTGACTTTTCCCCCACCGTTTCCAGACGCGGAAACAAGGGAGTCGGTGCTCCGAGCTGATGACCGCTTTGCAGCAGTCCCCACTTCAAATCACCAAAGGTGAAGCCCTCGGGCAAAGTCCAGCCGATCTGCGCGCGTGCGGCAGACATCGCCGCTGGCATGATCGGAGTGAGCAGCACGCTCGCATGCGTGAGCGACTCCGCCAGATGATACAACACGCTATCGAGTCGAGCCGCCTGCGCCGGATCTTTGGCCAGCGAAAAGGGCTTGGTGCTATCGACATACGCATTTGCATGCGTGACGATTTTCCACGCTGCTGCGATGCCTTCGTGAATATCCCAGCCGTTCATCTTATCAAGATAGGTCGGCACGGCATCCGCCACCGTCTGACGGAGCGCCTGATTTTCTTCATCGTCATAACCGCCCGAGGTGAGCACGCCACTGCGATATTTCTGCGCCATATTGATCGAGCGATTGAGCAAATTGCCCAAGCCGCCAGCCAACTCCTTGTTGTAGCTCATCATGATGCGCTCTTCGCTGAAATCAGCATCGTAACCTGTGGCAATGTCGCGCATCAGGTAATAGCGCAACCCGTCGGCGGTGAAGGTGTCCGAGAGCGCGTCGGGATTGATCACATTCCCCAGGCTCTTGCTCATCTTCGCGCCCTTCACATTCCACCAACCGTGAACGATGAGGCGCGGGATTTGATCGTCGCTGAAGCCGAGAGCATGCAGCATGATCGGCCAATACACCGCATGAGCAGGCACCAGAATGTCTTTGCCGATGACATGGGCATCCGCAGGCCAGAGCTTGTCAAACGATGGCAAATCCGTGTTGCCGACTTCCTGCGCCAGATAACCGGCAAAGCTCACATAATTCACCAGTGCGTCGAACCAGACATAGTTCACAAACTTCTCATCAAACGGCAGGGGGATTCCCCAGCTCAACCGTTCGATTGGACGTGAGATGCACAAATCCTGCGCACTGCCTTCGAGCGCATTGAGCACATCGTTGGCGCGGTGAGGC
This sequence comes from Prosthecobacter sp., assembly GCA_039806835.1. GTDB lineage: Bacteria > Verrucomicrobiota > Verrucomicrobiia > Verrucomicrobiales > Verrucomicrobiaceae > Prosthecobacter. The sequence continues at coordinate 88,594 of JBDHQD010000002.1, read as the reverse complement.
GGATAAATGAAATCAGGATGGCTGCGGATGTAGCCCTTCAGCCATTCGACATGCTCACTGAGGCGGAAATACCAGTTCTCCTCCTGCAACTCGACCACTTCGCCCCACTCCTCGCCATACTTCCCGTCGGGACCGCGCTCCTTGTCCGTGAGAAACTGTTCCTGACGCACCGAATAGTAGCCAGTGTAGCTCTGTTTGTAGAGCTGCCCACAGTCATGCAGCTTTTGCAGTATCTTCTGCACCACACGCTTATGTTTTGGGTCCGTGGTCGCCGCCCATCCATCATAGCGCACATTGAGTTTATCCCACAGCGCAGTGAAGTGGGCAGTGACCCCATCCACGAAGGCTTGCGGTGTCAGCCCCGCTTTCTCGGCACTCTTCTGAACTTTTTGCCCATGCTGATCCACTCCCGTGAGGAAAAAGACCTCGCGCCCATTCAGACGCTGAAAGCGCGCCATCACGTCAGCCAGCACTTTTTCATACGCGTGACCGATATGCGGCGGCGCGTTGGTGTAGTCGATGGCTGTGGTGATGTAGCAGGGTTTCATGGATGAGAGCACGGCCTCCCATGCCGCCCTTCCGCCCGCAATTCAAGTTCTCGTGAGGGGAAAGCCAGTCAGAGCATGGGCATCCCCTTCCCCATCACTTCGGCAGCATCGTGAGGTAGCGTTCGGTCATCTGCTTCACCTTACTGCGTTGCGGCTCCAGTTGAGGCTGCAGCTTCGCCAACTCAGCCGCAGCTTCAGCGATCGCCTTGTCCTTCTCTGGAATTTCTTTTGTGGCCGCAACGATGGCTGCTTCCGCATCCGCCTTCTTCTTTTTCACGCTCTCAAAATCAGCATTTGCCTTCGCGGCCTCGGCTTTTTTGGCATCGAGAACTTTTTGCGCAGCATCGAGTTTCCCCTGCGCACTGGCATACGTTTGTTCGAGCGGAGGCAGGGCCGCTTTGGCGGCAGCGATGGCGGCGTTCAGTGGCGCGATTTTGGCGGCGGTGTCTTTTTCCAGGTTGCCCGGGGCCGCCTGCTTTTCCGCGAGAGCCTTGCCCTGTGCGTCGATCTCGCGCTGAATGCTATCACGCTGCCCACGCACCGGGGCGGCTGCTTTCTCTGCGGCGGCAAAGTCGTTCTTGGCATTGGCGAACTGCTGTTCGGCGGCTTTGAGCACAGCAGCGGTTTTCGCCACCAGTTGGGGGTTCATCGCCGCACGAGCGGCATCGCGCGCCTTCGCTGCGGTACTGGTTGCCGCCTTTTTCGCGCCGCTGTCGTTCTCAGCCGCTTTGAGTGCTGCCAACGCGTCCGTCGAGGCTTTCTCCGCCGCAGAAACCTTCGCCGTCAGGGCACTGTCTCCAGTTTTAGCAGCCAAGGCTTGCTTCGCCGCATTCAGCGCGTCTGCCGCTGCCTTCTGGCGCGCCTGCGCGTCCTTGAGCAACTTATCTGCGGCAGACTGCGCCGTGGTCGCGGCAGCAAAGGCGGCCTCCGTCTCCTTCACCGCTTTGGCTTTGGCCGCCTGCGCTGCCTCCGCCTCTGCATGCGCCTTTTTCGCGCTGGCAAGAGCTGCCTCCTTGGCACTCAGGGTATCCTGCTTGGCTTTGACGTTCTTTTCTGGATTGACCAGCTTCGCGTTCACCTCAGCGAGAGACTTTTTGCGCGCTGCGATGACCTTTGAGATGCCTTCGGCGGCATTTTTGGCGGCGGCGATGGCTTCATCCTTGGCTTTGGTGAGGGCGGCGATTTCTGCCTCCTTCGCAGCGATGACTTTTTTCTGTTCGTCAACTTTGCCCTTGGCCGCAGCAGCGGATTCGCGAACCGGCTTGGTGGTGGCTTCAAGTGCAGCGAGTTCTTCATTCCGCTTTTTCAGGGTCCCTTCGAGTCCTGGCAGTGCGGCGGTGGATTCGGCGATGGCCTTTTTGCTTTCCTCTATGCGCTTAGCTGCGGAAACCTTGGCTGCCTCGGCGTCTTTCTTGCCCTCGGTGAAGTCGTTGAAATCAGTTTCGAGTTTTGCCAGTTTTTCCTTCTCGGCGAGCACGCCTGTATTGAATTCCGCCGCCTTGAGGGCCGTTGGCACCTTCTGTAAAACCGCGATTTCATCGACAGCGGCTTTCTCCGTCGCCTGAGCGACTGCGAGATTGTTCTTGGCGGCAGCCACGGCCGCTTCGGCATTCTTGATGCGATCCGGCCCAGCTTTCACGAGGGCGGGCAGCTTGGGCAGCAGCGCTTTTTTGGCCGCCAGTTCTGCCGTGGCCGTTTTGATTTTTGCATCCGTGGCAGCGATCTGCTGATCGATCTCCGTGATGGGCGCGGGAGCTGCGCCCAGTTCAGCCTTCGCCTTGGCGATTGCAGCTTTGAGCTGATCTGCCTTCGTTTGGGCGGAAACTGTTTTTTGCAACTCGCCCTTCGCCGCAGTCAGCTTGGCCTCCAATTCCTTCACCTTGGCCTGCTGCGCTGGATCTTTCTTGGCAGCTTCGAGGGCGGCAGTGGCTGCGGCGACATTTTTTTCAGCGGACGGTTTCTTGCCAGCCTCGGCCGTAAGGGGCGCGAGTTCTTTTTCCTGCGCGGCGATTTTGGCGGACTTCTCGCCAAAAACTTTAATCGCATTCTGACGGGCGGTCTTGTCCTGCACCGACTTCCCACGCGCAGCGTTGAGTGCAGCGAGCGCCTTTTCCTCTGCAGCGATCTCACCCGGATAGGCCTTGCTGCGGCGCTCGTTTTCCGCGACTTCGGCGCGCACCTTTGCCAGAGCCTCTTCACGCGCTTTCACATCTGCCTGTGCTTTTTTTTCCGCTCCCTGACGGACCGACGTGCTTGCGGTAAGTTCAGCCAATCGCTGCTCTGCTTGCACGATGCGTTGGGCAATCGGCGATGGGTTGCTGGAGAGCTGGCCGATCTCGGTTAAACGTGCGCCATCGATCTTCCAGAGCTTGATTTCTCCGCGCCAGTTGGCTGAGGCAATGGTTTTCCCGTCGTCAAACGTCACCACCTTGGTGACCACATCCCCCTGGCTTGGAGCCTCGGCGATTTTGTTGCCGTTGATGTCCCAAAGACGAATCAAGCCATCGTAGCCTGAAGAGACGAGTTTCCCTTCGGGAGTGAATGCCACTGACTCGGTCCCACCACTGTGCGCGGCCCAGTTCTTCACCTGCTTGCCTTCATTCATTTCCCAGACGCTGATGGTTCCATCTGCGGAGCATGAGGCGAGGATGTTTGAGTCGGCACGCCATGCGAGATCGACACACGATGCCTTATGCTGACCGAGGATGTAAAACTCCCCTCCGTTCTCCGCCTCCCAAACCATGACGTTGCCGTTGCGGTCACTGGTGGCGAGCAGTACGCCGTCCGGGCTGAAAGCGGTGCTCATGATCCATTCCGTGTGCTTGCTGATGACATAGCCTTCCTCGCCGGTGCCCGTGTTGAAGCTCTTCACTTTTTTTGACGGACTGCCAATGACGATTCGCTTGTGATCCGGGCTGATGTCGGCGGACATGACCTGATCGAATTCTTTGCCGACCTCGGTGATGCGCTTGCCTGTCTTCACATCCCATACGATGGCGTGGCCGTTTTTGCCACCACGCCCACCGCCCATGATCAGCAGGGAGCCATTGCGACTAAAGCGCAGGCTGCGCGCATATCCCTCGGTGTAAGGGAAAACGCCGACAAGCTGCCGCGTGATCGTATCATAGAGCAGGATTTGCTTGGGAGCAGCAAAGGCCACGAGCGAAGTCCACGGACTGGCAGCCATGGCGGTGACAGTCGTGGTGCGCGGTGCTACGAAAACAGGCTCAAGGAGCACATGCTCCGGCTTGGCAATGGGCCCGGTCGGCCTGCCACTGGTGACAGCGACCGCCATATCCACCTTCGGCTTGGTGGATTTCTTGGCGATGGAGGATTTTGTTTCGAGAATGCCTCCTTTGATCCAGACGGCGAGGAGTTCGAGATCTTTGCTACTGAGCGGGGCTCCTTCCGGGGGCATGAAGGGTTCTTCTTTCTTTGCACAGGTGCTCCAGATGCGGCTGCCATCCACATTGCCGGGATCGACGACCATGCCACCGCCGCCACCTGTCATCAGTCCACCAAAACTCGTGAGGTCGAGGTCCCCCTTCTTCTTATCAGGATTGTGGCAGGAGAAGCACTTATTCTCCAACAGCGGGCGGATGTGATCCTGATACGTGATTTTTTCTCCACTGCCTTCCTGGGCATGGAGCATCTGCACGGTCAATAGCGAGACAATCAGCAAGGATGTGTTTTTGAACTGCATAAGGGGGATGATGCGTGACTACGCGCCATGAACGCGGAGACTTTCGGAGGAGGTCGTTAGCCACAGACCTCTGGCGATTCTTTTCTGTTTGACGCCGGTGCTTACTTCCCGAGCCGGTGTAGCGCGCCGTTCCAATCGAGCACGATAATTTCGCCAGTCGTATCAGCACAGAAAGCGGTGGGCTTGACGAGAATCGAGGGCTTCTTTTTCGGGTCATTAGCCGGAATCTGAGGGCTGGTGTAGATCAGGTCATTCGATGTCACCTTGCCGTCATCATCGACACGCAGCGCCCAGATTTTGCCGAGTACGAAGTCGCCGTAGATGTAGGCACCCTGGAGTTCGGGCATCGCCTTGCCTTTGTAAATGAAGCCGCCAGTGATGCTGAGGCCGTCGGCATGGGTGTAGGCGTGGATGGGGTCGATCAATTTGGCGTCGGCGGGTGGTGCGTCGGTGCGCAGCGGGAAAGGCTGCGGGCCTTCACGGAAACTCCATCCGTAGTTGCCGCCGTTGGTGACCCAGTTGATCTCCTCGTAGATGTCCTGACCGACATCAGCGACCCAAAGGCGACCTTTATCGTCGAAATGCATGCCCCACGGGTTACGGATGCCATAGGCATAGACCTGCGGCTGGGCGTTGACACCCGAGGCAAAGGGATTGTCTGCGGGGATGCCATAGGCATTGTGATACTCGCGGCTGTTGACGTCAATGCGAAGGATTTTGCCGACGAGGACGGCGTTGAGCTGTGCCATGCGCTGCTCGTCATTGCGTTTCGAGGTGTCGCCAACACCGATGTAGAGGTAGCCGTCTGGGCCGAAGAGAAGATTGCCGCCGTGATGATTCCAGTTCACGAGCGGGATTTCGAGCAGGATGCGCTCCGTTTTCTCATCGGCCTTGTTGCCCTCGGCCTTCATTTCGGAAACGACGAGCCGTTTCGGCTTCTGCATCGTGTAGCAGAGGTAAAACAGGCCGTTGTCCTTGAAATTAGGATGAAAGGCGAGGCCGTTGAGGCCCTCTTCAAAGAGGCCGTCCTTTGCCTCCATGCCACGCGGACTGAGATCGAGGAATGTTTGCGCCTCGCTCCCCTGTTCGTCCTTCGGCAGGATGAGAATCTTCCCGCGCTGAAGTGCCAGAAATTCACGCCCGCTCTGATCTGGCGGGACAATCAACGCCACCGGGCGTTCCGTGGTGATCTTTTCGTAAACACGAGTCAGCTTGTGCGTGTCGGCAGCGAAGGAACTGGAGGCAAGGAGGGCGAGGCAAAGGAGGGGGCGCATGGCAGGAGACAGTCAATCGATGCGGGAGATTTCTTGCAGATCAATGTGGAAAAAATGGAAGTGTGAATGGCAAGCACTGCATTTGACCATGTCCTGTTTGCCTCTACTCTGCGCCCCCCTAAAATTTCATGAGCAACGCCACCGCCATCACTCCCACGCGCGCAAAAGATTTCCCTGAATGGTATCAGCAAGTCGTCCGCGCTGCCGACCTCGCTGAAAACTCCGAAGTCCGCGGCTGCATGGTGATCAAACCCTGGGGCTACGGCCTGTGGGAGAACATCCAGCGCCAGCTCGACGCGAAGTTCAAGGCCACTGGTCATGTGAATGCGTATTTCCCGCTGCTAATCCCGCTGAGCTACCTCGAAAAAGAGGCGCAGCACGCTGAGGGCTTTGCCACCGAGTGCGCAGTGGTCACACATCACCGCCTGGAAGCGCAGAAGCAACCTGATGGCACCACGAAGATGATCCCCACCGGCGAACTGGCCGAGCCGTTCGTCATTCGCCCGACCTCCGAAACCATCATCGGCGCCGCCTTCGCCCGCTGGGTGGAAAGCTACCGCGACCTGCCCCTGCTCATCAATCAATGGGCCAATGTCATGCGCTGGGAGATGCGCCCGCGCCTGTTCCTGCGCACGGCGGAGTTTCTCTGGCAGGAAGGCCACACCGCTCACGAAACCGCCGAGGAAGCAATCGCGGAGACGGAACTCATGCACAAGGTGTATGAAGAATTCATGCGCGACCATCTGGCACTGCCCGTGATCCCTGGCGAGAAGACCGAGCGCGAGCGCTTCCCCGGCGCTGTGCGCACTTTGACCGTCGAGGCGATGGTGCAAGATCGCAAAGCCATCCAGGCCGGCACATCGCATTACCTCGGCCAAAATTTCGCCAAAGCCGCAAACATCCAGTTCCTAGGCCGCGACAATACGCGTCAGCTCGTTCACACCACGAGTTGGGGCGTCAGCACGCGCATGATCGGCACGCTGATCATGGCGCATGGTGATGATGACGGCGTGATCCTGCCACCGCGTGTCGCTCCGAACCAGATCGTCATTCAGCCCGTCACTCCCAAACCGGAAACGCGACAGGAAATCATCGATGCATGCGAGGCACTGGCGACAACGCTGCGCGCGCAAACCTTCGCAGGCGAGCCAATCCGCGTGCATGTGGACAAGCGCGATCTCCCCGGTGGACAGAAGAACTGGGAGTGGATCAAAAAAGGCGTGCCACTGCGTGTCGAGATGGGGCCGCGCGACATCGCCAGCCGCAGCGTGGCTGTGGTGCGTCGGGACAAGACTCCCAAGGACAAGGAGTTCATCCCGAAGGAGGATTTCATTCAGACCGTCACCGAACGCCTGCAAGAAATCCAGGACGCCCTCCTCGCACGTGCCACCGCACTGCGCGATGCGAACATGAAGAAGCTCAACACGCTGGATGAATTCAAAGCCTTCTTTGCCGACGACGCTCCAGGCGGCTTTGCCCTCATGCACTGGGCAGGCAGCATGGAGGAGGAAGAAGCGATCGCCAAAGAACACAAGATCACCATCCGCTGCATCCCGCTGGGAGATCAGTATGCCGAAGAGGGCCAATGCTTCCTCACCGGCAAGCCAAGCTCACGCCGTGTGGTGTTTGCACGGAGTTACTGAGTGCTTCTCCTCAACGGATGAAGTAGCTCAGGTTCTCCAGCTCGACCGCTAGATCGACGCTATTCACAACGACGTGCTCTGGCACATCCAGCACGGTGGGTGAGAAGTTCAGGATGGCCTGAATGCCATCACGCACCATTTCATTCACCACCGACTGCGCTCCACTGGCTGGCACAGTGAGGATGGCCATCTTCACCTGATGGCGGCGGATGAATGCCTCCATTTCGGTGATGGGCAGCACAGGCACGCTCACCTGTGGCAGCTTGCGCGGTTGTAGATCGAACGCCGCAGTCACCTCAAAGCCTTCTTTGCGGAATCCACCGTAGCGCAGCAAGGCGGCCCCCAGATTGCCGACACCGACGAGGATCACGGGTTGCAGTTTGTTTTGACCGAGCACATCGCCGATCGTGCTGCTGAGCGCGTCCACATTGTAGCCTAGGCCGCGTGTGCCGAGCTGCCCAAAGTAGGCCAAATCCTTGCGTAACTGAGTGGACTTCACCCCCGCCGCCTTTGCCAGTGCAGCAGAAGACACCGTATCCACCTGGTTTTCACGCAGACGCTGCAGGCAGCGCTGGTAGATGGACAGGCGGTAGATGGATTTGCGGGGGATGTCGATTTTCGCAGGCATTGGGAAGCGCATGTGAAATTTCACCAACATGCAGCCAAAGTCAACGAAGGCTCCTCACGCACGCAAAATCAGCGCACCGGTCCTGCCTGCGGTTGCCTCACCGTCCCGCCAGCACGACTTCCCTCCGCAGGCTGCGTCACTGGGATTCCGAGATGCCGCTCCAGCATTTGCAGATACTCGATGAGGCCCGGCGTTGCCTTCCCTCCGTCATAGAGTCGCTTCAGGATCGCATACCCCTTTTTCCATGACTCTCGATCATTGCTCTGCGCCCAAGCATACGCGGCGAAGCGCTCGGTGAAATTGAGCCCTCCGTGCGTGAACGAGTTCCAGTAGGCGTCTCCGGCCAGCTTGTAGTTCTTCGTACGCGCCCAATGCACCTCCGCCAGCTTCTGCCACAGCCGAGGATTGTCGGGTAGGAATTTCAGCCCCTCCTCCAAGATCGCGACCCCGCGCTTCACATGATCGTGGTAGAGTTGGCCCCGCAGAGACGGCTTCAGCTCCATGTTATAGAGATAAAACGACGCAGCATTGTAGGCCATGTGCCACGCGGCTTCTTCCCAATACCGCGCCTCACGTGGCTGGAGTCTCGTTACGAGTTTATAGAGGCTGTCCACCTTGGCCCAGTTCACATGCGTGAATTCCACATGCGCACGCAGTTGAAACATGCACGCAGCGAGTCCTCGCAGTCCACCGAGCGACGCGGCCAGCCCTGCCTGCCCCAAATCTTCACCCACTCCCAAGCGCAGCGGTTCCTCCAGCAACCGCCGCTTGCGCAGATCATGCGTCATGCCCTGCTCCAGCGGCAATTTCACCATGCCAAAGAGCAGCAGCACTCCAGCAACTTGCAGGGCGCGCTTCATAGCTCCTTCTCCACGAATAACAGGTGGGTGGCAAAAAGGTACACCGTCACATAGAGCGCCGCGATGCCTGTCATGTCGCCGACCACTGACCAAGGCACCAACTCACCGGCAATCACGCCATCCACGATGTCGAACTGCGCCAAGTCGGGGCAAATCACCGCCAGTGCAAAGGAGGCGATGCGATTGAATGTTCCTCCCAGATTGGGTGTGAGGAAAAATTCGCGAATCAACGCCTCGCCATGGCCGATGATCGTGATGCAAAAAGTAATCACGATGGTGAAGAGCGTCGAACTCGCGATGCAGGAAAGCAGCAGCGCCACGGCAGACACCACGGCGGCCTTCAGAAAGATCGCCCACACCGCCCAATGCAAATTCCACGTCAGCCCCTGCCGCGCTACGATCTCCCGCACCTGCGCCACTGCTTCTGGCGAGTCCAGCTTCTCCGACCGAAGATTGGCGAGGTAGGCATCGAGCAGCACCGTCTGCCGCAGCCACAGCACGAGACTGAGCACCGCATCCATCACCACCAAACCACCGCCGATGAGCAGCAGCACGCCCAGCAGCTTCCCCAGCAGATAGTCGAAGCGCGGCACCGGCTTTGACAAGATCGTGTACAGCGTGCGGTCCTCCAAATCTTTGGGCAGCAGCAACGCCGTGGAAACCACGCCAATCACCAAACTGAAAATTTGCAGCGCACCCAGCGTCACACTCTTCAAGAGATTGAGCTGCTGTTCGGGATTGATCACCGAGAAGGCAAACCCCGCGCCTGCTGCCAGCAGGCAAAACACCACGAGGAAGGCCAAAATTTTCATCCGCACGAGCTGCGTCACCGTCGCCCGTGCCAGCAGCCACACGCGGCGCAGCGAGAAGCGCACCTTCGGCGGCAGTGGGTTTGCTGCGGATTCGATGGGGAGAGTGTTCATGGCTTGCCCGATTCCTGAGTCGCTTCGATGAAGAGCCGTTCCAGCGTCGTGCGCGGGCGTCCGCTGCGCAGCAGTCGCGCGTCTTTGCCTGCGGTCTGGATCAGCGCGTTGATTTCTGCCAGCAGCTCTGGAGTTGCGTTCTCCAGCACCAGTTCTGTCTGATTTTCCACCGCGACCAGATCCTCCAGCCGCCCTTCCCGCACCATGCGCCCACGCGCCATGATGCCGACACGATCACACACCTCCTGCATCTGCTCCAGCAAGTGGGAGGTCACCAACACCGTGATGCCGCGTGCGCGGAAACTCAGAATCAGATCACGAATCACCCGCGAACCCGTCGGATCCACGCCCGCTGTCGGTTCATCGAGCACGAGTAGGCGCGGTTCATGGATGAGCGCTTGTGCGAGGCCGAGCCGCTGAAGCATGCCTTTCGAATAACCGCCCACGCGCCGCGCCGCCGCATCCTCCAATCCAGTGAGCACCAGCATCTCATCCGCGCGTTCGTTGAGTTTGCGTCCGCGCAGTCCGCACAGGCTGCCATAAAAGCACAACGTCTCGCGCCCCGTCAGATGCTTGTAGAAATACGGATTCTCCGGTAGGAAGCCCACACTGCGGCGGCTGCCCACTTCAGTGCTCGGCACTCCAAAGATGCTCGTCTGCCCCTCCGTCGCCCGCAGTAGCCCCAGGATGACTTTCATCGTCGTTGATTTCCCCGATCCGTTCGGGCCGATGAGGCCATACACTTCGCCGGAATGGACGGTGAGCGAGAGGTCATGCACGGCGCGAAACGCCCCTTTGCCCAATGATCCTTTAAAGACCTTGGTCAGATGCTGGACGGAGACGGCGGGAGTTTCTGGCATACGCTCAATCACGCACGATGTTAAATCCGCGCAAGCCTGGGACAGCGGCCACAGTCTCCATCACGCATCCCTTGATATGCGAAGCCAAACTGCTGCGCTGAATGTCCTCTAAAAAGGCGTCGATCTCCGCCGCCTCCGCCGCCTGGACAAAAAGCTCCACGCGCCCATCCGCCAAGTTCTTCACCCAGCCAGTCACATCGAAGCCGGAGGCGATCCGCTTGGTGCTGTACCGAAATCCCACGCCCTGAACGCGTCCGTTAAAAAAAACATGCCGTGCTGTCATCACTTCATCAAAAGTTTCAGTGCGGTTCGTGTGCCTTCATCCGCAGTGTCGATCAAAACCACGCCCGCACCACCGCGATTGCGCAGCAGCGACACAAAGCGTCCCTGCGCGGTGAATTCACTCTCTCCTTGAGTGTGGTAGCGCTGCTTCAGCGAGTTCAGCATCGCTTTCACAAAAGCATCCGCTGTCGCTTGATCCATGAACAACGTCTGCCAGGCAGCATGATCGCGCTTGGCCCCGCCTCCCGCTGTCCAGGCCAGCAAACGGTCAGCCACCAGTCCGCGCGTCCCCTCCCCAGCGGCTTCATCATCGTTATGCGCACGCAACGCGGTCGCGCAGGCAAATTTCCCCAGTCGATCATCCAAAAATGGCAGTGCTCCCGCGAGTTTCACGTCATCCAGTTTGATCTCGGGTGCGGCGATGCGCTCAGGATCGAGATACGCCTCCGGTTCGATCACCTCGGCAGCACTCACCGGCGGACGGCTATACGCTGCGTTCAACTGCGCAAAACCACCTGCGCTGTGCAATGTCTGCGCAAAATCAAAGCCCTGGCTGAATGGAAACAAGGCCATCTCGCGCAGGAATGCCGGCAGTGGCACCTCATTCAGCGGATGATCCGGATCCTCCGGCGGCAGTTCATTCTTGGGAGCAGCCGCAGGCTTTTGCAGCGTGTGCAAAAAGCGCGTGAGCGCCGCATCGCCACAGATCAGCGACTCGCGCGCCAGACGCATGTCACTCGTCAGCCGGCCATGTTGCGGTTGAAACAACGTGTTTCCATATTCGCGCAGCAATTGTCCAAAAGCGATACCCAGCGCCTCATTCGCCGCCGCTGCCGCACCCGAAGCGGACTGCTTCGGGTCGATGACGAGCATCGTCTCTGACTCCTCATCATACCAACCGCCAAGCTGACGCGCCAACAGTGCCGCGCGCAGCGGGAGAGGGTCCAGCGCCTCGGGAATCCAGCCCAGCGCAGCGAGTCCGCGTGTGAAGCGTTTCGCCTCATCGCCCGGTTGCTGTTTCCTCAGCCACTTTAGGATCGCCGCCTCCACTTCCTCCTGACTCACTGTGGTCGTCACCAGAGGCAGCGCTTGCAGTTTGCGCAACTTCATCATCTCAAGCCCCAAACCGACAAAGTCCGGTGCCACGTCATCCTCCTTCATCTCCACCACAGTGCCGCCCTTCATGCCCAGCGAGCCGAGTTTCTGCAACAACTGCGCATTCTCGTCTTTCAGCGCATCATTCTGACCTTGCAGATACTCCACCTGCCCTTCCAACAGCACGATTTGCTTCTGCAAATCCTCCATACTGCCCTGAGGCAGCGCAGATGCTGCGACCGCATCTGTCTGCGCAGTGATTTTTGCAGTCTCTCCTTTTCCCTCCTCCAAAAAAATCGCCGCAGCTCCTCCTAAAACGAGGAGGACGAGCAGCAGCACGGCAGGATTGATCTTCATGCCACTCCATAAAACAACCTGCGCCGCATCTCCAGCTTTCTCATTGGCTGGATGAAAATTCGCGCCACGATGCCACATGCACCGCTGGCGATTCGGCAACCACGACCTCGATCTTACCCATCGCGGCCTCATCATGGGCATCGTCAATATCACGCCCGACAGCTTTTCTGATGGAGGGCGCTTCAACGATCCTGGCCGCGCCGTTGAGCACGCACTCACCCTCCTTGCCGAAGGTGCCGATATCCTCGACATCGGCGGCGAATCCACCCGCCCAGGTGCCGAGCCGGTCGAAGAAGCCGAAGAACTGCGCCGCGTTCTCCCCGTCATTCGCGCCGTGCGTTCGCAGACAAAGGCACTCATCTCCATCGACACCATGAAAGCCGCCGTCGCCCGCGCCGCACTCGACGCCGGAGCCGACATCATCAACGATGTCACCGGCCTGCGCGCAGATGCGGCCATGCTGCGCCTCGCTGCACAGACCCACGCCGGCCTCGTGGTCATGCACATGATCGGCACTCCGCAGACCATGCAGACATCTCCGCATTACGATGACGTCGTCGCTGCGGTGCATCACTACTTTCAGCAGCGCCTGAGCCTTCTCGAAAACGAAGGCATCCATCCTGATCGGATCGTCTTTGATCCCGGCTTCGGCTTCGGCAAAAACCTGGAGCACAACCTCGCACTCCTGCGCGCTCTGTCGCAGCTCTCACCTCAGCGTCCCCTGCTCATCGGCGTCTCGCGCAAATCCATGATCGGCAAAGTGCTCCACTCCGACGCCACCGCCGACCGTTTCTGGCCCACTGTGGCCCTCACTTCCTACGCCCGCGAACACGGTGCCCGCATCATCCGCGTGCATGAGGTGAAAGCAAATCGTGAAGCGCTGCGCATGACGGAAGCGATCCTGCATGGCAGGTGAATCTCCCGCCAGTCTCAGCAAGACATCCAGGTCACAGTCTCGGAGATCAAGCGTGGATCGGCCAGAACATCCGCTCAGTCTGCATCACGGCTGCATCGGATACGGCAGCGAGAACTGATGATGCTCGCGTTCCTTCTTGTAGATCATCGTTTCGATGGGTCGGTGATTCGTGGTGTCCCAGGTGATGACATCGACGCGGTTCTCAGCAGGAATGAAGCGCATCAGGCGCAAGCCGCCTTTGGACATGTAATCGGAGAGCAGCGCGTGAACGGTGTTGCCGTGGTCGCCCTTGTCGGCACGACGCAGCGCCGTGACACGGCTTTGATCGCCACAGAGAACGAAGGCGAGATTGGCATGCCTGCGAAAGAGCTTCTCCCAGAGTTGCTCGCCGCTGTTGCCACGCGCGCCGTGGATTTTGACCCACTTCATGCGCCCCTGCGGATCGGCATAGAAGCCCTCTTTGGTTTTCGGTTTATTGATCACGCCGAGGTCCATGTGCGTGGTGATGATGGCGCGGCGCTTGGCATGCTTGGTGAGCAGATCAGACGCCCACGCCAGCACGTCGTCGGGCGCGTTGCACTCCAGACTGAGGTGGATGAAGTCGAGCCCGCCCGCGCTGAAAAGCTGCGCGCTGTTCACGTTGTTGGCGGAGACGTTTTGATCCGCGCGATCGTGCGTGTAGCTGCCGAGATACCACGGATAAGCCGCGAAACTCGACGCGGGAAAGGTCTGCTGAAAGAGATGCGCGTCGCCCTTGCTCGACATGTCGTGATTGCCGACGGTAAGGCTGAACGGCACCACGCCGCGCAGTTGATCGAGGTGCTGCTTCGCGACCGCCCACTCGGCCTCGCGGTCTTCCTCCACGATGTCGCCGACATGCGTGACAAAGACGATGCGCTGGTCGTCGCGATGCTCGCGGATGAATTTCACATGGTTCGCCAGCCAAGGATTGGTGACCGGTGCGGTGCTCTGCGGTTCGATCTTGGTGCCGAGACCGAGATAGCCCTGCGAATCGGGAATCACCACCAGCGTGAACGCTCCCGCAGGCAGCGGCGGCAGTTCGGCAGCTTGAGCGGAGGCAACGAGAAGGAGACCGGCGGCAATGGATTTCATCATGGCATCAGTGAACGGCCAAGCGGCGAAAAACCTGTCACCTCCACCCGCACGAAACGCACCCACTTCATCGCACCCGCCCGCCTTGCATTCAAAACTCCCCTCGCTTGAGTGCCTGAAGTCCCCTTCCATGGCCCGCAAAGCATCTCCCAAGACCGACACCACCGCCCAAATTGGATTTGAACAAAATCTGTGATTGGCGGCGCACATGCTGCGTGTCAAAGGTGAGACTCCGTCGGCCTAATCCGACGAAAACATCCCCATCCCGCCCCTCACAACCCTGCGCGACACACTGCTACCGAAGCTGCTGAGCGGGTGATTCGGGCAGTGGAGACGATGGACAAAATGGACGCGCGCGGCGAAAACTAAACCCCATGGAACCTGAACCGCTCATCCCGAAGCACGGCGGCTATCGGAAGCTGAAGAGCTTTCAGATCGCACAACTTTGCTACGATGTGACGGTGCGGTTCTGCGACCGCTACATCTGTCCGAAAAGCCGCACCCACGACCAGATGGTACAAGCCGCGCGCAGCGGCGTGCAGAACATCGCGGAGGGCAGCAAGGCGAGCGGCACCTCCAAGAAAATGGAGCTGAAGCTGACGAATGTGGCGCGGGCCAGCCTCGAAGAACTGAAGCTGGACTATGAGGACTACCTCCGGCACCGCGGGCTGGCGCTCTGGCCTGTGGATGACCCGCGCCGAAAGGCGCTGGTGGCCCGGCGCTGCGCCACGGCAGAGGAGGTGGCAGCTTGGGTGAAGGAGCAGCATGGACAAGATGGGCGGGATGGACCGGGTGGACAATCGAAGCCGATTGCCGCATCCATGCCGTCCATGAAGTCCACCTACCCCGAGATCGCGGCGAACGCCGCGCTGGTCCTGATCGGGGTAGCGTGTGCGCTGCTGGACCGACAGATCGAGGCGCAAGCGGCGGCTTTCACCGAGGAAGGTGGTTTCACCGAGCGGCTGCACCGCATCCGAACTGAAAGGAGAAAGCATGGCCTTCAATGAATCCATCGTCGAAGACGCCGCCCTGAATTGGTTCGTGGATATGGGCTACTCCTGCCAGTACGGCGCGCAGATGGCTCCGGGCGAACCGGCGGCAGAGTGAGCGTGAAACACCCGGCGGATTGTGCTCAGGCTGTCTCCCGTTTTGACCATGATCGCTGAACGAAAAACTGTATGCATCATCGCGCTGGCAAATGGATGCCTGCGGATTCGAAGATGTTTGCGCCGATGAAGCGGGCGCGGGTGCCGAGGTGGCGTTGGATGCGGAGGACTTCGTTCCATTTCGCCATGCGCTCGCTGCGGCTGAAGGAACCGACCTTGAGTTGCCCGGCGTTGGTGGCGACGGCGAGGTGCGCGATGAAGGCGTCCTCGGTCTCGCCGGAGCGCGCGGAGATGACGGGCAGCCATCCGGCGGCTTGGGTGCGGCGGATGGCGGCGAGGGTTTCGCTGACCGTGCCGATTTGATTGAGCTTGATGAGCACGGCGTTGGCAGTGTTCGCCGCGATGCCGCGCTCGATGCGCGCGAGGTTGGTGGTGAAATGATCGTCGCCGATGAGCTGGCAGCGATGACCGATGGCCTGACGCATGAGCTTCCAGCCTTCCCAATCATCCTCCGCCATCGGATCCTCGATGGAGACGATGGGATACTTCTCGATCCAGCTCACCATGAGCTGCGCGAACTCCGCCGTGGTAAAACGGCGCTGCTCCAGCCCGAGCGTGTAAAAGCCGTCGCGATACAAATCGGTGGCGGCGATGTCGAGCGAGATGCCGACCTCGCGCCCCGGCGTGTAGCCCGCGCGCTCGATGGCGGCGAGCAAGGCGTCGAAGACATCTTCATTGCGATCAAACACGGGCCAGTAGCCGCCTTCATCGGCCACACCGGCGAGGGTGCCGCGCTGGCGCATGATGTCCGCCGCCGCGTGAAAGACATTCGCCGTCACTTCGAGCGTCTCCTCAAAGCTCCGCGCGGTGAGCGCCATGATCATGAAGTCCTGGATGTCGATGCGGCCCTGCGCGTGCTTGCCACCGCCGAAGATCTGAATCTCGGGCAGCGGCAGCAGCGTGCCTTCGCCGAGTGATTGGAAAAGAGGAACACGCTTTGCCTGCGCTGCCGCCTGAGCGACGGCCATGCTCGTGCCGAGGATGGCATTCGCTCCGAGTCGCGATTTTCCCGGCGTGCCATCGAGCGCGATCAAAGCGTCGTCGATGCGCTGCTGATCAAAACCGTCGCGCCCGACGATCTCGCGAGCGATCTCGCCTTTCACATGCGCGATGGCTTTGAAAACGGATCGACCGCAAAAGCGCGCCTGATCGCCATCGCGCAATTCCAGCGCTTCGTGATGCCCGGTCGAGGCACCGGAGGGCACCAGTCCATGCCCGGTGCTGCCGTCTTCGAGTGTGGCGATGACTTCCACGGTGGGATGGCCGCGGCTGTCGAAGATTTGCAGAGCGTCGAGCGAGGTGATTTTCATATCCAGGATGCGGTCAGCTTGGACAACGCGGGCGGATTTGGCAAATGCGTGAGCACGAAGCGCGTGATGTGCGCACGCTGCGTTTCATTCAGATACTCCACCGGCGATTTGCCATGCACGCGGGCGAGCAGCAGGCAGAGCAGCAGTTTCACCGTGCGCGCCTCAAGGTCGTGTCCGCATGCCTGAGTGTAGGCAGACCAAAACACGGGCACGAGCTGGATGGCATCACGATGCAGGAGGGCCTTCAAATGCAGATGCGTGAGCATGAAGGCCGTGTCGAAGGCAGGATCGCCAAACCACGCGCACTCGGCGTCGAGCACGATGAGGCGCTGCGGGCCGACGAGGAGGTTCTTCGGGCTGTAGTCGCCATGCACCAGCGCGAGCTTCATCTCGGCAAGTCGTGCAGCTTCATCGCGCAGCAAATCGCCGACGTCTGGCACGCGCGCGGCGGTCGTCAGCAGATAGGGCTCGATGCGCAACGCGTGAAAATTCGGCAGCGTGGCAAAGCGAGCACGCGCATCTTCATCGAGCCACGACGCTGCGTGCAAGCGACCGAGCACCTCGCCTGCGCGCCTTGCCGTCTCGGCATCGACATCACCCGCGAGCAGTTGTGTTTTCCAGTTGGGCAACTCGCCGAGGTATTCCATGGCGAACCAGCCATTGCCGCGAGCGAGGATGCGCGGCACATGCGCGGGGATGATCGGTGTGGCGTAGTCAAAGAAGGCCTGCTCCACGCCGTTGCGCGACACATCCGCCTGCCAGTCATCCTGCACGCGCAGTTGGCGCAGTGCCCGCTTCACCACGAGCGTGCCACAGTCGGAAGTCACGCGCAGGATGTCGCTCGACACTCCGCCGGTCAGCGGCGTGAGATGGAAGGCACCGCGGATCAGACCGGCGTTACGCAGCAAAGGAATGACATCATCGACATTCAAGCGGTGTCAGTGCTTGTCCCAGCTCGTGTTGGGTTTCGTCCACAGGATGCGCGCGGCGAAGACGGCGTTGTTCGAGCCGTGCTTCATGCACTGCGTGAAGTCGGAATAGTTCGGCCCCTTCGTTTGCATCCACTCGGCCACCGTCACCCAAGTCTCGTGCTCATTGACCTCGGTCACGCCGAAGTTGCCTAGCCGCGCACCGCGCTCCGGCACCAGCACGCGCTCGCTGGCGCGGATCACCCGGAGCTTGTCCGTGTCCACCTGCCCCATGAACAAAGGCGCGCGATGCCGCACCACATGGTCATTGTTCGCGCCGCGCCGGGTATAGACGAGATACAGTGCGTCATCGTGCGTCACCCAATGCGCCTGCGTGTTGTAGCTGCCCAGATCGCTGCCATCGTCCCAAGTCCACGGCTTCACCTCGCCGTAGTGCAGACCATCATCGCTGGTGGTCACATACGCGCGCTGATCGTGGCGCAGCGTCAGATAGTAGCGTCCGCGATGCAGCGTCAGCGATGGCTCACCCAACCCGCGATCCGTGTCCACCGCCAGCTCATTGCCAATAGCCTTCACGCTCAGCGTAGTGCCATCGAAGCCACAGCGCAGCACCACCACGCGGTAGAACTTGCCGCCCTTCGGCGCAAAATACACCGGCAGCAGGATGTCGCCATCCGGCAAGTCCACGCGCTGCACACAGCCCGCGCCCGCATTGAAAAAACGTGCCTCGTTCGGCATCGCCAACATCTGCCACCGCGACCACGTCCGCCGAGTCGGATCGTAGGTTGCATACACTGTTTCGCGCGCACGAATCGGTGACGCGATCACCTTGTTGTCACGGTAGCGCACATCGTGGCCGATGCCGAGCAGCTTGCCGGATTTCGCATGCCACTTCGGCCAAAAATCGCAGGCAGCGACCACCACCCCATCCGCCTCCTCGCGCCGCCCCAGCGTGTCCAAGTGCTCCAGCGGGCCGCTCCATGTTTTGCCCAGATCGTCCGTGCGCATTTCATTGAGCGCGTAGAAGACATCGCTGCCGGTGAGCAGCAGTTTCTGCATCGTCAGCACCACCTTCGGCGGCGTTCCGGGGATGGCCCCCGCGCGCGGATGCACCCAGCAGGATTTTTTATCAAAGCCGTCACAGATGGTGTCGAGCTTCAACTGATAGGGCGACTCCTGCGCGATGGCAGTGCATGCAGCGAACGCAAAGAGAGCTGAAAGACAGGGTGCGAGTTTCATTTGAGCAATCGAACGATGGTTTCCTTCATCACTTTCTCCGACGCTGGTTCGCTGTAAGCCTGTGTTGGCTCATAACCGCCTTCCGCAAAACTTTTCTCCAGTGGAATGTAACCCGTAACGCCGTCGCCATAGCTCGCCGTGCAGACAAAGCCACCGGGCTTCTGCTGTTGAGCGAAAAGTTGGTATTCGACAAAGCTCTCGCCAGGCAAATGCACGAGGCAAACCTCGTCGCCCAGGTGAAGGCTGGTGAAGGGAATCGGCAGGCAATGCCGGATAAAGCCGATGCGCAGTGCCGCAGAAATGCGCGTGGCGCGGTGGGCCTCCGTGTTTCGCAGAACTTTGAGCATGCGCTCCTCCGGGAATGCGGGATCAGGCTGCAAAACGACCGGGATGTGCTGCCACCTCAGCTTGGCAAGAGGCACACGTTTCGCGTTCTGCTCGGAGGCGAGCATCGCGGCGTGCATCCGTTCAGCAAGCAGCGGGCGCATCGCCGGACTGCCGTCATTGTATTTGCCAGCACCGATGTTGCCGCCGCAACCGGTGAAGTAGAGATGCGGCACGCCTTCCTCCTGCGTGCGTTTTTCCCGCGCGATGCCGACAAAGTCATGACTGATGATGCCATCGCCGTAGTAGCTCATGGGATGCGTGGCGTAGTAATGCAACGCGGCGAGTTTCTTTTCGCCATCCCAAAAGCTCAGTGTTTTCAGAAATGGATCAATGAGACCCTCTGGCAATGCGCGCAGCGTTGCATCCTTCGATGAGCTGCCGCGCATTCTGCCGACTTTGCCGTCGATGACTTGCACACGGCGATTTCCCGCCACTTCGAGCACCCTGGCTTCACCGATGGCGATGTGCGTGACGCGGTGCGGTGTTTTGATCGCTGACTTGATGGCTGCGGCGACGGTTTGCAGTGCCTTTTCCGCAGCGTCCGCATCGACGATCCCGATCTCGGGGAGAAGCTTCTGCGCCGCCGTGTCCACGATCGGCGCGTTGTGCTGATGCAGCGAGTGCAGTGCCACGCGCTCCGCCGAGGTGCCCGCCGCAGCCGCCAAAACCTCACGCCAATGAATGTGGTCCGCGCCGCGAATCTCGCAGTAGTCGATGGCGCAGAGCACCACGGGTTTTTCGTCACTGAAAAGCACCAGCCCGAGTGCCAGCAAGGGTTCGCTGACACCCGTGGCGGGTTTGACCAGACCACCACACAGCGGTGCTCCGATGGGAGGCGTCACATCCGCGCGAAACGGCGCAATCTGAATCGCGAGCGCAGATGTGGAGACGAGAAAAGCAAATATAAGAGATTTCATTCCATGAGAACGCCGCAAATCACCGGAACAAGCAACTCGGCAACAAGTTCGTGGCCCAGATCGCCGGGATGGATGCCATCAGGAAGCATCGCAGCTACGGTGGTCTGTTTTTTAACGGCGAAAGCAGGATAGGCCGCATGGACATCGACCAGAGGCAAGCCGAGTTCTTTGGCGAGCGCACGGACGGCTTGGTTGTAGGCGAGGAGTGTCGGTGACTCGAAGCCATCCTCGGCGTCTGGCAGATAGGGAGGCTTACCATAAAGCTCGCGCGTTTTCGCCTGCCAGCGCAGCGGATTGGTGGTCATGAGGATGACTGTGGCACCCGCTTTGCGTGTCGCGGCGATCATCGTGCGATAGTTGGCGATGAAATGCTCCAGCTCGACACGCGGTTTCACAGCGGGCGGTTTTTTCCAAACATCAATCGCGCTGTCATTGATACCGAACTGCATCACGACGATGCGCGGTTTGTAGGCGAGCACGTCTTTTTGCAGTCGCTTCACCGCGTGCGCAGTGGTGTTGCCGGGAATGCCTGCGTTGCAAACTCTGAGGCTGGAACCGATGCTCTGAAGCTTGGTGTTCACGCGCTCTGCATAGACTTTGAGACTGCCGCGCGGCGCGGTGGTGCTGTCGCCAAACATGAAGATGCCACCGGCCTTCGGCACAGGCTTCGGCGGCGGCACAAAGACGGGAATCTCTCCCGCCATGAGGTCGGCGCTGTTCACTGTCATACGCAGCCCTCCCTGCATGGTGGTGATCCACAATTCGCCGGGCTTGCGTTCGTAGAGGTAGGGATAGGAGACGCGACCGCCGGGCGTGTAATTGGCGGCGACGATGACCGGCGTGCTCCACGAGGCTGTTTCATCGCTGGAAAAGGCGAGCGAGAGTTCTGCGCGACTGCTGCCATTTTTCAGATCGTGGCGAGGTGGAGCATTCCAAAGCAAAGCGATGCGCCCATCAGCGAGGCGCGCCATCTGCGGACAGCAGGTGACCGATTTGATCGAGGTCTGCTTCAAGCCCGTCCACTTCAGCCCATCTTTGGAGGTCGCCTCCCACAAAAAGCCGGACTCTGTGCGCAGCAGCAGGTAGAGCGAGCCATCGGCGCGCTCGATGACGCTGCCCTCGATGCTCCCGGCGTGATCATGCGCCCCGACGCCATAGTCGAGCACATCTCCACGCTGCCACGTATTGCCGAGATCGTCCGAGGCCCACATCACCGTCGCGTGACGCCACTGCGGGATGATTTCCTGACCGACGAGCACGAGGCGGCCACTCTTCATCTGGATGAGTGAATGAATGCAACCACACCACGGATCGCTGAGTTTCACCGGTGCCTCCCATGTTTTGCCATCGTCCGTGCTACGGCAGGTGTAGGTGGGGAGAATGAAGTCCGTCCACTTGGCACTCGCCTCGCCCCAGTGCCAGCCTTTCGGAGCCTTGCGCTCAGCGCCATTCATCCAAGCCGAGACGATGACACCCTCGCGCGTGCGCAGCAGCGCTCGTTCGTTGCTGACGGTGAATTTTTTTGGCTCCGGGAAAAGAGGCGTCGCGATCCAAGTGCGGCCTTCATCCGCACTACGCAGCGCGTTCTTCGCGTCGATGCACAACACGCTGCCATCTGCGGTGGTGACAAACGGCCCCTGCTGCGTGTGTGGAAGTGCCGTAGCCTTGGGATGAAGGACGGGGGCATCCGCAGCGAAGACGCTGCCGATGAACAAAAAGACGGCGCAGAAGGCTTTCATGCGAAGCTATATCGCCCTCTCTTCAGTATGCCTTGCCTTCGAGGACGGTATTTTTGGCAGAAGATGCGCCGAGGAGTTCATCAAACTCGGCGGCGCATTGTGCAAAGTGAGCGTAAACCGCGCCGAACTCGCTTCCGTAAACAACAAACTGAGCGCCGAGTTCGATGATGGTCTTGGCGTCGTCGATGCTCCCCACGGGACGCCCCCAAGCTTTGCCGTGCATTTTGCATGCAGCCGCCAATTTTTTCTGCACTTCGAGCATCACAGGATCATTCACACCAGGCGAGCAACCGAGGCGCAGCGACATATCTCCCGGTCCGAGGAACAGCACATCGACTCCTGGCACAGCGGCGATGGCGGAAGCATTCTCAAGTGCCTGCGGCGTCTCGATCTGCACGACGAGAAAGGTCTCACGATTCGCAGCATCTGTGTAGTCATCCGGTTTGCCCACCCAGTAATTGGCGTCGCGCCCGCCGCCGCAGAATCCACGGTCGCCGAGCGGTGGAAACTTGATCGCATTCACCAGAGCGCGAGCTTCATCCGCGGAGGCGACATGAGGAATCATCAGTCCCGCCGCGCCGTCTTCGAGCAGGCGATAGAGGCTGTTTTTTTCCTTGGTCACGGCGCGCCAGATGCAGTCGATGCCTGCGGCATGATGACGCCCGATCATGGTTTCCACTTCACGCGGATCCCAGACACGATGCTCGGCATCCACCCAGATGCCGTCGTAGTGAAAGTGAGCTGCCAGCTTGGGAAAAAAGGCGATGGGAGAGCCTGTGGCGCACACACGCGCCACCTGGCCCGCGCGGATTTTGGCGAGGACGTTGGATTTTCTCATGAGGTGGAAGATAGGTTTTAAACCGCTGATATGACACTGATGAAAGGCATTCTGAGTTCTAAATGAGCGTCATGTCAGCGTCTCATGAGCGGTTAAGAAAGATTCGATCAATGCTGCTTCAGCCAATCGAGCGTGATGCGGCGGATGCGCAGACGATTGAGCGCACCAACTTTGCTGTCACCCGCGCAGTAGCCGATGAGCATGGCATCGCCGATGAAATGGATGGCGGTGTAGTGGTAGAGACCGTCGGGATCGCTTTCGATCAGCTTGCGCTGCGGCCACGTTTTGCCGCCGTCGCTGGAGATCGCCGCGACGAAGGGATTGCGCTTTTTCGGCGGGAACGGAAACATGCCAGAGTGATCGTTGTAGATGGCGAGGAGGTCGCTGCTGCCGGGCAGACGTTTGATGCTGGCAGGGCCATTCGGCGATTTCATCTCGGTCGGTTCGGGTGGCGAGAAGGTCTTTCCTGCATCGGTGGATCGAAAACCGTATTGCGCACCCTGATCCGTGCGACTCCATGAAAAGAGCGAGCCATCGGCCAGCTCGACGACGCCCGGCTCCTGCAACCCGCTGCCGCTGCGCACCGGCATGGCCCACCAGCTTGTCGATTCGTTCCAAGTCGCGCCTTCATCGTCCGAATAGAGCCAGGTGACAATGGCACGCGCGTCCCACGATTTGCTGGAGTGCGGATCGCTTCCACGAGAGCGGTGAAAGGCGAGTGGGACAATGATGCGTCCTTTCGCCGTCTGGATGACACGATCGTTGTTCAGCACAAAGTAACCTGGCGCCTGCTGGATCAGCTTCGGCTCAGTCCACGTCTCGCCCTCGTCGCTGGATAGCCGCATGTGTGGGCGGCAGTCGAGCCAACTGTTCTTGATGCAGTAAAACATCGCCAATTTGCCACTGGCGAGGCGCAGCAGTGAGACGCTCATCACGTTGTTGCCGCCGGTGTTCTCCACCACTGTCACGGGTGCGCTCCAGGTACGTCCCTGATCGTCCGAATGGATGCGCACGATGCGCGCCGGGCTTTCATCCGCCGCGCCGCCGTAGAATTGCGAATAGCAAAAGATGATGCGCCCTGATTTCAACGTGGCAAAGGAGCCTTCCGAATTGCGCGGATGCTCCTTGGTCGGTTCGACATTGAGTGTGACGATGCTTTCGGCACTGAACGCTGAAAAGCTCAGTGCGATGAAGAGAGTGGGAAGCAAGTGTTTCATGATGGTGTTTACCATTCACCCTGACGACTGAATTTGCCTTTCACGTTGGCGCTGAACTGGGCGATGGAGCTTTCGAGATTGGACAAAATCTCCTCACTGCTGAGTCCCGCGCTGCCGCGAGCGGCGGGGATGACGGTTTCGCATTCATTGGCATCCATGAAGCTGGCTGCGTCGAGCAGTCTGGGTTGTTCTTCGGGCGGGATGACGAGGAAGCCATGCTTGTCAGCGTGAATGAGGTCTCCGTGATTGATCTTGCGTCCGAAGACTTCAACCTCGCACCCCCAGCGCACAGGATGCACGTGCGCATGGCCGACGCAGAGGCGGCGGGCCAGCGCCTTGAAGCCTGCGTTGGTCATTTCATCCACATCGCGGATCGCGCCATCGGTGATGGTGCCGACGCAGCCAAGCGCGCGATGAATGTTGCTGTTCACCTCTCCCCAGACGGAGCCAATGACACGCGGCTTGTCGAGATCCTGCACCACCACGATCTTCGGCCCAGGGCTTTCAGCGACGTAGCGACGATATTCCTCGCCCGCACGCGGATTCGCCTGGCGATGCGCGGCATTGGAGGGTTCGATGACGAGCGTCACCGCGTAGCCCACCATCGGCCCCATCTGTGGCATGAAATCGCGTGTTTCTTCGAGATTGAATGCCGCAGCACCGGAATCGCGACGTGTGATCTGCTCCCAGCCATTGAATATGGTCGGTGTGTTCCAGCGTTTGAGACGCATGAGGTCGGAGTGGGCGAGCGCGCGGCTATGTTCTGCCATGGTGCGAGAAAGTGACTTTTCAAACGACGGCGGCCAACGCTATGCTACTGGCCTGTTGCCCGAACCAGATGAAGCATCTCCCCTCCGCTCCGAAGCCTCCCCAGCGCGTCTCTCTCGTCAGCCTCACTGCGGAGAGCCTTCTGGAAGCCATGCGCGCCGGACACTGGCAGGGGCATTTGCCTGGAGAGCGCGAGCTCTGCACGCGTCTGCGCGTAAGCCGCCACACACTGCGTGCTGCTCTTGCCTTGCTCCAGCGGGATGGACTGCTGGAGGTGAGTGGACGCCAGCGGCGGCGCATTCAAATGGGAAATACGACACCGGGAACTGCGCACTCTCGTCAGATCGCCATCCTTTCCTCCCGCCCCCTCATCGCGATGTCTCCCTCGGCGGTGGTGATGGTGGATGAGCTGCGCGATCATCTCTCTCGTGCAGGATTCACTCTCGAAATGCACGTGGCACCGTCCTGCTTCAGCGCAAAGCCATCGCGTGCGCTGGAGGCGCTCACCACACGCGCGCCAGCAGCAGCGTGGGTGCTCTTTAGCTCACTGGAACCGATGCAGAGTTGGTTCCTCCGCAAGCAGCTCCCCTGCCTGCTCGTCGGATCGTGTCCGCAGGGCATCAGTCTGGCGTCCATCGACATGGATTACCGCGCCTTGTGCCGCCATGCGGGCACCATGCTGCGACGCAAAGGTCACAAACACATCCTGCTGATCCGTCCCGAAGGCAGTTTTGGCGGTGACATTGAGAGTGAGAACGGACTCGTGGAAGCCATGCAAGGTGGCGATGCCGCGAAACTCCAAGTGATTCGACACAACGGCACCCCAGAGCACCTGTGCGCTCAGCTTGATAAGACGCTGCGGGAGCCGCGTCCTCCCACGGCATGCATTGTGGCACGCGGTGTCCATGCGCTGACCGTGCTGATGCACCTCCAGCGGGTTGGGAAACGCATCCCGCAGGACATGGCGGTCGTCTCGCGTGACGATGAAAGTTTTCTCCAGCACGCTGTGCCCACAGTCACGCGTTATGCATCAAATCCCACGCAGTTTGCCCGCAGCGTGTCAAAGGCCGTGCGCCAACTCGCCGAAGCGGGAAACCTCCCGCCCAAGGCTCAGCGATTGATCCCGCAACTCGTGCGTGGAGAATCTGCTTGAAGAAGCATCACCACACGGTCCAGCCTCCATCCACCGCCAGGTTTTGCCCAGTGACGAACGTGGAGGCATCTCCCAATAAAAATGCGACCGCACCGGCGATCTCCTCCGCGCGCCCCACACGCGCGAGCGGCACTTTCTCCGTGAGTCGCTCGATAAACGCGGGATTCTCACGCTGAAGCGTTGGATTTGGGAATGGCCCTGGAGCGACACAATTCACACGGACATTTTTGGGCCCGAAGTGAACGGCCAGATAACGCGCCATCTGCAGGATGCCCGCTTTACCCACGCCGTATTCGACTGGATTGGGATTCATCGGACTCGCATAGACCTGCGGATTCGGCGACACACTGCCATACATGCTCGAAAAGAGCACCACACTCCCCTTCCCCTGCTCCGCCATGCGCTGCCCCACAGCGCGAGCGAGCGTGAAGGTGGCTGTGAGGTTGCCGTGATTGGCCTGATCAAAATCTTGCGCAGTGAGATCGTCGAAGCGCTTGGCCGTCGATGAGTAAGTCATCACCACGAGACCCTGCGGCACGCCACGCAAGCTCATCTGTTCGCTCACAAATGCTTCAAGCGCGTTGATGTCGGAAGCATCGAGCGAAGCCGCCGTCACCTGCGACGAGAGACCCGCCTCGGCCACCATCTCGGCGGCACGTGTTCCGAGGTCCACACATAACACGCGCGCCCCCAGTTCCGCGAGCGCGACGACCACCGCCCGTCCTAAGTAACCTGCACCACCAAAGACCCAAATGTCACGCTGATGAAATGAAAACGCGTCTTTCATGCGCGACCGCATAGACGCAGAAGCGCGCCATCACCACCAGAAAATCGCATGGCATCTGCCGCAGAGGCTATTTCTGACTCTCCTTCTTCTTCACTTGGTATTTGCCCGGAGACTTCGCAAACGCCTCCTGACAGTTCACACAGCAGAAAGCCACAGGACCCTCTGCGGTGCGCAAACGATAGATGGGCCGTGCGGCCTTGCCATCCACCGGGCAGATGTCATTGATCGGCCATTCCGCTTGCAGCAGCGTCGCCACGGCCAGGAAAAGAAGTAGAGGAGCAAGGATCGTTTTCATGAGCGTCAATGGGTTCAAGGTCTCGCGCGTTTCCATCTCAACGAACGAAACCGAGCCTCTCCTAACCCAAAGCAATTCAAGCACGCAGATGCACAATTATCGCGCGCATCCTTTGCACGGCGAGCTTCGTGATCTCGGCCTCCTCCCTCCCAGATTTCCCTTCACCGCTATGGAGATGCTTCCCGACCAAGGAGACGCAGGGTGACACCGGAATCGGTGTGCATCACCATCGCCGCACTGCCCTGTTTCAACATGGCCAAGCCGGTGCTCTTTCCAGTCTCTGGATGGATGACGACGCTGGTGACTACGCCCACGCTTGTCTCGTTCCACACTTCATCTCCCGCTGCGATGGCACCGTCCGCCTCAAACGCGATCATCTCCCGCGGCATCTTACCTGTCGTCTTGATGCGCGAGAGCACCTCCTGTCCGATGTAGCAGCCTTTGCTGAAATCCATCGCGCGAGTTTCCAGCCCAGCCTCTGCTGGAAAGGTCTGCGCATTGATTTCATGCGGCCAGCGCGGGATTTTTTGCAACACGCACCACGTTTCCCATTCCGCCGCGCTGAGCACTGGCAGCGAGTCCAATGCTGGCGGTGCTGCATCGGCGGGCAGCCAGAGATCGACTCCCGGCACCCCGCAGCGCTCTGAGTGGAGCCCTTGAAATCTCTCGCAGTCGCCAAAGACATGCCAGAGCTGCCATTGATCCGTCACATCCGCGAGCTCCACATCATCCGCCACGATGTAGCGCTCAAGCCGGGCCGCGAGCGCATCACGCAGATCGGCTTCGGCATCGAGGACGAGAGCCTCCTCGACCGCGTGCATAAACACATCTGCCGCCACGCGGCCTTTGGCATCGGTCACACAGGCGTAGAGTGTGCTGCCTGTGTTGGCGCGCCGCACGTCATTGGTGACCTGGCCGTTGAGGTAGCGCACGCGGTCTGCGCCGGTGAGGCGGAATTTGGCGCGAGAGGAGAGATCCACAGCGCCACCGCGCGTGGTGATTTGGCGAAACAACTCAGCAGTCATGACTTCATGAATGAACAGAGGCCGCCCGCCACGCAAGCAAAGGAAGGGAGATTGACGTGGCGATTCCTCGTTTCAGTGTCCGCGCTCCATTCCATGTCCGCCAGCTCCACACCTCCGAGTATCCGCTCACTCCTCGCCGAGGTGTTTCGAGAAAATCGCGCGGCCTGCCTCGTGCTCAATGGGATCGCGGCAGCTCTGGTGATCAGTTATTATCAAGTGCCCGCGCTCACCCATTTCTGGGAAGGCTTGGCCGCTCTCAAAGAGCGTTGGTCATTCGGTTTTTCATGCGTTTCCACTCTGTTTGCAGCGGCGGTGCTCCCGACATTGGTGCAATGGATGCAGGGCGTGCTTGCCCGTGAAGGCCGTGGCAAAAGACTCCTGCTGCTCATGCTCTTCTGGGGGTATCGTGGAATGGAGATCGATCTGTTTTACCGCGTGCAGGGGCATCTCTTCGGGCACGATCACAGCGCAGTCACACTGCTGAAAAAAGTAACCTTTGATCAATTCGTCATGAGTCCCCTGTGGTTCGTGCCGACCTACGTCGTGGCTTTGCGCTGGGCAGAGATGGGAGGATCGTGGGCGCGCGTGCGTCCCACACTCGATCGCGATTTCTGGACGCGCACTTGTCCAGCCGTGTTGCTGACCAACTGGGTCGTGTGGATTCCAGCCCTCGCGCTTGTTTACAGTCTGCCTGCGGCATTGCAGTTCCCACTGTTCTCCGTGGTGATGTGCTTCTTCATCCTCATCGTGACGATGATGGCTGGTGGCAAGAGCACGCGCTCGGCGTGTTAGCGCCAAAACTTCGCCACGGCTTCGGCCAGGGCACTCATGGTGCTTTCCTTGGCTTCGACATCGACTTTGAGGCCATGCGCTTTGATGGCGGCACTGGTCACTGGGCCGATGCTGGCGATTTTGCAATTCTTCGGCAGGGGCACTTTCAACTCCATGAAGTGCGTCACGGTGGATGCACTGGTGAAAGTGATCATGTCCGCGCCCTCCTCTTTCAGCAGCGCCAGTGCTTCGAGATTGTCTTCCGTCTCGGCCACGGTGCGGTAGCCGATGGCCTCGTCCACGATCGCTCCCATGCCTGTGAGACCATTGGCGATGACCTCCCGCGTCTCTGCGCCGCGCACCCAGAGCACGTTGACGTTTTCCATGTTCTGAAACTCGTCGAACGCCTTCACCAACCCCTCAGCGACAAAGTCTTTCTCCGGCATCAAATCGACAGCGAGGTGGCGTGCCCGCACTTTCTCCGCCGTGCCGGGGCCGACACAGGCGATGCGTGCGCCACCGATGCTGCGACTGTCGTTGTAGAGTTTGTCAAACATGGTGAAGAACGCATCCACCCCATTCGGGCTGGTGAAGACGATCCATTCATAGGTGTGGCAGTCCTGCACGAGCTGGCCGAACTCCATCTGATCCTCCGCAGGTTCAATGCGGATGGTCGGCAACTCGATCACCTCCGCTCCGAGTTGCATGAGTTTCTTGCTCAGCACGCCCGCCTGCCGCCGTGTGCGCGTGACGACGATTTTTTTGCCAAACAGCGGACGGTTCTCAAACCAGTTCAACTGCTCGCGCTCGGTGACCACATCTCCGATCACCGCCACGGCGGGTGCTTTGAATCCGACTGCCTTCACTTTGGCGGCGATATCGCTCAAAGTGCCCACCAGCGTTTGCTGGCAACCGTGTGTGGCCCAGCGCACCAAGGCCATCGGTGTGTCTGGCTTCGCGCCGTGTTTCAAAAACTCACCGGTGATCTCCTCGATGCGCTCCACGCCCATGAGAAACACCTTGGTGCCGTCTGCCTGCGCGAGTTTGGCGTAGTCGAGCGAGGTGTCGGGCTTGGTCGGATCTTCGTGGCCGGTGAAAATGGTGAGTTGTGACGCATGAGAGCGATGCGTCACCGGAATGCCTGCGTAAGCCGGACCTGCGATGGCGGAAGTGATTCCCGGCACGATTTCAAACTTCACTCCCGCAGCGTGCAGTTCCGCCGCTTCTTCAGCTCCACGGCCAAAGAGCACCGGATCACCTCCTTTGAGGCGCGTGACGATTTTTCCCTCCTGAGTGAGTCGGACGATGAGTTGATTGATCTCCTCCTGCTTCAGAGTGTGGTCGCCAGCTTTTTTCCCGACGTAGATGCGCTCCGCACCGGGCTTGGCATGACGCAGGTGGGCCGGGTGGCAGAGATAGTCATAGACCAGCACGTCGGCAGCTTCGATGCACTCCCGCCCTTTCAGCGTGAGCAGTCCGGGATCACCGGGGCCAGCGCCGACGAGGAAACAAATGCCAGGAGAAGAAACAGAAGAAGCCATGATGGAAAAGGGGTGGCCAAGATGTCGAGCCGGAAGCTCATGGCAAGGCGGGAGCTAAACTGCAATGCTCTGCACGGCGTGAACAACCTGAATGAAGGCCCAAGGCGGCCCATTCGCGCTGAGATGCTCCGACCTGCTCCATTGCAGGTGAACTCGGTGCGGCACTTGACTGCCACATTCCGCTAAGCCGTGTTTGAAAACCTCTGCCAAACTTCTGCCGCAGAGCGGCAGTCGTCTCGTAGCCCGGCCTTTCAAGGCCGGGAGACCATGCGCGGGACATCCTGCCTTCATCGGGCTGCGTCGCAGCGCGACGCCCGAACCCACTCGCTGGCATCCACCGATTCGCGTGTCGCCCTGCGACACAGATGCATGCGGAAATCGGCGCATTTCATGTTCCCGGCCTTGAAAGGCCGGGCTTCGGCACGTTCGTCGCTCTGCGACTTCCAAACAGGTTTTCAAACACGACCTAGGAGAAGACGTCAGCAGCTTGGCCGTTGCCTCGACGAGGCGTAGCGGAATGCGTCAGCATTCCGAAGTTGGAATCGTTGGAGGGCTGCGGGGAAGTGTGGGCGTTGATTTGCGTGGGGTGAATGCGATGGGAGTGATTCACGCCGCGCAGCCGTTCTTCCAGCCTGAGTTCTGGTCTGTTGCTCATAGAACAGCTCCAGTATCCGTGATGGGAGTGATATTCTGACTTTTTATTGCCCGAGTACGGCATAGGAGGGTAAAACGACACCCATGGAGCCAAAAACCCGTGATATTCCCACCAAAGTGTCGGTGATAATGCTGCTGACAAACCTCACAATCTGTGAATGATCTTCAATGTTAGGCCGCTTCGCACGCTATGCAATGGGACACGCTTATTACTTCGATTGGTGGAGCGAGCGCAGTACTCGGCGTCGTTGGCTACGTCCTCAAGCGTAGCTTTGAGCGTGTTCTCGACGCCAAGCTCAAGGAGTCGGAAGAGCGCCACAAGGTATTGTTGGCCGAGACAGTGAGGCGACAGGCGGCGCTTTACGACCAGCAGTTTGGTGCGCTTAAGACGATACTCGCTTTGATTTACCGGGCACGGAACGCAGCGAGAGGCATTCATCAGTCCGACGGCAAACCAGACCGAGAGGTATTTCGACGCCTTCATTTTTATCACAGTTCGATGGAGGAGATGCTTTTCGAGCAGAGAGCGATACTACCCGAGGATGTTTTCGACGTTGCCCATCGGACCAAGCACCAAGTTCATGAATTGCTTGCCCACGTTGAGCATCTGCGGCGGCGGCCCGATGCAGCCCCAAAATACACAGAATACTTGCGAGAGATGTATGAGGCACTCGATACCAGTTACCAGCACTTGGTTTCCGCCGTCCAAGCGCACATCAAGCCAGACGATGACACGGCCTAACGAACATGGTTAACCAAGCACTTCAGCGAACCCGGCGTGAGCGTCGTGGTTGCAATCATTGCGTCCCGTGCGCCGGGTCGCTGAGCCTGGGTCGTTCGCCAACAAAATGCGCATCCCGCTAATCATCGCCATCAGCATGTACTCTTCCGTGCTTCACGCGCAGGCATGGTCCGCAGGATCATTCTCTAGCGAGGCCAACCCGATCTCTCGAATCAGCCAAGCTTTGGTCGAATCCAAGATCGACGAGTTGACACCCAAGTCGTATGACCACAAAAAACAAAGCTATTCCTACCACTTATCCTCCGTTCGCTACTTAGGTGGTGTGTCACGAGAAGATCAGCATTTCACGGTGGCGAGTGTTCTGTTCATCCGCTCATCCCCGAAGGGATCAGAGATGCCGCCAGCTCGTGGTCATGGATTTCTATTGATGCTAGATCGGGACTATCACATCGCCTCATATTGCCGGATCGATTTCCCCGATCAGATCGAACTGCTCGGTGCCAAGCTCTATCGATTTGGTAAGCTTCCATTCGAGGGTGAGCGTTCTCTGATAGGGGATTTAGCTTCTGCCGATATTCCCTCAAGAAGTCGCGGCTTCCTCATCGACTGTGATGCATTTCTTCCCTATCCCTTCAACGACCGCATTGACCAGCCGGAGTCCAATACGAAACAAAAAGGCGAACAAGCCGGCTCTGAGCAACCTGCTACCCGCCCCGAGTCGAAGTCTGAGGCTGGCGACAAACCTCAAATTGAATCGGAGGGGCACTCCCGGTAGCGAGTGCTAGGCCTCGACGTTCGCCTCCAGGACACGCCGCATGGTCTTCTTTCCCCCTGCTCTGCGGGTGTTCCATTCGCTTCCAATGCTCACACCACGCCTCGTTGCTCGACTTTCTGGCTCTGCTGATTAAATCAGCGTGTCCCTAGGCCATCGCTCCTCTGTTCTGACCGTGGACAAAGCCAATATCCATATTCTCCACTCCGCCGACGCAGCTCTCGCTTGGGGCGCGCAGATCGCATCCATGTTCGTGGCTGGAGATGTCATTGCACTGCGTGGCAACTTGGGAGCTGGAAAGACGCAAATCACGCGCGGCATCGTGTCCGGCCTGGGTTCCACAGCGGAGGTGACAAGCCCTACGTTCACGCTCGTGCATGAGTATTCAGGCGGGCGGCTCCCGGTGTTTCACTTTGATTTTTACCGCATGGAGAGCGCGGCGGAAGTTCTCAGCACAGGATGGGATGAGATTCTGGCAGAGCCGGGCGTCGTCATCGTCGAGTGGGCGGACTTGTTTCCTGAATTAATGCCATCGACAACACGCTGGTTTCACATCGAACCCTTGCCCGACGGGCAACGACGTGTCACGGAGGAAGCTTCCGTGACATGAAGCCGTGCATCCTCGCCCTCGACCTCTCCACCGCCCATGGCAGCATCGCCGTCGTGCGTGATGATCGCGTGATTTTCCAGTCGTCCTTCCAGTCGGAGCGTTCACACAATGCCCAAGTCTTTGCCCCCTTGCGTGAGGCACTGGCGGCTGCGGGAGAGGATCTCGCCGGCATCGTGATCGGCACTGGCCCAGGCTCCTACACCGGCGTGCGCATCTCCATCGCCGCTGCGCAGGGCGTCGCACTCTCGCGCGGAGTGTGGTGTGTGGGATGGTCCTCCCTCACAGCACCTGATGTTGAGGCTCCCTCCACCTACCGCGTCATCGGCGATGCGCGGCGGCAGAGTTTTTATCTCGCGCGTGTGGAGTTTGGCCGCCTCTTGCCCGATCTCGAAATCGTCTCCGCCGAGGAAGCGCAGCAGCGTCTTGCCGAAGGCAACTGGCTGATCTTCGATGCCAAACCTCCCTTGGGTGCCGAGCCCCGAGTGCAGATCGCGCGCCCCAGTGCCGCACTCTTAGCGCAGCGCGTGCTCTCTCTCTCTGACGAAGAGCGCACAACGCTCGCACAGCAACCGCTCATCCCGCATTATCTCGCGGAAGCCTTCATCACCGTGCCCAAGAAGAAGGCCTGAACCGTGCGGCCATCAACGCCACGCGGTTTTACTCAAATACCATTCGAGAATCTGCGGCCCCCAGAAGACCCACAGTGCCGCCCCCATCGCCAGATAAGGGCCAAAGGGAATCTTCGCTCCCCATTCTGCCCGCCCACTGATGCGGTGAATCACTGCGAACACCGTCCCCAACACGGATGCCGCGAGCACGGTGAAAATCACCGCCTGCCAGCCCGTGAAGGCACCGATCATCATCAAGAAGAGCACATCGCCAAAGCCCATCGCTTCGCGCGGGATCACCACTTGGGTGGTGCGCGCAGTCAGCGTCGTCACGCCCTCAAGCGGAATTTCTTCAAGGTGTGAGCCGTCTCTCACCTTGAGCTTTTCCATCCACAATTCGAGCGTGACGGCACCAAATTCACGCGCATTGACGCGCAGCGAGTTGCAGGTGACGAGCATGCGGTCGCTCGCGCGCATAAAGAGATCCGCCCAATCATAGCGATGCGTATCGAAAGTCACCACCGGAGGCTCATTCTCATCCGGCTGTGCCACCTCCCAGGCCACCTCCTTTTCAAAGACGAATTTTTTTCTCCCAAAGGCCAACTTTCCCAGCTCCACCACCAGCCACAGTCCACCCAGACCGAGTGCGGCACTGGCGAGCGAGGCGATCAATCCCTGTGTGTGTGTCTCCTGCCCTACGAGTGCAGGCACCCACCAGGCACAGAGCAGTCCCATCACAGTGCCACCCACCGTGATGGAGTGCGGCAGGATGAAGTGGTCGATGTCGATGAATGTCCCGGCGACCAGCAGGCTCATGAACAACCACAAGCACAGCACCTCCGGTCCCCAAACGCCGAGATGCGGCCACGGATTCACTTCGTTTGCCGTGGCTTTAAGAAACACGAGGTAAAAAAGCACCCCCGTGAGCAGCTCGACGAAAAAGTAGCGCGAAGAGATTTTTCCACCGCAACTCGCGCACTTGCCACGCAGCAGCACCCAACTGAGCAGTGGAATATTCAACCACATCGGGATCTGCGTTTTACACGAAGGACAAAAACTGCGCCGCGGCTGATTCACTGAGATGCCCAGCGGCAGACGGTAGATCACCACATTCAAGAATGAACCGATGCCCGCACCAAGATAGAAAGCGAGGCAGTGGAGGAGAGTGTCGAGAACCTGAAAGCGAGTCATGCGGGAGGCGGAATTTGCAAACTTGCCCCGTCGTGCATGAGTACGGAAGCAAAAACTCTGCATGACTCTCGATTCCCGGTGCCTGCCGCTCCTCCCGGCACTCTCCCTCCTCCTGGCCGCCTGCGCGCAACCCCACATCCAACGAGACGGCACCACCTATTATCTGGATGAGGCCAGCGGCGGTACAAAGTCCACGCACCATCGCAAGGGCAGTCCCGGAAACGCACGCGCCTTCGATTTCGTCGATCTCCGCAAAGTGATTCCAGGCATCTCCATCGACTTGCGCTATGCCACGGCGGAAAACGTCGCCGGGCGTCCCCTCTATCCTCGCCGCATGCCCTGCCTGCTGCGCCGCGAGACAGCACTCAAACTCAAGGAGGCTCACGAGACACTGCGCGCGCAAGGCTACGGTCTCCGCGTGTGGGATGCCTATCGTCCTCCCGAAGTGCAGGAAGTGCTGCATCGCGCCGGGGCACACACGCACATGTTCCTCTCGCCGGAGACGATGGGATGGAGTCGGCACTGCGGCGGCATCGCAGTCGATGTCACTCTCGTCGATGCCAGCGGGCAAGAGCAGCGGATGCCAACGGGTTTCGATGCCGGGCTGCACGGAGCTTCTGCCAAGTATCGCGGTGGAGATGCAGTCATCGCACACAATCTCCAACTCCTCCAAAGAGCCATGCTGCGAGCCGGATTCACTCAAGCCAGAGCCGAGTGGTGGCACTTTGACGATGGCGAATTTGTGAACCATCCCCAGCCCATCGTCTTTGGCCGCGAACTCGGCATCCCCGCACCGTGAGCATTCGCAACGACACCGCCTTCACGCTCATCGACGAGACAGACGCCTACATCGTCGTCAACAAACCTGCTCCTCTGCAAATCCATCCTGGCGCTCCCAATGGTGCTCCCACGCTGTGGCATGGACTCCGTGATCTCCTTTCTTACGAGATCGCCAACGGCGGACAAGTCTCCATCATCAACCGGCTCGATCGCGAAACCAGCGGCGTCGTGCTGGTGGCAAAGACACACGAGGCCGCGAGGCTCTTTGGCATGGCCATGCAGGAGCGTCGCATGCAGAAAACCTACACCGCACTCGTGCATGGGTGGCCTGACTGGCAGGAACTCACGCTCGATGCACCACTGCTGCGCGCGGGTGAGGTGCGGGAGTCGGCCATCTGGGTCAAACAAGCTGTGCATGAGCGCGGCGTCCCCTGCCGCACCCGTTTTCGCATCATGCAGAAGGGCAGCTTCGGCACGCTGCGGCTCAGTCTGATCGAAGCCCAGCCGGAAACGGGACGCATGCACCAGATTCGCGCCCATTTGCATCATCTCGGTTTCCCCATCGTCGGCGACAAACTCTACGGTCTCGATGAGCAGTGCTACCTCGAATTCATCGAAACAGGCTGGACGCCAGCACTGGAGGCACGGCTCATTCTGCCGCGCCAAGCACTGCACTCCACGCGACTCGCGTGTGGCATCGAAGGCTGCCCGCCTTTCTGGGAGGCGCCATTGCCGACGGCCTTCACCGCGCTGCTCAGCCCCAGCGGTGAAGACGACTATCGAGCTGAAACACCTGGCCGCTGACGTGCTCCATCGTGTGGAGGAAGCGGATGAAGCGCGCAGCATCCGTGAGCGTATTCAATCGCCGCAGGGCATGTGCTTTCATGATGCGCTCACGTCGTGCTTCTTCCGCCAGCAGATGCTGCGTCATCTTGGTTTCCAAAAAACCTGGCAGCACACAATTCACGCGCACATTCCGCCCGCCAAACTCCTGAGCCATACTCTGCGTCAGGCCGATCAAACCCGCTTTCGCTGCCGCGTAGTTCGCCTGTCCTGCAGTACCTGCGAGTGCCGCATACGATCCCACATTCACGATGTGGCCACGTCGTTGGCGCAGCATCATGCGCGCCGCTGCTTGCGAGCACCGAAAGGCACCTTTCAGATTCACCTCCATCACCGAGTCGAAATCCTCCAGTGACATTTTTGCCACGGCGGCATCACGGCACAGGCCAGCGTTATTGATCAGCAGCTCGATCTGCTCCAGGCGATCAAAAAAGGCACTCACACTGGCGGCATCGGCCACATCCAACTCCGCACGTCCGGGAGCAAGCACCTCAAAACCCGCATTCGTGAGTTCGGCGGCGATGGCACGCGCCAGCCCCCCTTCCCCACCCGTGATGACAGCCACGCGGTTCATCGCTTCGGTGGCAACTCCACCGTCCCTCCAAAGTCCACATCCGGCACCCAGCGCAACTCCTTGAAGGAATCGTAGAAAGGCGCGCAGGCGGCTCCTTTGAAAATGGACACCCCGCGTTTGACCCAGTCGTTCGCTTTTGCCGCGTCGCCCGCAGCGAAGGCCAGCCCTGCATTGGCAAAATAATACGCAGGCGTGTTGTCGTCCGCTTTGAAATTCTTGGCGACGATTTGCTCTGCCTCATCGCGATGACCGAGCTTCAACTGACAGAGCATTTGCTTATAGCGCACGAGAAGACGGATCATCTCCGGCAGTTTGGGGAAAGCGGCGTCGAGCTTGGTCAAGGCGTCCAAAGCTGTGTCGAACTCGTGCTTCACAAAGTAGTATTCCGCGAGGTTGAAGCGCGGGAGTGGGCTCTGCGGCTGGAGCGCAGCGGCTTTCTGAAATTGAGGCAGCGCGAGAGCGAAATCACGCCGCCTTGGAGCGAGGTAGATATCTCCACGCAAGGCGTAGATGTCCGCCAAGTTCGGCGCGAGCTTCTCCGCCTGAGCCAATTTATCCAGCGCCTCGCTGTAGCGATGCTTGATGCGCATGTCCCGCGCCTCCAGCAGCAGCGTCCGCGCCGCCTCTGGCACCTTTGCTCCAGCGGAAGCACTCTGGCTCAGAGCAGGCGACGTGAGGCCAAGCACGAAAAGAAAAACGAAAGGGTATAAACGCATGACGGTGGGACGAGCAAAGAGCACTCGTGCTGTGTGCCATGTCAGGAAAGAACATGGCCTGCCCAACGAAGCGTGCGCCAGATCGAATGCAAGCAGAGCACGGATGCCCTGCCGCAATCGTGGATGAAGTAGGCGTCATCGATGCGTGATCGCCACCGCAGAGACGTTCCATGAGCACCCGTGCTCTCTATCCACGGTTGTTGCGAGGAGGGAGGGAGGGTTTTGAGACGATGCGGGCACGCATGTCGCACTCGGCATCATCACACAGGCTGCGCAGCGTCTCTGGACTGATCCAGTCCGCCCCCAGTGAGAGTACAATCTCACGCACCATGCCATCCGCCGAAGCAACACGCAGGGTTTTCACTGCGGCGTATTTGACCACGAGACGCTCGATGATCGTATCCGCCGTGGTGCCAGGGTCCGCATAGATGATTTGCAGACTGCCCGGCTCGCGCTCCTCGTGAGTGCCCTGCTTGGCACCATCAAACACCACGACGAGCTGCATCCCACTCATGTCCTGAAGGTGGCGCAGGCGTTTGAGCAGCTCCAGGCGCGCCAGATGACGCCGCGAGGCCGTGCGCTGTTCTCTGCGCAGCTCTGGCCAAGCGTGGATGACGTTGTGGCCGTCGATGAGCAAATAGGTCTGCGGGGCAGGCATCAGGTGCAGTTTCGTACTGCGCGATTGATCTTTCAAGCCCAGCCGCTCCGTTCCGAATCTCGGCTCCATGCGCTGCGACTTCACGCTTGTCTCCCCCTTCGCTGCGGCTAGCATTCACCACCTATTGATCCCCCGTCCCCGCCCTCGTGTGAAATTCGGTTTCGTTCTAGCATGCGCGCTCATCATCGCAGGGGAGCTCGCGTCGAGCTCTGCGGCTGATAAACCGCGCCGCGATCCTGGAGCGAGCCTAGAGATCGCCCTGCTGCGGTTGGGTTACGAGCGTGATCTCATCGCTGCCAGTTTGAAACCGGTGAAAGATCAGATCACGACGCTGGAGGCGCTGGAGAAACAAGCCGTGAAGGCACGTGACTATGACACCGCGATCATCACGCGCGACGAACGCAAGCGTCTGCAAAATGAGCTTGAGCGTCTCGACAAAGAGCTGCTGCTGCTCCAGACGCGCGAGCAGTCGCTGAAAACAGCCATGCTGCCAGAACGCATCAAGTTGCCGATCGAGTCTGCCACTCTCAAAGAATTGCGGCGTGAAAGCGGTGCCATCACCGGCTGGTCCAAGGTCGGTGCTGCGGCTGTCTGGGTGCTTCCCAAACTGCCGCCAGGTGGCTACGAAGTGCTGTTGCGTTACCGCTGTGGCGCGGCGGAAGGAGGCACCCTGCTGATCAAAGAAAAGCGTTTCACCCTCCTGACGCGGATCGAAACAACGCTCAAAGGCCCCGAGGAACGCAGCGCAGGCATTTTAAAAATCAGCGATGGCTCCGGCACACTCACTCTCGCCGCACAATCGCTCGTCACCAACAATCTCATGCAGCTCCTCGGTGTGGAGCTGGCTCCCTCCTCGCGATGAAACGCATCTTCCTCATCGCTCTCACCATGCTGCCAGTGCATGTCCCTGGGCAAACCTCATCCCCAGAGCCAGCGGCGCTGACTGCTGCGCGCGCGACGTTTCTGCGCCAGATCATGGCAGACTCGCAAATCCTCACCGGACAGTATGAACGCGCCCTCGCCAAAGAGGAAGTGGAAGCCGCCAATGGCGGCAGCTACGAAGAAGCGCGCGCCATTCATCAACGGCGAGGGCAATTGGAAGCACTCTTTCGTGGCACGGCGTCCAGCCTTGCCTCACCACTGCCCCTGGCTCAGGCGCGGCTGACAGGCTCTGCGCAAGCTTCTGGCGAAACCCTCAGCGGCTGGCGCTCCGGTGGCAGTGGTGCCGAATGGCAGAATTTTCGCCTACCTACCGGGCGCTATCATCTCGAATTCGAGGTCAACATGAGCGATGCCCCCGTCGCTGGCAGCATCTATGCCTCGTCCAAACTCCAACCACAGCAGACGGCGGTCTTTGAGTTCAGTGAATCGACTCTGCTCCAGCAAGAAGAAGGCAGGCAGATCATCCACATCTCGCGCAGCTCAGATGAAACCACCTTTACCACTGTG
This sequence comes from Prosthecobacter sp., assembly GCA_039806835.1. Taxonomy (GTDB): domain Bacteria; phylum Verrucomicrobiota; class Verrucomicrobiia; order Verrucomicrobiales; family Verrucomicrobiaceae; genus Prosthecobacter. The sequence continues at coordinate 48,713 of JBDHQD010000002.1, read as the reverse complement.
CGCTCCGGCCCCCTCGTCTTTACACGCAACCCCGTGACACTGCGTTTTGCCGCCACCGCCGGTTATCCCGCCAATCTTATCCGCATTCGCAATCTGCGACTGGTGCCACTCACCGAAGAAGAAGCGGCGGCCCCTCCAAGCGTCACCACCACCACGCAGACTCTTCAACAAGCCACCAGCACCTTCAAAACTGCACTGGAAACTGCGCGCAAAGCAGCGACGGAGAATTATGTGAGCGAGCTACGCCAGCTCGCCTCACTCAAGCCCACTTTAAAGCCACAGGCCGATGCCGAAATGCGCCGCATCGAAAAAATGCGCAGCAAACTCGGACGTGCGGTGGGCGTCCGCTCTCTCACGGCCATCAATGGCAGCCTGGATGGCTTTGAAGAAATCAATGACGTTCGTCTCGCCAAGAGCATCCCAACTGCCGGTGATCGGCTTCGCGTGCAAAGCGCGGCGGGTGAGCTTGAACTGCGTCTGCTGTGGATTGATTGCGCTCCGCCCACTGGCGATGCGGCGGAAACAACGCGCTTTGCCAAACACTTCGACATTGATGCAGAAGACGTTCCTGCCATCGCCCGCGCGGCGCGCGAATTCACCACCGGTTATCTCGCTGACAAAACCTTCCGTCTCCTCGTCCGCCCAGATCGCGACAAAGACGGCGCCCGCGCTGCACTGATCTTTTTACCCAACATCGGCCTCTACCAGCACATCCTCGTCGAGCGTGGCCTCGCCGCCGTGACAGCGCCTCCGCGCAACGAGCGGCGCAATGCATTGGAAAAAGCACTCATCGAATCCCTGTTAGCAGCAGAGAATGCCGCCAAGCATCGCCACCCACCCGCAGGAGCCTGGGCCCTGGCATCCGCACTTGAAGAGGAAGACCGCAACAAGCCATGAAGGCGCTCCGATCACTCTTCACCATCCTCTGGCTGATGACTCTTGGCGCATCAGCACAGACTGCGCAGCCCGCTGTTGCTTCGCGCCTGAAACAGATGGAGGAAATTTATCAGAAGGAACTCAGCATGCGTCACATCCCCCTGCTGGGGAAATACCTGCTGGAACTTCAACGCCTCGCCGCCACGGCCACCGATAAACAACCCTATTTGGAGGAAATTTCCCGCATCCAACAAATCATCAAACTCGGCGGTGTGGTGGACCTCATCGCCGCACAGCAATCCCCCACCGGAACTGCACCCTTGCCCACTCCCATGCCCGCACCAACAACAGCAGAGCGCAGGCAGGGAACTATTTCGCTCCCACTCTTGCGGGCAACCTCGACCTCTCCTGCTTCTGCAGTGAAAGCAACCACCACTCCGCTCTCTGCGGCGACATGGAAGATTGAACATCTAGCAGCAGGCACGTACGATATTGTACTGCACTACAGCGCGCCGAGCCTCGCACAGCCACTGCATCTGCAAATCAACTTCGGAGGACAAGTGATCGAAAAATACATTGGAGCCGAACGCGCCACCAAAGACGCTAGCACCTTCCGTTTTTTCCGACTCGGCAGCCTCACCTTGACCAGTGATCAACGCGACGGGACACTCCGCCTCGACATCGCCAGCAAAAGTCCCCCGCAGTTCATCCTTAAAAACGTACTCATCACCCCGTCGCGCTCAGCCGCCGACTGAACTCATGCGCCCAATCGTACTCCTCGCCCTCGCCTCACTCGCTCTTACGACGCTCCCTGCATGTAAACGCATCGAGGCCAAGCTGCGTCGGCTCGCGGAGCAGAGCGGAGTGGCACCAAAGCCGCCGCCGACAAAACCTGCCGAGCCCAGCCTCACCCCGGAAGAAGAAGCTATCGAAAAACGCCTGCATGAATCCGCCATGCAGGAAACCGTGATTCCCACACCGGACAGCCAACCCACCGCCCCAGCCTTTGAACTCAACAAGTCGTCTGTCGTTTCCATCTTGGGCTATCACGATTTTCGTGAGCGTGGCGGCAGCCCCATGCTCATCTCGGCATCGAAGTTCCGTGAGCAAATGCAGGCCATCAAAGACTCCAAAATTCCCGTCATCTCACTCAGCGACGTGATGGCTTGGAAACGCGGCGAAAAGAACATCCCCGAAGAAGCCATCGTCATCACCATGGACGATGGATGGGAGGGCGTTTACACCCATGCTTACCCGGTACTCAAAGAGTTCGGCTTTCCCTTCACCATCTACCTATACAAAAAATATGTGAACATCGGTGGGCGCTCCATGACTTGGGAACAAATCCGCGAGATGATGCAGCACGGTTGCGAAGTCGGCAGCCACAGCGTCTCTCATGAAAGCCTCAAAAAGCGTCCGCGAAATGCCAAGACTGCTGCTGATGTCCAGCAGTGGATTCTCGCGGAGCTGAAAGATTCGCGTGAGTTTCTGGAGCAGAATCTCAAGATCAAATGTCTCTCTTTCGCGTATCCCTACGGCAGCTTTGATGATGCGATCATGGAAACCGGGCTGCAAATCGGCTACGAATCCCTCGTCACGGTCAACGGTCAGAAAGTCACCTGGGACACTCCCAACGGCAAACTCGGTCGCTATATCATCCACGGTGACAATGACACCAACTTCAAGCTTGCCACCAGCTTTCGCGGTCGCGGCGATGTCGGCTCCAACAAATTCCTCCTCGCCGACGCAAAGACTGCTCAAGGAGAACCGCTTGTGCGACTCTCTCCGGCACCGGATGCCACCGTCACCTCCCGCATGCCCCTCATCGAAGCTGACCTGAAGAATGTTGGCACCGTTGTTCCAGAGAGCATCAAACTTCGCGTCGCCGGCCTCGGCACCGTTCCAGCCCAGTATGATCCGCAAACCATGCGTCTCTCCTACCGCTTTCCCTATCGCCTGCGCCGTGAAGAATGCGCTGTCAGTCTCAGCTTCCAGCGCGACTCCACACAACCTGCCGAAGTCGTGAGCTGGCGCTTCAAAATCGACCTCAAAGCAGCCTACTTACCCGCACAGTGACGAGGAGGCATGAGCACATTCTCATGCGCATCCGAGATGCCATTCGTCACTGCACAAAGATGTCTCCGCCAGAAACTGCCAATCTCCTCACTTCCCGAGCAGGAAGGCGATCAAGTCGCTCATCTGCTCTTTGGTGATCGCCGCCTCTAGGCCAACGGGCATGAGCGAGCGATCGAGGCTTTTCATTTCCTTGATGGCGCTGCGCTGGATCGTCTCCTTCGCGCCTCCCATGAGCGCGAGCACGATGGAGTCACCCGTCTCACTCTGAATGAGACCGCTGAGCGTACGTCCGTCTTTCGTCTCGACCTGATAAGCGCTCCATCGCGCTTCAAACATGCGGTTTGGGTCGAGGATGTCAGCGACGAGTGCTTCTGGCGGTTTCACTTTCACATCCGAAAGCGGCGGGCCGACGTCCACACCGAGAGAGCCATGCTTGTGGCAGGCGATGCAAATGGAGGCAAAGACCTGCTGCCCTTTTTTGGCATCCCCCGCTTTTTTGGCGGCATCAAGGTAACTGGTGACAACCGCCGCGCGGTCGCCGCTGGCTTCGCCAAAGAGTTTTTTCGCCAACTCGGGCATCTCGCCTTTGCCGCGCTGGTAGCGCCAGCGTGTTTCCACGTCCACCCAGGCGGTGGGGAATTCCCCCTTCTCCATCCGTTTGAAAAGGGCGAGCGCGGTGGTGGCATTGGCGGTGAGAATGGGCACGAGATCGCGCTTTAACGTGGGGCCAGCTTTGGGCAGCAGTTCATAGATCAGCGGAGCCGTGCTGGTGGCAGGAAATCGTTTCAATAGAGCGACCGTTGCGTTCGTGATTTCAGAGGGCTGCGTGGTCGTGAGCAGGTGCTTCACCACCAGCTCCACCGCTGTCCATTTTCGCGAAGCGAGCAGAGGAAGAACTGCCAGGCGACGGCCAAGAGGGGCTTTGTCGTTCGCGAGAGCGCTGTCGATCTTTGAGTGCAGCGAAGCGATTTCTTTGGCTGCGGCGTCATGCCCCTTCGGCAGCCGTGCCAGTCCCTGCAAGAGGGCAGGTTTCCACCAGAGAAGTTCGCCGGGCTGTTTTTGCAGAAGCGTGAGCAATGCCTGGATGTCATCTGCATCTCCGTCTGCCAGTGATCCAGCCGCATAGATGCGCACGGTGGTGCTTTTGGTGTCGGAGTATTGGCTGAAAAACGCATCTCCCAACAGACTGAGAATGCGGCCCATATTCTTTGCGGCAGCAGAGGCAACCATCCTCGACATCCACACATCGTCTCCATGCTCTGTAAGAATGGCAGCTAGTTTTTCTGGTGAGGTGATGGACGGCACACTCAGAAAAAGCGCGCGTTCTGCGTGTTCGGCAGGAACCTTCCCCCAGCCAGTGACGGGGATGGCATGGTAGAGGCCGGGTACCTTGGCGGTGAGTTTCTTTGTTCCCTTGGGCACGATGCGCCAGATGCGTCCCTCATTCTCCCCCTGACGCATGTCGTGTGTTTTGACAAACTCCTCCGGGAAGAAGCGCGCGTGGTCGATCCAACGACGATAGATGTCACAGATGTAGATCGCTCCATCAGGACCCGTGGTGAAATTCACCGGGCGGCTCCATTCATCGCTGCTGCGGAAAAACTCTGTGTGCGTGCCGACTCGCGTGGCTTTGAGGCTGGCACCGTTTGGCGTGACCTGATAACGAGTGACAAGCTGCCCGGTGGGATCAGGCACGAAGACGTTATTGGTCAATTCGGGCATGAGGGTGCCGCGATAGACGCCCAGGCCGGAACAAGCGGTGTTTGTGCCGGCATGAGCGTCCGCCGTGGTGTGCGTGATTTGCAGCGGATAAACGCGTGTCTCAGCTCCAGCCGGTGCGATGTCTTCAAAATTCTGCGTGATGCCTGCGTGCGGATTGCGCTCCATCGCCTCCCAAGGCATGACGGTGAACATGACGGGATTGCGATTCGAGCAGTAGAAATGATGTCCCCAATCATCGAAGGCGCCGCCGTACTGACCTTTGCCACCCGTGGGTGTGATTTCGTCCGTCTTGGGGTTCCATTTGAAATTGGAACCGGGGACATCGACAACCTTGGTTGGTGCATCGGCGGGGTAGATTTCCTTCGCATCGAGTCCATTGTTGAAATGTACACAGCCGTCGCGACCCCAACGCGGAGCACTGACTTGGAGTTGGCTGTGGCGTGGATTGAAGCCTTTGATGAGTGGGCGAATCACATCGGCCTTGCCATCGTTGTCGGAGTCTTTGAGAAAGAGAATTTGAGTGCGCGTCGTGGCGATGAGGCCACCGTCATAGGGGAGTAGTCCCTGAACGTGATCCACATGATCAGCGAAGACGATGCTGCGGTCCATGTGACCATCCCCGTCATCATCCACGAGCTGAACGATGCGGGAGAGCCACGGATCACCCGCACTGGGTGGCCCGAGCGGATAGTCGCGCATGTCAGCGACAAACATGCGGCCTTTCTCATCCCACGTGACTTCGACAGGGTCAAACACGAGTGGCTCTGCGGCAACGAGCTGAGCTTCATACGGCCCGTCGAGCTGAATGCGCTTTCTGGATTCTTCGGGAGGGAGTGCTTTGTCTTGTCCATCGCGCACGGAGCCGATGTCGCTGCCGCCGCTGGCCTGAATGGCACTCCATTTTTCTTTGAACTCGCCCAGAGGATACAACTCATAGCGGCGCACGATCATCTCGGCTCCTTCGGTTTGAAGAAGGATTTTCCCCTCGCTCGGTTTGCAGTCGAAAGCCTCATTCACCAACGCACCATTGACGAAATACTGGAGCGTGTCGCCTTTGGCGATGACTTCGAGGCGATTCCACTCTCCGGGAGGAGACTCGACATCCTGACGACCACGAAAGCCGTACTTATCCACCCAATCCACGTCGCGGTGTTTCCAATTGATGCGCCCTCCCGTTACCGTCTGGCGCGGTTCGCCTTTCTTCCATATTTTCTCCTTGTCGCGATCCAGTGTGTACTCAGCGGAGATGCTGGTGGTGAGCACCGTACCATCTGCGAGCTTGGGCGAGAGCACGAGAATGTCGCCCACACCGCCTTCGATGATCTGCGCCTCAATGCTGGCCATCCAGGTGCCGCCGTAGGCACCGTGGGGGCCGTAGGCATGGAGCAGAATGCCATTGTCACGCGCAGCATGCTCGCGCTTGCCCCAGGCTTTCGCGCCCCATTTGAATTCGATCACGAGATGATAGTCACGATAGCTCTCTTTGGTGGCGACATAGCCGTAGCCACGACCGGAAATGTGGAGGCTGCCGTCTGCCTGCGGCACCCAAACTGTTTTGGGATCGTCGTGGAAGTCTGACTTCGGGTTGATGTTGTAATCAACATTGCCAGCTTTGATAACCTCAAGGAGGTCGATTTTTTTTGTAACCGGCTGCGCTGAGGCAGCAAACGGCAGGGCAAGGAGGAGTGCGAGTAACGTGCGCATAATGGGAAGCGACACACTACGGCCCATTTTTGCCCACTGAATCAACAAATAACGCAAACAATGATGCTTTTGTGCTGTCGCAGCATGCCTACAGGCAAGCTTGCACGCCGTAATGCAAACACTGGAAAGCATGCACAAGACATGGCATGAAACCCCTGTCATGAGTCCATCAGCAGTCCCCCTGCAACCAACATCCGCCGAGCTGTCCGCGATCTTATGCTGTGACCTCTGCGGCAGCCCCGGAGCCCAACGCTTTGGGGGAGGGCTCATCTGCACCGAGTGCTACTCGGCCTGTGGCTCATGCTGTGCCGAGTGGTTTGAAGAGCGTGAATTGTCGATTGCGCAGCAAGCGTCACCCGATAGGATGCCCGACCCTCAATCTTCATGAAAACAGCTACGTTCATCCTTTGTTCCGCCGCGTTCATCCTCGCATCTGTGTCCTGTGACAAGCACTCGTGGAAGGAAACCCAAGTGCTGCACGAAGGCATGCACCAGGCGCATGGCGAAGGACATGGTGACTCCCATGCCAAGGAAGAGAAGCACGAGGCAAAGAAGGAGCATTGAGGACACTGCTAGTTCCTGCGTTGTCGTATTTCCCCAACAACGGCACTCGTGGGCTACACTCACCTCCACGTATCAGGCAATCTAAATCACTCCTCGCCCTCCTCCCTCCGTGGCGAATGGCAGCGTGCAGTCACATGCACAGAAAACCCGTCAGATTCACGATGCGCGAAGTTGATTGAAGTGCCTGCTTTGCCGCTTCACCGAATCAGTCCCCAGTTCCGTCCCAGCGGGAAGTAGCAGAACAAGGCGGGGCCGACCAGATTCTGCTCCGGTACAACACCCCACACGCGGCTGTCCGAGCTGTTGTAGCTGTTGTCGCCAAGTGCGAAGTATTGTTTCTGCCGCAGTTGCACATGGTCATAGCTGCCTCCCACACTGCCCGCTTGGCCATAGCCTTTGTATCCATTCACAGGCTGATCTCGCGTGCCTGACATGACGCGCTTAAAGCCTGGCTCCTCTGCCACTGCGCCATTGATTTTCAGCAATGGTGACTCCACCGCGAGTTCATCCCCCGGCACTCCGGCCAGTCGCTTGATGTAGTGCTGAGACCCCTGCTCCGCCGGCACACCGATCGCCGTGATGTTCTTGGTGGTGAACACGAAGACCTCTCCACGCACCGGACGGCGGAAGTGATACGAGAATTTGTTCACCAAAACATGATCTCCGGTATCCACGGTGCCACGCGCGAGCAGTTGCCCCTTGGTGATCATTCTGCCGGACAGGGCACCGAGGTAGTACCGCCCACTGTAGTCAGGATTATCTCGACGCACTTCCTCCGGCATCGCCCCCGTGTACTGAAACAGCCCCAGGTTCCTTCCCACCGTCGTCAATTGTGCCATGGGTGCCCAGATCCACTGCGTTTCTCCATCCTCAAAGTGCAGGCGGCAATGGGCAAAGAAACCCAGGAAGCTGTGCTCCGTCAGCGGCTCCACCTGACGCAGCCGTCCGGTATGGTTGGCAGTGACATTGTAGTAGCTGCGCCCGGCGACCCAGTCCTTGCACTGCGCCAACAGGTTCGGCGTTGTGTCTTCCGCCGTGTGATTTGCCACCAGGCCATAAAGCGTCGGCTGCATCGATCCCGTGGGAATTTTAAAAGGTTGCGCGATGTAGGCGCGAATGCCGAGTGCCACCACGATGGCGACGAAAAAAACCTCCACGTTGTCAGCGAACTCCGAATGCCGTTCATGCGGCAGCGCTTTCTCACAGGCCTTGTTGATTTCGTCATGCAGAGCCTCAATGCGCGCCTTATCCCGCGCTCGCATCGCATCCTCCAAGCTCGCACGCAGTGTCGTCACCTCGTCCAGCTTCGCTTGTGGCAACACGTCCCGTTTGTAATTGATGAAACGAGTCACGCCTTTGTGCAGCAACTTCGCGTGTTTGAGATAGCGGGGAGTCAGAAAAAACATGGGGCCAATGCTGCGCGACCCTACGGAGCCTCGCAGGATGCTCAAGTGCTCATCCTGCTCCTTTTGCACCCAATGTCGGCTCCACCACGAGCACGTCTCGCAGCACCTCGGCTGCTCGCGCATTATCCGAGCAAACCAAGCTGGCCATAGTCACGTCATGCTCCCGACGCAGAATGTGCATGGAGCGCAAATCCACGCCGACGTCTTTGAGCCGCAGAGCCACCCCCGCCAGCGCCCCGGGCTTGTCCTCCAGCCGCACGAGCAACGTGTCCTGCGTCAGCGCGCGGAAGCCTGCTCGGCTGAGTGCTCGCAGTGCTTCATCATAGCGATCCACACTGAGCACGACGACACCGTGATTTTCCATCCGCTCGATGTCGATCTCTTCGATATTGACGCCGCTCTCGGCAAGACAAGCGGCCAGCCTGGCAGCAATGCCGAGTTCGTTGGGCACTAGAACCGTGAGCTGTTTCATGATGTGATCTTGGTTGCTTTCACCGCCTGACCGGCGGTGGCGTAGTCTTCGATAAATTCGTCAATCACCTCAGCAGTGACATGCGGCATGACAATGAGATGGCCAATATCTCCACGCGGCGCGATGATCCATTTCTCCATCACCGCAGGCGATGGCCGGGGGAAAACCACGGTGACTGAGTTCTCATGTCGCCAGGCGTGAATCCCACGCTCGGACAATTTGCGCACGGCCATGTCGGCATTCTCCAAACACTTCTCCACCATCCCACGCAATCCGTCCGCCCCAAGGCTGCGCAAACGATGCCACAGCACCAAGGGTGAAAAGGCACTGCGCGATCCCGCAATGGTGGTGTCCAAGGCACCAATGTACTCGATAGAGCGCGCGATTCGCTCGACGTAGCTTTTCCGCGCGAGCACAACACCACAGGGAATCGGCGCGCCGAGCATTTTGTGTCCGCTGATGGAGATGCTATCTGCGCCATCGGCAAAGTCCCACGGCTGAGGTTTTTCCACGAAGGGCAAAATCATCCCACTGAGCGCCGCATCTGCATGGATGTAGGCATTGGGGATGGCCAGACTGTTGAGTATGTCACGAATGCGCGCCAGATCGTCCACCGCGCCCTTCATCGTTGTGCCGATGTTCGCGAAGATGATCGGCGGCACATCGCGATGAATGCGCAGTGTCTCGCGCAAGTCGTCATAATCCATCTGACCATCCGGCTGACTCTTGATCATGATGTTGCGCGTGTGCTGGAGGCGCAGCACTTTGGCCACGCTGTAATGCGTATCCTCGCTGAAATAACAAATGCCCTCGGGGAACAGCTCGCGCGCCACATAGAGGCCATACATGTTCCCCTCCGTGCCTCCGCTGGTCACATAGCCCCACCATTCGCCTTCAGGCGCACGCGTGAGGCGCGCAAACTCCGCCAGCACCTCACGCTCAAATTCCAGCGTATTGAGTCGGTAGTTGGTGCTGTGAAAAGGATCGCCGACGTTGTTTGCACTGAACTGCAAAAAGCGAAACAAGTCGCTCAGGTCATAGTCCTGATTGCAGGGGTAGCCTACGTTTCTCACTGCCAGCGCACGCAATCGCTCGTAAAGCCCGTCGAGCCTCTGCTGGTCTGCCGATTGGAGATGAGATCGAGTCACAGCGCGCGCACTGTCTCTGCCGCGCGCCTTAAAGCAAGCGTTGTGATCTTTAGTTCGTCTTGAGAACCTCGATGAATGCCTCCTGTGGGATGTTCACCTTGCCGATGGCTTTCATCTTCTTCTTCCCTTCTTTTTGCTTCTCCAGCAGTTTGCGTTTGCGGGTGATGTCGCCGCCGTAGCACTTGGCGGTCACGTCTTTGCGCAGGGCGCTGATGCTTTCACGGGCGATGATTTTGCCACCAATGGCAGCCTGGATGGCAACGACGAAGAGCTGCTGCGGGATCACTTCTTTGAGCTTCTGGCAGAGCTGACGGCCGCGGCTTTCTGCCTTGCTGCGATGCACGATGCAGGAGAAAGCGTCCACCGGATCTCCCGCGATGAGGATGTCCATCTTCACGAGTTCCGCTGCCTCATAGCCTGCGTGCTCGTAGTCCATGCTGCCGTAGCCGCGAGTGATGGACTTCAGCTTGTCGTTGAAATCGACGAGAATTTCATTCAGCGGCATCACTGTGTGGAGGAGCACCCGGCGATCGTCGAGCGTCTCGGTGTTGTTCACTGTGCCGCGTTTATCCATCACGAGCTGCATCATGTCACCGATATATTCGTTCGGGATCATGATGTTCACCTTCACCATCGGCTCGCGGATTTCGTCGATCTCCTGGGCACTGGGCAGGAAGGTGGGATTGTCCACGAGGATTTCCTCTCCGTCCGTCCTGCGCACTTCGTAGATGACGGAGGGATAGGTGGAGATGACATCCATATTGAATTCCCGGCGCAGACGCTCCTGCACGATCTCCATGTGCAAAAGGCCGAGGAAACCACAGCGGAAGCCGAAGCCGAGCGCCGCTGAGCTCTCTGCCTGGAAGGTGAAGGCAGCGTCGTTGATCTGGAGTTTGCCGACGGCGAGTTTGAGTGCCTCAAAGTCGTCTGTGCTCACGGGATAGATGCCGCTGAAGACGAGTGGGTGGATTTCCTTGAAGCCCGGCAGCGGCTCAGGAGAGGGCTTACGGCTCTCAGTGATGGTGTCGCCGATTTTGACATCGGCGGTGGATTTCACGTTGGCGATGAGATACCCCACATCGCCGGCCTCCAGCTTCTCACACGTCGTCATCTTCGGACGAAAGATGCCGACGTCTTTGATTTCATAATCGAGGCCGGTGGACATCATGCGGATTTTTTGCCCGCGCACCACGGTGCCGCTGACGACGCGGACGTAGCTGACCACGCCGCGGTAGGCATCGAAAACCGAATCGAAAACAGAAGCGCGCAGGTAACCGTCACCAGGATCCTTTGGCGGCGGCACGTAGGCGATGATAGCCTCCAGGATGTCTTCGATGCCGATGCCCATTTTCGCACTGGCGGGCACCGCCTCATCGGCGGGAAGTTGCAGGATGTCCTCGAGTTGGCGCTTGCATTTGTCGATGTCGGCGCTGGGGAGATCGACTTTGTTGATGACGGGGATGACGTGCAGATTCTGCTGCATCGCGAGGTTCAAATTGGCAACCGTCTGCGCCTCTACCCCTTGAGAGGCGTCGATGAGCAGCAATGCGCCTTCACACGCGGCGAGTGAACGGCTGACTTCATAGCTGAAATCGACGTGGCCTGGGGTGTCGAGGAGGTTCAGCTTGTACATCTGGCCGTTGCGGGCCTTGTAATTCATGCACACCGGGTGCGCCTTGATGGTGATGCCACGCTCACGCTCCAGATCCATCGCATCGAGGAGCTGATCCTGCTGCTCACGCGCGGTGATAGTCTTTGTGAACTCCAGCAAACGGTCGGAGAGCGTGGTCTTCCCGTGGTCAATGTGGGCGATGATGGAGAAATTGCGAGTGTGGGCGATGGACATTCCGAGTCAGGGCAAAGGGGCGGCGTATCTAGGCCAGAGCCGGGGCGAATGCAATTGCGATGGTGGGCAAAGCCCTGCGTCATCTCCACTCAACGCACTGGCATGAAGCGCACGATATTGCGGTGATAGACCTCGCACTCTTTCTTGTGAAGCCAGATGCTGAACCAGAAAAGCAACCCGCCATAAACGACGACCAGCAGCAGGAGCGGGCGCCCTTTGGCAGAGCGCGTCGTTGCCAGCGCAGCCGCGCTGAGCAAGGCCATGCCGTAATAGGGCCAGGACCAGTCCTTTCGCCGCTGAGTCTGCTCCTGAATCAATGGCGCAAAGTCCGGTGAACGTGTGGCGAGGATGCGCGGTGTGGCTTTATCCCGCAGGTCGATGTACGGCCAGACACTGGCGCATGAAAGGCAGATGATGCCCAGCGCGAGCATGCGACTTTTGATCTCACCAAAGAACAGGGACACGATCACAAAGGTCAGCCCGGCCCCCAGTCCGTAGAGCGGCAGAGGCTCCAGAAGCAAATGCAGATACTCCGGATCGCGGATGCTCTGCCAGAGGGTGATCAGCTCGCGCCACATGTGAAAAAAGTGTACTCAGAAGAGCTCCGCCTGTCCAGACACAGGCGGCACACGACCGAGCTTGCGATAGGCCGCCGGCATGGCGACACGCCCACGCGGTGTGCGCTTCAGGTAACCCTGCATGACGAGGTAAGGCTCATGCACGTCCTCCAAAGTGCTGGCATCCTCACCCACGGCGACAGCGACGCTGTTGAGCCCGACAGGCCCGCCATCAAATTTGCCAATGACAGCCTCCAAGATGCGCAGGTCCATTTCATCAAGGCCGGATTCGTCGATGTCACGCATGCCCAGTGCCTGCTGCGCGACTTCTTCGGTGATGACATTGCTCGCCTTGACCTGTGCAAAATCCCGCACCCAGCGCAGCAGATGGTTGGCTACGCGCGGCGTGCCGCGTGAGCGACGAGCGATCTCATGCGCGCCGCCTGGCTCGATGGCTGCATTGAGCAGTTTTGCAGAGCGCAGCAGGATGTGCTGCAGCTCCTCGCTGGTGTAATAGTCGAGACGATTCGGAATGCCGAAGCGCGAGCGCATGGGCGCGGTGAGCATGCCCGCGCGCGTGGTGGCTCCCACCAACGTGAAGGGCGGGAGATCGAGTCGGATGGTGCGCGCCTTGGGCCCCTGGTCGATGATGATGTCGAGCCGGAAATCCTCGATGGCCGGGTACAGGTATTCTTCGATGCTCGGGTGCAGGCGATGAATTTCGTCGATGAAGAGAATGTCCCGTTCCTGCAAATTCGTCAGGATGCCCGCGAGGTCTCCCGCACGCTCGATCTGCGGCCCGCTGGTGGTGTGCAATCGGGTGCCGACAGCGTTGGCGATGAGATTGGCCAGCGTCGTCTTGCCCAATCCGGGTGGGCCACAGAGCAGGACATGATCGAGCGATTCTCCACGCATGCGCGCCGCCTCGACCATGACGAGGAGCTGCTCTTTCACCTTGGTCTGCCCGTGAAACTCTGAGAAATCCGCCGGGCGCAGGGCGAGGTCGAAGGGAGAGTCAGGTTCGTTGAGCGCTGGATTCACTGTCACGCATAAGAGCGTGCGAATGCGCATGTGCAAGATGCGGAGCGGCTGTTTTACGCCAACTCCGCCGCCGCATCAGGCAAAGACATCCAGCACGACCTTCCCTTTATCGCCGACGGTGAAGGGACGATTGGACGACGACATGACGACCTCATCCACAGGCAATCCGAGGCTCCAGCCAACGGTGCTGAGGAAATCTTGCGGAGTCGCCTGTTTGTCGGCCACGGACATGCCTTCTTTATCGCTCGCGCCATAAACAAAGCCACCCTTCACTCCACCGCCCGCCAGCAGCGTGGAGAAAACTTTCGGATGGTGGTCGCGTCCGCCATTGCCATTCAATCTGGGGCTGCGACCAAACTCAGAGCAGAGCACGACGAGCGTACTCTCCAGCAATCCCCGCTCGCTGAGATCATCGAGCAACGCAGAGAGAGCCACATCGAGCTCCGCACCGTGTTCTTCGAGCCCATCGTCGATGTTGTTGTGCATGTCCCAACCTCCCTTGGCCACCTCCACGTAACGGATGCCTTTTTCGATGAGGCGACGCGCGAGCAGACAGCCCTGACCGAACTTGTTGCGCCCGTATTTCTCCTTCAAAGCGTCCGGCTCTTCGGTGAGGCGGAATGCTTCGAGATCGGTGCTGGACATGATGCTGACCGTCTTGTCGTAGAACTGCGTGTAGCTCTTCACCTCCGAGGTTTGGAAACGCTGGCGGAAGCCCGCATCGAGTTGATCCAGCAAGACGAGGCGTTTGATGAGCTGCTCTGGCGTAGCGTCGCTGTGCGAGTATTGCAGGCCCGCATCGGGATCGAGAATGGGCAGCGGCGCAAAACTGGATGGGAAAAAGCCATTCCCGCTCTGCGGCTGGCGATTCACACAGACGCTGGAGGGCAAGGTCTTGTGACTCGGCCCTTTGAAATGCTGCGCCCAAGCTCCGATGTTCGGATGCTGGATGGTGCCGCGCTGCTCGTATCCCGTACGGATGAGGTACTGCCCGCTGGCATGCACGCCGGTCTTTGAACTCATGCTGCGGATGATGCTGATCTTATCCGCTCGTGCGGCGAGATTTTCCATCGTGCCACCGAGTTGAAAACCAGCCTTGGTGCCAATGGGAGCTTTCGGCCCCTGTGTCGGGCCGGTCTTCGGATCCAGCGTGTCGATGTGCGACATGCCGCCGATCATCTGGAGAAAGATGACGTTCTTTGCTTTGCCAAAGCCAGGGCCAGAGGGGGGATTGGCGGGAGCTGTCCCGGCTGCGTCAGAGGAGCGGATGCCGAGACCATGCAGCACGGTGACACCCAGTGCAGCGTTGGCCCAGCGTTCGCAAAAGGCGCGGCGGGAGATGGGATCGAGTTGGTTTTGCAGATTCATAGCGTGCTGGGGGGCGAGGGGTTATTCCACAAAGATGAATTCGCGGGTGTTGAAGAGCACCCAGGTGAGATCACGCAGGGTCAGGCCCGATTCGAGGCCAGCGACGGCGTTTTTTAGCTCCTCAGCACGCGGTTTGCGGCTGAGGAAACTCAGATAAAGGCTCTCGACCTTCTGCGCAGCAGTCCCCTGCTCTGCGGCCGTGCGCACCGCCAGCGAGCCATCCGAGCCAATCACCCGCTGTGCTTCACCGTTCATCAACATGAGCACTTGAGGAATGCTGCCCTCCTCGCTGTTGCTGTCGGCGATTTGTCGGTCGCTCTGACCAAACATGCGCAGGAAATGCTGATCGCGCTCAGGTTGCGGCAGCTCGGAGGCGCGCGCGAGCACGAGCCCGTCGCGCACTGGCGGCGAGGTGGCGAGGTCTTCGCCCTCTGTTTCCATCAATCTCATGCGGCGTTTCCTGCGCGCTGCATTCTTCGCCACACCGTTCTTGCCTCCAAACGAGCGCATGGTGGCAACCGCTTTCTCGATCTTAGCGACGAGCTCCTCAGGCTTCGCATCTGTGCCAAAGTCGATGTTCATCGCACTGGCATAAGTCGCTCCGCGATGCTCGTGATATTTATCCACGTCCTGACCGACAACGAGCGTGGCGCAGGAGTCCCAGGCTTGCTCGGCCGTCATGCGGCGCAGAATCGGCCCCGGAAAGAGATACGGTGCGCCATCGCTCATCTCATGGCTGGTGGCTTCGCGTTGATAGGCCTGCGTATTGCAGATCAGGCGCATGAACTGTTTGAGGTCAAACTTCAGCCTGACCATCTCGTGGGAGAGATGATAGAGCAGCGGCGGATTCACGCTGGAGCTGGGATCATCGAGATCTGTGACGGGTTCCTTCACTCCGAGGCCAAAGATGCGCTTCCACATGCGGTTGGCGATGGTCATGGCAAAACGCGGATTGTCTGGTGAAGTCATCCACTTGGCGAACTGGGAGCGCAGATCCTCTTCGCTCTTCGTCTGCACTCCCTGGTAGGCTTTCTTTGCTTTGTCATCGCTCCAAGTCACGAGCTTGGGTTTCACCGGATCGCCTGGCTTGGCGTCGGTGTATTTATAATCGTGAGGGAGCTTCAAATCGTTCTCAGGGCCGTCCTCCACAGCGAGAGCATTGACGCGGAGGAGGTTTTTGGCGGATTGCTGGAGTCTGCGGTCTTCCAAGGAAGCAATCACCTGACGCATCGCCCGAGCATTGGCTCTCTTCGGGCTGCCTCTGGCACCAAAAGTCTCCGTGGCACCGAAGAAAGCCGCCATCTCGTAGAATTGATGCTGCGTCCAATCGGCAAAAGGATGGTCATGACACTGTGCGCAGGCAACATTCGCGCCGAGGAAGGTGCTCAAGGTCAGACTGAGATTATCAAGTCGCATGCCCGCATCGCGCAGAAGATAGCCGGTGGCTCCATTGTCCAGCAGCTTGCCGTCTGCGGTCATCATGCGATACACGATCTTATCCCACGACACGTTGTCTGCGAGTTGGCTCTTGAACCAGTCCTGGTAGGTGTAGAAGCGCGCCTTCTGCGCCTCGTCCGACATGCGCAGCATGTCAGAAAAATAGTTGAACAGGTGGCTGTTAAACCCAGGGGAGCTGAGCAAGCGGTCGATCACCTTCGCGCGCTTTGACTCACTGGGGTCGTTGAGAAACTCCAGCGCCTCTTCTCGCGTGGGGATGCGCCCGGCGAGATCGAGAAACACCCGGCGCACAAACTGCTCATCCGATGCGAGAGGGTTGGGCTTCTGCCCGGCTTTGGCGAGTCCTGCATTCACCAACACGTCGATCTGGGCCGCTGCTTGTGCGAGATGTGGATCTGCAGGGAT
Source organism: Prosthecobacter sp. (assembly GCA_039806835.1). Taxonomy (GTDB): domain Bacteria; phylum Verrucomicrobiota; class Verrucomicrobiia; order Verrucomicrobiales; family Verrucomicrobiaceae; genus Prosthecobacter. The sequence goes on along the minus strand of JBDHQD010000002.1, from coordinate 32,070 downwards.
GCCCAGACCTTCTGGCTTCAACGTCTTGGCAGCCGCCTGATCCGCCGGAGAGAGTTTTTCGAGCGGCAGACGATAAACATACCCACTGCGGATTTGCAGGAAAATCTGGCCGTTCTCAATGCCGCGGAAGGTCGCCTCCAGTTTACGCCCCTGTGTGTCTGTCCAGGTGCGATAAAGCGTGTTGCCATCGGGAGCGGCAGCTACGGGTGTCGATGTGGCAGCGGTGGAGGTTTCCGCAGGGAGTGTGGGAGAAAGCAAAACCCATGCGAGGGGGAGGATGAAGCGCGTCTTCATGCCCGCTCTAACGCTGACTCTTTCCAGAGGTTGCGTTTCTTTTTGTAATCACCTCCCCGCCGAACTCACCAAGCGAGGCACCAGAGCACCTTCAAATACCGCCCCTCCGGGCAATTCGACATCACGGGATGATCCGCTCCGGCTCCCGTGCGATCGAGAATTTGCAGGCGGCGTTTGTTGCGATGCGCAGCACGCATGACGATGTCCTCAAACTCGGCCACATCGAGCAGCCCAGAGCAGGAGCAGGTGACAAAGAGCCCCCCGCGCCGCAGCAGGCTGAGCGCGACGGCATTCATGTCGTAGTACTTGTTGCGCCCGAGCTGGCCTTCCTCGGCGTCACGGGAGAAAACGAGCTTTGGCGGGTCGAGCACGACGGCGTCCCACTGCCTCCCGTTTTGCTGCATCTGCCGCCCCCAGGTGAAAGTGTCGCCATGCACCCAATCCATGCGCACCTGATTCAAGTCCGCGTTCTTTTTCGCCTGTGCGATGGCTTTCTCGTCGAGATCGACCCCCGTGACGTTTTCACAGCCGCCAAGCACGCGAGCACTGAGCGCAAAGCCGCCGGTGTAGCTGCAGAGATCGAGCACGCTGCGCCCGCGCGCGAGCGCGGCAAACTTCAGGCGGTTCTCGCGCTGATCACAGAAGAATCCCGTTTTGTGACCGTCCTCGAAACTGACCTGATAGCGCACGTTGTTTTCACGAATGCGCACACTGCGCGGAGCGGGCGCGTCCGCCTCAGGCACGTCTGCCCAGCGCATCGACTCAATGCGGGCGATGTCGGGATCGACCTGGATGACATGCTGCGTGGTGCCGAGCCGCTCATGCAGCTTCGGCAACCAGCGCCGCAGACGACGCCAGATGCCGAGCGTGGTCACTTCGATCGAGAGCACATCGGCGTAGCGGTCCACCACCAAACCGGCCAAGCCATCCCCATCCGAATGCACCGCACGCCATGCATCGGTGCGATCATTGAGATGCAGCGTCTGGAGGCGTAAATCGAGCGCGGCATCCAGACGCGCATCGAGTTTATCCTCGGTAAGCACGTCTTCGCCATGTTGCAGCACACGCAGCGGCACGCGCGCTTTGGGATTATAGAAGCCACTGCCAAAGAGATGTCCCTCCTTGTCCATGACATGCACGAGATCGCCGGGGCCGGCGTCTGGTGACACAGCGCGGATCATGTTCGGGTACACGACCGGATGAAAAGAGAAGTACTTCATCTGCGCCCACGGGCGCGGCCACGCTTCGCTACCAGGAGGTGGAGCAGCAGGACTGGACGACTCGCGACGAAATGGGCGCTGGGGAGGAGGCATGAGCTGTGGTTTGCAACGGTTTACGCCGCTTTGCAATGCTGGAAGAGCCACAAGCTCACAAGCCCCTCCCGTGGCAGCGCATCTCCAGCCTTTTCTTGCTGGAAAAGCGGTGCGGCAGCCGCTTAGTTGCAGGCTATCTCTCGCACATGGCCTCCGAACAGCCCGCCACTCTCAAAGACCTCACCCTTCTCGGCAAAGACAACCTGCCCTCAGGCGGTGGTTTCATGATCCTTCCGAGTCAGCTCGGTTACTTCGATCTGCTGCGCTTGGAATTACTCTTGGCTGGGCGTGAGTTAACCTATCTGGTGAAAAAAGGAGCCGCTCTGCATCCGCTGCTGCGGGCCCACCTCGAAAGAGACAACGTGCATGCCATGGAGTTTGACCCCGGTGAAACCGAGGTCGCTGCCTACCGCCGGGCGATGACCGAAGCCGTGCAGCAAGGAGCCATCGTCATTTATCTACCCGCCGAAGCGGCGACTCTGACTGCACCGCTGACCACCGTGCCCGGCGCCAAACTCGATTTCCTGCTCAAAGCAGGCATCCCCGTGCTGCCCCTGCATGTGCAATGTCTGCAGGACACCGCGCTACCCACTGGCCGCCGCTACAGCGACGCAGAGGTCATCTTCAACTTCGGCAAGCTGCTCCAAGGAGCGGAAGTGAACCTCGCCTGCTATCAGGAAAGCCTCCTGCTCCTGGCTGAAGAAAGTTTCAGCAACAATCCCGTGCTGGACATCAGCCTCGGTCACATGCTGATCCGCGGCTTCAAAAAATTCGGCACGCGCAACAGCGTCGTGGATGGCAAGGACGACAGAGTCGTGCGCTTTGACAAAATTTTTGCCACCGCACTGGCCCTCTCCCGAGTGTTGCGCCGCGAAACGCAAAAGCCACGCGTGGGCATCATCCTGCCGCCTGGCATCGGCGGCCTCATCTGCAACGTCGCCGTCATCTTAGCTGGAAAAATTCCGGTCAATCTCAATTTCACCGCTGGCCGCGCCGCCATCGAAAGCGCCATCCGCCAGGGACAGATGGACCGCTTCCTCACGGCGGACATTTTTGTGCGCAAGATGCAGAGCTTTCCCTGGCCGCCGATGAAGCAACTCATCCTCATTGAACGCCTGCTGCCGAAGATGAAGGTCAGCATCGGGAAATGGCTGGTGCTCAGCAAGCTGCTCCCCAGTGCCTTGCTGGCTGGGCTGCTCGGCCTCGCGAAAAAAGGTGGGCGGCGCGAAGCGCTGCTGCTGTTCACCAGCGGAAGTTCGGGAGAGCCTAAGGGCGTCGCTCTCACACACCGCAACATCATCGCAAACGTGATGCAGTTCGGCAGTCGCCTGGGCATGAAGAGCGACGACAGCATCCTCGGCTCTCTCCCGCTCTTCCACAGCTTCGGCTGCACCGTCACACTGTGGTTCCCCATCATCTACGGACTCCATCTCATCACGTATCCTACTCCGCTGGAGACGCGTAAGCTCGCCGAGCTCATCGAGAAATTCCGCATCACGCTCATGATCGCCACGCCCACCTTCCTGCGCGGCTATCTGCGCGGCGTGAACCGCGAGTCACTCGCCTCGGTGAAATACTGCGTCACCGGCGCTGAAAAGCTACCCTCCACCGTGGCGGATGCCTTCGAGGCACGCTTCGGCAAGCGCGTGCTCGAAGGCTACGGCCTCACCGAAACCTCCCCTGCCACCAACCTCAACCTGCCAGACCCCGCTCCCTTGGGCGACCCCGAAAAAGGTTACGCCTGGCTGCCCAGCCATCGCCAAGGCTCCGTCGGTCATGTCGTCCCAGGCATGGCCATACGAGTCACCCACCCCGATACGGGCACACCTCTGCCACTGCATGAAAGCGGCATGATCTGGTTCAAGGGCGCGAACGTGTTTGAAGGCTATCTCAACGACGCCAAACGCACCGCCGATGTCCTCCAGGACGGCTGGTTCCGCACCGGCGACATTGGCCGTGTCGATCTCGATGGCTTCCTCTACATTGAGGGACGCCTGAGCCGCTTCTCAAAGATCGCCGGTGAAATGGTGCCGCACGAGAATGTCGAGGAAGCTCTGGTGAAAGCGATGGGGCTGGAAAACGAAACCACGCGCAAAATCGCCGTCGTCGGCATTCCCGACATCGACAAAGGAGAGGCACTCATCCTCCTCACCAGCATGCCCGGCGGCCCAGAGCACCAGGAAATTCTCGACCTCCGCTACCGCCTCCTCGACAAAGGCATGCCGCCGCTGTGGATTCCCAAAAAGATGATTCGCGTCAGCGACATCCCTGTGCTCGCCTCCGGCAAACTCGATGTGCAGAGCTGCGAAAAAATCGCCCGCGCCAGCGCAGGCATTTAGCCGCATACGCTCATCGTTCTTGCGCAAAAAGTCGCTCCACACTCCGCTGCGTCGCGCCTTGGTGCGCCTGCAGCGCGCGATGCCCGGCCTGCCCCATGTGACTGGCCTTGGCCGCGTCTTGAAGCAATGCGCAGCAAGCAGTGGTGAGTTCATCAAAATGGCCGACCTGCTGCGCCCCTTTCTTTTTGAGCAGGAGCTCGACCAGCGGTGTGAAATTTTCCATGTGCGGGCCGAACAGCACCGGCTTCTGCGCCAGCGCGGCCTCGGCGGGATTTTGACCGCCTTCGGCAAGGAAACTTTTACCAACAACGACAAGCGTGGCGAGGTGCTGCCAGGCGGCGAGTTCGCCAGTGGTGTCGATGATGAAAACGGGCGCACTGGCATCGACGTGCGCAGCCGCGTCGCTGCGCAAGGCAGGCGCAAGGCCGAGGCTGGCAAGCTCGGCAGTGATTTCAGCGCGGCGCTCGACGTGACGCGGCACGATGAGCAGCGCGAGATCACGAACCGCTTCGCGCAGACGTTGGAAGACGCGCGCGAACTCGACTTCTTCGCCCGCATGCGTGCTGGCAGCGAGCATGACAGGCTGCGCAGATGAAATGCCGACGCGTGTGAGCACACCGCGCAATTCCTCGATCTTTGCGGGCGCGACATGGGCACCTTCGGGATCGTATTTGATGCTGCCTGTGCAGTGGATGCGTTCGCGATCGACGCCCAGCCCCTCCCAACGCGCAATATCCTCTTCCTCCTGCACGAGCACCTGTTTCAGCATGCGGAAGATCGGCTCGACGAGCCAACGAAATGCGCGGTAGCGGCGCTCACTGCGCGGCGAGAGGCGTGCGTTGACCAGCGAAACCGGAATGCCGAGTCGCGTGGCCGCAGCGGTCAGGTTTGGCCACACTTCCGCTTCGACGAGCACGAGCTGCGTGGGCTGGATGCGCTCCAGCATGAGGCGACCGATACCGGGAAGATCAACCGGGCTGAAAATAGCCACGAGCCGCCCCGCATGCTGCGCCGCCAACTCGACGGCAATGGCATGGCCAGTGGGAGTGGTGGTGCTGAGGACGATGCCGAGATCAGACTGCGTTTTGAGCAGGTGGACGATGAGTTTTTTCGCCACGTTGACTTCACCCACACTCACCGCATGCACCCAGAGACGTTCGCGTTGCGGCAGAGCCTTGATGGCGTTTTGCGTGTCCTTATCGAAACAACCGACTCGTTGCGCGAGATCGCGCCAGCGGCCATTGCGGCGGCGCATTTTCACGATGGCACTCGGCAGCATCCAGACGAGGCCGAAGGGCAGGACGAGGTTGTAGAGAGTGAGGCTAAGCGCTTTCGATGCCATGCGTGGGTTGATACAGCCAGACGATACGGGTGGAGCCATAGGTGCGGTCCGTCAGCACACTCCAGCCGGGCCAGCTTGCGGTTTGTCGTTTGGAAAAGAGACTTTCGAGGATGAGATGACCCTTCTCGGTCAAAAGCGCAGGCAGCGCTTCTTGTTCGAGGAGTTTCGCCGTCAAGTCGTCGTCATCAGGGCGATGCGCATACGGTGGATCGGCGAAGATCAGATCAAAACGTCGGCCTTCATCGCGGAGCTGCGGCAGCACGCGGAACACATCGCCCTGACGCACCTGGCCGCCACTGAGATGAGTCTTGTTCATGTTGCGGCGGATGACTTCGCAGGCGTTGCGATTTTCATCGACCATCAGCACAGACTTCGCGCCGCGGCTGAGGCATTCGAGGCCGAAAGCGCCGGTGCCAGCGAAGAGATCGAGCACGTTCGCGTCGATCACGAGTTCACCGATCATCGAGAACACCGCCTGCCGCACACGATCCTGTGTGGGTCGTGTGACGGTCTTGGGAACTTCGAGCGGAATGCCGCCTGCTGTGCCGGAGATGATGCGCACGCGCTGTCTTTAGCGGTGCGGGAAGGCGATGCAAGGCGTTCGCAGCGTGCAGCGCGCGATCCTTGGAGCCAACCATGTCTGATGCACACTCTCTCCTCAAAATGCTAGGTCGTGTTTGAAAACCTGTTTGGAAGTCGCAGAGCGACGAACGTGCCGTAGCCCGGCCTTTCAAGGCCGGGAACACGAAATGCGCCGTTTTCCGCATGCATCTGTGTCGCAGGGCGACACGCGAACCGGTGGATGCCAGTCACGACAGTGCGGAGAAATTCGCGCGCGACATCTTCGTGAATGAACTCTTTGCAGGTGCGGGCGTGCCGCTGCTGCGCCTGCCGGTGGAGGAACTGGATCACTTGGAAAAGCTTGTGGAGACGCTGACGCGCGCCTGGCAGCATCGTTGGGCCTTGCTGGAAGGTGGTGCGCTCCCACCGCCGTCAAAAAAGAAGAGATCTCGACGCTGGCTCAAACAACTGACGGGCCAATCTGACGAGTAGCACGCCGCCTGCAGGCATCTGTGATCAGCAGTAGCGCTCTGCGCAAATACACCGTCTGTCACGCGCTCGCGCTGTGTTGGGAAACTACCTGCTGCAAGTGCTGAAAACACGGGGTAATCTACCGTATGCACGCGGTAGAGAATGAGCGTGTGCGCGTTGGAGAGCGCATGGCAATTTAATGCGGAAGGGCGTAGTCATCCGGCTTCATGCCGGGTTTGTGACCTTTGAATCCGTACATGGTCGGGTGGTAGTCGCCGACGGGGGTGACATCGGTTTTTTCTGACACGGGCAAGCCGAGTCCCCAGAAGATGGCGTTCACCACCAAGCGGCGGGTGCCTTCAGTGGCGAGGTCGATGGCAGCGCCCATGGTGGTGCAGAAGATTTTGTTTTCTGAGCCAGCGTCGTTTTTCACCACTCGCGTCCAAGCGACAGGCATCATGGGATGGTTCACGTCCTGCGTGGTGCCAGCTTTGGTTTTCTTGGAATACGCAGCGGGCGCGGTGTCTGAGGTCATGCCTTGGAGCACTTGGCCACGAACGAGTACCGTAGCGTCAGATGGCGGAGCTGCCTCATAGACATCCGTGAGGCCGAAGATGTCGCTAACGCCGCGCAGGATCGGATGGTCTGCGTGAGCGGACTCTGGGATGCCCTTGGTGGCTTCTGATTTGTGTTTCCCCCAGTGACTGACCCAGGTTTCGCCGAGCACTTTGCGCCCCCAGCCGCCGTCGGTGCGATTCCAGTTCCACGAAGCGAAGGGGCCATCTTTGGCGTAGCCATTGAATGCGTGGGTGCTGGTGCGCAAGGCGACGACAGGAACACCACGCTTGAGTGCGGCGGCAAATTTTTGCGTGGTGGCATCATCCCAATGACGAAAGCGCAGCAGCATGACGATGGCGTCTGCGGAATCGAGCGCCTCGGGATGGCTGAGGCTGGTGACGGCCGTGGGGTCGATGGTGCCGTCCGCAGCGAGACTGAAAAGCACCGTGCATTTGAAACCGTGGCGCTGACTGAGCAACTTGCCGAGCATGGGCATGGCCTCCTCACTCCGATATTCTTCATCACCGGCGAGCAGGACGATGTGTTTGCCTTTGGCTTCGCCAGCAGGTTCATAGACGACATGGTCTGCGGCAGAAAGCGCGGAGGTGGTGAGGACGAGAGCGAGGAGGGAGGACGGCGAAGGGAGTTTCATGGCAGCGTGCGTGAGATCGGAGGATGAGGCATACGCTCCGAATGAGCCAGCCATTTCCTTCGCCTGTCATCAACGAGCCTTTGCATTTTCAATGCGAATGAGCGCAGATGGCGAGCGTCCCCAGGATTCGCGTTTGAAACCATTCCCCCCTTCCTCATGAGCGCGAGACTGCGCGGACTCAGCGGGATTTTTTGGAGGGAGCGGAGCGCGGGCGCGGTGGCGATTTCACTGCGGGTGGAATGCGCCCGGTGTGCTGCACAGCAGCGCGCAGCCAAGTGGCTTCATTTTTCCACTGCGGTGCGCGGCGCATCTCAGCGAGGGTCATGGGAAGGCGGGCACTCCAGTTGCTGTCGGCGGCGATGCCGGGGACGTTGAAACGCTCCTCCAAGCCAAAGAGATCCGTGAGCATGAAGGCCGCGAAGCGTGCGCGACTGGCGAGCAGTGCCTCAAGCAAAGCACGACGGATGGATGGATCGTATTCAGGGCAATCCTCCTCCGAGAAATGCAATCCGGCGAACGCGGTGAGGGCGCGCAACTCCCTCTGCGCGGTGGAGCGCACACCTTCGTCGTCGCTGTTGAGATCACGGCGGCGATGCTCCCAGAGCGTACGCATCGGCTCGTGATCGTGAGTGGCGTAGGTGGCAAAGGCGCAGGGATCATACGCATCCCCCATGACGACATGACCGTCCGCGCGCTGCTCCCAGTGACAGATTTTGAAACCCGGAATGTCGAGACTGAGCAAATGCGGACGCACGTAGTCAGGCACGGTGCCCAAATCTTCCGCGACGACTTCCGCACGCCCGGCAACGGCGGCGAGGATCATGCGCAAGTAAATGTCTCCTTGGGCGAGATTGGCCGCTTCGTGCTCGGGGCTGTCATCGGCGTGCTCGATGTAATGCGGCAGCCGCCCGCCGGTGCGAGCGGCGGCTTCGCTTTCAGAGAGATGAAGGAATTCCGCATTGCGCGTGGGACGCCAGGGGAAGGCATAGATGCGATAGAATCCGAGAACGTGATCGATGCGGAAGATGTGGAAGATTTCCGTGGTCATGCGTACACGCCGCTGCCACCAGGCAAAGCCATCTTGCTGCATCACCTGCCAGCGATAGAGCGGGATGCCCCAGTTTTGTCCCCAGCGCTGCACGAAGAGATCGTCCTTGAAATAAGTCTCCGGGGGAGCACCACCGCACCATTCAAGATCGAACTGCTCGCGATGAAAAAACACATCAGCACTGCACCAGGAAATGCCGAAGGGGATGTCTCCCATGAGTTTGATACCGCGCTCGTCGGCGTAGGCACGCACAGCACGCCATTGACTGAAACAAAGCCACTGCACATAGGCATGGAAGCGCAGTCTTTCCGCCTGCGCCGCTCCCTGTGCAGCACTCCAGGCGCGCGCTTGATCAGCGGTGCTGAGTTCAGCCCGCCACGCGGTCCAATCCTCATGCCCATGCTCTTCCATGAGCACTTTGAAGAGGCAGAAGTCCTCCAACCAACCTGCCTGCTGTACGCGGAAGTTTTCAAAAGCGGCCAGCCGCTCGGGTTGCGTCTGCACCTGACTGAATGCGCGGCGCAGCAGCGTGGTTTTGAGGCGGCGCACTTTGGCGTAATTCACCGGACCGTGGCGGAGGAGGTCGGCACGCAGCAAGCCGGTGATGGTGCGATGAAACAGTGCATCGAGTTCCGGCACGGCGGCGGGCGTGAGTTCTAGCGTGAGTTCATCGAGCGCGACGGAGCTGATGGCGTTGTAAGGGCTGCTGTCTCCGCCCGTGGCGTTGATCGGGAGAAGCTGAATCAAGCCGAGACCGCAGTCCGCCGCCCAGTCGATGAGCTGGCGCACGCCACCTGTATCGCCGATGCCGAGATCATCCGCAGTGCGGAGGGCGAAGACGGGGATGAGAACGCCGGCGCGGCGTGGTTGTGCAGAGGGCATGATGAAAAGAAAGAACGTGTCGCTTGTCTTGTGCGATTTGAGAGCTTGCGCAAGCGTATATAAGCACTGCCACCATGCCTCGCCGTCCCCTGCCCCTGCCCGCTTTCCTCGTCTGCCTGACCTGTCTCCATGCAGGTGTCATGGCAGCGGAGACGAAGGAGCCACGGGTGATCGACTTCAAAGCACCGCCGCACAATTACCTGGAGCGAAAGCCGGAAGATCGTTTTGCCCATCTGATGGAGAAAGCACGGCAGGGAGAGGTGCGCATCGACACGAGCAGTGACAAAGCCTTCCTCGCCAGTTTGCTGAAGGCGTTGGACATCCCGGTGAGTTCCCAGATCATGGTGTTCTCCGCCAGCTCATTGCAGAGCGAGATCATCAATCCGCGCAATCCGCGCGCGCTCTACTTCAACGAAGACACCTACCTCGGCTGGGTTCCCGGTGGGCTGGTGGAGATCATCGCCTCCGATCCGCAGTGGGGGCCGATGTTTTATGTCTTCAATCGCCTGCGTCCCGGAGGCCCCGTGCCTGATGTGCAGCGCTCCACCAAGTGCATGAACTGCCATGCCGGCAATGCCACGCGACGTGTGCCGGGCCTGATCGCCGAATCCCTACTCGTCTCGCGGGCAGGCTCCAGCCTTGAAACATTCCGCCACGATGTGCAGGGCCATCAAATCCCGCTGGAACTGCGCTTTGGCGGCTGGCATCTCACGGGCGGACACCACCTTACCTCCCACAAAGCCAACGTGATGGGCGTGCCGCAAAATGGGAAGAACGAAATCGTGCCAGTGGAGCCCGGACAGTACTCCGACCTCAGCCTCCATCTGCTGCCCACCAGCGACATCCTGCCGCATCTCATCCACGAACATCAACTCGGCTTTGAGAACCGACTCGTCTATGCCATCTACACCCTGCGGCAGATCAAATCCGAAAACCGCAGCCTGCTCAGCGCCGCCGCAAAGGCCGAGATCGAAGAACGCGCGCAGGAACTCGCGCGCTACATCACCTTTGCCGACGAAGCAAAATTCCCCGCCAAAGGCATCACCGGAGACGCCACCTACGCCGCCGATTTCCTGCGCGACCGCCGGGCGACGCGTGCCGGTCTATCGCTGAAAGATCTCGACATGCACACCCGCATTTTCAAACATCGGTGCAGCTACATGCTCTACACCGACACTTGGAAACAAGCACCGCGCGAGCTGAAAGAGCGCGTCTATTATCATCTGGCACTCTACCTGCGAGACCAGCCCGACGCTGCGCACAATCATCTCCCCGCCGCAGAGCGCCTCGCCATCCGCAGCATCCTCAAAGAGACAATGAACGACCTCCCGGCATGGTGGCGCTGAGGCGTTGCATCACGCGTCGGCTGCAAAAAGGCGTTGCCAGCGCGCCCTGAGATTCGTTAGCCTGAGTTCACACATCATGGAAACACTGCCCAAAATTTACGAGAAACAACCCGTCGCCGTCGAACTCCCCGCAGGAGACCACTGGTGGTGCGCCTGTGGACTGAGTGGGCGTCAGCCTTTTTGCGATGGCAGTCACAAAGGCACCGGACTCGGGCCCAAAAAATTCACCCTGCCCGAAGCGAAGAAAGTCTGGCTGTGCAACTGCAAGCACACAAAGAACCCGCCTTTCTGTGACGGCACACACAAGACGCTGTAACCGCGTCGTTGGCATCTTTGAGCAGAATATTGCTGCGACAGCGTTCTCTCACTCACACGCATGACGGCATGCCGCCGTCACCCCATTCTCATGAAGTACTTTCTGCTCCTCCTCACCTGCCTCGCGTTCACGACGCATGCTCAAGACGCCTCGCTGCAAATCGGCATTCCCGGAGTCGCTGCGACGGGGAACAGAACCTCGCGCGTCACCTCCTCCCTCCTCTCTGAAGTCAGCGCAGCAGCCCCTGGCGCGCCCTTTCGCGTCGCGGTGAAGCTCGTGCATGTGCCCGGCGCACACACCTACGGCAAAGTGCTGCCGCCGGAAGTCATCGGCAAGCCGACCAAACTCATCTGGACGCTGCCGGAAGGCTGGAAGATGAGCGAACTGCCGTGGCCGCAGGTGCATCCTTTCAAAGGCGTCGATGGCTCACCGGGTGAAGGCTACGAGGGCACCGTTTACCTGCCTGCGCAGATCACGCCGCCTGCATCAGCCGCGCCCGGTTCCAGCGCGGAATTGAAAGTGCGCGTCGATGGACTGGTCTGCGATGACAAAAGCTGCATGCCTTTCAAAGAAGACGCCAGCATCACTCTCAAAATCGCTGCGCAGGCCGTGAAGAATGCCGCACTGGATGCCGCTGCCTTTGGTAGCGAGCCGTCCACGGCGGCGAAGGAACAAACACCCACCGTTGTTGCCGCGAGCGAAGCACCGCCGACTTTTCTTTTCATCATGCTCTCCGCTTTCATCGGCGGCCTCATCCTCAACGTGATGCCCTGTGTGTTTCCCGTGCTCGGCATCAAGATCGTCGGCATCGTGCAGCAGGCGGGCGAAGACCGCCGACAGGTGGTGCTGCATGGAGTGGTGTACACGCTGGGCATTCTGCTCTCCTTCTGGGTGCTCGGCGGCATCGTCGTCGCACTGGGAAAAGGCTGGGGATTCCAACTCCAATCAGCAGGTTTCAACTATGGACTGGCCGCCTTCTTTCTCATCTTCGGTTTGAACATGGCCGGTGTGTTTGAGATCGGCGCGTCGGCAGTCGGTGTTGGTGCTGAACTCCAAGCACGGCACGGACTTGGCGGCTCATTTTTCAGCGGCCTACTGGCCACACTCGTCTCCACGCCATGTTCGGCTCCCTTTCTCGGCACGGCACTGGGCTTTGCCGTAAAACTGCCTGCGCCGCAGGCCATGCTGCTCTTCACGCTGATCGGTCTCGGTTTGGCGAGCCCGTTTCTGCTTCTCTCCGTATTCCCGCAACTCGTCTCCGCGCTGCCGCGCCCCGGTGCATGGATGGAGAGCTTCAAGCAGGGCATGTCCTTCCTGCTTTTCGGCACCGTGGTGTTCATGCTGTGGGTGCTCACCGGCATGATCGAGGGACTGCCGCTACTCATTCTCATGCTCGGCCTCGTACTCGTCGCGCTGGGCTGCTGGATCTACGGACGCTGGGCACTGCCGCATAAGTCCGCGCGCACGCGCTTCCTCGCCATCATGCTCGCTCTGGCCGCAGTGGTGGGAGGCCTGTATCTCGGCTGGCCGCAGGTGGAAAAAAATGCTACCTCCTCCAGCGCGGGCGCCAAACTCGAAAACGGTTTGCTTTGGGAACCGTGGTCGGAAGCGAAAGTGCAGGAACTCATCGCCGCCAACAAACCGGTGTACATCGACTTCACCGCCAAGTGGTGCTGGACCTGCCAGGTGAACAAGCGCGTCTATCGCGACGCGAAGATTCAGGAGCTTTTCAAAAAGCATGGCGTGGTCGCACTCAAGGCCGACTACACCAACGAGGATGAAGCCATCAAGAAAGCCTTCACCGCCCTGGGACGCGGCGCGGTGCCAGTGAATGTCCTCTACCTCCCCGGCGTGGCGACGCCGCATGTGCTGCCGGAGATTCTCACCGTGGATAACGTCTCCGCTGCGCTGAACAAACTGAACCGCTGAACAGCGCACAGCACGCGCGGCCTCAGATCATGCCGAGCTTCATCTTCCCCTCGACGCTGATCATGCCCTGATTCCAAGGCGGATCCCAAACGAGTTCGACCGAGGCGTCGTCCATCTCTTCGATGGTCATGATGCGGCTCTGTGCATCGGCGGCGATGGTCGGCCCCATGCCGCAGCCGGGAGCCGTGAGCGTCATTTTCACCAGCGCTTTATTTTTGCCTTCGGCATCGCATTCCACACGGCAGTCATACACCAGACCGAGATCGACGATGTTCACCGGAATTTCCGGGTCATAGACGTTCTTGAGCTGATTCCACACTTCACCTTCGAGATCGCTGATGTCTTCAGGGATATTCGAGGAGGTGCTCTCCTGCTCCTTCTTCGCTGCATCGGGGTCGATGCCCAAAGCGTCAGCATCCTTGGCCTGAATGCGAGCCAGTCCGAAATCCGTGGCGACGGTGTAAGTGCCGCCGAGTGATTGGGTGATGATGACTTTCATGCCGAGCGGCAGCTTGATGCTGTCGCCGCTGGGGATCTGAATGGCATCGACTTCGCGTTTGAGTTCGAGAGATGAGTGCATGAGGGGTGAGTGAACGTGATGAATGAGGATACGCGCGCGTTAGCGATCGAGGATGATTTTGATTTTACCTTGGGCTTTGCCTGCTTGAGTGAGCGCGTCCGCAAGCGTACCCGAAACATCCGCAGGCGGTGGCGGCACGGGCGATTTCTCACCCGCCTCAGCCTCCAACGCTGCACGCAGAGCACCCTCGACCATCTGACCGCAGTGGATTTTCATCGGTGGCAGCGGGCCGAGTGGTTTGCTGAGTTCTTCGGCAGACATCGCCAGCGCTTCGTCCTTCGTTTTGCCGCGAATCAACTCAGTGGCGATGCTGGCGACGGCGATGGCTGTCTGACAGCCGAAGCTCTGAAAGCTGGCCTTGTCGATGACGCGCTTGCCCTCTTGGTCTTTATACTTGATCCACAAACGCACCATGTCGCCGCAATCGGGACTGCCCACCGTGCCCACCGCATCGGCGTCGGGCATTTCGCCGAGGTTTTGCGTGCTGGCGAGGGCTTGCTGGAGGGCGTTTTCGTCCATGGATTTGATCAGGATTCGATTTCAATACGATAGCGCGGCAGCGTTGGATCAATCTCCTGGCTGTAAGCGTCGATGCCACCCGCGAGGCAGCGCGTTTCCGCAAAGCCGTGGCCGATGAAGTAAGCCGCAGCATCAAGCGAACGAGCACCCGTGTGATCGTAGAGCACGAGCGGCTCCGACTTGTCCCCGCTGGTAAAAATTTCCTGCACCAACTCCTGCGTGAGCAACCGCGCGCCGGGCAGTCTCACTGCATCATGCTCTTCGCGCGTGCGCACATCCAGGAGCATGAGATTGGGCCGTTCGCGACGGAGTTGCTCTAGCTCGCGAGGAGAGATTTGCAGCGAGGCGTCGCTTTGATGGCTCGCTAAAATATGTGAAATCGCCTCGGCAACGGGGATGTTTTCATTACGCGCACAGACCTGCGCCAGCGTCTCCTCCGGCCTGAAGCCGCAACTGCGACAGCCGCCAATGTGATAGCGAGCGAACAACGCCCTCTGCGCGCCAGGACAGGCGAGGAGCACCTGACTCATGGTCATATCAGCGTGGAGGATGGGGGGCGTGTCGGGCATGATGGAGGTTGCGATGCCTTAACGGCAAACGCGGTCAATGCAAGCCGCCAACTCCGTCGAGGTAAAGAGCATTGACTCTCGACGCGCTTTTGCCCAGCATCCGGGGTGCTTGGATATGACACTGCGATTCCTTCCTCCATTTCTCATCGCCGCAGTGGCCTTGAGCGCGGCAGAGCCATCGGTGCCCGTGTATCGCGATGCTGAGGCAGCTCAACACATCGGTGAAACTGCCACGGTCACCGGCAAAGTCGCCACCGTTTCCACCACGGGCAAAGGCACCACCTTCATCAATCTCGGGGCGCGTTACCCTGATCACCTCTTCGGCGCGATTATCTTTGCGGGAAACCGGGACGACGTGGGCGATGTGAAATCATTCGAGGGAAAAGAGGTCGCGATCAGCGGGCGCATCGAACTCGGGCGCGATCAAAAGCCGCAGATCATCCTGCGTGAGGCCAATCAGATCAAGCTAGCCACTCCTGCTGTGGCGGAACCCATGCCCGCAGCAACTCCGCCCACCCCACCGTCCATCACTACGCCAGCCACGACACAACCCCAAGTTGCGCCGCCCATGCCTGACGCGCCCGCAGCGCGTCCCACCCCGAGCGAAACTCCAGTGTCAGAGAAATCCGTCGCAGGAACCACCCTGCGAAAAATCACCCTGCCGCCCGGCTGGAAAAGCCCACGTCGCAGTGGTGAAACCGTGCGCAAAGATCTCGCACGACTGCTCGGGAGCTATGGCATCGCGAGCGAAATTCCAGACGTGGACACCTCCATCGAAGTTTACCCCGGAATCCCACTCCTCACGCCTTTGACCACGGCTCGCCACACCTTGAACATCGAAAACAGCCACATCACCCGGACGCGGCTCACCACCGCCGGCTTTCCTTCAGGCGCTTTCTACGTTCACGAAGTCAGTGGCATCTTCCCAGGCGGCTACAACCGCATTTCTCTGGTGACGGATAGTGACGAACAAATCGTCAGCATCCTTCTCGTGGACTCCAGCATCCGCGCGCGTGTGCCCAATGAACCAGACTCTACCGGCTACCACACTTACAACTTCATTACGGGCAGCGGCAAAGGTGTGCCCACACATGCCATCCGCCATAAGATCACTCCACCCGAAGCTCCCGGCGGCTCGCTCATCGTGGACACCCTGCTCATCGACCCCACAGATCCCGAGGCACCGGCCAGCACACGCGGGAAAAAAAACAGCCGCTCTGCTACCCAGAGCAAACCCAAGACCGGCAAAGTGCTCGAACGCTCTCGCTGGTTTGTTCCAGGCCCCCTCGTCAATCTGATCCTACGTTGCGTCGGTGGAAACTGAGAAGAAGCTTGCCGCCACACCGCTCTTCACACCACGGGTCCAGCGGTGTCCTTCCACTTCGCGTGCCATTCTTTGAACACGATGGGTGAAATCTCGCTGGGCTTGATCTCACTGCGTCCACCCCAAAAGACATTCGTGTAAAGCACGGGAATGCCGACTTGTTCCAGATGCTTATCAATCGCCGCCTTGTGAGCGAGCACCGTGTCTTTATCCGTGCCGTGAATGACTCCCATGATGTTCACGTTGGCAAAGCGCTCCCCTCCTTCACGCCAGTAAGCATGCGTCATGATGGGATGACGCCCCACCTCACCACCCGCACGCTGCTCCATGCCCTGTGGCACCCGCCAGTGGAATAAGGCATTGAAGCGCGTCACGCGCTGTCCCGTGGCGCTGGGTTTGACGTGCTCAAGGAATGTCGAGAAGCGCCCGATCACGCCTTTTTCATCCAGACGCTTCGCCACTTCACAAAACTTCTCCAAACTCACACCCGCCTCCTTCGCTCGCCCTGCCCATGGCTCGGGGCCGATTTCTTCGGGCTTAAGATCACCTTTGAGATGCAGCAGCACATGCCATTCTTCGGCGTCGAGGTCGGCGATGTTCGTGGTCATCATCACTGCAGGCTCATCCGCCTTTTCACCAGGCTCCATCGTCTTGCGCCGCACATGACCGACTCCGAGGGCAAAAATACCGTGCGCCTGCATGGTGTAGTAATCCTGCGCGCCGAGCAGCCGCTTCAGGACAGCACAGTGTTCGTCGATCTCGTGTCCCTGCGGCACCTTCAGCGTCGTCCAAAGACGAAAGTCGCTGCCACTGACCTCGCGATCCGTGCTGCGCATGACGACATGACCACTGAAAGGATCCTGTTTGAACAAAAAGTCAAAAGCCGCATCGAGCTTCTCCACTGGCAGCTTCCACGCCACCAACGCCCCTTCAGCCAACTTATTGGCCAGCAGCGTCTGCCGCACGCGGCGAATGACGCCAGCACGCAACATCGCACGAATGCGTGTCACCACGGTTTCAAAGTCCACACCACTCTGCTGCGCGATGAATTGGAACGGCTGCTGATGAAAGCCTTTCACGCAATCCTCACTCACGGCGAGGATACGAGCGTTGACGGGATCGTTGTGCTCAACGGGAGGAGTGGCTTCAGACATGATGGCTTTGACGTGTTGGGGGGAAGTGTCACCCTTAGCGGGCACGAGCGTGAATGCGAGTTTTGAAATTTGCGATTTAGCACACGCGATTTGCCGTCTAGCATGAGGTCTCGATGAACCACCGCAAGCCCACCGCCCGCCAGATCATGCGCCACAGGCTTGTGGCGGCGTGGCGCGGTGTGGCCGATGGCCCCCTCATGGACTTGCCTGCGCTCACCGTGGCCGAGTTGGCTCCGAAAATCGTCGCCCAGTGCGGCTTGGCCAATCGCGTCAAACTGGAGGACATCCTTGCCGCGTGGGAGGAAATCGTCGGTGCCTTTCTTTGCAAACTTTCGCGACCTGATGCCATCGAGCGTGGCATCCTGACCGTGCGCCTCATGCAGCCCACGGCCCATCATGCCCTCTCGCTGGAAAAAACGAAAATCCTCGCACGCCTGCAAGCCAAGCTGCCCGACGCCAAGATTCGCGACATCCGCTTCCGCCACGGTTGACGCCAGCATTCACTCTCAGCCCCCCGCCCTTTTGCCCTCAGCTTCCCACCAGCACGCCGCACTCATCATCGTCGGACACGGCTCCACGGTGAATCCCGACTCCAGCGCGCCGACCCACCTCCACGCCGACGCCATTCGCCGCCGTGGACTCTTCCGCGAAGTGGCCTGCTGCTTCTGGAAAGAAGAACCCAACATGCGGGAGGTCTTCGAAATGACTGCCAGCGATGTGATCTACATCGTGCCGAATTTCATCAGCGAAGGTTACTTCTGCCAGCAGGTGCTGCCACGCGAACTGCGTCTCGATGGCCCCATCACCCAACGCAGCGGCAAAACCATCCACTACTGCGATCCGGTCGGCATCCACCCCAACATGACGCGCCTGCTCCTCCAGCGCGCGGATGAAGTCGCCCCCGGCGTGCCACGCGGGCGCACCAGCCTCATCATCGTCGGCCACGGCACCAATCTGAATGAAAACTCACGCAAGGTCATCGAGGCTCAAGTCGCCCTCATTCGCGATGGGCACCACGGCTTTGCCGAAGTGGTCGATGCCTACATGGAGGAGCAGCCGTTCGTCGCTGACTGGGCCAAACTCACCACCGCGCCAAACGTGGTCATCGTCCCATTCTTCATCGCCGATGGATTGCACAGCTTTCAGGACATCCCTGTTCTGCTCGGCATGCGCGAAGAAGCAGGAGCCGCATTGAGTGAACTCGGCGTCTTTCACCAAAACCCGCACGAACTCCAGGGCCGCTTGCTCTACTACAGCGGTGCCATCGGCACCGAATCCCGCATGGCCGATGTCATCATTGATCAGGTGAATGATTTCGATGCGAAGCATCATATCAGCCCACCGCAAGCATTCAGCATCCCGCCTTTGACTGAACCCCTCGCGCACTGGCTCAAGGAGGGACGGAATCAAATCGGCGAAGTCGCCATCATCACAAACGCGGATGGCAGTTACACGCTCTGTCACACCGAAGACTGTGGCAAAGAAGGACTCGAACCCCATCACGAAGCCGAATCGGCACGCCTCATCGCGCAATACGCTGCCGATGGCACTTTTCGCCCGCTGCATTCCGCGCCCACACTCAAGCGCGGCTGGCGTCTCGATCTGCCCACACTCAGCGAAGTCCACCTCGCTCTCGATTTCTTTTATCCCGCAGCACTCGGCATGGCGCATGCCTGGGAATCAAACGCGCTGGATGTCGTACCTCTGCGCGAGGTGCTGGGCCGACAAACGGGCATGTATCGCTTCACCAATAGCGTCACCGACGAGCAGGCGCACACTCTCATTGCCACCACTTGCGCGGCGCAGCGTTGTCTGCGCCGCATTCTCTGGCCTCTCACCTCCACGCAGCCGCTCACTGGCGAGGCAGCCGCCAAGACTCTCGCAAATCACACCACGAGCTCCATCCCACTGCTGTGCATGGAAGCATGCACCCACATCGTCTCCGCCGCGCGCAAAGTCACCCGACACGCTTCATCTGAAGATCACGATCACGGCTGATGCGGAATCGCCTGGGCAAATTCCTCTTTACACTTCGCATTTCAGAAACCTGCTAAGACTCATGCCTGTCGTCTCCACCGCGATCCGCTACCTCACCTTCATCCTCGCCGCAGCCGGTGTGCTGGCCACCGGCGTAGTGCTGCAAAAAATCCGCGCTCAGGAAACCTCCATCCCGCCTCCGCCAGTCGCACCGCCAGAAAAAAATGCGCTCGATGACGTGGCCGCCACTGGCATTCTCGAAGCACGCGGAGAAAATGTCGCCATCGGCGTGCCGGTGCCTGCACTCGCTCAAGAGGTGCGCGTGCGCGTCAATCAAGTGGTCAAAGAAGGCGACCCCCTTTTCATTCTCGACGACCGTGAGCTCCAAGCTGGCTTGTTGAGGCAACGAGCCGCCGTCACCGTCGCCGAAGCAGAACTCACCGTCGCGCGGGCCCAACTTGCGAAAGTGCAGGACATGCTCGATCGCATCAAATCCGTCCCCGACCAGCGAGCGATCAGCCAGGACGATCTGCGCAACCGCAGCAACGATGTCCTCGTGGCCAAAGCGCAACAACAGGCAGCCGAGGCGCAACTCGCAGCCTCGAAAGCCGAGGTGCAGCAGACCGAACTCCTCATCCAGCGCCTCACCGTCAAAGCGCCGCGTGATGGCACCATTCTCCAGGTGAACATCCGTGTCGGCGAATACGCATCCCCGCAAAATAAACAGCCCGCGCTTGTTCTCGGAGATCTCCGCACCCTGCACGTCCGCACCGATGTCGATGAACAGAACGCCATGCACATCGCTCCCGGCAAGGACGCCACGCTCTATCTCAAAAACGACTCCTCACGGAAATACAGCGTCAAATTCGTCCGCATCGAGCCTTACGTGATCCCGAAAGTCTCGCTCACCGGAGCCAGCACAGAGCGCGTCGATACACGCGTGCTCCAGGTCATCTATGAACTCTCCAGAAAAGAGGGAGATGTCTTCTACGTCGGCCAGCAGGTGGACGTCTTCATCCCACGACGCCAATGATGATCATCAGCGTCACTCGACTGATACCCACCGCGCGCCATCGACGACGATGTAGCCGTTCGCACCTGCATTGCTGATCGTGATCGTGCTGTCGTTGCCGCATTCGTAGTCGCCGAGGTCGATCCAATGCACGCCTTCGGCCTCCTTCGGGTTGCGGAGGTCGATGGTTAGCTTTTTCACGCCGCCGAGGTGCTGCACCTCCACCTGCGCGTTGCTGGCGCGGTTGCTGTTCGGCGGTGCCGCGAGTTGGAGGCGGTATTTGCCGGGCTTGTCCAGCTTCGGCTCAAAGCGCAGGCTGCTCTGGCCGTCCTTGGCATTGCCGTCGTGGCGATAGCCGTCGCCGATGAAGGACTTCGCCGCGCTGCTCTCCTGCCAGTGGCCGGTCACCTTGGCCTGTGCGTCGTCCATGACGATGCCTTTGAGTTTTTTCGGTTCGATACCGCGAGAGGTCTTTGGCCCGCTGTATTGCAAAATCTGGCCGTCCTTGAGCAGCCGCTCCTTCAACTTCACATACGGCACGCGCTGCACGGGGAGGTTGTCGTCGATGGCAAAAACAGCCGCTGTGGCTGCGGACTGGCCGAGGATCATGAACACCGGCTCCATGCGGATGCTGCCATAGGCGATGTGGCTGGCGGACATCGCCACGGGCACGAGCAGGTTGCTGCCCTGGCCTTTTTTCGGCACCAGCGAGCCATAGGCGATCTCATACGGCCCGTTCGTGCTCACACCGATGTCGCCTTCGTTCTGCACATAGCCCTCGGGCGTGATGTAGCGCTGCACGTTGTGACTGTCGATGGTGTAGCTTCCCATGCCGACGGATTCGGGTGTGGGTTTCTTTTTGCGCAGCTCGTTCTCGGTCATCACATAGTCGCCGATCATGCGGCGCGCTTCGCGGATGTAGAGCTGGTGGCTCCAGTTTCCGTTGTCGGTGAATTCATCTTTGGGAAGACCCCACTCGCGCAGTTCATCCTGCACCTTCTTCGGCACACGCGGGTCGTTGGCGACGAACCACAGCAAGCCCTGCTGATAGGTGCGATGCTCGGCGATGATTTCCCTGCGGCGTTCGTAGCTGGCCTCGGGGTAGTCGTAGTTGTAGCCGATGTTGTCGAAGCTGAACGGCCCGTGGTTGTTCGTGTCGGTCTTGTGATTCGGGATGGGGTCAAACTTTTTGAAGAACTCATCCCAGCCAGTGTTCAGCACGCGCAGGAGGATTTCATACTGCGTGGCGTCGTAACCTTCCGGCTTCGGAAACGGGATGCGGTTCTCCGGCACGTTGGTGTAGCAGGAGCGGAAGCAGTAGGCCTGCACGCGCTTGTCGCCCTCGCCGAAGTTGCCGACGAATTCCGTGCTCACGCGCGGCAGCACGCCGCTCTTGGGGTCGTCCGGCACTTTGTAGGGACTGATTTTCTCCTTCACCGCACCGAAGTGATGGCGATGATGCAGCACGCCGACCTGCACGCCGTTGTGCTCTTCGCCATAGACGCTGTTCGCCTCGCGTCCGACATGATAATCCACACCAGCAGCGGCCATGAGATCGCCTTCATAAGTGGCGTCGATAAACATCTTCCCGGCATAGGTTTTGCCGCTCAGCGTAGTGATGGAGACGATTTTCTCGCCGTCCTTTTTGACGCCTTTCGCGCGATCCAGCCACTCATCGCGCACGACTTCGAGGCCGAATTCTTTGACGTAATCCTCAAACACCTTCTCCGCCGCGCTCGGCTCGAAAATCCACATCGTGCGGTTCTCCCCATCCATCGCGGGCGTGCCTTGGCCCTTGTTGCCGTATTCAGACTGCTTCTGCTGCTTCCAGGACTCCGGCTTCTGGTAGTGCATGTAGATGCGATGATAAAAGTCCCGCGCCAGCCCGCCGATGACCGCCTTGTTGCCTGTGTCGGTGAATCCAAGCCCGCCGCTGCTCAGTCCGCCGAGATGCTTGTCCGGCGACACGACGATGACGCTCCTTCCCATCTTCTTCACCTGCACCGCCGCCGTGATCGCCGCGCAAGTGCCGCCGTAGATGACCACATCGTGCTCGGCGGCCTGGAGCGTGGAGCCGAGAATAACCACAGAAGAGAGGATGGCGCGTGTTTTCATAGGATTGCAGGATTTGCTCCCATCGCCGCATGAAAGGAATCGGCAAACAGAATGTTTAGAGCGCCATGATGCGCATTGCCCTTCTCTCACTCATGGTCGCCGTGTCCGCCTTCGCGCAGGAATTGCTGCCTCGTCCCATCGTCCACCAAGCTACGGGAGCATGGCGCGACTTCCCGGCGGTCTGCACGGATGGCGATGGCACGCCGTGGGTCGCCTTTGTGCAATGGGATGGCAAAGAGGACAGCCTGCATGTGGCCAAGATCACGGGTGATGTTTTGAGTGATGTTTTGACCGTTGGGAAGCCAGGCATCATCCACCAGCCCGCCATCGCCGCAGATGGCAATGGCGTGGTGCATGTGATCTGGAGCCAGGTGAATGAACAAAATCTCATGGAACTGCACGCGGTGCAGATTCGCGATGGAAAAGCGGAAGCCATGACGCTGGCCAGCTCGCCGAATGGCGGCAATGTCTTTGCGAAAACTGCCACCCATGCCGCGGGCGACGTGTGGGTGGTCTGGCAGAGCATGCGTGGCAAACTGGGCGACATTTTCTGCCGTGTGTTTCAGGCGAAGCAACAAACCTGGTCTGCGGAGATTCAGATCACAAACAACGCCGATGGCGACTGGGAACCCTGCGTGACTTTTGCAGGCAAGGACGCGTGGATCATCTTCGATTCATCGCGTGGCAACGAATTCAACATCTACGGCGTCCCGGTCAGCACTGGTCTCAAAGTCGGCGAAACGAAGCAACTCATCGCCACGGATCGCTACGAAGGCCGCGTTTCGGCCATCGGCACGAAGGATGGCAAAGGCATCTGGCTGGCCTGCGAACGCGGGAATCAGCAATGGGGCCTCGATATGCGCGCGCACGGCGGCATTAAGGGACTCAATGGGCGCAAGGACCTCGCACTCGCTTATTTCGACCTCGCAAGCGGCAAGGTGGACGAGCTGCCCGCGCCGGATGGCCTTTTCGCCGATCTTCCCGGCCCACAGTATGGCCAAGCCGCCGCAGCGCGTGGCAACAATGCCAAGGCAAAAGCGAAAGCCGAGAAACGGCGAAAAAAAGCCACCGAGATCGCCCGAGCGAAGGGAAGACCGGCTCCGAACGAGATCGGCGCGCTCAATCTGCCGCATCTCATGCTTGATGCCGCAGGCAGACCGTGGCTGACGGTGCGCTACTACAAAAACTACGCCTGGCGCATCGCGCTCACACGCTACGACGAGGCCACGAAACAGTGGACGAAGCCGTATGCGATTCCCGGCAGCGTCTATTCGCAGGATCGCCAAACCACACACGCGCTGAGCAAAGATGGCAGCCTGTGGATCGCGTGGCCGAGTGATCTGCGTGGCTCAAAGCTTCAACTCAACACCGGCATCCACCTCGCCAAGGTCGCTACCGATCTCGATGTGCCGCTCATGGCCGCACCCGCGCCGAAAGTGCGTGTCCCTTTTCCCAAATACATCAACGCACCCACACCTGAACGCGATCGCAACGACCGCCACACTTGGACGCACGATGGCGTGACGTACAAGCTCTACTGGGGCGACTTTCACCGCCACACCGATGTCTCCAACTGCATCACCGCCAACGATGGCTGCATCGTCGAGCAGTTCCGCTACGCGCTGGACATGGGCAAGCTCGACACACTGGGCACAAGCGACCACACCGACATCGCCAAAATTTACACACCCTACGAATGGTGGCTGAATCAGAAGCTCGTGGATGTCTTCTACGCGCCCGGCTTCTTCACCAGCATGTATGCGTATGAGCGTGAGCAACGATGGCCTTTCGGGCATCGCAACATGATCTTTGCCCAGCGCGGCGGCCCGATCGTGTACATCCAGCGGAAGAACTACCTCGCCAGCCCTTGGCAGAAGCTTTTCCCCGTCAAAGAAGACGGCGCGCCCGAATTGCATCCCACCGAACTGTGGAGCGTGCTCACACGCTACGGCAAGCCCGTCACTGCCATCTCTCACACCGGTGCCACCAGCATGGGCACCGACTGGGATCAAATCCCGCCGATCGATCATCGCGTGGAAAACGTGATCGAGATTTTTCAAGGCGCGCGCGTCAGCTATGAAGGCCCCGGCGCGCCACAGCCCACTGTCGGACTGCGCGAAGGCGATGCTTACAACCACGCCTCCACCGTCATCGGCAAACCCATCGTCGGTGAGCCCATTCGCAGCTTCACCGAAAAGAACAACGGCGTGTATCAGCACGCGCTCGAAATCGGCCACAAACTCGGCGTGTGGTCCAGCAGCGACCACATTTCCACCCACACCAGCTACGGCGGCGTCTATGTGAAGGAATTCACCCGCGAAGGCATCATCGAGGGACTCAACGCCCGTCGCACCATCGCAGCGACGGACAAGATTTTCGTCGAATTCACCTGCAATGACCAACTCCTCGGCAGCGAGATCGAGGTCAGCGGCACGCCCGTGCTCAAATTCAAAGTGGAGGGCAACGCGACGGTCAAACGTATCACGCTTGTGCGCAACGAGAAGAACCACCACCAGTGGGAGCCGAACGCGAAGAACTTTGCCGAGAGTTACACCGATGCATCGCCGCTTCCGGGTGAAAACCGCTACTACCTCCGCGTGGAGCAGAACGATGGCAACATGGCGTGGTCGTCACCCGTGTGGGTGAAGCTCAAGTAGTCCTGCTCCTGCGGAACAGGAGGCCTTGTAGTGAAGCAACAAGGCCGCATTACTGCCAGCCACCGCCCAGTGCCTTCAGCATCGCCACTGCGGACATCAGCCGCTGGCCATCGACTTGAGCCGCTAGGAGTTTGGCATTGAGCACAGTGCGATTGGCATCGACCACTTCGAAGTAGCTGGCGAGCCCCTTTTGATAGCGTAAATCAGCAAGTCGCGATGTTTCCTGCGCCGCTTTGATGGCAGCATCCAGCGCACTCGACTGCCGATTGTAGGAACGCACGTCCACCATGCTGTCCTCCACTTCCTGCAATGCCACGAGGATGCTTTTCCGGTAATTGGCCAATGTCTCATCATAGGCTGCTTTGCTCGCTTTATAGTTGGAGCGCAAACGTCCACCCTGAAACATCGGCAGCGTCATCTGAGGCCCGATGGTCATCACGCGACTGCGTGCATCGTAGAAACTCTGCGCACCGATGCTCTCCAAGCCACCGCTGCCGACAATGCTGAAGGCGGGAAAGAAATCCGCCTTGGCGACGCCGATCTTCGCGTTTGCCTCACGCATCTTCTGCTCCGCCGCGCGGATGTCTGGACGGCGTTGCAGCAGTTTGGCAGGCAGTCCGGCGGGCACCTTGGGTGGTGAAGGCAATCGGCTCGCCTGCGAGAGGTGAAAAGTGGAAGGAATCTCTCCACAGATGACCGCGAGCGCATTCTCCGCATTGCCGCGCTGACGTTCGAGTGCTGCGTAATCATTGCGCGCCAATTCCAGCTCCGTTTTCGCACGCGCCACGTCCATCTCATTGGCTAGTCCACCTTTGAAACGCGACTCCTGGAGTTTGACCGCTTCCTCACGCCACGTCTGCGTCTCGCGCACCACAGCGAGTTGTCGGTCGAGCGAATGTGCGAGGAAATACAAGCGCGCGACTTCCGAAGCGATGGTCAAACGCTGCGCCGCCACAGTCTCCAACGCGGCGAATTGTGAGGCTTTGGATGCCTCGACCCCGCGCCTCACACGCCCCCAGAGATCAAACTCCCAGCCAAGCTCAAGCAAGTTCTGAAAGCGACGCCGCTGTGTGTTCGGCAGCGGGACCCCTGCGGGAAGGTTGGCTCCGAAGGCACTCTTTGACAGCCGCTCATAATCCATGGCGTTTTTCATGCTGAGCTGCGGAAACCAATCCGCCTGCTGCACGCCGACGAGCGCACGCGCCGTCTCCACACGCGCCAGCGCGGCTTTCAGGTCTTGATTATTCTCCATCGCACGACTGACGAGGCGATTCAGTTCCTCGGAGTGGAAAAGCCGCCACCACTCTCCCGGCACGGGAATGTCTGCTGTGCTGCCACTGCCTCCGTTCTTCCAACGCGTCGGCATGAAGAAGTCTGGCAGACTGAAGTTTGGGCCGACCGTGCATGAATTAAAAATCAGAGCGACAGCCGCGATCTGGGCGAGTCGAGGGAATCGGCAAAACATCATCGAATCATCCAAGCGAGTAATCTCTATCCATGCAACAACCTTGATGCCTCGGTCGATTAGCTCCCATGCGCCTGATCTGCCTTTTGCTGTTCCCCGCCTGCCTTCATGCCGCCACGCTCGCGACCTTTCGCGCTGATGTGACGCCTCCCCTCGGCCACGCCTGCATGGGCGGTGGCATCCCACCCGTCCGCTCCGTGGCACAGTCCTTGGAGGCGCGCGGTTTCGTGCTTTTGGCACCGCCGCAAAAGCCCTTCGTGGTCGTCTCCTTCGATTGGTGTGAGATTCGCGGCAGTGCCTACGATGACTGGCGCGCTGCACTGGCAGAAAGCGCAGGCACGGAGCCACAGCGCGTGCTCATCACCTCCACGCATGTGCATGACGCGCCCGTCATGGACCCCGAGGCCGAATTCCTCCTCCACGAGGCTGAACGCAGCGGCGCTTGGAAAAAACTCCCCGCCCCTGATAACCGCGCTCCCATTCAACTGGCCTCCGTCTGTTGGCCCGATTTCAACCGCCTCTGCATCCAGCGCGTGCAACGAGAACTCCGCAAAGCGATGAGCAAGGCTCATGCAGTGACGCACTTCGGCGTCGGTCGCGCCAAAGTCGAGCGCATCGCCGCGAACCGGCGTTTCATAAACCCGGACGGCGGCATCAGCTACGCGCGCGGTAGTCGCAGTGCCACCAATCCCCAAGCCGCTGCCGCGGACGAAGGCGACATCGACCCGTGGCTGCGAACGCTGAGTTTTTGGGATGGTGAAAGGCCCATCTGCGCGCTCCACAGTTACGCCGTGCATCCGATGAGTCGCTACGGCCAAGGCATCGTCAGCATCGACTTCGTAGGACTCGCCCGGGAGAAATTCCAATCCTCGCATCCCGAAGTCTTTGCCATCTACGCCAGCGGTGCTGCGGGCAATGTCACCGCAGGCAAATACAATGACGGCAGCGATGCTTCCCGCGAGGGACTCATCCAGCGCCTGCACACCGCGATGGAGGCATCCTGGCAGCAGACGCAGCGCCATGAGTTGCAGTCTCTCACGTTTCGCAACGCACAGATCGCCCTCGGTGCGCGTAACACCATCGCCCACACTGAAGCTATTCTGCGCCATCGCCTGCGCACAGATCCCGTGCCTTTCGGTCGTGCGGAGTCGGCCATGGGACTGGCGTGGTATGAGCGCGTGAAGACGGGGCATCAGATCGACTTGCCGTGCATCGACTTCGGCCCGGCGCAGCTCTTGCTGCTGCCTGCGGAATCGTATGTGGAGTTTCAGCTTTTTGCGCAATCGCTGAAGCCGAACGATTTCGTCATGTGCCTCGGTTACGGCGAATGCGGCCCTGGCTACATCCCCATCGAGCGCGCATGGAAGGAGCGCGACAGCAATCTCCACGATTGGACCTGGGTCGGCCCTGGTTCAGAGGAGCCGATGAAAAAGGCCATCCGCTCGGCACTGTTGCCATGATTCTGTCGTGATCGCGGTTTCACGAAGGTTTTGCTGAGTGAGGAGCGTTATCGCGCAGTCATGCGCACACTCGCTCTTCTCCTCGTCACTGTCTCCATGATCTCTGCGGCCGAGAAGCCGCTGAATATCCTCTTTTGTTTCGCGGATGACTGGGGCCGCTACGCCAGCATCTACGCAGAGCATGAGTCGCGCCCGTCCCCGAACCAAGTGGTCAAGACACCGAACATCGACCGCATCGCGCGTGAGGGTGCGCTGTTTCGCCGTGCTTATGTGAACGCGCCGAGCTGCACGCCATGCCGCAGCGCACTGCTCTCTGGCCGTTATTTTTTCAACACGGGCC
Organism: Prosthecobacter sp.; assembly: GCA_039806835.1. Lineage (GTDB taxonomy): Bacteria > Verrucomicrobiota > Verrucomicrobiia > Verrucomicrobiales > Verrucomicrobiaceae > Prosthecobacter. The sequence continues at coordinate 3,847 of JBDHQD010000002.1, read as the reverse complement.
GCGCGGCCATTCTCAGCGGCGCGGAGTGGGATGCCAGCATCCCCAGCTTTCCACTTCTGCTGAAAGATCGCGGCTATCACATCGGCAAAGCCTACAAAGTCTGGAGCCCCGGCACACCGGCAGATGCGCCCTTTGGCGGACAGACCTATGCCTGGCAAAAAAGCGGCGGGCGCTGCAATCAATTCTCCGAAGTGGTCACGGATCTCGTGGCTAAAGGCACGCCGCTCTCAGCGGCAAAGCAGCAACTCTACGATGAAGCACGCGGAAATTTTGACGCCTTCCTCAAAGCGCGTCCGCCAGGTGCTCCGTTCCTCTTCTGGTATGGGCCGACGAACGTGCATCGCAAATGGGTCAAAGGCAGCGGCCAGGCATTGTGGGGCATCCATCCCGACGATCTCAAAGGACGCCTGCCAAAACATCTGCCCGACGTGCCAGAAGTTCGCGAGGACTTCGCCAGTTACCTCGGTGAGATTCAGGCCTTCGACGCGCAAGTCGGCGTGCTGATCAAGCGCCTCGAAGAAGCCGGCGAATACGAAAACACCGTCATCGTCATCAGCGGCGACCACGGCGCGCCCGGCTTTCCCGGCGGCAAATGCAACCTCTACGACTTCGGCGTGAACGTCACGCTCGCCATCCGCTGGCCAGGCCAGCCTGGCGGTCGTTTCATCGACGACTTTGTGAACCTCATGGACCTCGCTCCCACCTTCATGGAAATCGGCGGTGCCACGATCCCTCCCGGCGTGAATGGCAAGAGCATCGTCAGCCTCATGAAGTCCGGCAAAAGCGGCCAGATCGAAAAAGAGCGAGACTACGTCATCACCGGGCGTGAGCGGCATGTGGACCTCGCGCGTGCGGGAAATCTGCCCTATCCCCAGCGCTCCTTGCGCAAAGACGGCTTTCTCTACATTCGCAATTTCAAACCGGAGCGCACACCGATGGGCGATCCGCAGCAACTCACAGACACCTTCACTCCGAGCCAGGACGCGCTGGAAAACGACACCCTGATCGCCTTCCCGGACATGGACGCCTCACCTGCAAAAGCTTGGCTCGTGCAGCATCGTCACGACTCGCAGTATCGCTGGTTCTTTGATTATGCTTTCGCCAAACGCCCTGGAGAGGAACTCTACGACATCCGCAAAGACCCCGACTGCACCATCAACGTCGCCACAGAGTCCGACTACGCTGAGGTGAAATCGCGCATGGCTGCCGAACTGATCCGCCGACTCAAAGAAGCTGGTGATCCGCGCGTCACAGCCGATCCCGTGCCATTTGAGCAGCCACCCTTTACCTGGGGACCGCAAGACAGAAAAAAAGCAGCCCAAAAGCCGAAAGCACGCTGAGACTGCGCCCGCCACTCACTCCTGGCCTTGCGCCTCCCAAAACTTCCGCAACTCGCGGAGCTGCTTCTTGTCAGGCTTGGCGACCATCTCATGCGCATGAGGCGTGATCAGCGCGCGCTCGCGTCGCAGTGCCGCCGCTTGCTCATACCACTCCGGCGGCGTCAGATTCTCGCAGAACTCGGCCACGCGCGGCGCACCCAATCGCTGAGTGGGAAAACCGCAGACTTTGAGCCGCAGCCGCTGATCGCCACGCGCGACTTCCAGCACATCGTTCAGCTTCAGATCACGCGCTGCTTTCACAGGCTGCCCCATGAGCGTCACCTGTCCCTTGGCACACGCCTGCGCCGCAAGGGAGCGCGTTTTGAAAATCCGCACATGATGCAACCACTTGTCGGCGCGCTGAGTTGCGGCGGCGCTCATCGGCGATGTTCCTTACTTTGCTGCCGACGCGGCGTTCCAGATTTTCAGTTCGTCATAGCAGCCATCCTTGCCCGCCACGCCGAATTCAAAGCGCGACTTCGTCGGATGAGCGATCCCGGAGGATTTCAAATAGGCTGCGACTTTGCCATCAATGGTCACGCGCATTTCATCACCCGCCAACTCGACGCCGATGGTGTACCACTTTCCACTCTCCAATTTCGCCGGATAGGTGATCTGGCGTCCCACCAGCAGCTTGGCCATCTCGGCCTTCTTCGCGGGGTCTTTCTTCATCGCATAGATGTCGTTGCGCATGTTGCCGTCTTTTTCGTCGATGATCGTGACGCCGTTCAGACGAATCTGCGCACGGCAGATGTGGCCGTAGTGGCAGCCGGTGTAGTTGCGATCATCCAGCTCGAAGTCGATCATCGTCGCTCCATCGAAACGGATTTTGCATTCGATGATGCTGTCCTTTGTGGGGATTTCGAGGCCATGCACCGCTGCATGGGCTTTGATCACCGACTTGCCGTCGGGGGAAGGCATTTCCTTGTCGCGTGTCTGCGTGCCTTTCAGCACGCCATCCACCACGGCAAAGGTCGGCACCACTTTCTTCCAAACAGCCGCCGGTGCTGCTTGGAAATCATCCGAGAACAACAACTCCTTCTTCACAGCAATGGGCTTTGATGGCAGTTTGGGCAGATCGGCAGCCAGAGCTGACACAGAGACGAACACCAGAGGAAGAAGAAGACGCTTCATGCCGAAGCAGTGCCAAGCAGACGGCTGCGGTCAAGACAGGAAGAGCCGTCTAAACGCAGTCACAGCGCAGCGGCACCTTGCATCACGCACACCTCGCAGCCACACTCGTACTCGAAAGCATCAGAGTCCTTTTCTGCGCCCCTTCTTCATGTCTGACATTTCCACCTACACCGGCGGCATCGCCGCGACCAATGCACATCTGCTCTCTCTCCCCGGGGGCAAGGTGCTGATCGACGCGCCCGAAGGAGCCGCAGCGTGGCTGGCCGATCAAAAGGTCCGCATTGAGGCGCTCATCCTCACGCATCAGCATTTCGATCATGTCCTCGATGCCGCCGCCATCAAAGCACAGCACGGCTGCCGCATTTATGCCTTCGCTGCGTTTTCTCGCGATCTCACTCTGGAGCGCCTCTACGGAATGATGACCGGCAGCTCCATGGCCGTTCCCGAATTCGCGGTGGATGAAATTCTCGAAGGGCGCAGCACCGTGGAGATCGTGAATGAGCGTTGGCAACTCTATCATGTCCCGGGTCATTCGCCGGACAGCCTGTGTTTTCATCTCGAACGTGAACTCCTGCTCTTCGGTGGCGACGTGATCTTTCTCGACGGCATCGGTCGCACCGATTTCCCCGGCGGCTCCACGCGGCAACTCCTCAGCGGCATCGCGGAAAAGCTGCTTCCCCTGCCCGATCAAACCCGCATCTTCCCCGGCCACGGCGACGACACCACCATTGGGCGCGAGCGCATGGAAAATCCTTTCCTCACCTGATGCCGCGATCCCTCCATGATCTGACTTTTGACCAGCTCCGCGATGTGCTGGTGGCCGAAGGTCTGCGCCCGGCGCATGCGGGCACGCTCTGGAACACGCTGCACTTCCGCGCGATGACCGATCCACTCGCGCGCGACGATCTCGCTCCGCCGCTGCGCAAATGGCTCACGCAAGTGCTTGGCGACGGTTCATGGACACTCGATGTGCCGCCCATTTCCTCGGACACTCCGAGCAGCGATGGCTTGACGCGCAAATTTCTCCTCCGCCTCGCCGACGCGCAGGAGATCGAAACCGTCATCATGGGCTACACCGGCCGCCACACCGCCTGCGTCAGCACGCAGGCAGGCTGCGCGATGGGCTGCGTGTTCTGCGCCACGGGCCAGATGGGATTCGTGCGGCATCTGCGCCCCGGTGAAATCGTCGCCCAAGTGCTGCATGCACAGCGCATCGTGCGTGCCACAGGTGAAAAAGGCCTGCGCAATCTCGTCTTCATGGGCATGGGCGAGCCGCTGCACAACTACGACGCGGTGATGACCGCGCTCGACATCATCTGCGACACACGCGGCCT
>JBDHQD010000010.1:0-201814 GCA_039806835.1 Prosthecobacter sp. | reverse complement strand
AGTTGCCAGGACGGTTTGCGATTTGGTGTGCTGGAGACCTCTGCCTGCCGGGACGTTTGGATTGACGAGCCGCGCGCGTATTTCCTCCTGGGGGAGCGCGTTTGAAAAACCTCTCCCTCTGCCACAGCGTGGCAGCCGTCTCGTAGCCCGGCCTTTCAAGGCCGGGAAATCCGAAGCCCCCTCGTCGTTTTATCAGCCCGCGTCGCTGCGCGACGCCCGAACGTTCTCCCTGGCATCGCGGGGCAAGCATCAGCCCTCGCGTTTGCCACGCCCCGTAGAGGAAAACGTGAGTTTTCCACGAGCGAGGGCAGATGTCCGCGTCCTCGCTTCCCAAGCCGGAACTCTGACGAGTTCCGCTACGCACTGCGTGTTCCGCTGCGCGTGTGTGTCCCGTAGAGGAAAACGTGAGTTTTCCTGCGAGCGTGAGCAGATGCCCGCGTCCTCTCTCCCCAAGCCGGAACTCTGACGAGTTCCGCTACGCACTTCGAGTTCCGCTGCGCGTGTGTGTATCCCGTAGAGGAAAACGTGAGTTTTCCACGAGCGAGGGCAGGTGCTCGCATCATCCCTCCCCAGATCGGAACTCTGACGAGTTCCGCTACGCGTGCTTCGTGTTCCGCTGCGCGTGTGTGTATCCCGTAGAGGAAAACGTGAGTTTTCCACGAGCGAGGGCAGATGCTCGCGCCTCTCTCCCCAAGTCGGAACTCTGACGAGTTCCGCTACATGCTTCGAGTTCCGCTACGCGTTCCCTTTGAGACACAGGGAGGTGTGATCAAAATTGTTTACTCCCTCATGGGGGTGTGATAGACAGCCCCGATGTTCCCCCTCACCCGCTTGTTTCTGGCCATGGGTGCCTGCTTCTTTCTCTGTCAGTGCCAGCTTATCAATCTGGCCCTGCGCCTGTGGCCGTATCTGCTTCTCGTGGAGAATGATGGGAAGAAGATGCATCCTCACGGCGAGGGCGTGACCGTTCGCGGGCAGGAGATCGAGGCGCGCGGCGCGCATGCTCCGTTTCATGTGAAGCAGATGGGGGACTCGGCCATCGTGCTCCGGCACTGAGTATCTTGTTTACAGAAGGATGCCGTCATGATAAACACGCCCCGCATGAAATTCCCGCTTCGCGCCATTGTCGGCTTGCTATTCGTTCTGCCGCTCGCCAGTTGCCAGACATGGAACGGCTTCAAGAATTCTTTCCCGGTGCGTTTCATTGACGAGATCGGTGCCAGTGCCATGCAGATGATCTCTGAGAATGATGCCGCGACGCAGCATCCCTCTGCGGTGCTCGGTCGCGGACAGCAAGTGGCGCAGCGCGGCGACTATACGGGGCCTGCCGCTGCCGTTGTTTCTTCACCACGCCAGAGGATGGCAGCCCGCTGAAGGCGCCGGGGCAGAGGACATGGACTGGCATCGCATCCGCTCTGATTTCCCTGTGCTCGATCAGCAGGTGAATGGGCACCCGTTGGTTTATCTCGACAGCGCGGCGAGCAGTCAGAAACCGCGCGCCGTCATCCAGACACTGACGCATTACTACGAGCACGACAACGCCAACGTCCACCGCGCTCTGCATGAGCTGAGCAATCGCGCCACTGAGGCGTTTGAGGCCGTGCGTGGCAAAGTGGCGCGCTTCATCGGAGCGGCGTCGGAGGACGAAATCATTTTCACCCGCGGTGCCACGGAGGGCATCAATCTTGTGGCCAACACGTGGGGAGCGCAGAACCTGCGCCCCGGCGACGTGATCCTCGTCACCGGCATGGAACACCATAGCAACCTGGTGCCCTGGCAGCTCCTCGCACAACGCACCGGGGCGACACTGAAGCACATCCCGGTGCTGGACGACGGCACGCTCGATCCGGCGGCGACGGAGGCACTGCTCAACGAGCAGGTGCGGCTCTTTGCTTTTGTCCATGTGTCAAACTCTCTCGGCACCATCAACCCGGCGCGCGAACTGTGTGCCAAGGCGCGTGCCGTCGGTGCGGTGACGCTGGTGGATGGCGCGCAGAGTGTGGGGCATCTGCCCCTCGATGTGCGCGAGATCGGCTGCGACTTCCTCGCTTTCTCCGGCCATAAAATGTGCGCGCCCACGGGCATCGGCGTACTCTATGGGCGTCTGGAGCTGCTGCAAAACATGCCGCCGTGGCATGGCGGCGGGGAGATGATCCTCTCGGTAACACTCGAAGGCAGCACCTACAAACCGCCGCCGGCGCGTTTTGAAGCCGGCACGCCGGACATCGCGGGCGTCATCGGCCTCGGTGCCGCCATCGACTATCTGGAAAGCGTCGGCATCGAAAACATTCATCGCCACGATCACAACCTCGCCAGCTACGCCGTGCAGCGCATGCGCGAGGTGCCCGGTCTGCGCATCCTCGGGCCGCTCGATGGGCAGCGCGGTTCATTGGCGGCCTTTCATCTCGATTGCGCGCATCCGCACGACCTCGTCGAGTTTGCCAACAGCCACGGCGTCGCCATGCGCGGTGGGCATCACTGCACCCAGCCGCTCATGCGGCGTTTTCAGGTGCCCGGCACCACCCGCGCCAGTTTTTACTTCTACAACACCATCGAGGAGATCAATCGCCTCGTCGAAGTACTGCATGCCGCGCGTAAATTCTTTTCCTGATGCCTCTTTCCGACGAACTCCGCGAACTCTACCAGCAGGTCATTCTCGATCACTCGCGCCATCCGCGTAACTATGGTGATCTTTCTCCTCCCTGCCTGCATGCTCATGGAGACAATCCCTCCTGCGGTGATGAGATCGACCTCTGGCTGCGCCTCGGTGACACGGGGATGATCGAGGATCTCAAATTCAAAGGCCAGGGCTGCGCGATCAGTCAGGCCAGCGCGTCGATGATGACGCAGAAAATCAAAGGCCGCTCCAAGGAACAAGCCGCTGCCATGCGCGAGGACTTCCGCCGCATTGTCATGGGAGACGGCACCGCGCAGGACGAGGAGGCACTCGGTGAACTCGCGCTCCTCGAAGGCGTGCAAAAATTCCCGCAGCGTGTGAAGTGCGCCATGCTCGCCTGGCGCGCGCTGGAGCAGGCACTCGAAAACGCCTAACCTGCATGCCAGAGCTGCCGGAGGTCGAAACCACCCTGCGGGGCGTCTCTCCGCATGTGCTCGGCAGGCGCGTGCAGGAGGTCATCGTGCGGGATAAGCGGCTGCGCTGGCCGGTGCCGGACACGATTCATGAAATGGCGGGATGTCGGATCGAAACCGGCACGCGCCGCGCTAAATACCTGCTCTTTGGCACTGCGAAAGGCACGCTCATGCTCCACCTCGGCATGTCCGGCAGTCTGCGCGTGCTGCCAGCGGAGGTGCCGTGGCGGAAACACGATCATGTGGTGCTGACCTTTGACACCGGGCCGCAACTCCGCCTGCATGATCCTCGGCGCTTTGGCGCAGCGTTATGGATTCAGGGCGATCCTTTGCAGCATGCCCTGCTCAAAGATCTGGGGCCGGAGCCGCTGGGAGATGATTTCACGGCGATGCATCTCCGTGAGTTCTGCAAAAACAGAAGCACTGCGATCAAGCAGGTCATCATGGATGCGCAGGTGGTGGTCGGTGTCGGTAACATCTACGCCAGCGAGGCGCTGTTCATGTCCGGGATCGATCCGCGCCGACCTGCGGGCAAGATCACGCGTCCGCGATTGGAGAAACTTGTCGTCGCCATCCGCAAAGTGCTGGCGGCTTCCATTGAAGCCGGTGGCACCACGCTGCGTGACTTTGTGAATGAAAAGGGCGAGCCCGGCTACTTTGCGCAGACGCTGCGAGTGTATGGACGGGAAGGGGAGCCTTGCCGTACGTGCAAGGCTCCGGTCAGGCGCATCGTGCAGGCCGCGCGCTCGACTTTTTTCTGTCCGAGATGCCAGCACTGAGCGCGGCTCACGGCTGCTTCTTTTTCATTCCGGCCTTTTTGCCGCCTGCGCCGGGACCTTTCTTCGGGCGGATGACCGGTGGATTGACCTCGCCATCAAAGGCGCGATTGCCGTGAGAGAGGCGCGGCGGCGGCATGGTCTCCTTCACCTCGCTTTGCAGCCGCAGAATCTCCGCTTTCAGTTCCTTCACGGTGTCGGCGTAGGCGGGATCGTTGTAGAAGCTCTTCAGCTCCTGCGGATCCTTTTCACGATCCAGCAGTTCCCAATCGTCCACGTCGGGCATGTAATAGTGCACCAGCTTGTAGCGATCCGTGATGACTCCGTAGTGTGGACGCACGCGGTGCGGCACGGGGAACTCGTAGTAGTGATAGTAGAGAGATTTGCGCCAGTCGGCGGGCGTCTCGCCTTTCATGAGCGGCACAAAGCTGCGGCCATGCACACCTTCCATCGGAGGAGCGCCCGCGATTTCCAGAAAGGTGCTCGCGAAGTCCACCGGGCTGACGATTTTATCGCAGGTGCTGCCGGGCTGGATGACGCCGGGCCAGCGCACGATCAGAGGAGCGCGCAGCGACTCTTCGAAAATCCAGCGTTTGTCGAACCAGCCGTGTTCACCGAGATAGAAGCCCTGATCGCTGCTGAGAATGACCACCGTGTTCTTGGTGAGATCATTTTTGTCGAGGTAATCGAGTACGCGCCCCACGTTTTCATCCACCGCTTTCACGCAGGCGAGGTAGTCGTGCATGTAGCGCTGATAGCGCCATTTGACGAGATCGTGGCCGGTGGGCGCGGCGGCGAGGAATTTGGCATTGCGCGGCCCGTAGTAATCGTCCCACGCTTTCTTTTGCTCCGCGTTCATGGTGGGCGGAAAGACGAGCTTGGCGTCGCGCTCGGTGAAGGTGCGGTCGAGGCCCATGTCGTGGTCGCTCACCGCCTTGCTGCGCCCGGAGTAGCTGTCGAACAAAGTCTCCGGCTCCTCATACACGCGGTCATGATCGAAGCCCAGCAGTCGCGGCGGCGGAGCCCATTCGCGATGCGGCGCTTTGTGCTGGCTCATCATGATGAAGGGTTTCGTCTTGTCGCGTTGTTCGAGCCATTTGAGCGTGAGATCGCCGATGATATCGGTGACGTAGCCTGAATACTGCACCTTCTTTCCATTCTCGATCATGGTCGGGTTGTAGTACACACCGTGGCCGGGGAGCATGTTCCAGTAGTCGTAGCCGGTGGGGTCGCTCTCCAGATGCCACTTCCCGACGAGTGCGGTCTGGTAGCCGCTCTTTTGCATCACTTTGGGGAAGGTCGGCTGGCTGCTGTCAAAGCGGCAGTTGCTGTTGTTGTAGAAGCCGTTGGCGTGTGAGTACTTGCCGGTCTGGATGACGGCGCGCATCGGGCCGCAGATGGAGTTCGTGACGAGGCAGCGGTCAAAGCGCATGCCTTCCTTCGCGAGGCGGTCCATGTTCGGCGTGTCGAGTAGCTTGCGCTTGTCGCCGTAGGCGCTGATGGCCTGGTAGGCGAGATCATCGCAGAAGATGAAGACGATATTTGGCGGCTGCGCAGCGCGGAGCGTCGCAGCGAACATGAAGGCGGTGAAGAGGAGGCGGCGGATCATGGCTGGAGAGAGAGAGGTTGAAGCTGCGCACTCGAACGTCGAAATGCCCGGCTCATTTCAAAAGAATCATCCCGCATGTCCCATGGCGGCTGCCATGAGTTTTTCCTGCGTGGCCTCGGCGCGGGTGAAGGTGCCGCCGATGCGGCCCGCGTTGAGCATCAGGATGCGGTCGCTCATGCCGATGAGTTCCGGCAGCTCGCTGGAGACGAGGATCACGGCCTTCCCATCGGCGGTGAGTCGATTGATGATCTCGTAAATCTCCAACTTCGCGCCGACATCAATGCCGCGCGTCGGTTCATCGAGCAGAATGACCGAGGGGGCAGTCAGCAGTGCTTTGCCGAGCACTACTTTTTGCTGATTGCCACCGGAGAGCTTGCCCACCACCGCCTCCAATCCCGTCGCTTTGACACGGAGCGATTCGAAGATGCTCTGATTGCGGCGAATCTCAGCGTGGCGTTGGATGAAACCACCGCGCGCGATGCTGCCGAGCGATGAGAGTGATAAATTGAAACCGATCTCCTGCTCCAAGTGCAAACCGTAACGACGCCGATCCTCGGAGGCGAGCACGAGGCCGCGCTGGATGATGCTTTCCGGCGCAAGGTCATGCAGCGGACGGTCTTTAAGATGGATTGTGCCGGATGTGCGCTGCCCCCACGCGCCGAAGAGATGCATGAGCAACTCCGTGCGTCCCGCGCCCATCAAGCCGCCGATGCCGAGTACTTCACCGGCGCAAAGCTCGAAGCTGATGTCGTGCAGCTTGGCGGTGTCAGTTTCCGCATCCCTTACGGCGAGTGAATCCACACGCAGGATGATGTCGCCGGGTTGCGTGACACGCCGTGGAAAGAGATCGCTGATCTCCCGGCCCACCATGTGGCGAATGACCTCGGACCTGTTGGTTTCGGCGGTGTTCTGGGTGCTCACAGTCGTGCCGTCGCGTAAAACGGTGATGCGGTCGGCGATGCCAAAGACTTCATCGAGCTTGTGGGAGATGTAGATGCTGGCAATGCCGCGTTTTCGCAAATCGCGCAGGATGTCGAGCAGGATCAGCACTTCGTGTTCGGCCAGCGCGGCGGTCGGCTCATCGAGAATGAGAATCTTTGAATCCTTGGCGAGTGCTTTGATGATTTCGACGAGCTGCTTTTGCCCGACGCCCAGCGTGCGCACGGGCGCAGCGGGATCGAGGCTGACCTTGAAACGATTCAGCAGTGCCTGGGCCTCGCGCTCCATGCGCGGCCAGTCGATGAACGCACTCCAGCGTCGTGGCTCACGACCGAGGAAGATGTTTTCAGCCACTGTCATTTCCTCTACCAGAGCCAGCTCCTGATAAATCACCGCCAGCCCGGCATTCTCCGCATCTTTGATCGTGGCAAACCGGGCTTCGCGGCCATTCACCTCGAAAACACCTTCGTAACTGCCGTGCGGATGAATGCCGGAGAGCAGCTTGATCAGCGTGCTCTTGCCGGCGCCATTCTCACCGCACAGCGCGTGAATTTCACCTTCGCGCAAATCAAAGGAGACGTCTTTGAGCGCGACGACGCCGGGGAAGCGTTTGGTGATGTTTTGCGCGCGGAGGATCATGGCGTGTGAGTTGGTCTGTGGGACGGTCAGTCCGTGGGACCGTTTTTACTCGAAGTGGGCTGGTGTGTGCAGAATTGCAGGTGGTTGGAGATCATGCGGCCGAGCATCTTGCCAATCTGAGTCGCTTGATCGGCGAGTTTGATTGAGTCTTTCTTCGAGAGATAGTCACAGGCGAGAGCGGTTCGCAGCCAATGCAAGGTTTCTTGCAGTTCTCCGTCTGCATCCGTGAGTTTGCTCAGATAGTGCGCCTGATAGCGTCGCTTAGACCACGATTCGGCGATCGAAGCTCCGACAGAGCGGGAGCTGCGGCGTATCTGGTCGGTCAGTGAATACACTTCTTCCTTCGGGAATTTTTTTGAGACCTTGAATAAGGCCTGCTGAAACTCGATCGCAGCTTGGTAAACCTTCAGATCACGATAGTTCTCCACCAATCGTGTTTTGCCATGTTTGGATATGTTCTCTTTCATATTCGATTGGCATGATGTGGAAGGCGGACTGGCCCACAGTCCCACTGATTCACTGGCTCATCGGAACACCTCGCTTTCCTTGCGGAAGCCATCCTTCACCACGGTGTCGCGCAGATTGTCTTTGGTCACGGCGGTGATTTCGAGAAGAACGGAAGGAACGTCGATCTTGCCGTTGGCGACGGCATCGCGAGCAATGATGGGCTGTCGGCGGGCCAGCTTCAGTGCGAGTTCCGCAGCTTTGGTGGCGATGCTTTGAATCGGTTTGTACACCGTCATGGCCTGCGTGCCTTGCGCGATGCGCTGACAGGCGGCGAGGTCGGCATCCTGACCTGTGACGATGATTTTGCCGGCGAGTCCCTCCTCGGTGAGTGCTTGGATGGCACCACCAGCCGTGCCGTCGTTGCTGGCGAGGATGGCATCGAAGTGTGGGCCGACTTTGGTGATGGCGGCATTGGTGATCTTCTTGGCGTTTTCGGGTTTCCAATCTTCGGCCCAGTCTTCAAATAGCACCTCGACTTTGCCTGCGGCGATCAGTGGATTGAGGATGTGATCCTGGCCTTGCTTGAAGAGCTTGGCGTTGTTGTCGGTCTTGGCTCCGTAGATGCGGATGAGGCGCAGTTTACCGCCCGGTGGGATGCGTTCGGTCAGGAAGCGCGCTTGCAGTTCGCCGACTTTCACGTTGTCGAAGGTGAGATAGAGGTCGAGGTCACAGCCGGTGATGAGGCGATCGTAGGAGAGCACCGGAATGCCAGCTTGGTGGGCAAGATGAACCGCCTTGGCCATCGCCGTGCCGTCGTGAGGGATGATGACGAGCGCATCAACCTTTTGTGTGATGAGGCTTTCGATGTTTTGCAGTTGTACGGCGTCGTTGCTGTTGGCTGACTGCACCAAAACATCCGCCCCTGCCTTCTGCACGGCTTGAGTAAAGAGATCGCGGTCGATCTGCCAGCGTTCTTCTTTGAGCGTGTCCATCGACAGGCCGATGAGTGGCCGCTGCCGTGCTGCGCTGTCGGTTGTGCTGCCGCCGCGCGCGATGACGAGGCCGGTGATGATGCTCAGCGCGCATGAAGTCAGGACGAGCAAGATGCGGACGTTCATGTCGGCTGTTTAGCGGATGCCCTCAAGCAGTGCAAGCACTCCACACGCAAGCTGGAGCGAAACGACAGAAACCAAGCCGTGCCGTTTCCTGGGAAGCTCTAGATTCCGCATGAAGTTGAAGCGGGCGAATGCTCTTTTCGATGAAAGAACTGAGAATGAAGAACGGCAAATGGTGGAAATGCTGAGTCAGAGAATCCATTCTGCCATGCTGAGCTTCACCCTTTTCAGTTCTTCCATGTCAGGGTGAGCGTATCCTTCGACCCGACGCGACGCACCTTCGCGCACGAACTCCATTTCACGAGCTTGCATGGGCATGATCGTCGTGATCGAGAGCGATGGGGCGATAGCCTCCTCGACTGCGGAAGTAGAGAAGCATGCCGAGGTAACAGAGCAGCATGAAGCTGGGTAGGAGTGAGATGGTGGTGAAGATGCTGCGCTTGTTTGCGGCCTGGACTTCTTCCAACTCCTTCTGCTGTGCTGCGGGCAGTGCTTTGATTTTATCCTGATCGAGCGTAGGCGCGGGACCAAAGAGACTCATTTTCGGCGCGGCTTTGACTTCGGCATAGAGCGCCTGATGAGCAGGGCTGTTGAGGCGTTTGTCGAGATCGAGGTCTTGTTTGTAGCCGATGTAGGGGCTGCCGAGCACGCCGAGAAAGAGTACTCCGACAGCAGAGACGCCATTGAGAGTGAGGGCACCTCCTTTCGGGAACTGTTCGGAGGTCAGGCCCAGGGTGGTGCTCCAGAGGAAAGTCTTGCCGAAGGCATAGACGGTGGAGGCGGCCAGAATGGTCCAGCCTGTGGCGTGAGAGAGGAAATTCAGGCCGATGACAGAGATGAGCGCGCCAAAGACGAGCAGGCCGATCGGCGAAAGACGATGGACGATGGGGCCGGCGTAGAAACGCAGCACCGTCATGATGACGGACACATAGACGAAGATCCATGTGGCGAAGTTCGGGAAGTCTGGGCCGCTGAGCTTGAGCAAGTCTGGCATCCAGCCATCCGTGCCGAGTTCCGTGGTGGCGAGTGGGCCGATGGTGATGAGCACGACAATGAAAAGCCAGTTGCCGAGCGAGTGCGTGTAGGCTCCGGCAGCGATACCGACGACGGCGCCGGCGATGAGTGAAGTGCGCAGCGTAGCTTCCTGCCCAGCCATTTGCATGACGGCAAAGTAAACCAGCGAGCCGATCATGAAGAACCCCACGGCACCCACTTCCCGCAGCATGTCGCGGTAACTGACACCGGCCGCCACGCGCTCATTCACCGGGAAGCTGCGCGGCAAAATGAGCAGGGCGTAGAGCACGACCGGGATGAAACACAGCGCGAAACGGAACTGCCAGACGGCGCTAAAGAAGAGCTTCGTCTCTGGCAGCAGCGCACAAAACAGAGCACCCAGCGCCAATCCTGCGGGCCAGCCGGCGTGCAGGATGTTCAGCCATTTGGCTTTTTGTTTGTTGAAGACGGTGGCGACGACGGGATTGATGAAGGATTCCACAGTGCCATTCGCCACTGCCACGAGGAGCGTGCTCCAGTAGAAATCTTGAAAGCCGGAGGCGCGCAGCGTGAGCACGAGGGATACGAGATGACAGACGATGGCAAAGAGGGCGACCGTCTTGTAGCCGATGCGGTCGATGATGAAGCTGAAAAAGATGATGCTCAGCGCAAAGGGCCACATGCCCGCGCCATTGATGGCTCCCTTCTGCGATTCAGAGAGATTGAAGCTGTCCTGCAATTCACCGATGGTGTTGGCGCGCACTCCGAACACAAAAGAGGTGGCGACGAGGGCGATGAAACAGGCCCAGAAAAGTTTCATGTCGGCTTTGCCGGAATCGGATTGGCTCATGGTGTGTGGCGAGGGTGGATTGAGTGGAGCGGATTCCATCAAATCCGCGTCCGCCGTGCAATGCCTTTTCTACCGGGCGCGCGGAAAGCGCATCAAACATCTGCGCTGAGCGCAAAGTGATCCCAGCCCGTGCTAGCGAAATCTGGCGGCCTGCCCTCGCCGGGAGGGACGAGTTTGCCAATGACGGTGAGTGGGAGATCCGGAAAAGCGGCGCGCCATTTGGTCAGCAAGGTGCGCAGGGAACGCGGATTCACAGCGAGGAGGAGTTCGTAATCTTCGCCATCGCCCCAGGCTTGATCAAAGGTGCAGCCCGGATTGCACGGTAGGGCGGCGACATTGACCTGAAAATGCGTGCCACTGGCGAGCGCGAGACGGGGCAGGTCTTTTGCGAGCCCGTCACTGATGTCCATCATCGCATGCGGGTGCGCGTTTTCCGAAAGCCAGCGGCCTTCTTCGAGGCGGGGTGTGAATTTGAGATGCTTGCCTTTGATCGATCCGCCGAGGTGTCCGGTGACGAGCAGCACATCGCCCGCCTTGCCTTCGCTGCGGGAAAGCCAGCGCTTTGACGGCACGGTGCCCGTCATGGAGATGCTGAGCATGAGCACGAGTCCGCGCGAGGTCTCGCCACCGACGAGGTTGATGCGGTACTGTTTGGCGATGGTCTTCATGCCGCGATAGACGTCGGCGAGGAATGCGAACTCGATGCTCGGCGGAGCCACGAGCGTGATCATGGCATGTCGCGGCGTGCCACCCATTGCTGCGAAGTCGCTCACCACGCGGGCGATGGCCTTGCGCCCGATGAGCTTTGGCGGTGTGTCGAGTGTGAAATGCACGTCCTGCACCAGCGCGTCGGTCTTGAGCAGTGTGTGCTCGTGTTTGGTGCTGCGCACCACCGCGCAGTCGTCGCCCGCGCCTGCGATGACATCGCGATCGAGCTTCACTCCGCGCATGAGGCGACGGATGAGCTTGTCTTCTCCGATGTCGGCTAAGGTGGGCATGAAGATCAGGAAACAACCACGGAATACACAGAACCCACGGAATTGAAATCAGAAGTGCTCCGGCTTGCTTCCGTGCGTTGAGTGTTCTCCGGGGTTGGAAAAATCCGGTGCGTCATCGCTTCACCACCACATTCTGCCCATCGAAATGCAGCAGGCGATTCTTCAGTCCGCGCATGGCTTGCTTAGTGATGAAGACTTCCACATCGCCGATGGGATGCCGATTTTCAGAGGGTGCGTTCATGCCGCTGATCCACAGAAGCTGCCACCACTCCTGACCGGCGAGATCGCCCTGACGGCAGCGCACGTAATCGAGGTGAAGCACCTCTCCGGGATGCCCGAAGTGTTCGATGTTGTGCTTCGACTCCAGATACTCAGCGAAGGCCTGCGAGTAGATCAGGCCGCTGCGGAGTTTGTGGAGGACGAGTGCCATTGTGTTTTAAAGCGACAAAGCGCGGGACGGGATGACCGTTCCGCGCTTTGAAAGAGACATCGAAAGCGGGAATCAGCCGAGGGCCTTGGCGTAGTTCGCGGCGACGGCACTCCAGTTCACGGTGTTCCACCAGGCGGCGATGTAGTCGGGGCGCTTGTTCTGATACTTGAGGTAGTAGGCATGCTCCCAAACGTCGCAGCCGAGGATGGGCGTGCCGCTGCCGTCCATGAGCGGGTTGTCCTGGTTCGGTGTGGAGGTGACGGCGAGTTTGCCGTCTTTCACGACGAGCCATGCCCAGCCTGAGCCGAAACGAGTCGCGCCAGCTTTGGCGAAGGCTTCTTTGAATGCGTCGAAGCTGCCGAAGGCGGCGTTGATGGCGTCTGCGAGTGCGCCGGAAGGAGCACCACCGGCGTTCGGGCCCATGACGTTCCAGAACAGCGTGTGGTTGAAGTGGCCGCCGCCGTTGTTGCGCACCGCACCTTGGATGTCGGCGGGCACTTTGGCGATGTTTTTGCACAGGTCTTCGATGGACAGTGCCTCAAGGTCGGCTTTGCCAGCGATGGCGTTGTTCAGATTGGTCACATAGGCGTTGTGATGGCGACCGTGATGGATTTCCATCGTGGTGGCGTCGATGTGAGGTTCGAGTGCCGTTTTGTCGTAGGGCAGAGGGGGCAGGGTGTGGGCCATGGTGTGTTGTGGGTTGAGTTGAATGCGCCAGCTAGGTAACGCGGAGGAGCAGCGGGGCAAGAGCGGAAATGATGAAATCCGAGTGCCGCATAAGAGCGAACGAAAAAGAGGCGCGGTTGGATGCGTTCGCATGACATCCACTATGAAATCGTCCTCGCTACTGCGCTTTGCGCTGTCATTGCTTGTCTTGTCCGTGCTGTCCTCGTGTGGCAGCGAATTCCGATCCGCATGGAAAAAGGCACCTGTCACCCAGGGAGCCGAAGGAAAGTGGGAGGGGACTTGGCTGAGCGAGGTGAACGGGCATCATGGTAAGTTGCGCTGCGTCGTCGGTGAGCCCACGTGCGGCCACGGTACCTCAAAAACCGGGGCAGTTCCCTTTTTCTACCACGCCACTTGGAAGGGCTTCCTGAGTGGGAGTTACAAGGCCGAACATCAAGTGCGTCAGCAGAAGGACGGCTCTTACGTTTTCAAAGGCGAGCACAAGATGCCGGACTGGGCAGGTGGTTTGTATCATTATCACGGCACGATCAAAGGCGATGACTTCAACGCCAGCTACAAGTCCTCGGCAGACAAGGGCACATTTACGATGAAACGCGTGCGCTAGGCGCAACCTTCTGACTCGATGTGAGGTTCATCTGGCGTCACGTTTGCGCATCTCTGCATGAAATGGCCCTCCAGCTTTCGAGCCAGACTCATCCTCACCATCTTTCCTGTCGTTGCGGGCATCACTGTCGCGGTGCTGATGCTGGCAGAATGGAAATTCACTGCGACCTACACGCGTCTGTTTGAGGAGCAGTTTGAGTCACAGATCGGTGCTTTCAGCCTCGCAAAAAACAAACGCACCGAGGCGCTTTCATCCCGGCTGACGAAGATCGCGGAGCGCGAAGATCTGCAAGAGGCCGTAGCCAAAGCGGACTACGATGCCGCCGGGCAAATCCTGCGCCCACTGCTTGAGGAGCTAGCCACGGAGCGCTTGCAAACGGAGCTGCCTGCTGGCCTAGCAAGAGTGGCGCAGGGCATGTCGCGTCTGCCACAGCTTCTGAAAGGTCGCTCCGAAACTGCGGAACGTGGACGCATTGGGCCTGCGCGTCCGGCCTTGCGTTTGCCACCTTCGCAACAGCCCTACCTTGCCATCATTGACCCTGAGGGGAACTTCATGGCCGGGCCGAGGAAGAATAAGAACGCTGAGCGTGGTGCGCCGCTGCCACCTCTGCCCACAGGCAATGGCATGAGCGCAGAATTTCGGCGCAGGTCGGGGCAGTTGCAGTGGCTTGGCGGCCATACGTTGGAGGCCGTTCTCAAGGAGCAGGAGATCGGCTATCTGCGTGTCGAGTATGGCGAAGAGAAGCAGTCAGAACAGGTGCGTGAGGTTTTTATCACGCCGCTGAGGGAGGCTGGCACGGGGAGATTTACGGGAGCGTTTCTCTTTGGCCTGCCGCTTCCGGTGTTGGGTGAACGTCTGTTGTACGAGCAGACCAAGCGCTCCGAGAATGGAGAGATCATGAGTGGCGTATGGGTGGAGAATGCACTGGTCAGCTCCACCATTCCGAAGGAGAAGCGTGCCGAGATCGCGCGTCATATTTCAGATTCGCTGCATCAATCCAGAAAGAGCCGCCGTGAAATCATCCAGATCGACGGTGTGCCGCACCAACTCTTTTTTCGGCTGCTCAATCCGGGATCGCCTTTCCCACTGGCGGCGCAGGTGAATCTCTACTCCCTCGCGGTCATGGATCATGAGTTGGCCGATTTGCGACGCAGCGTTGGCGGGCTCGGGCTGGTGGCGCTGCTCATCGCGCTGATCGTTGTGCTCTACATTTCACGCGGACTCTCCGGGCCGATCCAGGAACTCGTCACGGCAGCGCATCAGATCGAGCAAGGAAACTACGCGGTGAGTGTTCCCGTGCGTCATCGCGACGAGGTGGGCAAACTGGCTGCTTCCTTCAACGAGATGGCCGCAGGACTGGCACTCCATGAAAAATATCGCAGCGTGCTCAATGCCGTGGCGGATCGCGCCGTGGTGGAGCGGCTGATTTCGCAGAGCGATGTGCTCGGCGGTGAGACGCGGCATGTCACCATGCTTTTTTGTGATATTCGCGGCTTCACCTCCATCACGGAAAACATGCCGCCGCCGGAGGTGATCGACCTGCTCAATGAGCACATGACGGCACTCACCGCCGTCGCCTACGAGCACGGAGGCATGGTGGATAAATTTGTCGGCGATCTCATCATGGTGCTCTTTGGAGCACCACTCAGCACGGGGGAAGATGCGATCCGCGCAGTGCAGTGTGCTCTGAGCATGCTGCGCGTGCGCCGTGAACTGAACAAGACCTCCAAGCACAGCATCGAGATGGGCGTGGGAATCGCCACGGGCACGGTCGTAGCGGGCTGCATGGGGTCGGATCAGCGCCTCAGCTACACCGTGCTCGGCACGAGAGTGAATTTAGCCTCACGTCTCTGCGACATCGCGCAGGCCGGTGAGGTGGTCATGGATGAGGAGACCTGGCAGGAAGTGCGCTCGCTGGTGCAGGCGCAGCCTATGCCACCGGTGCGGCTCAAAGGATTCTCCGAACCTGTGCAGCCCTGGCGCTGTGTGGCGTGACAAAACGCGGCAGATGCGTTTGCGCAGAGCGCGGCACGCTGGCAGAAGTGGCGTGTTCTCATGTCCGCCGCCCCGCGCCAGAAGCCCGACCTCGCCGCCAGATTGCGCGATGTGCCGCACACGCCTGGCGTCTATGTCATGCGCGACCGGCTGCACCGCGTGATCTACGTCGGTAAAGCGCGCGATTTGCGCAAGCGCCTATCCAATTACTTCACGCCTGCGCGTTCCAAATTGGCAGACCCCAAGACTCGCGCGCTCATTCAGAGCATCTGGGATTTCGATCTGCATCAGGTGCGCAATGAAACCGAGGCGCTGTTGCTCGAAGGGCAACTCATCAAAGATTTCCGCCCGCGTTACAATATCAGCTTCCGCGACGACAAGCGTTTCTTCCTCGTGCGTGTCCACTTTGGCGATGTCTTTCCTCGTCTGTCTTTGACGCGGCTTAAAAAAGACGATGGCGCGCGTTACTTTGGCCCTTTCCCACATGGTAGCGCATTGAAAACGACGTTGAACTGGCTGAACAAACGTTTTGGCCTGCGCGTGTGCCGACCGCTGAAGCCGGATGAGCAGGATTACAAGCACTGCTCCAACGACATTATCAAAAACTGTTCGGCACCCTGCATCGGTCGTGTTTCGCCAGAGGAATATCGCCAGCGTGTCGAGCAGGCATGTGAATTTCTTGAGGGGAAGAACAAAGACCTCGTTGCCGCTTTGGAAGACGAGATGAAAAAAGCGGCGGCGCGTCTGGATTTCGAAAAAGCGGCGGAGTTGCGCGACATGGTCGAAGACATGCGCAAAACGCTCATCCCATCGCGCACCTTTGAGCGTGGAGCGCGGGCCAAGGTCGTCAGCACCATCGACCCGATGGCCGATGTGCAGGAATTGCAGGAGCTGCTGCATCTGGAGCAGCCGCCGCTGACCATGGAGTGTTTTGACATCGCCAACATCGGCACCGCGCATTGTGTGGCCAGCATGGTGCGTTTCAAAAATGGCGTGCCCGACAATGCGAATTATCGCCGTTACCGCATCCGTATCGTGAGTGGACAGAATGATTTTGCCAGCATGGCCGAGGTTATTCGCCGCCGTTTCTCACGCATTCTGCTCGAAGGGAAAGCTCTGGTCGGAGAGGATGCTGAATTTTCTCAGGAATCACCCGCCGAGGCCATGAAGCGGCACGCGGCAAATCCGAAATTCGTGACGTTGCCGGACCTGGTCATCGTCGATGGTGGCAAAGGTCAGCTCGGCGTGGCTGTGGCCGAATTGCAGAAGCTCGGCCTTCATGACTTGCCCATCATCGGCTTGGCGAAAGAGCACGAGGAGGTTTTTCTCCCCGGTGAAAGCACTCCCATCATCATTCCGCATGAACGCGGCGCTTTGAAGTTGCTCCAGCGCATTCGCGATGAGGCGCACCGCTGGGCAAATGGCTATCATCAGTTGCTGCTCCGCCGCAGAGTGGCGGAAAGCATCCTCGATGACTGCCCCGGTGTGAGCGAGGCGCGCAAAGCGGCCTTGTTGAAGGCCTTCGGCTCTGTCTCTCGCCTGCGTCGAGCCAGCGAGGAACAAATCGCAGCCGTGCCCGGAATTGGTAAATCGCTGGCGCACACGCTGGTGGAATTTCTCGCCAGCACGTCGTGAAGGGGTCGGCAGGGGGCACTCACTTCCACCACGCGGGACCAGCTCGCTCGGGTGTGAATTTTCGAGGTGGTGGCATCTCTTTGCTCGTTTCGTTGTCCTTCATCGACACACCATCGACCGCGCATTTGATCTCAAAAGCTTCCGCTTGGTTGGTTTGGATGCGATTGCCGCTGATTTCAGTCTCCACGGGTGGGAGGCTGGCTTTTTTATCCCCACTCAGGCCGATGAGGATGTTGTGGGCGCAGTTGAAGAACGTGTTGCCGCTGATTTGAGCGCGCTTGACTTGGAAGTAGCCGTATGGCGCGGAGTGCGGGATGCCGAGCATGAGACTCAGGGCACTGCGTTCATGGGTGCCGGTGAGTCCGTCGAAAATGTTGCCCGTGACGATGTGATCCTCTCCAATCACGCGTACGCCGCCGGTGCCTTTTTCCTTGTTTCCTTGAAAGTAATTGCCCTCGACACGGCAGGCGTTGCCGTGGCGCAGAGTCAGTGCGCCGGAGACGCCCTTGAAGAAGTTGTGTCGGTAGAGATTGCCGCAGGATTTGTTTGAGATGCACTCGGACTCGCCATTGCACTTCTCAAACAAATTGTGCTCCACCACGCATGCGGCGGTTTGCATGGAGGTTTTGCTGTCGCCGATGCGGATCGTTTCGCCGCCGTTTTGTCCGAGTCTCGGACGTGGGCCGAAGTGGTTGTGATCAATGCGATGCTGCACGGGCCGCTGTGCATGATTTGGGAGCCAGACGATCATCGTGGCTCCGACCGTGGTTTTCCCAGAGAAATAGCAGTGGTCGATGCGGTTTCTGGAACCGTAGATCGAGACGAAGCGCGATGCCTGCTCAGGCGTGGCGGGTAGATCATTGGTCACAGCGCACTGTGTGATGCGGCAGTCGTTGGCGAGTTCGTCCGAATCAATGCGCAGCGTGATGGATTCTTCACCCGTCGGATTTTTAAACCACAGCCCGTCCATCACGAGGTGTGCACCCGCAAGGGCGATGCGGGAGGTGCCGGTGAGCACGACCTGACCCGGCGACTGCGCTTTGATGGTCACGGGTTTTTCCGCCGTGCCAGTAGCGCGGACTTTCAAGGAGACATCTGCCCAAATGCCATCGCGCAGGATGAGGGTGTCGCCAGGCATGAGCGCGGATGCCGCAGCGGCAAATTCGACAACATTCCCCACGGAAATCTCTTTTGCCTGGGCAGATGAAAACAAGAGAAGCAGGAGAAAGAGTCGCGTGGGGAGGGATGCCATGAGGCCATCCAATCAAGCGGCGGGGGCGGTGTAAAGGGTTCTCTGGCGGTCTTTGGTACTGAGAGCTGCGCCTTGACGGGGAGAGGGCAGGGCCGCATGATGGCCGAGCTGCCTCTGCGCGGCTTATGTTTCTCCGTTTTTCATGTCTCTGCCGTTCTCTTTGACGAATCCGCGCCTTTGTCGGGTGGTGTGTTGTTTCATGGCCGCGATCCTTGCGTCTGCAGCATCTGCCCAAGTGGTGCTAAAAGCACAGCCTGTGACCGAGGAGGAAAGCGGGAAAGCGGCTGCGAAACCTGTTGAACCTGAAAAAGAGGATCTGAAGGCGTCGTGGCAGACACAAAAGGAGGCGCGAGCACTGACGCTGACGGTGCCTGCACCGCGCGGGCAGATCGTGGATCGCCACGGCATTCCATTCGCACAAAACCGAGCGGCGAATTACCTCGCGCTGGTGATGCCCTATATGGAGGGCGCCTCTGATGCTCAGATCACTGCGTTTGCACGATCGACGATTGATAGTGTGAATCGTCTGCTGGGTAAAACATGGTCGTTGAGCGATGAAAAGGTGCTGCTGCATTACAAGCACCGGCGCTGGCTGCCGTTGGTTTTCTCGGTGGAAGAAGGACTGAACGTGGAGATCACGCCCGAGATGGAGGGAAAACTCAAATCGGTTCTGGGCCAGAGCGTCGTGCTGCAGCCGGCCTACATGCGCCATTATCCTCAGGGGAAAACGGCTTGTCACATCATCGGCTACACGGGCAAAACGCGTCCGCTTCCCACAGGACCCATTGCAGATGGTGATCCAGTGTTTGAAGAGATGGAGGGACGCGAAGGCATCGAGGCTGCTTTTGACGGCGATTTAAAGGGAACGCCGGGCGTGGTGAATGTGCTTTTCAGTCCCGATGGTAAGAGGTTGGCAGAGGACGTGCGTCGTGCACCGAGCCCGGGTCGCAATGTGGTGCTCTCCATCGACTACAACTTTCAAAAATACGCCGAGAATGCGCTGAGAAAACACACGACCGGCGGCGCGATGGTGATCATGGATGTGCAGTCGGGCGACATTTTGGCGATGGCTTCGAATCCAGGATTCGATCTCAACGAATTCGTGCCGGGCATTCGAGCAAAGCGCTACGAAGAGCTCACCAAAGACCCTCATCTACCGTTATTCCCACGCTCTTTTCGTGGTGAATACCCGCCGGCTTCCACCTTCAAGATCGTGACCGCTCTCGGTGCCTTGAGCAGTGGCAAGGTGGATGCAAAAACTTACTTTGACTGCCCGAATGCAATGGAGATCGGCAATCGGGTGTTCAGAAACTGGAACAAGGAAGGGGAGGGCAGCATGACGGTGGTGACGGCCATCAAGCGTTCGTGCAACACTTGGTTCTATCGCGCTGCGCTGGAGTCTGGCGCGTCGCCCATTTATTCGATGGCGCAGCGGCTCGGCTTTGGTGAACGCACGGGCATTCCACTCAAAGCGGAAGGAGCCGGCTTTGTGCAAACAGATGCGTGGTCCGTGCAGAACCTCGGTGCGAAAATTCAGTCTGGCGATCTCGCAAACATGGCGATCGGCCAGGGGCGAGTGCTGGCGACTCCGCTGCAAGTCTGTCAGTGCATGGCAGGGCTGGCTGATGGCGTGCGCATTCCGCAGCCGCGCTTGGTGATGCAGATTCAAGACATGGCGGATCGTGTCGTGATGGCCTATGAACCCAAAGATCGTAAGCGCATTGATCTGGACCCCGCACAGCGGCAAACGGTGATCAATGGCATGGTGGCAGTGGTCAATGCCGGCGGTGGTACGGGCCGCTCGGCGGGCATCAAACAAGCGGAGATCGCAGGCAAGACGGGCACGGCTCAGTGGAAACCGACCAAGGATCAAAACCTCGCTTGGTTTACCGGCTTCTTGCCAGCGGGCAAGCCGATGTTTGCCTTTGCCGTCGTCTATGAAGGCGAGCCTGGTGAGGATGTCAGCGGTGGAAGAAAGGCTGCGCCCATCGTGCGGGAAGTCTTCACAAACATCTTTGAAAAAGCCCCAGCGGATGATCCGATGCTGCTCGCTGTCAAAGAAGCCCCCAAAGCCACCGTCGTGGAGGAGGAGACGATTCCTGATCCTGCTGCTGAGCAAGTGCGTTCCGCGCGCCCCGCTCCACCACCTCCGCCGCAGCGCAAAGGCATCGGCGGCTTTTTCCGGCGTTTGTTCGGACGCTGATCCTTTCAGGAAACTTTCTCCGATGAACATCCAGATTGCCGCTGTCTGTGACTATGCCGCTGACTACAACGGCAAGCTCTGCATCCAGGGTGCGTTTGATACATTGTGCGCGCAGAGTTTCCCCGTGGTGCATCCGCAGTGCTCCATCGCCGTGCGGATCACTTTTCTACCGGAGGAGAGCGGGCGGCATGATTTCGTGATCCGCTGTGTCGATCCAGATGGCAAGGACTGCCTGCCGCCGACGCCGCCGATCCCGCTGGATGTGAAGTTCCCGTCTTCGTTTATCCCTTTCGTCTCGCGCAATATCGTGTTCTCGCTCCAGCACTTGAAGTTCGAGCGCCAAGGGTTGCATCGTTGGCTGGTGCAGCGTCAGCAGGAGACTCTGGCAGAAATCCCGTTGCGCGTGACACTCTTTGATCATCGTCGTTCAGCCACCGGCCCCGCAGGCTAATTTCTTCGCATCGCATGATCACCTCGCAGCCAAAATCGGAATCAACAGCCGCGACTCCCACTGGCGCGCCGGTGCGTCAGTTGTCGGTGTTTTTGCACAATCGAGTCGGAGCCCTGATGGCTTTGGTGAAGCTGCTCTCAGAACATCATGTCGAAGTGTTGGGGCTTTCCTTGCAGGATACCACTGAATTGGCACTCGTGCGCCTTGTGCCCAGTGATCCCGAGACGGCGGAAATGCTGTTCATTGAAAAGGGCATTCCCCATGCAGTCTGCCCCGTCACGGTTGTGGAGTTGAAGGAACCTGGGAAAACTTTGCCTCAAGCTCTCGCTGCCCTGCTCACTGCGGAGATTGACATTCACTTCAGCTATCCGCTGCTGGTGCGCCCTGGGTTGCACCCACTGCTCGTGCTCCATCTCGATGCGCCTGAACTCGCCGCAGACGTGCTCAGTGCTGCGGGCTTCAAGGTGTTGATGCAGGAGGACTTGAGCCGCTGATTTTTCCGTGAGCGTCGAGCATAAAGGTGGGAGCCAGCTTGGCGATGAACGCACGCGCGTCTTCGATGGCTGATAACTCGGCAAAGGGATCCTCCCGCCCAGCCTGCTGCTCCAGCAACGGCACGAAGATGGAAGCCATCGCCCAGCGGTGTTGGATGTTGCGGAATATGGCGTCGAAGTACGAACGCAGCACATGCTCGTAGTGGTCTGGGCAGGTGGTGCCTGCAGAGCCGATGTACCAGTAGAAATTCAGAGCACGGGTACGTATGCGCACTCCAGGCTGTGGCTCGGAGTCGCGGAAAATGCGCATCATCATTATCGTCAACTCGCGCCCATCGGCGAGTGGAAGGGAGACAGGCGCACGCTCCGTCACCGTCCAGCCTTGGTTCGGCAGGCACACTTCGGGGCGATGCAGGCTGCGCTTCACAAAACCGCTCAGGATGACCGTCGCCATGATCTGCCTGCCGTTGGATGAGGAATAAACATCGCGCACGAGTTTCACGCCCTCGTCCAAGAGATTCTTTTCCTGCGCGGTCATATCAAACTCACGCCCCTGATAGTCCCCAAGACTGAGAGGCAACTCCAGCTTCACTCCCGGTGCGGCAGCGTGAAAACCCGTGTTCGTCACAGCGCAGATGCCCAGTGCCACGGCTGGTAGCAGAAACGCTAGCGCCAAGTGCCGCAACGTTTGCTGCGGCTGGGGGAGAGAGGCTGCGGTAGCTGCTCCCGTAGTTTTCGCTTTGCTATGACGACCAAGATTGGCGCGCATCTCCCGCCCCTCAAACAACCAGCACAGCATGAACATGCCCGCCAGCGCGACCCCGAACACTGCAAAACCCGCAAACATGTGATAGGGCGACATCTCTTGGTGCCCTCCTAAATTTCTCCCCACCGCAAAGTCGCTGCCAAAGGACAGAGTGCCAAAGACCAGCAGCAGCAGGCGTACCACATTGCCAGCAACAGCCAGCGGGATCGCGCAAACAAAGAGAATCAGGCGTGCGCGTGGCCGTCGGAGCGCGAGGTAGCCCAGGAGCGAGGAGATCATCATCAGGGCAAAGAGCGAGTTGATGCCACTGCACTTGGCATCCACGTCCAGACTGAAGGCATCTCCTGCGCGCGTGCCTCGTGCCGTGTCGGCTGCGGATTGCAGAGCTGATCCCTCACTGACCGCAGGCACGCCCACGGCATTGAGCAGCGATGCGGCCATGGCGGCGGTGCGTGGCCTCAGGGGGGAGGCCAGCGAGTCCTCCAGCGGCTGCATCGGCCAAGCGAAAAAGAGAAACAGCCAGGCGAAGAAAAGCGTCCGCATCCATCCCCAGCCCGCCATCAGCAGGATCAGCCCGGCCAGCACGAATTGCACCGAGAGAAAGCCGGGGTAGCCGGTATCCGCTTTGTAACCGATCCAATAACAGAACAATCCCGCCGCCAAAACGAGGGAGCCTGCCCAGTGCCCCTGCCACGGTTGACGTTTCAGTTCATCACGCCGCAGCCATACCAGCCAGCCTGTCAGCACAGGAACCAGTAAACAGAACTGCCAGTCCCCTTTGGTGCTCACCCAGCGCGCCCAGCCCGCAAGTACGCTCTGTTTGCGGGTGAAATCCCAGTGTTGGTAAGGCCAGATGAGAAACAATAGGCCGACCACGGCGAGCATCCCCCACGCGACCACCCGCCACAACACCTCGGGGCGTTCCAGCGCTGACAGGAGCTTGCTCATGCGTGAGTTTTTTGAAGTGGCGGACGCTGTGACCATTGTGCCGGGTTGACTGAAATGAGAAGTCTTGTTGGTTGATTCTGACAGCCTCCTCCGCCTAACGTCAACGCCGCGCCTTCATGTCTGACCTTTTTCCTTCCGCCCAGAACGCCGACAAAACAGACGCCGCCGACGACATGCCAGAGGAAAACGACAACGAACTTCAATTCACGCGTTGCAGCCGCTCAACGGAGCCCACGCAGACCGAGTCGCCAAAACGCTCATCGGAATCATCTGAACTCAGCGACGTGTGCCGAGACACTCCACACCCGCCCAACGTGCGCCGCACCCACCTTGCGTTGCGCTATTTGCTTTTATCCGCCGCCTTTTCTCTGTGCGTGGCTGGCGTGGTGCTTTACTGCGGTTGGCGCACTTACCAGCACGATATTCTCCCACGTCTGACGCCCCAGCAGGCCAGTGCCGGAGAAGGCGATTCATCGCAGGGAAATGCCACCGCAGCGTTGGCCAAGGTCACGGAGCAAATCGCTGCTCTGCAAAAACAGGTGGATTTCATGCGGCGTGAGCAACTGCTGATGCGGCAAAACACGCGTGAATCTCTGGAGAGACTCTCCAATGCACGATCAGAGACTGCGCGCCCTGCCGTCCAGGAAGAGGCGCGAGATTCCACGACACCCGGCACACCGCGCTTTGCCGAAGCTAGGCCCGACATTTCCCCAACGCAGCAGGAGTTCATCCAACTCAAAGAGCGTAACCGCCTCATTCAATATGCTGATGAAGCCATCGCGACCGGTATGCGCCATCCGCTGGAGGTTCTCGTCGAATACATGCGCGATCCGCAGTCAAAGCATCTCCATGAAGCCGCTCAGGCAGAATACATGCGCGCCGTGCGTGCCATCCAGCTCCTCCAGCGTGAGGATCCTGGCTACCGGCTTCCGGTGGCCGATCTTTTCAAAGACGCAGCCATCCGCGACGAAGCGGACGTGAAACCCGAGGCGCTGCTGCGATTGCTCGCAGACACCAAGCAACCCTGGGAAGTGCGTGTCCGTGTCTGTTTCCTTTTGCTGGGAAGTCCGCTGCCGCAGACCGACGCGGCATTGCTCAAAGCGATCAAGGAGGATCCTTCTCTGGAGGTGGCCAAGCATGCTCAGTTGGCGCTCGAACAGCGTCTCAAACGCCGCTTCCGCATTTTTGACATCCCCGCCATCGAAGCCTGGATGAAAACGCGCGCGCATTGATGGCGTGCCACCAACTCACTCTTATGAAGACTCTTTTTCTTACCAACGAATATCCTCCTCACATCTACGGCGGTGCCGGCGTTCACGTCGAGTACCTCTCGCGCGAACTTGCCAAGCTCATGCAGGTCGATGTGCGTTGTTTTGGCGATCAAGATCAGCGTGAGGGGGGGCTTCAGGTCAAAGGCTATGGCTTGGACACCTCCGCGTGGGACTGTCCGCTCAATTTGAAATCGGTGTTCGGAGCGCTCCAGCGTTGTCTCGATTTCAACACTCGTGGCATCGACGCAGACGTCGTCCATCTGCACACTTGGTATTCTCACTTCGGCGGCATCCTTGCCAAGATCAACTACGGCATTCCGCTGGTGCTCACGGTTCATTCGCTCGAGCCTCTGCGCCCGTGGAAGCGCGAGCAACTCGGCCACGGCTATGATTTCACCGTCTGGCTGGAAAACACTGCGCTGCGCATGGCCGACGCGATCATTGCTGTTTCGCAGGAGACACGCAGTGATCTTCTCCGCCTCTTTGAACTCGATGCGGGTAAAATTCACGTCATCCACAATGGCATCGACCTTGACGAATACCGCCGCGTCGAAGCTCCAGAGGTTCTCCGCCGACACGGCATCGATCCTGCTCGTCCCTACGTCCTCTTTGTTGGCCGCATCACGAGGCAAAAAGGCATCATTCATCTCGTGCGCGCCATTGAGCACATGCAGCCGGGCTTTCAGATCGTGCTCTGTGCCGGTGCTCCAGATACGCCGGAGATCAAGGCCGAGATGGAAGCTGCTGTCGCTGCCGCCAGTCAGAAACGTCCTGGGGTTGTCTGGATTCAGTCCATGGTGCCTGTGCAGGAGAAGATCGCGCTCTATTCCCATGCCGACGTCTTTGTCTGCCCGTCCATCTACGAGCCTTTTGGCATCATCAATCTCGAAGCCATGGCCTGTGAGACAGCGGTTGTCGCCAGTGCAGTCGGAGGCATTAAAGAAGTCGTCGTGCAGGATGAGACAGGTTTGCTCATTCCCCTTCAGCAGCAGGCAGAAAGCCCCTTTGAGGCACTTCATCCTGAGCAATTCGCCCGTGATCTCGCCTCTGCCGTCAACACGCTCATGGCCGATCCTGATCTCCGCCAGCGCATGGCCCGCGCGGGGCGCCGTCGCGCCGAAGATCATTTTAGCTGGAGTTCGATTGCCCGCCAAACACAGGCCCTTTACCAAACCCTCATTTCATCGCGTGCTTCCGAAGGGCATGCTTCTTGAGCAGTGGCAGTTAGCGCAAGTAGATGAACTCGTTGCTCATCAACAACGCCTGACACAGCAGCGTCCAGGATTCGTCTTTGGCGGTTGCGGCATGCTGGCGGCTTGAACTCAGAGTGGCGCTGGAGGTGATGAGGTAATCTTGGCAACGGCGCAGGTCTTCATCTGTCGCTTCTCGAGCGTAGGCGAGGTTGTAGGCGGCGCGGATGCGAGTCGGAGTGTCGCTGGAGATCGTGGAGAGATAGCGCGCGAAACCACGCGCTGCTCGTGTGGCGAGGTCGCTGTTCATGAAGAGCAGAGCCTGAGGAGAGACGACGGAACTGCCACGCAAACCTGTGCTCGTGGCGGGATCGGGATAGTCGAACTGCTGAAAGAGGTTGTAGAGATTGTTGCGGATGACAGGCAGATAAAGTGCGCGGCGTGTGCTGTCGTAGGCGGTGAAGTCCTTGGAGGTATGATTGAAGACGAATTCACGATCTCGCAGAGGGATGGTCTTACCGCCGATGGTCGTATTGAGGAGTCCCGCCGTGCGCAGGAGAGTATCGCGAATTTCTTCTGCCTCCAGTCGGCGGACAGGGAAGTGATGAAGGAGGAGATTTTCAGGATCAGATGCAGCAGCTTGAGCACTCGGGGCGGCAGAACTCTGCCGGTAAACACGAGACGTCATGATGAGGCGGTGCAGGTCTTTGATGCTCCAATGACTGGCTGAGAACCAGCGGGCGAGCCAGTCGAGAAGCTCTGGATGTGTCGGGCGCATGCCCAGTAAGCCAAAATTGTCTGTGGTTGGGACAATGCCTTGATTGAAGTGCCATGACCAGATGCGGTTGACGATGACGCGTGAAGTGAGCGGATGTTCTGGATTCGTCAGCCAGCGCGCCAGCTCCAGCCGTCCACTGTGGTCTGCTGGGAAAGTCGGACGTTTGGGCAGAGCTGCGTCAATGACTTGGAGCACTCCGCGTTTGACGGGTTTGCCCAGTGCGAGATGGCTGCCACGGATGTGAATGGGCAGCGTGTGGAAAATCTTGGCTCCATCTGAAACGGCGAGCGTTGTGGGGAGATCGGGCAGATTGCTTTCGGCCACACGCAACTCATCACGCATCTTGGTGATCCGTGCGTTGGTCTCTGGGGGATAGAGCACGGAAGGTTCCGGCGGCAGAGCGAGAAAGCCTTGAGTGTTATCAAGGGCGGCCCTGGCTTGATGCAGCAGAGAATCTGGATGCGGCTTGCCTTTCGGTGGGAGTTTGATCTTCTCACAAGCGGCGAAGATCGCAGTGTAGTAGCCCTTTAAACTCGCGGCACTCTTTTCGGCATGCACTGCTTGCTGCCAAGGTTTGAAGAAGGGGAGTTTCTCGTTTGCAGCGAGGTAGATGCGGCAATTCAGGAGAATGTGGGCGCGCAGTTTATGCTGCGATGCGATCGGGCGCGCTTGGCTGAGCGTGGGCGCGGCAGGCAACTCCGCTGCCGCCATGAGGTATTCGACGGCATGGGCCCGTGCTTCACGACGCAGCGCGGCATCTGCTGCTGCGACCGCTTGTTTGAGTGCCGTTTTCTGACGTGAAAGGCCGTGCTCTGCCGATTTCACAGCGGCAAAATCATCCAGTGATCCCACGGGGGCTTCGTACGCGAAGTATAGAGAGCCGCGTTGCTCTGTGTCAAAGCTGCGCGTGCTTTTGAAAATGGCTGCCAGAGCATAGTAGTCCTCTTGCGGGACAGGATCGAACTTGTGGTCGTGACAACGCACGCAGCCGAGGGTCATCCCCATAAAAGCGCGGCCAGTGACGTCGATCTGCTCGTCGATGACATCCATGACGAGCTTGGCCTTGTCTGGTTCTGCGAGGACTTTGGCGCCTAGATTCAGGAAAGCCGTGGCGGTGACATTCTCGCGACGCTCCTGGATGTTTTTGAAGGGAAGGAGATCGCCCGCGAGCTGCTCTGTGAGAAAACGGTCAAAGGGTTTGTCCGCGTTGAAGCTGCGCACCACATAGTCACGATAGCGCCAGGCCGTGCCGAGCGCGACGTTCTCGTCGAGTCCATTGGAATCAGAGTAGCGCGCGACATCCAACCAGTGACGCCCCCATTTTTCACCGTAGTGAGGCGAAGCGAGTAGCTGGTCGATCAACCGTCGGAGGGATCCCTCTTCATCGGCGGCGTAGGCTTGGGTGAAGGCAGCGACCTCCGCAGGTGTGGGAGGCAGGCCCGTGAGATCGAAAGTGATACGGCGGATCAGCGTGCGTGCATCCGCCGGTGAGGAGAGGGTGAGTCCCTTGGAGCGCATTCGATCGAGGATGAAGGCATCGATCGGATTCACGGCATCTGTTTCTGGTACAGTGGGGTGGGCGAGTGGGCGGAAGGCCCAGTGTTTTGCACCTGCAGCGAGGTCGATGACGCGCAGTGCGGCATGGCCCTTGGCTGGAGCGGCTTCGTTGCGCGGATCAGGTGCCCCCATGCGCACCCATTCTTCGAGGACTTTGATCTCAGCAGGTGGCAGCGCGCCTTTCGGCGGCATTTGCAGCTCTTCGTTTTTGTAGCGGATGGATTCGATGAGAAGGCTTTTCTCGACATCGCCCGCCATTAGGGCTGGCCCGCTGTCGCCACCTTTGAGCGTGGCGGCTCGCGAATCGAGCAACAGGCCGCCTTTGCGCTTACCAGCACTGACGGAGTGGCACTCGTAACAGCGTTGCACGAGAACAGGGCGGACGGATTTCTCAAAGAAGTCCATCGCTCCACGATCCGCCGTAGGTGCGGCGTCGATCTTAACGACGGAGAGGAATGAGAATAGGATGACAAGGTATCCCGGCGCGTTCATGGGGCGGCCAAATTACGCGATCAAGCGGGTCATCTTGCGAGGTGAGCGATGTTCGCTAGGCTGCGGCATGTCTCCGGTGATTCAGACTTTGGCCGACCTCGTGCGCATCAACAGCGTGAACAGCTCCTATGAAGGCGGGCCTGGCGAAGCGGAAGTCGGCGCGTATGTGCGGAATTTTTTCACTCAGCGTGGCATTGAGACGCGAGTGCAGGAAGTCTTCCCAGGGCGGGATAATGTCATCGTCCGCGTTCCAGGGCGGGATGCCACACGGAGGATCGTGTTTGAAGCGCACATGGACACGGTTTCCGTCAAAGGCATGACGATCCCGCCATTTGATCCGGTGATTCGCGACGGGCGTTTGCATGGGCGCGGCGCGGTGGATGATAAGGCCGGGCTTGCGGCGATGATGCACGCCGTAGCGGACATCCATGCGAGTGGGACACCACCGCCATGCGAGGTCTGGATGGCGGCGGTGGTCGATGAGGAATGCACCTTTCGCGGAGTGGTCAAATTATGCGATGGGATTCAAGCAGATGCCGCTGTCGTGGCCGAACCAACAGAATTCCGATGTGTGACGGCGAGCAAGGGCGTGCTGCGCTGGCGAATCAAGACGCTGGGCAAGGCAGCGCACAGCTCCAAGCCTCATCTCGGCATCAATGCGATCACGGCCATGTCCCGTGTGGTCCTGGCCCTGCAAGAAGACCATGAGAACCTGCAAACGGCGGCGCATCCGCTGCTCGGCCCGGCGACATGCAATGTCGGTGTTATCCACGGTGGCGTGCAGGTTAATTTTGTGCCTGATGAGGCCGTGATCGAGGTGGATCGTCGATTGCTGCCGGGGGAAGAAGTGCCGACGGTGCTCGCGCATTATCAATCATTGCTCGATGCTCTGATGAGGCGGCATCCTGATGTGCGGGTGGAAATGGAGACACCGATGTTGCAGGATTGGTCATTCCAAACAGAGGCGACTGAGCCCTTGGTGCAGTTAGCGCGTGATGTGTTGCGCGGCATGCGGCGCGAAGATGGCATCTGTGGCGTTCCTTTCGGCAGTGATGCGAGCAAGTTTTCACGTCTAGGCATCCCGACGATTTTATTCGGCCCAGGGAGCATCGACCAAGCCCATGCAGCGGTCGAGTACGTGGATTGCGCCGAAGTGGAGGCAGCGCAGGCTTTTTACACTGAAATCGCGCGACGCTTCACCTGCTCATGAAAATGATTTGCGCAGGTGACTCGGGAGGATGCCGAGCGCCTCGCGGTACTTCGCAACCGTCCGGCGCGCGACCTTGATGCCCTGGCTATCTAAAAGTTTGGCGAGTTTGTCGTCACTGAGCGGTTTGTGTTTCGGCTCGTTCTTGACGAGTTCGGTGATGGCGTTTTTGACGCTGGTGTTGCTCAGATCATCGCCGGACTCGGTTTTCACCCCTTGAGAGAAAAAGAATTTCAAATCGAAGACGCCATGCGGAGTCGCGATGTACTTGCCAGCGATGGCGCGGCTCACAGTGGTCTCATGCACGCCGACTTCCTCAGCAATCGTGGCCATGTTCAGTGGGCGCAGAAAGCTCGTGCCTTTGTCCAGAAACTCGCGCTGATGGCGCAGGATTTGTGTGGCGATGCGGTGGATGGTCTGCTGGCGCTGGTGGATGGAGCGGATGAGGAAGCGGCCACCACGGATTTTTTCGCGTACGTAGTCGCGCACTTCAGCGCTGCTGCCTGGTTGAGCGAGGAGGTCTTTGTAGGTGTTGCTGATGCGCAGATGCGGTAGCGAGTCATTGGTCATGACGGCTGTCCATTCGCCGCCGCTTCGTTCGACGACGATGTCGGGAGTGACATAGCTGTTATTGGAGGCCGCGAAACGCTGTGCAGGGCGTGGGTCCAGCGTGCTGATGAAGTCAGCCGCACGCGAAATTTGCTCCAGAGGCACCCCGAGTTTGCGCGCGAGGAGAGGGTAGCGTTTGTTGGCGAGGTCGTCGATGAACTGATCGACCAGCCGCCAGGCGAGGCTTTGCTTTTTGCCGAGACGCACAAGCTGAACGAGTAGGCACTCACGCAAGTCTTCGGAGCCGACGCCGACAGGATCAAAGCTCTGTAGCAACTCTTTGGCTTCCTTCAGCTCGGAGATGGGTAGAAAGTGTTGCAGGCTGAGTTCGTCGATCCGCGTGTTGAGGAATCCGCGATCGTCGAGATTGCCAATGAGGAATTCAACGTGCTTGGCTAGGCTGGGCTTCACCTCGGAGGTGTGAAGCTGGGAAAGGAGGTGTTCCTGGAGTGTGGTGGGTGCCACGATGGAGTCCATGAGGAACTGCCAGCGTTCCTGCTCGTCACTGCCGCGCGCGATGCTTTGTTGGCGGCTCTGCTGCCAGTATTCACGCCATTCCTCATCCATTTGGGTGAGGGCATCAAGGTCGCTGTCGTCATCGCTGCGATCATCGGGGTCGGCAGGGATGGCGTCTTCGATGGAGGTCTCGGGGGATTCAAGCTCCAGCACCGGGTTCACTTCGATCTCCTGCTGGATGATCTGCCGCAGCTCGAGGGCCGGCGCCTGCAGGATTTGCAGGCTCTGCTGCATCTGCGGCCCGATGGCGAGTTTTTGTGTCTGTAGCTGCTGGAGTCCCTGGTCTGCCATGAATCGTCGTCGGTGGCAGCGAAGCGCGGCCAACGCGACCTTCAAGCAAACATCGGGCCAGCGCCTCGTTTATTTTCGAAGATTGAAAATTACCGCAGGATGGCACGCAAAAAAAGACCGGCGGCGGGCCGGTCTTTTCTCAGAACAGATGAGCAAAGGCACGCCGTTTAGGGCACCTCGAAGATCTTCTGCGTGGTGGGATCGAGCGCGAGTGAGCCGCTGTCGAGGCCAGTGACGTCGAGTTCTTTGTAGGGCGGGTAGGGACTGATGACGCGGCCACTTTTGCCCGTCTTCCGGCCTTTCATGAAATTGGATGAGCCAGCAGTGGAGGCTGTGCTGCTTTCACGCGGAGGGCTGGATTCCGAGCGGCGTGCAGTCGTCGTGGGAGGTAGAGACTCTGGGGCAGGTTCATCCTTGGGCGCGGGAGGATTGGAAGTGCTCTTGCTCGTATGGCTCTTGCTTGAAGAGGTGTGGGAACGCTTGGACGACGAGCTTGTAACTTTGGGAGGTGTGTAGGTGCGCCGACTGGTACTGGATTTATTGGGCGAACTGGATGGAGGGCTGTTTTTGACAGTGCTCGGGGCCTGCTGCTGTGACTGCGTGGGAGGGTAGTTGTAGCGCGGTTGTTGCGGAGCAGGGGAGTAGCTTTGCGGCGGTGGCACGGAGTAGCTTCGCTGTGGATGCTGGGAGTAGCCGGGCGGTGGCTGCCTCAAGTAGCCCGGCGCGTAGGATTGATGAGGGTTGGAGTCGAGGCTGTAACCACCGCCCTGTCCATAACTCTGCGGCTGGGAGTCTCTTCCGTAAAAGAGGCGGCGCACCATTTCGCTCATGCGTTTGCCAAACTTCGGCAGGAACTCAATCGGGTTCTCGTAATGCGTTGGCTGCTGATAACCGTTTGCCCCGTAACCAGCAGGAGGTTGCTGGTAGTAATTGGGAGGCGGCTGATTGTACTGCGGATACGAGGGAGCCTGCGGCTGATAGTAACGCTGGTTTTGCGCATGAACAGGGAAGGCAACCGTCCACAAGGCGCACGAGGCGACCCAAGGGAGCAGGTTCACTCGAGTTGAGGTGCTGCGAGTTTTCATAATGGTTAATGTTTCTTAAATTTCCGTCTTCATCAAGCCGCTTTTTCCCCACAGCAGGGAGAAAGAAAAGCCGTGCCAATAGACGAACACGACTGAGGTTTGTTCAGTCGTGTCGAGTGATGGTGCGATGAAGGAACGCCGTGCGGCGTGTGGTCCTCTTCAGTGACTCAGGAGGCGAGTCGCGCGTCGATGTCTTTTTCAAGCCATTTCCACATGCTGGAAAGGGCCGCCGCGACTTGGCTCTTGGCTGCTGCGAGTTCAGCAGCGCTGAGTTTATTGCCACCGGAGGGTACGCTGCGGCCAAACATGTAATATTTGATTTTGGGCTCGGTGCCCGAGGGGCGCACGGCAAAGCTGCGTCCATCCGCGAGATCGACAAAGAGCATTTTCTCTTTGGCTACCACTTCCCCTTCTTCGTCTTTGATCTCATCTTTGCGGAAGTCGCGCACCTTCACGACGGCTGAGCCATCGACTTCTGCAGGCGGGTGGCTGCCGTAGCTGTCTGCGAGTTTGGCAATCTGTGCTGCACCGCTGGCTCCTTCGAAAACCTTGCTCTGATTGACTTCGAGGAAATAGCCGACGTCGCAATACACCTCATCGAGCAAGCCAGCCACCGTCAGCCCACGGCTGGCAGCATAGGCGGCGAGTTCGGCGAACATCACCACGGCACCGTTGCCATCCTTATCGCGGCTGAAGTCATCGCCCATATAGCCGTAACTTTCTTCTCCGCCGAAGACGAGGAAGGTGCTGTGCTGCAATCTCGCAGCGCGGCTTTCAGCGGCAGGGAGATCGCGGTATTTCGCGCGGATGTTCTCTGGCAGGGCGTTTTCGTACTTGTTCAGTTTGGCGCTGATCCATTTGAAACCGGTGAGCGTGTTCACGCAGCGGATGCCAAACTTTGCAGCGATGGCGTCCTGCATCGGGCTGGTGACAAAGGTTTTCAAAAGCACGGCGCTGCTTTTGTTGGTTTCATTGAGGATGCCCAGATCAAACATGGTCTTGATCCGGTACCAGCCCATGAGTGAGCCTGTTTGGTTTCCTGTGAGCAGCACCATCGCACCGCTTGCGTCGCACACGCCGACTCCCATGCGGTCGCAGTCCGGGTCGGTGCCGATGACGATGTCCGCACCTTGCTGGTTGGCGAGATCGACCGCCATTTTCAATGCAGGCGCGTTTTCCGGGTTTGGTGATTTGACCGTGGGGAAACGCCCGTCACGCACGTCTTGCTCGGGGACGGTGAGGAAATTGAATCCGAGTTTTTTCAGCAACACCGGCACGAGTACACCGCCGGTGCCGTGCAGCGCGGTGAAGACGATTTTGAGTCGCTTCGCCTCCTCTTTTTGCAGCAGTTCTGGGCGCAGCATCATCGTCTCCACGCGAGCGAGGTAGTGCTGATCCATCTCCGCACCGAGAGTGGTCAGCTTGCCGCGCTGCGCTTCTGGCAGCGCAGTGTAGGCTTCGCCTTGAATGGCATTGACTTCTTTGATGATGCCACTGGCGTGGGGTTCGACGATGCCTGCGCCGTCGTTGAAGTTCACTTTGTAGCCGTTGTCATGTGGCGGGTTGTGAGAGGCGGTCAGCATCACGCCCGCGTCCGCACGGAGTTGACGCACGGCAAAGGACATCTCGGGCGTGGCTCGGCACCCGTCGAAAAGGAAGACATCCGCGCCATGATCCATCGCGATCTTGGCGCAGAATTGTGCGAACTCAGGAGAGAAATGCCGCGTGTCATGCGCAAAGACGATGCTCGGCTTGCCTTCGAGGCCCGCAGCTTTGCGATAGCTCTTGATATACGCCACGAGACCACGCGTCGCGCGGCTCACGTTGTAGAAGTTCATCGCGTTCGTGCCGACGCAGGGATTCTCTGGGCGCTGATCTTCGGGGGCGGTGCCGCGCTCGGCCTTCGTCACGATTTTTCCGATCGTGCGTCCACGCAGGCCGCCTGTGCCAAACTTGAGTGCCTGGAAGAAGCGGTCGTTGAGTTCTGCCCACTGTCCTGCTGCGGCTAATTCTTCGATGCTTGTGCTGTAGAGAGGAAGATCGCTGGCAGCGAGGAGGGCTCGGATGTTGTCGAGACTGGCAGGGAGGAGTTGTCCGGAATCAGCAGCGGCTTGGAGTTGGTCGGCGAGTGACATGAGGCCGCGATGATAGCGGCGCATGAAGGTTTGGCAAATCCCCGCGCGAGGCTATGCGCATGGAGATCGCCCTTGGCTTTTCTCGGCCCTGTAGGCACGCGCAAGCAAGGTGACTGGCTGTGTGACTTCACCGCAGGGATGACTGCCTGCACTGGCCTTTAATCCGTTGACGAGTTGGAGGTGGCAACCGGGGTTGCTCGTGGCGACCACGGGGGCTTGAGTCTGCTCCAGATTGGCCAATTTCCGCCGCAGTAATTTCTGGCTCTGTTCCGGCTGGGTGATGTTGTAGATGCCGGCACTGCCACAGCACCAGTTTGACTCCGGGAGTTCCTTGAGCCGCAAACCGGGGATGCCTGCGAGTACTTGTCGCGGCTGGGAGACGATTTTTTGGCCGTGGCAGAGATGGCAACTCTCGTGGTAGGCCACTTCGCCGAAGTCCGTCGTGGAAGTGGGTTTGCGAAAGCCGATTTGAACCAGCCACTCGTGAATGTCCTTCACCTTTTGATCCCAGATTCGTGCTTTGGCTGCATAGAATGGATCGTCGTGCAGGAGATGGCCGTAGGATTTCAAATGTGAGCCGCAGCCGCCTGCGTTGGTGATGATCGCGTCGATGGCATCCAGGTCGATGCTGTCGATCTGCCTCCGCGCCAATTCACGCGCGAGTTCCAGTTCGCCATTGTGGGCATGCAGCGAGCCACAGCATGGCTGAGCGCGCGGGGTGATCACTTCACAGCCGTTCGCCAAGAGCACATCGACCGTGTCGCGGTTGATGTTGGAAAAGGCCAAATCCTGCACGCAGCCGGTGAGCACGGCCACGCGGTATTTTTGATCTCCTCGCGGAAATTCGACGGGATCAATCAGCTCATCGGAGAATTTTTCTGCAATGCGCGGCGTTTGTGGCTCCAGTGCGGCGAGAGAGCGCGGCATGAGGCCGAAGAAACGCACTTTGCGCATCAGCACATCGAGCTTGGTGTGCTGGTAGAGGCGCAGCACTCTGCCGATGAGTCGCAGCAACCAGGGACGCATGAAAATCACATTCAGCGTCAGCCAGCGCCAGAAACTGCGCTGTGCTCCATCATTCACGCCTGCGAGTTCCACTTCGGCGCGGGCGGTTTCAAACAGCTCGGCATAATGCACACCCGCCGGGCAGGCTGTCTGGCATGCGAGGCAGCCGAGGCAGTAATACATTTCATCTGAAAGCGCGCGCGTGACTTCCAGATCGCCGTCTGCCACGGCACGCATGAGGGCGATGCGTCCGCGCGGGCTGTTCCTCTCCAGCTTGGTTTCCACATACGTCGGGCACGTTGGCAGGCACATGCCGCAGTGCATGCACTGCTGGAGCACGGAGTAGTCGAGGTCTTTGAGAAGGGATGCTTTCGGCATGACGGTGGCCTCAGTCGAAAATCTTCCCAGGGTTGAGCAATCCCTGCGGATCGAGGGCGCGCTTGATGCTGCGCATCAGTTCATAGCTGCCTTCACCGAGTTGGCGTTTGAGGAACCCCTTTTTCGCCAGACCAACACCATGCTCACCGGTGACTGTTCCGCCGACGCGGATGGTCTCTTCGACAATCTCCTCAAGCGCAGCCTCGATGCGGTGCATCTCCTCCTGATCGCGCTCATTGGTCAGGAAAGTGGGGTGCAGATTGCCATCGCCCAGATGGCCGAAGGTGCCGATTTGCATGCGATGCCGTTTTGCCACTCCGTCAATGAAGGAAACCATGCGCGCGAGTTCGCTGCGTGGCACGGTCACGTCTTCGAGAATCGTGGTCGGGCGCACGCGGGCGAGAGCGGAGAAGGCATTGCGGCGCGCGGCGGCGAGTTTGGCACCCTCGGCTTCATCCGCAGCAGCGCGCACATCGCGCGCGCCGTTCGCCTTGGCGAGTTGCATCATCTGCGCGGCCTCTTCTTCAACGACAGCGGGATGGCCGTCCGTCTCCATCAGCACGAGAGCCTCCACATCGGTCGGCAGGCCGATCTTGGCGTAATCCTCCACGCACTGCACCGTCACGCGATCCAGAAACTCCAGTGTGCAGGGGATGATCTTCGCCGCGATGATGGCTGAGATCGTCTCCGCAGCTTTTTCCATCGAATCGTAGAGCGCGAGCATTGTTTTGCGCGCTTTGGGGCGTGGCAGGACTTTCAGAATGACTTCCGTGATGATGCCCAGCGTGCCTTCGCTGCCGATGAACAGATCCTTCATGGAATAACCGGCCACGTCTTTGACGCATTTGTTGCCGAGGAAGGTCTGCGTGCCATCGGGCAACACGACCTCGATGCCCATGACGTAATCGCGCGTCACGCCGTACTTCAAGCCTCGCAAGCCGCCGGAATTTTCCGCCACATTGCCGCCGATGGTGGAGATTTTCATCGAACCGGGATCAGGCGGATAAAACAGGCCCACTTTCGCACAGGCGTCGTCGATTTCTTTGGTGATGACGCCACACTGTGCCCGCAGCGTGAGATTTTTCTCATCGAGTTCGATGAGTTTGTCCATTTTCACGAGGCAGATCACCAGACAGCCTGCCAGCGGTACGCTGCCGCCGCTCAATCCCGTGCCTGAGCCACGGGTGACGACGGGCACTTCATGCTTGCGGGCGAGTTTGACGCATGCGGCCACTTCCTCGGTATTCAGAGGGAAAACGACGACGCCTGGGCGTTGCTTGAGCGCAGCGGTGCCGTCAAAGCTGTAGGGCACGATGTCTTCTTCCGCCGTGAGTACCCGCGCTGCGCCCAGGATTTCGATTAAAGATTGAATGAAGCTGGCGTCTGCGATGTTCACGCGCACATTTTGAAGCGCAGGCTTAACGCGTCAACGAAGCTCACGTATTGTTTCACCTCTCGCATGAATTTTTCGCAACCGATCCGGTTTCTCCCCATCTACCAAAGCCGCGTCTGGGGCGGTCGCCGCATGGATTTGCTGGCCGGGCACACTCTGCCAGACGCGGCGACGCCCATCGGTGAGGCGTGGATGATTTCAGACCGCGCCGAGGCGCAGAGCCAAGCCGCGGACGGTATCACACTGCATGATCTCTGGACAAAACACCGCGCCGAGGTGTTTGGCCGTAACGCTCCCTCCTGTGAACGCTTTCCGCTGCTGATGAAAATCCTCGATGCCTGCGATGATCTATCCATCCAAGTGCATCCTCCGCGTGATGTGGCAACCGCATTGCATGGCGAGCCGAAAACGGAGATGTGGTTCATCGCTCACGCTGAGCCAGGAGCGAATATTTACGCCGGCCTCAAGTCGGGCGTGACACGCGCGGATTTCGAGAGGGCCCTGCAAAACGGCACGGTGGCCGAGGTGGTGCATGTCATTTCTCCACGCACGGGGGATTGCCTGTTCATTCCGAGCGGGCGCGTGCATGCGATTGGAGCGGGATTGCTGATTTATGAAATTCAGCAGAACAGCGACACCACCTATCGTGTGTTTGACTGGAACCGCGTCGGCTTGGATGGCCAGCCGCGCGCGCTGCATGTGCAGGAATCGCTGCGGAGCATCGACTTTGATGATTGCGAGCCGCGAGTGCAGCAGACCGCGCCTGATGGCACGCTGGTGAAGTGCGAATACTTTGACGTGAAGCTGCGCGATCAGGTCGGAGCCGCAGGTCGATCAGGGGAAGGGGTGACACTGGCCGTGGTGAGCGGCGAAATCACGGTGGGAGTTGCGACTTTGAAAGCGGGAGACTTTGCACTCCTCCCAGCGTGTCTGGATGCGAAGGCGCGTGAAGTGATGCCGGTGAAAAGCGGAAGCCAGTGGCTGGAAGTTCGGATTCCGTCGTCGTGTGGGTGATCCTGCATGCCTCCCGCGTGTGGACTTGGGCCGCGTTACTTTTTCTTCGGCGGATCCTTGGGCGGTGGATCCTTCGGCGTGCTGGGAGCGGCGATGAATTTGGCTTTGTCGGGATCCATCTTGGGCAGTTTGCCTTGAGGGACGGTGAGTGCTTTGGGTTTGGCAGGAGCTTTCTTGACCGCCTCGGTTGCTTCGCGCGGTGGGCGTGATTCTTCTTTGCCACAAGAGGTCAGCAGGCCAAGGAACGCGATGAAAACGAGGGACTTCATGAGCAGCGGATTGAAACGGAACGGCCATGCGCATCGAGTCCTTCGACTTGGCTGAAGGCACGCACCGTGGGTTCGGATTTGGCACAGCTCGCAGCATCGAGGCGGATGATGCTGGTGCGGCGCTGGAACATGTCGGCAGTGATGCCTGGGAAGGATTTGCCTGAGCCGCCGGTGGGCAGCGTGTGGCTGGGGCCTGCGAGGAAATCTCCCACGGCGACAGGGGAGTGGTTGCCGAGGAAGATCGCGCCAGCAGTGCGGATCAAAGGGAGGATGGCCTCCTCGCGTGTGGTGACGAGAGAGAGATGCTCTGGCGCGAAATCATTCACGAGTCGCGCGCCTTCCTCCAAACTCGAAACGAGCATGCAGAACACGCCCTTTTCGAGCACGGGTGCGAGCTGGGCCTGGCGGTGCAGCGTTTTTGACTGCGCTTCGACCTCGGCGATGACGGCGTCGAGCAGCGCGGCGTCATCGGTGAGGAATCCCGCCATGCTGTCTTTGCCATGCTCGGCCTGAGCCAGAATATCTGCGGCGATGAATGCAGGGTTGCCGGATTTGTCGGTGAGAATGAGCACCTCGCTGGGGCCGGGCAACAGGTCGATGGAGACGACGCCGAAACACTGACGCTTGGCCTCGACGACGTAGCTGTTTCCTGGGCCGAAGAGTTTCACCACCGGGCGGATGGTCTCGGTGCCGAAGGCGAGGGCGGCGATGGCCTGCGAGCCGCCAATTTTGTACACTTCCGTGGCACCGGCGATTTTGAGAGCTGCGAGCAGACCCGGATTCACGCTGCCATCGCGCCCACATGGAGTGCAGACGACGATTTCCGGCACTCCGGCAGCCGCAGCGATCGCCACGGTCATGATGGCCGTGGAGACGAGGGGGGCGCTGCCTCCAGGTACATAACAGCCGACGCGCTCGAAGGGATGGAATACCTCGCCAACTTCTGCGCCCTGCTCGTTGCGCCCACTCCAGCTTTGCCGCAGGCTGCGTTTGGCGAAGGCTGTGACGTTGCGGTGCGCCGCTTCGAGCGCAGCGCGCAGGGTGTCGTCGATGCTGTTCCAGGCGGTGTCGAGTTCGGCCTGTGAAACACGCATCTGCGAGGCGGAGAGTTGAGCACCGTCGAATTTTTCCACCAACTCGAGCACGGCGGCGTCACCGCGTTCGCGTATCGCTTTGATCACACTGGAGACAACTTCGCGCACGGTGTCGCTGGCCTCAGCACGGCGATTGAGAGCTGCTAGGGCGGTGGCGTAGTTGGGATCGTTGGGACGCAGGACTTTCATGGGGGACAGGCAGTCAATGGGGCAGGTAGCTCAGGAGTCAAGCGGCCTACATCGGCAAAAAAGAAAGCGCCGCAGTGTGCGACGCTTTCGGATGCTTGCTGGCCGTGGAGGGCAGAGGCGCGTGAGGGAGTCAGGGAATGACTTCCCCTGAGCCGGTGTAAACCCACTTGTCCACGCGGCCGTTTTTGATGCGTGCCTGGCCTTCGGTCTCGAACTTGCCAAACATGGTCTGCGTTTCGTATTTCACGTTGACCGTCCAGTAGGAGGTGCCGTCGATTTCTTCTTTCTGCGCCTCGCCCCACGACTTGATGTTGTCCGGTTTGATCTCCGTGACTTCTCCAGCCTTCATGCTGGCAATGAGCAGGGGATAGGTGCCGTCTTTGTCTTTGACGGGTTTGTCGTCGCCGCCTGCGGTGCTGCCACCGCCGCCCGCTGCCGGGGCAGGGGCGTTTTTGGCGCGCTC
Organism: Prosthecobacter sp.; assembly: GCA_039806835.1. GTDB lineage: Bacteria > Verrucomicrobiota > Verrucomicrobiia > Verrucomicrobiales > Verrucomicrobiaceae > Prosthecobacter. The sequence goes on along the minus strand of JBDHQD010000010.1, from coordinate 161,957 downwards.
TGCAGCAGCGAGTCGGTATTCGTGGGCTTTGCGCGCCTGCTCAATGCGCACCACTTTGATGTTCTCGTAGGCCTTGATGAAGACGTCTTTGAAATCCGTGTCATCCATCGCGACATAGCCGCGCATGGGGGAGCCGGCGGAAGCGCCGACGATCAGGTTGGCTCCCTCCTGGCCCATGACAAAAATTTTCGCGCCTGTTTTGAAGGTCGAGGCGGCGGTGGCTTTGCCCATGGTCATCTTGATCTCGAGATCCTTCTTCAGGGTGACCTGCGGGGGATTTTGCGGGTTAAAAAATCCCGGAGGCACGGCAGCCCAGTTTTTCGTGAGTTCCTCTACCGATTGGAAGACGGGCGCGACAAAGGCATTGGGGTCAGGTGGCGGCGGTTCCGGCATTTTGGGCATCTCCGGCTTCGGCTCGGGCTTCGGCTCGGGCTTCATCACCGGCTTCGGTTCCGGTTTGGGCTCGGGTTTCGGTTCCGGTTTGGGCATGGGCTTGGGAGCCTCGACAACGGCGACTTCCTTTTTCGGCGGCTCTTTTTTCGGCTCGTGCTTGGTAAACTTCATCCAGTTGTCGATGACCGGATAAGCATACTCGTAGGAGATGTAGCCGACGGCGATCGCGAGAATGATGACGATGAGGGGTTTCATGACGGATGGGCGGTAAAGTAGGAGGTCGGGAGGGGAATTTCAACCGTCGCATGGCGACAGTCTAAAAACGGCTCAAAGGGTGCTTTCTTGGGCTTGCAGTTGGGCGTGCATCGCGGCAACTACGCTCCATGGCCGAAGACGTGATCCGTGTGCGTGGCGCACGGCAGCACAACCTGAAAAACATCGACGTGGACATCCCGCGTCACAAGCTCGTGGTGCTCACCGGCGTGAGTGGCAGCGGCAAGTCGTCGCTGGCTTTCGACACCCTCTTCGCGGAGGGACAGCGGCGTTATGTGCAGAGTCTTTCGGCCTACGCTCGGCAGTTTCTCGATCAGATGCAGAAGCCGGAGGTGGATTTCATCGAGGGGCTTTCGCCCGCAGTGGCCATCGAGCAGGTGCATTCGAATCCGAATCCGCGCAGCACCATCGCCACGGTGACGGAAATCTACGACTACCTCCGCGTGCTCTATGCCGTGGCCGGACAACCGCACGATCCGCAGACGGGAGAGAAATTGCAGCGCAGCACGCCGCCGGAGATTGCGGATAAGGTGCTCGCTCTGGGCGAGGGCACGCGCGTGGTCGTTCTGTCGCCGCAGGCAAAGGCGAACGGCACAGCAACGCGGGCGTTGTTTGAAAAACTGAGGCGCCAGGGCTTTGTGCGCGTGCGCTTGAACGGCGAGATCGTGGAGATCGATGATTCCTTGAAACCGGCGGCCAGTAGTCAGCACCGCGTCGAGATCGTGATCGACCGCCTCGTTGTGCGCGCAGATTCGCGGCAGCGATTGATGGAGGCGATCGAGAGCGCGCTGCATTGGAACGAGAACGAGGTGCAGTTCCTCGTGAATCTCGACGGCAGCGATGAGGTACTGAGCTTCACCACCGCGTTTGCGAATCCGCGCACCGGTTATGTGATCGAGCGCCTGACGCCGCAGCATTTTTCCTTCAACACTCATCTCGGTGCCTGCCCCGCCTGCGAGGGCACTGGCACCACGCTGACACCTGATGCGACGCTGCTGGTGCCGGACGAGAGCAAATCGCTCGCCAAAGGAGCGATCAAAGCCTGGTGGGCGAAACACCCGAAGCTGCGCGTGATTTTTAATCGCGGTATCGAGGCACTGGCGCAGCATTTCGAAGTGTCGATGGACGCGCCGTTCAAGTCGCTGCCGCAGGCGTTCAAGGACGCGCTGTTCAACGGCACCGGTGATGTGCTGATCTCTACCGGCTGGAAGAAGTCTGATACGAAGCGCAGCGTGGCGAAGCCATTCGAGGGTCTGCTCAACGAAGTCCGCCGACTCTATGACAATGCGGAAAGTGAAATGCTGCGCGCCAATCTCACGCGACTGATGAATCCACAGCCATGCGTGAAGTGCGGCGGCAGACGGCTCAAACCGCAGTCGCTGGCGGTGAGGCTGAGTTCGCGGTTCGCGGTTCGCAGTTCGCAGTTGCCTGATTCCAAACCGCGAACCGTGAACAGCGAACAGCGAACTGAATTGAACATCCACGAGTTCACGTCTCTGCAGATCCGCGACGCTTTGCACTGGATGCGCGGCTTGGAGGTCAGCGAGCAGCAGCAGGCGTATGTGGGTGAGCTGCAGCGGGAGATCCTGAAGCGCATTGAGTTTCTCGATCAGGTCGGACTCGGTTATCTCGCGTTGAATCGAGAGAGCGGCACGCTTTCCGGCGGTGAGATGCAGCGCATTCGACTCGCATCGCAAATCGGGGCCGGACTGGCGGGTGTGCTCTATGTTTTGGACGAGCCGAGCATCGGACTGCATCCCGCCGACAACGAGCGCCTCATCAAAACGCTTCTGCGTCTGCGTGATCTCGGCAACACCGTGCTCGTCGTCGAGCATGATGAGGCTACGATGCGTGCTGCCGACCACATCATTGAGCTGGGGCCGGCGGCAGGTGTCCATGGGGGGGGCATCATCGCCCAGGGCACGCCTGCGCAAATCGCTGCCGATGCTGGTTCGATCACCGGCGGTTACTTGAGCGGCAGAGTCCGCATCCAGCCCACCGTCTTGTCGCAAACCCTCTTGAGTGAGAACCGCGAGCCGCGAATGGAGAACAGTTTGACCATTCACGGAGCGACCGCACACAACCTGCGCAACGTCACCGCTGCTTTTCCGCTCGGCAGTTTCACCTGCGTCACCGGGCCGTCTGGCAGCGGTAAATCCACGCTCGTCGATGACATTCTGATGCGCGCGCTGCGTCGTCACTTTTACGACGCCAAGGACATCCCTGGTGCTCACGAACGCATCACGGGCCTGGAACATCTCGACAAAGTGGTCGTCATCGACCAGTCGCCGATTGGCCGCAGTCCGCGCTCGAATCCCGCCACTTACACCGGTGCGTTTGGGCCGATCCGTGAGCTGTTTGCTCAGCTTCCACTCGCGCGTGTGCGTGGTTATGACGCTGGCCGCTTCAGTTTCAACACACCCGGCGGACGTTGTGAAAAATGCGAAGGCGACGGCTCGATCAAAATCGACATGCACTTCCTCGCCGATGTGTATGTGACCTGCGAATCCTGCAAAGGTCGGCGCTACGGTGCAGAGACTCTCGAAGTGACCTTCAAAGGCAAAAACATCGCCGATGTGCTCGATATGACCGTCAGCGAAGCCGCGCGATTTTTTGATAAGAATCCGTCCATCTCGCCGAAGCTGCGCACCTTGGAAGACACCGGTCTCGGCTATGTCAAACTCGGTCAGAGCGGTGCCTCGCTCTCGGGCGGCGAAGCCCAGCGCATCAAGCTGAGCACCGAGCTCGCCAAACGCAGCACGGGCCGCACGCTCTATGTGCTCGACGAACCGACCACCGGCTTGCACAGTGCCGACATCCAGACGCTGCTCGCCGTTTTGCTGCGCCTGCGCGACGCGGGCAACACGCTCATTGTGATCGAGCATCACCTCGATGTCATCCGCTGCGCCGATTGGGTCATCGACCTCGGCCCCGGTGGAGGCAGCGAGGGTGGGTGCATCGTGGCGACGGGCACGCCGCAGCAACTCGCGCTCCACCCGCAGAGCGTGACGGGGGCATTTCTCAAACACGGACGATAAAACCTTGCCATCGCTTCGAGAAAGCATTGAGTGCGTGCTTCCGCATGATGATTCCCCTCGAAGATTTGTTCAATGATGTCATTGCCAAGGCTCAGCGCGGGCTTGGACTCAGCGACTCGCGCCTTGCTGCTCAAGTCGGACTCTCGCCCGAGGACATCGTCAGTGCGCGCAATGGCAATGCTGATTTTGGGCTGCTGCTGAAGCTCGCTCCGCATCTCAAATTGCATGGCCCATCCCTCCTCGCGATGGCGCAGAATGCGTGGCGTCCGCTTGAGGTGAAACTGCCGGGACTGGCGCAGTTCAATACGCCGTGGAATGACATGACGGTAAACGCCTACCTCGTCTGGGACGAGCAGAGCAAAAATGCCGTTGCCTTTGACACGGGTGCGGATGCCACGCCGATGATCGACTTCATCAAGGCGCACGGACTCAATCTCGGACTGATCCTCCTCACACACACGCATCCAGACCACATCATGGATTTGGAAAAACTCTCCGCGGAAGGTGCAGTTACGGCTTTCGTACATGAGCGCGAATCGTGTGATGGCGCGCAGACCTTCAAGCTCGGTGAAACGGAGTGCTGGGAGAGCGGAGGTCTGAAAATCGAGCCGCGCAGCACTTGGGGACACTCGAAAGGTGGCATCACCTATGTGGTCAGCGGTCTTGAGCGGCCTGTCGCCATCGTGGGCGATGCGCTTTTTGCCTCCAGCATGGGCGGTGGCATGGTTTCGTATGCCGAAGCGCTGGCCACGAACCGCAAGGAAATCTTCACGCTCCCCGATAACACCGTGATTTGTCCAGGCCACGGCCCGCTCACGACCGTTGGCGAGGAAAAAGCGCACAATCCATTTTATCCTGAGTTCAAATAAACCCTCCAATCCAAACTGATCATGCCTCACACCGTTGCTTTCGTCGGAGTCGGTAAAATGGGAGCCAATATGGCTCGTCGCCTCAAGGACTGCGGCTATCGCGTCACCGCCGTGCTCGATGTGAATACACAAGCGGCGACTGATCTTGCTGCTGAACTCGACTGCATGGCATGCACGAAGCTGGCCGATGTCACCGCCGCAGCGGATGTGATTTTCACTGTCGTGACCAATGATGCGGCGATGCGCGCCATCTTCCTCGGTAGTGGCGACCACTTGCTGACCAATGCGCAGGGTAAAATTTTCATCAACTGCGCCACCCTCTCGCCCGCCATCCATCGCGAAGTGTATGCGGCTGCCGGGAAAGTCGGCGCGCACAGTCTGGAAGCCTGCATGGCCTCATCCATCAGTCATGCGCGTGAGGGCAAGCTCTACCTCATGCTGGCTGGTGATGAAGCGATCTATCAGCAAGTGCAGCCGATGATCGAGCAGATGAGTGTGAACCGCCGCTTCATCGGCGGGCCAGGCCGCGCTGCCGAGGTGAAGGCACTGGTGAACATGGTGATGAACATCAACACCGCCGGCCTCGCTGAAGGACTCGGCCTCGCTGCTGCTCTCGGCCATGATTTAAACATGATCCGCGAGGTGTTCAGTCAGACGGGAGCGAATTCTCGTGTGTTGGAAACGGACAGTGCAGACATGGTCGCGCGCGAGCATGATTGCTGGTTCTCCGCCGAGCACGCCGCGAAAGACAGCGGCATCGCCGCCGAGGTGGCAAAGACGGTCGGCTTGCACCTGCCTCTCAACGACGCCACGAAAGCTCAATACGACAAGATGGTGGCTCTCGGCCTCGGTGGACTCGACAAGAGCGGCATCGCCGAACTGACTTTCAAAGGGCGGCACGCCTGACCCTGAAAACGTGCGGCGGAGCAGCAAGGAAAGGAACGCGGGCCTCCGAGCCCGCAGCATATCTTCTCGCAATGAACCAACGAATCTGCCGTGACGAGTCGCAACCACGGTGATCCCCGATGGGGGAGTCTGGCGACATGCTGCGGCTTCTTCGGAGAGCCGCGCTCCCGCAGACTCTGATTTCAGCGAGTCATTGCCACAGCAGAAGAATGAACCACAGAGACACGATGAACGCAGAGGTCGGAGAACAGGATAGTCAGTCGTCTGTGCTCTCCGTGACCTCTGTGGTGAGTCATCCGCAGGACATTCGGGCCAGGCTGCAACTGCTTGACAATTTTGTTAATGCCGAACGAAAAAATGCTCAAGCATGAGCCGTCGTTGGAAACGGATGACTCACACTCACCACAGAGGCCACGGAGAGCACCGAGAACTGATTCCGGACCCTCCGACCTCTGCGGTTCCATGAATATCAACGGCAAGGTCATTACCCTCGGCTTCGAACAGGCCATGCAAAAGATGCATACGCTCTCGCTGATATTCACAAAGTCGGAACTCAAAGGTATGCGTCATGAATATTCAGGGGAAATCGAGATTTGAGAGTGTTCGTCTGAAGGAGGGCGGGATTTCTAGGTTGGTGATGCCATGAGCGCACGATTCCCGACCACACCACCATCCAACCTCACCAAAGCCGTCATTTTCATCGGCTTCGACCGCCACAGAAAACAGGCGTTTGCGAAACACATCCCCCTTTCACGAAGCACTGGCAAATCGCAGCGTGCCCGGCAATGATGTCGTTGAATCTTCCAGGCAGCCATATCGTCAATACCCCACATGAAAAACTCTTCCCGCTTCTTTGTGGCCATGCTCCCCGCACTTTTGACAACGGGCCTGATCTGGCAGCCTAGCGATCTTCAAGCGCAGCAATTCTTTCGCACCGGCCCTAGATTTACGCCGCAGGTGGCTGGTGACCCGTCCAGTCAACACTCCGCCTTTCAAGATGGGTTTAACGACGGCATGTCAGACGCTAAAGACGGGCGCGACAGCAATTACACCCGCCGTGGCTTTCGCTACAACGCCGTCACCGAACGCAGCTACGCCAGTGGATACGCACGCGGGCATGCCGAAGGCTGGCGGGCCTACCAAAATGCGGGCCGATCAGGACGCTTCGATTGGGGGGGAGGATTCATGGCCGCACAGCAGCAGGGAGCCTACCAAGAGGGATTCAGGGATGGTCAGAACGATCGCAACGCTGGAAACTCCCCGCACGCAGGGCGCCATCCCACCACTCATCCAGGTTACGAAACCTGGTACCGCCAGGGTTACGCGGACGGTTACAACAGCATGGAACGTCCAGCACGCAGTGGCCGTTCAGGAATCCGCGCCCCCGGAAGAAATGCCGAAGCGTACAGGGAAGGTTTTAGCGACGGCCAGAATGACCACAAGGCAGGAAATTCCCCGCACGCAGGACGCCATCCCACCACGCATCCAGGCTATGAGGCTGATTATCATCAAGGCTATGTTGACGGTTACAACAGTGTGAACCATGCGATCACCTCGGGCATTCGCCCTGGAGGTGCGGTGATTGGAGAAAGTGTCGCCGCATATCAGGAAGGCTACAGCGACGGCAAACTTGATCGTCAGGCCGGACACTCTTTCCACCCAGGTCGTCATCCCACCACTCATCCGGGCTTCGAAGCCGACTACCAGCGAGGCTACTCAGATGGTTACCGAAAGGGACGCTAGCAGACCGCTGAAAGACGCCTCGAATTAAAAGAGCCATCCTTCTCTTCGATGGGTTTCGCGCTTTCGCCGAGATTTGTGCTCCGGAGTATGAACCGCAAACAGAGTCGGAAGTTTGACTCACATGCAACAGTGGCGGCTTAACGTCTGCGAGCCGTTCGGGTAAGTCGAAAACGCCCCCCCAGTGACCGATGTACGCAGAAGATGAATCAAGCTTGAGGCAGTCGAAAAGAGGGGGGATTCTCTACAGAGGCTACGGAGAGCACAGAGAACAGAGGCCCTGTTTACCGATCTCTGCGCCCTTCATGTCTCTGCTCTTCAATCCTCAGGTGTGGCAACGATTCGATGAAATCAGTGCCTGCGGTGCAGTGAGTGGCGTTCCAGTTTCTAATCACGCATGAGAAGCTGGGGCTATTCGTGCACATGCGGGCCCTTGTTGTTCCAACTCAACCTATGGATGTGGAAAGAAGGAGATCCTGTCGGCTGGGCATATCTCTTTCCTCGGCTTCGCAAATTTATACAACAATTTGAATGTGGGCGTCGTTAGTACCGACAAAGCAATCCCATGATCGCCCGCGCCACGGCTTTACTGCTCAGCCTCTGCATCGCACTGCCGATGTGCTGGTGCTGTGTTGGCGTGGCTGCTCATAAGCAGGCCACAAGCTGCTGCGCGGTGGAGGCTCCCAGTTCCAATGGCCAGCATGAGCATTCCCCCACTGCGCCGCAGGATAAGCACTGCCCATGCACGGCGCACGAAGCAGCACGCGACGTGGCGAGTACGGTGGTGAAAGCTCCTGCGCCTAGGTTGGATCCCATTGCGGGGCCGACTTGGCAGGTTGCGGTTGCCGAAACGATTTTCTCTTCCACTTGGGAGAAGCCTCTTGCCCGTCACGACTACGGGCTGATGCGGTGCATGGTGCCTATTTATGCGAGGCACTGTGCGCTGCTGATTTGAAGCACGGTGCCCTCCTGCGTCTCTCTCTCGAAGGCAGACGTTCCGGGCAGTGATTTGATCTTTTGACCTCGCGGTGCCTCGTGCTGTCCGCGCAGAAAAATTGTCCGGTCGTCTGGCTTCACGCCAGTTCGATTGCCATCTCGTGGCAAATCCGCATGCGCACACCCGCTGCCATGTCGGCTATCACCAAGCGGGTACCGACAACAAACCAAACCTAATACACACCCATGAAAACCATCCTCACCCTCATCGCAGCGGCTTCGGTCGCCGCTCTGTCCTCCACCGCACTTGCCGCTGGCAAAGCCTGCGCCAAGTGCTGCAAGGACAACTGCGCCGCCTGCTGCAAGGACCACGATAAAGCCTGCGGCAAAGAATGCTGCAAAGGCGAATAACCGACGTCCTAGCTGAATCCACGCCGCCACTCAGTTTCTGAGTGGCGGCTTTATTCGTCTGGCGGCCACATGGAGCGCACCCCACGTGCCGTCACATTCAGGCCAGCTTGGCACCAACTTTCTTGAGGATCGCCTCCAGCATGCGCCCATACTTGACGTAGCTTTCGTATTGCGCCTTTGCCTTTTCCTCAGGCGAGAGATTGTCAGCGGCGCCCGCTCCGTGAAAGACCACGGCGACATGAGGCTCGATGCTGATGTAGCCATTGTAGCCGGTTTCCACGAGGTCTCTCATGATGCGCTCGGTTTGGCCGTCGCCTTCTCCGGGAAAGGTGTATTCAGCGTCATTTTTTTCTTTGACCCAGCGCCCGTCTTTCACATGCACATGGGCCATGTGAGGCTTGATGGCTTGGTACATTTCCCATGAGTCCTGCTTGTGGCCGGGACGGCTGCGGTCGTCGATGAAAACGGGATTTCCGGTATCAAAAACCCACTTCATGTCTGGCACCGCCTCGGCCATGCGCCGTACGTGATCCGGGCTCATGCCACCCCAGTTCATGCAGTTCTCGTGCAGCACGGTGATGCCTGCGTCAGCAAAGCGTTTGTTGATTTCAGTCATGCGCTTGATGCGCTCCGGGGCGTACTGCTCCGCGTCATCCTTGCCGTCGGTCTTGCAGACCGCGTAGCTCATGACGCGGATCATCTTGGCGCCCAGGCGCTGCATGCGCGGGATGGCGCGGCCGATCTCTGCTTCGGTGATGCTGAAGTCATCGGTGATTTTCTTTGCCCAATTACCAATGAGCGAGCCAAAGCCGCACACGCCCATGCCTTTTTCCTCGAGACGCGCCACGACTTTGTCAAACACGGCATCCGGGATCTCGTGCAGGTTTCCCTTCACGCCGTCAAATTCGACGACGCGGGACTCAATGCTGTCCCAGCCAAGTTCTTTGTGGGCCTGGATTTGCACGTCGAGTGACGCGCCTGCTTCGTCTGCGATACCGGTGAGTTTGATCATGTGTTTCGATGCAAGGGGGGTGAGCGGAACTAGTGAAGCGATGAGGAGGCGTTGCAAGGTTCGGCTTTGACAAATCGACCAGATGCAGCGGACGGTACTCGATGCCAGAACAGACCCATCGAAGCCGCCGCGCAGAAGTGTTGCTCATAGGCGGCACGCTCCTGCTCTACACCGCCATCGTGATCTTCACGCATCGCCAGGAGTTGATCTGGGATGAGGGGCGCTACCTCATGTTTGCCAGCAGACTCACGCATGGCTTTTATGCCGACCCGCAGAATCCGGACATCATCAACGGCCCAGGGTATCCTCTGGTGTTGGCAGCACTGCTCTTGTTGAAGATTCCGCTCGCTGGCATGCGGCTGCTCAACGCCGTGTTCATGGCGCTGGCGGCTTGGTTCAGCTATCGCACCGTGCGTCCGTATGCCGGGCACACCTGGGCTCTCGGGGTCGCATGGATCACCGCGCTGCACCCGAACCTCGCACGCACCGCGCCTTTTTTGATGACCGAAGCTCTCACCGTCTGTTGCATCTCCGGCTTCGCGTGGGCATTGACCCGTCTCCTGCGCGCTGAGAGAGCGAAGTGGTCGTTGGTTCTGACCGCCGCCTTCGCACTAGCCTGGCTGACGATGACGCGCGTGTTTTTCGGCAATGTGATCATGGCCTCCCTCGTCTGCTCTGGGCTTCTGCTGCTGTTTTGGAAGCGCGCGCGCGCTTCCCTGCGGCGCACCTTGGCCGTGCTGGGATTGGCCTTCGTGATGTGCCTCCCGTGGCTGGCCTACACTCAGGCAAAAACAGGGCACTCCCTCTGCTGGTCCACCAATGGAGGCGAGCTCCTCTACTGGGCCACCAGCACTCACGACGGAGAAAACGGTCACTGGTTTTCCGAAGACGACGCGCAGAACAAGCCGGAACTCGTCGCCAACGGTCACCGGGAATTCTACCAGGCCAATTACTACCTGCCCGTGCAGCAACGTGAGGCAGCACTGAAAAAGAAGGCTCTCGAAAACATCCGCGCCAATCCCAAGGGCGTGCTCAAAAACTGGCTGTGCAATCTGGGCCGACTCGTGTTTGGCTTCCCCCGTTCCTTCCAACACGAAGAACTGGCGATGCTCGTCCTCGTCGCCGTCAACGGCCCACTGGCACTTGCGGCACTCGTGGCCCTCGGTAGGGGCTGGAAAAACCGCGCGCATCTCCCGCAGGAAGTTCTGCTGCTCACGCTGATGGCCTGCATCTACCTCGGTGGGACGAGCCTGCTTCCCGGCCTTCCTCGATACACCGTCGTGCTTTGGCCTTGGATCGGACTGGGGGTAGCGACCGTTTTGAGCAGGCAAAGCACGGGCACAGCCACGGTGTAAAGCATTGCCCCGTCGGTCAGTGCAACTTTATATTAAATATAATAAACACGGAAATACACTCTTGCTCTAAATTTTTGGTGAATTACCGTATTGGCTATGAATTCCATCGCAGAGTTCTCAGCCAGTCACTTCAAGGTGCTCGCTTGCTTGGGCACCCGCCCCGAGCTCATCAAGTTTGCTCCCTTGATTCGCACGCTGCAAAACCGCGGCGCGAGCCTCGTCACGGTAAACACCGGTCAGCACACCGATTTGCTGAATCCACTCTTTGAGCTCTTCGCCATCCGCCCGCAGCACGATCTCGCCGCCATGGTGGCCGGACAAAGTCTCAATGCCCTCGGCAGTCGTCTGCTGGAGCGCCTCGATCCCGTGCTCGAAATGGAAAAGCCAGACCTCGTGCTGGTGCAGGGCGACACCGCCTCGGCTGTGATGGGAGCCCTTGCCGCCTTCAATCGCCACATCCCAGTAGGGCATTTGGAGGCCGGACTGCGCTCTGGCAATCCGCTGAGTCCTTTCCCCGAGGAGATGAATCGCCGCCTCGTCGGCCAGATGGCCACGCATCACTTTGCTGCCACCGAGCGCAATCGCAGAACGCTGCTCGACGAAGGCGTCGCCCCTGAAGCCATCCACCTCGTGGGAAATACCGTCGTCGATGCGCTGCGCCACACCCTCTCAACGACACGGCCAGGAAAAACGGTCGAACTGATGCAGCAGTGGGCGTCTGGAAAGCGGCTCGTGCTCGTCACCACACACCGCCGTGAAAATTTTGGCGAGACGATGAGCCAGCACCTGCGCGCTCTGCGCGAGTTCATCGAGAGCGAATCTGACCTCTGCATGATTTTCCCAGTGCATCCCAACCCCAACGTGCGCGCCACGGTGGCGGCAGAGCTGGAAGATCACCCGCGCATTCGCCTCACCGATCCGATGGGCTACTGCGACTTCGCGCACCTGCTCTCACATGCGTGGCTGATCGTCTCTGACTCCGGCGGCATTCAGGAGGAGGCCACCGCTCTGGGCAAACCGATGATCGTGCTGCGGGAAAACACCGAGCGCCCTGAGGCCGTCGAGTGCGGAGTAGCACGGCTCGTAGGCGAATCTCCCGAGCGTCTGCGTGATATGCTGCGCATCGCACTCACAGATCAAGTCTGGCATGCCAATGCCAACCGCGCCCGCGATGTCTTTGGCGATGGCCGCACTGCCGAGCGCATCTGTGACATTCTGCTCGGCTCCCAGAAGGCCACTACCGCCTCACACGTCCTACCGCTCGCGGCCTGATGTCCGCCATGCTCGCATCATGAAGCCACCTGCCAGCATCTCGCTCGATCTCGACAATCTCTGGAGCTACCTCAAAACCCAGGGAGCACCCGGCTGGGAATCCTTCCCCGGCTATTTGGATCTCGTCGTGCCGCGCATCCTCGACCTGCTCGATCGTTGCGGACAACGCATCACCTTTTTCGTCGTCGGCAAAGACGCCACCATCGAGTCCAATCGCGTGGCGCTGCGTCAAATCGCCGACGCTGGGCATGAGATCGCCAACCACTCCTTCATGCACGAGCCTTGGCTGCATCTCTACAACCGGGAGCGTTTGCATGAGGAAATCGGTGGTGCTGAGAACGCGATTGCCGCTGCCACGGGGCGAGCGACCACGGGTTTCCGCGGACCAGGCTTTAGCACCTCGCCCCTCGTGCGCGAAGTGCTTGCAGAGCGCGGCTATGTGTATGACGCCTCCGTTTTCCCAAGCATCCTCGGCCCAGTAGCGCGCCTGTTCTTTTTTCTGAACTCACAGCTCCCGCCTGAAGAGAAGGCCAGACGCAAGGGACTCTACGGCAAGTTCAGCGACGCGTTCGCTTCCTTGCGACCTTTCACTTGGGAAAACGGTCTCGTGGAGCTGCCCGTGACCACCATGCCACTGCTGCGTCTGCCCGTGCATGCGACTTATCTCATGTTTCTCGCGCAGAAATCCATCCCCCTCGCACGACTCTACTGGAACGCTAGCACCACTCTCTGCCGACTGCGTGGCGTGGCTCCCTCTCTGCTGCTGCATCCCACGGACTTCCTCGATGATCGGGATGTGCCGCAGATGGGCTTTTTCCCGGGAATGCGCCTGCCTTCCGCAAAGAAAACCGCACTCGTAGAGCACCTCATCCGCAGCATGCAGCGCACTTGGGAAGTCGGCACGATGGCCGAGCACGCCGCCAGTGTTTCCGGAGTCACCACGCCGCTCTCCGGTCTTTCCCCACAACCTGCCTAACCACGAATCCCGCCATGAAAACACCAACGCAAGTCAACGAAGTAGCCATCGTCCTCCCAGCCTACAACGAGGAGAAAGATCTGCCCGTGTTGCTGGAAAACATTCGCACCAAAATGCAGGGCATGCCTTTCAACTACACCGTCGTCGTCGTCGATGACGGCTCGAAAGACCGCACCGCAGACATCGCGAGCGAAGCCGCGCAAATCATGCCGCTCAAGCTCGTGCAGCACGGAGTCAACAAAGGACTCGGCGAAGGCATCCAGACTGGTCTGCGCGCAGGGTGGCTCATCGGTGACGTCGTCGTCGTGATGGACTCCGACAACACTCACGACCCCGTGTACATCCAGGACATGGTGAAGATCATCCGTGAGGGAAATGCGGATGTCGTCATCGCATCACGCTTCCAGCGCGGCAGCGTGGTTCAAGGCGTGCCCTTCTTCCGCCAAGTACTCAGTTGGGGCTGCTTCCTGATGATGAAAACGCTGCTGCCCTACCGCAACGTGCGCGACTACTCCACCGGCTTCCGCGCCTACCGCAGTCTCACGCTCGGACGACTCATCAAAAACTCTGGAGATAAAATCATCGAGGAATCCAGCTTTGCCTGCATGCTGGAACTCCTGCTGCGCCTGCGCTGGATCGGTGCGCGTGCGGCGGAGATTCCCTACACGCTGCGCTATGACTTAAAGGCTGGTGTCAGCAAGATGCGCATCCTCCGCACCATCAGGCGTTACTTCAATGTCATCGGTCGCTACTGGGCCAAAGATGTCCTGCCGCAGACGGAGGAGACAAGCCTCAGTGATCTGCGCGCGCAGCTTGCGCATCGCGCATGATACGCACCGCGGCAGAAACTCATCATCCTCGTTCATGAACTCCACTCCCAGCACGGTCGCCGTCCTCGGCGGTGGCATCTCCGGCCTCACTTGCGCTTTGCGGCTCGCGCAGGCTGGGAAGCGTGTGACGCTCATCGAAGGCTCCGACCAGCTCGGCGGTCTAGGCACCTTCTTCGAGCATGACGGCCGCACCTTTGAAAAATTCTACCACTGCATGCTGCCCAGCGATGGGCCTCTGTTGCAAGTGTTGGAGGCACTGGGCATCCGCGATGACGTGTACTGGCAGCCCACCACCTTTGCCTACGCGCATGCAGGGCGGTTTTACCCTCTGAACACGGCGCTCGATCTCCTGAAATTCGCGCCGCTCCGTTTCATCGACCGCCTCCGTGTCGGCTTCACCGGTTTGTATGGCCGCCTCATCTCAGACCGAGGGCTGGATGACATCACCACCGTGCGATGGCTCTCAAAACTCAGTGGTGCCCGCGCTTTCGCAAAATTCTGGCAGCCCATGCTCGAAGCGAAATTCGGCGATCGCTACCACGACGTACCCGCCCTCTGGTTCTGGACGCGCTTTAATCGCGAGAAAGGAGAATCCAAAGGCGAGTGCAAAGGCTACATCAAAGGCGGCTACAAACACATCACCGACTCTTTCGTTCGTACTCTGCATGCCTTGGGTGCGGACATCCGTCTCAAAACTCCTGTGCATGGCATCGACTTAGACGATCAGGGCTGCGTCACACTCACCACCGATGCTGGCGTCGAAACATTTGATCAAACAGTCGTCACTTTGCCAACGCCACAGTTCAGCACGCTCATCGGCCCCGCTTTGCGCCGAGAAATGCCACCGCTCGACGCCAGCACGGATTATCAAGGCGTCATCAACTGCCTGCTCTTCCTCAAAAAACCGCTCACCACGCATTACTGGGTGGCTACCCCTGAAAGCGAGCATCCTTTTGACGGTGTGGTCGAAACTTCAACGCTCACCCAGGTTTCCGATCGTGGAGAACGCCATGTCGTCTATCTCACCAAATACCTGCACAGGAGTGACGAGCGTTTCAGTCGCAACGATGATGCCATCCGCAGCGAGTGGATTCCTGCCTTGAGAAAACTTTTTCCTCAGATTCAGGATGACGACATTGAGGCTTCGTTTGTCTTCCGTGCGCCGTTCGTCGAGCCGATTTACAAGCTCGGCCAAATGCAGCGGCGTCCGCCGGAAGAGCTGATCGCAGGACGCGTCTATCTCGCCGGCACCGCGCAAGTCTATCCCGTGGTCACCTCCTGGAATGGCAGTGTCATCCAAGTAGAGCGCACTCTGGCAGTGATGAACACGCAGCCGCAGGCATTACGCTCAGCGGTGCATGCTGCGGAACCCCGCCTCACCAAACCGCACTCCCTCGCCGCACACCCTCTGCGCCCAGCGGCAGCGAAAGGCTAAACGGCCACCGTCTTTCGCGCTTCAGGCAAGCAACTTGGCGACATTGCCCGCAAGGATCTGGCGTGTCTGTCTCTCATCCAGCGCGGATTCCTGCATCTTAAGACGCGCCGACTCCCAGTAAAAAACAGGAGCGAATGAGCCAAATACCATCCGCTCGATCGGTCGGCTTTTGAGTAGTGCCGCCACACCGCCCACGCCCTCGATCATGGCAAAATCGAGCCAAATCTCCGGGCAACCTTGGAGATGCCGCAGCACCATCGCCCCATTGGCATTCAACAACATCACTCGCGCCTCTTTTATCTCTTTCATCGCAGCGCTCAAAGACGCGAGATCGACCGGCGGCACCTGCACCTGTGGATGCTGCGTGCGCGCATCCTCCATCTGCACGACGATCTGCACCACCATGCGATGACGCACGGCCAAAGCCAACAGCTCACAAAAAGCCGGAGTATCCAGCGCGAAGCCCTGGTAATTGGGATGCAGCCGCAGCACGCGCATGCCATGCACTTCCGCGCAGCGCCGCACATCATCCTGCCAGTCGGGCAGGGAGAGATTCACTGTGCCGCAGGGCAGAAACAGGGAGTCGCGACATTTCTCTGCGAGTTCGCGATTCACCGCCGCCACATCTCGACGCAGTAGCCCCTCGAAAGCACCGGCCCAAGCCTGCGTGACTCCGCGCTGCCGCAGTGTTTTGGCAAAACGCTCCACCTCCTCCGCCTCTGATCGGCGAAATGGATTGGACCCAAGGTAAACATGGCAGTCCACCATCGCAGCAGCATCCGTGGCAGATAACGACGCGGCGGCGAGTGCCGCAGAGGATTGCAGGAGGAAGTCCCGGCGGTTCATACCGCACAATCTGCACGCGCGATCACTTCGAGGAAAGCATTTCCTCAAGTCTTGCATGCTCACGCGGCCAGAGTTAGCCTGCGGCTGACAATGAACTGGTACATCAACAACGCCGGTGCTGCGGAAGGCCCAAAGGATGACGAAGCCATGGCGGGCTTTTCCGCACCAAGAAGCTCTCCCTCGATTCCATCGTCTGGCATACCGGACTCGATGCTTGGCAGCCATTGTCCCAGCTTTCTCCCGCTTGGTTGGGTGGCAAACCGGTGCCCACCGCCGCAGTGAAAACTGAGGAGGCAAAGAAAAAGCCAGGCGCGCGTCGCTTGGCTGGCCCCAAGGCACCCATCACTGCCCCAGCAGAACAAAAACCGGCAGGCTTGCTCAAGCGACTCTTTGGCCTCGGCGGGAAGAAAAGCTGACTCCTCATGTCTGCATGCCCTTGGCCTTCAAGATCGGCAGCATGAGAGCGCGCAGGTTGTCGCAGAGTATTTTCTGCTTGTCTTCATCAGAGATCGCCGCGCCGTGTACTTTGGCCAGTTGACTGGCAAAACTCCGCCCTCCGCAGTCGCTCCCATAGATCACGCGCGACGCTCCAAGCTCACGCACTGCCATCTCCGTAAAGCCAGCCACTGGATCAGAACCGGCGAGATCAGCGAAGAGATTTTTCTGATGGCGGATCGCGCGAATGCCCAGCTCCCAGTTGCCTCCCGTATGCCCACAGATCATCGGCACCTTCGGGAAACGTGCTGCGAGAGCCAACAAGTCATTCGGAGTCGATTCGCCAACGTAGTTGTCGTTTGTCTTAAACCATGTGTGCTGGAAAATGACGGCCTGCAATTCTGCTGCGCGACGAATGACTTCGTCGATGCCTGATACGCTGCATTTTTCCGCCACCCACAGCTTCACACCCACCATTGGCCCACGAGCCACGCAGCGTTCCAACTCGGCAAGACTCTCCTTCGGATGCTTGGCACTGACATAGACAAAACCGAAGGCACGCTCAGGATATTTGGCGATGGCACGCATCACCTCATCGTTCTGCTTGATCATGTCCGCAGGCGATGGGTCATGCGACCACTTCATGCCCATGTAAACGCAGAGGTGCTCGATTCCCATGCGATCGGCATACACTAGAAGTTGCCGCAGCCTCTCCTCCGGCGTGAGACCGGACACGCCGGAAAGGTGACAATGAAGATCCCAAATACGCATGTGCGGACGATGCTACGCGACTCGACAAGGTTTTCTTTGCGAGCGCGTGACGCAGCGGCATTTTGAGTGATGCACTCCCACAAACCCACCGATGTCCACGTCACCGCCGCCGAAGTCTTCTTCCTGCCGGTAACGATGCGCGTGCCGCTCAAATTTGGCCCGGAAACGGTGACTGACACCGTCTGCCTCCGTGTGCGGGTGACGGTGGAAGATCGCGCCGGAAATTTTGCGCAAGGTTGGGGTGAGACACCGCTGAGCGTTTCCTGGGTGTGGCCGAGCTCTCTCAGTGTGGCCATGCGCACACGGCGCATGCAGGATTTCTCCAGCATGCTCGCAGACCGCCTCGTGGCATGTCGGCTCGTCGGCCACCCGATGGAGATCGGCCACGACTTCATTCAAGGAGCTCTGGCAGCCACTCTGAAAGAGGCCAACACTCAAGACGGAGGGGATGAGATGCCTTATCTCGGCTCTCTCGTCGCCTTCAGTGCCTTCGACATCGCCATCCACGATGCCTACGGCGTGCTGCATGGGCGCGACATTTACACCACCTACAACGCGGAATTCATGAACCGCGACCTCTCCACCTTCATCACGCCGGAATACGAGAGCGGGCACAGTTTCAAGGGGCATTACCCGGAAGATTATCTTGTCAAAAACGCGCCTCAGCAGCTCCCCGTATGGCATCTCGTCGGCGGCGTGGATGCGCTGGAGGCAAGCGATCTCACTGGCAGTGAACCGCAGGATGCTCATCCCATTTTGCTCGCTGACTGGATCAAGCGTGACGGCTTGAAATGTCTCAAGGTCAAACTGCGCGGCACGGATGCCGCCTGGGATTACGAACGCATGGTGCGCGTGGGCCGCATCGGCCTCGCAGATGGCGTGCGCTGGCTCAGCGCTGACTTCAACTGCACCGTCAAAGAACCAGCCTATGTGAATGAAATCATGGACAAGCTCCTGCGCGACGAACCGGAGATCTATGCGCGCACGCTCTACGTGGAGCAACCCTTCCCGTACGATCTGGAAGCGCATCAAATCGACGTCCGCAGCGTCTCCGCGCGCAAACCTCTCTTCCTCGATGAAAGCGCGCATGATTGGGAGTTTGTGCGACTCGGACGGCGTCTCGGATGGAGCGGTGTGGCTCTCAAAACCTGCAAGACGCAGACCGGTGCTCTTTTGAGCCTCTGCTGGGCCAAAGCGCACGGCATGCCGCTCATGGTGCAGGACCTCACCAATCCGATGCTCGCCATCATCCCTCATGTGCGGCTCGCTGCACACGCTGGCACGATCCAAGGCGTGGAGTGCAATGCGATGCAGTTCTACCCCGACGCATCGCTGCCCGAGCAAGAAGTTCACCCTGGCCTCTACCAGCGGCGCAACGGCATCATTGACCTCAGCACGATCCGCGGCCCCGGTTTCGGCTACCGCGCAGATGAAGCAAAGCGCATCCTGTAACGCTTCAACAAGCGCGCCTGCGCCCCTGCGTATTCGAGAGTCGGTCTCTTCGCGCGTTATTTCAGCCCGCTTCCATCTTCGACGTTATCCACGTCGAGTTGGCGCACGCGTTTGCGATCGCGCTCCGCTTGGACGGCTGTACGCAGCTTTTCGCGCACGGCTTCAACTCCAGGAATGGCGCGAATGCTGACACTCGGCGTCGTGGCATCTGAAGTGATCATAGTGAGATGCCCCAGCCCCACGAGGCGAAGCATCAGCGGCTGCTCCATGCTGTAATCGCGCACACGGAAGAGCTCCAGGTCATCGACGCGCTTGTTCAGCACTCCAGAACGGATGCGCAGACGCTGCGTGGTCAGTTCGTAGCTTGTGCATTTGGTGACCCACCAACGGATGAGCCACATGAAGAGCGGAATAACCAGCGCCACATAACTGAGTGCTCCGGTCGGCAATGCGAACACCGTCGCTGCCACAGCGATACCCGCCGCCAGCAACACACAGAAAAAATAAAACCAGAAGTGAACCCACTGTGAGGTGTGGCCGGACCAGAGCGTGGTTTCCGATCCTGCGGCGGTGATGGGAGTGTCGTCGGTGGGCATGGCGGGTGATTGAGTGGAGGGTGGAGTTACGATGGGGAAATCACATCATGGCGGCGATTTCGTCGAGCACCTGCTTGGTGCGCTTGATACCTTCGAGTTCAGAATGTTTGTCGCCTTCATACTCGATGCCGATGCGGCCTTTGTAACCGGCCTGCACGACGATGGCCATGAGGCGCTGGAAGTCGAGCGTGATCTCACGGCCAGCACGCCGATCCTCCGTGTAGAATTTCCCAGCACCGGTATCCCAGTCATAGGCCTTGGCACTGACCGCCTGCTTCACCCACGGCATGAATTCACGCAGCCCTTTGTAGGGATTGTAGAGCTCGCCCTTCTCACGCGCGATGTAGAAGTTGCCGAAGTCCGGGAGGATGCCGACACGCGCATGATCCGCCGCTTTCATCACTCCAGTCAGCCAGAGTCCGTTGCTGGATAACCCGCCGTGGTTCTCGACGACGACAAACAAGCCGCGTTTGTCTCCTTCGACACAGAGCCGATGCAATCCGTCTGCAGCGAGCTTCATCTGCTCGTCCCAGGTCAGTTTGTGATCACTGGCAGCATTCACCCGGATGCTATGGCAGCCGAGAGTGGCCGCAGCATCGAGCCACTTGAGATGATTCTCGATCGTCTTGGCGCGTTTTGCGTTATCTGGGTCGCCCAAATTCCCTTCGCGATCGCACATGATGAGCAGGCCACGCACGCCCTCACCCTCCTGACGTTTTTTCATCTCGCCGAGATAGGCAGCATCTGTCGCCTTATCGAAGAACATCTGGTTCACGTATTCGACGCCGTCGATCCCGAGTCCGCGCGCGATCTTGCAGAAGTCGAGATGATCAAATTGCTTTGCGGCACCTTTGCCAAACATGCCCTTGTGCAAAGACCACTCTGCCAGAGAGATCGTGAATGGCGGCTCTTTGGCCGCACGCGCACAAGCAGTCGCCGCCAATGAAGCAGCGGCAATGCGAACAAACTGACGACGTGTGTGAGTGGAGGAATAGGTGCTCATAGATAGTGACAGGCGCATTATGGAGGGCAGTCGCGCGGTTGATCCAGTAGTATTTCTCCGTCGCTTTGTAGAATCGCTGAGGGCCATGCCGAATGTCGTCCGCAGAAAAAATTTTCACGCCATGTGAATAGCCACGGCGAAGGCTCGTCGGAATGAGCGGAAACACATTCCACTCTCCTATGAAATCCATCCTCACCGCTATCGCTGCCGCTGCAGCCTTTGGTTTCGCAGCTCCCACCACTGCCAAAGCTGGCTGTCACAGTGGTCAGACTCGTGTTGTCGGCTACACCTCCTGCGGCACACCCATCATCGCCGTTTACCGAATCGTCGGTTATGACGCATGGGGCCGCCCGATCGGCCAGTGGGTCACTCAGCCCACGGCCCCCAGCTATGGCTTCGGCGTGCAGCGTCCCATCGCCGTGCGCCCGAACTACGGTTATGGCTACGGCCATCACCATCACCACGGCTACCAAAGCTATAATCCCAGTTGCGGCTACCCGCGCAGGGGCATCAGCTTTAGCTTTGGTTTTGGCCGGTAATGCCGACTGACAGCGTCACCGACTCACACCACGCCTCCGCCGACACACGGCGGGGGCGTTTTTTATCGCGATGCAACCACGCCACCGTCAGACTTTCCCTCCTGTTGCATGCGTGCGTCGTTGCGTGTCTTGTCTGAAGCATGTCATGGCTGTTTCGATTGCTCATTCTCGCCCTTGTTGGAGGAGGTGTGATCTTATTTCATCACGCTCGCACGCATCGTCCAACGCGCGTCGAAGAAGCCACCCGCGCTGGCATTTTGCTTCTTGGAAACGGAACAGAGCCTGCCACGCTCGACCCGCAGCTAGCCAGTGGCCAGCCTGAGCATCACATCTTTCACGCTCTCTTTGAAGGGCTGATCGCTCCAGCACCAGATCATCCTGACGGAGACGCGCCTGGAGCCGCGGCATCTTGGACGCATGAAAAATTCACCGTCTGGACGTTTCGGTTGCAGCACAAAGGTCAGTGGAGTGATGGCACGCCGCTCACTGCGGACGACTTCGTCAGCTCCTACCGCCGCATCCTTTCGCCCAAACTCGGTGCTGACTATGCGAGCATGCTCTATCCGCTGCTCAACGCCGAGGAATACCACACTGGAAAGTTGAAGGACTTTAACCAAGTCGGCGTGAAGTCGCTGGATGCACTCACGCTGCAACTCACCCTCAAAGGCCCCGCCCCCTATCTGCCAAGCATGCTGAAGCACTACGCGTGGTTTCCGGTGCCTAGGCACATCATTGAACAACACGGGCGCATGGATGATCGTGGCAACACCCGCTGGACGCGGCCCGCGTACATGGTGAGCAACGGCCCCTTCAAACTCAAAAGCTGGCGTGTGAATCAAAGCGTCGAAGTCATGCGGAATCCACGCTATTGGGACGCCGACCAGGTAAAACTCAACGGCATCGTCTTTCTGCCCATCGTCAGCGATGTCACTGAAGAACGCGCCTTTCTCGACGGCCAACTCCACGCCACTCTCACGGTGCCGCTGGCAAAAATTCCCGCCTACCTCGCATCCAAGTCCCCGTTCTTCCATTCCGACCCGCTGCTCAGCGTCTATTTTTACCGCTGCAACGTCACGCAAAAACCTTTCGACAATGTGTTGGTCCGCCGGGCACTCGCGCTCGCCATTGATCGCGACAGCATCACCCGCAACATCCTCCGCGCCGGACAAAAGCCGGCCACCGGCCTCACCCCTCCTGGCACGCTGGCGGATTATCACACGCCGCAGGTGATGCGCTTTGATCCCAGCGAGGCAAAGCGCCTTCTCGCAGAGGCGGGCTATCCCGATGGCAAAGGCTTTCCCGCTTTCGACATTCTCATCAACACCAGCGATGCCCACCGCGCTCTCGCTGAAGCGGTACAAGCCATGTTGAAAGAACACCTCCACATCCCGGCACGCGTACTCAATCAGGATTGGGGCGTGTATCTCGAATCTCAGCGCAAACTCGACTACCAGATTTGCCGCGCTGCATGGGTGGGTGATTACCTCGATCCCTCCACCTTTCTCGGCATGTGGCAGACCGGTGATGGCAACAACAACACCGGCTGGAGCAACGCGCGCTATGATGCGCTCATCAGTCAGAGCTTCCGCGAAGGCGACGCCTCCAAGCGCCTTGCGTTGCTTCATGAAGCAGAGGAACTCCTGCTCAGCGAAGCACCTCTCCTCCCCGTGTATTGGTACACGCACTCCTATCTCATGCGCCCGGAGGTCAAAGGCATGCTTCCCTCCTTGCTAGAGCACCGCTGTTATAAGGCAATTCGTCTTGAGCCGCCACGCCCGCTCTCACGTTGAGGCAGGGATTCTGCATCCTCACGTCAAAACCGGACATGTTTTCCTGCTTCCTTGCGCGACGTGGTTATGATTAATGGCGGCATGCCCACGCCCATCCCCCTCACAGCTGATGAAGCCCCCCTTGCCAAACGTGCCTGGCTGATCGTCGCTCTGCTCTTTCCCGTCGCATTGCTGAACTACCTCGATCGTCAGATGATCGCCTCGATGAAGTCGTCGGTGATGGGCGACATCAAAGACATCGGCAGCGAAGAAAACTGGGGACACATGCTGGCCTCGTTCAAATGGGTGTATGCCATCTTCAGTCCCATCGGTGGCTACATCGCCGACCGCTTCAGCCGCAAACTGACGATCTGTGGCAGCTTGTTCATTTGGTCGTTTGTCACATGGCTCACCGGACACGTCAGCAGCTTTGAAGGCCTCTACTGGGCGCGAACCTCGATGGGCATCAGCGAGGCCTTCTACATTCCCGCTGCGCTCGCTCTGATCGCAGATTATCACACTGGCAGCACGCGCTCGCGCGCCATCGGTGTGCATCAGATGGGCATCTATTGTGGTGTGATGGTGGGTGGCTTCGCGGGCTTCGTGGCTGACGAGCCCACCCTTGGCTGGCGCTTTATGTTTGATTTCACCGGACTTGCCGGCGTGCTCTATGCGGTGCCGCTGCTGCTTTTACTGCGCGATGTGCCTCGTGCAGACAAATCCGACAGTGCCGTGGCAAAGCCTTCCATCACGCACTCACTTCGCGAGTTGATCACCAATCGAAATTTCATCCTGCTGGTGCTCTATTTCACACTTCCTGCACTCGCCGCATGGGTCGTGCGCGATTGGATGCCCGCGATTCTGCAAAAGGCCTTCAACATCGGCCAGGGAGAATCAGGCGTCACTGCATCACTCTACTGGCAGGCTGCTGCATTGATCTCTGCGGTCTTCGGCGGATGGCTCGCCGACCGCTGGATGTGCAAAAATCCACGCGGGCGCATCTACGTCAGTGCCATCGGCATGATGCTCATCATCCCCGCCATGTTCGGCGTCGGCAATGCCCCGGCGTTGAACTCCTTTGCGCTCGCTGTGGCGGCTTTGATTTTGTTCGGCATCGGCTGGGGATTCTTCGATTGCAACAACATGCCGATCCTCAGCCAAATCACCCGCCCGGAACTGCGCGCAACGGGTTACGGAGTGATGAACTTTGTCAGCATGATGTGTGGCGGTGTGGCTGATTGGGGCTTCGGGGTCATGGCCGACCGCCATGTGCCATTGAACGTGATCTTCAGTGCCTTCGCCCTCGTGTGTGTGCTCTCACTCGTGATCGTGCTCATGATTCGGCCAAAGCCCGGAGCATGAGTCATTTCATTGCGGCTTGCCGCCACGATCCAGCTCGTCAGAAACCTCGGAGAAGGTGGTGGCCAATGCCTGCCAATCCGCTGCGGTCGTCTCCCAGCCGCCGCTGATGCGCACGACACGCCTCAATTCGTCTTGTGTCGCTCCCAGTGCGGTCACGACGACCGAAGACCCTTCTCGGCCAGAACTGCACGCTGAGCCTGTCGAGATGCTAAAGCCACGCCGTGACATGGCCGTGAGCCATTTTAAATTCTGATGTGCGGGCATCACCATCAACACCGTGTTCCAAAGGCGGGGCACTGCCACACTCATCACGCGGAGATTGTCAAAACGATCCAGCATTGCCGCGATGAAAGCATCTCGCTGCGACTTCTGCGCATTCTCGACTTGGCTCAAGGTTGGTGTGATCGTCTCCAGGGCTGCCACCATCGCCACAATGGCGGGATAATTTTCCGTTCCGGCCCTGCGGCCATTTTCCTGAGGACCGCCGCGCAGAAATGCCAAACGCGAATCCTCCTCAGGCAAGACAAGGAAACCACAGCCCTTTGGCCCGCCGAATTTGTGCGCGCTGCCTGTGATGAAATCACATTCACCCAAATCGGCGGCATCCAACTTGCCGATCCACTGCGACGCGTCGGTGTGAAACGGCACTCCCTGCTCTCGGCAGAGGGCGGCGATCTCACGCCATGGCTGCAACACGCCACTTTCATTGTTCGCAGCTTGCACGGAGACGAGCGCGGGTCGCTTTGTCGCGAGCAGGGTCTTCACTGCTTCAGGCTCGACCATGCCATGCGCGTTGACCGGCACTTCCATGGCGTTTCGCACTGCTGCACGCACACTGGGATGCTCGATGGCCGAAATCGCGACCCCTTGATCCGTCGGCAGCGACGCGAACAACGCATTGTTCGACTCCGTAGCTCCGCTGGTGAACACGATGCGCCCCGCCTCGACGCCAAGCAAGGCCCCAAGCCGCTCGCGCGCAGATTCGAGATGTTGGCTGGCGATTCCAGCATCGCGATAGAGGCTGGAGGGATTGTGCCAATGCTTTTCGTGCGCAAGCAACCATGCCTCACGCGCGGCAGGATGGAGAGGCGTGGTCGCGTTGTGATCGAAGTAACGATTCATGACGCGGATTTAAAACGCGACGGCAGAGGGATATGGGCGAGCATCAATATCAGCGAAAGGCCGAGATATGGCAGCCAGGCGTCGCTCTGGCCGTTGTTGCTGATCCCATTGACAAAACCCAGCGCCGCGACGCCTTCGCTGAGGGCAAACACCACGATGTTCCCGGCAATGAAGCGCCCTCGGTGTGCCGCATCCTCCGCCTTGATCTTGCCCGCAGAGAAATCCCCGAGCAGCAGTTTGCGCAGCACAAAGCTCAACGCCGCAGCACTCCCGGCAGCCAACGCAATGACACTGCCCACCGTCGAAGCATCTCCCTTCACGGAAGCAAAAGACATCAAGCTCAGCATGACTGCATACACGAAGATGGAAGTGCATAAGGCACTCCAGATGATGAAGACGATGAGGTGCGCAGATTTCAGCATGAGATCGTGATGCGTTGTGGATGCGTGTAAATATTCATCGTCTCACCTCGCAGGAAACCGATGAGCGTCTGCCCCGCCTCCTGGGCGAAATCGACTGCGAGGCTGCTCGGCGCGGAAATGGCGGCGACGAGTGGGATTCCAGCGGCCAATGCTTTCTGAATGATTTCAAACGAGACTCGCCCGCTGACGAGCAAGATGTGCCGGTCGAGTGGCAGCAGATCATGCATGAGCGCGTGGCCGATGATTTTGTCGAGCGCATTGTGACGGCCCACATCCTCGCGCAGCACGATCAAGTTGCCGCTGAGATCAAACAACCCACTCGCGTGCAATCCTCCTGTCTTGGAGAACGTCTCCTGAGCCGCACGCAGCTTTTCCGGCAAGGAGGCGATCAGACTCGGCGCGACCTGCCATTTGCCGCTCACGGCTGGAAACCGCTGAAAGATGCTCTCGATGCTCGTCTTGCCGCAGATGCCGCAACTCGAGGCACTGAAAACATGCCGCGTGAGTGAGTCCCAATCCACCACCGCACCACCGAGCAACACATCGACAACATTGCCATGTTCATTGGCGGTGCTTGGGCACTGCGAGACCTCCAGCAGATCGCACGGCTGCCTCACCACGCCTTCGCTGACGAGAAATCCGGCGGCGAGTTCTTCATCGTGGCCTGGAGTCCGCATCACCACGGCAACGGAACGCCCCTCCACTCGAATTTCGAGCGGCTCTTCACGCGCAGTGACGTCAGCGACGGCATGAACGGAGTTGCCGCTGACTTTGAGCAGGCTCACCTCCGCTACGGCTGACCGCTCCGCACTCATCACGATGCCTCCATGAAATCAGGTGGCAGCACGCCCTCTGGAACGCGCCGTGGTTCAGCGATGAGCCGGATCATTTTATCAAAAATTTCGCGCCCACGCAGAATCTCGATCTCCACCCGCATGAAGTAGAAAGGGATGTCCGCCGCCTCCAAATTCGGAAAGCGCACATAATCCTTCTCGGTGGTGACCATGCAGTGAACATCACGACGCACGCAGCGTTCGATGAATTGCTTGATCTCCGGTCCACGAAAGCGGTGATGATCGGCAAAACGGGCCACAACCTCCACGCGCGCTCCGAGACGGCGCAGACCATTTTCAAAACTCTCCGGCACTGCAATCCCGGAAAGAGCTCCCACGGATTTGTCCTTGAGGCTCTCGATCGGGATGCGCTCTCCGGTGTGGATGTTCTCGTAATGAATCGCTTTGTGACGGCACTCGATGATTTCCGCTGCGCGGTTATAGCGGCGAATCTGCTTCACGACATCCTCGGTATCGCCATCGGACTTGGTGATGAAAATGTAGCTCGCACGGCGCAAACTGCGCGGCGGTTCACGCAGCGTGCCGCGTGGCAGCATGAAGCCATTGCTGCCAAACGGTGCAGTGCGGTCGATGAGTACGATGTCATGTCGGTGTTTGAGACGCAGGTATTGCAGACCGTCGTCGAGCACCAGCACATCAGCTCCGAAGTTCTGAATGGCATACGAGCCGGCTTTCACGCGATTTTTATCCACCACGACCGGGATGCCTGGGCAATTCCGCGCCAGCATGAAAGGCTCGTCACCTGCATTCCATGAGTCGAGGATGACTCTCTCTTCGTTAGAGACGACACGCGGGGGAGGCTCACGGGGCTCGGGACGGAGGCCGAGCTTCGCAGCGAGTTTACTCGCAGAGGAAGTCTTCGCTTGTTTCTTGCTCTTGTAGCCGCGGCTCAGGATGCAGACACGGCGACCGCGTTCATGGAGGGCTTTTGCCAGCATTTCAACGACGGGTGTTTTGCCTGTGCCGCCGACCGTGAGATTGCCGACACTGATGACCGGCACGCCGAGATGATGATCATGAATGTAGCGATGCCGGTAGAGATAAAGTCGTGTGCGCACCGCTGCGGAGTAAATGCTGGAAAGCCCGCGGAAGACGCCCCGCAACAACGTAGCGCGAATGCCACGGCGATTGTGGATGATCACGTCGATGACAAAATTTTCGAAGTCTTCCAGAGTATCGTTCACTGCGCGTTACTGGAGGCTGGGAAGTGGGCCGCGTCAAACACGGAGCACGTTGTCAGCGTGCAGACGTTAATCGGCTTCACTCTGCGGGTGGGCAGCCCTTCTCATTTTTCCGCCGTCGCCAGGAGGGTCTGAAAATGCGGGCTCTTGTTCTCACGATGCACCACACTGGTCTCGATCTTCTTGAAGCCCGCTTTGCTGAGCATGCTGTGCAGATCGCTTTCAGAAAAACCCAGCCACACATCCGCATAAAGCTCACGCGCTTTTTCAAACTGATGCTTCAGCAGATCGAGCACCACGATGCGCCCGCCGGGGCGCAGAATCGCGTGCGCGGCCTTCAATGCCTTCTCCGGGCTTTGCGCGTGATGCAGTGCCTGGCTCAGGAAAACGAGATCGACACTCTGCGGCGAGATCGGAGGCGACTCGATGTCACCGAGCCGGTACTCCAGATTGGTGCAGCCGTGCCTCTTCGCTAACTCCGCCCCGTAGGCCACCATCTTCTCACTGTTATCCACGGCGATGACCTTCTTTGCCCGCTGCGCCAACAATTGGGAAAGCGTTCCTTCGCCCGCTCCGAGGTCGGCAATGACCAACGGCGGCATCAGCTTGAGCAAGGTCTCCCCCAGCCCCTTCCACGAACGGCCTGGGATGTAGTGGCGCCCAAATTTGCCAGCGAGGGCATCAAAATAAGCCTGCGCCGTCTGCGCGCGTTTGCGCAGCACGATCGGCAGTGCCTCGGCATCTTTTTTCACCTCGCGCAGCTCCGCGCCGGCAGATTCCAACAACGCGAGAAAATGCGCGCGTGTCTGCTGCCCTTTGGCTCCCGGCTCATCGAGTTGGTAAAGGCGGTTTTTCCCACTGCGCCGATCCGTCACGAGCCCGGCGGCCTTCAATTTCGCAAGCTGCGCGGAAATGTTCGACTGTGGCAGAGACAGCACTTCTTGCAGCTCCGCCACGCTGAGTTCCTGCTGCTTCAGCAGCAATAATAGCCGCACCCGCGTGGGGTCGGCGATGAGACTGATGGATTTGAGGACAGAGACCAAAGCGCGGCCATCGTATCGCCCCATCATGATTCGGCAATGCCGGACTTTCCGAGTCACCGACTCCCGCCATGAAGGCGGGCAACGACCCAATCGGCCACCACTCATGATGAATCAGCCCAGAGGCAGCAACCCCCTCCGCCTCACACCGGAGATGCGTGAGGGGTGAATGAGTGGGAGATCAAGAGAGGTCGCACGGAGGGATGAAACCAAGAAGGGGCACGAGTATGCACGAATGGATCAGGAAATATTCGCGAGCCTTCGTGATCATTCGTGGTTAAAAACGTAACCCCTCTCACTGTGCCTCATGCTTTGATTTCAGTGTGTCGCGCAGAGGCGCGAAGAGCGCAGAGGTTGGAAAACAGGGAATCAGTCCTCTGTGCTCTCCGTGCCCTCTGTGGTGAGTGTGAGTCATCCGTTTCCAACGACGGCTCATGCCTGAATATCTTCTCGTTTCCCAGCTTCATTTTTTCGTTCGTCATTAACAAAATTGTCAAGCAGTTGCAGCCTGACCCCGTTTCCCTTCAGCGGCTGGCAACGGCGCGGAGCCGAGGAGCTTCGCGACGAGCTGGGGAAGCTGGTCTAGAACAGTGTTAGACTCGTAAACTTGAAAGCTCGATACTTGGCCAGCTCGCAAGCACTCTTAAACTCGTCATCCACCACCCAACCGAGCACGAGTTCATGGAAGCAGCCCTGATAAGCATTAAGCGACGAGGCTTCGACATCCCATTCGGTAATTTCCATGCCGAGTTTGTTTTTGGCTTTCCTCATGCGACGATTGACGCGGACAGTCTCGCTAGGAATCAACAATAGATACCTTTTGCGTGTCTTTAGATTCTTGAATTGAAGGTCAGCAGACTGCACGCCTGGAAACAATGGCAAAAGCAACTCTGACACAACAAGACGTCCTTGAATGCCGTGCAACGCTTCGGCGAGATGCTTATCATTTTTCAGATCACAATATTCGAGTTCCGCCAAGTAGTGTTGATTGGCAGTTGGCTCATCAACTTCATGTCCATCTGCATCCAAAATTCGGCCAACAACTGGCTGTTTTCCATCGTCATAGGCTTCCAGTTTGTAAAATGAGTTGCTCATAGCTGTGATCACTTTTTCTGCTCACTCTCCTTTGCGTGCTGCCTCATCTGGTAGGCGTTGCCCGCACCCTCCATCATCTCGACTGTGTCCAACGCTGCCGTGAAGGGATTGATCCACTCATCCACAAATTTCGCAGCCCCCTCGACATAAGGCACCCCTTTAACTTTCTCTGCCGCGCTGAAAGTTTTTTTACCTTCATCAATCGAAGCTTGGGTCTGCCGCATGTCTGTAACAAGCTGGCCGATTTTTGAAGATGCTGGAATCGCCAATAAAATCCCCAAGTCGTGCATGGCGTCTTCACCTTTGTCTTGTAGTTTGATGGTGCCATTCTCCAATCCTTCACGCGTAGTGCGCTGCATATTCTCAACGGCAGTTTTCGCTGCGCTAGAGTCAATTTCACCTGCACCATGTCGTTTCTGAATTGTCTGAAGTTCAGATTCCAGTGTCTTGAAGTAATCTTTCAAATGCCCGCCATCATGCAATGAGCGGGCAGCGTCATCAGTCCCCTTCAGAACTTCGCGCCCCTTGCTTGTTGGCAGGATGGTGATGTTGTCGAGGGTGTCTTTGTTTACACCAAGGTCATCAAGCCATTTGCCCATTTTGTTTGATTTCCAAAGGTCTTGATGAAGAACATGATGAACTTTGAAAAGCCCATGTTTAGACCCAAGTGCTTCCTTCAAAGCTCCGCTGACTGCCTTGTAGGCTCCGTCTTTGGCTCCATTGCCTGCTGCCTTTTTGAAGAGATTTAGACCCGACAACCCATTCGGATCGAACTTGCTCCACGGGTTCTGCTTCACATAGGCATAGAGGTTTGGGCCATCGACGAAGCCCGCTGGGTCTCGTGAAAGCCACACGCCTGTTTCGATGTCTCGATACCGGAACCCCTCATTCAGCAGGCCCGTGGGGTCTTCGTCCTTGCTGTTGGCGCGTTGTTTGTCCTGGTTGGTGCCAGTTTCCTTGGTGCGCTTGCCATACGCCTCGTAACTCGCCGTCCAGGTGAGCACGGCGTTTTGATCCGCCTGCGCCACGATGTCGCCTCGTCCGTTGCTGAGGGCGTATTTCAGCGTTGGAGACGGCAGGATGCCCTCACTCCTTGAGCTGTAGAGCAGGCCGCCCACGCCGCCGCCCATGTCGGGGCCGCGGGTGTATTCCACGGTGGGACTGTTGGCGGTGGACGGTGAGCCGTTGGCGGTTTCAGCGGCAAAATCGCGGGGCAAATGCCGTGCGGCATGGCAAAGTGGTGCCAGCAGGTGCAGCATGGCTGCCAGGAGGCAAGGCCACTGGCTCAGGCTCATGCGTCGCAGAGACAACAACATGAGGCGAAGCATGTCATGCCGCACACCAAAGCCAAGCGGCAAAAGTACGGCACACGCCTCATTCCGTCATTTGCCTTGATTGAAAGGGGCAAATCGTTGCAGCCGGACTTCGAGTTTCCTTCTGCGGAATGGAACCACGAAGGGGCACGGATATGCACGAATGGATCAGGCAATATTCGTGATTCTTCGTGATCATTCGTGGTTAAAAACGGAATCCCTCTCACTGTGCCTCACGCTTTGATTTCAGTGTGTCGGGATGGCCCGCAGAGACGCGAAGATCGCAGAGATCGGAAAATAGAGAATCTGCTCTCTGTGCTCTCCGTGACCTCTGTGGTGAATGGAGCGGAAATCAAGAGCAGCGGCGCTGAAGAGTGTGCGCCACTCCTTCTATTTCGACTCGCGAAATAGAGAGACATCACGCGATTCCTGCGTCGGAATGCTGACGCATTCCGCTACGCCTCACGGTAGATTCTGACGAGTTGCTGATGTGTGTCCGCAGGGTTTGTCGTTGTCTTCGGCGATTCTTCATCGTGACGGATCACCATTCACAACACTCCGCAGATATCTGGCTCTGCGGAGTGTTTGTGAGTGCCATATCAGAGTAGAACGGGATCGCTCTCTTCCTCTGCGGCGTTTGTAGCCTGGAGGTGCTCTGTCTCATCGAGCGTTTCTTCCACGCTGTCGCTCGGAGCGTCTTCGGATGCCGAGTCTGCTTGACGCGTCCGTTTCGTTTTCGTGATGGGGGCTTCGAGGGCGAGTTCCTGATCGGATTTTTTCAGAGTGCGCGTGTCTTCCGTGGTCATGCGCACGCCGACGGGCTTGGATACGCCGAACTCCTGCATGGTGACGCCGTAGATCACATCTGCGCGGCTCATCGTGCGCTTGTTGTGCGTGACGATGATGAACTGTGAGTTATCGATGAAATTGTCCAACATCTTGAGGAAGCGGCCGATGTTCGTTTCGTCGAGCGGCGCATCCAACTCATCCAGCACGCAGAAGGGAGAGGGTTTGACCTGATAGATGGAGAATAGCAGCGCCACAGCGGTCATGCTGCGCTCACCACCGGAGAGCAGGCTGATGGTTTGCAGCTTCTTGCCCGGCGGCTTGGCGATGATTTCAATGCCGGATTCGAGTGGATCGCCTTCGTCGATGAGCATGAGGTCGGCCTTGGCCTGCGGGCCAAAGAGTTCCTTGAAGTTGTTTTGGAAGAAGCCACGCACGAGCTGGAAGGTCTCGCTGAACATGGTCTTCGTCGTCTCATTGATCTTGGCGATGACCTGGTGCAGTTCTTCCTTCGATTTCACGAGGTCGCTGTGCTGTGTTTCGAGGAAGTTGTGGCGCTCTTCGAGTTCCTCGAATTCCTGGATGGCGTCGAGGTTCACGGGGCCGATGCCTTCCAGCTTCTGACGCAACTCATAGACCACTTCCATGACAAAAGCCCAGTCGGGTTCTGCTTCTTGGCCAGGGACGACGACTTCGTCGATGTCCACTTCCTCCTCGCGGTTTGAAATGGCGCGGATTTGGGGGGGCTCCTCATCTTGTGGGGGTTCGGAGGTGTCCGCACTCACAGCATCCGAGTCTGTCGCTGGCTCTGCGGTTTCGGTGGCTTCGGCGGGTTCAACCGTGGAAGCAGCTTTCTTCCCACGGCTGCGGTTTTTCTTCTGCTCCTCAATGGTGACCATGAGCACATGGTAGTCCGGCTCGAAGGCACTGATGTGGAAGCTGTAGCGCTCCTGCACCTGGCTGATGAGATTTTCGAGGCGCAGATCGACACGCGTGAGCTGCACTTCCGCACGGTTGCGGGATTCATTGAGTCCGTTGTAACTCTGCCGAAGGGTGACGAGGCGAGTCTCCAACTCAGAGACTTTTTCGAAGAAAGCGGCGCGCTCGTCGCTCTTGGCACTCAGATGTTCTTCGATGGCACTGGCGGCTCCACGTTGTGACTCGATCTGTTCGCTGAGGCGTGTGTTTTCCGCTTCGCTCTGCTGAATGCGCATGCGCCAGGTGCTGATTTCCTGATCCTGACGATCCAGGCCGACCTGAAGCTCATGCAGGCGCGCTGCCATCGGAGCCTTTTGACGTTCGAGCGATTGAAGAGCGCTTTGCTCAAGTGCCAAAGCGGTGCGCAGTTCGTTGAGACGCTCGCTGGATTCGAGCTCGCGGCGCAGGAATGCCTCCATCTCGGTTTCCAGTTCACTTTCTCTGCTGCGGGTGCCTTCCAGTTGTTCCTGGGCGAGTGCGGCGGCCTCACGCATCTGTTGGATTTGGCCATCGGCACCGCTGATGCGTGCGTCAATTTGCGCCTGATCCCACTCGACGCTTTCGAGTTTCGCCACTGCCTGCTGGAGTGCGCGCTGGACGACGGAGGTCTTGCCTTGGAGTTGGGAGAAGCTTTCCCGCGCACGCTGGCTTTGCTCACGCAGAGTGATCTCCTCACGCTGATGTTCTTCGAGTTGCGCATTTAGGGTGTTCAGTGCTTCCTCTTTCTCCTTGAGTTGGAGATCGAGTGCTTCGACTTCGGTGCGGAGTTGGCGCACTTCCGCTTCGCGGCGCAGCGTCGAGGATTCCTCCTGCTTAGCGCTGCCGCCGTGGATGATGCCATCGGTGGAGATGAACTCACCGCGCAGGGTGGCCAGAGCGAGATGCGGCATCTCGCGTTTCAGACGCAGTGCGGTGTGCAGATCATCGACGACCAGCACATTGTGCAGCAGGTGGTCGATGAGACTCTGAACGCCTGTTTTGACGCGTACTTTATCTGTGGCCCAGGCGATGGCTCCCGGAGGCATCAGTTCGCGATCACCATTGCGGTGCAGATTGCAGAAGTCCTGCGGGAAGAGCGCGGCGCGTCCCATTTTGTGATCGTTGAGGCGGCCCACGATCTGCGCAGCAAATTCACTCTCCGTCAGCAGCACGGCCTGCAGATGGTCGCGCAATGCGGCCTCCACGGCAGGGATGAAAGCAGGGTCTGTGACTTCGATGCTGGAGGCGAGCAGGCCACGCACGCCGGTGGAATAGACTTCGGGATTGTCGAGGCCACGCAGGACATTCTGCGTGCCTTCTGCGAGACCTTCTCCTTTTTGCAACAGTTGCTCGATGACCTCCAGTCGTGAGCGGCGCTGAGTGAGGCCGCGCTGGAACTCAATGAGCTCCTGGTGCGTTGCATCACGCTGACGACGCTGCTCAATGATTTGACGGGTGCATTCCTTGGCCTTCTCTTCGATCTCGTTGCGCGTGTCTTCAAGCTCGTGGAGCTGGCGCTGCAACTCATCAAATTCGACTTGGCTGGCCTCCTTTGCCTGTGCAGCGGTTTGCCGGTCGCGTCCGAGTGTTTCATGGCGCTGGCGATCGGCGCTGATCTGATTCGCGAGACTTTGAGCGCGCGCTTCAGAGGCGGCGATCTGGCCTTCAAACTGGCGGATGGATTCACGCACAGCGCGGCGATCAGCCTCGAGCCGTCCGCGCTCAGGCAGGATGCTCTGATGCAGGTTGACGTGTTCATTGACTGCCTGCTGGCGCGTTTCGATGCCGGCGCGGATGGAGAGCACCTGCTCGTCGGCTACGGACATTTCATGGCGCGCTTCGTCGATGAGCTGACGATTGGCGGAAATCTGCTCCTCATTTTGCTTGATGCGTCCTTCCAACTCCTCGTTGCGCTCTTTGTTGAAGCCGATGCGCCCTTCCGCACTCTGCATCTGCGAACGCAACTCCTGCGCTTGCTGGCGAAGCTGGCTGATTTGAGATTCGATGGCGTGGTAAGCCTCGCGCGTTTGTGCAGCTTCGGCTTCTGTGGCGTGGAGGTCTCGCTGCACTCCTTCGAGCTGCGCAGAGAGCATGCGCGCTTGGTTTTCGATCTCCGATTTTTCGCCGGAGAATTCCGTGTACTGTTTGTGCGCGAGATGTGTGTCGAGCAGGCGCGTGTCTTCGAGCAGTGCCTGGTAGCGTCGCGCTTTTGCGGCCTGACGCTGGAGGCTGCCCATCTGCCGCTTCACTTCGGCGATGATGTCGGCGACGCGCAGCAGGTTGGCCTCGGTGTATTCCAGTTTGCGCAGGGCTTCCTTTTTCTGTGATTTGAACTTGGTGATGCCAGCGGCTTCCTCAAACACAGTGCGGCGATCTTCCGGTTTGGAACTCAGCAGCATGTCGATCTGCCCCTGAGCCATGATGGAATACGCCGCGCGTCCGATGCCGGTGCCTGCGATGAGATCGTGGATGTCTTTGAGTCGGCAGACGGTGTTGTTGAGGCGATACTCGCCGCGCCCGTCACGGAAGACACGGCGTGTGATCGAGACTTCGTTGAAATCGACATTGAGGGACTGCTCGCAGTCCGCCATCGTCAGCGTGACTTCAGCGAGGCCGACGGGCTTGCGTTTGTCGGTGCCGTTGAAGATGACATCGGCCATTTCATCGCCACGCAGAGCTTTGGCGGAGGTTTCGCCGAGCACCCAGCGAATCGCATCGACGACATTGGATTTGCCGCAGCCGTTGGGGCCGACGATGCCCGTCACCCCTTTGTGAAATTCAAAGTGCGTCTTGTCAGCGAAGGACTTGAAACCGTGGAGGGTGAGGCTTTTCAGGTACATAATCTGAGTGGAAAGGATTCAGCTCGGAAGAGCGGGCAGAGGAGGAAGAAAGTTCGAGCGGAATTGAACCATTTTCAGGCACCTAGCCGCAAGAATGAAGGCGCATTTTTCCCCTATTTTGTGGTTACTTAAGACAATCAAAACAAAATGTGGGATTTTCTCCGGCCTCCGCATTGTGAATAGAAGCGCCGGATGTGAATAGATGCGATTCGACACTGCTGCGGACTCTGGAGGCTACTCAAGTCATAGCCGCCCATCCCGCTCTTTATAGAGAAAATTCAATCGACGATTCATTCCACGTCGTGCCAGGAAGTCGCCAGGCAACACGCGAACGCGCCGTTTCAGCGGACAGGGTTGGACGTCGTACAGTAGTGTTGCGGTCTGCTGAAGCCGAGATGCGTGCTGCGGCTTTGCGATTTGGGAAACATCGTGCTGGCTTATGCGTGGGCTTTTGGGCAATGCTGCATTGAGCACCCTTTGTTAAAAATCATGTCTCAGCCTTCTGATATTCGCCGCGTCGTCATTGCCAGCTTCATCGGCACCACCATTGAGTGGTATGACTTTTTCCTCTATGGCACCGCCTCGGCGTTGGTCTTTAACAAGCTCTTCTTTCCGGCGCTCGATCCTTTGACGGGGACGATGGCGGCTTTTGCGACCTATGCGGTCGGCTTTTTTGCACGCCCGGTTGGCGGCATCGTCTTTGGTCATTTTGGTGACAAAATAGGTCGCAAGTCCATGCTCGTGATGACGCTGATGCTCATGGGGGTGGCGACGATTCTGATCGGGCTGCTGCCGACCTATTCACAGATCGGCATCTGGGCTCCGGTGCTACTCGTCACCCTGCGATTTATTCAGGGCTTTGGGGTTGGCGGTGAGTGGGGTGGTGCGGTGCTGATGGCCGTGGAGCATGGCAGTGAAGGGAAGCGCGGCTTTTACGCGAGTTGGGTGCAGGCGGGGGTGCCGGTGGGATTGCTGCTCGCCAATGCGGTTTTCATGCTCGCTTCGTCGATGGATGAGTCCGCTTTCCTGGCCTGGGGCTGGCGTGTGCCGTTTCTGCTCGGTGTGCTACTGCTCGCCGTTGGCATGTTCATCCGGGTGAAGATCATTGAGAGTCCCGTCTTTGCTCAAGCCAAAGCGGAAGACCGTGGGCCCAAGATTCCCGTGCTGGCCGTGCTGCGCGATCATCCGCGCAATGTGCTTTTGGCGATGGGAGCGCGCTTCGCCGAGAATGCCTTCTTTTATATCTTTACCGTGCTCGCGCTCAGCTACGGCTCGCAGCAGTTAGGCATTCAAAAATCAACATTGCTCAATGCGGTGTTGATTGGCTCAGCGGTGCAACTGGTCGTGATCCCGTGGTTTGGTGCGCTCTCGGATCGTTTCGGCAGACGGCCGGTGTATCTCGGCGGGGCGTTCTTTCTCATGCTGTTCGCCTTTCCGTTCTTCTGGCTGATCGAAACACAGCAGACGATGTGGGTCATCCTTGCCGTCGTGATCGGACTCATCGGCCACGCGGCGATGTATGGCCCGCAGGCAGCGTTTTTCTCGGAGCTGTTCGGCACACGCGTGCGCTACAGCGGTGCGTCTCTCGGCTATCAACTCGCGTCGCCACTCGCGGGAGGTCTGGCACCGCTCATTGCTACCGCGTTGCTCGAAAAAAGCGGCGGTGCAGCATGGCCGGTGGCCGTTTACTTGGTGATCATGGCTGTGATCACGCTCATCTCCGTGTGGTTGGCGGAGGAGACGAACCGCAAAGCTCTCTGAGCGTGCGCCTCGTGGCCATTTCGGCCCAAATTCTGTCCGAGCCACAGTGATGGAAGCATTTGCACTTCTTCTTGTTCCGCCTCCCTTGCCAGCCCAGACATGAACGAAGCCTTCCCCGACATCCAGAAAATCCAGTTCGAAGGTCCCAAGAGCCGCAACCCGCTTGCTTTCAAGCACTACAATGCTGACGAAGTCGTGGGCGGCAAGAAGATGCGCGATCATCTACGCTTCGGCGTCGCTTACTGGCATGCCATGCGCAACTCTCTCTCTGATCCCTTCGGTGGAGGCACCGCGCAGCGTCCGTGGGATGATGGTTCAAATTCTGTCGCCAATGCGCAGCGCCGTGTGTGGGCCTGCTTCGAGTTCATGGATAAGCTCGGAGTGGATTACTACTGCTGGCACGATCGCGATGTCGCGCCGGAGCTGTCCACCCTGGCGGAGAGCAATGCCGCTTTTGATGCCGTCGCCGATGAGCTTGAAAAAGCACAGCAGCAGACGGGTAAAAAATTGCTCTGGGGCACCGCCTGTCTCTTTGCGCATCCACGCTACTGTCAGGGCGCGGCGACCAGTCCGAACGTCGGCGTCTTTGCCCATGCTGCCGCCCAAGTGAAGAAAGCGCTGGAGGTCACTCACCGTCTTGGAGGAGAAGGCTACACCTTCTGGGGTGGCCGTGAGGGTTACGCCACGCTCTGGAATACCGACATGAAGCGCGAGCTCGATCATTTGGCCCGCCTGCTGCACATGGCC
The DNA here is from genome assembly GCA_039806835.1 of Prosthecobacter sp. Lineage (GTDB taxonomy): Bacteria > Verrucomicrobiota > Verrucomicrobiia > Verrucomicrobiales > Verrucomicrobiaceae > Prosthecobacter. The sequence goes on along the minus strand of JBDHQD010000010.1, from coordinate 123,620 downwards.
GTCGAGCACAAGCAGAAGATCGGGTTCAAAGGTCAGTTCTACATCGAGCCGAAGCCGCGTGAGCCTTCCACGCACCAGTATGATTCCGATGCCGCCGCATGTTTGAATTTCCTGCGCGAATACGGTCTCATGGATCACTTCAAGCTCAATTTGGAAACCAATCACGCTACGCTGGCCGGCCACACCATGCGTCACGAGATGCAGGTCGCCATCGCTGCAAATGCGCTCGGTTCTGTGGACGCCAACACGGGCGATACGCTCATCGGCTGGGACACAGACCAGTTTCCGACGAATATCTACCTCACCACCGAGATCATGCTGGAGGTGTTGCGCATGGGAGGCTTCACGACGGGCGGTCTCAACTTTGACGCCAAATGCCGCCGTGAATCCTTCGAGCCAGTGGATCTTTTCCATGCGCATATCGGCGGCATGGATGCCTTTGCGCGCGGCCTGAAGATTGCTCATGCCATGATTGAGGACGGTCGCCTAGCCGCGCACATCAAGCAGCGCTACGCCACGTTTGACTCCGCGCTCGGAGCGAAGATCGAGAAGGGGGAAGTCGGCTTCGAGGAGTTGGAGGCATACGCCCTTGCCAATGGCGAGCCGCTTCTCGGCAGTGGCCGTCAGGAGATGCTCGAAAATTTGGTCAACGAATACCTCTGATCTCTCGTGAGCGAGAGTCATGGATAAGCTGCGGCTGCTGGCATGCGTTCATACGCATGCCTGATGCGTATCACTTCCTGCTCAGCTTATAAAATAGCCAGCCGCCGATGCCGAGAAAGATCGCGTTCGGTGCCCACATGATCACATGCGGCATCATGTTGGGCTTATCGTGCAGGGTATCCGCGACGATGATGAAGACGATGTAAACCACCGCCGTGATGAGACTCAGCACAAATCCAGTGGAAGTCTCGCGTCGCTGAGCCGTCACTCCCAAAGGGATGCCTACCAAGGCAAAAGTAAAACAAGCCAGCGAAAAGCTGAAGCGTTTGTGGTATTCGGTGCGTGACTCGCAGCGCAGGGCTTCGCCCAGGGGCTCGCCCGAGAAAGTGTCGATGCCGGTGCGCACTTCTTCATCCAGTGCTGCGGTGCTTTTCATGCTGGCATTGACGCGCACCGAATCCTTCTGCATTTCCGAGAGGGGAAATTCGATGGGGAACTCCGCCATGGAGAGAGGCTTGGGCAAAGCACTTGCTTGGGCAGGGATCTGCATGGGCAAATGTTCGATCACCACATCTTTAAGTAACATGGTGAAGTCTAGCTTGCCTTCGGTGGTGATGATTTCTCCATGTTTTGCACGGATGTAGCTCGCATCACCTTTGTCGCCCGGACTGAGCTTGATGATATGGAGGTCGCCCAGCGATTTGCCGTCACGGCTGCCGGTGAAAATGCGGAATCCTGGCACGCGCTCAAGCACATGCCCTTCCTGGAAGAGTGTCTCAGGATTCTTCACCGCGACTTGGTAAAAGAGACGCTTGATGCGATCCTTCGCAGCGGGGGCGAGGTAGGCATTGACCCAGAGACACAGGCCGCAAAGCGCCACAGCCATCGCAAACACAGGAGCGCAAATGCGCGGCATCGACATGCCAGTCATGCGCAGTGAGATGAGTTCATTGTCAGCAGAGAGGCGTCCAAAGACCAGCAGCAGCCCGGTGAGGAAGGCCCAGGGAATGGTGAAGCTCAAAGAATAGGGCACCACGAGCGCGACAAACTCCAGCACCGTCGAGAGAGGCAACTCCGTGTTGCCCAGCAACTGATCGAGCTTCTTGTAAACATTGCCCAGCACCATCACCCCGCTGAGCAGCGCCACGCCGATCAGCGTGGCGGAACCGATCTGGCGGCCAATGTAGCGGTCAAAAATGCGCGGGAACATGTGGTGGCGAGGCTAGCGAGATGTGAACGACGGGCAATTTGAGATTGCCACCGATGTCTGCAAAGCATCTGGTTTTTTTAGCGCGAATGAAAACCAAAACATCCGCGAATGGCCGCAAATGCCGGGGCACAGCACGATTCGTGGTCATTGACGTCCTCTTCGGATGGGGGCGCATTTGGATCATCGCCTCTCTTCTCGCCTCAAGCTTTTGTCATGCCTCAAAGCGCGGCCTTCTTCACCTTGCCGAAATCGGTGCCGAGGAATCGCTTCGCGAGGTTTTCAGCCTGTTCGGAATGGTCGGTGAGGTAGATTTCGAGCGAGGGTTTCGACTTCACTGTTCGCAAGAGATGATCCTGCTCCAGCTTCGCTTTCACGTGCGCCGCGCAGGTGCTCGCCGAGTCCACGAGCCGCACTTTCTGGCCCAGCATGCGTTTCAGCACGGGAACGAGCAGCGGGTAGTGCGTGCAACCCAGCACGAGCGTGTCGATGCCCTTGTCGAGCAGCGGTTTCAAATACTCTCGTAGCACGGACTTCAGCGCGGGGTGGTCGATCCAGCCTTCCTCGACGAAAGGGACGAGCAGCGGTGTCGCGCGTGCTTCGATCATCACATCCGGCCGCCGCATGGCGATCTCGTGCTGATACGCATGGCTGCGGATCGTGCCTGCCGTGCCGATGATGCCGACACGTTCACAATTCGGCTCCGAAAGCGTCGCCTCCACGCCGGGTCCGAGCACGCCGATGACCGGCACGCGGAACGTCGCCTGCAAAACCGGCAGCGCATGCGCCGTGGCTGTGTTGCACGCCACCACGACCGCTTTCACGCCATGCGATACGAGAAACTGCGTGTCCTCCATCGAGAACCGGCGGATCGTGTCCGGCGACTTCGAGCCATACGGCACCCGTGCCGTGTCGCCGAGGTAGATGATGGACTCGTTCGGTAACAGATCGCGCAGTGCGCGCACCACCGTCAATCCGCCCACGCCGGAGTCAAAGACACCGAGGGGGCTGTTGGCGGTGACAGAAGCACTCATGATTTGAATCAACTTTTCCGTGTGATCTCCACGATCACCGCTTTCTGCGCGTGCAGGCGGTTTTCGGCCTGGTCGAAGATGACGTCGGCATTGGCTTCCATGACTTCGTCGGTGATTTCCTTGCCGCGGTAGGCGGGGAGGCAGTGCATGACGATGGCGTTCGGTTTGGCGTGCTTCAAAAGCGCGTCGTTGATCTGCCAAGGCTTCAAAATCTCGATGCGGTCGGCGCTTTCGGCCTCTTTGCCCATGCTGACCCACACGTCGGTGTAGAGCACGTCGCAGTCTTTCACGGCTTCGTCGGGATCATCGACGATGCGGATGGTTCCGGCGGGCACGTTGCGCATGAAGCTCTCCTGCGGCTGAAACTCCTTCGGCGCGCCGATGACGAGCTCGAAGCCGAGTCGCGCACTGGCCCAGATCCACGAGCGGGCCACATTGCAATCGCCATCGCCGAGGAAGCAGACGCGTTTGCCCGCCCAGCCGCCGAGACGCTCTTTGATCGTCTGCAAATCGGCGAGGATCTGACAGGGATGCTCGTCGTCGGTCAGCGCATTGATCGTGGGGATGCCGCTGAGTTTGGCGAAATCGACCACGTCCTGTTGTGCGAAGGTGCGGATGACCGCGCCGTGAATCATGCGGCCCAGCACACGCGCGGTGTCCTTGATCGGCTCGCCGCGTCCGAGCTGGATGTCCGCGCCGGAGAGGAACATGACCTGGCCGCCGAGTTCGCGGATGCCGACCTCGAAGCTCACGCGAGTGCGCGTGGACGATTTCGTGAAGATGAGCGCCCACTGCTGCCCCGTGAGCACTTGCGGCGACGATTTGCGATCTTTTTTCAGATCACAGGCGAGGGCGACGATCTTCTCGATCTGCTCCTTGGAGAGTTCTTCGATGGACAAAAGATGATTCATAAAGCGGTGGGCGTAGCGCGAAGAGACAAGGGGCAAGAGTCGGAGTCACATCCATCTTTTCGTCCCTTTTGTCCTTCGCGGGAGGGGTCACAAAAGCGCATCCAGCACACTTTTGAAAATGGAAAGTCCTTCTTCGGCATGTCCCGCCGTGATGTTCAGCGGTGAGAGCCAGCGCACGACGTTCGGACCGGCGGGCGTGACCATCATGCCGGCGTCGAGGAGCTTTTGCGCGAGGAAGATCGACGGCAGCTTGCCGTTTGATTTCGCGCTGATCGCTTCGGCATTGAGTTCAAAGCCGATGAACAGGCCGAGCTGGCGGATTTCTTTGAGGAGCGGGTGCTTCCACGCACGAACGGCGGCGGAAATGGCCGCGCCGCGTGTCTTGGCGTTGTCGCAGAGTTTTTCGTCGATGATGGCACGCAGCGTGGCGATGCCGACGGCGCAGGCGAGCGGCGATCCACCGTAAGTCGTGCCATGCGTGCCGGGACCGAGCAGCTTGCTCAAATCACGGCGATCATTGACCCAGAACGAGCCAAGCGGAAAGCCGCTGCCGATCGCCTTGGCCCAACTGATGCCGTCGGGCTGGATTTCATCGCCGGGGATGATGCTGCGCCAGCCCGTGAGCTCGCCCGTGCGGCCGAATCCAGTCTGAACTTCGTCCAGCAGCAGCAGCAAATCTTTCTCGCGGCACAAACGCTGCACGGCCCGCAGGAACTCTGGCGTCACCGGATTGACGCCGCTCTCGCCCTGAACCGGCTCCAGCAAAATGGCGACGGTCTTGTCGGTGATCGCGGCTTCGAGTTCTTTCACATCGTTGAATGGCGCATAGACAAATCCGGGCGGCAGCGGGCCGAAGCCACCGTGGATTTTCTCCTGCGCCGTCGCCGTCATCGCACCAAACGTGCGTCCGTGAAAACTGCCGGTGAAGGTGATGATCTCAAAGCGGCCGCCTGTCTGCTGGCCGTATTTGCGCGCGAGTTTGAGCAGGCCTTCATTGGCCTCAGCGCCGCTGTTGCAGAAGAAGCACTTGCCGGGGAACTGCACGCATTCTTCGACCAGAATGCGCGCCAGCTCGGCCTGCTTGTCGATGCAATACCAATTCGAGACGTGAATCAGCGTGTTCGCCTGCTCGGTGATCGCTTTGACGACCGGCGGCGGGCAATGACCGAGCGGACACACGGCCACACCGCCAGCGAAGTCGAGATACTTCTTCCCATCGCGGTCCCAGACATGCGGCCCCTCGCCACGCACCGGCCACACGTTGTAACGTCCGTAGTTTGGCAGGACGAACTCCTGCATCAGTTGATCACTCGTCTTCATCTCGCTGTTACAAATGGATTTCTGTGCCGATGCCGCCATCAGTGAAAATTTCGAGGATCAAGGCATGCGGCAGACGGCCGTCGATGAGATGCACCTTGCCGACGCCGCCACGCAGGGAATCAAGCGAGGAGTCCACTTTCGGGATCATGCCACCGCTGATGACGTTTTCGGCCTTCAGCTTTGCGATGCTGGCCTCGTCGAGACTCGGGATCAGCGTGTTGTCATCCTTCGGATCGCGCATCACACCGCGCACGTCGCTGAGGAAGATGAGTTTCGTGGCCTTGAGCCGTTTGGCGAGGGCGCAGGCGGCGAGATCGGCGTTCACATTGAGCGTTTTCCCGCTGGCAAGTTCGCGTGCGACGGGAGAAACAACGGGGACGAATTCACCGGCCACGGCAGCTTGGATGAGGCCGAGTTTGCAGTCGTTCACTTCGCCGACCCAGCCGAGATCGCCCTTCATCTTCTCGCCGAGGAACACTTCCGTGCCGGGAATGCCGACGGCCTTGCCGCCGAAGGCGTTGATCTTGTTCACGATCTCCGGGTTGATCACGCGGGCGAGGGTTTCCTCGACGATTTTGATCGTCTCGTCATCGGTGACGCGCATGCCGTTGATGAATTTGGCTTGCAGGCCGGATTCGGTCATCGCCTTCGAGATCGCCTTGCCACCGCCATGCACGATGATGGGATTGATGCCCACAGCTTCGAGGAAGACGACATCGCGCAGGAAGGAATCGACCTGCACCGGATCCTCCATCGCGCTGCCGCCGACTTTGATGAGAAACGTGCAGCCGCGGAACGACTGCATGTAGGGTAGGGCTTCGAGTAGTACAGCGGATTTGGTGATCTGGGTTTCCATGTAAGGTGCGCTGGAGGCAGAAATGGGGTGATGTGGATTACGAGTGGCGATGGAGGGGGCCGAAACAAGCGGGAAGTTTTTCGAACACGCCATCGTTGAGTCGCGGGGCGGTTGACTGAGCGCGTGGATTTGTAGAAACGAGTTTGACTCTCCTCGGCTGAGAGAAAGCCGTGAGAGAGTCGAATTTGCGAGCACAAACCGTTTGCAATGCGAGGGCAGTCCGCCATAATCGCGCCCTCATCAAGGAAGATGGGTAGGTACCCAAGCGGCCAACGGGGGCAGACTGTAAATCTGCTGACTTACGTCTACGCTGGTTCGAATCCAGCCCTGCCCACCATCTTTCCTTTCAAGGCTCTCAAGACAACGACACGCCTGTGAGAAGAGCTTCGACCAGTTTAGGCACTTCGATGGTGGCTGGCCCGATGAGGGTGCGGTGAAAGTGCCGTGAAATTTCCGTGGCGTTGATGTTCACTTCGATGAGCTGGCATCTTCCGTTTTCAGCGGCCTGCAAAACGAATCCCGCAGCAGGATACACAACGCCTGAGGTGCCGATGCAGATGAACCAATCCGCATTTTTTAATGCGCCCATGATGCGTTCCATTTCCAAGGGGTACTCACCGAACCAAACGATATGCGGTCGCAAAGTGCCAATCGCCCCGCAGGCGCGACAGCGCGAGCCACAGGTGATCTCTCGCGACCAACTCATGACGGCGGCACATTCCTCGCAGCGGGCTTTCAGCAGCTCACCGTGCATGTGGACGATTTGCTCGCTGCCAGCGCGTTCATGAAGATCGTCCACATTTTGCGTCACCAAGAGGAAGTCTCCTCCCCAAGCGTGCTCCAATCGCGCAAGAGCCTCATGTCCAGCATTGGGTTTCACGGCATCGAGTTGAGCGCGGCGTTGATTGTAAAACGCATGAACTTGCTCGGGATTACGCGCAAACCCTTGAGGGGAAGCAACATCTTCAATACGATGACCCTCCCATAACCCATCGGCAGCTCGGAAGGTGGCAATGCCCGATTCCGCAGACATGCCCGCACCAGTGAGAATGACCATGTTTGCTTCAGTGTGGATCACCCGATGATCTAACTTGGTTTCTTCATGGACGCCACAGTGAAGGGGAGGGGGGGCAAGGGGCAACGCGTGAAGCTCTCCTCTGGTGCTCTCCAGAGGGCGGGCTGTGCATGCCTTTCTACATTGGGGAGGCAGAAAATCGGCTCACGGGCATATTCTGGCTTGCGCGTCCCTCTGACATGAATACATACCCGCCCCTCCTTCGAGAAGCGCAGGTAGCTCAGCGGTAGAGCAGTTGGCTTTTAACCAATTGGTCGAGGGTTCGATCCCCTCCCTGCGCACCATGTTGGAAAATGGTGTCAGCGGATTGATGAGAGGAAGGGAGATCAACGGTGTTTGCTGACTCGGTGTTGATTGAATTATAACCGGCAACCACACTTTGCTTGTGTGCTTGGAGGGAATATCCACTGTGACGGGAGTGAAGTTTACACGTGCGACTCGATGCCACGAAGCGAGGCACGATGTTACAGGGCAACCAGCGATCCCCTCTGGATCAAGGCTGAAGGAGGGTGATGTCGTAGCCGTAGATCTCGCGGAATAGATCGCATTTTGAGTTGATGGCGATCTGCTCCACGGTGGTGTCATCCACGCCTTGAGTCAGAATATTGAGCCGCGGGCCCTCGGGCCTGATCTGGAAGGATTTAATGCGTTGTGCATGGCTGCGGTCCAGCGCATCGGCAAGTCGTAGCAGGGCGGCGAGCTTCAGCACGATCATGCGTTCCTCGCGTGAGAGGTCGGAGAAATGCGGATGATTCGGCTCGGGATTGTAGCGGCGGTGGTAGCGTGCCAGCAGAGCCACGAGAACGCGGTCGTGGTAGCTGAGGCCGAAGATTTCCGTGTTGAGGAGGATGTAGAGGCTGTGCTTGTGGTGTTCGCGCGGGCTGATGAACATGCCCACTTCATGCAGTAGCGCGGCGATGCGCAGCACGAGTTCGTATTTGGCATCGAGTCCATGGAGATGTTGCAGCTCACGAAAGAGTTGCTGAGAAAAAGCGGCGACGTGTTGGGCGTGCTTGCGGTCTGTCTTGTAACGCTGACCGATCTCACTCGCGGCTTGCATGACTTCCTCCTGGAAATCGGCGGTGCGCGCGCCAGAGGACATGAGATCGAGCATCAATTCACGCAGGAAATCTCCTTCGGGCACCCACAGCGTCTCATCGCCAAAACGACGCGCCAGCGCGAGGTTGGTTTGCAGTGCTGGCACGACGCCTTCGCCACCCGTGTAATGCACATGCAGTTCGCGCACGAGTTCATCGGGACTGAGGCGCGAGAGTTTGTCGGTGAGTCGAGCGAGGTCACTCTCAGACACGCGGTGGGCACCGTGGCGCGCCTGGCCGAGACGTGGAGCGACGCTTTGTATCTCTGCGCCGATGGCGACGTGATGATCGACTTTGACGCCGGCGTAGTCTTGCGCGAGGTGATCGACCACGCCGCGGATGTGTTCTTCAAGATGCAGCAGTTGGTGCTGCATTTCTTCATCCGAGGAGGCGACCGCCTCGCGTGCACGAAAAATGCCCAAGCGATAATTGCTGTAAGCTGCGAGGCGTCCTTCTTTAAAGTAAATGGCGCGCGTGTTCCCTGGGCCGATGTGGGAGACAAACGTGCATCCTTTCGCCAGCATGGGATTCCGCTTCAGCAAACGCTGCGCGATCTGATAGACCAAGCGCGTCATGTTGCCATCGTCGATGAGGCTGGGAGCCACGCCGCTATGAACCTGGAGGCGATTGAGAAAAATTTCGTGATTGGATGCCTCTGCGAGAATGTTGGAAGTGAACAGGCGCAACTGCGACGCAGGGATGCCGTACTCACTCATGGTTTGTTGGTAGTCGCGCAGGATGGAGGCGGCTTGATCCACTGTGGCGCGCGAGATGCTGCGAGCGCGGAAGATGTCGCGCGCGACGGGCAGGGGACGGTCGAGACCTTCGACAAAGCGGAACTGGCCTTCGTCTTCCCTGCGTCCGATGACGAGTGAAACCGAAGCGGCACCGACGTAAATGACGGCATGCTCCGGAGGGAGGGGAGGGGGCAGGGGGGCGCTCATGACTTGGCCTGCGAGTTTCCGTTGCGCAGCCAAGCGACCGCACCCACAGCCACCGCCTGGCCACCGAGTTTGGCGAGGGAGTACTTCACACCGTGTGCGAGTTCAGCGATGGCGTAGCGCTCCACTTCTTCTTTGAGCATGCTCAAATAGAGGCCAGGGAGTTCTTCCACCAATCCGCCGCCGAGAGTCACACGATCAGGTGCCAGCAAATTGATCACCATGGCCACGCCCATGCCGAGGTAGCGGATGGAATTGCGAAACATGATCATCGCTGCGTCTTCGCCAGAGCGGAAGGAGCCCGCCAATGCCTTGCTGCGAATCTCGCGCAGGGCACCGCCCGTTTTCTTGTCGAGATCGGGGAGCTGACCACGGTAGCAGGCGACGCCTGCTTGAGATGCCAGCGCGAGGCGGCTGGTGAGGTCCTCTAAGGTGGCAGTGCCAAAGACTTTGCTGCCGAGGTGCGTGCCAGGCAGCAGGACGTTTCCAAGCTCCATGGCGGAAATGCCTCGCCCCATGACGATCTGACCATTGTAAACAAAACCCGCCCCCACGCCGGTGCCGGGAAACACACCGAGCAGCGAGCGCGCACCACGGCCTGCGCCGAGGACGTACTCGCCATACGTGCCTGCATCGACATCGTTGAGCACGGCGACTTCACATTTGAATTCTTTTTGCAGCAATTTGCGCAGTGCCATGTTGGTCCAGCCGAGGTTCGGTGCGAGCAGCAGCACGCCTTTTTCTGGATTCACGAGTCCGGGGCAGCCGATGCCGATGCCACGCAGACCTTTGGGGTGCACTCCGGCGTCGGCGATGGCTTCATGGATGGTCTTGAGAATTTTCGCGCGTCCTTTAGCTGCACCTTCGGAGCCATGGGTCGATTTGCGCGCAGAGCCGAGCACCTTGTAGTCCGCGTCGAGCACAGAGGCCATCATCTTGGTGCCACCGAGGTCGAACCCGATCCAGAAGGGTGTTTTCTTGAGGGTGACTTTGTTTGTGGGCATGGGAGATATGGGGGGAAGACACACGGGCTTCGCGGACTCGGCAAGCGGCAAGTTTTTCTTCCAAGTCATTTGTATGAGAAACGCAGACGCGCGCAATGGAGTTCGCTGGCACACCGTATTTCTCAGCCATGGATCGACGTGACTTCATCTTCACCAGTGCTGCTGCCACGATCGCTGCTGGAGCGCAGCGGCAAACCACGGCGGCACTTCCTGCTCGCCCAGATCTCATCAAAACGGAGAACGCCAAGGTGGGTACGACGGATTGGCAACTCACGCGCATGCGTCCGGATAGCTCCAAGTCTTACCGCACGTCTTTGATCGAAGGCTATGGCTCTCGGCAGTCAGTGAAAGCTGGAGAAAAGCTCGATCTGTTCGTGAGCACGAAGCCTGCGTCGAAGTTCATCATCGAAATCTTCCGCATGGGTTACTATGGTGGCGCGGGATCGCGTCACATGACCACGCTCGGTCCCTTCGATGGCAAAACGCAGAAAGTGCCTGAGATGGGCGAGCAGCGTCTGCGCGAATGCCAGTGGGAGGTGTCCGCCACGCTCACGATCCCTGCTGATTGGCCGAGTGGCGTTTATCTCGGAAGGCTCAGCACAGTGCCGGCATCTGCGGACAAGCCCTACTGGCAGAGCTACGTCATTTTCATCGTCAAAGACGACCGTCCTGCCGACATCCTTTTTCAATGCAGCGACAACACTTGGCAGGCCTACAATCGCTGGCCCGTGAATGAGTCCCTTTATACAGACCCCCGCGCCGCGCATGCTCCGGGTGTCAGCGTCAGCTTCGATCGACCTTACGGCAAGTATGTGCAGATTTTCGATAATCCACAGAGCATGGGCAGCGGCGAGTTTTTGTTGTGGGAGTACCCGCTTTGCTACTGGCTCGAAAAAGAGGGCTATGATGTGACCTACTGCTCAAACGTCGATCTTCTCGATCCGGCGAACCTTGCTCGTGCCAAAGCGATGATCAGTGTCGGTCATGATGAGTATTGGGACATGCGGCAGTATCAAAACGTCAAGCAAGCCATCGCCGATGGCCTCAGCGTGCTCTGGCTCTCCGCGAATGATGTGTACATGGTCACGCCCTTCACATCGAATGCGAAAGGCGAGGCCAATCGCCGCCTGACGCGCCAAACCTGTTACGGTGAATTCCGCGAAGAGGAAAAAGCCGCCTACGCCAAAATCCTCGGCCCCTTTGAAAATCCCGGCCCAGATGAGCGCGACATCATCGGCGCGCGCACCGTCGTCCCTTTCAATGGAGGTGGCGATTGGACCTGTGTGAAGCCAGAACATTGGCTCTTTGCAGGCACTGGGATGAAAAAAGGAGAGAGCATCCCTGGACTCGTGGGCTGGGAGTTTCATGGCGATCCAGACACCGCGCGTGCTGGACTTGAAGTCATCGCCGAAGGCAATGTGTGGGCCGGTGGTACACGGCTCGGCAAATACGCAGCCACAATCTATGAGGGGCCGAAGAAAAACATCGTCTTCAATGCCACCACGATCTTCTGGACTCAGGGACTGAGTGATCCTCCAGGTCACATGATTCCATGGAGCCATTTCTCCCGCCCGCACGGGCCAGATGAGCGGGTGCAGCGCATCACCGCGAATGCGCTGAAGCGTGCGATTGGGTGAGCGATTGGGTGAGCGATTGGGGAAGGAGATCGGCCATGCTGGTCTGGAAAGGTCGGCGGCTGCGGGAAGGTTTGGCGGGGTTGATGCGTAAGCTCCTTAAACCGCTCTTTCCGCATCCATGAATCGTGTCGTGATTCCCATCAGCATGCTTGTCGTCACTTCGGCATTTGCCGCAGACAAGCTGAGCTTCAATCGCGACATCCGGCCGATTTTCTCAGAGAACTGCTTCGCCTGTCACGGCTTTGATGCAAAGAAACGCGAAGCTGAACTGCGACTCGATACGCCGGAGGGAGCCTATACCGCCAAAGACGGCGTGTTTCCGATCAAGTCGCATGATTTGTCCAAGAGCGAGGTCTGGCAGCGCATCATCACTGAGGATGCAGATGATCTCATGCCGCCGCCAAAGTCGCACAAAAAGCTGACGCAGGCACAGAAAGACACGATCAGGCTTTGGATCGAGCAAGGGGCATCTTATCAGAAACACTGGGCGTTTGAGAGGCCGGTGGACAGCCCTGGGGCAACCATTGACGGCCTGCTCAGCGAGCGGCTCGCAAAGGACAGACTGAGCTTTGCCAAAGAAGCAGATCGAGAGACGTTGATCCGCCGCGTGTCTTTTACGCTGACGGGTTTGCCGCCGACGCTGGCAGAGGTGGATGCCTACCTCAAAGATGGCAACTATGAGGCGATGGTGGATCGCTACATGAACTCGCCACGCTATGGCGAGGAGATGGCGCGGCACTGGCTGGACGTGGCACGCTATGCCGATACGCACGGCCTGCATCTCGACAACGAGCGCAATATGTGGGCCTACCGCGATTGGGTAGTGAAGGCATTCAATGCGAACCTTCCTTTTGATCAATTCACCGTCTGGCAAATTGCGGGAGATCAGCTCCCCAACGCCACGCGAGATCAACTCATCGCCACCGGATTCTCCCGCTGCAATGTCACCACCAGCGAGGGTGGTGCGATTGATGAAGAATATCGCCATCTCTACGCGGTGGATCGCGCGGCAACGCTCACCACGGTTTGGCTCGGTCTCACAGGCGGATGTGCCCAATGCCACGATCATAAATTCGATCCGCTGACCACGGCTGAGTTTTACTCTCTCTATGCCTTCTTCTTCAGCAGTGCCGATCCACCGATGGATCAAAACAGCAACGCCACGGTGCCTTATCTGCGCCTGCCAACGCCAGCTCAGCAGAAAGCTCTCGACGACTCGATCGCGCAGGAAGCGGCGGCTTTGAAAGCTCTCGATGAGAGGGCGCAAAAGTGTGCTCTTGAAGAAAAGCATGATTCTAAGGCGCAGACCATCACGCAGGTGATCTTTGATGATGTGTTTGCCTACGGTGCGGAGACGAGGAACACCACGCGCAATCCGAGTGTCTGGCTCCATCGGCCAGATTTTGGCGCGCGGTATGGTCAACGCGTGCTCCAGCTCAGCAATGGTCAGTTTAGCGAGGAAAACATCACGCCCACACTCACGCCCATCGTGTTGGGTGAGACGCCGCGCTTCAGCATTTGGGTGCGGCTCGATCCGTTGAATACTCCGCGCGCGGTGAGCGTTGAGTTGAACAACAAGCGTGTCGTGTGGGGAGATGGCAGTGCCTTCAATGGCAGCGATTACGCACAGGATGGCGATGTCATTCTCGGCACGCTGCCTCGGCGTGGTGAGTGGACGCAGTTGAGTTTCGATCCTACCCGCGTGCTCGGTCTCAAAGTGGGATCGCGCATCAACGTGGTGAGCGTGCAGCAGTTCGGTGGTACGGCGGTGTTCGATCGCTGTGAGATCAGCGGTCAGGCGTCACCTGCCAAACACATGCTGACCTCGTTTGCGGCTTGGTGGAAGCAAACGGCGGCCGGAAAGAAGCATCCACCAGAGTTGCCTGCGGCTTTGGCGAAAACGCTCTCCGCGATGCCGGAGAAAGTCACCGACGTGAAGCAGCGCGAGGCTTTGCAGCGTTTCTACCTCGCCTGTATCGCGCAGCCGATGAATGAGGAGATCGCGAAACATCGCCTCGCCTGGGAAAACGCGCGCACCGCGCATGCTGCCGCTGATTTGGCGATTCCGGGAACATTCATCTTTCGTGATGCGGATCAGCCACGCGACACCTTCGTCGCTCTGCGCGGCCAATACAACAAACTCGGCGAGAAGGTGGAACCTGCGACGCCCGCTGCATTTCATCCGCTGAAAAAATCCGCTCCTCGCGCCACACGCCTCGACCTTGCCCGATGGATTGTCGCGCCGGAGAATCCGATGACCGCGCGTGTGACGGTGAATCGCTTCTGGCAGCAGGTGTTTGGCATTGGATTGGTTAAAACCAGCCACGACTTTGGCTCTCAAGGCGAGCCGCCGAGCCATCCCGAGTTGCTGGATCATCTGGCGGTGAGTTTTCAAAAGAGTGGCTGGAATGTGAAGCAACTCATCAAGCAATTGGTGATGTCGAAGGCATTTAGGCAGGCATCGGCAGTCGAATCGCATCTGTTAAGCCTTGATGCTGAAAATCGCCTGCTCGCGCGTGGGCCACGCATCCGCCTCGATGCCGAACAAATTCGCGATAACGCTCTTTTTGTCAGCGGGCTCCTCAATTTCGACATGGGAGGGCGCGGCGTACGGCCTTATCAACCGCCGAATATTTGGGAGCCTGTGGGCTATGGCGACAGCAACACGCGCTACTATCTTCAGGATCACGGTTCCGCGCTCTATCGCCGCAGTCTCTACTGCTTCCTCAAGCGCACCGCTCCACCGCCTTTTATGAGCAACTTTGATGCGCCGAACCGCGAGCAAAGCTGCACGCGCCGTGAGCGCAGCAACACGCCCCTCCAGGCTCTCCAACTGATGAACGACGTGCAACACTTCGAAGCCGCGCGCGCACTCGCAGAGCGCACCATCGCAGATGGCGGTGAAAAGGACGCAGAGAAATTGAGCTGGATCTTCCGCGTCGTCCTGAGCCGTCAACCTGACTCAAAGGAACTTGAGTTCCTCTCGGCCTCTTTGGCAAAGCAGCGCGATCTTTATCTGAAAAATCCCCAAGCTGCCGAGCGTGCCATTCACGCTGGGGAATCCCAGCCGCGAAACCTGGCATCTGCTGCCGAAACGGCGGCGTGGACTTTAATCGCAAATCTGGTGCTTAATCTTGATGAAACCGTCACGCGCAACTGAGGCTACTCACCGATCATTGAGTTCGCAGATGAACACCGAGGTTGGCTCTTGGTGATCGTGATCATCCTTTCCGCTTTCTCCCCATGAATCCACTCTTCGAATCCAATCTCATTCAAACGCGCCGCCAATTTTTTGGACACAGTGGCCTGCGACTCGGTGGACTCGGTTTGGCGTATGCCATGGGAGCGGATGCTTTCGCTGCGTCGAAATCGCGGGTGCATGAAGCATTGCCCGGGTTGCCACATTTTGCGGCCAAGGCACGGGCCGTGATTTACCTGCACATGAACGGTGGGCCGTCGCAGCTCGACACTTGGGATTACAAGCCCGGCTTGCAGAAGTGGTATGACAAAGATTTGCCGCCAAGTGTGCAAGGCGGCCAACGGCTCACGGGCATGACGAGCAAACAGGCGCGCTTTCCGGTGGCACCGAGCCTGTTTAAGTTCGCGCAATATGGCCAGTGCGGGCGCTGGGTAAGTGAGCTGATGCCATTCACGGCAAAGCATGTCGATGACATCGCCTTGGTCAAAACCGTACACACCAACGCGATCAATCACGACCCGGCCTGCACTTTTGTGATGACCGGACGCGAGGTGCCTGGCTACGCCAGTCTCGGTTCATGGCTCGCCTATGGACTCGGTAGCGAGAGCAATGATCTGCCGGCATTCGTGGTGCTCACCCCGACATGGAGTGCGAAAGCCATGGCGCAGGCGCTTTTCACGCGCATGTGGAGCAGTGGTTTTTTGCCGAGCAAATTCAGCGGCGTGGCCCTGCGTGCCGTTGGTGATCCGGTGTTGTACATTCAAAATCCAGACGGCGTCTCGCCCGCAAACCGCCGCGCGATGCTCGATACGCTGGCACAGATGAACGCGCACCGTTTCGAGAAGTTTGGTGATCCAGAGATTCAGACGCGCATTTCCCAGTACGAGATGGCCTTTCGCATGCAGACGAGCGTGCCAGAGCTCGTCGATCTGAAGCAGGAAAGTCAGTCCACACTCGACATGTACGGCCCGGAGGTGCTCAAGCCGGGAACTTTTGCCGCCAGTGCCATCCTCGCGCGGCGGCTGGTGGAGCGCGGTGTGCGCGTGGTGCAGGTGCTGCATCGGGGGTGGGATCAGCACGGCAATTTACCAAGGGACATCCGTCTTCAATGTCGCGATACCGATCAGCCCATCGGCGCGCTGTTAGCCGATTTGAAACAGCGCGGGTTGCTCGAAAGCACACTGGTCATCTGGGGTGGGGAATTTGGTCGCACGGTTTACTCTCAGGGCGGACTTTCGCAGACGAACTACGGGCGTGATCATCATCCACGGAATTTCTGCATGTGGATGGCCGGAGGGGGCATCAAAGGCGGCGTCAGTTATGGCGAGAGCGACGACTTTAGCTACAACGTCGCCACCGATCCCGTCCACCTGAACGACATCAATGCCACCATCCTCCATCAGTGCGGCATTGATCACGAGCGCTTGAGTTACAATTTCCAGGGCCTTGATGCGCGGCTCACCGGCGTGGAAAAGCAGAGTCCGATCCGTGAGATCCTCTCGTGAACGAGGACTCGGTGACTCCTTGGCAGGTGCGTGGCATGGGGGAGGCTGCCGGGTGTCGGGGAGCAAGGCAAAACTACCGTTTGAGCGTTTGCTCTGCCGGTGTATGAAACGCGCCCCCGAGATTTCACGAATCTCTCTTGAAAAAAACCAATTAATTAGCAAAACTTAACTATTCCCACCTCATGGACGACTTCACCATCGCTGAAATCATCGGACGCGAAATCATCGACTCCCGCGGTAACCCCACTGTTGAAGTGGATGTAGTGCTTCAAGGCGGCGCACTGGGCCGTGCAGCGGTCCCCAGCGGCGCGAGCACCGGGGAGCACGAGGCGCTCGAATTGCGCGACGGAGATAAAAAGCGTTTTCTCGGCAAAGGGGTGCTCAAGGCGGTCGATGCCGTGAACAACGAGCTGGCCGACGCGCTCATCGGTGCGGATGCCAGCGATCAAGTCGGGATCGACAAGGCCATGTTGGCTGTCGATGGCACCAAGACAAAGTCCAAGTGCGGCGCAAACGCCATTCTCGGGGTTTCACTCGCTGCGGCAAAGGCTGCGGCCACGCAATTTGGCATGCCGCTTTACAAATATGTCGGTGGCACGAACGCCAAAGTGCTGCCCGTGCCGATGATGAATATCATCAACGGCGGCGCGCATTCCGATGCCCCCATCGACTTCCAGGAATTCATGATCATGCCGAAAGGCGCGCCATCTTTCTCCGAGGCGCTGCGCTACGGGGCGGAAGTTTTTCACGCGCTGAAAAAAATCCTGCACGACCTCGGCCTCAGCACCGCCGTGGGTGATGAAGGCGGCTTTGCTCCGACGCTGAAAAGTGCCGATCATGCTCTCGAAGTGATCGCGCAGGCCATCGAGAAGGCCGGTTACAAGCTCGGCGAGGACATTGCCATCGCGCTCGACGTGGCTTCCTCGGAGTTCTTCGACAAGGCCAAGAACAAGTACGTCTTCAAGAAGAGCGACAAATCTGAGCGCACCGCTGCCGAGATCGTGGCTTACTACGCGGAGCTGAAAAAGAAGTTCCCGATCATCTCCATCGAGGACGGCTGCGCAGAAAACGATTGGGCAGGCTGGGGCGTCATCACCAAAGAACTCGGAGCCACCACGCAGCTCGTGGGCGACGATCTCTTTGTGACCAATGTCGAGTTCCTCCAGAAGGGCATCGATCAGAAGGTCGCGAACTCCATTCTCGTGAAGGTGAATCAGATCGGCTCGCTCACGGAGACGCTGGATGCCGTCGAACTCGCCCATCGTCATGGTTACACTGCCGTGATGAGCCACCGCTCCGGCGAGACTGAGGACGCCACCATTGCCGACCTCGCTGTCGCTACAAATTGCGGCCAGATCAAGACGGGCTCCATGAGCCGCAGTGATCGCATCGCCAAGTACAATCAACTCCTGCGCATCGAGCAGCAGCTCGGTGAGAACGCCATCTATGGCGGCCGCATGAAAGTCTGACGCCTTCTATGGACTACCGGGAACTACGCGCCTCCGAACCCCAGTCTCGCTGGGTGACATGGATGCGCGTCGTTCTCCGGATAGGCCGTTTCCTGGCGGTGTGCCTGATCATGCTCGTGATCTATTCTTTGTGCGATAATTCGATGGATCAGCAGCTCTCCATGCGGGCCAAACTGGAGACGCTCAAAACCGAGCGCGACGCACTTAGAACCGAGCGAGACAAGCTCAAACGTCGCATGGAATGGATCAGGAGCGACAATGCCTATTTGGAGACTGTGGCTCGCGACCGTCTGCATCTGCAAAAGGAAGGCGAGTACGTTTTGCGGTTTGAGTGAGGCTCACCTTTGCGGCGGGCGATTCACAGCCGTGTGCAGCGCGGCGCAAGGGCGGCTAGGACCAGTGCTGCCAGCAGTAACAGAGCGGCGAATCGCCAAAGCTGCTTTTGACGCGATCCTTACGTGGGGCGCAGGCCAAATTCGCGGGCGGCGAATTCTGTGTAATCGAATTCTTCGTCGGGTAGATCGAGTCCATCCGCCTGCGTGCCATCACCCCAACCTGATTTTTCGCATGCGCCACATTCGTCACATGCCACAGCTCCAGCGGGAGCCCATTCGCCGCAGACAGGGCACTGGCCCGGCGGCTTGAATTGGGCGCTCATGGCAATGGCGCGCCAGGGGCGTATTGACGACGCAACTGTGGAGTCATGCTGGCTTGATGGCGACTGGCGGCGTGTTCCAGAGAATGGAAGGCACCATTGTCGATGAGACTGCCCGATCCCACGACGAGCGGCAGCCAGCCGGCCTCACGCGACGCGCCCGCCTGCTGGCTGCGGCGCAGCGGCGTGAGCATGATCAACACGGTGGTGAAGATCACCACCGCAGCGAGAAGCGAACTCCTCGGAATGGCGGGTGGAGGGCACATGACGCGTTGCATTATTTAACTTTTCCTAATCATTGTCAACTACGTCTCTGTGAACGGCTTTTTGCTTGTCTTGCGCTCTTTTCCCGCCAGCGATGGCACGCGTGATCTGGATTTTGACTGCCGGCTATGGCGATGGACACAACACTGCGGCGCGCTCGGTGGCAGAGGCGCTCGCGCGCCTGTGTCCGAATGAGGAAGTGGAGGTGTGTGATCTGCTCAGTGAGGCGATGCCGCGTACGGCTGCGGTGACGAAAGCACTCTATCAGCAGATCATCACGCATATCCCAGTGCTCTGGCGAGCCACCTATGAAGTGATCGGTCGGCCAGGATTCGCGGGGCCGGACTCTGCTTGGCAGGCGGGTTTGCTCAAACATCTCAAACAGCGCCTCGATGAAAAGAAACCCCGGCTCATCATCAGTACTTATCCGCTCTATGCGGTGCTGCTGGAGGCCTTGACAAGGCAGCAGGAATTTTCCGTGCCGCCGCTGTGTACGGTCATCACCGATTCCATCACGGTGAATCGCATCTGGGTTGCATCGCGTAGTGATCTCCTGTGTGTGGCTGACGAAGAAACCAAGCGAGTCATCATGGGATTCGGCATCTCCGAATCGAAAATCCGTGTCAGCGGTTTTCCGGTGAGCCTCGCCTTCACTGAGCCACTGCCACAGCAGGCACCCAGCGCACGCGCGCAAGTGCTTTATCTGCCATCGACCACCGGGCGGCGTGTGGCGGCGACTCTCGAAGCATTGCGTCCGTTGCTGCTCACAGGCGTGAAGCTGACGCTGCCTGTCGGCAAACACGCCTCACGGCTCTATCATGTGCTGCGTCGTTTTACCGATACGCTGCCGCCAGGCACGGTGGAGGTCATCGGCTGGACACAGCGCATCCCAGAATTCCTGCGCACGCACGATGTGGTCATCTGCAAAGCGGGCGGTGCCATTCTCCATGAAGTGCTCGCTGCAAAAATTCCGGCGGTGATTGACTACGTCGTGCCAGGCCAGGAAGAAGGAAATGCAGAGCTGCTGGTCAAAGCAGATGGCGGCGTCGTCACGCGCACACCGCAGGAGACCGCTGCGGCGGTGGAGAGCATCCTCATCAACAACGCGGCCGTTGGTCGCCGCATGCGCGCCAGCATGGCAAAGTTCAGCGTGCCGGATGCTGCGCTGCGCACGGCAAAGGCCGCGCTCTCACTCGCCGCTCACTGAGTCATGCGTATCCATCCACCTGTCTCCGTGGTCTGCGCCATCATCACGCGTGATGCGCAGGTGATGATCGCTCGTCGTCCCTCGGGGAAGCGGCTTGCAGGGCTGTGGGAATTCCCTGGAGGCAAGGTGGAACGTGGAGAAAGACCGGAGGATGCTCTGCACCGCGAGTTGCGAGAGGAGCTCGGCTGCGAAGTGCATATCACCAAACGGCTGCCTTCGTTCGTGCATGACTACGAGTGGGGTGCCATCGAGTTGATTCCGTTCGTCTGCCAATTATCCCCGGAAAGCGCAGAGCCGCGTCCTCTCGAGCACGAGGCATTGGCTTGGGTGGAGCGTGATCGGCTCGCCACCTATCCCCTCGCTCCGGCGGATGTGCCGTTGCTCACGGCTGTGCTGTAGCCGGAGCGCGTTTGGGCATTCCCCAGGCACCGCGTTTCGCATCTTTCGCTTCGTGTTCCAAAGCGCGCAGATGATTTTCAAAGTCGAACTCGTGTCTCCCGTCCGGCATCGACGTGCCCTTGGTATGGATGCGGCAGAGCCCTGCTCTGACGAGTTTTTCGGCAAGCCCTTCGCCGTCATCAAAGGTGATGATGGCATACGTGCGTTCGCTGTCATACACGCGTTCCCAGCGTGTCATCACCGTGAAGTGCTGTTCACGCAGCAGTTTTTCAGTGAATGCTTTTGCCGCCGCACCCAGAGTCAGTGTTTGTGGGATGCTCAGCCCGCCAAAGTAGCCTGCTTGATCCTTCAATCGAGCTTCCACGAGCGTATAGCGTCTTTTCTCCGCGCAATCCACAAAGTAGAGGCGCAGCACATGCACGCCACCTTCGTGGGCGATCTTGAAACTGTCGCCATCATTGCCTGCATCTTCCACGAGGCGGGCATGATGCAGCTCGACAAAGGAGCCATCAGGCTCAGGTGGCAGCGCGGTCTGCTTGGTGCGAAAATGCTGCCATGTTTGAATCAGGCCGACGGCGAGCCACACGAGAATCCACAGATTCCGCGCCAGATGCGAGCTTCGTTTCCTCATGTTCCGCGTCGATTGCCAAACAGGTCGATGTGCAATCGTGGCGAGTAGCGCCAGCCCTCGCGCTTGCAAACCTCGACCACCCATCCTTGTCGTTGATGCAGCACCTCTTGCGTAACGCCTTCAGGCATGAGCATGATCTTTTCAGGTGGGATTTTGAGTCCGATGGATGCGATCACAGTACGCACTTCAGCAACGTCTTGTTCGCTCGCGACGACAAATTTGAGCTGAAATTCATACGCGGAGCACCAAGCGCGCAAAACTTCTGGCTGGAGTCTCAGCCGCTCATGTTTTGTGACCCACGCCTTGCCTGCGCTGGTTTCACTCGGAGTCGAATGCGCCAACTTCGGGCTGAGTGAAGCGAGATCGCACGCCACACCTCCTGGGGCGATCGTGCCTGCGGTTTCGATCGTGATGTGCTTCCCGGCTTCTCTTAGAGCGGCGAGCAGCATGGGCATGTCACGCGCCACCATAGGCTCACCACCGGTGACAACGACAAAGCGTGTGGGGTGCTGATTCACTGCCGCTATCAACTCTGCCACGCTCATTTCCGTGCCCTCGGGATGCCACGAGGCATAAGGCGTGTCACACCAACGACAGCGGAGATTGCATCCTGAGGTGCGCACAAACACGGAAGGCACACCCACGAGGGATCCCTCGCCTTGCACGGAGTAGAATATCTCTGAGATCAGCATGGCCTGGCAGGTAAGGGCTGCTTGTTATCTGCGATTCCAGGCCACGAGTTCTTCGTAACTGGCACCGGAGCCGCCAAAAAGATCGAGCGCACTGCCTACGGTGCCATCCACGCGCCCATGACTCAGCACGTCGATGCGCCGCAGGTCGTCGAGATGGCGGATGCCGCCAGCGTAGGTCATGGGGAGCGGCGAGTGCTCTCCGAGAAAACGAACCAGTGCCTCGTCGATGCCTTCGCATTTGCCTTCCACATCGACGGCGTGGATCAAAAATTCTGCGCAGTGCCCGGCCAGCCATTGCAGCGTTTCAGGTGTGATCTCCAGCGTTGTGAGTGTCTGCCAGCGATTCATGGCCACCGTCCAGCCCCGCGCGGTGGCCTTGCAACTGAGATCGATCACGAGTTTCTCGCGCCCTGCGGCGGCGACCAAGGCATCGAGGCGTTTTTCATCAAAGCACCCATCTCGATCAAAGATGGCACTCGTCACGATCACATGGCTGGCCCCTGCGTGCAGGAACTCGGCCGCATTCTCCGGCCTGATGCCGCCGCCAATCTGCAATCCACCAGGGTAAGCAGCGAGGGCAGACTTAGCCGCAGCTTCATTGCCTTGGCCGAGTTGAATGACATGCCCTCCGGTCAGGCCGTCGCGCTGATACAAGGCCGCATACCACGCCGCGTCGTGAGTGCTGACAAAATTGGTTTTCAATCCGGCTCCATCATCACGCAGCGATGAGCCGACGATCTGTTTCACGCAGCCGTCGTGGAGGTCAATGCAGGGGCGGAATTTTGTCATGAGCACCGTGCCCATGTCTTAGCTCGGGAAAACGATTCGTCACGCTAAAGCATGAGCACCTTTCGTGTGGCTTCATCGCTTTGCCTTCGTGGCGATCGCTTTGTAATAGCTTTCAATCGCTGCGCGATATTCCGGTGCAGATTCGCTGCGGGTGGCTTCGCTGAGGTCGTCGGCCATTTTTTGCGGCAGATGTCCCCAGTCGCCATTGAGCAAGACGCCCAATTGACCGGGAGTGCTGTCCTTCAGTTCCGTGGATTGATTGCCGCCTTCAGAGGACTGCGCCTGGGTGTTTTGACCTTGCTGTTGGTTTTGCGCCATCTGTTGCTGGCCAGGCTTTTGGCCGGGAGCTTTGCCTTGGTTGCGCGCGTCGGCCATGCTCTGCTGCTGAGATTGCTGCGCTTGATTGAGGGAGTTTTGTGCCTGTTGGCCCTGCTGCTGACCTCCTTGTTGGGGCTGTCCGTTTTGTGCTTGCTGCTGCTGTTGGCCGTTTTGACTCTGCATCGGATGCAGTTGGGCATCGAGTTGATCGAGTGCCTGCGCTAGCATCTGACCCTGGAGTTGCTCGAGAGGGGAGGCGAGCAAGGGCGGCGCAGTGTTGCCTGCGGTAGCTTCGGCTGCTTTGGCAGCTTGAGCGGCACTGGCTTGACTCTGTTGCGCTGCCTGCGGGTCTGGCTGGGGATTGGCCTGTTGTGCTTCGGCCTTCTGTCCAGCTTGTTGAAGGCGACCGCTGGCTTCTGCGATCTGTTGCGCGGTCTCTTTGTGTCCTAGTCGCTGCTGATGACGCGCCACGCGGGAGAGATCATTGGCCGCTTGCTTTTGCGCCATGCCGTTTTGCACGAGCTGCTGCGTTTCTTTGGAGATCGCTTGTTCTGCCTGCTGGGCGGTGTCCTTGGCCGACTCGGCCAAGGCTTTTTGCATGGCGGGATTTTTCGGCAGTTCTTGCTCCAGAGCCGCAAGCACGGCCTGCGGATTTTGTTGCGCGTCCTGTGCCATGGCGGCGAGTTGCTGCGCGCGCTGGTAGGCCTCGTCGAGTGGCTTTTGCACGCCGAGTTCCTGTTCCATCTGCTTCATCGCCGCCAAGTCCGCATCGGTGAGCTGCTGCCCTTGCTCCATTTTCCGCATGTTCTGTGCGAGTTGCTCCATGGCCTGGGCGGTCTGCCGCTGTGCGTCGGCGGCGGCTTGCAAATCCTGCGCCTGTGA
Organism: Prosthecobacter sp.; assembly: GCA_039806835.1. Lineage (GTDB taxonomy): Bacteria > Verrucomicrobiota > Verrucomicrobiia > Verrucomicrobiales > Verrucomicrobiaceae > Prosthecobacter. The sequence continues at coordinate 99,865 of JBDHQD010000010.1, read as the reverse complement.
CTGGCTTTGAGTGGCCTGTGCGGCTTGCTTGAGATTCTGCGCGATCTGTGGCGACTTCTGACGCATCTGCGCGAGCGCGACATCTGCGGTGCGTGCCATCTGGGTATCAGGTTTCTTGGTCAAATCGGCGGCGTTGGCCTCTTGGCGGAGTGCGGCTTGCAATGCCTCCATCTTTTCTGCGTCGGCTGCTGCCTCTGGGCGCAGAGCTTGGGCTTTCTGCGCCACTTGATCGACTGGCTTTTCTGCTTTCGCTTCGTTTGCGGCTGTCTGCGTCTGTTCTTGAGTCTTTTTCAGATCGGCGGCGACACGTTGCATCATTTCGCTGACTTCGGGAGTGAGCGCAGCAAGCTGTGCGCGTGCTGCCTCCGTGCGTGGCTGCAACTGGCTGGCGAGATCATCCGCTTTCTTCTGTGCCTCTGCGGTGGCGAGCTGTGCCGGTTGTGTGTTTAAAGGCTGCCCTGGTGGTTGCTGTGCGGCTGTGCGCAGGAGAGCTTTGCTTTGCTCTTCGGCATTGCGCGACACATCGCTGGCCTGTTGGGCTGTCTGGCGCAGGGTGTTTGCGGCTTGGGGATCCGTTTTCTGCATTTCCTCGGCAATGCGCGCGCGGGCGATTTTTTCAGGGAGCTGACGCAGTGCTTCGGCAGCGGCGCGTGTTTGTGCCGTGGCATGAGCGAGGTCCTGACGATTGGAAGGGCGTTGTGATTCTGCCTGCGCAGCGGTCAGTGCCTGGGCGGCTTCTTGGATGAGTGCATCCGCTTCCAGCGCACGCGCAGCCTGCGCGAGTTGCGTGACCTGCTCCTTTAACTTTTGCATGGCCTTCTGCGCTTCGGATGGCGGAGCCTGCTTCTGCTTTCCTTTCGGAATTTCAGGCTGCATGGCCTGCGCCGCGCTTTCCGCTTGGGCCGTCTGCTGCGCAAGATCGTCTGCGGCACGGCTGGCGCGGTTCATGTCGAGCGCAGACTGGTTATTGGTGCTCTGGTTTTGCTCACGCAACTCGGCTTGGTCTTGCAGTTGCTTCGCGGCTTGGGCGAGATCCTTGTGTGCCTTCTCGGCGGCGGTCATACCATCTCGTGGATCGCGTTTGCTTGGGCGGGCGGTGCGTGCGGCTTGTTCGGCGAGGGTGAGGGCATTCTTCGCGTCTTCGAGTTTGTCGAGAGCTGGATTATCTTGGCGTGCGAGTTGTTCGCGGCGCTGCTGGGCTTCCTGTGCCGTTTGCTCTGCAATGGCGCGCGTCGCATCCGCTGTTTGTTGCAGACGACTGCGCAAGTTGTCTGAGGTGCCGTAGAGATGTTCAGGCTGTTTGGTCTGGTCAGGTTTATCGAGGCTGCTTTCTAGGTCGCTGGCGGTTTCCGTGATCTTCTTATCCAACTCATGCAGCAGGCTGCGATTGCGGCCTTCCTGCGCGGCGTCGAGCTGTTGGAGGTCTTTTTGCAGTGTCTTCGCGTGTGCCACGAGTGCACGTTGTTGCTCATGCCATTTGGAGCGTTGATTGGCGTCGCGATTGGCCTGGAGTGCGTTGTCTGTGAGCGTGCGCGACTGACGCTGGAGTTGCTGTGCTTCCTGTGCGGCGATTTTGGCCGAATCCGCAGAGGCAAAAGCACGCGCGGCGGTGGCGATGAGGCTTGCAGTGCTGTGCGCTTCTTGCGCGGCGCGTCTGAGCTGTTCGGGAGAGTCGATCTCTGCGTTTTCGAGCTTTTCGAGTTCGGCGATGTTTTCACGCCGCAGTTGCGAAAGGCGCGCTCCGAGTAGGCGTGTTTCTGCGGCGTTGAGTGGGTTCGGTGCATCACGCGCAGCCTCTTTCAGCGCGTTCCAAAGGTCGTTCGATTGCGCTTTGACTTGCTCCAGTTTTTGCTGCGCGCTTGCGAGTGCATTGTCGGCTTCGTTTTTCGCGGCGTCGTTGGCTTTGCGGGCGATTTTCTCTGTCTTGCGCACTTTGGCGATGTCTTTAGCGAGTTCGCGTGTTTGCTCTTCGAGTTGCTGCGTTTGCAGTGCAAGCCGGCGCTGAGAGGCAGTCCATGCGCGTTGGCGCGGGTCGATGGTCTGTTCGAGAATGATCACGCGCAGCGGCGTGGACTCGGTGATTTGCCCTTTCAAATCGACAGCGATGAGCTTCACCATGACCGCATCGCCGGATTTGACGCCGAGTGGAGCCAGTGGGAGCAGAGCTTGCACGGGGATTTCCTTGGCTTCTTTGGTGAAGGGGAGTTCGCGTGCTTTTGAGTCCGCGCCATTGATGGTGTGCGTGATTTTGATGCCGGAAATGCCGACATCGTCGGTGACGATGCCTGCGAGTCGCACGGCTTCATCTGGGAGCAACTCGATTTGCTGTGTTGGCTCGGTGATCTGCGCGGTGGGAGGCGTGTCGGGGATGGCTGTGATGCGCCAGGGCGTGCTTTCTTCGTTGGTGAAGCCGGTTTCGGCGGATTGGAGGGCGATCTGCCAAGTGGCGTTTGCCGGCGTGATGGCGATCTCGGCGGCGAGTGTGTTGGCTGGCAGAGACGTGGTGGGAAATTTTTCCCTGCTGGGAGTTTCGGGATTTAAGACGACTTCGCTGTGTGAGAGAGGCTGGTTGCTTTTGAGTTCGAGTTTGATGGTCGAGCCTTCGAGTGCTTCGAGGTCGCCATGGTCTTCACTGAGGACTTTTTGACTAAACCCAGTGTAGGAGGGCGGGATGATCGTCTTGGTGAAGGTGGTGATGCGTGGGCGGGCACGAGCGCTGAGCGTGTACCACGGCGTGATGGCGTCGCCCGCGTGGATGCGGTAGCGCACATCGTTCTGCCCGACGGGGATCACGCCCTCAAAGCGTGTGGAGCCGACGGCGGCGAGGCCGCTGCGGCGCGCGCTGGAGCCTGGGGAGAGTGTTTCCAGCGTGGCTTGAACGGGATGCTCACCTTCGGTTTCGAGAACGAGCGAGACTTCGGAGCCGATGGGAGCGAGTGCGTTGGCGTTCGCGGGTTCCAGGATGTGGATTTTTACCGAGGCTGGGCGTGGGAGGTTGGCGAAAGGTAGCGCCGCGCGGGCAAGGAAGCCGCGCAAGTGCAGCGCGGGCACGCAGGATAGGGCAAAGACGAAGGCGACGACGGCCCCGGTCAAGATGAACCAAGGCTTCAGCGAGCGGATGGAGAGCTTGGCTTTCCAGTCAATGCCTTCGACGGCGGCTGCCACGTCTTCCTGAAGCTTGGCACGGAAGGCGGCGGAATCCTGAACTCCAGTCTGAGGATCGGCGAGTTCGACGGCAGCTAGGAGACGCTCGCGCAAGGAGGGCTCCGCAGATTCGATGAGTTTAGCGGCCTCTTTGCGATTTTTGGCCTGTGCGATGAAGCGCCAGGCGACGCGCCATGCAGCAAAGATGGCCCCAGCATAGACGAGCAGGGAGAGCCAGGGGCGCAGCGCATCTGGCATGAACCAAGCCCGATCCAGAAGGGCGATGGCGGTGAAGGCTGCGAGTGCAAGGGTGGCTGCGCAGAGCAGGGCACGGAGACGCAGCAAGTGGTGGCGACGTTGACGGAAGTGTGCCAGCGCTTGCTGCGTGGCAGGACGGAGGGAAAGATCCATGAAGGGCAGCTAAACGTGGTGAGGATGAGCAAGTTTTCCAAGGCGACAAAGAAGGCGCTGTGGCAAAAATCTTACTTTGTGGAGGACGTGATTTGGCATAAATATCAGCGAAATCCCCCTGATCCAGAACGCTGAAAGCTCATTCTTTGTGGAAAATTCAGAAAAGCCAATCGCACATGCTCCTCCGGCACTCGCCGAACTGCCTGCGAGTGACCGCGCGAATCCATTCTCTGAGGATGTGTGCGCGGGGCCATTCGGCGTGGATGAAAGCCGCTCCGTGCCTGGATTGAATGCGGATATTTTAGGGCAACTGACCACAGCTATTGATGAGCGTCAGAGCAGCGATGGGCGTGTGAGTGGGCAGCCATTGCTGCTGCTCACGGCACCGCGCGCGGGCTATGGCAAGACGCATCTGCTTGGGCGATTGGCGGCTGCGGCGGGAGGGCAGGTGGTGCTGGTGCCACTGGCTTTCCGGTTAGAAGACCAGATCGGCATTTCAGCCGTGGCTGTGCGCGGGCTGGAGTCGATGGCGCGTGCCGAGGTGGGACGTGAAGGCTGGACGAGGCTGCGCGAGGCCTGTGCGGGCGTGTGCGCAGCACTGGTGCGGCGTTTGATTGAAACGGACGTGTTGCCTTGCGCAGACAAGGAGCAGGCGCTGCGCGTGCTCTCCGGCGATCCGGTGGAAGTGTTCGATGAAAACGGCAGTGCGAGGCTCGTCGGCGAGTGGGTGCGGCGTTTTGATGCGCAACTGCGCAAGCCGATGACCGAGCAGGCGATGCGGCGTGTGCCTGCCATCCCCGCCGCGCTCGAAGCTTGGGTGGACGCGATGCTCAATCACGCGCTGGACGGTGGCATGTCAAAAGTGGCCGTGCTGCGCATGCTGGCGGCGGATGAGACACGCGAAGGGCCGACGACGTGGCTGCGCCTGCTGGGGCTGTGGCGGCCCGTGGTGCTGCTGGTCGATCATCTCGATGCGTATTACCGCAATCCTGAAGCCGGACTCCGCATCGCATCGCTGCTGCTCGATATGTCAGAGATGGATGGAGTGCATGTCGTGCTGAGTTTGAATCAGGATGTGTGGCAGGCGACCTTTGGCCATCATCTGCCGAGTGCGATGGAGGATCGCCTCACCGCTTCGCAGATGTTGCTGCGCGGTATCGGTGAAGATGACGCGGCCACACTTTTGCGTAAGCGACTTCAGCACGCAGGGGTGAAGGAGGACGAGATGCGCGAGTTTGAGGCCTTTGTGGATGTGAAGCGTCACTTTTTGGGAAGGCCGCTCGGCTCCGTATCGGCGCGCACATTCCTGCGTCATGCGGCCAAGCAGTGGGATTTCTTCCAGCAAACTCTGGCTTCTCCGCCGCCGCCTGCTCCTGAAGGAGTGCTTCCCACAGCTCACGCGGAAGCGGAGGCTGCGGGCGTGTTGCCGCTGATGACGGATACCGTGGAGGATGACAAACCGCCACAGGATGCGTCGATCTTTGACGAGGGCACGACGGCCGAGGTGAAGCGCATCGCAGAGGGATTGTCGGAGCCAGAGGCGGCACTGCCGCAGCAGTTGGAAAAACCTTTGGCTGACATCAATGGCACCCCGCCTCTGCCTCCGCCCGCGCCACCGGAGGTCGAGCCAAATCCGCCTTCACTTACAGAGGGCGCGCAGTTTTCTCCCACTTCGGCGAGCGCATTCGAAAGTCTCCGCGAGATGTTAGGCAGGCTGCGGCAGCCGGTCGCGCCTGCGGCACCGCCGCCCGAACCTGTGGAGCAAAGCAGCGGAGCGCACGCGATCGAATCACGGCTCGTCAGTGTGATGAGCGCGGACGCTCCCACTGTGCAGCAAGTGGCGTCTCCCTTCAAACTCGCTGCGCCAGCTCAGGCTCCTGCCGCCACAGTGGCAGAGCGCGATGTGTTGCTCGGTCGTTATGAAGCACTGCGCTTGCAGATGGCGGCAGAGGCAGCCGCGCTGCCACTCGATCATGCGAAGCTGGCAGAGCTCATCCGTCTGGCGGGGCGGCGCTTTCCCATGGTGCGCCTCAGTGAGCATGAACTGCCAGGAATGACTGGCCGCCATGTGATGTGCTGGACATTGCAAGGGCTGGAAATCCTTTTTGGACTCGCAAGCCCAGTCGATGAAACTTACTGGCGCACCTTGGCAGGATTTGCAGCGGGGCGACTCGTGGAGCTGAACGCAACACCGGGTGGACCGAAGCTCAAGATCGTGGCATTTAAAGCTGGGCGTGAGTCGCCAGGCGGAGCACCCCACGACGCGGTGTTTCCTGAAGTGCTGCGTCCGCACATGGACGTGGTGCTGTTGGATACCCCGAGCGTCTGCTCTCTCTACGCGATGCAGCGCATCATCAAGGAGTCTGAGTCGGGCGCATTGCAGGCGACTCCCGTGCAGGTGATGGGAGTGCTGGCACGCGAGCTGGATTTCTTCTGGAAACGCGTGACTCGGGCGGGCTGAGTGCGGCCTTTCATGGAATGATGATGGGGGAGGCTTGATGCGGCAGCGCCTTCTTGTAGCATGCGCGCCATCATGCCTCACGAAAGCCTCCGCTCCATCCTCAGCTCCAGCACCTCACGCAGTGACATCATTGTGCGCGGCTGGGTGCGCACAAAGCGCGACTCGAAAGCCTGCTCCTTTCTCGAAATCACCGACGGCTCGTGTTTCAAAGGATTGCAAGTGGTCGTCGATGCACGGCTGCCGAGTGCAGAGCTGCTGCCGCGTATTCTCACCGGTGCATCGGTGGAGATTGTTGGAGATTTGGTCGCCTCACCCGCAGCGGGTCAGCAATGGGAGGTGCAGGCCAGGGAAGTGAAGCTCCTCGGCGAAGCGGATGCGAGCTATCCGCTGCAAAAGAAAGGCCACACAGCGGAGTTCCTGCGCACCATTGCTCACTTGCGTCCGCGCACGAATCTCTTCGGCAGTGTCTTTCGCGTGCGCAGTAAGATGGCTTTTGCCATCCACCGGTTCTTCCAAGAGCGCGGTTTCTTCTACGTCCACACGCCAGTCATCACGAGCAGCGATTGCGAGGGCGCAGGAGAAATGTTTCAGGTCACTACCTTGAAACCCAATACGCCCGCAAAGCCGGAGCAGGATTTCTTTGGGAGGCCGACATACCTTACGGTCAGTGGTCAGCTTCAGGGAGAGGCTTTTGCCTGCGCGCTTGGCAATATTTACACCTTTGGGCCGACGTTCCGCGCGGAGAACAGCAACACCACGCGTCATGCGGCGGAGTTTTGGATGATCGAGCCAGAGATGGCCTTCTACGATCTCGCGGATGACATGACGTTGGCAGAGGAAAACGTGCGCTATCTCGTGCAGGCGATGTTTGATGAGTGCCCGGACGAGTTGGAGTTCTTCAACAAGTTTATCGACAAGGGACTCGTGGCGAGATTGCAACAAACACTCGCCAAACCCTTTGAGCGCATCAGCTACACGGACGCCGTGGATATTCTGCTCAAAAGCGGGAGAGCCTTTGAGCATCCCGTCGTGTGGGGAGAAGGATTGCAAACGGAGCACGAGCGATTTTTGGCCGAAGAACACGTCCAAGGTCCCGTGACCATTTTCAATTACCCGAAAGGGATCAAACCCTTCTACATGCGGCAAAATGAAGATGGCAAAACAGCGGCGGCGATGGATTTGCTCGTGCCTGGCATTGGCGAAATCGTCGGCGGCAGTCAGCGTGAAGAGCGGTTGGATGTCTTGGAGCAACTGATGGCTCAGCACGGGCTCGATCCCGCCACGTATTCTTGGTATGCCGATCTTCGCCGTTACGGTACTGTGCCGCATGCGGGCTACGGCCTCGGCTTTGAGCGGTTGCTGATGTTTGTCACCGGAGTGCCGAATATCCGCGATGTGATTCCTTTCGCGCGTACGCCTGGGCATGCTGCGTATTGAAAGGTTTGCTCCAGAGTGCTGCGAATGCGCGATGTGTGGCGAGGCTACTGATAGAGGGCGCGATGCCAGAGCGTGATTTGGCTGCGCCATTCACCATCATGACCTCCCGCCTTTTCTTCCTCCTCGCATCGCTCGCGGCACCGCTCGCTTATGCAGCTCCTGCTGCGGAGCATGTCATCCTCGTCAGCATCGATGGCTGGGCACAACAGTACTTCGATGATCCCAAGTGCCACATGCCCGCAGTGAAGGCGCTCGCTGCTGCGGGTGCGCGCGCCAAGCGGATGGAGTGTTCGTTTCCGACTGTGACATGGACGAACCACACCACGCTCGTCACCGGGGTACATCCGGCAAAGCACGGCGTGCTGGCGAACTCCTACTTTGATCGGGCAGAGCGCAAGACCATACCCCTCATTCCCGATCCGATCTTTAATAAAGAGGAGATCGTCAAAACGCCGACGATCTATGATGTGGTGAAGGCGGCGGGCATGAAAACCGCAGCCGTGGTCTGGCCAGCCTCACGCGGTGCCAAGACGCTCGACTGGACTGTGCCGGATGTGTTTGGGCAGGATCTCTTTGAGAAGTATGGCACGCCAGAACTGCTGGCAGACGCCAAGAAGCTCGGTATCCCCATCGAGAAGCAGCAGGAATGGTGCAAGGCAGGCAATGCTGGCAAGGCGATGCGAGACTACATGTACACGCTGTTAGCCTCGCACATCATCCGCAAGCACAAGCCGAACTTCCTCGCGCTGCATCTCGTCAGCCTCGATTCCTTCGAGCACGCGCATGGGCGCGAAGTGCCTGAAGCCTACTGGGCGGCGAATGATTCAGACCATCGCATCGCCGATCTTATTCGTGCGACGGAGCAGGCGGGTATTCGCGAGAAGACGACCTTTGTCATCACCACCGATCATGGTTTCAAGAACTACACCAAGCTCATCAACCCGAACGCCATGCTGCGCAAAGACGGTTTTGTGAAGACCGTGTTGGGAAAAAACTTGGCAACCGACTCACAAGTCTTTGCGAAGTCGGAAGGCGGCGCGTGCTTTGTCTATGTGCTTGATTCTGCCAATCGAGACAGCGTGTTGAAGCAGATCACGCCGCTGCTGACAAAGCTGGAGGGCGTTGAGGGTGTCGTAGGCACGCAGGAGTTTGACGCCAAGCTGCATCATCTCACTCCTGAGCAGGACGCGAGGGAGCCTGACCTCGTTTTGTTGGCTGCGGAGGGTTACTCCTTTGCAGATTCATTGGCTGACAAGGAGGCGATCATTCCCTCAGCATCGCTCAGAGGCTCGCACGGGCATTTCCAACGCGATCCCAAGCTCTATGGCGGTTTTGTCATGAGCGGTGCTGGTGTGAAGAGCGGTGTGGTGATCGATGAGATCAAAAACATCGACGTCACACCCACGATGGCGCGGTTGCTCGGCCTGTCGTTTCCAGGTGCAGATGGAAAGGTGCTGGAGCAGGCACTGAAGTGAGTGCGGCGGAACGAACGGCGCCACCGTTGGTGCGTTTCCTCACAACATGCCTGGCGTGTAGCGCGGAGAGCTGGTGCCGCTAGAGCCTGTGCTTGCGCTGCGGCGCAGAGCGGGATCATCCAGCGCGTGATCCACCACGTCTTGCAGCGCGCGCGAGGTCAATTCGCGCAGGATGGGGATGGGAGAGCCGCTGCCGGGGCGGTAGGCGTTGCTCTGGCGCTCTCCTTCGTAGAGTTTGGTGAAAATGACCGCTTTCGAGGCGGCATCGACCACACTCACGCGGATGCGGGCGTAGCCATAGGGATGCACGAGCAACTGAGCGCGCAGGTCTTGAATTTCCCCTTGGATAATCAGTCGGCTCTTTCCCTGTGGTGCCAGCATGCCGCGCGATTCAAGGCCGTAGCCAAAGGCGTTGTGGACAATGTCGCTCACTGGCAATCGAGTCTGCACTGTGTCCACAGAAGGGCCCACGGGCAGGCGCACATGGCCCAGGGTTTGAGGCTGCACGCCACGCTTATCCTTGAATTTTCCCACGGCAAAGTCGGGCGTGCCCTTTGCATGCGGGCCCGGCACGTAGTCGAGGCTCACCACAGAGGAGTTTGAGCAGGCAGACAGGTTGAGCAGTGCCGTGACCCCAATCAGGATAGAAATGTGCCGAGGATTCATGCGCTGCATTTGTAGAGCACCTTGAGGGCGAATCAATGCGCAAGAGCCGCCTCGAAGGGGAAGGGGATAAAAAAACAACCCTGCCGGAACTCGGAACTCAGGAAAAAAACCCCCAAAACCTGAATCCAATTAACCCGGCAGGGTTGATTAATTGATTTTATATTCGGAAAGTGGGGGCGCATGCAATCCCAAAAAAAATACCCCTCTAAAAAAGCCCTCCTGTTGCTTCTGTCGGCTCTCGTGCTGGGAGCCGTGCCTGAGGCAAAGGCGCAACTAGGGCGCGCGGTCAGGCAGGTCATCGTGGCGCAGGCGGCAGGCTGGAATGCAAACACTGCATCGTTGCAATGCTGGCAGCGCGCGTCTTCCCGCGAACCGTGGCAGCCGGTGTTTGCGCACCCCGTGCCGGTATTGCTAGGGCGCAAGGGGCTCGCTTGGGGACGCGGAGTTTTTCAACCGCCGCGCAATGGCATTCCCATGAAGGTGGAGAAAGACTGGCGTGCGCCAGCGGGCGTTTTTCAGCTCGGCAGTCTGTTTGGGTATGCTCCTGCCGGGCCGGGACGCTGGCCGTATATCCAGGTGGGAGCTTGGGATGCTTATGTGGATGATTCGACCTCGCCTCTTTACAATCGTCATGTGCGCATCGACCCGCGCCAGGGCATCCCGGCTTGGTTTGAGAAGCAGCGAATGCGTCTGGGCGACTCTGCCTACAAATGGATGCTCGAAATCCGGCACAATCAGCAACCCGCCGCACCCGGCTACGGCAGCGCCATTTTCTTCCATGTCCGCCGCGGCCCTAACAAGCCGAGTGCAGGCTGCACCACGATGGCTGAAGGCGATCTCGTGCGCATGCTGCGCTGGCTTGATCCCAGTGCCTCTCCGCACTATGTGCTGCTGCCCAAGGCGGACTATGCGGCACTGCGAGGAGCTTGGGGGCTGCCGTGACGCCATTCGGCGTCGTTGAGCCCTTCTTGACTCGGCTGCGCATCCCTGCCATCTCAGATTTTCATTTCATCTTCCCGTTTCGATATTTCTCCTCATGGCCGCCCCTGCCCACAACTACACCGAAGACAGCATCAAATCCCTCGACTGGCGTGAGCACATCCGCCTGCGCCCCGGCATGTACATTGGCAAGCTCGGCGATGGCTCGCTGCCGGAGGATGGCATCTATGTGCTGCTCAAGGAAGTCGTCGATAACTGCATCGACGAGCACGTCATGGGCTTTGGCAATACGATCGAAATCGACATCGCCGAAGATCAAACGGTCACCGTGCGCGATTTCGGGCGCGGCATTCCGCTTGGCAAGTTGCTGGAGTGTGCGGCGCAGATCAACACCGGTGCCAAATACGACAGTGAAGCCTTCAAGCGTTCCGTCGGCCTCAACGGCGTCGGCATCAAAGCGGTGAACGCTCTCTCTGAGTTTTTCGAAATTCAGGCCGTGCGCGAGAATCAGACCCGCGCCATCGAATTCAGCCAAGGGCTCGTGACCTACGACATGGGCAAACCGAAAGCCTGTGCAGAACCAAATGGCACGCGCATCGCCTTCCGTGCTGATCCTGAGATGTTCGCTGAAGACACGCACTTTCGCGTCGATTTTGTCCGCGAGATGCTGCGCTTCTACGCCTGGCTCAATCCCGGGCTCACACTCATTCTGCGCACGCCTGCCGGAGAGGAGAAATTCAAGTCCAAGGACGGGTTGATGGACCTCATCCGCTCCAAACTCACCGAGGAGCCGCAGTATCCGATCATCCACATCGAAGGCAAAGACGTGGAAATCGCCTTCACGCACGGCACCGGTTATGGCGAGGAGTATTACAGCTTCGTCAACGGCCAGAACACCACGCAGGGGGGCACGCACATTGCAGCATTCCGCGAGGCCATCGTGCAGGAGTGCCGTGAGTTTTTCAAAAAGCAGTACGATCCCGCCGATGTGCGCGGCAGCATCATTGCCGCTATCAGTGTGAAGGTGCAGGAGCCTGTGTTTGAGTCGCAGACCAAGACGAAGCTCGGTTCCACGCACATGGAGCCGAATGGGCGCAATCTGCGCACGCATATCCTCAACACCGTCGTCACTCAGCTCGATAACTTCTTGCACAAGCACGCCGACGTGGCCAAGGCGCTTCAGGAAAAGATCAACGCCAACGAGAAAGAGCGTAAAGAAATCAGCGGCATCCAGAAGGCCGCCCGTGAGAACGCCCGCAAGGCCAAGGTCTGTAACAAGAAGCTGCGCGACTGCCGAGTTCACTTCGACAGCAAGGACAAGCGCCGCGATGAGAGCACGCTCTTCATCACCGAGGGCGACAGTGCCTCTGGCAGCATCACCAAAAGCCGCGATGTCGAGACGCAGGCTGTATTCTCTCTGCGTGGCAAGCCGCTCAACTGTTTTGGTCTCACACGCAAAGTCGTATATGAGAATGAGGAGTTTTACCTGCTCGCCAATGCGTTGCAGATCGAAGAGGATCTTGAGGACCTGCGATACAACCGCGTCGTGCTCGCCACTGATGCCGATGTGGACGGCATGCACATCCGACTGCTGATGATCACCTACTTCTTGCAGTTCTTTCCCGAACTCGTGCGCAAAGGACATCTCTACATCTTGCAGACGCCTCTTTTCCGTGTGCGTAACAAGAAGCAGACCTTCTATTGCTATAGCGACGAAGAACGCCAGCGCGCTATCCACATCTGTGGTAAGAATGCCGAGATCACACGCTTCAAAGGACTTGGTGAAATCAGTCCGGATGAGTTCAAGCACTTCATCGGCCCGAACATCCGACTGGAACCGGTGAAAATCCGTGACCACGAAGTCGATGCAGAGGGTGCTCCGATCCCGTCGGAACACAAAAGCGTGAAGGAGTTCCTCACCTTCTACATGGGGAAGAACACCCCTGAGCGGCAGAGCTACATCGTGGAAAACTTGCGCATCGAGAAGGAACTGGAGTTCAAGAACGACGCGCAGGAGGATGAAAGCCTCAACGAGGCGGCGTGAGTTTGCCGTTCGGTGCCTGCATCATTCCAGATGACGGCCGAGCATGATCTCAAGATTGCGTTCGACGATTTCTCCCATCGATTCACAGCTATCAAAGCGGTGTGTCAGATGGTACTCGCCAAGCTCTGCGCGCAGCCGTGCCACCTTGTCGAAGGGTTCCACAGCATTGCGCTTCATGCAGCGTAGCAACGCGGTAATGCGCGCATGCTCGGAGAGGTAGCGTCGGGAGATGAGACTGCGCTCCTCTTCCTGATACTGCTTCATCGTGGGGAAGTTCAGGCAGGCGGAGCAGAGTTGGACGACGGGATTGTTTTCTTTGAAGAACTGCGGCAGGTAGAGGCTCTTGCGCCCTTCGTAGCTCTGCTGATCGAAGTCGATGGCGCGCACACGATACTGCACCTCCTCAAAGTCGGGTGTCATGTCCACGACGTAGTTGTAGCTGCGCATGTCTCCGAGCAGACGGATGAAACAGCGCTCGCTGAATTTCACGAACTCCTTCGCCAAGCGTACGCGATTGAGGTCGGCGCGATGGAGGTAGTCACGGATGAAGGCGTCGCCGGGCACGCCGGCGATGTGCTCTTCCACCAGCGTGCCACCGCGGTGCATGAGATAATTGATGCGATTCGGAGAAAGCAAGTGCTCCAGCTCAAGGCCATAGACACGCGAGGCATCGGCCGTCTTGACGTAAAAGTGGTCGTAGTTGTCGTTGTATTGATTGACGACGCGGATGCGAAAGGGGCGTGAGTTGCCAAACTCACAGTAGTCCACGCGTTCGATGTAGAGATGAGGAGCAGCGAGCATCTCTCCCGTGCGCAGGAGTGAGTAGATGCTGGTGAGTCGCGGGTGGAGTTCACGCTGCACCTCGGGTGGGTAGAGCACGCTGCTCCAGTAGGTGGCGTTGCCCTCCTTGTCGTAGAGCGGACAGCTTTCCGAAAAACTGCGCAGCTCGTTGTAGGTCGTCGGCAGAGCGTGGCAACGACCAAACTGATCGAGGTACGAGATCAGATCATCCGTAACGGGGATGAAATTTTTTCGGTGTGTGATCTCGTCCATGCTGGCGGCAGTTCATGTCACTCACCAGTAGCAGCGGCGGGTGTAGAGGTGCCAACATGCCGCCTGCAGGGGCGGTTTCAACCTCGCGCCTCGGCATGTTTGCCAAATCGATTTTGGGAGTTGTTGGCAGGACGATGATCCCGCATGGTTGTCACACCCTTGTTTTAACCTCATGCTGCGCAAACTGGACCTCGTGAGCGTGCTCAAAGCGCGTGACTGACATCTGCTGAAATCATGATGCTCGCACCGCTGGATCTAAAGCTGTTTCGCGATCTCGGTCGCATGAAAGGGCAGATCGTGGCAGTGAGCCTCGTCATGGCCTGTGGTTTGGCCATGATGATCATGACGCGCAGCATCATCCTGACTCTGGAAAGCACGCGCGATGCCTACTATGAGCGCTACCGCCTGGCGGATGTGTTTGCTTCGTTGAAACGAGCGCAGCTGTCGCTGGCGGAGCGAGTCGCAGCCATTCCTGGCGTCGCTGCTGTGGAAGCGCGGGTGGTAGTGGATGCCACGCTCGACCTCGTCGGCATGACGGAACCTGCCACGGCACATCTGGTGTCGTTACCCGAGGATCGATCACAGACTTTGAATCAAGTTTTCGTGAGGCAGGGACGCATGCCGCTGCCGGGAGAGCGCCGTCATGTCGTGGTCAGTGAATCTTTTGCTGCTGCCAACGGGTTGAAAGTCGGCGATAGCGTCGTCGCCATTATCAACGGTCATCGCGATACTTTGACGCTCTGCGGCATCGGATTGTCTCCTGAGTTTGTGTTTGAAGCGCGTCCAGGTCAGACATTGCCTGATAGCAAACGCTACGGTGTGTTCTGGATGAATTACAGCGCGGTTGCGCTGCCTTTCAGCCTCGACGGTGCCTTCAATGACATCTGCGTTGATCTTTCCCCCAACGTCGCACCTGGGCCTGTGCTGGCGGAGATGGATCGGCTGCTGGCAGATTACGGTGCACAGGGGGCTTATACGCGTCGAGATCACAACAGCGCGCAGCGTCTCGATGATGAGCTGCGCGTCGTGCATGCGCTTTCGGTGGCGTATCCGGTGGTCTTTCTCAGTGTCGCCGCGTTCATGGTCAATGCGGTGCTGGCGCGTCTCGTGCGGCTGCAACGGGAGCAGATCGCGCAACTCAAGGCACTGGGCTTTTCATCCTGGCAGGTGGGGCGGCATTACTTGGGCTATGCTTTTGTCATTGTGGTGTTGGGAACTCTGATCGGTGGTGTGGCAGGGCGTTGGATGGGGGCCGGGCTGGTGGGCATTTACACGCTCTTTTTCAAATTCCCGCACTTGGTTTTCCAGATGGATTACAGCGCGGTGGGGCTGGCACTGGCGGTAGGCGCAGGGGCATCGTTTGCAGGTGTCCTCAGCGTGGTTCGCACGGCTGTCGGGCTGCCACCTGCGGAAGCGATGCGGCCAGAGCCTCCGGCAGATTTTAAACCTTCACTGCTGGAGCGGCTGGGGTTTGCGCGTGGAGGTGGGCCGGGCTTTCGCATGGCTCTGCGCAACATCGAGCGTCGTCCAGCGCAGGCGGCATTCACGATCGCTGGTTTGGCGTTGGCCACAGGGCTGATGGTGCTGCCGGGATCCATGGCGGATAGCATCGACTACCTTCTCACCTACCAGTGGAATGATGTGCAGCGGCAGGACGCCGTTGTGTTTTTCAGTGAACCAAGTTCAGGTGAGGCACTGCATAATCTGGAGCGGTTGCCCGGAGTGCAGCGCGCTGAGCCGGTGCGGGTGGTGCAGGCTCGCATCCGTTTTGGCCATCACTCGCGCCGACTTGCCGTCAACGGCCTGCCGCCAGATGCAGAACTCAACCGGCTGCTCGACGCACAGCGCCGCCGCATCCATCTGCCGGAGGAGGGCGTGGTGATGTCTGCGCAACTGGGAAAGATTCTCGGCGTGAACATTGGTGACGCGGTGCAAATCATCGCGCTGGAAGGTCATCGCGAGACGATGAGCGTTCCCGTGCGTGGATTCATCGAGGACTTCGCGGGAGTGTCTGCCTACATGGACATCCGAGCTCTGCGCCGCCTCATGCACGAAGGGGATACCGTCAGCGGTGCGTATCTCACCGTGGACCAAGCGCGCTGGAGCGACTTCATGCGTGAGGTGAAGGACACACCGCGTGCCGCCATCACTTTGGTGAAGAAGGATCAGCTCGATTCCTTTCGCGAAACGACGGGGCGCAGCATCGGCATCATTCGCCAGCTTTACTTCGTGCTCGCGGTGGTAGTGGCTTTCGGCGTCGTGTATAACAGCGCCCGCATCGCTCTCTCGGAGCGTGGGCGCGATCTCGCCACGCTGCGCGTTGTCGGATTCTCGCGTCGAGAGGTTGCGGGAGTGCTTCTCGGAGAGTTGGGATTGTTGATTGCCGCAGCGCTGCCCGTTGGGCTGTTCTTTGGTCGTGGGCTGGCGGGTTTTGTGTTGGAGCAAGTGCGCACCGAGACAGTGCGCTTGCCACTGCAGATCAGTTTGCACACCTACGCCGTGGCGGTGCTGGTCGTCATGACGGCGTCGTGCTGCTCCTTTCTGGTGGTGGGGCGAATGCTGCGTCAGTTGGACTTGGTGGGCGTGCTCAAGGCACGGGATTGAGATGGATTGGCGAGTGCCAATGCTGCGTCGAGCCGATCACCCTGGAGTGAGCACTTGTCCGATGCCGCGCAGGACATTGAGCAACAGCCAGGTGTAGAAAAGCCATCCGACAATGATGAAAGCCACGAACATCACGACGAGGAAGGCAAGCCCCACATAGAAGCGCAGCGTACTGCGGCGCACTTTTTCCTTCTGGCCCGCCTGCCAGGTGGTGAGGAGCGCGAGATTGCGGCTGTTTGATTTGAAAAAAGCGGACGCCGCTGCTCCGGCACCGGGAATGAGGCCCAAAAGGAAATTGATTCCCATGTTCAGTGCCATGCGTAAAAACACGGACACGGGAACGCCAGAGCGCAAGGCATCGAGCAAGATGACCGCGCCCGCGCTAGACACTAGAGTGTCACCGAGGCCGGGGATCAGCGCGAGGATGGGATCGAGGCCGATTTTGAAATTCGTGCCGGGGACACGCAGCAACTCATCGAGGTATTTTGCCAGGAGACGCGCCACCGTGCGATCTGCCGGATCACCGCTCGTGCTGGAGTGCGCAGCCGCAGTCTGCGGAGGCAGGATTTCGTCCACACGGATTTCTGGATCGGGCTTTGACATGACGGCTGGCGGCGTGCGCGCTAGCTCTTGCTGGGGAGATCGACGAGCATTTGGGCGTTGCTCGGATAGCGCTCCAGCAGCGAGATGACACGCTGAATGGCTTCGACGGGTTTGTGGCCGGCGAGGCCACGACGCAGCATGTGGATTTTGTCGAGTTGGAAAGCCTGGAGCAGCAGTTCTTCACGGCGCGTGCCGGATTTGAAGATGTTCACCGCTGGGAAGATGAACTGCTCGGCAATGCGACGATCCAACACCAGCTCCATGTTGCCGGTGCCTTTGAACTCCTGGAAAATGAGTTCGTCCATGCGGCTGCCGGTCTCGATGAGTGCGGTGCCTAGAATCGTGAGCGAGCCAGCCGTGCGCGTGTTGCGTGCGGCGGCAAAAAGACGACGCGGAATCTCCAACGCACCGACACCGACGCCGCCGCTCATCGTGGCACCGCTCTTGGCCGTGTTGTTGAACGCACGGGCCATGCGGGTGATGGAGTCCATGAGCATGAAGACGTGTTCTCCGCACTCCACGAGACGCTTGGCGCGCTCGATGGCAAAGGTGGAGATGCGTGTGTGACTCTTCACATCCTGGTCGTTGTTGCTGGCAAAGATTTCCGCGTTTGGCAGCACGCGTTTGAACTCGGTAACTTCTTCCGGTCGCTCGTCGATGAGCAGGATCATCAGATGCACGCCCGGGTGATTCTCTGTGACGGCCTCCGCGATGTGTTGCAGCATGGTCGTCTTGCCTGCGCGCGGTGGTGCCACGATCAAGCCGCGTTGCCCACGGCCCACGGGTGCGATGAGGTCGATCACGCGCGTGGTGAGGCGATCTTTGACGGTCTCAAGCTGATAGCGCTTGTTGGGGTTCACGGCTTTGAGTTCCTCAAAGAGCGGAATCTCACGCATGGCCTCGGGTGCCCGGCCGTTCACTTCGGTGACTTCCGTGACTTGGGGGCCGCGGTGGCCTTTGCGCTGCACGCCGACGACTTGCATGCCTTCACGCAGGCCATGCTTGCGGATGAACTCGGGAGCGATGAAGGCGTCTTGAGGATTCTGCGAAAAGGCGAGTTCGCGCCGACGGAGGAAGCCGTAACCTTTCGGCGACATCTCCAAGATGCCATTGGCTGGTTCTGGAGGGCCGAGCGGTTTTTCGGGTTCGATCTCGCGTTCTTGACCATAGCCAGCCTGCGGATCGCCGCTGGATTGGCCGTTGGCGGCACGTTCGGCGCGGCGCTGAGTGTCGCGCTCCATGCGGCGTTGTTTCCAGCGCTCAAATTTTGCCTTACGGCGCTCTTTGGATGTCATCGGGCGGAGTTGCCCGTTTTCATCCATGACCATGTAGCGCGGAATGCCGTTTTCACCGGGAGTGGCGGCAGCGTCTTCGGTGGCAGCGGAAGTGGCAGCAGCGGCACCTTCCGTGTTCTCTGGCGGCGCAGCTTGTTCGACAGCTTGAGGTGCGGTCTCTTCAGGGACTTCGGCAGGCGCGGCGGGCGGTGCTTCGAGTTCGGGAGTCTCGCTCGCTGCTTGGACTGAGGGCTCGACCGGGGCGGCCTCTTCCACGACGGCGGTTTTTTTCTTTGCCGTCTTGCGGGCTGTGGTGCGCACGGCTGTTTTCTTGGCGGCTGTTTTTTTCGCAGCAGCCTTTTTGGCGGGAGCCTTGCGCTTGGGTTTGATCACTTCGGCCTCGGCGGCGAGTTCTTCTGACATAAAAAGGGGGGAGAAATGAGTTTAGTCGAGCTGGCCGGCGATCGCGTCGTCGATCTCAAAGTTGGCGTGGACGTGTTGTGAATCGTCGTAGTCGTCGAGGATGTCGTAGAGCTTGATCAGAGATCGCGCCGTATCCGCGTCACTGATGGTGATCGTGGTCTGCGGCTGATAGATGAGTCCCTGGCTGCGTGGAGGAAAGCCACGCTCACGCAGGGCATTGCCGACCTGGAAGAGCTGTTCAGTGGAGGTGTAAATCACCCAGTCGTCTCCATCTTCCTGGATGTCCTCCGCGCCGGATTCCAACGCGGACTCCATGATCTGATCTTCAGTCGCGGCGGTTTTGTCGAGACGAATTTCACCTCGGCGCTGAAACATGTAAGCCACGCTGCCAGCGTCTGCAAAAGTGCCGTTGTTCTTGGAGAGCAGAGTGCGCAGGTCATTGGCGCTGCGGTTGCGATTGTCAGTGACAACCTCGATCATCATCGCCACACCGCCGGGGCCGTAGGCTTCATAGACGATTTCTTCGAGAACTGCGCTTGCAAGTTCTCCGGTGCCTTTCTTAATGGCGCGATCGATGTTGTCATTGGGCACGTTCGCGGCCTTGGCGGCTGTGATGGCGCTGCGCAGGCGGGCGTTCATGTCCGGATTGCCGCCGCCGGATTTCGCAGCGAGCGTGATTTCCTTGGCGAGTTTGCTGAAGGCATTGCCGCGCTTGGCGTCAGTGATGGCTTTGCCGCGCTTGATCTTGGACCATTTATTGTGGCCTGCCATGATGGGAGCGGTTTTGTTGAACGTCACACGGAGCAACCAGCATTGAGGTCATCCGGGAGCGGTGGTTTATTTGAGGAAATGTGAGGGAATGGGGGGAAGCGGCATCGCCGCGGTGTGCTCCGGAGGAATGACGGCCACGCTGCAAGAGCGGGGTCATGTTTCATCAGCGCAGGGGCTGGGGAAACTTCGGCAGGCCTGCCGGGGACATCACCAAGTGTTCACCAGATTGAGAGAATCTGGAACGGCGTGAAGTGTGTGGGATGCCCGGCGATCTGGCAAGAGCTTTTTTTCATGTGCATGACGCGCGTGAGATCACGGAACTCTATGAAATGCAGATTCAGTGTGCGGTCGCGTTTTCATGATCTTGCAGTCTGCGTTTTGCCCTTTGCATCACGTCACAACCCGCCATATTCGCCGCCCCTCATTCTTATGGCGGCAAAGCGCATCGTTCTCAAATTCGGCTCCGGCATTCTGACTCGTCAAGATGCGCCGGAACCTGATCCCGTGCAGTTGCGCAAGCTGGTGGAGGCCGTGGCTTTGCTGAAGAGAGCCGGGCATGCTGTCGTCGTGGTCAGCAGCGGAGCCGTCGCATCTGGGCTGAAGCCCATGGATTTTAAACAGCGTCCGTCGGACATGACCACGCTTCAGGCCCTTGCCGCCGTCGGTCAGACGCATCTCATGCACGCTTATGAATCTCTGTTGCGCGATCATGGGTTGCACGTCGCGCAGCTCCTCGTCACGCATGAGGATTTTGAAAATGCGGATCGTGCTCCGCGTGTCAAAGCGGTGCTGGATCGCTTAGTTGAGTTCTCCCAAGTCGTGCCTGTCATCAATGAGAACGATTCCGTTGCCGTCGAAGAACTGCGCTATGGCGACAACGACAAGCTCTCCTCTCGGGTGGCGCTGTTTTGGGGCGCGGACTTGCTCGTGCTGCTCACCAGTGCTCCCGGCTTGCTGCGTGATATGAAGAATCCTAGCGAAGGGCCGATCCCGATCGTCGAGCGGGTGGAAGATGTCATTCACCATGCCGAACAAGAAAAATCGGCGCTGGGCACGGGGGGCATGATTTCAAAACTGCGCGCCGTGCAAGAAGCCGTGGAGGGAGGAGTTGAGTGCATCATCGCCTCTGGGCGTCATGCAGAGCAGATACCGTCTCTCATCAAAGGTGCGGGCGTCTGCACACGTTTCCCAGCCAGGGGCGCGCGTTGAGAGACGAGAATCGCAAACGAACCATCATGTCAGGCACTGCCACACTCCTCATTCACTGTCCCGACCGGCCGGGATTGGTGCATGATGTGACCGGATTCATCCTCTCGCATAAAGGAAACATCATCGACCTCCAGCAGCACATCGACGAAGAGCAAGGAGCCTTCTTCATGCGGTTGGAGTGGAGCTTGGAGGGTTTTACGCTCGAAGAAGAAGAGATCGAGCCGCGGCTGCGGCCACTGGCACGCCGCCACGAGATGCGCATGCGTTTGAGTTTCTCCAACAGACGCAAGCGTGTCGCGATCTTCGTCACCAAAGAGAATCACTGCCTCTACGATCTCTTGGCTCGATATGAAGCCGGGGAACTTCCCGTGGAGATTCCGCTCATCGTCTCCAATCACGAAGTGCTGCGGCCTGCGGCAGAGCGCTTTGGCATTCCTTTCCATCACTTTCCTGTCACCAAGGATAACAAAGCGGCGCAGGAAGAAGCCATGCTCGTACTGCTGAGGAAGGAACGCATCGACACCGTGGTGCTGGCGAAGTACATGCAGATCATCGGCCCCCAGATGATCGCCGGATTCCCCGATCGCATCCTCAACATCCATCATAGCTTCCTGCCTGCCTTCGTCGGTGCGCGACCTTATCATCAGGCATTTCAGCGCGGGGTGAAGATCATCGGTGCCACCAGTCACTACGTCACGGCGGATCTCGATGAAGGCCCCATCATCCATCAGGACGTGATGCGTGTCAGTCATGAAGACACGGTGGCCGATCTCGCGCGCCTCGGGCGGGATTTGGAAAAGAACGTCCTGGCAAAAGCGCTCTGGTGGCATGTCCGCGACCGGGTGCTTGTCTTCAAGAATAAGACCGTGGTATTTGATTAATCGCTGCATGACCACCTCCACCGCCATTTTCGCCAGCATCGCCTGCGGCTATCTCTGCGGCTCCGTGCCGTTTGGTTATCTTGCGGGAAAACTGAAAGGCATCGACATCCGCCAGCACGGCAGTGGCAACATCGGTGCCACCAATGCCATCCGCGTCCTGGGGAAGGGCATCGGTATTCCGGTGTTCCTGTGTGACGTGCTCAAAGGCTGGTTGCCAGTGTGGTTGGCGGCGGGCTGGATTGCACAGAGTGGCGCGTCTGCGGAGTTGGTGACAACGGGCAAGGTGCTCACGGGATTTGCGGCGGTGCTCGGGCACATGTTCACGTTTTGGCTTGGCTTCAAAGGAGGGAAAGGCATTGCCACCACAGCCGGAGTGCTCGCGGGGGTTTCGTTGGCGGGGATGATTGGCGGGTGGATCGCTTTCCTCGTGTTTCTCTTTGCCTTTCGCTATGTTTCGCTCGCTTCACTCGCCGCAGCGGTTGGGGTGCCCACGGCCATGGCGGTGCAGATGGTGCGTGAGGGACGCTGGGATTTTGTGATGCTTGGCTTCGGGCTGGTGGTGATGGTGCTGGCCTTTGTGCGGCACCGCTCCAACATCCAGCGCTTGCTCGCGGGCACGGAGAGCAGAGTCTTCGTCAAAAAAAAGCCACAGGACTCATGATTCGCACAGTCACAGTCATGGGTGCCGGGAGCTGGGGCACGGCCATCGCTTACATGCTCTCACTGCGCGGGCTGGATGTGCAGTTCTGGGGACGCGATGAGGAGCTGATGTCGCGAATCGGCGAAACACGCTGCAACGAACGCTATTTGCCACATCTGCATCTCCCGGCGAACGTCTCCGTCGTAGCTTCACTCTCGGCACTGCGGTCTGCGGACATGATCGTCTTTGCCGTGCCATCCAAGGCCGTGCGCGCTACGGCAAAACTCGCCGCCCAGCACGGCACCGCTGCGGGCGCACGAGTGCTCGTGTCATGCGCCAAAGGCATCGAACTCGAGACAGGGCACCGCATGAGTGAATTGCTCGGTGAAGCCTTGCCGGGCATTCCTTTGGCTGTTCTCACGGGGCCGAATCACGCTGAGGAAGTGGCGCGGCAACTCGCCACTGCCGCAGTCGTGGCCTGCGCTGAGGAGGACATTGCCAAAGCGGTGCAGAGCAGTTTCACGCTGCCGTTTTTCCGTGCTTACACGACGGACGACATCACGGGGGCCGAGTGGGCGGGCGCGCTCAAAAATCCCTACGCCATCGCTGCCGGCATCGCGCTGGGATTAAAACTCGGAGACAATGCCATCGCCGCGCTCGTCACGCGCGCTCTTGCGGAGATGGTGCGTTTTGGCACGGCGATGGGCGGGCGGGCGGAGACTTTTTACGGACTCAGTGGTGTCGGCGATCTGATGGCGACCTGCTATTCCGAGCACAGCCGCAATCATCGCGTCGGGCTGTTGCTGGGGCAGGGGCAGGCACTCACCGAGATCATCGCAGCGAGCCGCATGGTGGCTGAGGGCGTGCCCAATACCGCCAGTCTCCACCGCGCAGCGCGGCAGGCGGGCGTACGCACACCGCTGCTGGATGAAATCTACGCCGTCCTTCATGAAGGGAAGCCTGCTCTCGAAGGCATGCGGGCACTGCTCTCTCGCGATCCACGCCCAGAGGCGGACTGAAGCCTCATACACATCATGTCCGATCCCAAAGGTTACGAACTCATCGACAGCGGCGCGTTTCAAAAACTGGAGCGTTTTGGCAGCGTGGTGCTCTCCCGCCCGTGCGCGCAGGCAGTGTGGCGGCAGTCGCTGCCCAAGGCAGATTGGCAGCGCGTGACGGCCACCTTCTTCCGCGATGGTGGCAATCAATGGCGCGGTCGTGATCGCCTTCCTGAGACATGGGTCATCGCGGTCGATGGCATCCAATTCCAACTCAGCTCCACCGACTTCGGCCATTTGGGCATTTTCCCTGAGCAGCGCGATCAATGGCAGCGCATTCGCGAAGTCTGCGCCGCGTATCGCAAGCGAAACAACCGCTCCGCGCGGGTGCTGAATCTCTTTGCCTACTCCGGCGGCAGCACGCTGGCGGCGGCACTTGCCGGCGCGGAGGTCTGCCATGTGGATGCATCCAAAGGCATGGTGGACTGGGCGCGCAAAAACGCAGCGCTCAACAGCCTCGAAGACCGTCCTGTGCGCTGGATCGTCGATGACGTGACAAAATTCCTCGAACGCGAGCTGCGGCGCGAGCGCCAATACGATCTGATCATTCTCGATCCACCGAGTTATGGTCGCGGGGCCAAGGGCGAGGTGTTTAAAATCGAAAACGATCTGCCTCCGTTGCTCACACTGCTGGGCAAGCTGCTCTCGACAGAGCCACTCGGTGTTTTGCTCTCCTGTCACACACCTGAACTGACGCCGATCTCCCTGCATCATCTGCTGCGGCAGCAATTCGCGCATTTGGGTGGCACCTTGGAGCAGGGTGAGATGCAACTCCGTGGTGGGAAAGAAGTCTTGCCCGTGCCCAGCGGCAGTTTTTGCTGGTGGCTCGCCTGAACGTGCCGAACTTACGCCTCCGATGTTCTCCTTCCTCGCCCGTCGCGTCATCAGCAGCGTGCTCGTGATCTTTTGCGTGATCTCGGTCACCTTTGTCCTGGCGCGCATCACGAAAGGTGGGCCGTTTGATAAGGAAAAAGAACCACCACCACACATCAAGGAGGCGTTGCTCACGCGCTACAAACTCAATGGTACGCTGTGGGAGCAGTACACCGCCTATGTTGGCTCGCTGGCGCGTTTCGACTTGGGCTTATCCACACGTTACCGCGACTGGCGTGTGTCGGAGTTGCTGCGGCAAAAAATGCCGAACTCCTTCGCGCTCGGTTCGCTGGCTTTTGTGATTGCAGGTTGCGCTGGTGTGATGCTGGGCAGTCTCGCGGCAATGAAAAAAGACACATGGATCGACCGCTCGGCCATGCTCGCTGCGCTGGTGAGCATTTCAGTGCCTTCGTTCATCAGCGGGCCTTTTTTGATCGCCGTCGCGGCGCTGTGGCTCGGCTGGTTGCCGGTCGGTGGCTGGGGCACGGTGAGTCAGATGATCTTGCCTGCGATCTGTCTGGCCGCGCCCTACATCGCCTACGTGGCGCGATTGATGCGTAACAGTCTGCTCGATGTGATGAAGAGCGACTTCCTGCGCACCGCGCGTGCCAAAGGGCTTTCTGAAACGCAGGCGGTCGTCAAACATGCCGCCAAGGTCGCCATCTTGCCTGTCGTGACTTTTCTCGGGCCGCTGGCCGCTCATTTGCTCACCGGCTCGATGATTGTCGAGAGTGTCTTTAATATCTCGGGTGCGGGTATGATTTTTGTGAACTCAATCCAGAATCGTGACGTGTTTCTGCTCGGCGGCGCGGTGATTGTTTACTGCGTGTTGCTCGTGATCTTCAACCTGCTGGTGGACGTGGCCTACACGCTGCTGGATAAACGCATCCGCCTCTATGCCTGAGATGACCTCCCAGGCACGAATCGCACGGCCGGATGGCTGGCAATTGCTGCGGCGTAACCGCGCAGCGATGGCGGCACTCTGGCTCCTGCTCAGCCTCGCGCTCGCGGCTATCGTCTTGCCACCGCTGCTGCCTGCAGCGGTGAAGACCACCAGCAGTGCTTCATTTCTACCGCCACTGCATCGCGCCCACGAGGTCGGCATGCTGCATCTGCTGGGCACCGATGTGAATGGGCAGGACATGCTCTATCGCTTGCTGTCCGGTGCGCGGGTGTCTCTCGGAGTCGGCTTTGTCGGCGCACTCATCAGTCTGGTGATCGGCACGCTCTACGGCATGATCAGCGGCTATGTGGGTGGACGGGTGGATGCGTTCATGATGCGCGCGATCGAGGTGCTGCAATCCGTGCCGCGCATCCTGTTCATCATGATTCTCATCGCCGCGCTCGACGATTATGTGAAGGAGTGGGTCGATGGTTGGCGGCTCGCTGCGCAAGCGCATGGATGGCCGCGATTTGCTGCTGCGATGAGTGATTTAAAAGCCTATTCCAAGGTGCTGGTGATGATCGTCTCACTCGGCCTCGTCGAATGGCTGACCATGGCGCGCATCGTGCGCGGGCAGGTGCTCGTGCTGCGAGAGATGACCTTCGTCACGGCGTCCAAAGCGATGGGGCAGGGGAGTTGGGGCGTGCTGCGCCGTCACCTGCTGCCGAATCTGAGTACGATTATCCTGACTTACCTCACGCTGACCATCCCCGCCGTGATCCTCGATGAGTCCTTTCTTTCGTTCCTGGGTCTCGGCATCGAAGACCCGGCGGCGAGTTGGGGTTCGCTGCTCAAAGATGGCGCACAGGTCATCAATCCGCTCGAAAGCAAGTGGTGGCTGCTTGTCTTTCCGGCACTGTTGATGTCCGTCAGCTTGCTCGCGCTCAACTTTCTGGGAGACGGGCTGCGCGATGCTTTTGATCCCAAAAGTGGGGAGTAAAAACGTGCCCAAAAGCCCATTGTCCACGGACTCCTCCGATTCACCGAAATGCCAGAGGGAGGATGCCGCTGACGCAAGGTGTTTCGCGAGGCAAAAAAGAGTGTGTTTAGCTGCAAAAACAGCTTTGCCGCGAGGGGCATCTTGCTAGTCTGAAAGCACTCCCATCGAGCACGTTTCCGAAGCGGTTTCTAGGACGGACTCAGGCGATGGAACACCCCGCAAGCACAGACTCATGTCAGACGACAACAACGACCTCCATAGCACCACGCATGTAGCCGCCAACCAGGCTTATGGTGCCGAGCAAATCCAGCATCTCGAAGGCCTGAAAGCCGTCCGCCTCCGCCCAGGCATGTACATCGGCGATCCCGATGAACGCGGCCTGCATCACTGCGTGTTTGAAGTGGTGGACAACTCCATCGACGAGCATCTCGCGGGCAACTGCAAAAACGTCACGGTCACGATCCACAGCGACGGCTCACTCAGTGTCGAGGACGATGGGCGCGGCATTCCGGTCGAAATGCATGCGAAGGGCATCCCCACCGTCGAACTGGTGCTGACGAATTTGCATGCGGGCGGCAAGTTTGGCGATGGCGCGTATGAGTTCTCCGGCGGGCTGCACGGTGTCGGCGCGAAGTGCGTGAACGCGCTCTCCGATTGGTTCAAATGCGAGGTCTATCGCGATGGCAAAATTCACGCCATCGGCTTTGAGCGCGGCATCACCACCGAGCCGCTCACGGTTCTCGGCGATCTCGATGACCCGAAGCGCACCGGCACGAAGATCACGTTTTTCCCGGATGCGACGATCTTCACGATCACCACCACCTTCAATTTCGAGCGTCTGCTTGTGCGCTTGCGTGAGCTGGCCTTCCTCAATCCAGGCATCAACATCACCGTCATCGACGAGCGTGTGACGCCGCCACGCCAGGAGACGCTGCTCTACACCGAGGGCGTGAAGCAGTTCGTGCGCGAGATGGGCGCAGACAAGGACAAGGTACACCCGGAGCCGATCGCGCTGGCTGGTCGCCGTGAGATCATGATCGACGACAAGCCGAAGTTCATCCTGGTGGACTGCGTGCTGCAATACAACAAGGGTCTCAGCGAGCAGACGCTGTGCTTTGCCAATGCGATCCCGAACCCAGACGGAGGCACGCATTACAGCGGTCTGAAATCCGCGCTCACCAAGGCGGTGAAGCAGTACATCAATGCCAATCCGAAGGCGTTCAAAGAGAAACTGCCCGACATCGAAGGTGATGACTGCCGTGAAGGTCTGATCTGCGTGCTCAGCGTGAAGCTGCCGAATCCGCGCTTCAATTCGCAGACGAAGGTGAAGCTGG
Source organism: Prosthecobacter sp. (assembly GCA_039806835.1). Classification (GTDB taxonomy): domain Bacteria; phylum Verrucomicrobiota; class Verrucomicrobiia; order Verrucomicrobiales; family Verrucomicrobiaceae; genus Prosthecobacter. The sequence continues at coordinate 72,682 of JBDHQD010000010.1, read as the reverse complement.
TGAACGGTGAAGTTGAAGGCGTGGTGAACTCCGTCGTGTATGAAGGACTGTTGCGCTATTTCGATGAGAATCCCGATGTCGCGGTCGAGGTCATCAAGAACATCATCATCGCCGCCAAGTCACGCGAAGCCGCCCGTAAGGCGCGCGAAGCCATTCGCAAGGACGCGATGAGCAGCGGTGGTCTGCCTGGCAAGCTGGCTGACTGTTCCGAGCGTGATCCGGCGAAGACCGAGCTGTTTATTGTCGAGGGTGATTCCGCCGGTGGCTCCGCCAAGATGGGACGCAACCGTCACAATCAGGCGATCCTGCCGTTGCGCGGAAAATTGATCAACACCGAGAAGGCGCGCCTCGAAAAGGTGCTCCAGAACAAGGAAATCCAGACCATGATCACCGCCATCGGCACCGGCATCGGTGGCGACAGTGAGGTGGAAGGCTCCTTCAATATCGAGAAGCTGCGCTACCACAAAATCGTCATCATGACCGATGCCGACGTGGACGGCAGCCACATCCGCACGCTGCTGCTGACGTTCTTCTTCCGCCAGATGCCGGAACTCGTGAAACGCGGCCACATTTATGTCGCTCAACCGCCGCTGTATCAGGTGACGCGCAAGAAGCGTGAGGAATATGTGCAGAGCGACGCCGAAATGGACGCCATCCTGCTCGAACTCGGTTCCGGCGAGATCAGCCTGCGCAACATGGCCGATGGCAGCAAGATCGAGTCCGACAAACTCAAGGCGATCCTCGATGTGCTCGTGCCGTTGGCGAAATTTGCCGACATCATCCGCCGTCACGGCGGTGATTTTGAAAGTTATCTGCAAGCCCGTGATGAAGCGACCGGCAACCTGCCCCATTACCTCGTGATCATTCGCGACGGCAACGAGGCGAGTGTGCGCTATTTCGTCAGCAATGAGCAGCTCGCTGCCTTTGCTCGCGAAAACAGCGATCTTCATCTCTTTGCCAAGTCCGACGCTCAGGCTGAAAGCAATGGTAACGGAACTGCGGCAAAAACCACGCGTCGTGCGCGTCTGATCGAGATTCACGAAGCGCACGGCATGAAGCGCCGTTTTCAACAGCTCGACGAACTCGGCCTGCACGTCGATCACTTCAGCAGCCAGGACAAGCCATTGTTCGAGATTATCGAAGGCGAGGGCGACAACGCCAAGGTGCATCCCGTCTTCAGCATCCCAGGAATCCTCGAAAGGGTCATGGAGATCGGCAAACGCGGCATGGAGATCAAGCGCTTCAAAGGTTTGGGCGAAATGAATGCCAAGCAGCTCTTCGAGACCACGATGGACCCGAACAAGCGCACGCTGCTGCAGATCAAGCTCGATGAGTCCAACGCGCACGAAGCCGAACGCATCTTCACCATCCTCATGGGCGACGTGGTCGAACCTCGAAAACACTTCATCGAAGAGAACGCGCTCAATGTGCGGAATCTGGACGTCTAGTCCGCTCACAGCCGAACCCGTTCATTCAACGCTTTACCGTTTCCTTCGATGCAAGAATCCAACACCCGCCCGATTTCAGTCGCCGACGAAGTGAAGAACAGCTTCCTCGACTACTCGATGTCCGTCATCATTTCCCGCGCCTTGCCAGATGTGCGCGATGGATTGAAGCCCTCTCAACGTCGCATCTTGTACGCGATGCACGAGTTGTCGCTCTATCCGCCGAAGAAGCACATGAAGTGTGCGAAGATCGCGGGTGACACCTCGGGTAACTACCATCCGCATGGTGAGGCGGTGATTTACCCGACGCTCGTCCACATGGGCCAGCCGTGGGCGATGCGTGAACCGCTGATCGACCCGCAGGGGAACTTTGGCTCTGTGGAAGGTGACCCTCCGGCCGCAATGCGTTACACGGAGGCGCGCATGACTCACCTCGGTGGCACGCTGATGTCTGACATGGACAAGGAGACCGTCGATTTCGTGCCGAACTATGACGAACGTCTCACGGAGCCAACGGTGTTCCCGGCGGCGTTCCCGAATCTCATTGTCAATGGTGGTACGGGTATCGCGGTCGGCATGGCGACGAATATGCCGCCGCATAATCTCGGCGAAGTCGTCGATGCAGTGTGTGCGCAGGTCGATAATCCGGCGATCGCGACGGATGAACTGATGCAGTTCATCAAAGGGCCTGATTTTCCGACTGGCTGCGTGATTCAGGGGACGGCTGGTATCCGCGAATACATGGAGACTGGCCACGGTGCTGTGCGCATCCGAGGCCAAGCCGAAGTCGTAGAGAATGGTAATCGCGAGCAGATCATCATCACGGAGATTCCTTTCAACGTGAATCGTGCGGAGTTGGTGAAGCGCATCGCCGAACTGGCGAACGAGAAGATCATTCCAGAAATCAGCACGGTGCGTGATGAGTCCGATGAGAACACGCGAGTCGTTATTGATTTGAAACGCGATGCTCGCTCACAGGTCGTGTTGAACAATCTGTTCAAGCACACTTCATTGGAGACGAGTTTCTCTGTTCACATGTTGGCCATCGACGGTGGTAAGCCGCGCGTGCTGAGCATGAAGGACGCCATCGCGTGCTACATCGAGCATCGCCGTGAGGTTGTCATTCGTCGCACACGCTACTTGCTCAAGCAGGCGGAGATTAAGGCGGAGAAGATGGAGGCGCAGTTGCTCGCGCTCGGTCATCTCGATGATTTTATCAAAATCATTCGCGACAGTCGCACACGCGAAGAGGCGCGAGGGCAGTTGAAGGCATACAGCTTTAGCGTCGGCACGGCGGAGCAGTTGGGCATTCTCATTCGCGGGCAGGCCAGTATTCAGGGAGAGCGCTACATTTTCACAGATAAGCAAGTCGATGATATTCTTGAGCTGCGCCTCTATCAGCTCGTCGGACTCGAGCGCGACAAGATCAAGGCCGACTACGACGAGATACTCACCAGCATTCGCGACTTGATGGACATCCTCGCCCGTGAGCTGCGCGTGTTGCAGATCATCAAGGATGAGTTGCAGGCGATCAAATTGAAGCATGCCACGCCGCGCTTCACGCGCATCGAGGCGGTAGAAGGGGAAATCCAAAGCATCGATCTCATCCCGAACGATCCAGCCGTCGTCACCATGACGCATCTCGGCAGCATCAAGCGTACCGCCACTGCGGAATACCGCGTGCAGGGCCGCGGCGGCAAAGGCTTGAAGGGCATGGAAACCCGTGAGGTGCAGGGCGAGAATGAAACCGTCGACTTCGTCGAGCGCCTCTTCAGCGCTCATTTGCATGACTTCCTGCTGTTTTTCACCAACACGGGTCGCATGTATGTCGAGCGCGTATATCAGATTCCTGAGGCGCCGCGCACTGGTAAAGGGCGCAGTATCAAAAACCTGCTCAATCTGCGTTCTGAGGAAAAAATCGCCGCCGTGCTGCGCCTCGCCGCGCAAGGGCCGGAAGACGAGGCCATGTGGGCGGCAGACAAATACGTGCTGTTTGCGACGAAGGACGGCACCATCAAGAAGACAGCTCTCGAAGAATTCAAAAACTACCGCAAGGATGGCATCATCGCGATCAAACTCGATGAGGGGAATGATCTTGTGGAGTGCGTGCTCACGGACGGCAATAAGGAAATCTGTCTCGTCACACACGAAGGAATGTGCGCCCGCTTCCATGAAACGGGAGACGATCCCGAGTCACCCAATCTCCGCCCCATCGGTCGTGCCACGGCCGGGGTGCGCGGCATCACGCTGGATGACGGTGACTTCCTTGTGAGCTGCATCACGAATGAGCCGGACACAATGGTGCTCGTCGTGAGCGAGAAAGGTCTCGGCAAACGCACCGCGTTCAGCGAATACCGTCTCTTGACGAATCGCGGCGGCAAAGGCGTCATCACGATGAACGTGACGGACAAGACAGGCAAAGTCGTGGCGGCCAAGGCCGTGCATGACAAAGACGAGCTCATGCTCATGACCACCAAGGGGCAGAGTGTGCGTATCCGCGTCTGTGATATCCGCGAAACAGGCCGTAACGCCCAAGGCGTGAAGCTGATGGGACTCAATGAAGGTGAAATCATTCAGGACGTGGCCACCGTCGTCGGTGAAGATGCGGAGTCGGATGAAGGCACAGGTGAAAACGCCGCCCTGCCCACGGAGCCGTCTTCAGAGACTCCGCCTACAACTGCGAGCGAAGGCTGATGGAATTTTAAAGAAGGATGAGAAGGCTGGTGACGTTTTTGTCGCCAGCCATGCTGCGCCACCTGCTCATCCTGTTTTCAGTCTGCTGCTTTTCACTTCACGCTGCGCCGCCGAAGCCGAACTTCGTGATCTTCCTGGCCGATGATCTCGGCTACTCCGATCTCGGTTGTTACGGCAGTGAAATCGCGACGCCGAATCTGGATAGGCTGGCGGCGGGTGGGTTGCGTTTCACGCAGTTCTACAACACGGCGCGGTGCTGGCCGACACGCGGCGTGTTGATGACAGGACACTATGCGCAGCAGATCGGAATGGATCCGCCCTATGGGAAATTCCCGGCATGGGTGCGCACACTGCCGCAGCGATTATCGGCTCTCGGCTATCGCTGCTACCACTCAGGCAAATGGCATGTGAACAATGCTCCGAAGGTGGTGCGTGATGCGGGGTTCACGCATTCCTATTATGTGGTGAAGCAAGACAATCACTTTCATCCGCAAAAGCACGAACTGGACGACGTGCCAATGCCGGAGCCAGAAGGAGCATGGTATTCGAGCATCGCGATTGCCGATCACGCGATCGACTTTCTCAAGCAACACGCGCAGCAGCATGCAGAGACACCGTTTTTCAGCTATGTGGCCTTCACCACACCACACTTCCCGATCCAGGCGCTGCCCGAGGATATCGCGAAATACAAAGACGTGTATTTGAAAGGCTGGACGACGACGCGCGCGGCACGATACGAACGGCAGAAGCAGATGGGGCTGGTTTCCACGGCACTTTCCGATCCTGAACCACAAATCACCGCACCGAGCGGCAAGGAGAGCGATTTGGAAATTCTCGGACCGGGTGAAACGCGGCACGCGGTGCCGTGGGAGAGCTTGAGCGAGGAGCAGAAGCAGTTTCAGGCCACAAAGCAGGCGATTCATGCGGCGATGATCGACCGCATGGATCGTGAGATCGGTCGAGTGCTGGAGCAATTGCGAGCGATGAACGCGTTCGAGAACACGCTGATTTTGTTTCTCTCTGACAATGGGGCGAGCGCGGAGGTGATGGTGCGCGGCGGTGGTCATGACAAAAAGGCTCCGATGGGGGCGGCGGCGTCATTTCTCTGCCTTGGTCCAGGTGGATCGACGGTGTCGAATACGCCGTTTCGTCGCCACAAAATCTGGGTGCATGAAGGCGGCATCAGCACGCCATTCATTGCACATTGGCCGCAGGGCATCACCGCGAAAGGTGAACTGCGTCACACGCCGGGGCATGTGATTGATGTGGTGCCGACACTGCTCGCGCTGGCAGGGGACGCGCAGCCGTTGGTTCCTGCGGGTGGTCCACCGCTTCCGGGACGCAGTTTGGTGCCTGCATTTGCGAAGGACGAGACGATCAGCCGAGACTTTCTATTCTGGCATCACTCTGGCAACCGTGCGTTGCGTGAAGGCGATTGGAAAATCGTGAGTGCGGCGGACAATGGCGACGCGTGGGAGCTTTATGATCTGAGCAAAGATCGCGCGGAATCAAACAACCTCGCCGCGAAGGAAGCGGAGCGTGTGAAAGCGATGGCAGCTCGTTGGGAGAAGCTGGAGAAGGAATTTGTCGCGCAGGCTGGGCCGAAGCCGGAGAACAAGGGCAAGAAAGGAAAGGGGAAGAAAAAGTAGGCTTGTTGCTGTGCAACAAGCGTCTGGGATCCAGTTGCTCAGCAACTGGGCAACTTTATTTGATGCCGCCGATCTTGCAGCCTTGGGCTGGGTGCTGGGGAGATGGCACCGGTTTGCCAGCGAGGATGGCGTCGAGCGCGTCGCGGAGATCTTTCGTCGTTGGGGAACGCTGGCGCTTGGTGGGGCCGAGGTAGAGGTCGTTGATGCGGCCTTGGTAGAGTGTCTCGGCTTTGGGGGACAGCACGACAGCCTCCGGCGTGATTTTGGCCTGCACTTGCTTGGCGAGTGCTTGTTCTTTATCGAGAAGCATCGTCGCTTTGACCTCGGAGAGGATAGCGTGCTCTAGTGCGACTTCTTTGGTGATCTCGGGATCGGACTGCACGAGGTAAACGACGGCTTTGTCGGCGTAGTCGGCGGCGATCAGGTTGATCTCCTTCATGAACGACTTCGTGGTCGAGCAGAACGGCGAGACGAAGAAGAGCACGACAGCTTTCTTGTCACCCGCAGCGAGCGGATCGTAGCTCTTGCCGTCGGTGGCGGGCAATTCGAACGCGGAAGCGATGCTGGTGAGCATCAGCATCGCGCAGAGCAGGTGTTTCATGAGCTTACTGAAGTTGAGCCACCGCAGCATCAAGCGAAGCGCTGTCCTTGATTGAGATGACCTTCACGGATTTGTCGATCTTGCCCATGAGGCCGGCGAGAGTGGCGTCGGGGCCGAGTTCGATGAAGAGCGAGTGGCCTGCGGCGATGAGGTGCTGCATGGATTCGACCCAGCGCACGCTGCCAGTGACCTGGCTGGTGAGCGTGGTGCGGATTTCTTCGGGCGTGGAGACAGGACGAGCCTCGAAGTTACAGACGACAGGAACGCGCGGGCTTTGGATCGACGCGTTGGCGAGCATGGCGGCGAGCTTGTCCTGCGCGGACTTCATCAGGCGGCTGTGATACGCACCGGCGACGGGCAGGGGAATGGCGCGCTTGATGCCTTTGTCCTTCGCTTTGGCGGCTGCGGCGGTGATGCCTACGGCGCTGCCGCTGAGGACGATCTGTCCGGGAGCGTTCAAGTTCGCGACATCGACATCACATTCAGCGGCGAGTTCGCGGATGGCGGATTCCTCTCCGCCGAGCAGAGCGAGCATGGCTCCTTTGGTGTTTTCACAGGCTTCCTCCATGAAGCTGCCGCGCTGAAAGACGAGATTGAGACCGGTGGCGAAGTCGAAGGTGCCTGCAGCGGCATGCGCGGTGAATTCACCGAGGGAGAGGCCAGCGGTGGCGGCGATTTCGAGTGCGGGCACTTTGCTTTTCAGCACTTCGAGAATGGCGAGGCCGTGAGCGTAGAGCGCGGGTTGGCAGCGGGAGGTTTTGGTGAGCTCCTCCATCGGGCCTTCGAACATGACCTGGGTGAGCGAGTAGCCGAGTGCGGCATCGGCTTGATCAAAGAGGGCACGGACGGCGGGGTAGGCGTCTGCGAGGTCTTTGCCCATGCCGACTTTTTGCGCGCCTTGGCCTGCGAAGAGGAGAACTGCTTTCATTTCTGGATGCTGGATGGTGTGAGGTGTTGCCGGGTGGGATTGAGCACGGTCAGGATGCCTGTGCAAGTGCGCGCAAAGCGGATGCCTGTTGTAATACGGCACTTTCGAGGAGAGCGGGGCCGCGTTGCATGGCTTCGGCGAGCGGCATGGCATGTGGTTTGATGGCGCAGAGGAAGTCGAACTGCGTTCGGAGTTGGTCTTCTGCCTCGATGGCTCCAGCGAAGACGGCGACAGGTTTTTTCATGGCGCGGGCCATGGCCGCGACACCCATCGGGCCTTTGCCGTGCAGGGTTTGCGCGTCGAGGCGGCCTTCGCCCGTGATGACGAGATCGGCGGCGGCGATGCGGTCGCGCAGACGGACGATGTCAGCGATCAAATCGAAGCCGCTGGTGAGCCGGGCTCCGCAGAAAGTCATGAGGCCAAAACCGAGGCCCCCCGCAGCTCCTGCTCCAGGGATATCGCGATGATCGACGCCGAGATCACGTTTGGCGATGTCTGCGAGGCGTTCGAGACGTGATTCGAAGAACTCGAAATCAACAACGCCTTTCTGTGGGCCATAGACGCGAGTGCAGCCGTGCGGGCCGAGCAGGGGATTGTTCACGTCGCAGGCGACGAGGATTTCCGAGGGCATGCGCGTTTCGCTGCGTTCGATCTTCGCCAGTCGATCCATATTCTGGATGAGCGGCGTCAGCGGTTTGTCGGCACTGTCGAGGAAGCAATACCCCAGTGCCGAAGCCATGCCGATGCCGGCGTCGTTGGTGGCACTGCCGCCGATGCCGATGATGATGCGCTTGGCATGGCAGGCGATGGCGTCTCGGAGCATCAATCCGGTGCCGTAGGTGCTGGCGGTGGCGGGATCGAGCGGCAGATCGCTAACCATGGCGAGGCCGGAGGCGGCACTCATTTCCATGACAGCTTCGAGATGAGTGCTAGCAGGGATCAGGCCGTAGCGGGCGGTGACGGGTCGGCCCTGAGCATCGAAGGTGGCGAGGTCACACCATTGGCCATTTTGCGCTGTGACGACGGCCTCGGCGGTGCCTTCGCCGCCGTCGGCGATGGGGCAGGCGTCGCACTCGACACCGGGAATCCCTTGTTGGAGGGCGGTTTTGATGGCCTTGGCCGCCGTGGCGGCTGGCATGGAGCCTTTGAATTTGTCGATGGCGATGAGGATGCGCATGTGCTGGCCATGATGGCGAGTGCTGCCTGCCTGCCAAGCCAGGGTGCGTTTTGGATCGGCATGCGAGGGGCATGAAGGGGAGAGGCCAGCGCAAAAATGCTTGGATTGGCCTTGATTTGTAGAGAGGTTTATTATTAAATTTATAATAGTTATGTTTTTATCAAATCTGGCAGAGGCCGGGGACGTCCCGGTTGTTTCCAGTCAGGGCCGTTGTGAGCACAGCGGCCCTGAGGGGGGTTTGCCGCATTCCGACCGTTTTGAACTGGAGCAGGAGGAACTGAATTTGCGCAATGCGCGCATGGGAGCGTGGTTTGTGATGATTTTGGTGCCGCTGTGCAGTTTCCTCGACTGGATGGCCTACCCGGAGCGGTTCTGGCAGTTCTTCGTCCTGCGACTGGCCTGTGCGGCGAGTTGCGTTCCCTTGCTGCTGGCATTGAACGGCTCGTTTGGCCGAAAATACAACCGGGCATATCCGATCATCCTGCCGCTGCTGCCGGCGCTGATGATCTGCTTCATGATTTACCTGAGCGGCGATTCGGGGTCAGGCTATTACGCGGGGCTGACGTTGTGCATCGTGGCGACGGCGTTTGTGTTTCATTGGACGTTCCGCGAGATCGGTCTCACGCTTGGGTTGGTGGTGCTGGCCTATCTGGCGGCGACATTGCCCAACCTCCGTGTCAGCGACGATCCGCGCGCGCTGGGCATCTTCGTGAACAATACGGGCTTCATCCTGTTGAACTGCGTGGTGCTCTACTTCGGCAGTCGTCAGCATCATGCGATCCGGCTGCGTGAGTTTGCCAGCCGCTGCAAAGTGGAGGATCAGCGCGAGGAGTTGGCGGCGCGCAACAGCGAGCTGACCGACACGCTCAACCGGCTGCGCGAGACCGAGGCACAGCTCGCGCAGAGCGAGAAGCTGGCCTCCATCGGTCGGCTCGGCGCTGGCATCGTGCATGAGATCAATAATCCGCTGAATTATGTGAAGTCGGCGGTGTACCTCCTGAAAAAGAAAAGCAAGACGTTGCCGCCGGAGATGGCGGAGGCGCTGAACAGCATCGCGGCGGACATTGGCGAGGGGATTGACCGCGTGTCCGCCATCGTGTCTGACCTGCGTACGTTTGCGCATCCAGAGAATCGTGGCGTGCGGCCTGTCGATCTTCACGAGACCTCGCGCAAGGCACTGCGCCTGCTCATGAAGGAGATCAACGACCGCAGTGTGGCGTTGGTGGATGAGATTCCGCAGGGCATCATCGCGCAGGGAGATGAAAACTACCTCATCCAAATCCTCCTCAATCTCGTGCAGAACAGCATGGACGCACTGGCAGAGCGTCCGCAGCCCACGATTTGGCTCAAAGCGATCGAAACCACCACGAGTGTGGATTTGATCGTGCGGGACAACGGCAGCGGCATTCCGAAGGAGAACCTGTCGAAGATTTTCGATCCCTTTTTCACCACCAAGCAAGTCGGACAGGGCATGGGGCTTGGCCTGAGCATTTGCTTTCGTCTGATTCAGCAGATGGGAGGAGAAGTGAAAATCGACAGCGAGCCAGGCAGTCACACGCAGTTCACACTGTCTCTGAAGAAGCCTGAAACCACTTGATGCCCATGGCCGACACGAAGCTATCGCCCTATCACATTCTCTACGTCGATGACGAGGAGAAGGCACTGCATTACTTCAAGGAAATCTTTGGTGATGAATACACGGTCCACATCGCGAACAATGCGACGGAGGGCTACAGCATCCTGCAGCAGCACGGGGCGCAGATCGGCCTGCTGCTCACGGATCAGCGCATGCCAGGAGTCAGCGGTGTGGAGCTGATGGAGCATGCAGTGAAGCTGAACCCCAACCTCATCCGCATTCTTGTCACGGCCTATACCGACTATCAGGCGGCGGTGGATGCGGTGAATTCAGGCCGCTGCTTTCGCTATCTCCACAAGCCGTGGAATCCCGAGGAGCTGGAAGCCGTCATCAAGCACGCGCTGGAATACTATCACGCGTTGGTCGAGCGCGAGCGGCTGTTGTCGGAGAAGGCTGATACGGTGAGGCATATGCTCTCGGCGGACAAGGTTTCAGGCATGGGCATTCTGGCCGAAGGATTGAATCATCATCTGCGCAATGCCTTGACGGTGGTGCGTGCGTTCATCGACCTAGCTCCGATGAAACTCATGGAGGAGACGGGGGGCGCGCATCCACGCGATCCTTCGTTCTGGATCGATGTGCAAAACCAGGCACAGGCTCAAATTGAGCGCATTCAGACTTTGTTGGCGCGGCTTGCGGAGGGATCGCATGCCAAACGGATCGACCGTTTTGAGAGCTGCTCACTCAACAGTATTCTCGATGAGATGATCAGCATGTTTGCCAGCTCACTCCAAGCCAAGGACATTCAGGTGGACGTGGAGATTCCGCATGATCTGCCTCTGCTGAAGGTGGATGCGCCGCGATTCCGCCAGATGTGGCGGCTTATTTTCATGGAGGAGATCACGCATCTGAAGGCTGGAGATTCCATCCAGCTCAGTGCGAGGGTGAAGCATGAGGCTGCGGGCAGGGATGAGATCGTCATCTATCTGCGAGACACCGGAGCCTGGGAAGGGACGGACAAACCGGTGAATCTGTTTGATCCATTCTACACACGCAGCCGGAAGCCGGACGACTTCGGGGTGAACATGATGGCCTGCTTTGTCACGATGCATCTGCATGGTGGAAGAGCTGAGGCGCGGCATCTGGAGCCGCGCGGACTGGAACTGCGCCTGAGTCTGCCGCTGGAGCCCAGCGTCGAGGCCGGGCGTGAGGAGGACTTCTTTCAGGCTCTGGATGCACACGAGCAGCGCTGGAAGCGGCGCGAGGAAATGGCGGCATAAAAAAGGCGGACCCAGATAATGGGCCCGCCTGTGTGTGACGAGAATGCCTTGTCGTAGCGTTTGAACTATTGTGCGGCGGGTTTGGCACCTTCTTTGAAACAGAAAAGATGCGTGTGCGTCGTGACATAGATGGCTCCATTGGCAGCGACTACGGAGCTGAGCAGGGGAGAGGGGAACTCGATCGTCTTGATCTCTTTAAGCTCCTTGCCTTCGGCGAGGATGAAGAGTTCGCCTTCTTCATTGCCAATCCAGACTTTGCCGTCAGCGACGAGTGGGCTGGCCCAGATGTGACCCTTGGTGTCATACTTCCAGTATTGCTTGCCCGTCTTGGCATCGAGGCAGAATACGCGGCCCGTGTAGTCAGCGGTATAAACGAGGCCATCCTTCACGGCAGGGGTGGAGATGGTGCGCTCGATGTCTTTGAAGGTCCAGAGTGCTTTGCCAGTGATGTCACCGCTCAATTTGGGGTCGATGCAGCTCAGGCAGCCGACGCCTTCACCGTGTTCGGGATCTTGGCCGATGTTCACATAAATAAGACCATCAGCGATGGTGGGAGTGGCGATGATTTCGCTGGGGCCATCATACTCGGCGTATTTGATCGGCTCGCCCTGTGCATTCTTCCGGTATTCGGGGGGATTGGCATCGAAGCGCCAGAATTCGTTGAGGATGTCCAAGCCTTCCGCGTCTTTGTGAGTTTCCGGGGCCATGGAATAAACCCAGCCGTCGCCCGCAGCGAAGATGATTTGTTTTTTGCCGCCGATATCGAGCAGGTTCGGAGAGGACCAGGAGCAGTGCAATACGCGCTCCGAGGCCACGTGATCCATTTCACCGAGGAGGGTGCCTTTTTCCGCATCGAGCATGATAAAACTCGGCGAGTTTGGCGCGGGAATGTTGGCGTGCGTCCAGTCAACACCGTTGCAGGTCGGGACGAACACTTTGCCATCGACAACGAGCGGGTAGCCTGCGGTGGCGTTGTGTTGGAATACGCCGAGTTCCTTGTACATGTCATACACCCAGAGGATGTCTGCGTCCGTGGCACCGGGGGTGAGGGGGGCAGTGGGTTTCCCCTCTTTGTCTAGCGGTGCCATGAAGGCGCCTTCATCTTGCATGCCTTGGTTGCCATCGGAGAGTCCCTTGACATCGAGGCAGAGAATCTGGCAGCGGTTGCTGGGTACGTAAGCTTTGTCTCCGACGACAGTGGGGCTGGCGCAGATGCCGAGGTATTCCCAGTCATTCACCTTGCCGGTTCCCATTTTGGGAGAGACGAGCTGCCATTTGAACGCGCCGGTGTATTCATCGAACACCATCACGATGCCGCGGTCTCCGATGTGTTTCTGATCGCGTGGGGACTCGTTGTTTGTCCCAACATAGACCTGGCCGCCAGCGATGGTGGGAGTGCCGTAGGTTTGGGAGCCGAGCTTGGCGACCCAGAGGCAGTTTTTCGTGGTGCTCATGTCGATGTCTTCGGCACCAGGAGCTTTGTTGGCTTCTTGAGCATTGGGGCGGAGACGTCCTGCGGCTTTGGGCGCGGCTTTGGGGCCGAGTTTTTTCCCGGGGTCGATGTCAATGGGCAGTCCTTTTTCGTCGGACACCATGTTGCGCGTGTTGCCATTCCCCCATTGAGGGTGGTCTGCGGCATGCAGCGCAGGGGAATAGGCGAGCGCGATGGCGAGGAAGATGAGATTGCTGCGTGAGATCATGATGTGGATGCGGTGCGTTGGCTTTGAAAAGGGATAGACCGGAGGGGGATGATCACTTGTTTGGAGTGATGCTCAAGTTATCGAGGAAGACGCGTTTCTGGTTGAGGGGAGTGAAGCCGAAGATGCCGGGAGAGCCGTGTTCATGAGCGTGGGTGACTTTCACCTCGATGGTCCAGGCATCGGGCTCGGCACTGCCTTTCTCCCAGGCTTTGGCACGCACGACTCCGTTGCCATCTCCAGAAGTGTCCACACGGGTCTTGAGCGTGTACCATTTATTGGCGCTCATCTTGAAGGGGGCTTCCTGTTTGAGGCGTTCCAGATTCGAGCTGACCTCCAGCTTACCAGCGTTGCCGCGGAGGCAGATGAGATAGCGCTGATTGACTAGGCCGATGTCTGACTTTGATCGTGCGGACCCGTCAGTCATGACATCTGCCTGTAACGTGTAGTTTCTCAGATGCGGCGGGGCGATGAATACCGTGGCGCGCTGGAAGAGCAGTCTATCGAAGCTCTTGCCGAAGACTTTATTGCCGTCTTTTTCCATCACTTGGAATTTGAAGCGTGCTCCAATCCACGAGAGCGGCGGGTAGGAGAACTTGTAGGCCGGATTTGCCTGATCGGCGGGGAATTCTTGATCGAGCGCATAGCTTTCAAAGTCCTCACTCAATGGCAGATTCTTCAAGACACGCCCACGGATCGTGCCGCTGAGACCGACTGGTGAGGTGGCTTTGAAAGCACCCGCGCTGATCTTTGCGTCAGGAGCAGCGACGAGGTCTCCGGCTTCGTTGAATTCAGCGTCCATCTTCGCTTTCACCTTGGCCGTTGGCGGAATGAAATGCTCCCACTTTACGCCTTTCACATCACTCTGCACCACCATGCCGTTGGCATCCACGCTGCGCACACGGAAAGGCTGCTTTTCTCCTGCCATGAGGGCGGTTTCTGCGGGGATAATCTGCAGGGCCGCAGCTTTGCCTGCCGCTGGAATTTCCGGCTTTGGCGCGGGGTCCACGGTGATGCCTTCGTTTGGAATGGTGAAGGCGTAGAATTTTTCTGTGGTCGTCACATAGAGTGTGCCGTCGCAAACGCTGGGCGCACCGAGGCAGCTTCCAGTGAGTTTGATTTCCTGAACGACTTCGCCGGTCTTTTCTCCGGGTTTTACGATCACGAGTTTGCCCTCCATCATCGGGCAGTAAAGCAGTCCATCCACGTAGAGAGGAGAGGAGTGCAGATTGGCGTTGCTGAGCTTCAGCTTCCAGTGCGTTTCGCCGTTGTTGGCATTGATGGCATAGAGTTCAGCGCCGTCGGTGATTTGATAGATCACATCTCCAACAAGCACCGGGGAGCTGCTCGTCGCGCCAATGGGATTGCGCCAGACTTCAGCGCTTGGCTCCAGTGTGATGGATTCCGTCGCGGGTGGCACGGGGGCCGTGAGCTTTTCCGGTAACTTGATGCATACGAGGCGGCTTTTATCTGTGGTGTCCACATTTTCATCGGCGTGGATGGCGATCACATGATCTTTGTGGAGCACGACACTGCTGTTCACACCGCTTTTGCAGATGTGCATTTTCCAGTAAGGCTTGCCGTTGCGGGCATTGAGGCAGACCACATGCCCGCAGCCACTGGCATAGTAGGCCACGCGTTTGCCATCGTGAGTTGCGAGCACGGGAGTGGAGTATGAGCTGTCCACGGGGGGGATCACACCGGGGCGGGACCACCAGACAAGCTCGCCGCTCTTTTTATCAAAGGCATACATGCGGTCTGCCGCAGGGCCATCGGATCCCCAATTGGAGAAGATGAAGTGAGTGATGACGAGATCGCCTTCGATGACGGGGCTGCCAGTGCGGGCGTTGGGGAAGGTCATGCGGCCAAAGCTTTCCATGAGGGAAGTCTCAAAGACTTTCGTGCCGTCCAATTCATAGCAGAGGAAACGGCCCTCAGTGCTGACGAGATAGATGCGCTTGGTCTCGGGATCGATAGTCGGTGCACCGATGGAGTAGCGATTGTAGATCGTGTCGCTGAGGAAGTCGGTGAACTCATGCTCCCAGAGTTTCTTCCCCGTCTTTGCGTCCAGGCAGGTCAGCAACTCGACAAGATCACCCGTGGTGCCTTTGTAGCCCCAGAGAATCACTTTGCCTTCAAACACGACGGCAGTGCCGCGCCCGCGCGCGTCGTAGGTCCATGCCGGGGTCTCAGAGATTTTACCGGCATTCTTGTAGTGCTCCAGGCTTACTCCGTTTTGAAGCGGTCCGCGCCAGTTTACCCAATCGTTTGCGTGTGCGAACCCGGTCAATACCAGAGAGGCGGCGAGTAAACGGCCAAAAATGATGCGTGGAGGAGGTGGCATGGGTTGATGGGGATGAAGTTTGGAATGGAGATCATCGTGAGCGCGGCCAGCGCTTCAATGCGATTTTCATACCTTTCTCAGGGGAGGGGGTATGCAGCAAACAATGGGGGGAATCAAACAACGCCCGCGCAAAGAGCATCTTACAGTGCGTGAAGTGCTGCAAGCACTTGGTGAAGTGCATACAGCAAAGGGCGTTTAGTGCGCCTGCCGCACATGCTCGCCGAGTACATCGCGGCCAAAGTCGCCATCGAAGCTGCGGAAAACACTGTGAACATGGTTGGCATCGTTCTGGGTGTTGTCGTACTCGATGAGGAAGGTCTTGCCTTGGACGCGGTAATAGTGAGGCTCGCCGCGTTCCACGCCTCCTGCCCAAGCAAAGTGTACCTCGCCGCTTTTGCGAATTTCTGCGCGAGTCTCCTCGGCGACATCGGGACGCAGGCGACCGAGATATTCGTCGATCAAACGCACGAGTGTTTCTTTCTGCTGTTGATTGAGATCCGATTCAGCGATGCCGACTGGAGAGAGAGGACTGACCTGGTGCTCTGCTGCGGTGATCATTTCCTTCGGGGCCTTGGTGGCGACGAGTGTTTTCTTGAACTGCTCCGGTGAGAGGGATTTCACCAGTTCGCGGCCTAAATCTTCTTCGCGTCCGAGTACCCGCAGTCCAGTGAGCGGCCCCTGGCGCACTTCGCCGGGATTGGTGCCCATGAAGGCTGGTGTGGCGCGCACGATGGTGCCGTCTTTGATGGTGAAGTTCAGTGAGAGATGGTGCCCCTCCACACGCCAGCCCCACGCTCCTTTGTCTGACGGTTCACCGAAGATGGAGACATAATATTTTTCGGGATCACGACGTTCGCGCGCGGCGGCGCGCTTTGCTTCGTCGGCACCCTCGGTTTGATAGAGAAACTCCTCCAGACTCATGATCGTCGCGGCTTTGGCGGCACCACGGAAACCGAGTCCGGTGCTCACTAGGGCGTTGGCTAGGAGGCGCTGTTGCGCGTTCATGGCTTTCATGGGTAGCCCCTTTCTCTCGCGCGGGATGAAATGCCAATTTTCACGTTCAGCGGAACTGAAATCAAAGGCGGTCAGCTCTTTTTGCTGTGGCGTGAGTGCGGAAAGGAATGCTTTCGCGACGGAGGCCATCTGACTCCCCGCATCGTGCGCCGAAGCGGGTTGTTGGCTGAGCGCGACCGCAGTGAGGAAAAGGGCGGCGAGAGCGGAGGTGGGATGTTTGCGAGCGTTCATGGAGTGTGATCTGCGGCGTAGGATGCGGAGGGACAGAGCGAACGCCGCCAGTATCGCCGCTTTGTCATCGAAGCCCGTCATTTTTTGGATTGGATGTGTCGAGGCGTTGACACTTTCCGGCGTGAGGTTGTAGTCTCATCATTTATCGAAAATTTCATCCGCATTTCAGTTCAGCCGTCCCGATTGCATGTACTCCAACGAAGCCTACCTCCTCGAACAGCTCCAAGAAACCGGCCTGCTGACAGATCGCGACATTCAGCAGGCTAAAGGAGGGCTGAAGCCTGGGGAGAGTGTCGTAGAGGTGTTGGTCAAGTCGGGTGCGGTGTCTGACGAGCAGATCGCGCAGATGGTGGCCGTGAGTTCGGGGATGGAATATGTCGATCTCAACGGATTTGAGCCCCACAGCGGGCTTAAAACACTCGTGCCGCTGGATGTCGCACTGAAATACAAAATCGCACCCTTGGGCACGACGGGATCGTCCTTGCAGATCGTCGTAGCCGATCCCTACGACTTTGAGACGCTGGACGCGCTGCCGCATGTGCTCCAGCCCGACATTGAGTATTACTGCTCGACGCCAGCACTCATCAAAACACTCCAGGCGAACATCTATGGCAACGAGGCCGTGATGGGCAAGACCACCATCAAAACCGCAGGTGCGGCGGGAGTCCCAGATGATGACGATGCGCCAGTCATCAAGCTGGTGACGAATTTGCTCATGGAGGCGTTCAAGAACAAGGCCTCAGACATTCATATTGAGCCTTTGGAGAAGGACATTCGCGTCCGCTATCGCATGGACGGTGTGCTCGTCGATGTCGAGCACCATCCCAAGCGCCTGCATTCGGCCATCATCGGTCGCATCAAGATCATGACGGGCACGATGCAGCTCGATGAAAAGCGCATCCCGCAGGACGGCCGCATCCAGATGTCTTTCAACGATAAAGAGATCGACATGCGTGTGTCGATCATCCCGACCAATCATGGTGAGAGCGTAGTCATGCGTGTTCTCGACAAGAGCAGTCTGCGACTCGGCCTCTCCGACCTCGGGTTCCTTACAGACGATCAGGCGACATTTGAACGGCTCATCACACTGCCTGATGGCATCATCCTCGTGACTGGCCCTACTGGCTCAGGAAAGACGACGACGCTCTACGCCTGTCTCAATTTCATCAACCGCCCGGACCGCAAGATCATCACCGTGGAGGATCCGGTCGAATACGAACTTGCCGGCATCAATCAGGTCATGGTGAAAGAGGATGTGGGAATGACCTTTGCCGCTGCGCTGCGCGCCATGCTCCGCCAGGCACCGAACATCATCATGCTGGGGGAAATTCGTGACTTGGAAACGGCCTCCATCGCCATCCAGGCATCGCTCACGGGGCACCTCGTTTTCTCTACACTGCACACCAACGATGCCCCCAGTGCCGTGGCACGTCTCGCAGACATCGGTGTGAAGCCCTTCCTCATCGCCTCTGCTGTGCGGGCCATCCAAGCTCAACGCCTCGTGCGCAAACTCTGTGCCGATTGCAAAACCACCAGCACGCTCAATGACCGTGAGTTGCGTGCTCTCGGCCTGGAGGCAGCGCAGGTCGCGGAAGCGATCATCATGGGGCCCAACGGCTGCAATAAATGCCGCCAGGGCGGCTACCGTGGCCGCATGTCCCTCGTGGAAATCTTCACCGTCGATGATGAGGTGCGCAGCATGATCAACCAGCAACTCACCACTCCGCAGCTTCGCAAACGCGCCCGCGAACTCGGCATGCGCACGCTGCGAGAGGATGGCATCCGCAAAGTGCTCGCAGGCCTGACCACGGCAGAGGAAGTCATCGAGGCCACCATGGCCGATGCCGACTGATCTCATCCATCGTCCTTATTGAACGAAACCACTTTCCCCCACTGACTCAGCCATGACAGCACAGAATGTGATCGAAATGCTCCAAAATCGGGGTGTGATCGACAAGGGCATCGCCTATGACATCGAGCAAGATGCCGTGAACAACGGCAAAGACATCGTACAGGTGCTCCTCGATTACGGCATTTACACGGCGGAGGACGAGTTCTGGGCGCAGGTGGCCGACGAACTCGGTGCCGATCACTTTGACCTCTCGAGCTTTGAGCCGCCGCCTTCGGTGATCGCGCTGATCCCCGCTGGTATGGCGCGGCTCTACGGTGCCTTCCCCATCACCTTGGATGCGCAGGGGTTGCACGTCGCATTTACCGACCCGCTGAATCCGCAGTTGGTGGAGGATTTGCGTTTTGGTTTGGAAAAAACCATCGTGCCTGTCGTCGCGCGCCGCAGTCAGGTGCAGGCGCTCATCGACAAACACTACGGCAGTGGCGCGCCGAGCATCGATGAGATCTTTGGCAACCTCGGCAAAGGTGGCAAAGATGGCGCGACGCCGGAGGCAGAGGCGAATTCTGCCCCCATCGTCAAATTCGTGGATCTGGTAATGCACCAAGCCATCAAGGAGAAGGCGTCAGACATCCACTTTGAGCCTTTCGAGCGTGAATTCAAAATCCGCTATCGAGTGGACGGAGCTCTCTATGAGATGGCACCGCCGCCGGTTCACTTGGCGAATTCTGTCATCTCCCGCGTCAAGGTCATGGCGAACATGAACATCGCCGAGCGCCGTATCCCACAGGACGGTCGCATCATGACGACGGTGAACGGCAAAGCAGTGGACATGCGTGTGAACTCCCTGCCCACCCAGCATGGCGAGTCCGTGGTACTCCGCGTGCTCGATCGTTCGTCGATCCAACTCGAATTGTCCGATCTCGGCATGTCCGAAGGGCTGCGGAACTACATTGAGGAGACCATTCACAAGCCGAACGGCATCTTCATTGTCACTGGCCCCACGGGGGCGGGCAAGACGACCACGCTCTATGCCTGTCTGCGCAAAATCAACACCGTGGATGCCAAGCTTCTCACCGCCGAAGATCCCGTCGAATACGAACTCGATGGCATCATGCAGGTGCCAGTGAACGACGCGGTGGGTCTCACCTTTGCCAAAGCGTTGCGCGCTTTCCTGCGTCAAGACCCCGACCGCATCATGGTGGGAGAGATGCGCGACTTGGAGACAGCGCAGATCGCCATTCAGGCATCCCTCACGGGGCACTTGGTGCTCAGCACGCTGCACACCAATGACTCCGCAGGTGCGGTGACGCGCCTCGTGGACATGGGGGTGGAGCCTTTCCTCGTCTCCGCCACCCTCGAAGGCGTGCTCGCCCAGCGATTGCTGCGCACCATTTGCAAAAACTGCCGCTCGCCCTACGAACCGAGCCTGCATATCCTCAATCAACTCAATCTCTCGCCGGAAGATCTGGGGGGGAAGCACTTCTTTACAGGGGCTGGCTGCTCCACTTGTGGGAACAGTGGCTACAAAGGCCGTCGTGGCATCTATGAGTTGCTCGATGTCACCGACCCCATTCGCGAATTGATCACTGGTCGCGCGCCTTCTCTCGTGCTGCGGCAAAAGGCCATCGAACTCGGGATGACCACGCTGCGCGAGGACGGGTTGCGCGCCATCTACGACGGTGAAACGACGATCGAGGAAGTTCTCAAGTACACTTGACGCCTGATCTTTTCCCGGATCGCGTTCCTGTCATTATTTTTGATGGACAGGAAGCCAACCGTCCCGGTATTCTGAATTCACATCGAACTTTAAGACGACACGCCACATCCTACTATGCCCAAGTTTCATTACATCGCTCTCGACCAAAACGGACAGGAAACCACCGGTGATCTGGACGCCGCCTCCGAGGCCGATGCCATCAACCAACTGCGCCAGTCCGGCCTCTATCCAACCAGTGTCGCAGCCGAGGGACAAGGACAGGCCGCAGCCATCAAAAAACGCGCGAAGGCCAGTGCCAAGGGCAAGACGAAGGCGGTCAAGGTGGGTGCCAATGCCAAGGTGAAAAGCAAGACGCTGATGATTTTTACGCGTCAGCTTGCCACGCTCATTGATTCGGGGCTGCCCCTGTTGCGCGGTCTCACTGTTCTCGGACGACAGGAGCCAAACCTGATCATGAAGGGCACCATCAACACGTTGGCCGATAACGTGCAGACGGGCAGTACCTTCTCCGAGAGCCTCCAGCAGTACCCGCGCATCTTCAACAAGCTCTACATCAACATGGTGAAGGCGGGGGAACTCGGCGGTGTGCTGGAACTCGTTCTCAATCGACTCGCGGAATACCAGGAAAAGGCGCAGAAGCTCAAAAACAAGATCGTCGCGGCGATGGTTTACCCCATCATCGTGATGTGCATCGCGGCGGCCATCATGGTCTTCCTCATGATGGTGATCGTGCCGCGTTTCGAGACAATTTTCCAGGACATGCTCGGCAGTAAGGACAAGCTCCCCGAACTCACCAAGTGGGTCATCGGTTTCAGTCGCAACATGTTCGAATACAAGTGGTACTTGCTGGCAACGATCTTCATCGTCTTTTTCACCTGGCGGGCACTTGCTGCCACCAAGGGAGGGCGGCGCTGGATCGACCGCACCAAGCTCAAGTTGCCGCTCTTTGGGGATGTGCAGCGCAAAACGGCAATCTCACGCTTCACCCGCACACTGGGCACACTCGTCACTTCTGGGGTGCCCATCCTCCAGGCACTGAACATCACACGCGACACCGCAGGCAACACCATTGTCTCCGATGCCATCACCAAAGTGCATGATGCCGTCAAAGAAGGGGAGTCCATGGTGGCTCCGCTCGAATCCAGCGGCGTCTTCCCGCCGATGGTCATCTCCATGGTGGACGTCGGTGAGGAAACCGGTCAGTTGCCGGAAATGCTGCTCAAAATTGCAGACGTTTATGAGGACGAAGTGGACAATTCCGTCTCTGCCCTCACCTCTATGCTCGAACCACTCATGATTGTCGTCCTCGCCCTTGTCGTCGGCGTCATCGTCATGGCCCTCTTCCTCCCGCTCATCGACGTGATCAAGAACCTCAGCGGCGGTGCTGGGGGCTGATCTCGTCCACATTCAGAAAACGCAGACCTATGAAATTCATTCCTGTCAAATCGGGTGGCCGGGCCTTCACGCTCGTGGAAATGCTTGTCGTGCTGACCATCATCATGATTCTCGCTGCCCTCATGATGGGGGGCTACACCTACGCCATGCGCTCCTCAAAACGGCGCGTCACCACAGGCACTTTTGAGGCGATCAAGCTCACGCTGGAGCGCTATTTTACCGAATTCGGCGAATATCCTGCTGCGGCAAACAGCGGTCAGATGATGGAGTTCCTCCCAGGAAAGAGTTACGACATCTCGGGTGCCGCCTGCCTCTATCAGGCGCTTACCGGAGACGGTTATGATCAGATTGAGGGTGCTAGCAACAGCGCCTCTGGCTCTGGTGGGTCGGGAGGATCGGGTGGAGGCGGTAGTGCCTCAGCACAATCGGATGGCAAAACGGATGGCATCGCCGAGATCAAAAACAAAATGTTTGTGGATGCCATTCCTCAGACCATCTGGACTAGGAAAGGTAGCTACTATGTCATCGTGGATGGCTTTGGCCGCCCTTTTCAGTACATCAAGGCCAGCGTTTCTACCAGCAGTGCATCGGGTGGCAGTGGAGGTGGATCTTCGGGCAGCGGCTCAGGCGGTAGTGGAGGGAGTGGCGGTGCCTCAAATGGGCCACAAACGATCAACTCCACCTACGACCTCTGGTCTTATGCAGAGGATGACGTCAACATTACCAAGAAATCGATCGACACGGCTGCAACCCCCAATCTCTCTGTGAAATGGATCAAAAACTGGTGATCCGCCTTCGCTGCAAAGAATGGATATTCTGATCGAAGCGTGTTCACAGGAGAAGACGCCTGCCTATGCCCATCGGTCTTGCCATCGCTACAATCCTCTCTTTCGCCGTCAGCTTCTGGGTGCTGCACGTCGCACGTGATCCGCGAGAGTGGCGCCTCTGGTGGATGGACATTTTGGGTGTGCTTGATGTGGATTCGGACCGGGAAAAGCGCCGCATGCAAGAGGCGCAGATGTCGGTCATCTGTTATGTGATGTTTGTTCTCCTTCTGGCGGTCAGCCTGAGCGGGGCATTCTGGACTTTTGACCTCGTTCGTGAAGCCAAACGCGAGAAGACACGCTTTGAGAGGGAGATGATCAGATCGAATCGCGAGATCGAAAAGGTCGAAAACATGCCGCGCAGGAGCGCGCGCTGACCTCGGCTGCCAGCGGAGGTGGAATTTGCGTTGCGTGCGCCTCGCATTGCTGCCAATTGCTAGCCCCCCTACTCAACAGCAGATCATGAACCGCCAGGAAAACCTCGAGGCCATCTTTAACAACGGCAAGACCGTCATCCTCCCTCTCGATCACGGGTGCGCCATCCCTGTGCCGGGCCTCGAAAATCCATTTCAGGTCATCGATCAGGTCAACGCCTTTGTGGATGCCTATGTGCTCAATCTCGGCGTGGCTATGCGCGCGGCGGATAATCTTGCTGGCAAAGGCATTGTCCTCCGCACGGATGTGTATAACACACGCACTGCCGGAGAAGGTGCTGGCAGCATCGCCGTCTATGGCGTGGAGGAGGCGGAGATGGTCGGTGCCAATGCGGTGATGAATATGCTCTACCCCGGCTCGGTCTCTGAAAAGCCCAACTTCCAGGAGTGCGCTGACCTCATTCGCCTGAGCCTCGACAACGACATTCCCGTCATTTTGGAGGCATTGCCTTTTGCCTTGGGTGCCAAGGAAAAGTACACACTGGAAAATGTCGCCTTCGCTGCACGCCTCGCCGCTGAGATGGGCGCGGATGTGGTGAAGGTTCCTTATCCGACGGATGCCAAGCCTGGAGATTTCCGCCGGGTGATCGAGCAATGTTTTGTCCCGGTCATCATCCTCGGTGGTGCTGCCATGAATGACGACGCCGGCCTGCTGAAAATGGTGGAAGATGCCATGGATGCAGGAGCTGCGGGCATCGCCATCGGGCGCAATGTCTGGCAGCACAGGAACCCAGCCGCCATCGCCCGCAGTCTCGCTGCCGTGGTGCATGAGGATGCTTCGGCGCTGGAAGCACTCGCCTTGTTGAAAGAACCCGTGCGCTGAGCGGGTTTCGCATCATGTCCATGAAACGACTGATCTTCGCTGCGGGAATCCTTGCTGCTCCGCTCTATGCCGGGCAGCAAAGTTTTGACATCACTGCCGATGCCTGGGCTGAAGGCGAGCCTCCGAAAGAAGTGTTCATCGTCGATGGCACGATCAAAATCGCTGCGCACGAAGGCAACAAAGCACTCGTCGTCGATCCCGCTCCCATCACAGACGCGAGCGCGCAACTCGCAGTTTCCGCCAATGGCGCAGCCACGATCGAGGCGCGCATTCTCGCCTTCAAGCGTGGGCGCAGCGCGCCGCGCTTCGGCGTCAGCGTGCATGGCATGAGCGGCCATCGCCTGTGGGTAAATCCGGTGAAGAAGACGCTCGATCTCGTCAAAGGAGATCAGACGCTCGCCAGCGCTCCTTGCGTGTGGGAAAGCGGGAAGTGGCT
The DNA here is from genome assembly GCA_039806835.1 of Prosthecobacter sp. Lineage (GTDB taxonomy): Bacteria > Verrucomicrobiota > Verrucomicrobiia > Verrucomicrobiales > Verrucomicrobiaceae > Prosthecobacter. Next base: position 48,565 of record JBDHQD010000010.1, on the reverse strand, counting down.
CAAAATCAAACTGGAGGTCAAAAAGGGGGCAGGGGAGCAATGGCAAATCATCGGCAAGACTTGGCCTGCTGAAGCTGCCGAACCCGCCGCGCCGCAGATCAGTCATGAGGACAAAGGACTCAAAGGCCAAGGCAAATGCGCAATCTGGGCCACGCCGTATTCGGGTGAGCCGGTGTACTTTGACGACATCCACCTCAGCGTCGAAGTGGCCCCTGCATCCTGAGTCTCCGCGCGTTGCCGTTACGGCTTGGATTTCATGTCCGTTGGCAGTGTGGTCTTGCCTGCATTTCCGCTGAGGAATCGCAGTGAAGTCATCCGTGCGGACATGAATCCAACAAAGACTTCCGCGTGCATTTCGATCGGCAGGCGAAGCGCATCGTCTGAAATCCAGATGGTCGATGTTTTCATCTTCTTGTAGCTGCTCAGCTCAAGCGTCTCCCGGTCGATCTTGCGGATTTTGACACGCACTTTGATGCAGGGGCGTTCCTGACCTCCCACACGGAGCGTCTCCCGTCCCATCACTTCGAAAGTGGTGAGGTAGGGCTTATCCCAAGGCTGCACCACACGCGTAATCCTTCTGCCTGGCGTCAACTCCAGGCTGCGCACATAAAGGATGACAGAGAGCAGATCATCAACGGGGCCGTAGGGACAAATGGCCTGGCTTGTCCTTGCAGTTCCTCCGGTGGGAGTCACCGTCGTTTCTGTCACCACTCGACGTGGTTCAAAAGCCACGCGATAGCGACAGGTCTCTGCGCTGTCTGTTTCGCGGTGACTGAGGTAAAGCGAGCGGATGCCCTCGCGTGCGATCACGGAGGTCATTCGGCAGTCATACTGCCAGAGCTTTCGGGCAAATCCGGTGCTCGCTGCCGTCGCATCTGCACGCCAGTACGCGCCAGCTTCCCTCACTGTCAGTGCCGCTTTGCCCGCAGTGATCCAGTTGTTCCAGCCTAGCTCGTAGGTGATCTCACAAGAGGGGACGTTGAGGTTTGCGCCCGGGGGGACTTTTGTCAGCTCCTTGATCCAGCTCTGCGCGGTCACGGATATGGGATTGAGCAGGAGGAGGAGCGGCAGTGTCAGCAGTCGATTCATTTTCCGAGTCTCCTGCAAAAAAACCATTTTGCCAGCCTCTGCCTTTGCCGCCACACTGACAGCACCATGCACGACCCTCGTATCGACGCCCTCTCTCGTCAGCTCGTCCGCTACTCCACCAAAGTCAAAAAAGGTGACTTCGTCTGGATTGACCTCTTCGATGTGCCCGCTGCAGTCGGCCAGAGCCTCGTGCGTGAGGTCGCCGCTGCGGGTGGCATGCCCATGGTGCGCTTGAACGACGCTGTCATCACTCGTGAACAGATGATCCATGCGGAGGAGAAACAATACGATCTCATCGCCCAAAACACCCTCGCCTTGATGAAGAAGACCGATTGCTACATCGCCGTGCGTGGCAGTCACAACATCACCGAAGCTGCCGATGTGCCGCCGGACAAGATGAAGATGGTCATGAAAAAACTGCGCCCCGTGCAGAATCAGCGCGTCGGCCACACACGCTGGGTCGTTTTGCGCTGGCCCACCGCCTCCATGGCCCAGCAGGCTGGCATGAGTACTCAGGCGTTTGAGGATTTCTTCTTCCGCGTCTGTCTGCTCGACTACGAGGCACTCTTGCCAGCCATGAACGCGCTCAAAAAGCTCATGGACAAGGCCGATAAAGTCCACATCACCGGCCCGGGCACCGATCTTCGCTTCAGTTTGAAAGGACTCAAGGCCATCCCCTGTGGTGGCAATCACAACATCCCAGACGGTGAGTGCTTCAGCGCGCCGGTCAAAGACAGCGTCGAAGGAATCATCAGCTACAACGCTCCGTCGATCTATCAGGGCATTGCGTTTGATAACGTGAAGCTCGAGTTTAGCCAGGGCAAGATCGTCAAAGCCACGGCGAACAACACGGAGGCCATCAATCGCATCTTCGACAGCGACAAAGGCGCGCGCTTCATTGGAGAGTTTGCCATTGGCTTCAATCGCGAGATCAAGGAACCGATGCGCGACATTCTCTTCGATGAAAAGATTGCTGGTAGTTTCCATTTCACGCCGGGACAGGCCTATGAAGGCGTCGCCGATAACGGCAACCGCAGCCAGGTGCATTGGGACCTCGTCTGCATCCAGCGCCCTGAATACGGCGGTGGAGAAATCCGTTTCGACGGCAAGCTCATTCGCAAGGACGGCAAGTTTGTGCTGCCTGAGTTGAAACCACTCAACTATTAAACACGCTTCACACGCGGCCCATTCAAGCAGGCCGCGTGTGTGTATGCGATGGATTTGCCGAGCACCGTCAGGAGGCCCGGTTCACCGCGCTGAGCACGGCTTTGATGGAGGCGAGCTCGATGTTCGTGTCAGTTCCGGCCCCCCAGATGAGTTTGCCTGTGCTCGTTTTGATTTGGATAAAGGCCAGCGCACTCGCACCCGTGCCGCTGGAGAGGCTCTGCTCACGGTAGGTGGCGACCTCAAAGGGCGCAGCACCTGCGTCTTTGACCAGTGCGTCGGCAAAGGCGGCGATGGGGCCGTTGCCGGTGCCGGTGATGCCGCGCTCCTTGCCATGAATGACCAGGCTGCTGCGGCAGGTGAAGACGCCGTCCACGCCATCGGCGTGGAAGTGATGCAGCGCGAAGGGCGTCTCGCGCTCAATGTATTCCTTCCAGAACATCTGCTTCAATTCCGCGCCGCTGACTTCGCGGCCCAGCGAGTCCACGATGTCGTTGGCGATGGGGCCGAATTCGCGCTGAATGTCCTTTGGCAGCTCGATGCCGAATTCGCTCTCCAGTAAGTAGGCGACGCCGCCCTTGCCGCTCTGCGAATTTACGCGGATGACCTCGCGGTATTCGCGGCCGATGTCGTTCGGGTCGATGGTGAGATAAGGCACATCCCAGATGGTCTTGTGCTGCTCGTAACCCGCGAGACCCTTCTTGATCGCATCTTGATGACTGCCGCTGAAGGCGGTGAAAACCAGCTCGCCTGCATACGGCTGGCGCGGTGGCACGGTCATGCCGGTGGTGCGCTCATACATCTGGATGAGGCCGTTCATGTCGCTGAAGTCGAGCTTCGGATCCAAGCCGTGCATGTAGAGATTCATGGCTACCTGCACGATGTCGAGATTGCCGGTGCGCTCGCCATTGCCAAACAGTGTGCCCTCGACGCGGTCGGCTCCTGCGAGCAATCCCAGCTCTGTGGCGGCGGTGCCGGTGCCGCGGTCATTGTGTGTGTGCAGGCTGATGATGAGGCTCTCGCGATTTTTGATGTTCGTGCAGATCCACTCGATCTGGTCGGCATACACATTGGGCATGCAGACCTCGACGGTGTCCGGCAGGTTGAGGATCATCTTGTGCTGCGGCGTAGGCTGCCACACGTCCATGACGGCCTCGCTGATCTCCTTGGCGAACTCGACTTCGGTGGCGCTGAAGCTCTCGGGAGAGTACTGCAGCGTGACCTGTGTGCCGGTTTCCGTGAGACGATGCAGGCGCTCATGGATCAATCGCGCGCCGTTGACAGCCACGGCGATGATTTCCTCCTTCGACTTGCCAAACACATACTTCCGCTGCGCTGGCGAAGTGGAGTTGTACATGTGGATGATGACCTTTGGGGCCCCGATGAGGCTTTGGACGGTCTTTTCGATCAAATCCTCACGCGCCTGAACCAAGCACTGAATGGTGACATCGTCGGGGATGCGGTTTTCCTCGATAAGGCGGCGGTTGAAGCTGAACTCGGTGTTCGACGCGGAAGGAAAACCGACCTCGATCTCCTTGAAGCCGCATTTCACTAGCGCATCGAACATGTCGAGCTTTTGCGACACGTTCATCGGCACGGCGAGGGCCTGGTTGCCATCACGCAGATCGACGCTGCACCAGATGGGCGCTTTCGTGATGGTTTGGGAGGGCCAGCGGCGCTGAGGCAGCGAGACGGGATCGAAGCGCTGGTATTTGACGGAAGGATTCTTTAACATGGGAAAACGAAGGAAACGAAGTGAAGAGCCCAGAGGGCAAGCTAACCAAAGAAGCCGTGACGTGACGGCAAAAATGCATGACGAGGAAACGCGGGCCGCCTACCCTAGCGTAAGTCGCAGGGAGAGAAGAAGCAGTGCCGTGGCTGGCGTGGTCATGGTGAGGTGAACCCAAGAAAGCAGGGGAGGGCGGCGTGGCAAGTGCGGATTCTGGGACTGGCAGCCACGAACTGGTAATGTGGGCAGATGGGGCGTGATACGGTTGCATCCGGTTTTGTCCCTCAGCGAAGGGAGTGTTGAAGGGAGCACATCTTCATTCACGAACCTGCATTCGTCCGCAGTGAAATGCAGCAGTCTGATGCCAGACTCTTGGATGTGGCTGCATCGGTGACTCTGGGATGAGAGCGAAGAGAGCTGTATTGACAGTTTGAGCAAAAATGTGTTTGCCGATGCGTGTCGGTTACGATCATGGTGCGTAATGAATCTTGAGGAAACCACTCTCGGCCTGGAGATACCGATCCCGCACATTGATCGCGAATTGAAAAAACTCTGGGAGAACGAAGCTGCGGATAAAACGCGGGCCTCGCTTATCAATCTGACGATTTACACGGAGGATAGTGCATCACTGGCGGCGAATAATGAATTGCTCGATCGCGTGGCTGCGGAGCATGCCTGCCGCGCACTGCTCATTGTCTGCCAACCAGAGGTACCACCGCGTGCGCGCGCCTGGATTCAGGCACTGTGCCGTCCCTATCAAGGCAAGCAGGCCGTGTGCAGTGAGCAGATCACCTTTCTGCTCGAAGGCGGGGATGCTTCGCAGGTGCAGAATCTGGTCTTTGCGCATCTTGATTCGGATTTGCCGTTGGTGGTGTGGTGGCAGGGAGGACTGACGAAGAATTTTGAAGAGCGTTTCTATTCTCGCATCGACACACTCATCATCGACTCCGCGCGCTGGAGTGATCCGGCTGCGCAGTTCGACGCGTTGCTGACGGCACTGCACGCAGAAACGGCAAACTTTGATGTGCGCGATCTGGCCTGGACGCGCTCCCACCTCATGCGCACGGCACTGGCGAGTTGTTTTCAGGATGCCACCGTGCTTCAGAACCTCCATCGACTGCGCAGACTCGCCATCACCCATCTCAAGGGGCAGCGCATGACCGCGTTGTTGCTCGCGACTTGGATCAATCGCCGTCTTGGAAAAGATTTGGAATTGGAGCTCTGCGAGAAAGACGACGGTGCGCTGCTGCAACACCTCGTGCTGGAAGGTGATGGTCTGCGTGGAGAAGTGCGGCGTGAATTCGGCTCTCCCTTTGTGCATGTGTGCGCCACTTGCGACGGCCACGAGCATCGTGACCTCCTGCCTGCTGATGCAAACAACGATGCCGAACTCGTGAACGATCAGCTCTCCCGCCGTGGTGGTAGCACGCTCTACTCAGGTATGCTGCCACTCATCCGCGCGATGCTGTGAGAAATTTCCAGTGAAGAGCACATGCGCCCCTGGCTCCATCTCGCCCGTGTCTCCAATCTGCCCACGGTGTGGACCAATGTTGCGGCGGCGTGGCTGTTGGCTTCTGGGCATTGGAATGATGCGCGTCTCTCCTGGCTCATCCTAGCGGGGTCTTTGCTCTACACGGGAGGCATGATTCTGAATGACGCGGCGGATTTGTCATTCGATCGCGTGCATCGCCAAGAACGTCCTCTTCCGAGTGGGCAGGTGAGTGTCACCTCTGCATGGTGCGTGGGCATTGGCATGTTGCTGGTGGGGGCTGGCGTGGCTTGGATGAAAGGTGGAGCACAGCCGCTGTGCATTGCCGGGCTCGTGCTCTGCATTCTGTTTTATGATCTTTACCACAAACCGTGGGCAGGCTCTGTCATCGTCATGGGCGCGTGTCGTACGCTGTTGGTTTGCATGGCGGGATCAGCGCTTCTGCTGGAGGAGAATGCGGCTGGGAAAAGCGATGCAGCGATGGGTGATGAGTGTCACTGCAGCTTGGATGCGCTGTGTCATTTGCCTTCGCTGGTGCTGCTTTATGGGTGTGCCTTGGGGATTTACACTGTGGCATTGAGTGTGGCTGCTCGTTCAGGGGGAAAGAGTCGTGCCTGCTGGTTGCTCTGGACGCCTGCGTTGCCTTTCTTGTGGGGAGCCAGTGCTGGTCTTAAACATTCAGGTTTCGTCCAGAATGTGGCACTGCTGATCGTGCCTCTCATCTTCGCTTTGATTATCATCAGTGCCTTGTGGCGTTTGCGGCATGGACGTATCGACGCGGCAGTCGGCCTACTGCTGGCGGGCTTTGTCGTCGTGGATGCATTGGCTTTGTGTCACACGCAGCCTGCACTCGCGCTGGTGTTCGTCGCCCTCGCCCCCTTCCTACGCCTATGGCAGCGCTGGGTGGCCGCGACCTGATGCTCCACGGCGATTTCGTTTTACGTGCAGTTACCGTGCCGCTTTTACCTGCTCCCAGACTTTGACGTACTTCACAAGGTCAGCGCCGAGATCCTCCAAGACCTCGCTGCGATTCATCAAGTCCGTTGGCATCGAGATGGCGGGATTGTTGAGGAATGACGCGTCCACTTTCTCCAGTGCTGCTTTGTTTGGGCAGTAGTAACCCATCCACTGCATGTTTTCGGCAGCGATGTCGGGATCGAGGAGAAAGTCGATGAAGGCATGGGCGAGTGCTGGTTGCTGTGCTGAGTTGAGAATGGCGAACTCATCACACCCAAGGATCATGCCCTCTTGTGGCAGGAGGATTGCCACCTGAGAATTTTCGAGCTGCACTTGAAAAAGGTCTCCGCTGTAACCCTGCACGAGCAGGTATTCCGCAGAGTCGATACCGGCTTTGTACCCTTCGTTGTCAAAGCGAGCTAGGTTTCTTTTCCAGCGGATGAGCACCTCGCACGCGGCGGCGAGTTCACTGTCATTGCGCGTGTTTGCGCTGTATCCGAGGAATTTGAGCGCTGCGCCGATGCTCTCCCGCATGTCATCGAGCAGTGTGATGCGGCCAAAGAGCGTGGCATCGTCAAACATCGCCCAAGACGGCATCGCGTTTTTGACCCGATCCCGTCGCACGGCCAGGGTGGAGAATGCGAGCGTGTAAGGTACGCTGTGCAGCATGCTTTTGTCCGGCACCTTGGAGAGCACCGCAGGGTCGATGTGTTTGAGATTGGGCAGTAGGCGGTGATCGAGCCGTGCCAGCATACCCTGCGCTTGCATCACCTGGATCATGTAGGCGGTGGGGACGACGAGATCGTATCCCGTCGCTCCCGCTTTGAGCCTTGCATACATGCTTTCGTTCGAGTCGAAGACATCGATCACGACTTCGCAGTGGTGCCGTTTTTCAAATTTTGCCACCACGTCAGGGCTCACATAGTCAGCCCATGTGTAGAGGTGCAGTGTCTCTGCAGATGCACTCACGAGGGCCACAGCCCACACCAGAAGCGTCAAGATGCAGCGGTGCGCCATGGGTGAGAAAGCCCTCCCAGATCAGGCGGCGGTAGCCCGCAGTGGAATGCGTGCGCAGTGGCGCATGGAGGCTTCGCTATTATACGCGGCGAAGAGCAGCAGGCTGAAACCCGTATCGCTCAGCAGCGAGCGCACGAGAAATTGCCAGGTCTCAGGATAGCCAGGAACTCCCGTAGTCAGGGCCTGCATCCAGCCAGCGAGTGTTTTGGCATACTCTGGCATCGACACCCAGGCGAGTGTGTTGGTCACGATGTAAAACGCCAGAGAGCTGAGCAGTACTCCCAACATTCCACCCAGCAGGCTTACTCGACCACGCAGTTTCCCCGCGATCACAGCCGCCGTGGCAAAGCACAAGTAAGCCGCTAGCGTTCCCGGATCAGTAATTCCCTTCGCGCCCGTAGCGGCCACATCAATGAGCATGAGGAGCAAGGGCCAGACAAACCACGCAACGCGTCGTGGGGAAAGCAGCGTGCCAGTGAATGCCAGAGCCATCCACGGAGTGAAGTTCTCCAAAGACTCAAGCGTCACCATACCTTTCAACTTCATCCAACGCAGGACGATGGCTGCGATCAATAGAACCAGGGGCAATGCTGTCACACGTGGAGCAGAAGTCTGGGAAGGGGAGTTCATGAGCGCGATCCTACGGTACGACGCCCCGCATGCAACTACTGGATCAAGCCGGCACCCTCTTCTCTCCAGAGATCAATCATCCTCGTCGTCGTTCCGCACGGCGTTCACAGGGCGTTTTTTCATCACTGCCGAGACATTGCGATGCACCCAGACGCTTTGCACCATGCCCATGAGAAACAGCGTCACGACGACAAAGGTACCGCCATAACTGACAAAGGGCATGGGCAGGCCGATGACGGGGAGCACTACGAGGCTCATGCCAGCATTCTGGAAGGTATGTACAAAGAACATCGCCACCACACCGACGACGACGAGCCTGCCGAGTTGGTCCCGCGCGCAGAAGGCGACAAAGACGCACTGCAAGAGCAGCAGCGCCATGCCTGAGAGCAGAAACATGGAGCCGCGAAAGCCGAACTCTTCCGCAATGACACCGAAGATGAAGTCGTTGATGGCTTCGTTGGTCGGGAAGAAGGTGTTATGGATCGACGCTTGATCTTCGACCTTGCTGGAGAGGGGGCCCTTGCCCTCCAGGCCACCGGTGGCCACGGCGATTTGCAAGTGGCGAGGCACCCAACCTTCATTCTGCAAGTTCACCTTATCCATCTGATTGGTGAGCATGTAGAGTGTGGTGTTGATGCGCGCCTGTTGGTAAGGCTTGAGCGCAAAAACATAGACGAGCGGCACCACGCTGGCTACGCACAACAGCAGCGTGATGAGGTAGCGAAAGGGAATGCTGCCGACGAGCATCATGGTGAGGAAAACCGGCCCCCAGACGAGGCCGGAACCCAGGTCTTCTTTGATGACCATGACCGCAGGCACTCCGGCCACCAGACCCGCGACGAGGATGCGCAGCCAGGGGCGACGGAAGACTGGCGCCACGCGCGGCAGATCCCCGAAAACCACGGCGAGGATGAGGATGCCCGACATGATGGCGAACTGAGAGGGCTGGATGGTCTGACTGCCGACTTGAATCCATGCCTTATTCCCGTTGATCTCGATGCCGATGAAAAAAAGCGCCACCAATCCGCCGATGCCGAGCAGGTAGAGTGGAAAACAAGCCCAACGGATCCATTTGTAGTCGATGAGTGCTGCCGCAAAAAAGAAAGGCAGGCCGATCATGAGCCAGAGAATCTGATCGCGATATTTTTTGACCAGCGCAGCCTGTTCCGAGAACGCAGAGGCATTGTAGATGGCATAAACGCCGAAGGTGGCAATGAGCGCGATGTTCAGCACGAGCGGCCAATTCATGCCGAGGAATTTCTTGAACAGAGGAGTCATGAAAAAACGAGATGGGCGGCTGGGCGCGCGGCTTCAAACAAAGGCGGGTATGGCATCCAGAAGCTTGCGGGTGTAGTCGTGATGTGGTCTTTCGCAGATTTCGTCCGCATTGCCCTGTTCGACAATTTTGCCATGATGCAGGACGACGATGTGGTCGCTCATGTGCCGGACAACGGCGAGATCGTGCGCGATGAAGATCAGAGTGAGGTCAAGCTCCGCCTGAAGGTCTTTGAGAAGATTTAAAATCTGCGCCTGCACGCTCACATCAAGCGCACTGACCGGTTCGTCACAGATCAAAAACCTAGGTCGGACGGCGAGCGCGCGGGCGATGCCGATGCGCTGCCGCTGCCCGCCGCTGAATTCGTGAGGATAGCGGCGCAGCGAGTCTTCGGGCAGGCCGACTTTTTTCAGCAGACCCGCAGAGGTCTCTCGACGCTCCTCGCGTGTCATGTGCCTGAAATGAATCTCCTGAGGTTCAGCGAGGATGGATTCTACCGTCATGCGTGGGTTGAGTGAGCCGATAGGATCCTGGAAGATCATCTGCATCTCTTTGCGCAAAGGGCGGAACTCAGATTCACTGAGGGGTAAGATATCCCGTCCACAGTAGAGTACCTGACCACTGGCGGGCGTGAGTTTGAGCAGAGCGCGGGCGATGGTGGACTTGCCACTGCCACTCTCACCGACAAGACCAACCGTGGAGCCGTCAGCAACCTCAAAGCTCACGCCATCTACCGCCTTGATGACATCCGCATGGCGCCCGCCACGCACGGGAAAGTGTATTTTAAGGTCTTGAACGCTGAGGATCGTCATGTGAAGGAAGCCAGTGGGGAGACGGCGGATGGGAGCTTAGCACAGGTGTGGGAGGGAGCGAAAGTTTCATTGCGCCGCTGGCATGAAACGGCCAGCGTCAGCATCCGATGAATGCGCATTACGAACTGCTGGCCCCACTCGCCTCGGGCGGTCCAGGCGTGATCTTCCGCGCACGGGATGCAAAGACAGGGCAGGAGGTGGCTATCAAGCGCCTTCGGCATGCGGACGCAGCAGCAGACGCCCGCTTGCTGCGTGAGGCACAGTGCCAAGCGAGGTTGCGGCACCCCAACATCGTCAGCGTACTCGAAGCTGGCGTGGACGAGCAAGGCGGCTACATCGTGATGGAACTTGTGCATGGGGAGACACTGGAGGAAAGAATAGCGCGCGGCACACTGACGACGAAGGAATTTGATGAGTTCGCCCGGCAGACGCTGGCGGGCTTGGCTGCTGCGCATGAGCACGGCGTGCTGCACTTGGACTTGAAGCCGGAAAACCTCATGATCTCCCGGCAGATGGGTGGAGAGATTCAGGTGAAGATTCTCGACTTCGGCCTCGCCTGCGATGTTCATGCGCTAGAGGAGGGGGCTGGCCCTGAGCTACACCGAAGCCTTCATGGCTCGATTCATTTCATGGCACCGGAGCAGTTTCGCCGCGCGGCCCCAGACGAACGCACAGACCTCTATGCTTTGGGCTGCGTGTTTTACCATGCGTTGGGTGGCAAACGCCCCTTCGCTGGCGATACAACGCCGCAGGTGATGGTGGCACATCTCTACCATCGACTGGAACCACTGGCCACGCTGCGCCCCGACCTCCCTGAGAATCTCGTAAGCTGGATCGACCGACTGATGAGCCACCAGCCTGCCAGACGTCCCGCATCTGCTGCGGCGGCACTCCGAGAATTTGAGGAACTGACGCGCACGACGGCGGGGTGAATCGTAGCCGAATGCTTCTTGCCATCGCATCGCACGCCTCCATCATGCGGGCGGTTTTTTCTGCCTGTCATGAAGTGTGCCCCACCTGTCCTCCTCTCTGCTGCCGCCGCTATGCTCCTGAACGCATGCAGCATGATCCAGATGGTCGATCCCGACTTTAAGATACCTCTCCCCCATCTGCCGAAAATCGGATTGCCGGACAGAAACACGCTCGCTCGCGTCGTGCCAGGCATGAAGGAAAAGGATCGCGTGGATGCGGCAGACCCCGAAGTGCCATTCAATGCGCGTGGTACACTGACCACGGGCCACACTCTGCGCGTGGAGGTGTATGAAGGCACACGTAGCCCGGACTGCATTTATCGTGACATCTCGATGGTGGGGAGTGACGGTCTGCTCCCCCTCGGCGAGGCGGGTAGTGCACGAGTCGCCGGCCTCAAACTCCCCCAAGCGGCAGAAGCGATCTCCACCACGTTTCGCCTCGCAGGGCGCAACACACGCCCCATCACCGTGCATATCATCTCCGTTGAAAACACGTCTGTGATTTTGATCAATGGGGATGTGCGTGAACCTGAGTTCATCCCTGTTTACGATGGCCTAGGTGTGGGCCAGGCCGTGAATGCCGCAGGTGGGCGCAAAGCAGGATCCACCGCTCGCGGAGTTTACATCGCTCGTGAGGGGCAGCGCCATTTCTTCACCTCGCTCGAAAACGCGCATGCGCGGTGGACACCACAGGCTGGCGACATCATCACCCTTTCACCCGACATCTGATCCGTTTCTTTTCTGGCCATGCTTGATTACTCCGGCGGTTCTTCTTCCGCAGCACAGACCTCCCTCAGTTCCATCTTCAAAACCACCGCCATCGCACGCATCGGCGCAGGTACGTTGCTCATGGTCAAACACGGCGTCGGCGTCGTCGCCGCTTACCATTTCCTCTGGAACGAGAAGCCCTGGGACTGGGTGCAGGCTTTCCACAATGTGGGCGTGCCCCAAGCCCACCTAGTCGCTCCCGCTGTGGCAGTGATCGTGGCCGCAGTGGCGCTGAGTTGGATCTTTGGTTTTCTCACCCGTCTGTTCTCGACAGCGTTTCTGCCACTCTTGATCGTCGTGCTTGTTTTTCTGCGCAAAGGCGGCGTTGAGAATGCTGCGTCCATCGAGACTGCATGGCTCTATCTTTTCATCACTCTGACGCTGATTCTCTATGGTTCTGGAGCCGTATCGGTGGATCAGTTGTTCAAGCTTGGGCAGTCAGGAAATCGGAAACGTCGCTAAAATGGCCCGCGTCATCAGCACCTCTGGCACGGCGGCAGACGCGAGACCCACGCCGGAGCGTGTGCTTGCGATCGACCCCGCATTGCGCAAAACCGGCTGGGCGGTGGTTGAAAGTAGTGGAGGGCAGTTGCGCGCTCTCGCGTGGGGCGTCATCCATAATCCACCAGCGCTTCTTCCGTCGGGTTGCCTTGTCGCTATTCGCGAGCGTTTAGCTGAGGTCATCCGCAATCACACACCGGACGTCTGCGCCATCGAGTCCACTATCTACGTGCAGAGCCATAAAACCGCCATCGTGTTGGGAGCAGCACGCGGCGCATGTCTCGTGGCTGCTGCCGAGCACGGACTGCCGATCTACGAGTACGCTCCGCGTGAAATCAAACAAGCCGCTGTCGGTCGTGGTGCTGCGAGTAAGGAACAGGTGGCCTTCATGATCCGTGCGCAGTTGCGTTTGCGTGAGACGCCGGAAGCAGATGCCGCTGATGCACTCGCTACCGCCATCACGCACTTTCAGAGCAGCGCTGCTGCGCGGGCGACGGAACGCGAGGCGCGGCGTGTCTGACGCGACGAGTCACACTTTGGTAAGCTGACGGCGCAAGCTGATTTCCACAGCGGCGATGATGATTCCCAGAGTGAATAGGATGACAATGCTGTTGATCCAAAGCGTGTTGTACTTGGTGCCGAGGTAGGTCTTGCGAGTCCCAAAAAACACGTTCGGGCTTTTTTTACGGCGGTAATCCTCGCGTTCCATCTCCGCCTTGGTCACAAGATCGAGCACTTTGCGGTTCACATAGACTTCCTCGGCACTGACTCCGTCGTTTTCTTTGAGCAGGCGATCGATCATGGGCAGTTCCATCTGTCCACTGAGCACGGCGTCATGGATGGAACCGAGGCGTTTTGAAACTTCTCGGGGATTCTCCGCATAGAGGCCCGACACAACCGCCAATGATTGCTTGGTGATCTCAAGCTCATGGCGTTGCTGCTCGGTCATTTCCTTCCCCGGCGGTGGTAGGAGAGACTGGATGCGCTCGTCGAGGAAGTCTTGATTGCGCGTCAGTGGATTGAGCTTGGATTGCGAGATGACCATCCCCTCATACGACCAGCGCAGTGGCATGAACTGGCAGATGAAGGGTACCTTGAGTTTGCTAGCAGCTTCCTCGTCATTGCCCGCTTTCCGCAGCCAGCGCCCGACGGAGTAAACCAGGTCGAGGTTGCGATTCATTTCCTCGTACTTGATCAACGCGCCGCCGAGGATGATCTGCGGGATGAGAATCAGTGGGATAACATTCACAGCAGTGCGATTGTCCGTGACAATGCTGGAAATAAATAGTCCCAAGCACACCCCGGTGAGTGCGGTGAGGAACATCCACCACAGATGGATGAAAAACATATCGCGTATCTCCAGCACCCAGTTGCCGATCCACAGGTAAATGACGCATTGCACGAGCGCAAAAGCAGCCAGGGCGATGATTTTTCCACTGAGGTAGTAGAATGTGCGCAGGTTGTGATTCCGCTCGCGATTCAGAGTATGGCGGTCGCGTATGATCTCATCCGCACTGTTTGTCAGACCGAGGAACATCGCCACCACCAGACTCATGAAAAGGTAGGTCGGAATGTGGAAGGCCGTGGCAAAGGTATAGTGCTTCTCCTCGGAAAACTTGAGCACGCTCGAAATGAGCCAGGCCAGCAGCGGTGCCTCCAACAGCGTGGTGAGGAGATTGGTGCGGTTGCGCAACTTGCTGAGGAAAGCGCGCTTCAGCAGAGTGAAAAAGAGGATGCTCTCCTCACGAAAAGTATGCTTTGGCGGTTTGGGTGCCACCCGCAGACGGCTGCCACTATGGCTGTCTTCACGCTTGGGACGTGTGATGAGGCTGGTGCTTCCGGGGGCGATCTTCTGCCTCGCCATGCTCTCCATGATGAGATGGCGCTGGTATGAGTCGCGCCAGAAATTGGGAGGGAAACGACGTGCTGCCACCAGATGTCCATCTGCGCTGCGTTCATGAATGATGTCGCCGCCGATGTCGCGCAGCGGCGTCTCTAACACATCGAAGACAAAATCGGGAGTGAGATTTTCCGGAGGGCTGGCCTCTGCATCACCCGTGTGCCCGGTCTCGGTGTTATACACTCGCCAGAAATATTCCAACATGCCCTGCGGCGTGCCGTAGTAGGCCATCTTGCCACCTTTATCGAGCAGCAGCGCCTTATCGAACATCTTCAATAAACGCGGACTCGGCTGATGGATGGAGGTGACGACGATTTTATTGCGCGCGAGACTGCGGATGATTTCCAGCACATGTTCACTGTCCTTTGAGGAGAGGCCGGAGGTCGGCTCGTCGAACAAATACACATCGGAAATACCGATCATGTCGAGGCCGGCGTTGAGGCGCTTGCGCTCCCCGCCGCTGAGATGTTTCTGCTGCGGTGTGCCTGCGAGTCGCTCTCGTAGATCGGCGAGCCCGAGTTCCGCGAGTTTTGCATCCACGCGCTTGCGGCGGTCCTCTGTCTTCAAGTGCGGACAGCGCAGTGCCACTGAGAAGTCCAGATTCTCCTGTACTTTCAGCAGCGGATCAAAGGCGTCCTCCTGTGGGATGCAGGCGATGTAAGGCGTGAGATTGCGCAGGTTTCCGTAGAGGGAGAGCCCATTCATGAGCACTTCACCGCCTTTCGGCTTCAACTGGCCACCGAGAATGCGCAGCAAGGTACTCTTGCCGCAGCCACTCGGACCCATGACGCAGATCATCTCACCTCGACGCGCGATGAAGCTCACTCCATCTTGCGCAGTGTCGCGTCCGTCAAAGCGGTGGCTGAGGTCGCGTACTTCGATTTGACGGATGGTGTTGCGCTCCTCCTCGATGATGCGGTCAGCAAAGTGGCAACGCAGGTACTGCCCTTCACCGAGAGTGATCGTATCGCCATCACTGAGATTGATGCGGTCGCGCACCGGAATTTGGCCGATATAGAGAGGACGGGAGGAGCGCAGCACCTCCAGCACCCCCGTCTTTTGCGCGTAGTTACACTCGATGCGCAGGAGAATCTCGCCGTCGGTATCCTGGGAGAGGAGGATGTCGCCCTCTTGCAGCAGCTCCGGCTTATTGGAGACGTGGTAGGTGTTGCGGCTGCCTTCGAGGCGGAACTGTCCGCCGAATTCCTGCGCGCGCACTCGCAAATCACGCAGCGAAATTTCCACCTCGCCGTGCGCGATGATGCTGTCCTCGATGCTGGCCTCCACGACGGTGCCGCTGCTGAGTACGACGCCATTCAGGGTGGCGCGGGTCGAGCGCAGTGCTTCGACCGTGACGCCGAGGCCAAAGCTCAGGCGCAAGTTGGTGCCACGCGCGCGCTGTGGCGCGATCTCCGCGTCGCCTCCTTCTGTGAGCGTGAGGTACACCTGTGTGCCAGAGAGCGTCTTCTTGGCGTTGAAATAGGAGATGAGGTCGTTGTAGTCGAGCGTGACATCCTCCAGTACCACGCGTTCTCCAGGATACAGGCGCGAGAACTCCCCAGGGGGTTGGCGACGGCTGCGCACGAGGATGGGGATGTCGCCCGTGTTCTTGAGCAGTACGAGGTTCTGAAAGCGGAAGGCCACCACAGAGCAGTCCTCGGAGAGAGAACGCAGCAAGACGTCGCAATTTCTGGTGGAGCCGACGCGCAATGTTTCCAGCGGTTGCCCCCCCTTCGTCGAGAAGCCTTCTTCCGGTGGTTTGTCGCCAGCATTGAGCTGATAGACGATGTCGATCGCTTGTGCGGCGACGCCCAGGTTCGTCATGAAGAGATAAAACTCCACCATCTGCCGCTGATTGTGCTGTGCACGGGAGATAAGAAGGTAAAGCTGCACGCCGAGGAGCACTTTCTGCTCTTGAGAGAGCTTTTGACTGAGCTCTTTGGCACGCTGCGTCATATCCTGCGGCTGCTGGAGTGCCTCAAAGTAGAGGCGGCGCATGTCGGCATAAATCGCCTCCGGGTAGTCATAGCGCAGGTATCCGAGACTGGATTCGACTTCTTCCTCCTCGATGTTGCCGTCCAATTTGCTGAAGGCGGCAAAGACTTCGATGAGCACGGGGAGCATCGTGTTGGCCGTCGTCTGAGATGCGGCGGAAGGCGGCGCAGCCTGCCCATTCCAGAGATGCGCCCAACGCGCAGGCGACCACCACGGCCCGCGTCCTTTTTTGTTGGAGCCGCGCGCGTCGGCGTCTGACGACGTGGCGGGGGGCTTGGTGGACTTGGGCGGCAGGCTCATGAGGCGGTTAGGAGAGGCGACTATGGAGTCCGATTGCATAAACACAACTCCCTCGACCGCAGCCAGGGTGACAAATATGCAGATGCGATGGGGAAGCGAGAAGGCATGGCGCGCGTGCGTTCATGTTCATCACAGGCTTTGCCTTTGCGGCACAGCCCGCTATTCTAAAGACGCCATGTCCGCCACTGACACCGAGCCGCGCATCGAACCGGCCACCATCGAAGACCTCCCCCAGCTCGTGGAGTTGCTTGTCGCGCTCTTTAGTGAAGATGGAGACTTCAAGCCCGACCGCACGAAACAAGAGCACGGCCTGCGCCTGATTCTCGAACAGCCAAACCGTGGACGCATTTATGTTTTGCGTACGGATCACAAAGTCATCGGCATGGTGAATCTGCTCTTCACCATCAGTACGGCTGAGGGAGGGCATGTATTGCTGATGGAGGACGTCATCATCCATCCTCAGCATCGCAGACAGGGCTATGGTAGCCGCCTGCTCAAATGCGCGATCGAGTTCGCGCGGGAAAAGCGCTTCAAGCGCATCACCCTGCTCACAGATCGCATCAGTGCGGACTCGCAAACTTTCTTCCAACAGCACGGGTTCCAGTTCTCAAAGATGATCCCGATGCGCCTCGTCTTTCACGACATTTAACGATCGCTCTTGAACATGAGCGCGCACTTGGCATTTCATGGACGCACTGCCGCCACGGCAGAAATACCGCGTGAGTGGGTGGAGGCCTCCGATTGGTTTGTCCTCTTCACTTTGGGAACCTTGTTCGTCTTGCTTGGCAGTTTTGCCCTCTGGGCGTGGATACTCTGGCGGCGCAGCACTCGACCCGCGCCTCATGTACGCCTGCTCATGGAGTTGGGGGACGAAACCACGAAGCTCGAAGGAACTCAACCCACACACCCGGCGGCATCCGAGGTACGCCCTGCCTGGGAGCGCCCCGCCGACTGGTGGAAGCATTCCACCGAGTGACCCCTGCATGAGTGACAAGCAGCCCCTCTACCCAGGCTGGCGCTCGCGTGCGCATTACCTCACACGCGATCATCGCTTTCTCCTTCGCGCGTGCATGTCCATCCTGGCCGTTGGAGTGATCATCTCCTGCGTCATCATTCTCTCATCTCAAAAGTCCACACCCATACTGAGAGTTTATTCTTCCGTTTCATCCGCTCAAAATCTCCTGCGACGCGACTATTTGGAACTGTTTCACGCAACCAAGCCTGAACCTCGTCGCCTCGCTCTCTGGTTGCGACGCCAATTAGCGCTCATCCACGAAGATGAAGCAGCAGCAGAATTCACGCAATTTTCATCGTCAGGCATGCTCGCTGATGACGATGTGGCCGAACTAATTAAAGTCCACGCCACAGCTCAAGTGCCCGCAGAGCGGTTCAGCGATTATCTCGCTGCGGCCTTGGGTGGAGATGATCATGCGCTGCGACGACTTGAGCAAGCTGCGCGTGTATCTCCGCCGCCCATGTTAGCCAACGAACTTCTCGGCAGTGCGCAAAAGCGCCGTGGTGCACTCAGTGACGCCATGATCTCCTTCTTCACAGAGGGAGTTCATTATCCTGAAGCGACTGCGGCGCGTGAGGAGGCTCTGCGCCTTGCCGTATCACTACGCGATATCGATCAACTCCGTGCCATCGCGGCAAATCCAGGTTGGATCGACGCATGCCAGCCTCTCCTCCAGCACCACGCAGGTGCTCTGCTCGGAGACATCTGGACGCAATGGCGCGGCCTCCTCCGACATCGACTGATGGAGATGCCCTACGGCGCACTCGTGCTCGCCTTTTTCGCTGCCAGCATTTGGTACCTCATTTTGGTTCAGCACAGCGGACACGACCGCTGGCGCTGGGCGCGCCCAGTGCTGCCACTGGCCGCTGGCGTGTGCAGTGTCTGGCCCACACTCTCCATTCTCGCCTATCAGGAATACACGCAGGGCATGAGTGCCGAGGCTCCATTCCCGTCGGACCTCCTCTATTTTATCTCTGGCGTCGGATTGCGTGAGGAAGGCTGCAAGCTGTTAGCCTTTGCTCTTTTCCTACCTTGGCTGCTGTGGCGGCGCACACCCGGCCTCGCTCTACTCACAGGTGCGTTTGTCGGTCTCGGATTTTCACTGGAAGAAAACATCGGCTACTTTCAGGACTACGGCGGCTCCATCGCCTGGGCGCGTCTGCTCTCGGCAAACTTCCTGCACATCGCACTCTCTGGCATCTGTGCCCACAGCCTCTATCGCATGCTCGCCACTCGCTTCGCTCACGCAGAGCGCTTCATCTTCACCTTCATCGCGGTGGTCGTCGCTCACGGTGCCTATGACTGGCTCGGTGCAGGCACGCTTGGAGACAACGGATGGCTCTCCATCATTGTACTCGTTCTCTGTGCCTCGCACTTCATCGACCTCCTCGCGCAGGAGACGCGCCCAGAGCGCCGCACCATCGCGCCGGTCGCTATTTTTACCCTCGGTTCAGCCACGCTTGTGGCGGTTTCTTTCATCCTTGGCGCGCTCACCACTCGCTCCATGATCGGTGTGGCAGAAGCTGGGCAGGAATGTCTCGGCATGTTCCCCATTGCCATCCTCTACTGGCGCCGTTTCGAAGATGCTTGAGGGGGGTGTTTTCCCCCTAGGCCGTATCAGCCTGCTTCTAGGTGGCGCATTCATTCTGGCAAGGGCAGGTGCATTTGCGATCGCCCCACCCGCAGTGTTTCCACACCGCGGGCCGAAGCGTTCTTGCAAGATGACCGCCGTGGGTCAGAGCATCCTCCATTCCCGACCGTCCGCACGCAGCAGATCGTCGGCTTCCTTGGGCCCCCAGCTCCCCGCAGGGTATTCACACATCGGCGGCGGATTGGCGGACTGGTGCCAGGCTTTTTCGATTTCGTCGATGAACTTCCAGGCGTTCTCCACTTCGTCACGACGAGCGAAGAGTGTGGCATCGCCGGCCATGGCGTCGAGCAACAGGCGCTCGTAGGCCTCGGGGCTGGCTTTGCCAAAACTGGAGGAGTAGCGGAAATCCATTTTGACCTGCTGCACATTCAGCGCCTGCCCCGGTTGCTTGCACAGGATGCGCAGGGCGATGCCCTCATCCGGTTGAATGCGAATGACGAGGGTGTTTTCGCTGTTCTTGAGCAGCCGCGCCGTCGCAAAGGGTACTTGCGGCGGCTTCTTGAAATGGATGCTGATCTCTGTGGCTTTCTTCGGCAACTGTTTGCCCACGCGGATGTAAAACGGCACGCCCTGCCAACGCCAGGTGTCAATAAAGAGGCGCAGCGCCACGTAGGGCTCCGTTTGAGACTGCGGATTCACCCGATCCTCCTGGCGGTAGCCGACGCGCGCAGCTCCATCCACACTGCCTGCCGTGTATTGTGCACGCACGATGTTCCGACCGACTTCTTCCGGACCGACGAGCGGACGCAGCGCGCGGATGACCTTCACCTTCTCATCACGCACGCTGTCTGCGCTGAGATCGGTGGGCGGCTCCATCGCGACGAGGCTCAGGAGTTGAAAGAGATGATTCTGCACCATGTCGCGCAGCGCACCGGCAGTGTCGTAGTAGCCACCGCGGCCACCTTCCATGCCGAGATTTTCTGCGCAGGTGATTTGCACATGGTCGATATAGCGGCTGTTCCAGTTTGGCTCAAAGAGCGCATTGGCAAAACGCAGCACCATGATGTTCTGCGCGGTTTCCTTGCCCAGATAGTGGTCGATACGATAGGTATCGCTTTCGTGGAAGGTGGCGTTGACCACTTCATTGAGCGCACGCGCTGAGGCGAGGTCTTTGCCGAAGGGCTTTTCGCAGACGACGCGTGCCCATTTGCCGCCCGCGCCTTCATTGAGTCCGGCGGCGCGCAGCATCTCCAGGATGGATTTGAAAGCCGCAGGAGCTGAAGCCAGATAGAAAAGGCGATTGGCGGGTGCTCCGCGTTGTTGGTCGAACTGATCGAGCAAGAGCTTCAGTTGGACATATCCCGCCGGATCTTCGAACTCGCTGCGGTGGTAGTGGATGCACTGGGAAAAGCTGGCCCACAGCTCATCGTTGTGGCCTTGGCGGCTGTTCTTGCGATTGCCAGCCTCCAGTTCAGCACGGAAGACTTCGTCGCTCTTGTCACGACGTGCGAAGCCCACCACTTTGAACTGCGGAGGCAGATCGCCACAGGCGGCGATGTTGTAGAGGGCAGGGATAAGTTTTCGATTGGTCAGGTCTCCAGTGGCACCAAAGATGACGACGGTACAAGGCTCCGCGTGATGACGGGAAAGCAGCGTTTCTTGGAAGGGATTTTCCAGTTCGGACATGGGGTGATCGGGGATTTCGCCACCTATGTAGGCAGCGGGGGAGGGCAGACTAGCCCGCTCACCCGTGAAGGCAACTTGTCATGCGCAGGCCGATGGCGTTTGGATTTGGCGTGGCCCGCTCCCGCCGCCTCACACGCTGATGACACATTGAAAAAACAACCTGCTTGCGGTAGAGGTTGATCTCAGGTCATGCGGTCAAACATCAAAGAGTAACGCGGCAGAGCAGCAAGGAAAGGAACGCGGGCCTCCGAGCCCGCAGCAGGTTCTTCTCGCGATGAGCCAACGAATCCGCCATGACGAGGCACAATCATGGTGATCCCCGATGGGGGGAGTCTGGCGGCAGGCGGCGCACTGAGTCCAAGCGGCATGCTGCGGCTTCGGAGAGCCGCGCTCCTGCAGGCACTGACTTCAGTGAGTCATTGTCACAGCAGAGGATTGAACCGCAAAGACACGAAGATCGCAGAGATCGGAAAATAGAGAATCTGCTCTCTGTGCTCTCCGTGACCTCTGTGGTGAGTCATCCGTTTCCAACGACGGCTCATTCCTGGCCTCTCTTTTCACATTGAGATCGATGTGCTGCGACTTCGGAGAGCCGTGCTCCTGCAGCGCTGATTTCAATGAACCGTTGCTACATCAGAGGATTGAACCGCAGAGGCGCGAAGGGCGCAGAGATGGGAGGCTGGGAAGCAATTCTCTGTCCGAATGAGGATGGTTCTGGACTTGTGCGATGCGATTTCCTACCTCTCTGCTTCGCCCATGAACCGCCGTCACTTCATCCACTCTGCCATTGCGCTGCCTTTCATCTCCGCCATCGCGGCGGAAAAGCCGAAACGCCTCATTCTGCGTTCGTCGTGGCAGACGGTGAATATCGGCGACATCGCGCACACGCCGGGTGTGCTGGCACTGCTGGAGAAGCATCTGCCAGAGGTCGAGGTGCGGCTGTGGCCGAGCAAGGTGGACAACGGGGTCGAGGAAATGCTGAACGCGCGTTTCCCTAAGGTGAAGATCCTTCGCGGCGAGGACGTGAAGAAGTCCTTCGATGAATGCGACTTCCTGCTGCACGGCTCCGGGCCGTCGCTGGTGGCGCAGAAGGATGTGCAGAAGTGGAGCGAGGCGACGGGGAAGCCCTACGGCGTGTATGGCATCACGTTCTCCGTGCAGGGCTCCACGGCGACGAAGCCTTCCTCGGAGCAATCAATCGCAGCGACGATCTCTGTTCTGAGCGGCGCGAAGTTTGCGTATTTCCGCGACTCCGTGTCGCTGGAGCTGGCAAAGAGTAAAGGCTGCACCTGCCCGCTGATGGAATTCGGTCCCGACGGCGCCTTTGCGGTCGATTTGAAGGACGATGCGAAGGCGGAGGCCTTCCTGAAAGCGAACGGACTCGAAGCAGGCAAGTTCCTCTGCTGCATCCCGCGGCTGCGCTACACGCCGTACTGGACGATTCCTGAAAAGAAGGCCAAGCGCGATGAGGTGAAGCACGCGCGCAACGAGGCGATGAAGGAGCACGACTGCAAACCGCTGCGTGACGCGATCATGAAGGTGCTCCAGCAAACAGACCTCAAAATTCTGCTCTGTCCCGAGGACAAAACGCAGATGGCGGTGAACAAGGAGATGATCTACGACAAGCTGCCGGACGATGTGAAGGCGCGCGTCGTTTGGCGTGAGAACTACTGGCTCACGGACGAGGCGGTGAGCACCTACCGGCGCAGCGCGGGGCTTTTCGGCCATGAGATGCACAGCCCGATCATGTGCATCGGCAACGGCATCCCCGCCATCGTCTGCCGCTGGGCGGAGCAGACGAGCAAAGGCTTCATGTGGCGCGACATCGGCCTGAACGAGTGGCTGTTTGATCTCGACAAGGAGGACGAGCTGGAGCGCGTTGCCGACACGGTGCTCGCGCTGGCGAAAGATCCCGCTGGCGCGAAGGCGAAGGCGGAGAAGGCGCGAGATTTCGTCATGGGCAAGTTCGCTGCGAGCATGCAGGTGGTGAAACGCCATCTCCCGGCCTGATCGAGGCTGGAAACAGGATTTCTGAAGTTTCTGCGAACTTTTTTGCAGGGTTTCCTCACTTTAAGCGGTGACAGGCCCAGTGTCGGCCTGCGATCATGACCACCGTGGATACCAACCCTGTGCCATCTTTGCTGGAGCGTCTCTTCACGGAGTGCGTGGAGGAATTGACGCGTTTTTTCACGCGGCGGCATGGTGTCGGTGAAAAGGCGCGCGATCTGGTGCAGGAGACGTTTTTGCAGATGGCGCGGAGTTTGCGCGAGGGGAAGGCACCGCAGTGCGCGCGGGGCTATCTCTTTGGCATCGCGCGGCATCTCAGCCATGCTGCGTGGAAGCAGCGCGAGGAGGACGACAAGGTGCTGCCATTTGATCCCATGACCGCTGAAACGGCCGCGCCGACGGAGGATGACCGCGTCGAGGCGGCGCGTGAGACCATCGCCGCGCTGGAGCCGGTGCAGCGGGAGATTCTCGATCTGCGTTTCGCGCAGGGGCTTTCGTATGCGGAGATCGCGGAGGCTCTGGGCATCCCCATCGGTACCGTGCGCTCCCGCCTGCATCACGCGGTCGCGGAGGTGCGGCATCGTTTTGAGACTGAAAAGCATTAAAATCAAATTCGCTATGAAACCGGAGACGCTTCACGCGCTGATCATTGATCGAGAACTGGGTGAACTGACGCCAGAAACTGCGGAGCTGCTGGAACTGCACCTCGCGCGTGATGCGCAGGCGCGGGAGGAAGCGGAGCGCATTCTAGCATCGCTCGAACTCACTCGCGAGGCGGTGCTGCGACATCCCGAACTGGCGCGTGTGCCGGTGATGCCTGCGGAAAAGAAGATCGAACGCAAGCCTCGCAGATACCATTTTCCTTTGTGGTTGGCGCGCGCAGCGGCAGTCGCATTGCTGGCTGGCAGCCTTGGTTTTTTTGCCGGGCGGACCGGGAGCAGTTCCGTTGCTGAGAGTGGGCTGGTGCAACCTGCATCAACTTTTAACAAGGAGTCCCCATGGGCGCGTTATCGCATGACCTTTGATCCTGCGGGGGAGGGGATGCAGGTGGTGCGAGTGGATACGGAGCGTCTGAAACTGCCGTCGATGCCATGAAGCGTTTTATCTTCAATGGTGCTGCTGTGCTGGCAGTGTGTCTGTTTTCAGGCTGCCTGGAGGAGCGCGTGTGGTGGTCGCCCTCGGGAGAGATGGCCGTTGTTTCTACGGGAGAGGGGAGTTTCCTTGCGACGGTGGATGGGAAGCGAAGTGAGATTTTGCCGACGGAACAGAAGGGGCTGCGCTGTCAAAGTGTGAGCTGGTTGCGCGATGGCAGCGGTTTTGTGGTGCAGCGCACTCGCAAAGTCGCGAGCTGGGGAGAATTGAAGTCACAGGTTTCTGCGAAGGAGCTGCATGCGATCGAGGAACTGCTCCCCACCATCATCCCACTCCTGGAAGTTGCTATAAAACGGGCTCCGGCAGGGGAAGGAGCACTGGAGGAAATAACCAAAGGACTGCATGGCAAACGATCAGTGCGGTTGCTGCATGCGCTAAGACTGAAGCATGAGCAGGAGCCGGAGCGCATGGGGAAGCTGCTGAGTGCCCTTCCACAGGGAGAGTCGCTGCTGGAATGTTTCACAGGGAACAGTGAGGGTTACGAGCTTGATGAGCTGTGCCTGTTCAAGATCGCCGATGGCCGCGTGGTGGAAACGCGTTCATTGGTGCGTTGCCTGCTGGACACTGTTCTCTTGCCACGCGTGTCGCCGCTGTCTGGTGCGCTGGCTTATGTGCGTCTTGCAGAAGATGGGGAGAGTGCGTCGTTGGAGGTCATGTCGCTCGAAGGTGGTGCGGATCACACGATTGCACGGCAAGTGAGTGGGGCGTTTGACTGGACGCCAGATGGGCGTGCGCTTGTCTTCATGGCTCCCCTCGGTGGGGAAGGGGAGAAACTGCAGAGCATCCATCGCATCACCGTGCTGGATGAGCGCGGTGGTTTGATCTCTGAGCGCGCTGCGCCCACTGCACTGGCTACCGCCGTCACGCTGAGTCATCCGATGTTGCAGGTGCTGGCGGATGGGCGCGTGCTTTTTGCCAGTCAGCCGGTGTCGCTGCCAGCGAAGGGTACGGGGCCGGAGCTGGCGCCGCGTTTGTATCTCATCGCTGCCGATGGCAGCGCGGTGACGCCAGTGCCGACGGCACCAGGAGATCTGCCCGTGAATCTCAGTTGGTTCACTGCGTCCCCGGATGGTCGTCGAGTGGCTGTGGTGGAAAGTGAGACGGACGCCGTGGCCGTGGTGGAGATCGACAGCGGCAAAATGCAGCTCATTTCACCACCGCATCAGCACTGGCAGTGCCGCACGATGCCTGCGTGGAAGTCGGCGGAGGAGCTGACTTTTGCCGCGCTGCACGACGGCGCGCCTGCCTGGATGCTCTGGCAGGTGAATGGCGAAACGCGTTGCCTCAGTGCCAACTGGCCGAAGTCTAGCACTGCGAAATGGCTGGAATACCGCTCAGACACAAAGGCTCAACCCATCCGCACAACTTCTGACATCAACCGATGAAACTCGCGCTCTTTCTCCTTTTCACCACGCGTGCGCTGGCAGACGACACGGCGTTCTTTGAAGCAAAGATTCGCCCTGTGTTGGCAAAACATTGTTACGAGTGCCACTCGGAGGAGTCCGGCAAATCCAAAGGGGGGCTCATGCTGGACACAAAGCAGGCGACGCTGCGCGGAGGGGAAACAGGTCCAGCGGTGGTGCCTGGTGATGTGGCAAAGAGCCTGCTGCTCACGGCGATGAAGCACAGCGATCCCGATCTCGAAATGCCACCGCGCAAGCCGAAGTTGCCGGAGGCAGTGATCGCGGATTTTGAGCGCTGGATTAAACAAGGCGCAGTGGACCCCCGTACTGCAGCCGTGTCTAAGGCGGAGCGTCCACCTGTGGACATTGCGGCTGGTAGAAAATTCTGGGCCTATCAGAAACCGGTGATGCCGAAACAGGCAGCCGGTGGCATCGACGGATTCATCCGTGAAAAATTAGCCAGTGCTGGCTTAGAGCCTTCGCCCACTGCGGAGCGGGTGACTCTCCTGCGCCGACTGTATTTCGATCTCATTGGACTGCCGCCGACACCGGAACAGGCGCGTGAATTTACGATGGAACGCTGGGAGTCTGTGGTGGATGCCCTGCTGGCTTCGAAGGAATTCGGAGTGCGCTGGGGACGGCACTGGCTGGATGTGGCACGCTATGCGGAATCGAATGGCCGTGAGTCCAACCTGACTTTCCCACATGCCTGGCGCTATCGCGATTATGTCATTGATGCCGTGACTGAGGATGTGCCATTTGATCGCTTCATCACAGAACAAATTGCGGGTGATTTGCTGCCTGCCCAGAGTGATGCGGAGCGTGCGCGGCTGTTGATTGCCACTGGATTCCTGGCCTTTGGCCCCAAGGGACTCAATGAACAGAATAAGGCCCAGTTTGCCGCAGATGTGGCAGACGAGCAGCTCGACACCGTGACACGTGCCGTGCTCGCCAGCTCTGTCGCCTGTGCGCGCTGCCATGACCACAAGACAGATCCATTCAGCATGGAGGACTACTATGGCCTCGCAGGCATCTTCAAGAGCACACAGACTTTTTATGGGAATTGGGTGGACTCCGAGAACAACAATCACGGCTATCTCATCCGCTTGCCGAAGCTGCCGGGGCAGGTGATTCCGAACAAATCAGTGCCGGAGGCTCGCGTGAAGCAGTTGAAGGCTGAGCTGGCCAAGATCGACCAGAATGAGAAGGAGCAGCAAGAGTATGCGATGAAGGCAAAGCGTGAAGGCCGCGACATCAGCAGTGAATTTTTCAAAATGTTGTCCCAAGCCATCGGCAATTATTGGCGACGCGGCGGCATCAAGGGGGAACTCGAGCGCGTGGACGAAAAAGGCCGCGCTCTGCCGCTGTGCATGGGGGTG
The DNA here is from genome assembly GCA_039806835.1 of Prosthecobacter sp. GTDB lineage: Bacteria > Verrucomicrobiota > Verrucomicrobiia > Verrucomicrobiales > Verrucomicrobiaceae > Prosthecobacter. The sequence continues at coordinate 21,734 of JBDHQD010000010.1, read as the reverse complement.
AAGGATGCGGAACGCGTGCAGGATTCACAGCTCTACGAGCGCGGTGAGATCGCTCATCCCGTGAAAAGTGTGGCACGTGGCTTTCCGCGTGTGATCGACGTGAAATGTGCCATGCCGAAGAAGCAGAGTGGGCGGCTGGAATTGGCCCACTGGCTGACCAGCCGTGACAATCCACTCACTGCACGCGTGATGGCGAATCGTGTTTGGCGGCATTTGATGGGGGCAGGAATCGTGCGCACGATGGACACTTTTGGTTTTAGCGGAGAGCGCCCGAGCCATCCAGAGCTGCTCGATTACCTGGCACTGCGCTTCATGGATGGAGGATGGTCCGTGAAGAAGCTGATCAAAGAGATCGTGATGTCGGAGACATACCGGCAGAGCAGTCGCGGGCAAAATGCAAAGAGTGCGACCTCCGACCCTGATAATCGGTGGCTATCCCATGCAAATAAGCGCCGTCTCGATGCCGAAGTGATTCGTGATTCCATGCTCGCAGTGTCTGGATTGCTCGACACCACCAGGCGTCCGGGCTCTCTGGTTGCCGAGTTGGATAGTCAGTCCGTATCGCTCATCGGGTTCAACACCAAGTTACCCCCGGATCTCGATGGTTCACATCGCCGCTCCGTTTACCTCCCTGTGATTCGCGATCACATGCCAGACGTGCTGGAGCAGTTTGACGTGGCGAATCCCAACCTCGTCACCGGAGATCGCGATGTGACCAATGTGCCGCTCCAGGCACTCTACTTGCTCAACGGCCCCTTTGTTCAAGAGCAGAGTGCCGCACTGGCAAAGCGTGTGCAGTCAGCACCTGACCGAGTGCAACGTGCCTTTATGATCTGCTTCAATCGCGCGCCGGATGCTGAGGAAAAAAAGCTGGCAAGCCAGTTCCTCCAGTCGGCTCCTGGCGATGAGGCTCAGCGCCTAGCCGCCTTTTGCCAGTCCCTGTTGTGCAGTGCCGAGTTCCGTTTTGCTGATTGATGAGACGATGAAGCGCTTGTCCTCCATTTTACTCCTGTTCTTGAACTCGGCACTTTGGGTGTTCGCACAGCCGAGCATGCCATGCCGCATTGAAGTCGTGGAAAAAGGCAGCGGCTGGCCTGTGCCGATGATCGAGCTGCGCACGACGCATCAGATGCGGTTCATCACGGACAATGCGGGCCTCATCGCCTTGGATGCGCCGGAACTGATGGGGCGTGAGACCTGGTTCACGGTGATCGGGCACGGCTATGAAGTGCGCAAAGACGGCTTTGGCATGCGCGGCGTGCGGCTGACGCCTGAACCGGGCAAAACGCTGCGGGTGGAGGTCAATCGCGTGAACATCGCCAAACGCATCGGGCGGCTGACAGGAGCCGGTTTGTTTGCGGAGAGTCAGAAACTCGGCTGCGAGCTTGATTGGAAGGACTCAGGCGTCTTCGGCTGCGACAGCGTGCAGAACGCGGTGCATCGCGGGCGCTTGTTCTGGGCCTGGGGCGACACGACGATGCCGAACTATCCGCTCGGCATCTTCGACATGAGCAGTGCCACGACGGCGGTGCAGCCGCTGGCCTCGCAGGAGCCGCCGCTGCGCTTGAAGTTCGATTATTTCACTGATGACAAAGGACGACAGCGCGGTGTGGCGAAGATGCCCGGCAGCGGCCCCACCTGGGTGTCGGCTTATGTGAGCCTGCCGGATAAGACCGGCGCGCAGAGGCTCGTCGGCAGCTATGTGAAGATCAGGAACATGCTGGAGGCTTATGAGTCCGGTCTGTGCGTGTGGAATGATGAGACGAGTCGCTTTGACCTGTTGCGCGTGCTTTGGACGAAGTCGGATACCGCGCCGAAGCAACCGCCGATGCCGGAAGGACATCCTGCGCTGTGGAAGGACGCGAAGGGAAAGGAATGGGTGCTCTTTGGCAATCCGCTGCCGACGCTGCGCTGCCCGGCGACGTTTGAAGCGTGGCAGGATTCATCGACATGGGAGGTGCTGAAGCCGCAGGAGGCATTGCTGGCCGCAGATGGCACCAAGGTCGTGCCGCACAGCGGCTCGATGGCCTGGAATGAGTTCCGTAAACGCTGGGTGACGGTCTTCATGGAGAAATTCGGCAAGCCTTCCGCCTTTGGCGAGCTGTGGTATGCGGAGGCGGATGCGCCGACCGGCCCGTGGGGTACGGCGGTGAAAGTGCTCACGCACGAGAACTACACCTTCTACAATCCGCGCCTGCATCCCGAGTTCACACCCGCAGGCTCGCCCACGCTGTTTTTTGAAGGCACCTACACGAAGGAATTCGCCAACCACGCGCACCCCACACCGCGCTACGACTACAACCAGGTGCTCTACCGCCTCGATCTCGATGATCCGAAACTGAAACCCGCAACCAACAAACCATGAACACGATCTTTTCACGACGCGAAATGCTGACCACCATGTCCTCCGGCATCGGCTGGCTGGCTTTTTCCGCGCTGGCACAGGCCAAGGGCGGCCTGGCAGCGAAGCAGGCGCATTTCGCACCGCGGGCAAAGCGGATCATCTTTCTCACGATGCGCGGCGGGCCGTCGCATGTGGATTTGTTCGACTACAAGCCGGAGCTGATCAAACGCGATGGCAAGACAGCGAGCCTGGGCCGCGACTCGACGGGCGCGAAGTTGTTCGGGCCGGTGCATCCCTTCGGGCAATACGGCCAGTCCGGGCAGTGGATGACCACGCTGTATCCGAAGCTGGCGAAACACGCGGACGACCTGTGCATCATCAACTCGATGAACACCGACCTGCCGAATCACGCGCAGGCTTTTGTGCAGATGCACACGGGCAGCTTTCAGTTTGTGCGTCCATCACTGGGTGCGTGGACACTTTACGGCCTGGGCACGGAAAACGAGAACCTGCCCGGTTTCATCACGCTGAATCCACCGGCGGACAATGGTGGTGCGCAGAACTACGGCAGCGCATTTCTCCCGGCGATCTGCCAGGGCACGAAGATTGGCGGTTCCCAGCTTCCCGACCTCTATGCGGCCTTTTTGAAGAAGGATGTGGCCCCTGGGCCGCCGATGAAAAACATCGAGAACAAAAAAACAACACCCGAGCTGCAACGCGCCCAGATCGACCTCATCCGAGGGCTGAATGAACACGCCATGGAGCGCGGGGGATACCATTCAGAGATTGAAGGCATGATCGAGTCCTTCGAGCTGGCCTTCCGCATGCAAAGCGAAGTGCCCGAGGTACTCGATATGCGTGGGGAGCCAGAGCACATCCTCAAACTCTACGGCATCGGCGGCGGGAAGGATCAATTCGCGCGGCAATGTCTGTTGGCTCGGCGTTTGGCGGAAGCGGGTGTGCGTTTCATCGAAATTTCCTCCAATGTGCAGTGGGATCACCACAATCGTCTGCGCGAGCAGCTCGCCACCAACTGCGCTGCCACGGACCAGCCGATCGCGGCGCTGCTCACCGATCTGAAAGCGCGTGGCATGCTCAAAGACACGCTCGTTGTGTGGGCAGGAGAGTTTGGCCGCACGCCGTATGCGCAGAGTGGAGATGGGCGCGATCACAATCACAAAGGCTACTCCATCTGGATGGCCGGTGGTGGGGTGAAAGGGGGGCTCACGTATGGCTCGACGGACGAAGTGGGACACAAAGCCGTCCTAGATCCCATGCATATTCATGACTGGCACGCCACCGTGCTGCACCTTCTGGGAATCGACCACACGAAACTCACCTACAACTATGGTGGGCGAAATTTCCGACTCACCAATGTCAGCGGCGAGGTGGCGCGTAAGATTCTGGCGTGAGGTGGGTGTGATCAGTTCCAGAAGTGGAATGCTTGATTCAACCAACCAATCCCTGCGGCAATGACACCAAGAGTGATGATCCCCTCAAGGATCAGCCTCAGGTTTTGACTGCGGCGCACGCGCTGCTTGGCAATCGGGACACGGCGATTGCGACGCGAGGCGGGCGAGGGTAGGTCCATGGGCGGCACCATGTTGACATTGTTCAATCGCTGCTGCCGACTGAGATGGGGGATGGCTGCGATGTAGCATTCCAGGCGTTCGATTTCTCCGTGCAATTCCCGGGCATGCTTTTCGAGCTGCCGGGACTTCGCACGAGGCGAAATCTCCCGGCGCGCAGCCTCAAGAGCCGTCTTCGGACGGCGAGAGCGAACTTTGCGATTTCCAGAGAAGAGGGACATGATCGTCTGCGTGCTTTGGGTGGCCAAATCAGAACATCAAGCGAATGAGCAGGATGGACAGGAAGAGTGCGCCGATCAGCGGCAGTGAGAAGGCGAAGCCACGGCGCATCCAGGCAACGAGGTCGTCTGAGGGACTGGCCAGAGTGGGAAGCATGGAGGGGATATTGCCCTCCGCGCTCACGGAGCTTGTGTAGCTGGTGTTTTCTGGCGGTTGGATCATGTGCAGTCGGCGCAGTCCTTTGGCAAAATCTTGCTCCGCTTCCTCGATGGCACCCAGGGCGTTTTCGAGCTCTTGATCCACCTGAGTGCGATGCCATTTCTCCGGCTGCAATGACTTTAAAATGTCGATGTGACGGCTGAAATCTTCGTGAGTGATGCGGAGCTCATCAGCGCGTGTTTGTGCGTCATCGAGTTCGCGTTCGACGTGTCCGTTAGCGCGACTGATTTTTTCCAGTAGCTCGCGCTTGCCTGTGACAAAGCGCTCCTGTTTCAGGCGCAGGTTCTCCAACTGCTGCTTTTGCCGCTCAATCTCTTCCTGGCGACGCCGAAGGTCGAGAAGTTGCTCTTGGGCGGCCTTCATCTTGAGGTCCACATTTTCCAAGGATGCACTGGGAGAATTTTGAGTGAACTCAACAGGGTCATCAAAAACCAGAACGTTATCCTCGGCGGGTTCGGGAATGGAGGGGGCGACTGGAGCTTTGCGAGTGATCATGGGAGTGCTGGAAATTATTTTCGGTGCGAAAATATTACAGATGTCTTAAATACTCCAGATTTTTTGTTGGTCTGATGAGAAAAATTCGCTGCCTCGCCCCCAGCGGAGCTGTGCTCAGCGAGGGAATGGTGCTGGCCGTGAGAGCCTAGAGGGGCGCTGTCATTCTATTGAGAAGGAGGCCGAATTAAGGCTTTGCAGGCTGCGAGCGTTCGTCCTTTGGCAGCAGCCCAGCGCGGCTGAGCAGTGCTTTGGCTTTGTCGGCGTTCATGCCGCCGACGGGGAGATCGTAACCCAGAGTGTCGCCGTTGGGGGTGAAACCGTGGCCGTCGGCATCAACAAAGATTGGGTTGTTGTAGGCACAGGGACGTATCTTGGCGTAGTCGCTGGTGCCGTAGCAAATCTCTTCATTGCCGCCTTCGTTGATGGCAACGACGATGAGATGTGCGTCATGCTGGAGAGGGACATGAAGGGTGTGGTCAAACTTGACCGTGCCGTCTTTGAACATCTGTGGATGCGTTTTGCGTGTGAAGTTGAGCTTGGGGTCGGGGCGGCTGTTGACGAGCACTTGGATGCGGTCGATGTCCATCCAGTCGGTGCATTGCACACGCACTTTGAGGTCGATACCGCCGTTGGCGCGGTCATCGTCGCCTGCGATTTTGCCGTTCTGTGTGGTGACTTGCAGAAAGGGACCGGTGCTCAGTACGATGTGGCCGGCTTTGGCATGAGGAGAGAGCTCTGCCCAGTTAATATCCGCAGGATTATCCGTGCTGCTGGGGAGGTAACAGCGCCAGCAGCCGACCCCGTTACCATACACGGAGTGAGAATCTGCGGCTGTCACAGCGGTGACGCGCAGCCCTTGATTTAGGAGCTGCCGCCAGGCGAACTCGCGCACGAGGGATGCTTTTGTTGCGAGGGATCCTTTCGGGCGGCTCAGGGTGTAGGGGGCTTCGGCTAAGATGTTCGTACCTGAACCATTCTGCGTTTCGGTGCCATCGATCATGCTGCCAACGCCGATGAAACCGCCGTCCGCAATGCCGTCACTGTCGCGATCAATGAACATGTTGCTGAGGTCGGGGTGATTGAACTGAATCCAGCGGTCAGCGCGTTCACCCTGCCAGCGGCGCAGGGTGAGGACCGTAATGCGCGGATCGTCGTTCCAATCAGGAGCGCCACTGTTTTGAGTGAAAGGGACTGGTTCAAAAGGAAAGGCATTCACATGCTGGCGACGCCCTGTGAGCTCGATGCCTTTGACTGTCTTGATGTGAGCCTCAAGTCCTAGAGCTTTGATCTCAGGTGCCCAATCATAAAAACGGTTGTGTTCTGTGGTCGGGGCGAATTCGATGTGCTCAGCAGCGAGGTTGATGAGGCGTCCGTCGGTGTCGCAGACATTGTCTCCACTCGGTGTGCTGTGATTGTGAAAGTCGGCACTGATCCAGCCGCGAGTGTCCACCAGTCGTTTGAGCATTCCTTTGAACTCAGCAGTTTTTCCAGCTTCCACCACGATGTCTCTGGCGAGGTGGCTGTATTCGGGACCACGCACGACAACGACATGATATTTCCCAGGCGGGAGTTGCTGGGTGAAATGGCCGTTCTCACTGTGGTACTGATCCACACACCCGTGGGCGCGCCACTTGGGGCCGAGATCGAGTTTGGGCGCGTTTTCGTCCAGTGGGGCGAAGTGGGCTTTGCAGGGGAGTGGCGCACCGTCTTCATCTGTGATGGCAAAACGGATGGCTGCCGGAGGATCGAGAAACAGCTCTTTTTCTCCAGGTACTTGTCGAGGCCAGGTGAATTCTTTGCGGCCAAGGTCTTGGACGACGAGTTGCACCTCGCCGGGCGGCAGTTTGAAATCAAATCGCCCATTTGCGTCCGTGTATCCGGGAACGTGTTGCTTGCCAAAGGGCACGTTGAGCGTGGCGGTGATGATGGGCCTAGCCTGAGTACCCATTTCACTGAGCTTGCCAGTGAGCGGCGCGACCTTGTCGCCGCGCGCATGCAGGGCTTTTCCGATGGCTTGTGCCGGGGAGGTTCCAACCGCAAAGAAGCGGGAGATGACGACTTCCTGCGCTGGTTTGAGTTCGATGCTGTCTTGCAGCTTGTCGATGCCGGTGACTGACAGCGTGACAAGCGCATAGCCGCAGTGGTGGGCGGGGTTGGTTGAGTCTGCCCAGCGGATGCCTCCTTCCACGGTGCCGGTGTTGTCAAATTTGGTCAGATCGTCTCGCGTTGAAATCTTGCGGACGGCATCGGACTCATTGCGCAGAATGGTGGTGATGAAGACTCCCTGCGCGCCGTCTCTGACTCGGTACTCGTGGCGTTTGAACACGCCGTTGTTTTTTGCGGCGGTGGTGACGGATTCAACGGCGGCACTGCCCGCTTCACGCACGCCAACGGTTTTGACATAACTGACGCGTCCATGGCCACATGGGCTGTAGATGACGAGTTGGTCATTGTCAGCTCCCTTGAGCGTCAGATCATAGAGCGCGCCAGGGGTCACGCCGTCATCTCCGTAAAATGTGCTCATGTTGGCGCGGCGGTCGGGCGAGTTCTGGGAGACGAGCGCGATCACCTTGTCATTGCGCAGGACAAAATCTCCCAGAATGCCATCGGCTTCCTTGCCTTTGGGTAAATCGGTTTCGCGCCCCGGTGCGACTTCAAAAGCCTCTGCAGCAGACAATGGAGTGCTGGGAATAAGAAAAGGGAGGGCGAGCGTGAGTGCGGCGGTTGTGAGTTTCATGACGGAGCGGGTGGTGACAATCAAACGCTGGCTCTGAACGGCGTCTTTTGAAGACGTGCGAGTTGGTGTATGCTCTGTGAGTGACTACTACATCTCAACGCCTTGCATGGCTCGATCTCTTTCGTGGAGCTGCGGTGTTGGGCATGATTTGGACGCATTCGGCGAACACCTTTCTCGCAGCACCCTTGCAGCAGACGCCTTGGTTTCATGAGTTGAGCTTTTACCACGGCCTCATCGCTCCGGCATTTTTTTGGATTTCCGGTTTTGTGCGTGCGCATGTGACTGCGGATGCTCCCAGGCCGGTGTTGCCTGCACTGAAACGACTGTTGCTGGTGTGGTTGATGGGTTATTTGATGTATGTGCCTTGGCTGGCGCTCCGAGACGCACAGGCTTGGCGCGCGGCCAGTACGGTGAACGTGCTGCACTGCCTCGCGGTGAGTGGCTTGCTGATGTTATTGGCGGAGCGCTTTGGTCGCTGGAGATATGGAGTGGTGACCGTGTTGCTGCTGTTCTTTGTCGGCTTGCAGAGCCGCGCGGAAAACTGGCACACGGGGCTGCTCCCACTGGATCAGTATTTCAACCGCAATGAGGGCTCTCTCTTCGCCTTGTTTCCCTGGGTTGGCTTTGGAATGGCTGGATTTCTGACGCGATCATTCTGGCGTGGGCAGGTAGATCGCGCAGCACTGTGGGTCTTCGTGCTCGGTGCGTTGTTGGCGTTTGCACAGCCTTGGTCGCCGTGGCCTGGAGGGCAGCCAGCGTTCTTTCTGGAGCGGTTGGGCTGGGTCATGATGGCTGCGGTGGTGGTGACCTGTGTGGAGCAACGCATCGCCGCTGCCACCGGTTGGTTACGGCTTGCTGGACGCGAGTCTCTGCTGCTCTACATCGCGCATTTGGTGCTGATTCACGCGGTGCCGTTGCCACGCCAGCCGCTCGAACATCTCATCGGCAAGACGCAGCCATTGGGGAGTGTCGTTCTGATCTTTGTCTGCCTTTTTGCAGCTTCACTGGCACTCGGCGTTTTGAATGAATGGAGGAAGCGGAGTCGAGCACGCCGTGCGTGACAAGAATAGTACGCGTGCTTGTGAGCTCTTGATTGACGTTTGAAATCGGATGGATAAAAAGGCGCCCACCATGCAAACCAAGCTCATTCTACTTACTCTTGCTGCTGCCTCCTTTAGTCTGACTCAATGCGCTGCTCCTGCGAATAACGATGGGAGTGCGGCTGCTCCGAATGGGGCATCTTCGAGCGATAGCTCGATCAAGCCAGGCATGACCAAGGCGCAGGTGATTGCAGCGTGGGGAGAGCCGGATGAGAAGAAGCAGACTGCCAACGGTGAGCTGTGGCGTTGGGCTCAGCAGGGATGGAAGCGCCATGTGCCTGTCTATGGCACCTGGGCTCGAGTGGAGGAGCATGTCGTACGTTTCGGCGCCGACGGCCGAGTGTTGGGCGCAGGCACTGAAGACTACGGCAATGCCTTCCAAGAAGGCTGGCGCCGCACTTACGGCACGAATTGATTTCGTGCCGTATTTTCAAATTTAGCTCAGTGTGGTGATCGCAGCGCTGCGACTACTGGCGTACAATTTTCAGGACGCGGTTGTTGTAGCTATCTGTGATGTAGAGTACACCCGTCTTGGGGTGGATGGTGACACCGTGAGGGCGCGAGAGTTGGCAGCGCAGAGGATCGCCACCGACGCCCGCATGCCCCTGCGTCCCCGTGCCGGCGATGCGCTCGATTTTCCCCGTTGCTGGCACATAGCGGCGCACGAGGTGTGCTTCGGCGTCAGCGATGATGACACTGCCATCTCGATCCACACAGAGATGCTTGGGGCCATTCATGGTCGCTTCCAAAGCGGGGCCGCCGTCGCCGCTGCCGCCTTTGTTACCGCTGGCATTGACGACGGTGCGGATGCGTCCGTCGGTACCTACCACACGCAGTGCATTGCCACCACGTTCAAGAATGTACACATTGCCTGATGCATCTGCTGCCACGGCGCGCGGATCAACCAAGGGAGCCTCGATGGCGCGTGCGCCATCAGTCGGACGGCCTTTCTTGCCATTGCCTGCGATCACACGGCTCCGGTGCGTAGCGAGGTCGAGTTCGTGGATGTGCAAGAGATCGGCGATGTAGAGTTTTCGGCTGTCAGCACTCAAGGCGATGCAGTAGGGGCCGCGGCTCTTTGCCTTTCCCTCAGGCGCGCGCCAACCTTCGAGGGTGGAGACGATGCGCGCTTTGGGATCCACTCTGCGAATGCGTCCGTTCCAGGTGTCAGCGATGAGCACGTGGTCGTTCGGCAGGATGACGAGATTGTGTGGGCCATTGAAGCTCGCGCGATTGGCTTGGCCGCCATCACCGCCGTCTCCGGGGGAGAGTTGCCCGGCAAGATGATGTATCGTGCCGCCGCCATCGACTTCGAGCAGTCGATTGCCAGAAACCATTTCGATGATCCACATGTGTCCTCCAGAGTCGAATGCGGTACCGAAGGGTTCCCGCAAGCGAGATTCCACAGCGGGGATATCCACGGCGTCTTGCGCTCCTCCTGCGACGAGGACGATCTGATCGGCGTGAGCCGTGAGGGAGAGGCAGAGGAGCGTATAGAAGATGCGGAGGTTCATGAAGGCGCAGTGATGGTAGGATTATTTTCTTTTCAGTAAGCGCACGCGGTGTGATTCGCTGTCCCCGATGAAGATCGTGCCGTTGGCATCGCAGTAGATGCCGTGAGGGCGGGCGAGTTTGCACTGGAGTGGGTCACCATCGGGGCCATCTCCTTTCACATTCGTGCCGACGATGAGTTCGATCGTGCCCGTCTTCATGTTGATCATGCGGATGGAATGACTCTCGCAGTCAGCAAGCCACACGTTGCCATCGGCATCGATCGAGATGCCTTTGGGGCCGCTGAGCGTGGCGATTTTGGCCGGTCCGCCGTTGCCGGTGAAACCCTTTTTCCCGGTGCCCGCGATGTGAAAAATCTTTCCAGCTTGAAGATCGAATTTGAAAACCTGATTTCCTTCGCGCGTGGCCAACCAGAGATTGCCTTGCTTATCGAAGTCGAGTGAGCGCGGACCTTTGAGAGGCGTGCCTGTGATGGGGGAGCCGTCCGGAGTGGCACCCGCTTTGCCTGTGCCGGCGAACGTGCTGATCGTGCCGTTCTTCATGTCAATCCGCCGAATGACGTGATTGCCGATGTCACAGATGAACAAATCACCTTCGGGATTGAACTGGATGCTGTGCGGGTTTTTCAGTTGGGCGCGATTTGCCGGCCCGCCATCGCCGCTGTAGCCCGGCTGCCCCGTGCCGGCAAAGGTGGAGATCGTCCGCGTTTTCATATCGATCTTGCGCACGACGTGATTGAGCATGTCCACGATGTAGAGGTCGCCTTTGGCATCGAAGCGCAACTCATGGGGCAAATTGAAAGTGGCCTGTGTGGCAGGTCCGCCATCGCCGCTGTATCCAGTCTGCCCAGTGCCAGCGATGGTGCTGATCGTGCCATCCGGTGCCACGCGGCGGATGCGCTGCCCTTTGTATTCACAGAACCAGATTGCGCCATCTGGCCCACGCACGACGCCGAAGGGATTGTTGGTCTGAGCGGCGATGGCTGGGCCACCATCTCCAGAACCACCCTGCACGCCGGTGCCTGCAAAGGTGGAGATCGTCCATTCTGAGGCAATGGCGGTGGAGAGAGAGAGAATGAGTGAAAGGAGTATGCGCATGGTGGGGAAGGTGAGGACGTGTGATGAATACGACAGGTGAGGTGAGAGTCATGCGTCTGCTGATGCCTGCGTCAACACAGACACGAAATGTCGGGTGAAAAGAGCTGAACAGAGTGAGGGGTGTCTGCGTCCGAGATTGCGAACTTGCCGCTCTGCGTATGCCATTTACGTTCACTCCATCGACTTTTATGAAGCCTCTTCTGTTGCCCGCTTTTGTGTCCACGTTGGTTCTCGTGCAGTGCGTGGACCCTTACTACTATGGGCCGGGAGGTGGTCAGTATCCGAGTCCCTACCGACAGGAAATGAACGCGCAGGGAGCGCAGATGAATCGTGCGGCCTATGAGCAGGGATGGCGGGATGGACAATCCGATGCGCAGTACCGCCGGAGCCAGAATTATCAGCGCTACCGCTCCCGATTTAATGCGAACACGGAGACGGCCTATCGCGACGGCTATCAACAAGGCTACGATCAGATGGGAACCCCGCCGAATATGGGGGGTGCGGATCAGGGCTATTACGGTGCGCCACAGCCGCCTCAAACGACACCTGCACACGATCCAGCCTACAATCAGGGCTATGACTATGGCCTGCGTGATCTGACAAGTGGTCGGCCCGCAGACCCTACGGCCTACGTGGGGCGCTATGATCCGCGCTATCGCTCCAGCTTTGAGCGTGGCTATGGCGATGCCTTTAATTCCCGCCAGGGCGGGCCGTCGTCGTCTTCAGGCGGCGCGGGCAGCAGCAATGGTTTCTGGTTTCGTTGATCTCGCGTTAGGAAAAGAAAAACACCGTGTGGCTAAAGAGCCATCACGGTGTTGATCGAATTCGAAGGGGGACTCCAGACTATTCCTGAGCAGTGGTCTCGACTTCTGCCGTGGCAGCGGCGGCTTCAGCCTTGGGCTTTGCGGGAGCTTTCTTCGCCGCAGGCTTTTTGACAGCGGGCTTTTTGGCACTCTTGGCTTCAGCACGAGCTGAACGCGACTTGTGGGAGATACCGGCTTTGGCGAGCGCCTTCTTGCGCTCAAGATACTTTTTGCGACGGCGGCGTTTGATGACTTTGTTGAGTTGTTGACCCATGATGGTTGCGATTGCGGATTTGAGGGGGCCAAGAGTTCCACCATTCAAGTTCGAATCAAGGCCAAATAAAGCCATGTGCGGTATTGCCGCTTCTCACACCGTTCATGGATATGGCCTTGGCAGCAGCCTTCAGGGCACTTTGGGATTATTTTTCGAGGGAGGCGCTGGTGTCGTCTCTTGCTTGGCCTCGGTTTTCGGTGTCGCTTTGTTTTCTGCCTGCGCACCTGCGGGCACTTTGAAGAGCTTGCCAGTGTAGGGGCATTTTACCGTTTGCCCTGGCCCCATGCCGGAGACATCGACGAGTTGTGTTTTACCGGCATACGGACTGTTCACCATGTTGGGGCGACCTGGGACGGGAGTACCGAAGGGAAGTTCTGCAGCAGGCTTGGGCGCAGGTGGACTCGGATTCGGCGTGATGTTGGTGGCCGGCGATGGAGCGGGAGGTTCGTTTTTGACCACCTCGGGGGCTGGCTGTGGTGGTGTTGTCTCAGTGCTTTCCACACGGGGTGCTTCGTGATCTCTGGAGCGTCGTGGACGAGGTGAGTACGAGCGCGGGCTTTCATTGCGTGACGTTCGATCGAAATAGCGGTGTGTCGTCGGGGAGGTCGAGGAGGTGGAGTAATGGATGCGATTGGGCATGCCCGAGCCCCAGAGGGAAGACCAGTTCGACGAAGGTCGATTGTAGGATGAAGTGCGCAGAGTGCTGGCGCGAAATGGAGGTGAGGCCCGATGATGGGGAGAGGTGGCCAAGAAGTTTACGAGGCCGTTGGTCTGGATGTACTGCCATGCTTCACGCGGAGGCATGGAGCATTGGGTGAATAGCAGAAGAGAGAGGCTCAGCAGAGCGAAGGTGTTCAGGTTGCTGGCCTTGGGACGGTGCGTGCAGTTCATGATCGTTGAGGTGGAGTTTCTCATGCAGGGGAGTCATGAACTCCCTGCAGATCGTTGATCATGATGCTGACAGGAGCGTGGATGAATGGCAAGATTTCCCGTGTGAAATCAGTGCCATTCATCGCGGCTGATGAAATTTTCATAACTACCACGTTGAGTCATGGCTCAAGCGGGAAGTGTCGGGTCGCGCTCTTGTTCGTTGAGGTAACACGATGGATCAGGTGCCCACATATCTCCGGTCATCTGCAGGGCGCGTACTCGGAAACCACCGCCGCAGACATTGAGGAAGCGGCAGGTGGCACACTTGCCGGTGAGATGCTGTTTGCGGTCGCGCAGCGCGTTGAGCGTTGCGTTGTCGCGATTGCTCCAGATGTCGCTGAATTTTCGCTCTTTCACATTGCCTAGAGTGAGCTCGTGCCAGAATTGGTCGGGATGCACATTGCCTTGGGTGTCGATGTTGCTGACACCCGTGCCGCTGCTATGCGCGCTGCCGCCATTCCAGTTGAGCAGCTCCATTGCGCGGGCGGCGCGCTGTGGATTTTCGCGCAGCAGCCTCATGTAAAGATACGGACCGTCCACAGGCTGGTCCACCGTCAGTACTTCGCGTGGCCTGCCGCTTGCCGCCCAGGAGGCAGTGCGGTCAAGAATCTTGTCCAGCGCATGGCGTGTTTCCTCGTGAGGCACACCCGTGAGTTCAGAACCGCGCCCACTGTACACGAGATGATAAAAACAAACGCGGTCGATGTCTTCGCGCTCAATGAAATCAAGAATGCCGTCAAGCTCGGCGATGTTGTGACGTGAGAGGGTGAGGCGCAGGCCTGTCTTTTGTCCGGCATCCTTGCAATTGCGAAAAGCGGCCACGGCTTTTTCAAACGAACCAGTTTTGCCGCGGAAGTGATCATGCGTCGCGCCAAGGCCGTCGAGCGAAATGCCGACGTAGGAAAAGCCGATGTCGCGGATGCGTCGTGCCCAGTCTGGAGTGATCAGAGTGCCATTGGTGGAGAGCGTGAGGCGCAGCCCTTTGCCTGCGGCGTATTCTGAGAGCTCGAAGAATTTGGGATGAATCGTGGGTTCACCACCCGAGATCAACAGTGCGGGCACCTGATAATCTGCGAGGTCATCCACGACAGCGCGGCATTGATCCCAAGAGAGTTCGCCAGGATAGAATTTCGAATCTGAGTCCTGGTAGCAGTGCAGGCATTTCAAATTGCAGCGGCGGGTGATATTCCAGACGACGATGGGGCGACGTTCGGCAGCCGAGGAGGGAGAACCATTGCCGCTGCCATAGCGCAGATGATCCATGGGCTGAGCGACATCACAGTAGAGGCGGGTGAGGTTGATCATGACATCACACTCAACGCATGGCCACCCTCACATGCCCCGCCGATTTTGCGCAAGGCATGGCTCAGCTTGGCTCCCTGCGTGGAACGGATGATGCGGCAAGGTTCAGGGGAAACGATCTGCTTATGGCAACGGCTTGGCCGCAGGTGTGATCATCGCCGACTTCGCTTCCGGTTTCTTTTTCTGCCCCGCGACCGGCCCCCCTCCATGCACGCCATCAATCACCGGATTCACACGCGCGCCGTCCGCAGGGAAGGGGATGGGAGTGATGCAGAGGACATCGCCCTCCTTCGGTGCTTTGGCTGCGCGTGCATCCACCATGATGTTTTTATCGGTGCCAAAAATAGGCTCCACATGCACGCGCTTGAGTGTGTTTTGCTTGGTGATGAGAATAATCTCGTCTCCTGCGCGCACGGCGGCGCGTGGAATGACAAAGACATTGTCGAGCGCTTCCCCTTCGATCTCCGCTTCGACAAATTGGCCAATTTTTAAAGGCGGGGCGCCATCGGCTCGGCTGACAAAGGGATTGTCGATCTGAGCCACTGCGGTGGTCTGCCGCGTCTCTTGGTCGAGTGCGCTCTCGACACGCACGAGGCGACCCTCCCAGATTGCTACCTTCCCTCCGTTGTTGGCACGCAGGCGCACCTTGGGAGTGGAGGCGGTGGATGATGCTGTGTCGCGGTCGCGATAATGTTCTGGCAGGCGCAGATGCCTGCTCTCACGTTCAGGGAGTGGCAGGCGGATTTCTACGAAGTCCGTGGCAAAGATGAGTCCCAAGGTGCTGCCCGGCGTCACATATTGTCCCACGTCAGCAGTCTGTTCCAAAACCTGCCCTGCGTAGGGCGCGCGGATTTCAGTGCGTTGCAGATCGTGCTCCGCTTTGACCACGCGCGCCTCAGCGGCGGCGAGATCGGCCTTCGCGCGTGCAACGTGCGGCGTGCGTGAAACCAGTCCGTCCGGTGCTCCCGTGTGTCCCAGTGCTTTCCAGTTTTCCACAGCTTGCGCAGCCTTTGCCGCTTCTTCTGCCAGAGTGACTTTCGCCTGGGCCACGGCGGCTTTGGCGACGGTGACTGCGGTTTCGTAGTCCACGGGATCCAATTTGGCGAGGACTTCACCTTTGTTGAAAAAGCCCCCAGGGCGAAACGAAGGACTCATTTCGACGATCATGCCCGCCACTTCCGGCAGCAGCGTGCTGCGAGTGCGCGGCTGCACCGCTCCCTGGGAAGTCACCTGTACGGGGTGGCTCGTCTTGCGCAGAGTCACGCCCTCGACTGTCACGAGCACAGGAGGGATTTCGGTCATGGCTAACTCGGGCTTATGCTCCAGCAGCCACCAGCCATACCAGCCGCAGGCGGCCAGGATGGAGAGAGGAAGCAAGGTGCGGATGATTTTGCCCATGTCAGCAGGTAGAACGCCTGAAAATGCACCTAGATTCATTCGGCACACGATTTAATCCGCAAAGTTTCAGGCCACACGTCTCACCGATGACTGGATACAACAGACTTGCCAGGCATCGGATAAACTCGGAACTGCGACTTTTGCAGATCGCGCGCGATCATTACAGCTTCGCGAGGCTGTCGTCCAACGCGGCGATCACCGCGCCGATGCTGGCCTCGGTTTCGTCGCCCATGTTGGAGATGCGGAAGGTCTTGCCCTTCAGCTTTCCATAACCGCCATCGATGATCAGCGAGTGATTCTGCTTCAGCAGCGCGATCATCGCAGCCACGTCGATGTTCTTGTTGTTCGCTACGCAGGTCAGCGCCTTCGAGCGATAACCTTCCGGCGCGAAAAATTCGAAGCCGTTGCGGCGCACCCATTCGTGGACCATGCCGTTGAGCTTTGCATGGCGTGCGTAGCGATTGTCCAAGCCTTCGGCGAACATCTTCTTGAGTTGATGGCGCAGTCCGTAGATCAGGGAAATGCACGGAGTGCTCGGCGTCATGCTCTTCTCGCCGTTCGCTTTGAACTCCAGGAAATCGAAATAATAACCGCGGTCGGCAATCGACGCCGCGCGTGCAAACGCCGCATCCGAAGCGGTGAACAACGCCAGCCCTGGCGGCAGTGCGAAGGCCTTCTGTGATCCTGTCAGCAGCACGTCGAGGCCGAGTTCGTCGAAATTCACCGGCACGGTGGTGAAACCGGAAACGCTGTCGGTGATGAACATCACCTCGGGATACTTCTTCTTCAGCGCGGCGATCTCTGCGATCGGACTGAGCACGCCAGTGGACGTTTCATTGTGAATGAAGGTCACCGCGTCGAACTCACCTGTGGCGAGGCGTTTGTCGATCTCCGCAGCCATCACCGGTTTGCCCCACTCCACCGTGTAGGCTTCCGCCTGCTTGCCGCAGCGCTTTGAGACATCGTGCCACTTGTCTGCAAACGCGCCGTTGCAGCAGTTGAGCACTTTTTTCGCCACCAGATTGCGGATGCAGCCTTCCATGATCCCGAAGGCCGAGGACGTGCTCAGAAACACCAGTCCCTTGGTGCCGAACAGTGTTTGCAGCATCGGTTGGATTTCGGCATACAGATCTTGGAATCCCTTGCCTCGATGCCCAATCATCGGCTGCGACATCGCAGCGTAGGTGTCGGGGCTGACTTCAATGGGGCCGGGAATGTAAAGTTTGACGTGGTTGCTCATGCGTGGGGCGTTTTTGGGAGGGCCGAGTTTAGGGCGTTCAAGCACTCACGCAAGGACAGTGTGGGGTGCTTTGGGCGGAGCTAAAGGCGAAGACGAAGCACGGCCCGTCGCGAGCCGGAGGCTCGAGGGAGAACCGCCGGTGATGCAACCACCGGAACCGGCAAACAGTCTGATTTCGCACGCCACCGCGCTCCGGAGGGAGCGAGAGAAGCTGCGCCACTTCAACGGAGCCGCGCTTTTGTGAGCGCGGAGAGTTCGGAGCAGCACGATCCAGCCCGCCACAGGCAGCCGCTTCAACGGAGCCGCGCTTTTGTGAGCGCGGAGAGAATAATCAATCATGAGTGAATATGTCTCACTCACGATGCTTCAACGGAGCCGCGCTTTTGTGAGCGCGGAGAGAGCACGGAAGCGAACCGCACGCTTGCCCGCTCCATCTTCTTCAACGGAGCCGCGCTTTTGTGAGCGCGGAGAGTGATTGCCCATCCTTGGGTCGTCGCAAATGGAGTGTCTTCAACGGAGCCGCGCTTTTGTGAGCGCGGAGAGATGGACCCGCCGCTTGGACAGGTAACATCGGTGTAGATCTTCAACGGAGCCGCGCTTTTGTGAGCGCGGAGAGTCACCGTCACCCGCCACTGTTTTCCCGAGCATGGATTTCTTCAACGGAGCCGCGCTTTTGTGAGCGCGGAGAGTGGCCTCGCAGCGGCGCGATGATGGCCGCCATTATGACTCTTCAACGGAGCCGCGCTTTTGTGAGCGCGGAGAGAAGCCTCTTGCTCTCATCGAGACGGCGGGCGCGACGAGCTCTTCAACGGAGCCGCGCTTTTGTGAGCGCGGAGAGCAAAGTGCTTTGCAGTCCCTCCAACGTCTTAGAGGTATCTTCAACGGAGCCGCGCTTTTGTGAGCGCGGAGAGCATCGCGGAGGCGGAGAGGATCAGCCGCGAGTGCGGCTCTTCAACGGAGCCGCGCTTTTGTGAGCGCGGAGAGGGCGGCATCATGCCCGATGTCATGGCTAGCTATCTCGCCTCTTCAACGGAGCCGCGCTTTTGTGAGCGCGGAGAGGACGTTCGGAGATCGAGCGTTTGCGTTTTGAGGAGCTTCTTCAACGGAGCCGCGCTTTTGTGAGCGCGGAGAGACTGGTTGACCGCATCCATGCCGACTATCTCCGTCTTTCTTCAACGGAGCCGCGCTTTTGTGAGCGCGGAGAGTCGAAACGTGGGCGTATGAACGCCTGCTTTTGATCTTCTTCAACGGAGCCGCGCTTTTGTGAGCGCGGAGAGTCCCCGATCTGCCCGCAGCCCGCCTGACCAAGGCTGTCTTCAACGGAGCCGCGCTTTTGTGAGCGCGGAGAGCCACCACACCGGAGCAAACCCGCGCCAGTGCCGATGGTCTTCAACGGAGCCGCGCTTTTGTGAGCGCGGAGAGCACCCGGCGCACCCATCGCCCTGCCCACCTACCTCACCGTCTTCAACGGAGCCGCGCTTTTGTGAGCGCGGAGAGATGAAGGCACAGATTGAAAGAGTGTATACTAAAGATTCTTCAACGGAGCCGCGCTTTTGTGAGCGCGGAGAGGCCGGGCAGAAGAGTCGCGATGTGGAAACGGGCTTTTCTTCAACGGAGCCGCGCTTTTGTGAGCGCGGAGAGGAAGAAGGCGGGCGCGGGGCAGCGGCCTGAAATTGATCTTCAACGGAGCCGCGCTTTTGTGAGCGCGGAGAGGGGACGCGCTCATTGCAGGCCATGAGGCCGGGAGCGCATCTTCAACGGAGCCGCGCTTTTGTGAGCGCGGAGAGTCATTGCTCGAACTCAAAGCAAGGAGGCTCTACCACTCTTCAACGGAGCCGCGCTTTTGTGAGCGCGGAGAGCGGCTGTGGCTTCGGATACAATTATTGGTGCCGCTCTCTTCAACGGAGCCGCGCTTTTGTGAGCGCGGAGAGAGCCCTCAAGATCAACGACGACATCGCCGCAGCGAAATCTTCAACGGAGCCGCGCTTTTGTGAGCGCGGAGAGAAGCGGCAGACCTCCGATGCGGTCGCTGCCACCTGATTCTTCAACGGAGCCGCGCTTTTGTGAGCGCGGAGAGAACTCCACCCCCACCCCTCCCGAAGGAGCCTATT
The DNA here is from genome assembly GCA_039806835.1 of Prosthecobacter sp. GTDB lineage: Bacteria > Verrucomicrobiota > Verrucomicrobiia > Verrucomicrobiales > Verrucomicrobiaceae > Prosthecobacter. Next base: position 2,364 of record JBDHQD010000010.1, on the reverse strand, counting down.
TTTCTTCAACGGAGCCGCGCTTTTGTGAGCGCGGAGAGGGCATCCGACTTCACGACGCTTTTCACCGCCGCCGTTCTTCAACGGAGCCGCGCTTTTGTGAGCGCGGAGAGAGTTGCTGCCGTGCGGATACTCGGGCGCGCCGTAGTCTCTTCAACGGAGCCGCGCTTTTGTGAGCGCGGAGAGGCGCCCCAGGCCCACAGCGAATCACCGGACAATTCTCTTCAACGGAGCCGCGCTTTTGTGAGCGCGGAGAGGTTGGCGGTGGTGCCGCCGGCATTGAGTGCCATGTTTCTTCAACGGAGCCGCGCTTTTGTGAGCGCGGAGAGAATGCCAGAGCCAGAAGGATGAGACGACACCCACCAATCTTCAACGGAGCCGCGCTTTTGTGAGCGCGGAGAGGGGCAGCTACGCTGAGAATTCCTGCGCGACTTGCTGTCTTCAACGGAGCCGCGCTTTTGTGAGCGCGGAGAGCGGCGCTCCATGGGAGAGGGATGCCGCGCTCGCCTTTCTTCAACGGAGCCGCGCTTTTGTGAGCGCGGAGAGCAGATGGGGGAAGATCACGCGCTTGAGGGGCAGCGTTCTTCAACGGAGCCGCGCTTTTGTGAGCGCGGAGAGGCGATGCTCTTTGATGCAATGGTAGTAGAGCTGCTGTTTTCTTCAACGGAGCCGCGCTTTTGTGAGCGCGGAGAGCACGCGCCGCTCCTCCTCACGCTGCCATGCCAGCGGTTCTTCAACGGAGCCGCGCTTTTGTGAGCGCGGAGAGTTGCACTGGAGTAATTCCTGTTTGTGCCTTAGATATCTTCAACGGAGCCGCGCTTTTGTGAGCGCGGAGAGGGGACGCGCTCGATTTGAGCGATGCCGGATTCAGCGTTCTTCAACGGAGCCGCGCTTTTGTGAGCGCGGAGAGGTGGACGCGCGCCGTCATCGTCAACAGCGACGGCACAATCTTCAACGGAGCCGCGCTTTTGTGAGCGCGGAGAGGGGCTTGTCCATCGACCTGGTGCCGAACAAGGACGGTCTTCAACGGAGCCGCGCTTTTGTGAGCGCGGAGAGGCGGAGAGCACAACGGCCAGCAGTACGAATTTGGCGGTTCTTCAACGGAGCCGCGCTTTTGTGAGCGCGGAGAGCGGCTTGAGCGCGTCCGACCGGCCCTACCTCGGCATGTCTTCAACGGAGCCGCGCTTTTGTGAGCGCGGAGAGCATGAGCGCCGAAGGCGTCCTGCGTGCCTTTGAGCGTCTTCAACGGAGCCGCGCTTTTGTGAGCGCGGAGAGATCATGAGCTGGTATTGGCGCGCGCCATCCAAACGCTCTTCAACGGAGCCGCGCTTTTGTGAGCGCGGAGAGCCCGACATCTTCAATCCGGTTCTCTGCGAAGCGCTGTATCTTCAACGGAGCCGCGCTTTTGTGAGCGCGGAGAGGCTCCCCGCAAGTGCATTGCGGGCAATCCCTGTCCGCTCTTCAACGGAGCCGCGCTTTTGTGAGCGCGGAGAGAACCGGCGTTGAATGCCGCGCCCGTGCTGACCTTGTCACTCTTCAACGGAGCCGCGCTTTTGTGAGCGCGGAGAGGACGATGGCGACGAATGAACCATGCCCATCCGCCCCTCTTCAACGGAGCCGCGCTTTTGTGAGCGCGGAGAGTAGCTGCCGTCACTTCCCAGAATGCGCTCAAGTCAGATCTTCAACGGAGCCGCGCTTTTGTGAGCGCGGAGAGCATGCAGGAAATCACTTGCCCCAGTTGGATCATTTTTCTTCAACGGAGCCGCGCTTTTGTGAGCGCGGAGAGCTCATGGAACGGATAAAAGCCCCGCTGCGCCTGCATTCTTCAACGGAGCCGCGCTTTTGTGAGCGCGGAGAGACCGCCGCTGCCGACGCCTACGGCACCCTGGACATCTCTTCAACGGAGCCGCGCTTTTGTGAGCGCGGAGAGGCAGCTCGGGCAGATGAAACCCATCTCTGAGGCGTTTCTTCAACGGAGCCGCGCTTTTGTGAGCGCGGAGAGCTCCGTTCCGTAAGGCTGCACCGACTCCACTTCGTCTCTTCAACGGAGCCGCGCTTTTGTGAGCGCGGAGAGGTTCAAGACCCGGAACGGTTTGGCACCAAATGGGCGACTCTTCAACGGAGCCGCGCTTTTGTGAGCGCGGAGAGCCGGGACGATAGCACGGAGAGCCATTGGAGACACCTATCTTCAACGGAGCCGCGCTTTTGTGAGCGCGGAGAGCACCTTCCCGTTTGTGGATACGCCGACCAACATCTTTCTTCAACGGAGCCGCGCTTTTGTGAGCGCGGAGAGCGGCATCCCGAAGATGTATTTCGGGGAGAAGAACAGCCTCTTCAACGGAGCCGCGCTTTTGTGAGCGCGGAGAG